>DATIIK010000018.1:0-37554 GCA_035479715.1 Saccharimonadales bacterium (SeqCode) | reverse complement strand
AGGCGCCGTCATTACCAACATAACCGTCGGCGGCCGGCAAGCTGTCAAGATTTCGTATGACCTGACCGATGGCGGCTCACTCGACCAGGATGGCATTGCTGACGGCACCATCATCGACCCCTCCGGACCGGCGATCCTGACCGCAAGCTCAAGTAGCGTCAAGAATATCCTCACCGATACAGGCACAGACTTGCTGGCGCTGGCAGCCGTATCTGGTTGCATCCTTTTTGCAGCTGTTGTTGTACACACGTTCAGACATTCCCGTAGATAGGCCGCCGCAACATATGCGAGAGAGCTGTTAGCGTGAGCAGCCTGGAATGCCTTCTTCCACAACCAATAAGTGCTAAGATAGCTCTATAAACAGGAGGGTGCACCATGCTCAAGGCAAAGACAATATTTAGCGGCTTCGCCGTAGATGATCTGGAAAAGGCAAAACAGTTTTACACACAAAAACTCGGCCTTACCGTGAGCGATGAGACCATGGGACTGCACCTGCAGTTGCCAAGTGGTGCGACCATTTTCGTATACGCTCGGCCCAACCATGAGCCAGCCAGCTACACCATCCTGAACTTTGCGGTGGACGATATCGATGCCGCCGTCGATCAGCTGGCCGGGCAAGGAGTGGTGTTTGAACGTTACCCGAATATGCCCGCCCCGCAGGACGAGAAGGGAATCTTACGCGGACGCAGTGTGCAGCAAGGCCCAGACATTGCGTGGTTCAAAGACCCGGCCGGCAACATATGTGCCGTACTGCAAGATACCTAGCATCGTAACCTGCATGCAAAACAGAGTACGTACAACAGAGCACCCCTCATTTAGGGTGCTCTGTTGTATTAGGGCATCGTCAGTTGCTGAAGATTTGATTAATGATGCTTACGCCTTAGTGATATACTGAGGCCAAGATCCAATATAAAAGCTAATACTAGGGTGGGCACGATGAATAATGAACCGATCAATCAACCTGAACCTGGCCAGCCAGAGCCAGATACCAATATAGAAAACGCAGCGGCACCTCAGCCTCAGCCAGTCACCGCAGTAGATCCTTCACCCCAACCTCCGGCCACACCCCCTGCAGAGCCAACATCGCCCGTACCGCAAAAGAGCACCAAGAAATGGCCACTCCTTGTCTTGGTCATCATTTTGGTCGCGGCTGCCGTAGGTGGCATCATGTGGTGGAGCATGCACAAATCAACGCACAAGCCAGCCGCCAAGGCAGCCACTACATCAACCTATCGGATCGGCCTATCCCTGGACACCCTCAAGGAGCTACGCTGGGCTAAAGACCGGGACCTGATGACGCAGCGCGCCCAAGCCCATGGGGCCTCGGTAACGACCTTGGTCGCAGATAGCAATGATCAGACACAGGTAGCCCAGATCGAAAACCTAATCGCCCAAAAAGTAAACGTGCTGATCATCGTCCCCCATGACGCCAAGGCCGTAGCACCGACCATTGCGGAAGCCCACAAGGCCGGCATAAAGGTGATCGCCTACGACCGGCTCATCCTGGACAGCGACGTGGACATGTACGTCTCGTTCGACTCTACGAAGGTTGGCCAGTATGAGGCTCAAGGCGTGATGAGCGCCGTGCCCAAGAGCGTCACCGTGCCCAATGTTATGCTCATCGGAGGCTCACCTACCGACAACAACGCACTGCTGGTACACACCGGCATGATGGGCGTACTACAGCCACTGGTATCCGCCGGAAAGGCCAAGATTGTTTTTGACCAGTATTCCGCCGACTGGAGTCCGGACGTCGCCTACGCCAACGTCAAAAAATACCTTGCAGACGGGGGCAGGGCCGATGCCATAGTGGCGGCCAATGACGGTACGGCATCCGGGGTAGTGCAAGCCCTGCAGGAGAGAGGCCTGGCCGGGAAGATTCCGGTCTCCGGGCAAGATGCTGAACTTCCAGCCGTCCAGCGTATCGTCGCCGGCACTCAGACCGTCACAGTATATAAGCCGATCCAGTTGCTAGCCGATAAAGCCATAGACATAGCGCTCGGCTTTGCAAAAGGCCAGACACCTCGTTCTACCGGTACCGTAAATAACAGCCGGAAAGATGTACCATCATACCTGCTTAACCCTACGTCAGTGGTCAGCAGCAACATCAAATCCACTGTCATACAAGATGGATTCCTGAGCTCGAACGACGTATACGGAACCCACTAAAAATTTAAACGGGTCGCTGGCTCCCAATGAGAACAATCCAATCACGGCTCCTACGAATCTTTATGGTGCAGATTTTTGCACTCGGTGTTGCAGGAGTGTTCTCATTCGCCCTGTACACTGCCGCCGTCAACAAATATAAGGCGATTTCCGACAATATGGTGTCAGAGTACCATCTGACTGACGCAGCATTTGGCCTCATCACAGAATTCAACAAGCTGGCGGTCAGCAACACGCCTGCCAGCCGGACAACGGAAGCAGTCAAGATCCGCGATCTGAAACACACCATCGACCAGATCTACGGGACGCTTGATGCTTCCATCACCGATTCGAACACCAAGGCCGCCTACTTGGGCTTGAAAAATACGATCGGTGCACTGGAAGCCGAAATAGACGCCGGGGTTGTGAGCAGCGGGACAGGCGGTGAACAAACGGCCCACTATAACAAGGCCAACTTACTCTACGGCTTCGCCAAGGAAGACGGCAATACCTTCCTGTCGGATGAGCTCAGACACGTTACGATCATCCAACAGCAGGTCAACCGGTCCAAGACCAGGGATTTCCAAATCGGCAGCATCGCGTATCTCGCTGCCCTTGCGGGCTCCATCATCTACGCCATCAGGATATCCCGGGCGATTGTGAAGCCAATCGACAAGCTGACTACTGCCGCCGAGCAGATAACGCAGGGTAACATCGATATGGCCATCAGCCCGGAGCTGCTTGAGCGCAAAGACGAAACCGGCAGGTTATCGAACGCATTCAACGTGATGCTTACGAAGCTCAAAGAGAACATTCATGCGCTCAACAAAGAAAAGGCCGGCGTCGAGCAGAAGGTCATCGAACGGACAGAAGAGCTGAATGATGAGAAAGCCCGGCTGGAGGCCTCTATAGACAGCCTGAACGTGGGCTTTATCATGACTGGCACAGACGATGACATCATCATGCTCAACCGGGTAGCCGCGCAACTGCTCGCATATACCGTCACCGCCGATGGCGTGAGTAAGATCGAACCGATGGACCATACATGGACTACCGAACTGGTCGACCAGAAGATGGGTAGCGAATTTGCTTTCAAGCAGAACATAGTCAAGGCAAAATCACTTGCCCATTCCATAGAAAAGAAAGAGCTCCAGTACGGCGGACGGATCTTCCGGATCTTTATAGCCCCTATCACTGTCTTCGATGACACCGGCAAGTCGACCGAAGCGCTCGGTACTGTTACCCTGATAGAAGATATCACCGAACGGAAAGTACAGGAGCGCTCTAAGGATGAATTCTTCAGCATCGCCAGCCATGAGCTGCGCACTCCACTTACTGCCATCCGTGGCAATACTTCATTGATCCAGACGTATTACAAGGACCAGCTGGCGAAAGATGAAAGCCTCCGGGACATCGTCGATGACATCCATGAATCCAGCGTCCGCTTGATCGAGATCGTCAACGACTTTTTGGACGTATCACGCCTTGAACAAGGCAAAATGGGGTTTGCGCCCGAAGCGTTCAGGGTGGATGAAGTCATTGAAAGCGTCATACACGAGCTGGCTAATACAGGCCATGCGAAGGGCACCGAATTTACATTCGACCATGACAAGTCCGCGATGCTGCCCAAGGCGTACGCCGACCAGAACCGGACTAAGCAGGTCGTTTACAACCTGCTTGGCAATGCACTTAAGTTCACTGAAAAAGGCACCATAACGGTCGACATCAAAGCAGAGGGTACGGCGCTTCGGGTGTTGGTAAGTGATACCGGCACAGGGATGAGCACTGAATCCCAGCAGTTACTATTCCATAAGTTCCAACAAGCCGGCGACAGCCTGCTAACCCGCGACACCTCCCGTGGTACGGGGCTCGGTTTGTACATTTCTAAATTGATCGTCGAGGGCATGGGCGGCACTATCCGGCTCGAATCCTCTGCGCCCGGCCGGGGCACCGTATTCTCGTTCAGCCTACCGACGGAAGCACCCGAACAGACGAAATAGCTATCGTCCGAAACCCATATATCCGCAACGTTTCGCCCCTGGGGCCTATCCGTGGTATCCTTAGGCGTGTTACAAGTATCTATCTCTGAGAAAACCGTCGGGTCAAAACCGCTGCTGCGAGACGCCAGGTTCTGGGTGGGCGACACCGAAAAGGTCGGTCTGCTGGGCCGCAATGGCACCGGCAAGACGACGCTGTTCAACATCATCACCGGCAAAGACAAGGGCTATAACGGCGAGGTCAGCTACTCCAAGCACGAGACCCTCATGGCCACGGCACAGGAGCATCATGATTCCGAAGGTACTACCACGCTTGAGCATGTCTCGGCCAACCTGCCTGATTTTGCCCGGCTAGAAACCATCCTCCAGACATACCCGGACTACATGGGCGACGATCTGGCAAAGATCCACACCTACACGAATGCACTTGAAAAGTTCTCTGAGCGGGGCTACTACGAAGTAGAGAACTCCTTGGAACGGCTGTTTGACGCCTACCAGCTGGACAGGTCATTGCTCGCACATCTGTTCTCATCCCTCAGCGGCGGCCAGAAGCGGCTAGTCGACCTTATCACCATACAGCTGGCAGCACCGCAGATCATCCTGCTCGACGAGCCGACCAACCACATGGACTACCTGGCTAAAGCCGCGTTCGTGGATTGGCTCAAATCAGTCAAAAGCTCGGTGCTGGTCATATCCCACGACCGTGACGTGCTCCAAAGCGTCGACCGGATTTTGGAGCTGAAAGACCAGAAGATCTTCAGCTATGTGGGCAACTACGACAAATACCTGGCGCAGAACGCCATCACGACCACGAACGCCATCAACGAATTCGGCACCAGCGAAAAACGTATCGCTAACCTGAAAGAGCAGATCATGTTCGCCAAAGCCCGCGCTGCCACCGGTGGCCCGCGCTGGGTCACGCTCTACGAGCGATATGAGCGCGAATTGAACGCCATCCTGGCAAACCACGAGAAGCCGAGTTTTTGGATCGACCGCGAATCGGCCAAGGGCCTGAAGACAAAGACGACCACCGACTACCAGAAGTTCAAAGCCAAGAACATCCGGCTGCATGAAACCAATACCGCCGAATCTGCCAGCGTGCTGCTGAAAGTGACGGACCTATCATTGGGCTACGATGGCAAGCCGCTGTTCGAGAACACATCGTTCCAACTCGCCAGCGGCGAGCGCCTCCACATCGTTGGGCGTAATGGTGCCGGCAAAAGTACACTGGTACGCGCCATCACCCAGGCGCAGCAAGGAACGCGGCCGGACACGTTCATGGGTACAGGCGCCATAGACTGCGACCGCAGCCTGAGTATCAGTATGTATGAGCAGGAGATCGGCCCGGAGCTGCTGGACATGACGCTCTACGATGCCATCGAATCCATCTACACTGAAAAAGATCTGCCAGCGACCAACGAACAGATCAAACGTGACATGGGCAACTACCTGTTCAATCCTGAGGGTGACCGTAATGTACTGGTACGCTCTTTAAGCGGCGGCCAGAAGGCTCGCCTGCAGCTGATCCGCCTGCTAGTTGGCTCACCCAACCTGCTCATTTTGGACGAACCTACCAACCATCTGGATCTGCCAAGCATTGAAGAGCTGGAAAACGCTCTCAATGACTACGGCGGAGCCATCATCTACATCACGCACGACAGCTACTTCGCCAAGAATATCGGCGGGGAAACGCTGTCCCTCTAAATTGTTAATTGTTCCACACAATAGCCGTAGCTTACCTAACAGCGCGACTGCGCTGACTTTACTACACTAAGAATGCCAACGTAAAAAGGAGGAAGTTACTATGGCAGGAAACAACGACACCAGCAACCGCGGCCTTGGATCAGAGAACATGGACGAACAGACCAAGCACGACATCCAGAGCAAGGGTGGCAAAGCTTCGGCTAAAAGCAGCAAGGGCGCGGCCGGTTCTACGGATGCCGCACGCCGTGGCGGCGAAAATAGCCACGGCGGCAACAGCCAGTAGCTGACATTGGCTAGGGAGCTTTCAAAGCTCCCTAGCTTTCTTTATGACTGTGCTCTCATTTTTTACAAAATCTTATGCAACCCTGCCTGGAATCATCCAGGCTTTTTGATTCGCGCTTCGTACACTGTAGTGCTAGAAAGCCCATCGGCTTAGGTAGTATGATGGTCTTGGTAGCTTTTCGCTAAAGCTTGTAAGCATCACTGCGTATATATACCTCCCGGATGGCAAATCTCTGGGTGCAATGACAGGAGAAGCATGGATCAGACTATCCGCGAAACCATTCGGACAGACTTGGCACACTATACCGAACGGATACACCTAGGCGCCATCATTGGCAAGCACGCGGCGCCGTTTTTCGTATTGGACCCACTGCTTATAAAAAAGCAGTACACGGCGCTTCAGGTAGCACTGCCTGGTGTACAGTTTTATTACGCGCTCAAGGCCTTGAACCATCCTGCGGTCATCAAGGCGATCCAGGACTGTGCTGGCTATCTCGATGTTGCAACGGCAGGGGAGCTTGCCATCGTGCAAGCTGCCGGATTTCCTCTTGATCACTGCATGCAAACCCACCCGATCAAAAAACCGGCTGAGATCGCGGGCGCCTACGCAGCGGGCATACGCCGCTTCGTGGTAGAGAACCAGGCCGAACTCGATAAGTTTACCGACGCTTTTACGGATGCCGAACTGCTCGTGCGGCTGCGCTACACAAATCCGGGTGCAAAGTCGGACCTGTCGTACAAATTTGGCGCTTCCAGCATTGAGGCGAAGCAACTAGTCCAGCGGGCACACGCAGCGGGCAGACAGGTGGCAGGCTTTTGTTTACATGTTGGCAGTCAGATAGACACTGCCGAGGCGTACCGCCTGGCAATAGGCGAGACCATCCAACTAATGGACGAACTCAAGCAGGAGCTAGGTATACGATTTAGTGTGCTTGATATCGGTGGTGGATTCCCCGTCCTGTACCGTGATGCAGTGCCCACCATTACCGAGATTGCCAGGATAGTGCGCCCACTGATTGAGCCGCTACAAAAGGAGATGACCATACTGGCAGAGCCGGGCAGATATATCGCAGCTCCGGCAATGCTGCTGGTCGCATCAGTCGCCGGCAAGAATACCCGTTTCGGCAAAAGCTGGTACTATCTGGACGAAGGAGTGTACGGTGCATACTCAAACATTATTTTCGAGCAGGTGCAGCCTCAGTTTTTCGCATACAAGGAGCTGGCCACCAAAAGACCGTTACCCCTGCAGTCATGTGTGCTGGCAGGTCCCACCTGTGATAGTGTTGATGTCCTAGACACAGATTACGCGCTGCCTGGGCTAGATCTAGGAGACTTGGTAATCAGCCCGACCATGGGAGCCTACACTACCGTCAGCGCAACGACCTTCAACAGTATTCCAAAGTCGGCTATTGTGGTGGTAGGATCCTAGCGCGAACCTCGCGCACTCTTAGCACTGCCTGGCTTATACGACACTATTGTGCTATAGCTTAAAGAGGCACCTTACCAATTTGGAGTTGGAGGAGAGCACGGATGCAAACTCCACAGTATGTACGGAATGTGCTACGCAACACCTGGACACAGAACAGCGTCGGCATCGCCGCCATCGCAGCCCTGTTGATCTGGGGGGAACTGCCGGCAATGCTGGCAGTGTCCGGATCGGTTTGGCTCGTACGGTGGCTCATCCCCGTGGAAGGACTCCCGCAGTTCATCCTGGAATGCATCGTCAGCATTACAATCTTGACGGCGTTGGGAATAGGGCTGGCAGCAATAGCAACCGGGTTTATGAAGCCCGCGCCAAAAGCCGAAGGCTCCCGACGACCGTCACACGTAGCAAGCTGGTCGGTGGCCGCGCCACTGTATCGTCTTGCCAACTGGGCTAAAACCTATTTTGACAAGTGGCGCGACAAGCAGCTCGGAAACTGGCTGCGCAAGGGTAAGCCACTTGGCTTCGTCCTGGCGTCGTACATCGGGGGTGCAGCCTTGGTCAGCGGCTGGTCAGCCCGCAAGAATAAAAAGCACCCGTTCGCAAGAGGGGTCGCGGCCGCCATCGTCCTAGCCATACCGTCCGGCTTTACCTGGACCGTCATACCGTACCGACCCGCCGATGCGTGGATGTGGCCGATCCCCTGGATCGCGCTGCTAGCGCTCATACCGTTCGGCGTCAATGCCTACCACAGCCGCTGGGTGCGGTATGATTGGTGGCTGTTCCGGTTCATTCCGGAGTTCTTTGGCGGCAGGCGCCGGAAAGAAGCCGCCCAGCAAGAGCTGAACCGGCTCCGCGCCGAGCGCATAGCCGAAACACAAGCCGCCGAGGCCAAGAAACGTACCGTCAGCGCAACCGTAGGGCTCCTGACCTACGTCAGTTGCACCCAATGTTGCGATTGGCGTCGGGTAGATTCGCCCGAACTCGCTGTGTACGTGGCATGGCCGGATGATGACCGGGATGAGCTACGGACATTGCTCAGGATGACCGAAGAGAACGTCTTCTGGCGGGAGGATCGCAACACCCCCTATTCGCTGTACAGAGAGGCCAAGCTATACCCCAACACTGCCCTCATAGGCATCGTGGATCACCGACCCGGTAAGGACGGTAGGCCGCGCAACAAGGTCACCAACATGGCCCGCGTAATCTGGGGTTCCCCCGAACACTCGGTGCCCACACGGGCAGCTCTGTCGAAGAAGCCTTGGAAGATTGGCGAGGAACGGGTCATCCGTGCGAGCGAACTGCCCGCAGATCTTGGCCACACGCCGCGGACCATGGATATCACCATGATAGCCCAGGAGTCCGAATACAACGGTGTAACCCTTGGTAACGGCATGCCGTTGAGCCTTGCCCTAATAGCACAAATGTGCCAGCTGGGCCAGGATACAGGGGTGACGCACATGACCACCATCCTGTCGACGAAGGCGGAACGCATAGCCAGAGGGCTGAGCAGGGCCCCTTGGACAACATTCGACGGCGTAGGAACAAAGCCCTACTGGGGTTCGGCAGGCAGCACCCCGCTGTACCTGCGCTTCACACCGTACATGGCAGGCCTGCCACAGACAAATCCTGAGGCATTCGACCAGCTGTTCGGAACGGCGCTGAGCAAGTACATCAGCTTTGAGCCGCATGAACGCTCAATCCGCCATGCGGCGCTCCTCTGAGGAAAGATAAGTGCCGGAGGGCCGTCGGACTCGAACAATACCACCGACGGCCCTCACTACCCCTAGGCCCGCTTGGTAACAAAAGGATTTACGACACTTTCGTGGTATACTACTACCTACTAGGTATAGTTGCTGGTGTTTTGTATAAGGCGTCCTAGTATTTAATAAATCAATTTCGTTTTAGGAAGCAACTAGCTAATATCTCCCGTTATTAGGTTCCTTGAGCAAAGAACAAGGAGTCCAATACTAATGGCAACTAAACTTTTTGTGGCAGGTTTGCCCTACACAATGTCCGATAACGACCTGCGCGATATGTTCGCGGAGTTCGGCACCGTAACCTCAGCACAGGTCGTCACCGACCGCGATACCCGCCAGTCTAAAGGCTTCGGCTTCGTAGAATTCAGCACTGACGCTGAAGGCCAGGCTGCCATCGCACAGCTGGACAAAAAAGAGATCGATGGCCGCCCCCTGACTGTCAACGTCGCACGCCCGCGCGAAGACCGTCCGAAGCCTTCATTCCAGAACAACCGCCCGAACACAATGGGCAACAATTTCCGCCGTTCACACCGCTAGGCCGAAGCTACTTCGTATCCTGTAGTAGCCGTCAGAATAGGTATCTGATTGGCATAAGCGTATACTATAGGATAGTAAACCCCGCACAAACCGAAGCGCTGCAAAACTACACTGCTCCCAAATATGCGAAACTGCTGCTAGCAATGGTACGCATAGAAGGGCAGAAAGGCTCAGTCATGAACAGTGAACAATCCGTAGAACAGGTTGCCCAGGAGCTCTCAGCAAAGCAGGGCCAGCCTGTTACATACGCCCAGAAGCGCTTTTACGCGTCGGATCTCTGCAAAGAGGCCCGGGAGCTACTGCAAGACCTGGTAGACAACCCACAGTACAATACCGATCCGTCATCTGCTACGAGTGACCCGGTTGCGTTCGTGGAACGGCACCTACGCCACCTGAGTGCATATCCGACGACCAATTTGGCCGGCTACATGTCGAACCTAAAGCTTATGACCAATACGAAACGGTCCAGGTCAGTCAGCTAGACCATCTCCAGCCATAGATCGAACAGAGGCGTACGCCTCTGTTTTTTTGGTAAGCTTATCCGACAAGGCCATAAAGGCCATATTGGTACGGTTGGCTATTTGTCAGATCAGCTGCAGCTGATAGAATGCTCATAATGTATCAGTAGGGGTGGGGTTAAGGGAGGGTATAATGTTCTCGGCAAACTCACCACTCTATGCGGCGGTAGCTATCGCTATTGTAATCGTAGCAGTGCTCCTGATTAAGCTGTGCTTTCAACCGGGCGTAACGATCACCGATACGGTGCGACACCTGGAAGGAAGACTGCATGGTCGATACCGCTCCAGCCGCTTTCTGCCCATCCTCCTAGCACTTGTTACTGTTGCCGCCTGGCTATCCTGGCGTTACTGGAGCATGCTACAGGACTACCATGTCCCATTCAGGTTCTTTTATATCGCAGCCGGAGGCCTGTTCCTCGTGCAGCTCCTGCTTGCCAGTACTGCAAAGCCTTTTCGGCATCGTCGGCTCGAGCATGACGAAGACTTGCATGTAGCGGTCATCATCCCGGTATACAACGAGAGCGAAACATCACTCCGCGAGTGCCTCGACTCAATCATCTGCCAAACCCGTACCCCGGAAGAGATCCATGTGGTAAACGACGGCTCAAACGATACATACCCGGAAACCCAGAAGTGGTTCGAGATGCTTACCCAGGCCATGGGGGTCAGGGCCACTTGGACTCATCAGGAAAACCAGGGCAAGCGCAGGGCACATGCCACCGCCCTGGATAGCATCAGTCATAGCGAGAACATGATCGTCGTGACCGTCGACTCAGATGGTGTCCTTGATCCGTACGCAGTAGAAGAAGGACTCAAGCCTTTTCATGACCCAGAGGTCCAGTCAGTAGCCGGAATAGTCCTCGCCAAAAATGCCCAGAAGAACTTTTTAAGCCGCATCACCGACCTGCTTTTTGTCGCCTCCCAGCAGCTGGTCGACCGTGCTGCCATGTCTCAACTAGGGTCCGTGATCGTAAACAGCGGCGGATTGGCATTTTACCGCGCCCCGATCGTACATAAGGCATTACAGAAGGGCTATACGGATGAAAGGTTTTTTGGTCTGCGTGTCCATTTTTCGGATGATTCTTTCCTGACACTTTTTGCGCTGGCCCACGGAAAAACTGTCCAGCAACCAACAGCTATGGTCTTTGCCGATATGCCGGTAAATATGAGTCATCATGTACGCCAGCAGCTTCGCTGGATGCGCGGCTCGTTCATACGTGCGTGGTGGCGCATAAAGCATCTGCCTGTCTTTTCTTGGGGATTCTTCCGGCAAGTACTTGGTTGGGCTGTCTTTGCGATGGCAACGATCGTCTTCTTGCAGCTTCTGGTATTTATACCCCTGCTGCGCCATACGGCCCCGCCGTTCCCCATAATCCTGATCCCAATAATCCTTGGATACTTCCAGTGTAGCCGCTACTTCGCGATCAAGCGTTCCGATATGAGCAACCGGAGCCAGCTCTTCATATTCGTCCTAGCTCCTTTTGCAACGGTGTGGTCCATTATCGTGCTCCGGGGTCTCCGATTGTACGCCTTGGTGACTTGGTATCAGACGGGCTGGGGCACTCGGCAAGAGGTCGAGATCGTCCATTCCAACGACCTAGACTAGGCACTCCTCAGTGCGACGATGGCGTTCCCCCATCACCCGGGCCGGTGGATCCTGTATCACCATCGGGTGGTGCCGGTGGCGGAGCGACCGGCCCTGGGGCTGCTATCAGTGGGTCACCGGGTATATACCTATACTCGCGCATGAGCCATGTGGCATAAGGACCATCGGTAGCACAATCAGCCGGATTCACACAGGCCAGACTATCGTGTGGGGCATACGCATAAAACGCCTTCGTTTTATCCACCAGATCCTGCCCGCTTACGTTCTGGAGCAACAATGAGATCGGATACCCCGTGTAGTACAGCAGCGGCACATTCTGGCTGTACAGCATGCGCGCTGAGGTGGTCAGCTGACCGGTAGTCATGTGGTCGCTGTGTTCTGCTCCGGTGGCACCCGCATTGAGCGGCGCCTGCGTGTCAATCTGATTCGGGTGGTAGAACTGCATCAGCCGCACCAGCAGATTCGTAAGCTCATCCTTTGTATAGTGGGACTGTCCATCCACAGTGTCTACCGTGCCAATACTACCTGCTCCCAGTTTCGCTAAGCTCTGATTGTGCGTCCGTGCAAATCCGCTACCGGGTACATTCCCATCAGGCAGATGGAGAAATACGAGCGTTATGTTCGGGTTGCCTCGGGGTGTGGCCATCTTGATATATTCGTGGTTAGCAACCATGATATACCGTTCCAGCCACAGCGACGAACCATGGCCCATCATAGTATCGTAGGCGGCCTCCGCGCCCTTTTCCCGCCCTAGCCAGTACGCGCTACGCTGGCCGGCGTCCCCTGCGGTCAGATATACCGTCCGCATGCAGTCGCCGCCACGGAACTCATGGAGATGGTCGGGGTTCATAAAGAGCAGGTCATCATCCTGATGAGCGACAAAGCTCAGAATAGTCTTGCCGGCACAGGTTGCTGCAGGAAGCGTAGAGAGCGTCGTGGGAACTACGGTTGCCGGAGCCTGCGGGGGAGATATGGGCTGCACCGGACCGGAAAGACCCGGACCATTGTCGTAGAACAGCAGCACCTGCCGGGGTGCAACCAAACTGCCCACAAGTGTCACACTTGCATTCGGCCGACCGTACGCGCTCACGATCTGCTCCAGGGTACACTGATGCTTTCCGGGGGTACTATTAATATTCACCAGCACTGCGATGCTGCGTTTTGGCAGCTGCGTGACGACCGCATCGTTCATAGAAGGGCACGTGTCCAGCATGAATATCTGCCTCTTGGCACCCAATGTCGGGTGCAGGACTTTGAGCATAGCTTTCGTCCCTACCAATGTACTTGCCGGCCGGGATGAGAGAGCGTCAGCCACGTCATACATCGATTTTGCGTACGTGGAATGGACCGGGACATATTTGGACGCTGCGATGTGGGTAGCCTGTACTGCGCCGATCCACGCAAGTCCTATAAGCAAGCAGGAGCTCAGCAAAAGCACCCGCAGGCGTACCGGCAGAGGAGCACGCCATGTAGGCTGCCAACGCAGGGACGTGCGTTTTTTCGGTAGCTTGGCGATCCGTGTTTTTGTTTTAGTTACTCTGCCCATTACGGTTCCATGGGTTAGGATGTGTTCTTTTGTATCATAGCATGGTGAATATGCTTGCTACATCCAAACTGCCCAAATGAGCAGTGTTGACATATATCTAATTTAGATATATCTTGGAAGTATGACTAAGACACACAACCAACTGCCCCAGGTAGCGTTCAGCATCTTGCTCGCACTCAGTCTGCGCGAACGCCATGGCTATGAGATCATCAAACAGGTGGCCGAAGACAGCAACGGCAAGATACACCTCGGACCAGGACCGCTGTATACCAGCATCAAACAGCTGCTTGAGCAGAAGCTTGTCGAAGAAGTAGAGAAAACCGAAGACAGCCGCCGCCGTTATTACCGCCTATCCAAAAAAGGCAGGACTGCGCTGGTCGCAGAGCTAGATTATTACCGCAACACCATTACGCTCGCACAAGAGCGGCAAGTACTGGAGATACTCTATGGGATCAGCTACTAGGCACAAACCCACATCAAGCCTGTACGGCATGCTGCTGCACCTGTATCCCACCGTGTTCCGACAGCACTTCGCAGCCACCATGGAACAAACGTTCGACGACATGCTGGATGACACGCCCAGTTGGGCGGGACGTACGCTTATCTGGTGCAGAACGATAGTAAATCTGCCATTCAGCGCAGCAAAGGAGCACGTAACAGACGGAAAGGGTATATGTATGACACGCAATTTTAAACTACTAGTAGGAGCGGTGGCCATCGCCGTAGTATGTGCCAGCGCCGCTTCATTTTGGTTCGGTAGCCTGCATGCACGCCAGAATGCCGATATCAGGCACGTAGCAGTAGCACAGCTGGGCGATGCCATGCAGCATGATAATTTTTATAGCACCTACGGTGACTCCGCGCTGATCTTTAGTGCACGGGTAGCATCCATCTCAGACGGTAGCAGTCCATCAGTTACATTCTCTGGTACGCATGCATACAGCGTTACCTGCCAGTTCAATACCGACATACACATCAAAGCCGGACAAACGATGACGGTCGCAGCTCCAGGTGGCAAAGCCGTGCGGCAGCCGCATGGCATACTGCTCCGTGGTTGTGTCGAAAACTAGAGGAGAACTACATATGTTCAAAGCACTGTCACCCATAAGAGTGATCGGCATTGCCCGCTTGCTACCATACTCGGCTTCGTATCAGCCACGAGTCCGCTAAGAACTACTCTGGACAACTGGAGGTAGCCGAACCTGAAGCAGCGGCATGATGCCACTACACCTCCAGCCAAAGTGCCTTTTCTAACAGACAGCTGCGCACAATCGATCCTATACTGAGAGCGTACCGACCAAAGAGGAGGCAGAGAAAGCATATGCCACAGCGTCGTAGGACCGATGTATTCACTCGCTTTACGAGTGCCGTTTCAGAAGCAATCGGCCGTCCGTGGGTATTCGTAATCGCCCTTATCATTCTGCTTCTTTGGGGCGTCAGTGGGCCACTGCTCGGCTTCTCCGATACCTGGCAGCTCATCATAAACACAGGTACCACTATCGTTACATTCCTGATGGTATTCATCATCCAGAACACCCAGAATCGTGACCAGTTAGCGTCGAATATCAAGCTGGACGCCATCATGAAAAAACTCGATATCACCGGCAAGGATCTACTGACTGCCGAAGAAGACAGTGATGTTGATTTGGAGCAGGAAAAGCGAAAGATGGAACAAGGACACAAACGCAGTACACAATCACATGGCAGACCTAAGCAAAGGAGGCACTCATGACGAAAGACCAAACCACCATGCAAGACCCCACCGGGCAGCACCCAAAGCAACCATTCGATACACCAATGCAGCCGGAACCTGGCCTTGCCAGGGATATGCAGCCGCGTCCTGACCACGGTGAGGAAAGCTACACGGGCACCGGACGGCTGAAAGGGCGGAAGGCGCTCGTAACCGGCGGAGACTCGGGCATCGGCCGAGCCGCAGCAATCGCTTTTGCGCGCGAAGGCGCTGATGTCGTCATCACCTATTTGCCGCAGGAGGAGTCTGATGCCGCAGAGGTCATGGAAGTACTCAAAGCCACTGGACAGAAGGCCATTGCTATCCCGGGTGACCTCAGCGATGAATCATTCTGCAAACAACTTATCGAGCAGACTGTGCAGGAGCTCGGCGGCCTAGACATCTTGGCAAACATAGCGGGTAAACAGATTACCGTGAATAGCATCGCCGACCTTACCACCGAACAGCTGCAGCAGACATTCACGGTGAATGTATTTGCAATGTACTGGCTCTGCAAATATGCGCTGCCGTATATGCCCGCAGGGAGCAGCATTATCAACACCTCCTCGATTCAGGCCTACCAGCCGTCGCCGACACTGCTTGATTACGCGCCGACCAAAGCAGCCATCAAGGCATTTACTGAGGCCTTTGCGAAGCAAGTGGCCGATAAGGGTATCCGGGTCAACGCCGTGGCGCCAGGCCCTATCTGGACACCGCTCCAGCCCAGCCACGGACAGCCAGCGGAAAAACTGGAGCAGTTCGGCGCTAACACACCGCTTGGCCGGCCCGGACAACCGGTAGAAGTCGCTCCCGCGTACGTCTTTTTTGCTTCGCAGGAATCCAGCTATATCACCGGTGAGCTACTGGGCGTAACTGGCGGGAACCATCTGGCCTAGGTCATGGCCGCATAAACCCTCACAGTTTGGTATCATACAAGCACGCTATGGCAGCCATACATTTTAAAACCACCCTGTATACCATCAACGGCTGGACTATCCTGCATCTGCCAAAAGAGGCGAGCGCACAGCTGCCTTCCCGGGGACAAACCATGGTCAAAGGCACGGTGAACGGCGTGCCGTTCCAAACACCGCTAGAGCCCGATGGCGACTGGAATCATTGGTTCAGTCCGGATACAAAACTGCTCGCTGCCGCCAAAGCCGGTGCAGGAGACACCATAGAAGTCACCCTGGAGCCCACCAAGGACTGGCCCGAGCCAATCGTACCGGCCGACCTACAAAAGGCACTCGATGCACATCCGAAAGCCTACGAGCTGTGGCAACGCATCACGCCGATGGCACGCTGGGAATGGATCCGCTGGTCGCGGGGGACCATTAGTGCCGAAACACGCGCCAAGCGTATCGCCGTCGCGTGTTCTAAGCTGGAATCCGGCATGCGCCGTCCGTGCTGCTGGAACCGCAATTTGTGCTCTGAACCTGAGGTTTCCAAAAGCGGCCTGCTGCTCCAGCCTACCGTCGCAGACACATAGCCCTGTCAAGCAAGAAATCTTACCATTTTTGGCAGGCAGGTTTTGTTATGATAGGAATTACTTAAAAGAAAGGCCGCTATGGTACAAAAAATAACTCCCAACCTATGGTTCGACGGCAACGCTAAAGAAGCAGTCGAATTTTATACCTCTGTATTCCCTAATAGCACCATTACCCAAACCACATACTATCCAACCGAGGGACTGGCCGACTTCCAAAAAGATATGGCCGGCAAGGAGCTGATGATTGATTTTATGCTGGGTGATAACCGGTTCCTGGCAATCAATGCAGGACCAGAATTCCACTTTACCGAGGCTGTTTCATTCATGGTGACCTGCAAAGACCAAGCCGAGATCGATTATTACTGGGAGAAGCTTTCACGCGTGCCAGAAGCAGAGCAGTGTGGCTGGTGTAAGGACCAGTATGGGCTCAGCTGGCAGATCGTACCCGAAAATATGGATGAGCTCATGCAGCGGCCCGATGCATTCCAGCACATGATGCAGATGAAAAAACTGGTCATAGCCGACTTTTGACTTTTGGCACGCCAGTAGCTGCTACACTGAAACTATGCAGCGCAGCAGTATCAGCATTGTAATTTCGACCCTGACTGTCGTTGTTCTATTGGCTCTGCCAGCCGCAGCCAGCGCACACATTTTCCGCACCGCTGGCAACATCGGCGTGGAACTGCATATCGAGCCCGACGACCAGCCCATTGCCGGCCAGCCCACCCACTACCGCTTTACGTTCGAAGACGTAGTAGGCACGTTCAGCTTGAACCAGTGTATCTGTACCGTATCGTTTGCTTTGGCCGGCCGTACCATCGCTACGCGCACCGTTGCCAACCAAGGCTCAAGCGTCAGTGAGAATACCTTTACGTTTCCCGATTCCGGCGCCTACACCATTACCCTTGCAGGTAAGCCGACCCAGGCTGGTACATTCCCGGATTTCCGTATGCACTATCCTGCGCGGGTAGGCGCCAGACACATACACACGCTGCCTGTTGCAGCATGGTTAGGTATCGGCGCAGGAGTGGGCGCCATAACGCTTACCGCCGCCCTGATGGAGCGCAGTGGGCGTAAACGGGTGGCGGTGCAGTGAACACATGGGTTGTTCAAATGCCTATGTTACGTGTGCTATACTGCGAGTAGTAAACCTAAAAAATAAACAGTTATGATCAAACCCCATTCCGACGACCCCGATGTCACGCACGCCGCTGGTGAAGCGCTCAAAATTATCCAAAAAACGCTGACAGCGTTGCCCAAGGCAGAAACATTTGACTACGGCGGACATATGCTCAAGCTCGGAGATTATGGCCTCTGCGACCGTTGCACGTCTCCCATCGCCGAGGCGCAGGCCGCCGAAGCCACCATCCGTACCGAAATGGAGCTCACGGACGATGATACCATTCGCGAACACCTGGAAGTTGCCGCCGACCTGTTCCATGCCGAGGCGCAGGCCGCGACGCTGCGGGCTGAGCTGCACAACGGGCACGCCACCGAGCCGATTCTCGACAGTGTCCTTGGGTTCCTGTACGACCGTCAGGTGCATGATGACTACTGGCACCACCACAATCAGGGGACACAGGCATAATGGCAGCAGAACTCGACATGAGCCGGGACGCACGCATCGCCCGGCATCTGGATAACCTCCGCAAGCTCATCACGCCGCGCGGCCTGTTTCTGGCAAGCGACCAAGCTGTGACGACCGGATACGATAAGGCCTGGTTGCGCGATAATGTCTATGAAGCCCTGGCGTTCGAATACGCCGGCGAATGGGACATCGTCACCAAAGATTACCTGACCCTGCTCGACATCTTCGATAAGCATGTCGAGAAAATCAACTGGGCGATCAGTAATAAGCCATTCGAGAGCTGGCAGTACATCCATGCCCGCTACAACCCGCAGACACTTGAAGAATTCTGGGAAAACTGGGGCAACAAACAGCATGATGCCATCGGCGCGGTGCTGTACAAGCTTGCCGATTTCGAAACCAAGAACCATAGCATGCTCCGCAATGCCACAGACCGCCGCACCGTCCAGACGCTGCTCCATTACATCTGTAACGTCGAGTACTGGCATGACGCCGACAATGGCATGTGGGAAGAGGCCGAAGAAGTCCACGCCAGCTCCATCGGCGCAGTGCTGGCCGGGCTCAAAAAATGGCAGGCAGCCGGCGGGTTCGATGTGGACCAGGACGCCATCGACCGGGGACAAAAGGCGCTCGATGCCTTACTGCCGCGCGAGTCCGAAACTAAGTTTACTGACCTGGCACTATTGTCGCTTATCTATCCCTACGACGTCGTCGACAAGGCTATGGCACAGCAGATCGTCGACAATCTGGTGTACCACCTGGAACGCGAAAAGGGCGTGCTGCGCTATAAGTTCGACGAGTACTACAATGCTAACCCGGACGGCTATAGCGAGGAAGCCGAGTGGTGTTTCGGCCTGAGCTGGCTTGCTATCTGCTACAAACGCCTCGGCAACATGGAAAAGGCGCGCGAATACCTGGACAAGGCCACCGCCACCATAACCCGCGATGGCAAAATCCCAGAGCTCTATTTCAGCCACAGTAACAAAGCCAACGAGAACACACCGCTCGGATGGTCCGAAAGTATGTACGTCGCAGCGCTCTACGAAGTGGCTGAGTAGCGCCCAGGATATAAAACCGCGAGCGTAATGCTATACTGACAACAAGATGGCTATTTACAACTGGCATAAAAAGGCAAAAGAAAATCTGACTGTCGGCCAGAAAGCCGCCGATGCCATGCGCAATGGCATGGGCAGCTGGGCATTCGTGATTACGTTCCTGATATTCTTGGCTGCCTGGGCGTACCTGAACAGCGCCGACAGTTTCCACCACTGGGACAAGTATCCGTTTATCCTGCTCAACCTGTTCTTGAGCATGCTGGCCGCTATCCAGGGTGCTATCCTGCTCATCGCCGCTAAGCGCCAGGACGCCATAGCCGCCGCTATGGCCCAGCACGACTATGAAACCAACCTCCGCGCCAAGAAAGAGATCGAGACGCTGATGAGTGTCAACGAAGAACAGCTGCAGCTTATCAAAGAACAGTTCACCGTCATCAAAGAGCTCCACGAAAAGCTGCAGTAGCAGCCCTCCTTCAGCTTGTATCCGTAGGATAGGCGGGTCTATGCCGGTCCAGGCACAGCAGATTGTGTTCTATCTGGAGCACAACGGATACATCAATGGCAGGGCTGATGTCTAAGGCAGCCGGACAAAGACCTTTAGAAATCACCCCGCCGGAAGCGGGGTGATTTCAGGGAGGGGATACGATTAAACGAGGAAGCTACGCCATCTGGCGCCGGAACTTGCGGAGCTGCTTGGTCTGTAAACGCTCAGCACGTAACTGCCACGAGTTTTCAAAATTGTCGGAATCCATGTTTAGTAAGTCGTCCACAGTTGTTGGTGTTGATATGATACTGAGTCGTTTCATAGTTGTTGCGAGCCCCCTATGGTTAATATGTCCGTACGGCCAGCGCGGGTGGTGAGGGCACCCGGGCGTGCTTGGTACATTAGTAGCGTAACCGCTCATACTTGGGGTAGGCTGCAAGAAATCTTACAGCTTAGTTACAGGGGTGGCGACATAAGGGAGACTTGGCATATATTGTAGTAAAAGCTAGAACATGATATGATGCGACCACTAGAAAGCTGCGATAGTGCCAGGGCAACCAAAGCAACTATGGTTCTAGAGATTGTAATTGTAATTAGGTTATTGAGGCGCAGCTAAGGCTACCATGCGGAAGACTTACCTCCATTTGACCAGAAGATAAGGACGTAGCAACCGCTATGGCAACCAAACTTTTCGTCGGCTCACTTCCGTGGGCAGTAGACGACCAGGCGCTCGAAGACCTATTCAAGGACTTCGGCACCATCATATCAGCCAAGGTAATCATGGACCGTGACTCGGGCCGCAGCAAAGGCTTCGGCTTTGTCGAACTAGAAGACGACAATGCCGCCAAAGAAGCTGTTGCGAAGCTCCACGGTCAGGACATGCAAGGCCGCAGCCTCATCGTGAGCGAAGCTCGCCCTATGGAAGCTCGCCCACCTCGCCGTGACTTCAAGCCACGCGAGGATAGCAACCGCCGCACGTACTAGATTACGCGCACGGTGCTCCCTAAAAAAGTCCCGGTATACCGGGACTTTTTATTTCCAGCGAAATTACAGATACGATAAGGTATGCTATCCTGAAGATATGAAGTTGTTCATTCAGATTCCGTGTCTGAACGAGGAGGAAACACTACCGCTTGTTCTAAAAGACATCCCTCGGTCGATCCCCGGCATCGACAGTATTGAAGTACTTGTCATCAATGATGGCTCCACCGACCGTACCGTAGAAGTCGCTCGCGCACATGGCGTTAAGCATTTTGTCATGCATCCCGGCCGGCGGGGCCTGGCACAGGGCTTTAAGGATGGCGTGCAGTACGCCCTTGCGCACGGCGCCGACATCATCGTCAATACCGACGGTGACCATCAATATCCAGGGAATTTCATCAAAGATCTAGTCCGTCCTATCTTGGACGGTGCGGCCGACATGGTCATTGCTGATCGCCAGGTGCAGCAGATCGCCCACTTTTCACCCGCCAAGAAGCTGCTGCAGCGGTTAGGGACCTGGGTACTCAACCTGGCCGCCGGTACCGACGTGCCTGACGCACCAAGCGGTTTCCGTGCCTACAGCCGTGAGGCAGCACTTAAGCTGAACATCGTCACCAAATTCAGCTACACCATGGAGACGATCATCCAGGCGGGTAACAAACACATGAAGATCGTCAGCGTAAAGATCACGGTCAATCCCAAGACCCGTGAATCACGCTTGTTCAACAGCTCGGCCGAGCACATCATGAAATCCGGCGCTGCTATCATCAGAGCCTTCATCATGTACCGTCCGCTGACTGTATTTGCCACCTTGGGCTGGGCAACGCTGCTCACCGGCCTCATCCCGTTCGTACGCTTCCTGTACTTCGTAAAGCACCAGAATGGGACCCATCATCTGCAGTCACTCATCTTCGGCACTGTACTGCTCACCGCGGCGTTTATAGCCTTTACGCTCGGCGTCATCGCCGACCTCATCCGCATCAATCGCTCACTCATCGAGGACGACTTGGAGATTACCAAGCGTCAACTACTCAAGTAGCACGCTCGCTTGAACTAGAGTTTAGTAAATGCCCTTGCCGATGATGAACGGCCAGGCAGCGCTGCGGACAGTGCGGTTCACACTGCGCACCGTAGCATTGTTCCACATCCAGGTGTCACCAGAGCGGATGATGAATGTCATAGTACCGCCACCTTGCAGCAGGAATACTCCTATAACTAACCCTGCGATACCAGCGCGCCAATACTGGTATCGGTGCAGTATCTGTGCCCAGGCAATGCCGCCGAAAGCAAACAGGAAGGGCAGGAACGGAATAAGGTAGCGGCCATTGATAGCCACCGGCTGCCCGGTCTTCTTGTAGGCGCTGAACCCGTCCACGAACAGCACTGCGCCGTATCCGAGCACCAGCCATCCAACCAGCTGCCGGTATGGTTTCTGTGCAAACAGCGGCCGGAGGCGCAGTACGATGCCTGTCACCATCAGCACTGCCGCCGCAATAGAAACCACGCTGATAGCCAGCAATGGCGGTCGGGTGGTGTAATCATAACTTATGGCAAAGAACAGGCGGTACCACATGCCGTATACCCATTGCCACAGGTAGCTGAACACATTTGCATGGAATGTGGTGGATTTTTCCTGCGCATACACATGGTCACGGCCATAGGGTCCGTACCGCTCACATTCGTTCTGGCTGATGACTGCATCGCAGGCCGGTAATGGGTTGTGGTAGGTAACGACGTTGCCGATATAGCGCTCGGCAAACAGCCCCACTGCAACCAAAGATAATGCCACCAGCGCCACCTGCTTCCAGCGTCGCAGCGTCCCGAAACTGGCGGCAAATTCGCGCAGACCAAGCGTGCTGAGCAACTTGGCGCGCCACAGCTGCCACAGCACGAACAGGCCTGTCACACCCATGACAGGCAGGAACGGATACTTGATAAGACAGGCGAGTAGAACCGTTGCAAGCAAGCCCAGTAGTGCGGCCGCGTCAACCCGCTTTTCGCGCAGGCTGTCCATCAGCCGGAAAGCGAGCAGAACCGCGAGAGGAACCACTAGCACGAATAGGTTGTCGTAATTGATGTGGGCAGCTAAGAATGGCACCACCGGCACCAGGATGAACACGGCCAGCAAGACGGTAGCCAGCGCAGCCGATACGCCGATACGACGCAGTACTTTGCGGTACAGCAGCAATGCACTGCCGAACAAGGCGACATTTATAAGCCGCAGGAAGATAATCTGGGCCGTCTGACTATCCGTCAGCCCCGAGATAAGCCGGTAGGGGAAGCTCATCAGCCAGTGGTACAGATAGGACGGATCACGCACCACAGCTCCGAACACCGAAGCATCATGTGGCTGGGCGGTAAAAAAGGGCAGCCATTGCCTGGCATGCAGCTGGATGAGCCCGAAATGATAGTTCTCGTCGAATGCCATCGGATACTGGGCGCTGAATACGAGCCAAAGCGCTTCAACCAAAAACAACCCAAGCACCAGGCGCCAGGCCATACTGCTAGCAAACCATCCAGCCGCGGCACGGCCGGCACGAAGCATCCTAACGCTCATTACCTTCCAGTATAGCAAGCCGGCTGCGCTCCGGCTGGAGAAAAGTCGCACGCAGCCGGACAGCCCTCCTAGCGTGCTACACTATACGATATGCTCACATACTTCCAAGCGATTATCTTGGGACTGTTACAAGGGGTGACAGAGCTCTTTCCTGTATCATCATTGGGCCACTCCGTACTGATTGCAAACCTCTTTGGCTGGCACAACCTCAGCGACCAGCAGCAGGGCGGCAGCGGCGCCTTCCTGACGATGCTCATCATGATGCACGTCGCAACAGCCATCGCGCTACTCATCTTTTACCGCGGGCAATGGGTGCGGATCGTGAAAGGTTTCGTCCGCAGCGTACGGGTGCGTAAGGTCGGAACCGACAGTGACGCCAAGCTGGCCTGGCTGCTCATCGCAGCCACCATCCCAGCAGCATTGTTCGGCATGGTATTCGAGCACAAGCTCCGGGCAACCTTCGCGAGCGCCTTCTTTGCCATCATCTTTATCATCCTGAACGGCATCATGCTCATCAAGGGTGACCGGCTGGTTGCCGTCGCCGAGCTCAATCGTCCTCGCCGACGCCGTGGAGCCGATACGGACGACCTGGCGGCCAGCAAGACGGCCCGGGTTGTCAGCGACCATCTTACCATCGAGCGGGCTGTACTCATCGGCGTTGCACAGATCGGCGCCCTGTTTGCCGGTATCTCGCGTTCAGGCATCACCATGCTTGCCGCGCTGCGGAGCGGATTGGACCACCAGGACGCCGCCCGCTTTTCGTTCCTGCTTGCAACGCCCATCATCCTGGGCGCAGGCATCTACAAACTGCCCATGGTACTCAGCAGCGCCAATGACGGCATCCGCGGGCAGATCCTAGTGGGCAGCCTGCTGGCGGGCGTCGGCGCCTATGTATCCGTACGCTTCCTGGACAAATACTTCCGCACCAAATCGCTGAAGCCTTTCGGCTGGTACTGCATAGGCTTCGGCCTACTGGTACTACTCGTGAGCATTATCCGCGGAGCGTCGTAGCCGCCTATGAACCTCATAGACGTCCTGATCGTACTTTTTACCATCAGCTCACTGACGCGCGGCTACCAGATCGGCCTTATCCGGCAGGCAGGCTCGACCATCGGTTTCATCGTGGGCCTGTTCCTGGGTTCACAGCTGAGTAATCTCATCGTCAGCTACGTGCATGGTGCGCTGAACAAATCGCTGACCAGCCTGCTTGTGGTGCTCGTCTGCAGCTTCATGGCCATGTCCTTGGGAGAAATCGCCGGCATCCGCCTGAAGCAGCGGCTCGGACAGCGTGAATCGCTCAACAAGTTTGACGGTTCGCTGGGGTCGGTGATGGCAGCCGCCACGCTGCTGTTCGCCATCTGGCTTGGAGCGGCAATATTGGTACTTGCGCCTGCCAGCGGCTTTCAGCAAGCCATCAAAAGTTCACGCATCCTGGGGCTACTAGATAGTAACCTGCCACCTGCGACCAAGGTCATCAGCAGCCTGAACAAACTCATTGACCCCAACGGCTTCCCGCAGGTCTTCCGCGGGCTGGAGCCGAACCCAGGCAGCACCAAAGTACCAGAGCTGGGCACGTTCGCGAATATCGTGGACAGTGTGCGGCCGTCTGTCGTCAAATTGGAAGGCACCGGCTGCGGCGGCATCGTGGAAGGTAGCGGCTTCGTGGTTGCAGACGACCTGATCGCTACCAATGCTCACGTCATCGCGGGCGTGGAACATCCGAAGGTTATCGACGACAACGGCGTACACAACACACGCGTCATCTGGTTCGACCCGGACGTGGACCTGGCAGTGCTGCGGGTAGCGGATCTGGCAGGTAGGCCACTGCACATCAGCAGCGACGACCAACCAGACAGTACGCCCGGCGTAGTACTTGGATATCCAGGCGGTGGTGATTTCGACGCGCAGCCCGCTGCTGTCATCAGCCATTTCGACGCTTATGGCCGTAACATATACGGCCAGGGTTCGACCACGCGCGATGTGTACTCGGTGCAGGCCAAGATTATCCCCGGCAACTCGGGCGGTCCACTCGTAGCGGCGAATGGGACCGTGCTCGGCATTGTCTTCGCCACTAGCACCACGTACAATAATGTCGGCTATGCCCTGACGGGACATCAGGTGGCAAGCGAGCTCGCTACCGCCGAACAATCTCGGACCACTTACGGTACCGGCAGTTGCAGCGAATAGAAGGAGACTTACGCATGGCACACAAAAAATCATCCAAGACGGCTAAACGGGCAGCATCCAGACCTACCACAAAAGCAGTCGCGCGAACTGCATCATCAACACGACCAGCCATAGCTGGATCGCAGCCGACCGCTGCTGCTACATCGGCCAAAACACCACTCAAACACCTCGCGCGCTTCCTGCCATGGATACTTATCATCGGCGGGATTATCGGCATCATTGCATCATATGCCATCACGTTGGACAAATTCGAACTGGCCACCAACCCCAATTTCCAACCCATATGCGACCTGAATCCTATCATCAGCTGCGGCTCCGTCATGAAGAGCAAGCAGGCGAACGCCTTCGGTTTCATGAACACCTACATCGGCCTCATCGGCTTCCCGGTTATCCTGACCATGGGCGTGGCTATGCTGGCTGGCGCCCGGTTCAAGCGCTGGTTCTGGCTCGGGGCCCAGGCCGGTCTGACCTTCGGGTTCATTTTTGCCTACTGGCTGCTTTTCGAAAGCATGTACCGCATCCGGGCACTCTGCCCATGGTGCTTGAGTGTTGATGTAGCAATTACAACAATATTCTGGTATCTGACCCTGTATAACTTTTACGCTGGCAATCTCCGCGTGCCTGAGCGGTTGCGTACGGCTGGCCGGTTCATCAAGCGGCACCATGCCGACATCCTGGTGTTATGGTTCCTGATCATCATTGCAGAGATCCTGCACCACTTCTGGTACTACTTCGGGCAGCGTATCTAAATACAGCTCTAGGCTGGAAGTTTGCTACAATATGCGATATACAGCTAGCGCTTAACGGATGAACAAACCAAAACCGACCAGACCGGCTCCGCCGCCCGAACCCAGTCTCTTGCAGAAAGAATATTCTGCGGATGTTTTGCTGACGAGAGGCGTGGAGATGCCTGCAGTCGCCCTCGACAAGACAGTGCAGCTCAGCAACCAGATATTGCATGCCGCGCCAGTGGAAAACAGTGTCAAGAAGGCCAAAGGTTACTGGTACATGTTGGGACCGGGCCTGACGACAGGGGCGAGCGACGACGACCCGTCGGGTATTGCCACCTACAGCCAGATCGGCGCCCAATATGGGTTCAGCATGCTTTGGTTCAGCCTGTGGACCTTCCCGCTGATGAGTGCGGTACAGGAGATGTGCGCCCGCATCGGGCTAGTAACGGGCAGGGGGCTGGCTGGCAACATCCGGGTCCATTACTCGCGAAAGGTCCTACGGCTTGCCACGCTGCTGCTGTTTGCAGCCAATGCCTTCAACATCGGTGCCGACCTGGGCGCCATGGCCAAAGGCGTGCAGCTATTGAACCCCCGTCTAAATTTCAGCTGGCTCGTGGTGTCCTTTGCCCTCATCAGCCTGCTACTGCAGATTTTCACACCCTACGTACGCTACGCCAAATACCTTAAGTGGCTGGCACTGGTGCTGCTGAGCTACGTAGTTTCATCGATACTTGCACATCTGCAGTGGGGCTCGGCGCTTTACCACACGCTGATCCCGCACATCACGTTCGATAAGGACACGCTCCTGCTCATGACCGCCGTACTTGGCACTACCATCTCACCATATTTGTTCTTTTGGCAGACCAGCCAGGAAGTAGAGGAGCAGATCTTGCAGGGGAAAACGACGCTGCGCGAGCGCCAAAGTGCTACCAGTCCGATGGAGGTCAAAAGCATGCGCATCGACGTATGGAGCGGTATGCTGCTCAGTAACCTGGTGATGTTCTTTATCATCGCGGCCTGTGGCGGCATCTTGTTCCCGCACGGCATCACCCATATCGCGACGGCCGCCCAGGCAGCCGAAGCGCTCAAGCCATTCGCCGGCAATGCGACCTACTTTTTGTTCGCCATCGGCATTATCGGTACCGGCATGCTGGCCATCCCCGTATTAGCTGGTTCATCGTCGTACGCCATAGCCGAAAGCCTGCAGTGGCGTGAAGGACTCTACCGCGGGCTCAACCAAGCCTACGCCTTCTACGGCATCATCATCCTTTCCATGTTGGTGGGCTTAGGACTAAACTTTATCGGCTTGGATCCTATCAAGGCGTTGATCTATTCGGCCGTGGCTAATGGCTTAGTCGCCCCATTCATACTGTTCTTCATCGTCAAAATCTCCAGCAACAAGCAGGTCATGGGGCACTGGCGTAACAGGCCGCTCACCACTTTCGTTGGCTGGCTGACGACTGCCGTAATGGCAGCGGCGGGCATTGCAGCTATTATCAGCTTGATTTAGTGTCTTTTGACCCCGCACATAGCGGGCCAAATCCGTTATTCGCTCTAATGGAGCTCATCAGTACGATGATTGCACCAGCGTCGAGCTGCGTGCTAAGTCGTAGTAACGGAAGGTGAGGGGGATGGGAAAGGGCAGAGAGGGGTAAAGGGTGCGCCGATCCGGCTGCAGAAACACGCGGGGCGTGGATCTGTTCGCCGGGCGGCGCACCCTTTACCTACTTCAGGCCGTGACGAGCTCGTCGTCAGCCACTTCGACCTGCGCGGTCGCTTCCGCAACTGCTCCACCGAGCCGACGGGGCCGGGAATCGGTGTCAAGTTCGCGGATTTGCCGCAGGAAGTCGGAGTGACGAATGAAGCGAGCGAGCGCCCCGCGGGTACCCCTCAGGATCAGGACACCGTTTGGGCTTCGGATCGCCGTAACCTGCTTCGCCACCAGAGCCTGGCACAGAAGGTTGTAGAACGCGATCTGGCCTGGCTCGGGGAATGCCTCCCACCACATCGCCAGCCAGCGAGCCTCATCACAACGCGCCTGATCAGCCTTGCTGCTTGAGGTCCAGTCGACGATGGGGATGCCGGCAGTGTCTTGTGTTGCCAATTTCCGTTCTCCTCACGCTCAAATGTGCGTTGTTAGCACATTCTGGAACAACTATCCGTGAGATTTTCACGAAAAGCCAGGATATATTATATCACATTTATGCAAGTCTTGCATATTATGCGGATTGGTGCTGGGCAGACGATTATTCGTGGCGCAGCGCTTCGATAGGGTCTTTGCGGGCAGCTTTCAGGGCGGGTACACTGCCAAAGAATAAGCCGATGGCGATTGCCAGCACCGGCGCAACAACCATAATCTGCCACACGATGACCGGCTGCAAGCTGGTATACAGGCGCATGAGACCGATAGCTCCCGCCGAAAGGATATCGGCGATGACCGCGCCTGTTGCGCTCAGCACCAGGGCTTCTGACATAAACTGGCTCATGATCTGCCGGTTGGTTGCGCCAATGGCCTTGCGGACACCAATCTCGTGCATGCGTTCCGTCACGCTGACGAGCATGACATTCATGATTCCCACGCCGCCCACTACAAGGGCGATGATAGCCGCGCCCACAACGAGCAGTGTCAGCAGGTGGATAGTGCGGTTCGCGGCGACATCGTTCTGGTCGGAACGAAGCACAGTAACGTCGGCGGCACCACCGTGTGTCGCGACCAAGGCAGAGCGGACGGTATGCGCAACCTGAGCTACATCAGCATGTGTGCTGACCTTGGCGATAATCTGATAGCTACCAAGCACGCTGCCACTCAAAGATTGCGCCGTCGAGTAGGGCACGAAGACAGCATTATTGAAGTTGGCTTCGAGCGAGAAGGGTGGGGCATTAAAGCTACTAAACACTCCCGCCACACGGAAATGCTGGCCGCGCCAGGTAAGCGTCTGGCCAAGCGGTGCGTTATCATCGAACAGCTGGTGGGCAACCGATGCCCCCAGTACTACGGCCTTATCATCGACAGTCGGGTCGAAAAATCCGCCATATTGGATATGCTGCTTGATCACACGCGGTAAGTTGGCGGTGGTCGCCACTACGAACGGCGCCTGCAAGGTGTGGTCGCCGCGCATGACGCCTGCGCTGCTGCTCAGTGGCACAGCCACGTCCACACCATGCGTCTTCTGCACGACCTGCAGGTCATTGCCACTCAGCAGACTCGTGGTCTGGTTGGATAGACCTGAGAAGATACCGCTGGCACTGGCTGGCACATAGGGCTGGACCGTTATAGTGCCCTTGCCGTAACGTCCCAGCTGGTTCGCAATCTGCATTTTGACACCCTGACCGATAGACACGACCAGCACAACTGCCATGACGCCGATGATGATGCCCAGCATCGTGGCGTAGCTACGGCCCCGTGTGTGCTTGATGTTTTTGAGGGCCAAACGGATATTGCCTTGGCGCATACTCATGAGCCAGCCTCTTTTTCTTTCTTCACACGGGTAGTCCGCGCGGCGCGCTTCTTGGCTGGCTTTTTCTTGGCCTTGCTGGGCTTCGCGGCTTTGTCGCGCTTACTGATCACGCCCATCAGCGCCGATACACCCAGCAGGTCATCCTCTTCGGTCGCTTCGGGGATGGCATACATCACGCTGCGCGCATACCGGCCGACTTCACCGAGTTTGGTCTGTTCATCGTATTTGATAGCGCCGTCCTGCATGTAGACGACACGTGTTGCGTAGCGGGTAAGTTCGGGGTTATGCGTGACGAAGATCACGGTGTTGCCGGTCTTGTGGATTTCGCCGAGCAGCTCCATGACCAACCGCGAACTGGCACTATCCAGGTTGCCGGTCGGCTCATCGGCGATGATGAGCTGCGGGTCGTTTACGAGGGCGCGGGCGATCGCGACGCTCTGAGTCTGACCACCAGAAAGCTGGCGTGGATAATAGAACGCCCGGTCACCCAGGCCCACGCGTTCCAGCATATCCCAGGCCTTTTTCATGCGCCTACCTGATCCTGTACCTTTGTAGAGCAGGGGAAGAGCGACGTTTTCAACCGCGGTCAAGCGCGGCAGCAGATTGAAGGACTGGAAGATAAAGCCTATACGGTCGCGCCGGTATTTCGCACGCTGGTTGGGGCGCAGCCGGCTGACCTTTTTGCCGTTCAGATGGTAGTCGCCGTGGGTGGGACGATCGAGCAGGCCGATGATGTTCATGAGCGTGCTTTTGCCGCTGCCGCTCGGGCCCATAACGGCGATGCATTCGCCCGGCTCAATAGTCAGATTGACCTCATCGAGCGCTATATTAGTAGCGTCGCCGAAGCCGTACAATTTGCTGACGTCTTTGAGTTCGATGAGAGACATATGCTGTCCTTTAGTGTAACGCCGCAAAAGTGTCGGCCGCAAGGTGTTTTTCGCCGTATTTTTCGCTATAATGTCCGAGAGCGTTCCTGGAAGGGAAAAGAGCAGCCCGAGACTTCGGCTTTGCCGAAGCCCGGCGCGATGAGAAAAACCGTAGGTTTGTCTCATATAGGGAGAGGTCGCCTAGTGGCCTATGGCGCCGCCTTGGAAAGGCGGTTTACTCGCAAGGGTATCGAGGGTTCGAATCCCTCTCTCTCCGCCATAATTAGATACTAGAAAAAAGACGCCCACAAACGAGTGTCTTTTTAGTTTGTATGGAATCGTCTCATTATTTCTTACGATAATGCGACCGACGTGCGGACGCCCAGAGCGTACTGCCTTATTCGTGCAGGTGCCGAGCCCCAATCCACCTTACGCCAATTTTTGCCGTCACCTTTGCTGTACTGTGAGCCCCAACCGATCCAAGGCACATTCTTACCGTTCTTAAAGACTTTGCCAGACGTAGCAGAGCCCAGCAGCATTGTGCCACCGTGCGCATCCACCATCATACCATCCCGTTCCATCTCGGTCAGGGCAAAGAGCAGCCAGGTGTCTATATCAAAACCTCTTTCGCCTATACAGGCCGGGCTCTCCTGCAGGGCTCTCAGGGCTTCTTTGGGAGTTCGCGGACCGACCGTAAACTCGCCCCTATCACCAAAAACGACGATGTCTCTCTCAGCGCTAGGGCACTCAGGCATGTTTTTTACCATGACAACTTCCCAGCCAGGTGTAGCAGATTTTTCCTGGCCGTTGTCGGCGTCCTCGATCGTTCCGAGCTGACCCGGCGCGTCAATAAAGTTGTAGTCGTCCGGATGCTCACTGTAGTAACGGCCGATGTCCATCGGCGCACCTGCTGAGTCGTGCAGATTACCGGCCGCATAATGGGTCAGTGTACTTTGCCTCAGATTATTCACCATGGGCGGTACACCAACTGCCTTGGGCACCATGAGCATCCGCGTAAATCCTTGGCTGGCCTTACGTTCTACAAGAGGCAGCCGGCGCTCTACAAGCTGATGTATCTGTGCCGACGTCGGTGCAGGATATTCTGTGCCATCCTCGCCGACAATGCCCAGCTCACCGCTTGATAGACGCGTCAGCACAGTAGCATTCGAAAGGATCTGTAGTTGCTCTGCAAGTTGATTATCTAATCGCAGCTGTTCAACGAGTGTTTGGGTCTCAGGACTTATCTCCGTACTGAGACCACTGGTTTCGGGAGTTTGCGCCCGATGCTTCGCCGGATGTACCACCTCTGCGACCGCACTGACGGCCTCGGATACATCAACCCGTGGCATATATGGCTTGGCGGCTTCCATCATCTTATCGAATTCAAGGCCTGCCATCATTACTGCCATCTGACCTCTCTGGAGCAGCATATCGGCCCTCACATGCACACCAGCCGCCTTGGCGAGCTTGCCAGGGTGACTTACGGCTGCCCACCAGCTTTCTGGGTTTGGCACGGATTCGAGAATTTTGTCTGCCCTCCGGAGCACCCGGGCGGCTCGGTCCCTGTATGGCCGCTCAGCTTCCGCCATGGCGCGCGCCTTATCAATGTCATCTACCCGCTGCCCGCTCTCTTGCTTGAGCTTCTGGTCCTGTTCGTATGTCACTAACACAAAGAGGGACTGTGGTTTGCCCTCACCAGCTGCGATAGCTTCCGCTTTGTGTTCTTCCGCTTCGATCAGGGCGCGCGTTATTTTTGCACGAATCTGTGCTTCGTCCAGCGCATAGTAGGGAAGTTCGGAAGATGGCAGCTCTGCCGCAGGCGAAGGAATGGGCTGCGGTGCTTCATACGAGTCGCCGAGTTGTTCAGGTACCTCCGGGGACTCTCGAGGCAGCGTTTCTGTGTCCATACAGCCAGGTTACCTTATACTTCGTGCTTATGTAAATATAGTATAGCCGTCTCCAAGTTCACTAATACGCCGCACAGTGAGGTATGCTTTGGGTTTTTGTTTCCAGCCCAATTGTAGCAAGTGCTACAATACTCGTATCTATGTTTATGCTTGACCTGATGCGGTGGTGGTATGGTGCGGGCTGGGCGGGCGTACTTACGGCGAACAAAAAACGGCTCGCGAAACTCGCTGATATGTTCTCTGTCGCTATCCTCTTGCGTACGTTGTTCTCGCCCTGGAAGCGCATTGTGACCTACCCAGGCGCAAGCATCGACGCCAAGATGCGCGCCCTGGGCGACAACATCGTCAGCCGCTGTATCGGATTCACCGTGCGGTCGTTCGTGCTGCTGAGCGCCGGGTTTATATTTATGTGCCTGATATTGCTGGAAGTGCTGGAAATCGTGCTATGGCCGCTTATTCCGCTGGCTGGCACTGGTCTCATCGTGAAAGGATTACTGTAATGGACCAGCAGCAGCGCCTTGATCTTGCACACCCACGAGCCAAGGAAGCCCGGCTCGGCCGCAAGATCGGCAAGAACGGCTTTGGGGCACTGACAGCAGCCGCCGCCGTTTGCATAGGCGGCGGTGTGTTTTTGCTCATTGGCAGCGTGCACTATGGATACAGCCTTGTCGGCCTCGGCTTGCTCCTGATCATGCCAGCCGCCTGGTGGCGCTTCGAGCTCTCCAGCGTACCGCTACGGGGCAACGACCTGATGGGGCGGCTGAGCAATGATATGCTGCAGCTTCTGCATCCCGGCACCGAGTATTCACCCCAGACGCTCTGGCAAGCCATCCAGAAGCACTGGCAGGTCCGCTTCATTGCCAACCATCTGCTGATGCCAGCGGATGCGCTGGCGGCCTACTTTACACCTGAACCTGCCGCACTGCCTATCATTCTGGCCGAGGCGGTGCGGATAGCGGATGCAGAGCAGAGCAGGTCGGTTGAAGTCGGCCATATCGCCGTGGCGCTGCTGCGCACCTCACCGGTGTTCAAAGACATCCTGACACGACTGAAGCTGACCGTCGATGACCTCGATGGCATCGGCAGCTGGCTGGAACGCAACCTGGATGCCATGCGTACCAAACCAACCAGCTACGGTGGCATCGGTCGTGACTGGGCCAATGGCTTCACACCGCAGCTCAATAGTTTTGGACATAATCTGTCGCTGTCCATCGAACACCACGGTGCCCATTTTGGCGCGCTGGTAGATAGCCCCGGCGTGCACGCCATGAAAACCGCCTTCAGTCATGGCGACGGATCGCTTGCGCTGATCGGCCCTGACGGCATCGGCAAGACTACACACGCCTACGCACTGGCGCAAAACCTGCTAGCCGAATCGCAGGATAAAGCCCTGGAGCACAAGCAGATCGTAGAGCTGGACGCCAGCCGTATTATTGCTAGCGCGCAGCGTCCGGGCGAGCTGGAATACATCCTGAGCCAGCTGATGAACGAAGCCATGCACGCCGGCAACATCATCTTGTTCTTGGACGATGCCCAGCTGTTTTTCCATTCGGGGCCCGGCAGCTTTGATGCCACGCAAATTTTGCTGCCCGCCATACAGTCCCGCGCCGTCCAGCTGGTGTTCGCCATGACCCCGCATGATTACGAACAGCTGCGCGCCGCGAATATGGCATTTGCCGGTCTGCTTACACCGGTAGTTGTACAGGAATTGAGTGAGCAGCAGACGATGGAATCGCTGGAAGACAGTGCAACCCGCTTCGAAATCCGCCACCATGTCATCATCGCCTACGAAGCGCTCAAGGAAGCGTACCGCCTGAGTGGCCGCTACGAGACAGATATGGCGTATCCGGGTAAAGCCATCCGCCTGCTTGAACAGTCGCTGACCCATGCCGAACAGAGTGTGGTAACGGCACGCTCGGTAGAGCTCGCTATCGAACAGACACGTGGTGTCAAAGCCGGCAGCGCAGCGCCCGCCGAAGCCGACCAGTTACTGCACCTGGAAGACAAGATCCACGAACGCATGATCAACCAGAAGCACGCCGTAGAAGTCATTGCAAGCGCGCTGCGCCGGGCACGGGCAGGCGTGGCCAGCCCCAACCGGCCTATCGGTAGCTTCTTATTCCTGGGGCCGACCGGCGTGGGTAAGACCGAACTCGCTAAAGCAATAGCCGCCACGTATTTCGGGGACGAAAATTCAATGATCCGGCTCGACATGAGCGAATACCAGCGAGCCGAAGATGTGGCGCGCATCCTCAGCGACGGACAGGGCGCCCAGACCAGTCTGATCATGGCGGTGCGACAGCACCCGTTCAGCGTCGTACTGCTGGACGAGATCGAGAAGGCCCATTCGAATATCCTGAACCTACTGCTACAGCTGCTGGACGAAGGCAAGCTGACCGATGCGAACGGCCGCAGCGTATCATTCAAAGACTGTGTGGTCATTGCTACCAGCAACGCCGGAGCAGATCAGATCCGGCAGCATATCGAGGCAGGCGAGGAGCTGGAGCAGTTCGAAAACGCGCTGACCGACCAGTTGATCAACAGCGGCCAGTTCCGTCCGGAGCTACTGAACCGCTTTGATGAGATCGTCCTGTTCCGCCCACTAAAGCCGGACGAGCTTGCCCAGGTGGTCCGCCTGATGCTTGGTAATATCAACAAGACACTGGCCACCCAGAACATATCCGTAGATCTGACGGACGCGGCCATAGCCGCTATTGTCCAGGCTGGCAACGATCCCCGCCTGGGTGCGCGCCCGATGCGACGCGCATTACAGCGAGCCGTCGAAAATACCGTCGCGGGCAAGATTCTGCGCGGCGAAGCGCATCCTGGCGACAAGCTGCAACTGGATGTTACCGACCTGAGTTTATAACCAGAGATACTCCTAGGAGATTCTTGTACCAACAGCCTCGCCAGAGGCGACCTGTCCAATGCTGCCTTCGGTAAGCGCATTGAAGACCACGATGGGCAGTTTGTGTTCCATAGCCAGGCCGAGTGCGGCCTTGTCCATCACCTGGATCGCGCCATTACTGACAGCTTCATCGAATGACATGACGTCGACCTTTACGGCATCTTTGTGCTTGGCAGGGTCTTTGTCGTACACGCCGTCCACCTTGGTAGCCTTGAGGACCGCTTCGCAATCGAGTTCCAGCGCCAGGCTGACCGCCGCCGTATCGGTCGTCAGGTACGGGCGGCCGATGCCGCCAGCTACGATGACCACGTGGCCCTTGGCAAGGTCGCTGATCGCCCGGCGATGCGTGAACTGGTCGGCTACCTGGTCGGCTTTTATGTTGGTGAGGGCGCGGGCTGAAATGTCTCCAGCATTAAAGATATCTGCAAGAGCGATCGCGTTCATCATCGTGGCAAGCATGCCGACGTTGTCAGCCGTCACCCGGCCAATGCCATGGCCGGCCAGCTGGGCGCCACGGGCATAATTGCCACCTCCCACCATGATCACTACCTGGGTGCCGGAAGCCACGACCCGACCGACTTCACCCGCCAGCCAGTGGCCAAGTTCGGCATCGATACCGCTTTCAAATTTACCTGCTAATTGTTCACCCGAGAGCTTGAGAAGTATGCGTTTGTACATTGCTTTTTAGGCTAACAGACTCCTGTGCAAAAAGCTATGCCACCGCATACTGTCCGTGCAAATCATTTGCACTACCGTATACTAAAGATATGAAAATCTATTCCTGGAACGTCAATGGCATCCGTGCCGTACTGAAAAAAGATGCGCTGCAGCCGTTTTTAGATGCAGAGGAGCCCGATGTCCTGTGCCTGCAGGAGACCAAGGCCAAGCAGGAGCAGGTCGAGCTGGAGCTCCCCGGCTACCGCCAGTTCTGGTACAGTGCCGACAAACCCGGCTACAGCGGCACCGCTATCTTTAGCAAGACCGAGCCGCTGCAGGTGGTGGACGGCTTTCCCGAGGACATCATCAAGCAATACGGTGTTACGGGCGATACCTTCGGTGACCCAAATAAAGAGGGCAGGGTGCTTGCGGCCGAATTCGAGAAACTCTGGGTCGTTACGGTGTATACGCCAAATGCGAAAGATGATCTGGGTCGCCTGCAGTTGCGCCACAAACAGTGGGATCCGGCATTTCTGGCCTACGTACAGCAGCTGGAGCAGGGAAAAGCGGCCGCCAGCAGCACACCCAAGCCCGTGGCATTCTGCGGCGATCTGAACGTAGCCCATACCGAGGACGACTTGGCCAATCCCAAGCCGAACCGCGGCAAAAAAGGCTTTACGGATGAGGAGCGCGAAGGCTTCCAGCGTTTTGTGGATGCCGGTTTTACCGATACGCTGCGTATGTTCAAACAGGGCAACGGTTATTACACCTGGTGGAGCCACTTTGCCCGAAGCCGTGAACGCAACGTCGGCTGGCGGATTGACTATTTTTTGGTTTCTGATGCCCTGAAAGACAAGGTAAAAGATGCGGCGATACATCCGCAGTATCTCGGTTCCGACCACTGTCCAGTCAGTGTCACACTCGACCTATGAGTCAAGCCAGACCCCGCGCCAAAGTTGCCATCTTGTACGGAGTAGTGGGCGGCCCGCACAGCCAGGTACGCTTGCTACGGGGATTACGTGCCGCCGGTTATACCGTCGTTAGTGGCCCAGCCAAAGCGGATATCATCATTGCTCATTCGGCTGGATGCTTGTGGCTGCCAGAATCCGAGACAGACCAAACACTGCTGCTGGTTGGGCCGCCATACTGGCCCGGCAAGACAATCCGGCAGAGCGCCAAGGAACGCAGCCGTAACAATTTCCGTTTTCGCGAGTACGGTTACCCGTTTCGACGCTGGTTTATTCGAAATCTGTGGGGAATTTATTACTTGATTTTCGAGGCCCGGCGTACTCGGTACATCATTCGCCATATGGCTGAGTTCAACCTGGAACAGGTCGTACAGGCACATGACGTTACCATAGTACGGAACAACGATGACGAATGGCTCACCCCCGATCTGGAGCATCTTACAGAGCTTAATTCACGTACTCAGATCATCCGGC
>DATIIK010000017.1:0-6057 GCA_035479715.1 Saccharimonadales bacterium (SeqCode) | reverse complement strand
CTTCTATAGGGTTCACTTCTTGGGGCATGCTCTCGGGGGAAACGAGCCGATCTGAGGACTGGATCGCACCAGGCCCGTAGTTACCGCCCGATAGGTTCACATTCACATTCTTCACTGCCCAACCGCGGCTGTCGATGGTATTTGCAAGCGCGCTCAGGCGGCTGCGCACCTCATTTTCGCTCAGGCCGTTCGTCAGGTGATGCTCTACGACTTTAGGTGCGGTAACGGTCACCAGGTCTTTGGCGCCGCTCTGATCCCAGACGCGCTTTCGTGGCTTGATCAAGAACCGCAGTTTGGCAAGTGCCCAGATCTCGGTGGGTTGGTCCCTGTTCCACGGGAACGCAAAGAAGCCCGACACCCCTGCTATCGGCACGAATATCGCCAGCATGAAGCCCGCGTGCTTAGAGACCGCTAAGAAGCCCAGGTACAGCGACAGTCCGGCGATACCGGCATAGATGAACTGCCGAAGGGTCAGTGGCCCAACGAGCTTGTCCTCTGCCTCAACGTCCTGGATAACCTTATACGTTGCCATATGGACTTAGTATAGCAAAAATATATAGACGGTCTGAAGTGAATACAGTAGACATAATCGTTGATTTACCAGTATTATTATGCTGTAATATTATTACTCTATCGAGCACCTGCTCTAGAGAGACAAGCAGTATTGTTCCGAGGGGAAATTGATGAGCCGAGCAGATCGAATCGCCCGAAGGCGTGCCGAAGAGGCTACTCGCATACAGCAAGCGCAAGAGCGCTTGCTTAATCTAGGACTGGTGCGTAAGCACAATGAGGAGATAGCTAGAAAGATCAGAGAAGTCGAATGGCTGATTCCCCAGTTCCTTGCGCGTATGGAGCGTGAGGGATATCCAGGTGTCATTCTTGTTCCCGAAACAGGTATCTTTCAATGGAAAGGCGGGTGGGAAGTTGGCTATTTTCTAGTCAGTGGTACTTCGGATAGGACTGTAAGTCCCTATCCTGTTCCGGTCTATTTGATGAGCTCCGGAACTCTCAGGACAGTGTCTAAGGGGCGCATTAATCTCCGTCGTAGAGACGATCAAGCTTGCCTCGACTCTGTCCTAGAGGGACTCCGCAAGTTCGTCAATGGGTAGCTTAAGACGAGGGAGCGTTACGCCGTAACGGACATTTCGTGACTGCTGCAGGCGCACGACCACAAAGACGGGCAACCGCAGCACCGGACTCACATGAGTCAATATTCGCTGTGGTTGCCATGCGTTCCGAAGCCCTACTGCTTGTCATTTATCACAAAGGGGATCAAGTTTCGTGCGAAACTTGATCCCATCACCAGCTGTAGTTCAGGCAGTTATCAGGCCTAAGTTTCTGGTTCTGCAGGTGGTGCCGTAGCTCCTGCTGCGTCCGCTACGCGAGCATTGCTGTACTCTTTGCGTACGTCCAGGAAGGTCTGCACTCCAGCGGTCGGTATTCCAGTGACAGGATCTATTACGGTAGTCGGTGGCCGTGATGCAGCCTCGTTGACCATTTGCCGGACAGTCATTCGCCTGCCATCGGTCCCAATTGTCACCGGCAGGCTGTTCACGGAGTCGGCAAACATGGCAGCTTTTTGTGGGGAGGTGCGGTTCAGGTTGTCTTGGATACCAGCAATCTGGCCCAGGGCACGGTTAAGCCCCTCGTGAGCAATGTTGAGGGTACCATCAGCTTGTGTAGCTGCTCTAACTTGCGTGTCCAGGTTACGCCGCATAGCAGGTGCCATGGCTTGGATAGTACGGGTGTTGCCTGCCAGCATATCTCCCGGATCTGCTTCGTTGAGGGTTTGGTCAAGGAAATTCTGTGCACTGAGGTTGGCGTTCACGTTGTCGGCGGTCATACCCGCGCCCCCGGCACGCAGATTTTCTGCGACGGTATTGTATGCATTCATAGTTGACCCAAAACCACGCCCGCTGATGTCAAGCCGGGCACGGTTGCCGCGGCTGAACGCAGTGGCATCTGCAGAGGTTATGAGGCCGTCGTTGATGAGCGCAGCACCTTCGTTAAAGCGTTGCGCGGTTGCGCGGTTGGCGGCTTCTGCCTGCGTTTCCATCCGCCTTGTGCCATCAGGTAATGTAATCTCTTGGGCATTGTTGTCATATGCGGTAGATGAAGCGTTTCGTGCCCGGAATGCGGCTACGCGCATACCTTCGGTGCCCATGTTCATGCCAAGCCCACGTTCGAGATCCGTGAGTGCCTGCTCTGCTTGCTGAGTGGTACTGTTGGTGCGCCGCTGATATTCTTGTACGAATCGCCTGCGGGTCATACCCTCCTCTACTGCTAATGCGGTTGCGTGGTCGTCACCCGTAGACCGGTTCCCATCCTGCTCAAGTGCAGCCGCCACATTTTTCGCCATGTGTGCTTGCTCAAGCGATCGGTAGCGGGCCCGTTGGCGTCCGGTCAAGCCCAGGGCGCCACTATCGGGTGTGCTAAGGGCTGATGCCCGGCGGTATACGCCACTGAGTGCGTTGTTGCCCAGTACCTTAGAAGCACCAGTTTTGCGCCGCTCATGCCGATAGGATACTGCGTTGCTGCGTGCTGCCTTAAGCCGGTCGAAGGCGCCTTTGCCGCGGTCGTTTACCATGCCTGCGAGTGATCCGATAACACCGGTCGAGAAGCGGGCTGCCGCCGGCAATGCGAAATAAGGCAGGAAGTATGCGAAGATCGCGAGCGCCGTTGCTGCCAGTGAGCCGGTGTTGTTGCCGCCATTCTTGAGGGCTACAGCCGAAAAGACGTGTCCGACGGCGATGAGCGCGGATATGATCGGGAACATCAGCAGCAGCCCAATGAAGTTCTCGTGCCACAGTTTCCATGCCCGTTGGGTTCCGGGCAAGACGTAGCACGCAATCGCTACCGGCGCTATGATGATGAGCATGATCAGGACGATCTGCCTGAGTACTAATATTACGTATCCCACGGCAACACCGAGAACGGCCGTAATGATAAACGTTAGCGCGGGTAGGCCCATCGCAAAGAGTACGGCGAGCGTTACACCGGTGGTCAAGAACCCTGCCCCGGCACTAATAGTCGAGTGCAGTCCACTGAACGGCGCGTATATCAGTTCACGTATATCGATGCCGAGCGTATCAAAGAAACTCACCGCCAGGCTCATCAGTGGCCAGGAGAGCGAAATACCGACGATTGCTACGAACAGGCGTGGCAAGACCTTGCGGATGGTGTAGGCGTCGAGCATCTCCAGCCCCAGCGCTTGTGACGTTACCATGATCAGCCCGGCGATCACGATGATAGCAACGGCTAGGATCCTGAATGAGTTCCAGGCGGTGTAATAACCATTGGAGGCTTCGCTGCTGCGGCCGAACACTTCTTTTACGTCGATATCGAGCGTATTCATAATAAAGCCGTCCAGGCTGTTGGCGGCCTTTGCGCCAAGGGTGATGACCGGGCATATGATCCAGTTAAAATTACCACTGTTACAGTTCAGGGTGTCATCAGCATTCTCACAGTTGCCGTTCGCGTCGGTGTTTGCGGTTCCACAATTAGCGTTGCCACCAGTACCGGGCGCTGTACTGGTGGGTACGGCGGCGCTCAGGTGGATAGTAAAGCCGCCATTGCCACTCGGAGAAAATTCGGAACAGATGACGCCCCTAGCGGGGCCGGTTTGACACTGACTGCCCGGCTGGTCTCCGGCATGCTTCAGGGCTGGACCATTTACATCATCAGTCAGATTGCTGATGTAACAGCCGTCTGCTCCAATGCCAGCAGGCGCGGTACCCTTACCGTGGCTCTTAGTGTCCAGTTCGTATAGTGTAGCGGTATCACTGCCGGCGGTGGTGACGATGACATCGAAGCATGAAGTTTGGTTGCCCTGTTTCGGCATGATGAATAAGTTGGGATTGGCCGCGTTGCGGTTGAATGTATACCAGTTTGCGCCGTCGATACGCTGGATAGTGTTGCCGTTGATGTTGTAGAGGACGTTAGCACGGTCGGTTTGGCTGGCGGTCGGATTATTTGCCCTCCCCTTGTACTGTTTACATGCACCGTTGGATGAACCCAAGTTATAACTTATGGTTATTGATTCAATTTGATCAGGATGCTTTGCGTTCGCGTTTATCCATGAACCATTGTCGCCTCCACAGGTCTGGCTGTTGTTGAAGCGATATGAACTAGAGCGGTCACTGTAGTCTTGGACGCCGCTCGGGTCAATGAAGGTAACGACGTCGGTACCGATAGTGACATCGATGGTGGATTCGTTCTTCCAAGTGAATGTCGCGTTCCTGACCGCATCTTCCGTCGTTCCGGCAAGGGCGGCTGCTGATGCGTGCGGAGCTGGGAGCAGACTGCTAGTTATACTCATTAGGGCCAAGCCGGATGCAATGGCCAGGAACAGCTGTTTTTTACCGGGCATGGGTAGCTGCGTAAAGCGATTACCCCAGATTACCATTGCCTCATTCCCTTGCCTGCTGGGCGTAACGTCGTGCGGCAGCTATGCTGAATATCCATTCGGCCCAACCCATGCAAATGAATGCCGGACGGGCTTCCCACTAAGCCGTAATGCGATAGTTGGTATTTCACGGTGCGTTTTTATAAGCTCTTTCATAAAAAAGTATAGCATACTGCCGGGGCATGCTGCACGAGTAGTGGTAGCCATAGGCAGATCCATTAGTACTATATATATACCGGCGATCGTAACAGATTGAGGGGCACCTACGCTCCCTTGCACGAGCGTCCAAAGAGCAGTATAGTTAAGGAAAATATGCATCGCATAAATAAACATACGTTTACGATAGGTTTACTCACGGTAGGGCTTATGGCTCTGTCATTCGCCGCTGCGCCTACGATGACCTATGCCAGTGTACCGCCCGAAGGTGGAGGAGGTTCAACTACCAAGACTCCCACCGCCGGCAAAGGCAAGGTAGTCTGCCCCGACGGCCACACCGTCGTCGATGCGAGCAAGGTAGATACCTGCCCCGACGATGCCGACCCTGCAGTTACCGGTGGTAACTGCAGCAAAGTCACTTCTGGTAGCTGTGACCTGGTAAGCAAGTATATCCAACCTCTTATCGACCTACTGGCTGGAGGCGTCGGTCTTGCCGTCGTCATTTCGATCGTCATCGGCGGCATGCAATACAGCAGCTCGGGTGGTGACTCGTCCAAGATCACCGCTGCAAAGAACCGTATCCGCAATTCAATAATCGCCCTGCTTATGTACTTGTTCCTGCTTGCCTTCCTCAATTTCTTGATTCCTGGGGGCTTGGTATAGTATGGGATTAGGTATGGTTATCACTTCGTTGCTACCCAGCATCAGCCGGTTCGCCGATGCGAATTCATGCTCCAAGTCCTTCTTAGGGCTGGAAACCTGGTTCCATTTTTTGCCGGCAAAGGACTTTAACAGCGACTGTAGTATGACGAGCTTTGATGCTCTTGGCACTGGCAGCGGCTTCCTCTTGATCGCGATGGCGATCTTGGATGATCTGCTCCGTATAGCGGCATATGTGGCTGTGGGCTATGTGATATACGGCGGCATCACCTACATTACCAGCCAGGGCGCACCCGACCAGACCAAGAAGGCGCAGCAGACCATCATCAACGCGCTCATCGGACTTGCTACAGCGCTCATCGCAGCTGCCATCGTATCATTCATCGGGAATAGGCTGGGGTCATAATATGATGATGCATTTGTTTCCGGACTCTCTTCCTCGGCTCATGCGTACCACTGCTGCAGTGATCGATACGTCACACCTGCCCCATTCGCAGGCCACCAACGGTACAGTCAACACCATGATTAATATCGTATTTGCTATGAGCGCCTCAATCGCCGTACTGATTGTTGTTGTCGGCGGCTTCAGGTATATACTTGCCCGCGGCGATCCCTCTGCGGTCGCCGGTGCGCGTAACACCGTGTTATATGCAGTGATCGGCCTCATCGTGGTTATGGCGGCATACTCTATTGTCGTGTTCGTCGTTAAGGGGATCGGATAAGATGAAGCGGCTTGTTGTCCTTGCGGCTGCTCTGCTCTGCCTGCTCGTTCCGGCAACCGCCTCGGCGGCGTTCGACCCATTGAAGGACCCATGCGCCGGCGCTAAGGCCCGCGC
>DATIIK010000016.1:0-34195 GCA_035479715.1 Saccharimonadales bacterium (SeqCode) | reverse complement strand
TGTTGGTCGTGTGGACGGAAACATATTTGTTTTTGGTAGGTTATTATGTTCAGCATAGCATTCTCTATGCTTTAGTGCTACTACTATTGACACTTGCTATAGGCCAAATGATAATGCAGAGGTACCGTTAGCGGAAAGGCGCTGTGATATTCTGAAATTTGTGTCTGAATTTACCCCGGTTTCCCGAAATAATAAGATTATAGCTGCATGTGTCGCCGCGGTGATTGTACTCGTTGGCGTTTTTCTGGCAACTACTAGAGCCAGCGGCTTTTTTGCTTCAGTCGATCCGGAGGGTGGCGCCCTTACTGGGAATGCCTCGGTAGTGGCCGATGCAGGCGCAGCGGGTGGCAAGGCGGTGCAGTTTAATGCAGCGGTTACACCCCCGCCGACATCCGGCTGTGCCGCTGGAGTCACCGGTTCGGCGCCGGCTTGCGAAATGGCACCACCGGCAGCGGCGACAAGCGGCAAGCACTGGAATGTTGCATTTAGTGAAGAGTTCGAGGGCGCCGATTATGACCACAACAAGCTGACGCCATGTTTCGACTGGAACTATGGCGACTGCACCTCCAGCTTCAACCAAGGCTACGAGCACTATCTAGCAAGCCAGGTGCAAGTCAGTGGCGGCCTGGCTCATCTGATTGCAGCACCATTGTCGCCGTCCTATGCATCGAGCGCTTGTTATAACGGTAATTGTACGTACAAATCTGGCATATTAGCCACATCACGCAAGAGCGGCAACGATCCGGATACCGGCTATTTATACAAATTTACCTACGGATACGTTGAGGCCAGCCTGAAGGTTCCGAGCACCCAAGGCTTCTTTGTGGCATGGTGGATGCTCCCTGCGGATCCGTCCTACACGTACACCTACAATGGCCATCGTTACGAGATAGACATCCTGGAGTCACTTGGCAGCGATCCGACCGACATGCAGATGCACTATAGCTGGGGCCCCGACCCTGACTACTACTCACCGAACGAGGCCCACAAGAATGGGTCGTGTGCTGATATGGACTACTCAAAAGGCCAGCATCGGTTTGGCGTAGACTGGGAACCGACATTCGTCGCGTATTACATCGACGGCGTTAAATGTGGCCAGCTGAATGCTACCGCTACCGTACCCGTACCGAATGTCCCTATGCAGCTGATACTGGACCAGATGGTAAGCAACAACTGGCAGCGGAGTATCGGCAAGCCACTACTCAACAACACGCTGACGAATGATGTACAAGTTGACTACATGCGGGTCTATCAGCAGCAATAAACGCAACAAAATGAAGGCTCTTTGTGAAGAGTAATTGACCACAAAGGGCATATATTTTATAATCAGTCAGTTATCCGTTGAACGCGCAAGTTTTCCGGATGATGTTTTTTAGCAGCCAGACATACGAATAGGATTATGGCAAGCAACCAGCGCACGATACGTCGTGCCTTGCTTGCTTGCCATACGGCACGCGAACCCTACCCTTCCGGGAGAGAAGCCGTGAAGAAACAACGCACTGGCATCCTGTTAATGGTGCTGTTGGTGATGGGCCTGCTTGCAGGCTGCGGGTCGGACGACCCCTACGCCAATTCGCAGGGCCCTTGCTTTGAGCAGCCCAGCGGCCAGGATGCCCTCCAGCTCCAGCAGTACATGAACGCTCAGGGCAACCAGTCCATCATCGCGCAGGACATCGCCGGCGACCCCGAGGTCTGCGTCATCGACCAGAACACTGGCCAGATGCACTACTACCACCGCAACGACGGTTTCCAGAACTACATTCTGATGTCGATGATGTACGGCCGGGTACACCCGCTCATCGGGTACGGCGTCATCAGCGGCGACATCGACCCGATGACGGCGATGATCATGAACAACCTGCTTGTGAACACCAACCGTGACGGCTACCTGTACCACCCGTACAGCTACAACGCGAACAGCCGGGAGTGGAACCCCAATACCACGGTCATCAACAAGACTGTCGTGGTCAAGAACGTGTACTACGGGAACTCCACCGCGCCGGTCAACTACAAGAAGTCGTTCAAGGCTGCGCCGCGTGGCTATACCACTCAGCGGTTCGCCAAGCCCAACGACAGGGTAGCCTCCGTGTCAAGCAGCGGCTCGAGCGCGAAGGTCTCCACGCTCCCGGGCGTCTCGGCCAGCAAGGTCCGCAGCAACGGCGGCAAGATTCCGACGGTCAAGACCAACCCGGGTGGTAACACCGGCCCGACCTTCAAGAATCCGAACGGAGGGACCGGCAACCAGCCGAAGCCGCGCCCGACCTACCCGAGGAGCACCACGCGGCCGCGCCGCTGATAGGTCCAGGTGGATAGGATTGGGCCGTTCGGTCTCCGGCCGCGCGGCCCAATCCTTCTCCTTGAATCTATGTCTGACTGCTCCTTCTATTATCAATCAACCGTATAAGTGAATACTTATGTTTGGAAAAGAAAAGTCCATTGACCCATCACTTGCATCATTGGAAGCTCTACAAGGTGCCGATGACCAAGTAACTGCCGCACGTAACTTGCTTGCAGGCCGATTTGAGGCGTACCGGTTGGCAGAAATCCACCCCTGGGACACGCCTGATGCCGAGCAACTGAAGCTAGTGTTCGCGGGACTTGCCCTAGCACATGACGCCGCCGCGGAACAGATTGTAGGGGCCGGCGCTCATACGGACAAGCATGGCGTCAAGCGGGCGACGCCCGATATTGTTACCTTTGCGACCGCAGTGTCAAAGACGGCCGCCGAACGTATGCAGGATGCGCAGTTGGTGGAAACCCGTTACCCTGGGGTCAGCTTGGCAGACCCAGATACGCGTGCGGCGCTCTACCCCGAGGCTCAGTTGCCCTACTGGCCCTATTTTGGCGGCGGGTATGATGTGGCCGACTGGCAACATGAGGACGCCCATCAGATCACGGCGCCGTTCGTACGGGGTATCGTTGCTGCCGGCAGGATAGTAGAGGCCGAAGCTTCCCATCTGCTCGGGGCATGCTGCGACTTCCCTGTTTCACCGTCCGCATTTTATGGCGCCGTCGGCGACGTAGTAGAAGGTCAGATATTGCTGCCTGCCGGCAGTCTACTGGAGTCCGCCGAGCAACAGCTGGCCGGTGGAGCCTCACTGCCCCAGGACGTCATCGCTATCGCCTATGACAGTGCGCACGAGGGCTACGTGCAGGCGACGTTGGCGCTCTGTGCTGCTGTAGCGCCCGCTATGCTTGGACCTGAGTTCGTGCGTGAAGCCTAAGTAGTCTTACGGACGGCGCTAGCCGACGGGGTTACGTTGCAGATAGTTGGAGTACCAGCTGTAGTTTTTGCCCAGGAACTTGGCAATGAGCTCTATACCCAGTTCAGCCGTCTTTCCCTGCTCATCCTGCAAAGGGTTATATTCCACCACGTCTACTCCTATGATGTTGCAGTGCGTACCGATGTATTCGGCGAGCGTGGCAATCTCGCGGTACAGCAGACCTTTGGCATTCGGCATACCGGCACCCGGGGCGTATGTACGGTCGATGGCGTCCAGATCTAGGCTGACCCAAATGTTTGGCAGCCGTGCACCGAGCCTCTCAATCTTATCAAGCAGCGGTCCCATGCCGTAGCGCAGCAGGTCGATCAACATGAAGGCGTCAAGTTTTTCGCGTTTTACCAGATCCAGTTCCGCCTGATCGAAGTCACTGCCACCGATGTGCAGGAGGTTTTGGGTGGCCAATTTGGCGCCTTTGCCATGCACGTCTACCAGTTCGCGGGCGCCAAAGCCCATCAGGGACGCCAGATGCATGCCGTGGATATTGCCCGTCAGTGTGGTCTTGTCGGTGTTCATATCACCGTGGGCATCAAAATAAATCAGCCCCAGATTACCGTCCAGAGCCACACTTGCACCGCTGACACCACCCAGGTTAATGGAATGGTCACCTCCTATTACGATCACTTTGCGCCCTCCCCGCACCGCCTGCTCGGTCAAGGTTGCTAGTTCTTCGTTGACGCGCACGATCTCTTCGGCATAGCGCAGGTGCGGATTGTTGGACTCTAAATCGGTACGGTCGGTGCAGGCGATATTGCCAGCGTCGGCAACGGCCAGACCGGCGCTAGCTAGTTTTCCGACCATGTCCTGATACCGGAAGGCTTGCGGGCCGATGTCGACGCCAAGGTTTTTCGCGCCGAGGTCGAGGGGTACGCCGATAAGGGTTACGGGAGTGGATTTGGTGCTCATCTAGGCTCATTATACCGCGCCACCCGTATCCCTGTTATACAGACGCCCCACCTCTGTTACTAACATTGACAAATCATCATTCTTATGTTAATATTTATAGCGTCGTAGAACTTTACGACTGCGAAAAGCGCCCTTTTCACCCCCCACTGCAGTTAGGATAACCACCATGACCGACCCGCTGATCCAGAACATCCAAGGCTTACAGGCCCTGGCCCTGCACCGTCGTACGGAGCGCACCGTTACTGGCTTCGCCACGGACACGGTGTTCGACATCGACAACCTGCGTGCCGCCATGGAGCAGTATCAGCCGCTTCAGCTGACGTCGCTCGGTACGAACACCCCATACATGTTCCTGCTGATCGGTGGCAAAGACCACTTCACTGACACGTTCGTGCACTGTCTGTACGTTGGCTTCTCGGATCGGCTCCTTCCTGAGGCTAAATGGCACCAGCTACACAACCGGCTGACGATCACCTGCGGTGAGGATGGCAAGATTTTCGTACGTCCGGGCTGGCAGGCCTGACCCCTTAGGGGTAGTGCCCGCCTCCCAGGCGAACACGCAGGCGGGCTGGGGCTTGACACTTAGATATCGCAGATCCTTGCGACCTTCCCTATCTATTTGTCGACCCCTGCCCCCTGCCTACCCCAGAGCTTACAACTTGCTTGCAGGCTGTGTGGTAGGGATGCTGCCTTCTGAAGCGGCGCGCGAGGAAGGCTTCCCGCAGTACACCGACCCCGAATCCATCCCGTGGGAACGGGACCGGCCAGCGTAAGGACGGCTGACAGAGGTGGTGGGCGTGACGCTTGCGGTCGTACGCTTCCGCGTACGCGTCACGCCCACCCAGGGTGTTCCCTTTTTCTGTCTGTTTGTCTTTTCGCTATTCCAGCAGTTCTATATCTTTTACCCGAGAGGCCGAGGCTTTTCGTTGTAATTATCCTAAACCACAGTCCCCTTACAGAGAAAGTTTGCTACCATACAGGTATATGGTAGTGGTTTTGCTTGTTATTATGGTACTGGCCTGTCTGACGGTGTTCTATCGCTTGTGGGCACCGTTTGGTGGAATTGTGCGTGGTGCGCGCGGGGCGGTGGTGCACACTTCGGTCCACTATGGCCGCAAGGCTTTTGCCAACCTTATCGCAACGCCCATGTACTTTACCTTGCAGGATGCGCATACGATGTTGTTTGAGCAGCTGCGTGGTGCCCCTGGTCGCCGGCCGCGACAGGATCTAGTGGCTGATAAGCCTGATCTGCAGACGTTTGCTAGCGGATCTGACACCCGGTTCATCTGGCTTGGCCATTCGTCATTCCTGCTCCGTATGGGCGGCAAGAACCTGCTGCTTGATCCTGTGCTTAGCCGGCGGGCATCGCCGTTTCAGTCCATAGGGCCCAAGCGGTTTTCCGATCCTTCGCTCGATGTGTCTGAATTGCCGGATATCGATGCGGTAGTGATCTCGCATGACCATTACGACCATCTGGATTACGGTACGGTGCGGCAGCTGCGCGATAAAGCCAAGCGGTTTTTTGTGCCGCTTGGCGTGGGAGCGCATCTGGAGCGCTGGGGTGTCAGACATGATGCTATTACCGAACTAGACTGGTGGGATACTGCTGAGCTTGACGGCCTTGAATTGGTATGCGCTCCTGCCCGGCACTTTTCGGGTCGGCGTTTGGGCGACCGCAATGCGACGCTTTGGGGATCGTGGATTATCCAGACACCTCAGGAACGGCTATTTTTCAGTGGTGATACGGGCTATGGCCCGCATTTTGCTGAAATTGGCAAACGGTATGGGCCGTTTGATGTGACACTCATGGAGTGCGGACAGTACGACCGGCGCTGGGCAAATGTGCATATGCTGCCGGAACAAACAGTGGAAGCAGCACGTGAACTGGGCTCAAAGCTGTTCGTGCCTATTCACTGGGGCGCGTTCGTGTTGGCCTTCCATGCATGGACAGAGCCGGTTGAGCGGGCGCTCAAGGCTGCTTCCAAACAGGCTTTGCCCGTGGTAACACCGCGGCTTGGCCAGGTGGTTCGCCTGCGTGATGGTGCTCAAAAGACGGCTGCGTGGTGGACGCAGGCAGTTGAAACCGACCACGTCCCAGTGGGACTACGTTGAGGATGCAGTTCCTATATCCTCTCTGGCCCTGCATAGCAAAACACCCCTAGCTTTCTTGAACTAGGGGTGTTGTTTTTTGGAGTCAATCCAGGTCAGTTACTGATCATGCCGCTTACCCCGGCACCTGTGCTGTTCGTGGCACTACCGCTGTCCGCCCAATTGGCAGACGTATTGCCACCGACACTAGCATTGCCGGTGGTCGCGGACTGATAGTTCATACTGTTCACGCGTACTGTATTAGTATTCGTGACGGTAGCACTGCTGTAATAGTTCGATGTAATAGTGTTGGTTGAACCCGGGCCTGTGTTACTGATGGCGGCTCCGGGAACGGTGGAATAGTTCGCGGACGGTGCGGCGGGTGTGGTGGAGGAAGTGTTGGTCGCGGATGCAGGTGTGACGTATGACTGCTGGGGCTGTTGAGCGATAGAGGTTACTCCGCCTTGTCCGCTCATCCGAGGGCTACCGTAACCGCCGCCAGAGCTACTGCTATGGGCCTGGGGGGTGTAAACGGCTTGGGGCGATGTGCTGACGCTAGATGTGGGTGTCCCGCCACCGCCCATGCCCCCTGTCGCTGGTACCGGAGGCGTGAAATTGCGCTGACCACATGCATTCGCAGCAGCTGCTGCACCAGCTGCGTTGTTGATGCTGATGGTGAAGTTGGCGTTGTTGCTGTTGGTGGCATTTCCGGTGGTGGCTCCCCCGCTCCAGTTGCCTGTGCCGGTAGCAGTAGACGGCCAGCCTAGCAGCCATCCGCTACTGTTGCTATTAAGATATGATTGCACACCGGTGTACCAGTTATTGAAACTTTGGTCATTAGCCTGCCATGTCATCGGGTTCCAATCTGCCCAATTGGAGCCACTCGGTGTCCAAGAGGTATTCGTACCGCCGCCGCCCCACTCGCTGCCGGTAGCATGCTGTGCGATCCAGCTGGCAACCTGTGGCATCCAGGAAGCATAGCCGATGCCATCCGCCTGGGCTGTCATGGGATTGAGTCTGGACCATCCTCCCCAGCCGGAGCCGACGGATGTATTGCCGCTGACATTGGCGGTGCCGCTGCGTGCGGATTGATCATTGCTGTTGTTCCCTGAGATGGCGTTGGTATTGTGCGTAGTGCAGTTCTGCACGACATTCGACGTAATGGTATTACGTGAGCCCGGTCCGGTGTTCGTAATAGTGTCGGCGGAGGCTGCGGTAGTAAAACCGAAGCTAGCCATAGTACCAGCCGTAACCCATGTCGCTGCGTGACGGATCAGCAATGCTCTCGTCATAATTCCCTCCTTCAGGGTAACCCCTCTTGAAACTGTATGTCTCACTATAGGATTGCGTGCACGTCAAATCTGTCGGTTTTCTTACTAAACCACTTGTGCTGTGATCATTTGTGGTATGGCAAGCCGGCATTGATGGTGCTGGCACGGTAGAGTGCTTCGAGCGTCACGATCATGGCAAGGTCATGCGGTAGCGTCAGGCGGCCGAGGCTCCATTGGTACACTGCGCTGGTGCGGATGGCTTGCGGCAGGCCTTCCGGCCCACCGATGATAAAGCTGACTTCTTTGGCCTCCAATTCGCGCTTCCGTAAGAATCCGGCCAATTCGGGGCTGGTATATTCCTGGCCATTGATCTCCAGTACTACCGTGGTAGTGCCACTGGTGGCTTCGCGAATCTTGACTTCATCGTAGGCGTATTTGTCGGATAATTGGGTGAGGCGCACGGTATGCAGGCGCTGGAGCCTACCCAGGTATTCTTCCCAACCGCTTGCGGCGTAAGGCAGCTTCGGCTTGCCTATGGTGACCAGGTGCAGTCTCATAGGTGGATAACTCCGAGATTATGAATGGTTTTGATGCGTGCAGCCGGCACGCGCTCATGGACTGCCCTGGCAGCGCCCGGCAGAGCTTCGCGGGCGTAATCATCCACGACGATGACGCCCCCCTGCTGCATACGAGGCAGGACAAGCTTGAGCGAGTCGCGGATGCTGGTATAGAAATCACCGTCCAAAAATGCGAATGCGATCTGTTCTGGGACGTCTGCCGGTGTCAGGTCGCTAAACCAATCCTTGTGGATGACGGGCGGTTGCAGGCCAGCCTTTTGGAACTGCTGCAGGAATTGTTTTTTGCTAACGGTGAGCTCGCCCGCCTGGAACTGTTCCCCTGCCCGGCTTTCATCCTCATGGGTTTTGGGAGGCAGACCCTGGAACGAGTCGTAAACATGGAACGTGCGGTTATCATGCAGCGTGTCGAGCAGGCGCCTGATAAATAGACTGGTAGTACCGATGTAACAGCCGAATTCCACCACTGCCCCGTCGAGCCGACTCAGGGCTTGTTCAAGCTCGCCCAGGATCACGGCCAGCTGGCCGTGATTGACCTGGTCTGATATGAGCGGGTATTTGGCAAGGAGCTGTCCGGTAGTTTGCATGCTTGGTATTATAGCAGCCTGACCTCTGGCAGCTCATTCCACTGCGAGGTGTAGCGGGGGCTGCTGAGCCGCTTGCGGGGCTGCCACGATTGGCTGAGGGTTTCGGCGGCATAACAGAGCGAGCCTTTGCCATGGCGCAGGTTGATACGGTCGAGGGCGTGCATGCGCAGGGTACTGCGGTCGGCCGCTGGCACATCCACAGTGCCGAACAAGTCTGTCTGCAACTGGCTCTCGGGTACGAAATCGTGTAGCAGCACATCCGCCTTGTGGTATTGCAACCGGGGATTGTAGGCTAGACTGAGCATCCGTACCAGGCTGCTCGTAATACTACCCGTATCGGCGGTGGGTGTGTAAAAACGGACGGTCTCGGTAACGCGCTGATAGCCAGGCTTGTGACGGTTGGTGCTGAGCATGACGGACGCCTGCCGGGCAAGCTGCCGTTCCCGCCGGAGTGCCGCTGCTGCCCGCGCACCCAGAGAGGCTACGGCGGATTCAATGACGTGGAATTCACGTGTATCTTCGCCGAACTGACGGCCACGCATTATCATCTGCTGCGGCTTATGGTCGCGCTTGAGCAGTGAGCAGCTGACGCCGCTGAGTTCTGCCTGCATCTGCCGGCCATGTATACCCATAAGCTGCTGGGCACGCTGGGGCCGAGTATCGCGCAGGTCGAGGGCGCTATGTATGCCCTGTGATCGTAGTAAGGGCCCTAGTCGCCACCCTACTCCCCAGATGTCTGCTACGGGCGTACGTGCCAGGTGCTGGTCGGTAGCTGGACCAGGCTGGGTGAGGTCGAGGGCGCCGCCAAGTCCGGCTTGTTTCTTTGCGGCATTATTGGCCAGCTTGGCAAGTGTTTTGCTGCTGGCAATGCCGATACTAACCGGGATACCGACATTCTGCAGGATGGTTGCCCGCACTGTACGCCCCCACTGGGTGTAATCGGCGATGTCGAGGCTACTTAGGTCCAGGAATGATTCGTCAACGCTATAGACCTCAATGTTCGGGGTGATGCTGGCGAGTAGATTGGTGATACGTTCGCTGATGTCGCCGTACAGCTCGAAATTGGCGCTGAAGCTGATGACACCATGCTGGGCAAAGAACTCGCGGTATTTGAAATGTGGTGCCCCCATAGGGATGTCGAGGTCTTTTGCCTCTTGCGAGCGGGATACCGCACAGCCGTCATTACTACTCAGCACTACTACCGGCCGACCGTGTAGCTCTGGTCGGAAGAGCCGCTCGCAGCTGACGAAGAAGTTGTTACAGTCCACCAAAGCGTAGATGGGTCCCATGAATGTTAGGCCTCGGTGACGCGGCTAGCTGGCGAGGCGGTGCAGATGCGGCCCTGCCAGAATGTGCAGTACGGCGCACTTGATGTATAGGTGGTTTTGAGGATGGTACCAATGTGGGTCATGTGAGTTCTCCTGTTTGAGTAAATGAGTGGATGATGCTGGTGATGGTGCCCCAGGCGTTCAGCTGGTTGGCCCGGACAAACGGTGTGACGACCAGATCGCCTGACTCCTGCCACCACACCACCAAATCGCGTTCGTGCGGACGGTAGGCTCGGTCTACAACCGCGATATCACCGTCGAACACGCCGTAGCGGTGCCAGTTATGTCCGCGGATGCGGAAGAAGTACGTGCTACTGGGATGATGAATGAGCAATTTGTCGAGGGAGAGCGGTGTCCCGCTCCGCTCGGCCGCCGGGTTGGGAAAACCGGCATGTACCTGCACGGTGGTACCGGTTTCCTTACCGTCTTGGTATGGTTCGGGGATGTCGAGGCTAAGCGTATTCATGCCGCTCGCCCTTTTCGCTCCACGATCCGTTGCTCATGCCGCTGGTTGCGCTTGGACAGGTCGAACGGCGTCCTGAGCGGAATGGCCCGTGCGCCGGGAAAATATGCCCGGATGAGCTCAATGTCTTCTTCCAGGTATGTCCGCTTCATTAGAATGCCCCCTTCGTGCCGAGTAGCGTCCAGCTGTCGCCGCGCTGCAGCAGGCGGTACGTGAGTCCATCTTCCCCGCTCATGTCGAACAGGCGCAAAGATTCGGCACCGCGGCGTACGAGGTAGCGGAGGCCGGTGGCAAACGTGATGGCCTGGTCGCTGAATTCGATTTGGCGCGGGAAGGTCTTCATTTCCTTGCCGGCAAAGTAGTATGCGCTCACGTTTACGGGTGCGTTAATAGCTTGAGTCATAAGAGTTCTCCTACAAATTTTGAGAGTAATATAGAGGCCGATTGCTGATAACAGCTTCGGGAACGGAGATGAGAGGAAGGTTTTCGTAGCTAAAGAGTGCCGTTCGCAGTCTGTAACCCTGTAAAAAACCTGATTTTGTAGTTGGCTACCCAGGGGCCGGAGCGTAGGTGCCGAAAAAATAGTCTGCGAGGAGGAAGTCGACCTCCACTGACGGAAGTCTCCAGCCCTCACATGGCTACCCATTACTATACGCTTTTGCTTAGGCTCTGCAACGTGATTTTTGCTACGATCTGGTAGATGTAGAGATGATTGACTTAATGAAAGAAAGGTTTTAAAATATGTAGTACACTTTTCCAGAGTGCAGCAAAGGAGGGCTAGTGCCTGACGACTCGGATTCCATCCCCGCCGAACTCTTGCGGTTCGCTGAACGGATGGGATTCTCCCAGAGGCCTGATGAGTCCGACGTGGACTACATCGACCGGTTGCTCCGTATGCAGGGCCACATCGGCTTGCTCGTGCGTGCGAAGCGCTACGGGGTCAAACTCACGAACGCTATGACAAGCCGGGAGGTTCACGGAGCAATCAACCACCGATTGTGGGAGCTCCTGGCGGAGCACGACGTCCGCGAGAGCCAACAAATCACCTTCAAGGGTAAGCGCCGCGAGGTGCAGCGTGTCTACGAGACCGATGGTACTCGTCAGAATCCGCCTGAGGTCAGGGTGCAAATCTGGTGCGTTCCGTGGGACCAACCCAACAACCGGGGCCGTAGTCAGCCCATCTCCGCCGTCGACCTTCTTCGGGATCTTGGCGTGATTGACAACGGCCGCTCATAGTTCCACCCGCTCTGGCAAAGGTGCGACCGACAGTTTGTCGGCCACCGGTTCGTTCTGAATCCGGGTTGTCGTCTTCCTCGACAAGACAACGAAGTCAGAATAAACCCACTCCCACCTCTATGCCCTACCAGTTTCGGTAGTTTCCGAAAGGAATAATGGATAGAAGATGGGAGTGTTTGCTATGAGAGAGGTGTTACAAAAAAGAGCCCTGCAGGGCTCTTTTTGGCTGGAGCTGGATGCCTTACATCCGGTTCTTATCGACGCTAGGCCGGTGGCCAGGCCACCAGACTTTGTAGCCGAGCAGCGCCGCGACGGACGGTACCAATAGCGGTGCAATGACGAAGGCGGACAGGATGATGCCGAAGGCGATCGAGAAGCCAAGCTGTGCCAGCAGGCTGATGCCGGCCAGTGCCAGCGAGCCGAATGTGCCGGCCAGGATGATGCCGGCGCTGGCCACCGTGGCGCTGCTGTGCTCGATGGTCATGTCGGCGGCTTCGCGGGGCTTCAGGCCGCTCCGGACTTCTTCGCGCAGGCGGGTCATGGTAAGGATGTTGTAGTCTGTCCCTACGGCCACCACAAAGATATACACCATGATAGGCAGGAAGAAGATGACGCCAGGGTTGTGCTGGACACCCTGGAACAGGTAGGCTGCCCCACCAAGCGTGGCGGTAAAGCCAAGGGCACAGGCGATGAGCAGGTACAGCGGCGCTAGTACACTGCGCAGCAGGAATGCCAAGATGGCAAAGATGATGATGGCAGCCGCAGGCAGGATGACTGCCAGGTCGCGGCTGACCGCGCTACGGACGTCTACAAATGCGACGGTCTCGCCATTGACGTATGCCTTGGTGCCGGCGGGTGCTGCCCGGTGGACAGCCGGACGGAACGTATTTTCGGCATAGTCCAGCGTGGGTGTAGCGTCGGTGGCACCCGGCAGCAGCACAGTCACTGCCGCGGTCTTGCCATCTTTTGAGTACTCGGTCTCGCCATTGCCTGGGGTTACGCCCTTGATAGCATCAATCTTCTTGGCGGCCGCGTCTACGGCAGATTTATCAAGTGGCTTGTCCGCGGTGATCAGCACCTGGGTCGGTGAGATTGCGCCGGCCGAGAACAGCTTGGAAACATCTTTGTAGGCTTTAGCCGATTCGGTGGTCTGCGGCTGCTGGCTCATGAAGTCGTAGCTGGTCTTGAGGCTTGGGTAGCCTACTGCGAAGGCCAGCAGGACAACGAATGATATGCCGGCGACCCATCCTGGATGTCGTGCAACCACGCCCCCGATCTTTTTGGTGCTTGTGCCTTTTGGTGGTGTCATCCAGGCTTTGGACGGCCAGAAGATCTTTGGTCCGATGATGGAGATGACGGCGGGAATCAGGGTGAGCACTGCAGCCAGCATGGTCAGCACACAGATGACAAGGCCGGGGGCGAGGTTTTTGAAGATGCCGAAGTCAGAGATACCAAGCGCAGCAAAAGCAGCTGCCACTACCAGTGCGGCAGATAGGATGGCTTCTCCTGCTCGGCTAAGTGCAAATGCCACGACCTCGCGGCCCCTATCACCGGTGCGAAGCTTTTCGCGGTAGCGGAACAGCAGGAACAGGATGTAGTCAGTCCCAATGCCGAACAATACTACGGTGTAGAGGATGCTGAGGGAGTTATCAATCTTGAAATCAAACGTCTTGGCCACCAGCGCGATGAGTGATTGCGCCAGGCTGAATACCAGTGTGACGGCGAGTACCGGCGCAAAGGCTGCCACTGGGCTGCGGAAAATAATGCCCGGCAGGATGATGACCAGCGCAAAGGTGGCCATGGTGACGATCTTTGTAGCGGTATCGAAACTGCTGTTGCTGTCGCCGTTGATGGCGATGTTGCCGGTCAGGCCGGTCTTGAGGCCCTTGCCTGTCAGGAGTGACTGTACCTTGCTGCGGACGGTCTTCGTAAAATTGACGTCTTTGGTGTCGCCGCTGGCCTGCCCCTTGACCACGACCTGCACCATCTGGGCAGTGCCATCTTTGGACACGAGCTGGGGTGCGGTCATGACGTTCTCTACGCGGTCTAGGCGTGCGGCCTTGAGGTCTGTCGCAAGCGTCTGCACCGTCTGGATGTCATTGTCGGTCAGTTTTGTGCCGTCCTGGCGTTTGACGATCAGAATCTCGGTGTCGTCCTTGGACTGCGGAAAGGCCTTCTCGGCTATCTTGCCCGCCTGGACGGATTCATACTTGCTGGGTAAGAAGCTGGTCTGGTCACTGCTGGTAACCTCGCTGATCTTGGGGGCGAAGGCGGTGATAACGACGGCCAGAATGACCCATACGCCGATTACCCACCAGCGGTTCTTGACGATAAAATTGCCTAATTTGTTGAGCATCGGCGGTTCCTTTCGCTCTGACGGTTATTAATTAAGTAGAGGCTGCCCTAGCCAGGATAAGCTATATGGCAAGCCGGTTCAAGAATTCAACTAACTCATGGGGCGTAATCTCAGCTTTTACCAGATAGCCATCGGCTTGGGTCTCGATATCGGCCCGGATATCGTCACGCTGTTCCAGGTTGGTGGTAATGATGATCTTGGCATGCATTTTGGGTGTCTTACGCGGATCGCGGAGGGTGCGCAGTACTTCGATGCCCGTGATGTTAGGAATCATCAGATCAAGCAGGATGATATCGTATTGGTCGGTCTGGGCGGCGGCCATGCCCTTTTGGCCGTCGAGCTGCACATCTACCTGGTAGCCGGCCCTGGTAAGCGCACGGGCGTAGAGCTCACTGATAAAATGCTCATCTTCGATGCAGAGGACTTTTTTGACTTTTGCTGTAGCTGCATCCATATGGTTAATCCCTGTATAGTGAATGGTTCTTAATCCACCCGTGTGCCCCTCGGATGATACCACTAGTATTGCCCGTTTTACCCTTTTCGGCAAGCTTGCTGAACGGCAAGATGGTGAAGCTGAAGGTGCTACCTTCGTCTACCTTGCTGTTTACCCAGATCTCGCCGCCGTGGGCTTCGATGATGTTGCGGCTCAGATACAATCCCAGGCCGGTGCCGCCGATCTGGGCACGGTTGCGGTGGTTGCGGTAGAACTTATCGAAGATATGTGGCAGGATGCTGGTGTCGACGCCCAAGCCAAAGTCTTTGACGTCGGTCTGTACCAGGCCGTCTTTGTTGACGCTGGCGCTGACATAGATCTCATTAGTGCCCTTGCTGTATTTGATGGCATTGTCAAGCAGGTTGGCGATGACTTCGTAGATGCTGTAGCGGTCCACGCCTACTTTGGGCAATTCCGCCGCGATGTCGGTCTTTATGGTGATACCCCGTACGTTGGCGCGCATCTGTAAATCATGGACGACATTATCAACCACTGCTTTCCAATCCTCTTCATGGAGTTGCAAGGAGAGCTGGTTGCCTTCTATCTTGGCGACATTGAGGATGTTATCGACGAATCCGGCCAGTTGCTCGGCGGCCACATTCATCTTCTGCATGAATGATTTAAGTTCGGCGTTCAGGCCGGGGCCAAGTTCCTCGTCGAATACTTCGATGTAGCCGCGCAGCAGTGTCAGCGGCGTACGGAGCTCATGGACGGCCAGTGCCACGAAGCTCATGGCCTGGTCATCCTGGGCATAGACTTCGGTGTGGTCGAACAGGATGAGCAGCGTTTCGTAGCCTTCGGGATTGTCCTTGTTGTAGTGCGCGGCTAGGTCGAATTGCAGACTATCATTCTGCCCGGGCAGGCCGATACGGGCTCGCTCCCAGCGATGGTTGTCGGTGATGGTGCTGTTTTTGGATTTACTCAGCCAGCTTTCCAGCGTGTCGTCGGTGATGAATGACATGTCGAGCGTGGTATAGACGTTCTGGCCAATGAACTCGCTGGCTGGTTTTTTGAAGTATTTCACGCATGCATCATTGGCGTAGACGATGTTCTCATCCTTATCAAGCACCAGCATAGGCAGCGGCAACCCGCTGGCGAGGAAGTTGGCGGCCAGACCATTTGACTCGTGCTGTTTAGCCTGGGATACGTTCTGGACGACGCTGGCGGTCTGGTAGATCTCGTTGATTAGATTGCTGACCAGTTCCTGTCCGAAACGGAGCTTTTTTGGGTCTGGGGCGCCCATATGGCTGGCACTGCCAGGAGCGATATGGAGGATGGCCTGCCAGATCATACGGGTCGGTTCGACCAGCGGATCGGTGGTAAGCCGTGGAATGAAGATAGCTGTCGCGAGCGGCGCCGCCAGCATAGCTGCGACGGCATACAGTGTATCGAGCTTGAAGAAATAGGTGATAAGGTACCAGTCGATGATGAGCAGGACATTGTTCAGTAGGATGATTGCGAACAACTGCCCCCGGAATTGTCTTAGGAAGCGCTGGAAGTAGTCCATTATTTGTATACTACCCCGCTGGTGCTTGAAACGGCCGTAATCCAGGTCTGGCCCCGGTTGAGTGTGAATGGTGTGCCGTTGGTGTCCGTGAACGTGAGCGCACCGCTGTTGTCCGGTTTGCTCCACTTCCCTTGCACGACCGTGCCGTCCTGGAAGAAATATGCGGCACCAGTGCCGATGGGATTATAATCGGAATAATATGCGCCGGAGCTGTCCAGCGCTCCCCGGCCTAACGGCACCACCATGGCGACTACTACTTTGGGGCTGAGTTGCGTGTTGGTATTGGCATCCGTATGTGCTGCCCCTGCCTCGCTGCGCTTGTAAGTATTGGCGCTGGGATCGTAGTCGTAGTGCGGATCGTAGGTGGGGCCGGAAAGCTTGAAGTCGATACTGTTCGCAGGTGTGACAACTGGTTGATTAGTGAGCGGCTTGCTACCGTTGCTGGGTTGGGTAGGCGCCTTGTAGGGCTGGTCGTCCTTACGGGCAAAGCCGGTGAACGTGCTGGTATAGCCATCTTTTGCTTCGAGCTGGTTCAGCGTGTCGATACCAGTGTAGACATTGTGCGGCGCTGCCCGGGAAGTGACGCGGTGGAAATAACCGGCGTTATAAAATTGGTTCATATCGTGTACGCCCCAGGTCTTGATGTCGTTCAGCGCATCCGGACTGCCGCCGACGTGCGCATAGGCAGCGTCAAAGCCAAGTGCCCACTGTACATAGTAGGGGCGGGCACTGCGGATCGGTCCGACATCGGTGGGCGTCTTGTCCTGGAACAGGGCCATGAACCGCGTCACGCCACCCTCGGCAATGGCCTCGAACACGACCCCGGCGTCGCCGAGTCCGCTCTGCGGCCGCGCATCGATGCTGTTTTCTACCATCACAGCGGTGACGGGCTTTTGGTTGAGGCTGGCATCGGTGATCTGCAACCCGCTCAGGGTGCTGTAAATGGGCGTGGGGGGTATAGTTTTTTTCACGATGGACTTCTGAGGTGCCCCTGCTATAGCCGCTCGTTTGTGATGTGTCAGCGTCCAGCCGGCACCGATACTGATCGCCAGGACAACGATGATGGCGCTGCCGATAATCCGCTGCTTTCGGCTGTACGGCGGCCGCAGGAAAGCTAGCTTGCCGCTTCCCCTGCCCTTGCCGCTGCGACCGCCGACGAGCGGTGCTGCGGCGGCTTCTTCGGTGGCAGCAACTTGCTCGGGGGTCTTGAAACTGCTCTTTTTGGCGGCGGGTCCAGCAATCATTACAGTGGGCTTGAGCAATGTGCTTGAGCTGTCCTCAGGTGTGTCTAATACCGGGAGCGGCGTCTGCGGCTCCTTGGGCAGTGGTTGGATAATTTTTGGTTTTTGGCGCTCGCGGCTGGTAGCCGGGCGCACGTCGTCAATCATAAGCACCATTGTACCATTAGCGGCAACAGCGTTGATATCTGTGGCCGTTGTTGATCAGATACAACGTTGGAAAATATATGGTTTTATTGTAAAATAGTAGACGCTTTCCGCTGATGTTACAGCGTGGAGAGCACTTTGTCATGTTCTCCGGTATCTTGTATGGCTACGGTTGCTGCGATTCGTTCGAGCATCGGTGGCCGTACAAGTGTACAATTGTTTGACTTCCAAGGGAGGAAGCCATGTCCGAAACGCCCGACAGGTCCGGTGAACTGATTCAGGTTCTCCGTGATCTTAAGAACAAAGGACGTGTACTCAACATCGCCCTTCATGCCTTCGGTACCGCCGCCGAGGTGGCGCTGATGCTGACAGGGATCACTGCGTTAGAGGCCGCCCTTGGGCGTACCTTCTTTCCAAAGCGGCGGCGTGTCGCGATCCGGGGCAATGAGGCCACTATCAAGTTGCGTGATTGCACCGTGCGGTTTACGCCTCACACGTTTCCGGACAACACTGCTGCCATCAAGGTGGATGGAATTCCGCCTTGGAGGGGTACGAATGTGATTACTGATCAGATGGCACGGAAATTCGGCGTTTGCACAGTGAATCACCATGCACCGGCTGCGGTCTTCATCGCTGCACCCGATCCCGACTACACGTTCACGTCCAGGCGGACGATGCGGATAGCCCGTCGCATGCGCCGGATTCTCGTACATTGGCCGGAACTGCTGGAGCCTCAATCCGACACGCCGTCGGTAATCTGAGACGATTCCTCTAGCCGACCACCGACACGGCGGCCACTACTTCCCTGGCGGGTCCATAACAACGGAGAGCTTCCGGGAAAGGAGGAGGTGACATGGCGTCGGATTATGATTGCCTATCCTTGGCGATTACTATTCACTCTATGTCACTTACCTACTTTCCCGGCCGTTCCCAAATCCGTAAATCTACCCAGATTTGCGGTTTTAGCAGCGGTTTTACGCCGTAAGGAGTTTGAAGCTATAACGCTTGCAGCGTGGCATCAATGCGGCGCAGGCTGGTTTCCTGGCCGAGCACGGCGAGCGTTTCCGCCAATCCCGGGCTGGACGGTGCCTGGGTACTGGCAATGCGGATCAGACTGAACAACACACCTGGTTTCTGTCCGGTTTGCTCAAGTAGCACGTTAAGCCGTTCGGCCAGGTCTGCGGCGCTAAAATCACTTGCTTCCAGACTGGCCTTTGCCTGCTCCAGTAGACCTTTTAGCTCGGCGTGTTCGAATTTCTTCAGCTGTTTGTTACCGTCGATCAGCTGCATGTCCACCGGCAGATCCGTAAAAAAGAAATCGGTGAGCTGCGGGATTTCGGCAAAATATTTGAGCCGTTCCTGGATCAGACTGAGCACTTGTTTTTTGTAGTCGTCACTTGCCTGCCGGGAGCTTTCCGGCCAGAAATCTTTGCTGCGTTCATAGAGTTCACCCAGGTTCAGGCCACGGATCCAGGTGCCGTTCATCCATAGGAGACGGCTCTCATCGAACTTGGCGCCGGCCCGCTGGACACGGTCCAGGCTGAATTTCTCAATCAGTTCCTGGGCGATAAAAATCTCCTGCTCAGTGCCGTCGTTCCAACCAAGGCTGGCGATGAAGTTCAGCATGGCTTCCTGCAGGTAGCCCTCGCGGAAGTAGTCTAGTACATCTTTGGCGCCGTCGCGTTTGCTAAGCTTTTTCTTACCGTCAGGACCCAGGATATGCGGCACGGTGGCAAGGATAGGCACTTCGAATTCGAGCGCTTCGTACAGATTTAGGTAGTTGGGTTGGCTCGCGATGAATTCCTGGCCACGGATGATGTGGCTTATCTGCATCTCGCGGTCATCTATGATGTGCGCGAAGTTGTACGTGGGGTAACCGTCGGACTTTATCAGGATAAAATCGTCGATAGCTTCGGCCCCAGCATGCATATCCCCCATGACCGCGTCGTGCCATTGGTAATCCTTTGGCTCACTTTTGAAGCGCAGTGGCATGGTCCCATCCCATTTCGGCGGGTCTGTGGGACGGTGGTTACGGTACAGGAACGGTTTCTTGGCTTTTTGTGCTTCTTCGCGGAACTGCTGGACTTGTTCAGGGGTATACGGGTCGGCGTATGCCTTGCCTGCATCAATCAGCATCTGTGCCCACTTGTGGTAGCTCGCCAGCCGTTCACTCTGTACGTAGGGGCCGAATTGGCCGCCGATGTCGGGGCCTTCGTCGTGTTTGAGCCCGAGTGTGTGCAAGGACTTGATGAGATGCTCACGCGAGCCCTCCACTTCCCGCTTCTTGTCGGTATCTTCGAACCGCAGCACGAATTCACCGCCGGCTTGGCGGGCGACAAGCCACGCGAACAGCGCGGTACGGATACCGCCGACATGCAGATAACCAGTGGGACTGGGTGCAAAACGGGTGCGGACTGGCTTCATATGCCCCATTATACAAGGTGATGACCGAAGAACGAATTGCTTATGGTTGGCCACAAGCTATATGTGGTGGCTAGACGCTTTTAACGATGGTCTTGACCTGGTCGTTGGAGATGCCGGTGGTGCCGCTGATGCTGTACCATTTGCCATCAGCCACCCAGGTGGCGGTCTGGTTGTTGAAGCGGTAGATGGTGGTATCGCCTGCCTGCACCGTGGTGTAGTTGGGCTTGCCGCTTGCGCTGACCGAAGCAATGTCAGCAATCATATCACCGGCCGACCAACTGGTTTTCTGCTGGGTGAGGCTGTAGCGTCCGCCGGAGTTGCTGAATCCGACAGTCAGCTTGCCGTTGGCTGCTTTGGCGCCCGTGTAGGCAAAGCCTGCCGCCTTGAGGTTGGGCATGCCCGTGGAAAGTCCGGCCTGGACGCTTGCTACGCGGAGCTGTAAGCCCGGTGAGTTCTGATACGTTGCAAACCCAGTGATAATGACGAGTGCGAACAGGCCGGCAAGCATGCTGATGGCATGGTTACGCTTGTGTCGGCGCAGACCTGAGCGGCGCGCTTCCAAGTCGACGTAGTTCGTGGCGTTTGCCAAGGCGTGGTCAAAGATATTCTGCTTCTTGCCCGACGGGTCTGGATTGTTGGTGGGCTGCGGGGCGGGCGCGGTCGGTGGGACATGTTCCTGTGGCTTGACGGGCACGGGGACAGAACTGGGGCCGGCATTGACTGCGAGCGGTGCGACCAGTGGCGAGACCTTGGGTACTTCCTTGCCATGGTGGGCTACCAATGGGCTAGTGCCAACACTGCTGGCGCGGATGAGCCGATCGGTGTCGATAGCTGCGGCCGCATGCTTGACTTCGATGAGGCCAGGGACGGTGTGGGTCAGTGCGCCCTGGGCATTAGCTTGCTTTTTCAGGCTTGCATCGGGGCGTTTGACAGCGCGGCGCATAAGTGTGGCCGACGGCTGTGGCTTGCGGGCCTTGGTATGGTTGATCGGTACATGATGCTGCTCAGTGGCCTGCTTACTTACGTGTACGGCTACAGGTAGCGTGACATCACGCCTGACCTGGTGGGACACAGCAGCGTGGTGGGTTTTGGCATGGTTTGGCGCGTGGCGCTGAGGCGCACGAGCGGGCCTAGGTGCGGTCTGTGGTCCAGCCAAGACGGATATTTTTTCGGCCGCTGGCCGCGTAGGAGTTGTCGTGCGGGCGCGGAAAAAGCCATCTATATTGCTGCCAGTGGAACGCGGCCGCGGCGTGGCAGGCGCTACTGTGGCTGCTGTGTCGTTAGTTAGTAACTTTCCGCTCACGGCATCATACAGATTGCCATTAAGCTCGATTGTCTTTTTGTTCATGATCGCCCGTTACTCTGGTTATGCTCTTTACATGTATAGTACCGCTTATGCCTCCTGAAACGCAAGCGTTTTTGTAGCCTATGCGTATCCGTTCCTACTCCTTTTAACCGCAGTGGTGCGCTATACTAGGAAGCAAGACTATGGACTTTCTCGATCCAAAAAAAGAACGCTTTAACCAGATCAAACTGATGGTCGGCTATGGGCTGGTGGCGATTGCCATCGGTATGGCGACACTGATCCTGATATATCAGGCCTATGGCTACGGTTATGACCAAGGCCAGGTGACTCAGAACGGCCTGGTGTTCGTATCAAGCCAGCCCAGCGGTGCGAACATTTATCTGAATGGCCGGCCATACAAATCGAAGACGAATAGCCGGGTCGTTGTGCCGGCCGACACCTACACGCTCAAGATTTGGGCTTCGGGCTATCGGACCTGGCAGCGTCAGGTCGTTGTCAACGGCGGCGACGTACAGCATTTCGACTATCCGTTCCTGTTCCCAAATCAGCTGAAAACTAGTACGCTTACGGATCTCAACGGTCTGCCATCCTTGGCCACCCAAAGCCCCGATAAACGCTGGTTGCTCTTGAGCCAGGACAACGCTGATGGCAGTTTTATCCAATATGACCTGAAGGACCCTGCTAAGCCTGTACAGGCTACGGTAACATTGCCGAACGGGAGCTTTACGCCGAGCGATGGGGCAAGCTCCTGGAAGCTTGAGGAATGGGCCAACGACAATAAGCACGTACTACTGGAGCATCACTACCTGAGCGACAAGACAGCCGAAGTGGAATACGTGCTGGTCGACCGTGATACGCCGGTAGATTCGGTAGACCTGACCACCTCCATGCAGCTCACCCAGAATGATGCCGTGAGCCTCTATGACAACCAGATCAGCCAGTTCTATCTCTTTAACGCCACGGCACAGACGCTGAAGCGGGTCACTGCCAGCAACAATGCGCTGGTCAGCCAGCTTGAGAACGTGCTGGCGTTCAAGCCGTACGGCAGCAACTATATTCTGTATGTGACCAACAAATCACCGACCGGCAAGCTGCTGGACGGCCAAGTGGCGGCAGTACTGCAGGCAGGACAAAAAACTATCAACTTGCGTGCGCTTCCGGCTGGGACTGATCTGTACAGCCTCAATCTTGCACAGTACGGCGGTGATTGGTATGTCGCAGTCGGCGCATCCGATGATTCTGCGGCTTATATCTATAAGAACCCTCAGGATCAAGTCGTTGCGGACGGGAATAACTATCCCGATCCGTGGCGGCGCTTGCCTGTAGCAGATCCCACATCCCTGTCGTTCTCCAGCAACACACAATACCTGCTGGCAGAGAGCGGACAGAATTTCGTAGTGTATGACTTTGAAAATGTCGAGCAGTATCACTATCAGGTTAAAAAGCCGCTCGACCAGCCCCAGACGCATGCCGTATGGATGGACGGCAACCGCCTGCTGTATGTGAGTGGTGGCAAGCTGCAGGTGTTCGATTATGATTACCGCAACCGCCAGGAGCTGGTCGGGATAGACCCTAACTACGCTCCGTTCTTCTCGGGTGATTTTTCCCGTGTCTTTGCTTTGAAGCCTGCAAGTGCTAATGGGGCAGCCAAGCCGGCGCTGACTACTACCAAGCTGACGCTCAAGTAGTAGGCGCCCTTGCCCTTTGCTCTGCTCTGCGTCCGATGACGATAATAGTTGACGGCTTGTCATCGGACCACAGGGGGTGCGGAAGTCTCTGACGTTGTCGCGCTACTTCCAGAACTCGAGCGTATTGATCATCTGGCTCCACAAGCTGGGGCCATTGCCGACCAGCTGGGTCGGTCCGACGACTGCTGTTGTACCAGCGGGTGCAGCGGTGTTGCCACCTGGACTGGGGCTGATCTGTTCGCCCCATACTACCAAGCGGTTGGTGCTGATGCCCGGTGGGTCACAGGTGATAAGCTCCGCGGTTGCACTGTGGCCGCGGGTGTCATTGATGACCCCTACATCGGTGGGTGGTACGATCTGCCGGTCAAAGATACGATACGCATAGGTCTTGCCGCCGTAGGTGATGTAGAACAGGTCACCCGTACTCAGATCGTGTAACAGCGTGAAGGCAAATTTATATTTGCCGTTGTTGAAGATATTACCGGATGAGTGGCCAAAGAAGGCCGCATTGCCATTCTGACCGGGCATCACGGTAGTAGGATAATGCACTACCCCACCCTTCAGGCCGTCCTGCACGGATGTTTCCTCGGTGGTTGCCACCGAGAAGTTCACGGGAATCTGAATATTGATCTTTGGTACAGTAACCGAAGGGGGTGCATCAGCGGCTACTGTGCTGTCACTCAGGATGATGGGCGTGCTGCTGACGTTGCGGCTGGGCTGGATGAATGGCGCGATGATGTACTGGTTCAGGAATGTAAAGAGCAACACCACGAGCACCACGAAACCGCTGGCCAGGCCGAATGCGATCGACTGGACATGATGCTTCAGCTGCAATTTGCCATTGGCGCTGACACGGTCCGCGACCTTCCGTTTGATTTTGCGGGCTGATTCCGAATCGCCGATACGTTTTGCGGCCTGGAGCCCTTTGGGAGGGGCTTTTGGCGCAAGCTGCCCGGGCGGCAGGATGACACGCTCGCCATGATTGCTGATCACCACCCCGCTCGGTGAAGCTACCGGCTGGGAAAATGACCTGATAGCTGGTGTCGGCTGTTCCATATCAGGCTGCTGGGAGGCGGCGCGGGCCGCTTCTTGCTTCTGAAAAAGCTTTTGGTACGGCGTGTGCTGGTTAGCCGCATAAAACTCCTGCCAGACCTCATGCTTTTCCTGATCGTTCAGGGTGGTGTAGTAATGGTGCCATTCGGTCTGTATCTCGGCCAGGCTTTTGCCGCTGGCACTGAGATTCTGTATGTACTGTTGGTGTTTGCTCAGCGCCTTGCCCGCCTGGGTCTCCGCGAGCTCTTCGGCTGCATCCGGCTCGTCGGCGTAGGCACGGCTGACTTTTGCGCGTATCAACTCTACGGCCGCGTCCGTCTTGGTGTCGGACTGGCCCTCAGGCTGAGGAAAGAGCGGATTAGTACTCATATATGGTAAAAGCAGGATTAAGCCCACTGTAAAAGCTCACCCTTTAGTATAGCGTACCGTTCCAGCCAGCGGTATGCCACAAGCGAAAATGTCCCCCTTGGTATGACGCTTCGCTCATGCCTCTAAAAGCCAAGACTTCGGCTTTTGCCCTGGTAGCTGTCGTGTAGTACAATACCCCTGTTCTTTTCTATTTCAGGGCGAGTGGTGGAATTGGTAGACACGCTAGACTCAAAATCTTGTGAGCGCAAGCTCGTGGGGGTTCAAGTCCCCCCTTGCCCACCAAAATAGATTTGTAGGATGGCCGAGCTATTCCAGCTCGGCCATCTCCATTACCTAGTTCCAATTTTAATTTCTTGGCATGTTGAGAAGTGATTAAAAGACTCCATAGAGTTATGTTTTTTGACAGGTTACTATTGTTATGAGTGTTTTCTGCCCAAGCTTCAGCGAACAATCTCTAGCCACCCAGTATCAAATGGCAGCGGGTCAACAATGATACTCCTAAAGTGGGTCATTCTATCAGAAATGCTGCTCGTATCAGGATGTCGCCGCGTATATATATCTGCTTGGCCGTTGCCCGCCAACTTTGCCATTCTTAGAATGGGGATGTTGGCAGGTGGTTGCGGTATGAGTGGTTCTTTGAGGCGATTATCATCCATACTGCCTAATTCATCCATGCCACGACCTGCAACAACCACATCGTGATGCGTCGCAAAGGCAACTATCCCAGAAGGAACGAGCATACCAGCCCGGTACACTTCCGGACGAAGGCGCTTATCAATGACTGCTTGTATAGTCTCTCCTTCGGTACCAGGTCTTTGTCCGCTTGCCGGTAGCCAGCGCAATGTCGATTCTTTCCCAATGTAATATTCTGGGTCAAGTTCAGATTGCTCAGCTGGAGCATACGTAAACCTGCCTCTATTGCGCTCCATGAGATTATCACGAACTTCTACCTTCCCATCAAAAGCTAAGTGAGCCAGCACAATCTTGGCAGTACATTCTGTTCGACGTGTAGGCGATCTCATACATGCGCGTACAGTAAAGCCAGCGATATGCAATGCCAGTCCTAACCTATTAGCTTGGTCTTCACCTTCTGGTAGCAATTCTTTATCGTCAAAGTCGCGCAACCTAAAGCCCCCGGCCATTATTTGATTCGTGAGGTCTGTGTGTTCGTTTCCTTCAAACTTTCCATGGCGGAATATGATAAGTGTTTCGGGTAATTGTCCGTGGGTTAGGGCCCCAACCATTAGTCCGCCTTGTTTTGTAAGCGGCGCATAGCAATTCGAAGATACGTTTGGTGCGTGTCGAACAAATCCATCCGAGCAATGTTCGATGCTAGTATCCATTTTGCCTCAACTGCATCATCACCCGCCTGCAATGGCTGCTGCAAAATATCCTCAGGTATATGAAATAGTATGATAATGATTTCTATCCAGGCATGCAGCGTATCTCGTCGTCGAATCGGCAGATTCCGATAGAGTATTTCGGACTTCCCTGTTATATGTAGACCAGTTTCTTCGGCAAGTTCACGACGCGCCGCATACACAAAGCCCGCATCAGAAGGTTCAGCAAAACCGCCCGGAAAACCCCATTTGCCCGTATCGCCTTTACGGATTACTAAAAAGCTGAGGCCATGCTCGTTATGACGATACACAATCGCGTCAACGGCTATGTTAGGTCCGTATCGGTAGAGCATACCTACACCAGTGGGCAAGCCGATTCGTTTGTCATTCAACAGCGCACGCCAGTGAGGATGTAGCGGCCTATTGAACTGGTCAGTCTGTAGCCCGGCTGATTGCCATTCGTGCAGCTGTTTGATGCTAGCGCGTGGCAATGAAGTAGGAATCTCCGCGTCAAGCAAAGATGTATCCACACCCTTTCGATTCGGATGAGCACGAACCGACCAGGGACCGTCCGGCACGATTAAGCCAGCATCTGTTATTTGCAAGCCCGGCGAGTCGATGAAGAGCCGCTCATGAGGCGCTGGATAATCTGTAAACGGTTGCGAGTCTGCAAGTGCCCGGGCAATCGCATTAAGATCGAGTTGCTGCATCTGATGAACTCTATAGCATGTCATATAGTTTGGGAAAACGTGAGTTTATACACAGCACCGGTACCCCTGTTTCTTCCTCGATTTTGTCAGCAATCATCGCCCAATCTTCTAGGAAAAGTACAACCTCATGTCCGGCATCCTGCAAATGCTGTATGTAACGGATTTTGTATCGCCATGGGGTAGTATCGTCATAGTCTACCTCTTGGGGCAGGCGTAATCGGAGTGCGGTATAGGATATCTTATGTTGTTTAAGCCATGTGATCGTCACTGCTCGTGCAATCTCTTCACGACCGGAAACTATGTGAATATCATAGTCATGGGCAAGTGCCTGCACGGCAAGAATTGTACCCATAAGGGGCGTATCACCACTGCATGCCAGGTGATAGTCTGCCCAATCTGTGTGCTTTGGATCGAGTTGCGGTGTTAAATGATGTCGATGGCTGTCATTGCAAACGGTGCCGTCCAAGTCGACGCATACAATACCTCTTGAAACGCTCTGCATTATGGATTCACCTTATAATTTGGCCGCACGCGTAGCACTGGAATGTTCCCATGCTGTTCTATGTAATCTGCCACATGCGGCAGATCCTCAATAAAGAGAACGGGCATAAGTCCACGGGCGCGGAGTTTATATAAGTAGTTCACTTTATATACTGCATTTTTGATACCCTTTTCGACCCTTCGATCATATAGATGCAGCTCATCATATGGTACATCGTGTTCTGTAAACCAGGCCTTTGTGGTTGTCTCTGTTTCGGCAAATCTACCTGAAACGCCGTGGAGTAAATAGTGCTCATGAAATATTCTTAGCACGAATATAACACTTTCAATAGGTCGGTCGCCTACGTGCGCTTCATGAAATGATACCCAATCACTAAGCGACGAACCCGCAGGGGGGAGGCTACCCCGCCGCAGGTCATCATTTGAAACAGTGCCGTCTATATCAAAACACACAACCTCTTTCAAGTGTGTTCGGTTCATGCATTCAGTTTGGTTTTTTCACCGACATATGCAATCAAATCAGCGAGTCGGTTGGAGTAGCCCCACTCATTATCATGCCAACCCACTACCCGGATATGTGTGCCCATGGCTTGCGTAAGCCCGGCGTCAAAAATGCATGATGCCTTATCGGATATGATATCGGTTGAAACAATTGGATCTTCGACGTACTGCAAATAGTCACGCAGTCGCTTACTATTCGCCCCCTGTTTCATGGCGTCATTTACTTCTTCAACTGTTGCTGGATGATTGAGTACAACGCTCATATCATTCATTGAGCCTATCGGCACAGGAACCCGCACAGTGTAATCCAATAGTTTACCGGCAAATTTAGGCATTACTTCCGCAAAAGCATTGGTGGCGCCAGGATGCTGTGGCACCATGTTAAAGCCAGCAGCACGAGCCATACGGAAGTCTTTGTGATCGGCATCTTGCGTACCCTGTTGCCGCGAAACAGAGTGGACGTTTGTAATCAGGCCAGACTGCACCCCGAAGGCATCATCCAGTACTTTTACCATCAGCCCAAAGCAGTTCACAGTGCAGGAGGCGTTTGATATTACGCTATGTATTTTTGGGTCAAACAAATCCTCGTTTATCCCCATCACGAACATGCCATCGACGCCGTCAATATCATAAGCTGGGCACGAAATTACTACCTGCCTGGCGCCACTTTTCAAATGGCCATACGATTTGTCCATCAGCTTTCCGGTTGATTCCAGCACGATATCCACGTTTGCCTCGTCCCAGGGAATGGCCGCCGGACTGGATTCCGTAAACATATGTATCGACTTATCACGAAACATGAGTTTGTTGTTCTGTAGTGTAACACTGCCGGGTAAGCGCCCGCGCAAGCTATCGAATTGCAGCAGATGAATACGGATGTCGGAATTTGCGAGGTCATTAATAGCGACTATTTCAATGTCATCCCGGTCCATGACAGCACGAAAAAAATTACGGCCTATTCGGCCGAATCCGTTAATACCAACACGTAACATATTGAGAGGTCTCCGCTTAGTTTTGATGTATGCTATAAACCTTCAAGCATAAGCAGCAATAATACCACAAGACGAAGGAAACATATGTAATTTCAACAATAGATAAGTAAGATTCGTTTCGAGTGACCCTTATGTGGACATTTAGTGTACCGTGTAAGTCCCGTTATGTACGTTAGCGATCAGAGTTTCCATACCCTGATCGCTAAATCGTTGTCGTAGGTAGGGGGGATCTTCAGTCAACCCAAAGAATGCCGGACCAAGAGAAGAAAGCGAGATAATCGCAGCACGGCTGTCATGCTGTAAGTCTCGCAACGATTCAGCTATCTCGGTCATCCGGGGGTACATAAATGAACAGCGTTCAATGCTGCCTCTATCCCACCTATGGGCAAAAATGAGGCTTTTTAGTGGGTCAAGGTCCTTAAGTATCAATCCCGGCAATACTTCGTGAATAAGTTTATAGGCTACGCCTGGAGCTCGTGTACCTGCTGAGATCTGGGATCCTGACATATCGGCCTCGGCTCGCATGAGCATTTCTGCCTGTGCGGGCTCAAAGTCAGATGGCACGCCAAGTACTATTTTTAGCTCCTCCGGAAGTTTCTTCTGATAAATCGGAACAGCCTCACCTGCTGTGATGATAAGGCCGCCCTCGATTGCCCCACAGAGCGCTGAACCACCAATACTCTTGACGTGCACAAGCTGGGAATCATCACCATCAATTTCCTCACCGTAGTTATGCACACTGTGTCTTGCAAGCGTAAGGGGATGTATGGGCTTACCGAATAACTCATTTACCGCCGCCATACTGCCCGCCAATGTCGCCCCACTTGTGCCGAGTCCACTATGGCGGAAATTCACTTCCTGTACATCTAACTCAACACCTTCGGTGAAACCCAGGGCCTTTTGAACCAACAATCCCGCATGCCTGACCATACCAGCTCGCGGGGTTGTTTTGGTTACCGTAATTTCTCCACTTTCGGTGAGCCGTGCGGTGATATTTGTATGAATCCCGGCGCTAAACATAAGCTGTCCGGCCGGGTATATAGAATCAATATCTGACGTAACTCTAGAAGGGTCGAGCAACATAGCGCTCAGCCGAGCAGGATAGTCTATCTGGACCACGTCGGCTATTGGTTCTACGCCATTATATTGGGAATGTAAGGGGTTTAATATGGTTCCCACCTCGAAATTAGTCAATTCGCTGCCTGCCATTGTTATCTCCCTGTATACTCCGCCGATTGAGGCTGCCTTCACGGCGTATGCACGTTTATTGCTGTAACGCATGGTAAACATATGCACGATAGAATATCGGATCCCGTTTAATCTTTCAAGAACAGAAGTGGTCTTTTTCGGCCAGGACGATAGCTATAGGCTGTTTATATTTTTTACAGAGCTATAACGTAACGACCAAGGGCCCATACCCGTTCTGCTGGGGGCGTGGCATGCTCTACCCTTCGACCGTCTTGAACAAGCTCTTCTTGCGTGATTATGCCACGCTCAAGAGCCTGCCGCCAAGCCCTAGTTGGACCTACGCCCCAGCTACGCCATGGAGTAAGATCATCCATAACTACAGCGGCCTTTGGGCTACTGAGCGCTTGGAGGTTTAGTATGTCTGCGAATGCGACCTCATAGTCATGCCCGCCGTCAATAAACATAAGGTCAAATCGTGTGTCGGGATTAGCTGCGAAATACTCCGGAACAGTCTGCCGTGAGTCGCCAAGAATAAGTGTGTGTCGACCGGGGAATTTGCTATCGATGTAGTCTTTCGCGTCATGCACATACGGGTGCGTACCGATGTCAAATGAGACTACTTGAGCATCCGGTCTGCTTTTCAAAAAGGTATGGCTCGAAATCCCTGCATTGAAACCCACCTCGCCAATCAGGTTTGCCGATTCTCTGATTGCCAGGTCGGCTAAGTAGACGATTTCTTCCGGGGTTGATGATCCTTCATGGGTAGGGTTACCCTGATGAAATAGGTGTTCTTTTATCGTTTCTCTATCAATGCGTGCTTGTTCGATTCCTATGCCTATAGCCATTACAGCATCATACCAGAAAGTGCTTTTCCTTTTTTAGGTATTACCCTAAGATAGTCCTTATGGTAAAAGAGATTGACGTTTTTGCGCCCGCTTATAACGAAGCGGCACATATTGGTACAACCATTGGCAGTATTCACGACCAAGATCCCAATGATAAGTATCACTTCAATGTATTAGTTCTCCCCAACGGCTGCACTGACGATACGGCTTCAGTGGCGAGTGAAGCGATCGCTAATCTGCCGTCGCATCCCTCTATCTCTTTTGATGTCATAAAACGTCCGGAAGCAAGCAAGACTAGGGCTATTAATTTCGCGTTGGGACGATGTGCATCGGATGTAGCAATGTATATCGATACTGACGTCACCTTTTCGGAACGCTGCTTTGAGCAGGTGGCGGACGAATTTGCAGATTGTACGGTGCAGGCGGCCGGTCCGGTGCCACGCAACAAAATTCCGCCTGAGATAGTAGGAACTTACTTGGGTCAGATACTGAGAGTGCGCCAGCTTTATAGCGATGCCGCCGGCCCTTGGCCAAAACCAACTGGTCGCCTAATCGCTTTTAGGACCGCGGCCATTGACGCCTTATTTGAAGATACTGCTGCCGACGATACGTGGTTAATAAACACCATTGCTCAAAACCATGGCTGGGAGTCAATTCGAGTTGCACAAGATGCTTCTGTCTATGCAACGGCTCAGCGCAATTGGTTAGACTACATTCAGCAGAAATCACGCTATGCTCGCGGTAATGAACATCTCTATGAAGTTTTTCCGGAACTTAAGCGCGTACTCGAGGAAGGACGAAGTTTTGTGAACCGGCACATGCGTTCCCGTGCTGAGATTGAAGAGGTTATAGCACCTATCATGGAAAAGGAGCGGTTACCCATGCGTCTTATTGATGAGCTGGCGGTTATCGGGAAAATTTGCCTTGATAATGCGGAACTTATGCCACATGAGTTGGTAAGCGCTCGTGGTAAGTGGAAACCTGTTGCTTCTACCAAGGTACCGACTACTCAAGAGGAAGTATCCTCTTGAGTAGCGTATATTAGTGTCTTTTTAGTCCGATATAAAGAAAAATGCTCAAGGTTTTTCTGACATAGTCAACCAAAGGGACGACAAGAACATTTGAATCAGCCAGGTGTTTATTTTTGTGTCCAGACGGCGGTGGTGAGTGCCGGGAAGGGTTTGCTCGGGTTCTGTAGCCACCACGTACTAGCGGCGGTGGCGACCTGCAGACGCCAGACGGGTTTTGCGTGCATCAGCTTGGTGGTGCTTATCTGGCCGCCCACTGCTACGACCAGCTGGTCGTGCTGCCGTACGACGATGTACGGCGCGAAGCGCTTCGTAAACTCGTGCAGGTTGTCAGCTAGCGCCACTAATCCCATACCACTCGTAAACGCCCGTGGAAAACGTGCCTCACTGCCCAGTTTCTGTAATTGGCCCATGGCAAGTACCAGCAGCGTCTCCGGACGGTGCAGTACCGTGTGGGGCTGCTCGCAGACCAGGTCGGCGGTGTCTTTGGTCAGCGTGACTGCCCCCTGGAATTTTTCCAGGAACGACTCCAGCAGGACGCTGGTTTCGCTGTTGCGGCTCAGGTCACCGGGAAACAGCACGCCGTCGGCCCACCGCGCGGCTCCGAGCAGCTCATTCAGGCTGGTACGGGCAAAACTGCCGCTTGCGGTGCTGGGGGCAAAGTCGGCCTCGGGAAACAGCTTGGCGATAGAGCGCCGCAGGCTTTCGGGCAGTACCACCCGCACACTGCCAGCTCCGGCCCGCAGTGCGGCCGCGTAGGCCTGGGCGGGTACGGCAAAACCATGTTTGGTGCCACCGATGATCACCAGCTTACCTGCTTGGGTACGTGTTTCGGGGCGGCTCCATTCCAGCTCCGGAAAGAGCGGCTTGTCGGTCTGACGATGCCAGTAATCGCTGTTCATGGCAACTCCATAACCTCTGTTACGTTGTGGGATTGTAGCGTATTCTGATCATCATAATGAAACGCGCCTACTAGTTTTTTGCCCGCCAGCACCAAAGGCAGCCAATCACGGTCATCCGGCCACATGGTGTCATAGGGGATATCTTTGATGGCAAACCAGCGTGGCGCCATCTCTTCGGTCTCGATAGGTTCGCCTCGCCACTCCGTACAAATGAATGCATGGGCCACCAGCTTGCTCTGTTCGGCTCCGTGCGGCTCATAAAAACTGTGCACGGCTACTTTCTCGTAAACGCTAGGTGTAATGCCGATTTCTTCTTGGCATTCGCGCACCATGGCCTGCTCGATTGTCTCGCCAGGTTCAATCTTGCCACCTGCGCCGTTCCAGTGGCCCGCGCCGTGTCCACGTTTTTTCATGGCGAGCAGGATCTCGTCATTCCAGCGCAGAAATACGATGGTGGTTATTACTTCTTTCATAGCGGCATTTCCTCGGCTGCCAGCAGGCAGGCTTCGGCAAGAGCGCGCAGGGATGGATTGCCCTGGGAACGGTCGAGCGCGATGTCGATAATCGCCTGCCCGGCAGCCTTGGGGTGTCCAGCGATATTCTCGACCCAATAATGGCTGTCCTCCGGCTGGCCCAGGGACCAGGTCAGGCTCTCGACAGCGTGTGCCTGGCGCGCCGGCCGGTCTTTGTGGCCGAGCGGAAAACGGGTGTCGAACCATGGCTGCCAAATGGCTGCTCGGGTGACGAGAGTAATGGCTCTGGCTTGCCGGAAACCGATCCGGCGGAAATCTTCCACGGCGCTGGAAAAGACATCTTTCAGGTTGAATTCGGCCTGGTAGCAATTGGCATCGCTGCCGTAGATCTGGCCGCTATGGTCGTTGACGGCGTATTGCACCAGCTCGCTCCTGTGTATGCGCTCCATCAGTTGATGCACGCCTGCGTCGGTGTGCGGATAATAGCGGTATACTGCTGGATCGTCATCTGGCCGTGGACTACGGTTGGTCAGGTTGCCTGCCACCCGGAAGCGCGGATCCAGCTCGCTGGCAGCCTGCATGACCGTATTCTTGCCGGCGCCGCTTACGCCCACCACCATGACGATGTCTTTGTCGCTAATATGTTCTGTCACTGACGGCTCAGGACGGTACCTGTCCTGCTCGTCTGCTAATCGGGCAATCTGGGCCTGGGTTTCGGGTGAAAGCATGGCCTATTACTTCCAGTCTCCGCCATGGACACGGTTGCGGGGTGCTTTGTCATGCCAGTCGTAGGGGTCGGACGTATGGATGGCTTCGGACATCGCCAAGGCTGCCTCGGTAAAGAACTTGCGCTTGCCGAATTCCGCAGGACCCTCGGCCCACTTCTCTGCCAGCTTGCTGCCGCGTTGGCGGTGTTCCCGGATTTCTAGGTCGACATCAAGGTTATCGGCGTCCTTGACTATTTTTGCCTCCAGACAGTCACGGTCTTCGTACTGCTGCCAGAGTGCCAGAAATTCTTTTTCCAGTGATGTGCCAGCCAGCATATCGGCTATGCCGAGCGCTTCATTGCGCTGGACGTACTGCCGGGCCAGATAATCAACGTCGCCGGTACGGCTTTCGGCAATGTCGTGTACGAGTGCCATCTTCATCATCTTTTCAGTGTTCACCGTGGCTTTTTCGCGCGCGGCAATGAGCAGCGCTAGCCACGTAACCCGGAAATGATGGTCGGCCAAATCGGCCACATCTCCCAGATGGAACCGGTGCCACTGCCGCTTTACCAGCCGCAATGCACCTATCTCATACGCGAATTCTAAGTCCCTATTGTCCATGTATTGATTGTAACAGGTTGATATAGACTGCTGGGTTGTAGTGCAGGTCGTCGTGGTCGCCGGGAAGCCGG
>DATIIK010000015.1:0-50368 GCA_035479715.1 Saccharimonadales bacterium (SeqCode) | reverse complement strand
CCACTCTGAAGCATGGTTGACGAACCTGTCCGTTGTCTCCACGACGAAGTCGTGCAGGTACCTGTCCGAAGCCGCCTGACCAACCTTGCGGAGGTGCGGAATCGTGGGGCGGTGCACAAAAAGGCGCACGAGCAGTGTGTTGCTCAAAATTCTCCTCCAAAAAATCAAAGAGCTGTGGGATCTCCACCAGTCTCCTGCGGGGAAAGACATCATATTATACCATTTTTAGGGTGTATTTCTACGTTGGTACCTGCCTGTAGGCTTTTTCCTCAGATGCAAATACTACTTGTGCTAAAGCAGCCATTGTTAGTCTATAAAACAAAATAATATCGGTGTTGCACTTATAACAAACTTTCTGTTATAATCAAGCTAAATTACATGAATGATGTTATAAGTCAAATACCGACAAAGAACCCATTTAGGCCCGGAGTGGGTACTCCTCCGAGATTCTTAGCAGGTCGTGATAAGGCGATTGCTCACTTTAAGGCTATATTGAGAGGAGCTCCGGAGCTGCCTGCTAATATGCGCCTCACGGGATTACGAGGAGTAGGGAAGACAGTATTACTACAGGAATTTGCCAACGAAGCAAAAGCAGACAACTGGTTTCCTGTTTCCATAGAATTGCAGCCAGGGCATAATAACGAGGAATCTCTAAAATCGTTACTAATAAGGCTTTGTGATGAAGCAGCGCAAAAAATATCTACCACAGAGCGTGTAAGGGCTGCGATAGGTAAAGCGGTTGAACGTGTCGGCTCCTTAAAATTAACGTGGAATGACATAAGCTTGGGTTATGAGCCGGCCTCTGTACATAATCAGGACCTTGCGCAAGCTATATTTTCCACCGCTGAGCTTGCAGTGGAAAAAGGTTACGATGGTATCATTTTTCTTCTGGATGAGGCACAAGTCGTTAAAGATGATAACAATAGCGCCGGTGAACATCCCCTGTCTATGCTAATTGCTGCTATCTCAACTTTGCAGAGAAATGGTTTACCTATAGGTTTAGTCGTATGTGGCCTACCTACCCTTACGAGCAATCTTCTAAAAGCACGTTCCTACACTGAAAGAATGTTTAGAGGTGAAGAGGTGTCTTCTCTAGAAGAAACTGAAGCTGTAGAAGCTTTTGAGCAACCTCTAAAAGATACGGGATTCACTTTTACTCCAGATTTAGTAAAAGAGGTAGTGAGCGAGGTGGAAGGCTACCCCTATTTTATCCAGCTATGGGGTGCAGAACTATGGGATGCTGCTATGTCTGCTGGCACCACCTCCTTCTCTATTGAGTTATTGGCTGCCATTCGTGAGGATATCTACCGAAGACTAGATTTAGATTTTTATGCTCCTCGTGTGCAGACATTAACCCCCGCAGAGCAGGATGTCTTACTCTCTACGGTCGAGTGTAAGTACCCTCCCGTCGTCGTGTCAGAATTAAGGACTGCGAGCGACAAGACCCCGCAAAACATAAACGTGTTGTTAGGGCGACTAGTTGAGGCAGGAGTAGTATATAGGCTCCGGCAAGGTCAGTATGAATATACTGCACCAAAGTTTAGAGATTATCTGGAACGACACCCACACTAGAAGAGTGTATAGCTTGCAAAGCCCCTGCTGACGCGCTCCCTGAACATTTGGTTTATACTTATACCTATGGAACCAGATAAGCTCCAAGGTGCGCCCGAACTGCCCGGTTCGCACAAACATACCGATGCCGAGCAACTCGAGCAGGCAGCGCCAGTGGGCAAACAGGATAAGTTCACGCCGCTCAGCCCGGTGCAGCCGCGTATGCCCAATGCTGAGGGCAATACCGACGAAGACCGCCTGAACGAATACGTGGAACATCCGAGCGACCCAGATGGGGTAGTGCAGGCCGAAAAGATCCGTGCCTGGCAGGCCGAGCATCCCGCAGCCGGCCAAGCAGGAAAGCCACGCAAAAAGCGTCGCGGACTGCGGGCGCTCGTATGGTTGCTGGTGCTTGCTATCATTGCCGGTGCGGCATACGGCGCGTATTGGTACGGCACGAGCCTGGCAGATAAGAACACGGGCAAAAAACCACCTGCATCGCAGGCAAAAAAGACCGACACGACGCACAACCAGGCCACCGCTCCGCAAGCCAAAACCGTACCTACAAAACACTACGACAGTACCATCTATACGCTCGGTTTCGACTACCCGGAAACCTGGAAAGTGACAGATACCGCTAGCAAACTCATCGTCGCATCGCCCGCCGTATCGCTAGCCACTGTCAACGGCGCCACCGTAAACGGACACGTCGTGGTAACGGTACAGAACCAGCAGAGCACCATTGCGGGTTATCCTGCCAGCGGCGCTGTAGAGGTGCTGGAATCGCAAAAGCTCAGCTATGTCCAGCCTACACCCGTCCAGCGAGCCGCTACCTATGTCAGCTACCTCAGCTACGCAAAAGCGAATGGCCTGGACACGATCTTTGTAACTGGTGATAACGGCTATGTGGCGAACCAGTCCGTGCCCATGGGCGACGTAGTAAAAGGCAATCCGCTGATCAGCGTGACGTTTGAAAGCTGCACCAGTGATGACTGCAGCACGGGTACGCCCACTATGCTCACGCTGCTTGCTAGCAAATGGCAAGGTGGTACGCTCGACAAGCAGGTTACTGCGCTGTTCAAATCAATCACGCTCGACTAGCCGCTACGCCACAGCGTGTTAATGCAATGATCGCGTGTGGCGCTACACGGCCGGAGTGTTATCCAGGCTTTGCCAGATGTACCAGCTGGCGATGGATTCGTACGGGTGCCAGCCATGTGCCCTGGCCAACTCGGTGATCTGGTCGGGCGTGGGTGCGTCCGCAAAACCATAGAGCTTGCGGATGCCGTTGCGGATTCCCAGGTCGCCCACCGGCAGCACGTCCGTGCGGCCCATGCAGAACATCAGGAACATGTGCGCTGTCCAGACGCCGATGCCTTTTACCGCCGTCAGTTCGGCAATCACAGCCTCGTTGCTGAGCCTGTCCAAGTGGTCGAACCGTACCTTGCCATCTACTATGTGCTGCGCCAGGTCGAGCACGTAGCTGGCTTTAGCCCGCGAAAAACCGATGCCGCGGAGAGTTTCCACGTCTTTGCTCAGGATTTCATCGGGGGCAGGGAAGCGGCCGCCAAACAGGGCGCGGAAGCGCTGCTCGATGCTGCGCGCCGCGTGTACGCTCAGCTGTTGGCTGATGATGGCATCTACCAGCTCTTGGTAATAATCCTCGTTTGGCCGGATGGTGCACAGTCCATGCGCGGCAATGACCGGCGCTAAAACCGGGTCGGTTTTGGCGAGATACTCAGCCGCTTCTACAGCCGTCGTTTCACTCATACGATCCATATGTCTCCTAGTATATATTCTGTTTGGTTTTTGCTATAGTTGTGCGTAAAGAGGATAAGCGTAATGTCAGAAGAAAAACCGTCCGACAAGCCGGCTAAACAAACAGATAATAATGAGCAGGGAACAACACCCGAAGCGCCTGATTCACTGAGCGACACGGATACCAAGGCCGACACACCAGAGGCAGAAACCGACCCCGAAACCGACAAAGCAATCGATGACATCGTCAAAAAGGAAGGTGATGATGTTCTGAAAGCACAGGACGAAGAAGTTGCGCACGCTGTAGTAATGAAGCAGGGCCCATGGGAGCGGTTCAAAAACTGGAATATACAGTGGTGGCACGATCCTCGCAAGCGGCTACTCAGCATTGCTTGCATCATCGTAGTGCTAGGTGTGTTGCTCGCGGTGCCGTTTACGCGCTATAACATTCTAGGTGTGGTTCTGAAAGCCGATGTCACGGTAAAAGTAGTGGATAGCAAATCTGGCCAGCCGGTGAGCGGCGCCCAGGTAGAACTCTCTGGTAAGATGGCCGAGACTCAGGCCAATGGTGAGGCCAAGCTGCATGTAAATACTGGCAGCGGCAGCCTGAAAGTATCAAAGAAATACTACACGGGCCTGGCTAAGGGCGAGCTGGTAGCAGGCAAGAACACGTTCAAGGTGCCATTAGTGGCAACGGGCCACCAGGTAAGCATCAAGCTGGTGGATAAGGTCAGCGGCAAGCCGGTCAGCGGTGCGACCGTAACTGCCAGCGGCGCCAAAGCCAAGACCAACGCCAAAGGTATGGCAGACTTGGTCATCCCGTCCGGCGCCACTACCCAGCCAGCCACGGTCAGCTACACCGGGTACAACGATGCTAAAGTCACCATTACTGCAGATGGCACTATTGCCAAGAACACCTTCCAGCTGGTCCCGGCTGGCAAACTCTACTTCCTTTCAAACCTCAGCGGCAAACTCGATGTGGTAAAAACCGATCTGGATGGCTCGAATCGTCAAACTGTGTTGGCAGGGACGGGCAGTGAAGACAAATTTAGCACTTCCCTGCTTGCCTCGCGCGATTGGAAGTACCTGGCATTGCTGAGCAAGCGCAGTGGCACGACCGCCAGCGTCTATCTGATCGATACCACCAATGGCGATAAACTGACGACCATCGATGAAGGTAATGCCAACTTTACATTAGTGGGCTGGAGTGGTGACCGGTTCATTTACAAGGTGCATCGTAACACCGTGGCAGATGGACAAAAAAACCAGGAGGCGCTTAAATCGTTCGATCCCACTACTGGCCACACCCTGTTATTGGACCAAACAGACGGCACCGCATATAGCAATACTTCTGGCTCGCACACAGAAGGATATGCGAAACAATATTTTGATAGCGTGTATCTGATCGGGAACAACGTTGTGTACGCCAAAGACTGGGCGGGTAATGGGTATGACTATAGCAGTGGCAACGGAGCAATGGTAAGTTTTGTAAGTGGCAAATCGGCAGAAGTCGACACTATTGGAGCAGATGGGTCGGGCCACAGAGTTGCAAAGACGTTTACCCTAAGCGGAACAATCTATGCAAACCCAGCATATCCCAGTTCTATCTACGGTGTCACGGTTGAATCCCGCTCCTACGAGCCGCAAAGTGTTTACTTGGCATTTACCGATAGCAATACAACCTCCTACTACGAGTACGAGGATGGCAAGGTTGCAGGCAGTAATCTGACTAGTGAGGAATTCTATAACGCACCCTATCCGACATATTTACTTTCACCCTCGGGGAATAGCACCTTCTGGGCTGATCAACGTGACGGTAAAAATACACTATTTACGGGTGACGACGATGCTAAAAACCAAAAGACGATCGCATCTTTAAGCGAGTATAAACCCTACGGTTGGTTCACCGACAACTATCTACTGGTTTCCAAGAATAGCAGCGAGCTCTACATCATGCCTGCTAGCGGCGGTACCCCGCAGAAGATCACCGACTACTACAAGCCTGCCATCAACTACCAAGGTTATGGTGGTGGTTACGGCGGATTGTAAAATCCGCCCTGCTTCCCTCTAGCGTAATTCGCAGATAGCGATACGTCCGTCGGTGCGTAGCTGTCCACGCCACGCCCGGTTGCGTAGCTGCAGTGGCTTACCGACCGTGGCGAAACGGTGACTGGTTAGCCGGCCGGCGGTGCGCAGGTCATGTAGTATCTTTTTGCGTTCCGCATTGGTATCTGGATCGATCATGTGCGTCAGCTGAGCATTGTGCCGAATAGGTGCAAAACCCACATCCTTACTGGCGGCTCCAACCCAGAGCCGTGCGCTAGGAGTATGGCGCGATGGTCGGTAGAAGTGTTGCCAAAAGTGGACATGATGCGTATCGCCTTCTGTCAGCTCCAGTTCTGCCGCCCAGAACCGTACATGATGGCGCTTGCCCAGACTGCTGCTTATTTCCACTTCAAAACCCAGGTCCTGCTTGCGGCCGAACAGGTACAGCCGGCTCATAGGGGCATTGACGTATGGCGTGTGTGTCAGAGTAGCAAGGACCTGCCGTATCCATGCTGCCAACGTGTTGTCATCTGCCAGTTCCCAGCCGGCTGCTGTCATGGCTTCCACTACTTGCTCCCGTGTGCCGATAAGCCCAATGTTTATCGGGTCGCTCGCAAAACCATCAGGCGTCGTGCAATAAAGCGGCAGATGCGTCGGCCGGTAGAACAGGCGGAAAATACGGAATCCAAAGGGAATGACTATGTATGCCATCGCCACGTAGGTCACAAAGAGCGCTAGTGCGGCGGGTGTGCGCTTATCAAAGAATGGAAATACTTTCCACACCGCCAGGTAGACAAAAAACGCGCCCACCAGGAGCACGGCAAAACGTTTGATGATACGCGTGAGTAGCGGCAACATATGTCTTCCTATATGATACCAGTCATGGAAATAAGCAACCAGGAACGGCAGCAGTTTTTGGAGACGCTCTGGGCGTACTTTGCGCGCAACGGTCGTAATGACTTGCCGTGGCGGCTTCCGGGGCCCGAAGGGCAGTTTGATCCGTATCAGATCATGGTCAGCGAGCTGATGCTGCAGCAGACGCAGGCGGTGCGGGTCATACCGAAATACCACGAATTTCTGCGGACATTTCCCGATGTGCATGCACTAGCGGCGGCAGACCTAGGAGATGTGCTGCGCGTCTGGCAAGGCCTCGGCTACAACCGGCGGGCCAAATTCCTCTGGCAGGCTGCACAAATACTTGACACTCTCAAGTATTTTCCAAAGACACTTGAGGAGCTGGTAAAGCTGCCCGGCATTGGCAAAAATACCGCCGGGGCCATCCTGGCTTACGCCTATAACCTCCCTGCCCTCTTTGTCGAGACCAATGTCCGTACCGTGTATATCCATCATTTCTTTGCTGGCCGGACTGATATAGCCGACAAGGAAATAGGGGAAATTCTGGCCCAGACACTGGACGGCGGCCAGGCTCGGGAGTTTTATTGGGCGCTTATGGACTACGGCACGCACCTGAAAGCGACGGTGGGTAATGCGAACATAGCCAGCAGGCACTATGCTAAACAATCCCGGTTCCATGGCTCGCGCAGGCAGGTCCGCGGCCAGGCGCTGCGACTGCTGAGCCAGCGGGCGTATACGCTCGAAGAGCTGAGTGCTGCCATCAGTGACGAGCGCCTGGCCGAAGTCCTGGCAGCACTCAGTCAAGAGGGCATGGTCAGGCTGACCGACGGCTCCTACACGCTCTAGTGGTACAATATGCTAATGGATAAACAGCCTGAATCTCCCGCTGACCAAGCGCCTGCGAAGCAGGCAGAGCCGTTGCCGCCGCCACCGATGCAGCTTGAGCCTGACCCTATTCCCGAGCCTGCACCTGTTGTCGGCGGTAGTGTCACCGGCCAGCAACCCGTGGCCAGTGAACTGACTTCTGGTACGGCGGAGCCACCCCATAACGTGCCCTCGGCTCCTCCTACCCCGCCTGTCGACTCCAAAGCAGCGTCCGTGCCAGTGACAGGCGCGACAGCAAAGCCCGCACCAAAGAAACCAGCTGCAAAAATCGCTACCATGAAACCTATTTTTACCATTGTCGTATCTATGGTATTATTTACGCTGTTATGCGCTGTTGCCTTCGTGGCGTACCGTAGTTCCAACTAAACCCTCTTGCTTGTTATGTACATCTTTCAATCTCTTTCTGACCCCAAGCTGGCGGCCCTCCTTAGTGACGGCGCGGTTGGCGTGATGCCGAGCGACACCGTCTACGGCCTGTTTGCCCGTGCGGCCGACGAGGCTGCTGTCGAGCGGCTATATACACTCAAAAGCCGTGATCACAAGCCGGGTACGCTCATCGCCGCCTCGATCGACCAGTTGGTAGAGTTGGGCATCAAAGCCCGCTACTTAAAAGCCGTGGAACAGTTCTGGCCAGGGCCGGTCAGCGTAGAAACACCGCACCAGATCACGTATCTCAACATGGGTACGGGCCGCCAAGGGATCCGCATTCCGGACTTCCCAGAGTTACTCGAACTGCTGCGCAAGGTCGGCCCGCTGCAAACCACCAGTGCGAACATGCCGGGCGAGCCGGTGTCCAATACCATTGCCGAGGCCCGGGCATATTTTGGTGATGCGGTTGATTTTTATGTAGACGGCGGTGATCTTTCGGGCCGGCCACCTTCGACCATCATTCGTATGATAGACGACGCCATAGAGGTTATTCGCGAAGGTGCGGTCAAAATAGATGAAAACGGGAGGGTATCACGATGACATTCGATGAGTATCAGAAACAGGCGATTACGACTAACCTGGCAAAGGACGATCAGCTGCGAGAGCTGGTGCAACAAGTGCTGGGACTGGGTGATGAAGCCGGTGAAGTGCAGGCGATCTTCAAAAAATGGATTCGTGATGATGATGCTGACATCAGCAAGCTGGACACTAAGAACGTTGCCAAAGAGCTCGGTGACATCCTGTGGTATATCGCTGTAGTTGCCCACGACCTGGGAATATCGTTTGACGACATAGCAAAAATAAATCTCGATAAGTTACGCAGCCGGCACCAGCGAGGCATGCTCCGCGGCAGCGGAGATGACCGATAGAGTCTGATTCGCAAGGGCAGTGAGCCTTTGTAAAAACAGATCAAAAGTGGTAGAATATAGCCGATTATGGAAAATTTCCCAGGCGCATCTCACGAGTCTGAGTCAAATAAAGACGGGACCGATAAGAACGGTGTGCGTCGCCGTTTGCGTATGCAGGGGATTGCCCGGCTTGCCGCTGAAAACAACAAGAAAGAAGAGCAGACCGAACCGCCAAAGCAGCTGGAGGCCACCCGCACCTTTAATCTGGTCAAACCCCCGGCCACTGATGAGAAACGCGATAGGGCCGACAAACAGGCTGAAAACCATGAGCCTGAACTTGCCATAACCCCAGACTTACAGTCTGTTGCTGGCGAAACGGGCAGAACGGTCGGCGAGCATCGTGCCTCGGAAGATAGTGATGACTGGTCGGCGCGTAATGCCCGCGAAGCTTACGTGCCTGAAGCCGAACCTGAGGCGTTGGCTGAAAATACTGTGATCGCCAGCCAGGAAGACTACGAACAGTGGGGCGAACGGGAACTGGCGCCGAATGAACTGTATGGCGGCGAGGTCATCGACCTGGCAGGTGCAGGTGTGGAGCGTGTCATTGACTTACGTGCGCCTGCAGAGGCTTCTCCGCCGGTGGCTGATATGCAGCCCGAGGTGACCCCTGTTCCCGAGGCAGCCCGGCAGAATCCGGATGTGCCCGAAGCACCAGCATGGCTTCCAGCGCACCATCAAGCTACGCAGCCCTCCCACGAATCTGCCGTACCCAGGCCGCCTGTGGCGCCCGAACAGCCCGAATATGCTGCTATGGCCGTGCCTTTTGTAGAGCGACCCCAAGCGGAACCGTATCCGCAGGCACATGAATCCTACCCGGCCACACAGGGTAGTCAGGAATACGCCAGTATGGTCACGCCCGCGTCCGAACGGACTGTTCGGACGGCATCCGGAAAAGAACAGCCGGTGACTAAGCGCGACATGGAAGACGCCGTCTACACGGCGACGCGCGCAGGTGTTGGCCGGGGATTAGTGACCGGCCTGCTGGTCGGTGGCGCCTATGAGCACCTCAAACACAAGCGCCGCGAAAAGAAGCAGAACAAGAAGATGGAGCGCCAGAACAAACGGCTTGAGCAGGCACGGAGCCAGTATCAGTTCGCTACAGCCCAACAGCATCTTCGGGAAGCTGCCACCGAACATCAGATGAACGCAGCCGAGCGTCGCTACCAGCGCAGTCAGTTCGAATCACGTGAGCAGCTAGAGCAACAAGCACGGCACCATGATGCGCGTCTGGCTAGTTTGCAGGCTGCGGGATCAGAGCAGACTCGTCCGGCCGCGGGCACAGTAAGCCCTGAGCGCCAGTGGTCGGCCGCCAATGGCATGCCAGAGCGGCCAACCGGACCGAACGCCGGACAATTCCCGATGCCTCCGCAGGTCCGCGAGCAGGCAGCATCTTTGTCGCCAGAGGATCGTCTGCAGGTACCAGAAGGCCACCGTATCGATGCCAGCGGCGCCTTTATAGCCGAACTTGATAAAACTGGCAAGCTGGTGGAGGTCCCATCGTTTGCATATGGCCAAGAATTCTACCGGGAGCGCGCCCAAGAGGCGGGCCCGGTTGCTCAACGCAACGTGGCGGCAGGAGAAATAGCCCTGGTGGCTGCATCGTTGTCCGAGTCCGGCAAGGGTGGATCGCACGAGGATCTCGGACAACGGGTGACAAGTAGGCCTGCTGATGCTGGCGTCGCCTCAAGCACAGTCGCACAGCCTGGTACAATGCCACTGAATATCCCAAGCGCTACCACCAAGGGCGCGCCCCTTGTGATACCACCGTCCGCATCCGGTGTAAGCGCAAAGGAAAGCAGTAAGGATATGCAGGCGCAGAAGCCACTGTGGCCACTGGTGGTTACACTGGTGGCGATCGTTGTCGTTATCTTCTTTTTGGCACGCTAAGCGGAAGCATCAGCAAATTGCTTTCGTAGCCATTCGTCAAGACTACCACCACCGCCTGCCGTTAGGCAGAGCACCGTATCGCCTGCTTCCAAGTGGTCGATGATGGCCTGGCGCAGCTTAGCATCGAGGGCTGCACCAGTGGTCTTGGTCTGTGTCTCGGCATCCAGAAGGAGCTTGAGGTCGTCCGGGGTTAACAATTTTAGCGATTGGTCCTCGCGCGCCAGGTAGCTGGGCACGATGTAGAGCTGCTGCACGCCCTTGAACAAATCCTGCAGCTCATCTTTTATAAAATGCTGACGGGTGTTATGTAGGCCTTCGTACACAACGACCACATTCTGGCCCGCAACCTCGTGCACCAGCTGTAGGGCACCCCGGATCTTGGGGGGTGTATGGGCGTAATCGCTATAGAGTCCGGGGATGATCTGTTCAAACCGACGTGATACGCCCGGGAAACGGTCCAAGATAGCAAGCAGCTCTTCTAGGCTGCGATGTGTGATGTTCTGCAGGGCGTGGGCAACAAGCCAGGCATCCTGGCGGTTAACCAGTCCCGGCAGACGCAGATGATTATTGATGCCCGGGTCGCTTTCGTCGAGCAGCTGGTGTGTGCCGTTGCCCTCTACTCCCAGCCGGTCAGCATCGACCTGCCACAGCCAGGCATGGCTGCTTTGCTCCAGGAATTCGCGGAAGGCGGCGTTGTAATCTTCGCGGGTGGGGTAGATATCAGGGTGGTCCCAATCCACCCCGGTAATGACACTCAGGTACGGCTCGAAGCTTAGGAAATTGCGGTCGAACTCATCACATTCATACACAAAGTACTCAGCATCTGCTTGGTAACTACCCATCTCTGCAAAACTGCTTTTGGCAGGCAGGATGTGGCCGCTGGGCAGGTGAAGTTGCTTAAGCAGCCACACGACCATTGCGGTAGTGGTGGTCTTGCCATGAGTACCGGCGATGGCAATAAGTTTGAGTTTTTGGTCCTGCAGTATCTGGTTCAGCAGGTCGTCACGCTTCGACATGTGGATATTCTGCTCGCGACAGAATGCAAATTCCGGCGCATCCGGCTGTTCCATGGCTACTGCGGATGAATAGACATACCAGTCGATAGGTTTCTGGTCGTGTACACGGGCGATGGTTTCGCGGCTCTGGCCGATGCTGATATCGGTGATGCCGTGTTTGCGCAGATGCGCAATGTACTGCGAGTCCTGCTTGTCGGAGCCGGACACGTCGTATCCAGCCTGGCTTGCTACCAATGCAAGCGGGCCGATGCCTGCGCCGCCGATACCCGAAAAGAAAATATGCATGCCTTTAGTATGTCCCAAACAGATAGAGCTCGCAACTTATTCGCGGTCTTGCGGTATAATCATAATCAACATGGACAAGCGGCAGTTGCATCACACGTGGCGGTTTGTGCGGCGCATTAAGCCCTGGTATTTTCTTATTGCCGCGATCATATGCGGGGTGGTCTGCCTGGTGTCGCTCCGGCACAATAACGAGCAGATGGTCCGTCTGCGTGACGCCGTCTATGCGGCCGACCAGAATAATGGTGATGTGGAGGGGGCGCTCCGCAATCTACGCGCCTATATCTACAGCCACATGAATACCAGCCTGAGCAGCGGACCGAATGCGGTGCATCCGCCGATCCAGCTCAAGTACACCTTTGAGCGGCTGGAATCTGCCCAGCAGAATGTACTGGGACAGGGTAACAGCAGTCTGTATCAGCAGGCGCAGGCCTACTGTGAGACCCAGACGGTCATTGGCAGTGAGGTCATCAGTTGTATCCAGAATTACGCCTCACAGCACGGCGTCAGCCTAACACCGATTCCAGACGGGCTGTATAAGTTCGACTTTACTTCCGCCAAATGGTCTCCCGATCTGGCTGGCTGGAGCATGGTTCTGACGGCGCTCTGTGCGCTGGCATTCCTGGTAAGTGCGCCCGCTTACTGGATCACGAAGCGATATCTGAAGTAACCCCTGGTTAGATTAGAATCACCCCTGCGGCAGGGCGGAAGTATTGCGGGCGATGATGCTCTCCTCGGCCTGTCCCTCGTGTACTGCCCACGTAAAAATACACCCGGGATTTCCCGGGTGTTATTTATTAGGTCTTACCAGTGCTACTTGTTAGCAGAATTGTTGGTAGTGTTGTTCGTGTTGCCACCCTGTGTTGCGCTGCCGTTTGAAGCCTGTGTCTGGTTGCTCACTTGTGAACAGTCAGGACCGTTCGGGTTCTGCTGCTTGAACTGTTTGATACTGCTGACGACTTTTCCGTTGTCCTGCAGGTTCTCCCAGAAGCTGACCTCGCTGCGGTTGATGACCATGGCGTCGTATGGGTCGTGGATCTGCTGACAGCCAAGCTTTACTAATGAGTAGTTATTGCTGCTATTGCTACTACTGCTGCTGTCGGTTGAGCTCTGAGTCAGATAGTAGACGTTCGTCAGGCGGATGTACTGGTTGCTCATATTGCTGACGTTACCGAAGTAGACCTGTCCGTTCGTCAAGAACACTGCTTGGTACTTGCTGTTGTCTACGAATGTTGATTCACTGCTGGGATGGTGGCGGCCAAAGCCAAAGGCGATGGCAACGAGCAGTACGGCGATGCCAGCGAGCATCGCTACGGTAAATACCTTGAGCCATTTGCCGGTTGAAGCCTCACCGTGCGGAGGCATACCCATACCTTCATGCCGAGGTGCATCGTGTGCAGCTGGTGTCGGCGCAGGCGCACTTGCGCCACTGGGACGGTTGGGTTGAATTGTTTGACGAAAATCCATAGATAACCACCTTTAGGAGCATTAGTTTCAAGCATAAGTGTAATACACTGGTATACCCTAAGGCAACCATCGGTAGTGAAAAAACGCTACCACTTTGACAAGAGTAGTTGACAAACAAAATCCTAACAGAGTATGTTAGGGGTACTAACATTAGTTATAAGGGGAGGCCAGCGAATGGCATACAAGCACACGAACTCAAAAGGTGTTACATACTACTTGAACTCAAAAGAAGTCACCCTGCGCGGCGGTAAGAAACAGACCATCTACTACTTCAGCAAGGATGAGCGTCCAGAGGCTACCGACCTGCCAAGTGGCTTTACTGTCAACGAAAACCCACGCAACGGCTTCCTGACCGTCAAGCGCGGCTAATACTTTCGGCACCGAACACTCCGGGGATATTCTCGGAGTGTTTTATTTTTGCTAAAAGAAATGATAGGGTGGATATATATGGTCAAATCGAATGAAATCATTCTCCGCGTGGAGAATCTACAGAAAAGCTATGGCGACAAAAAAGCCGTAGATGGTATCAGCTTTGAAGTAAAGAAGGGCGAGATATTCGGCATCCTCGGTCCTAACGGCGCTGGCAAGACGACGACGCTCGAGATGATCGAGACGCTTCGGGAGATTGATGGCGGTACGGCAAGTATCGACGGTATCGACGTAGCCCGTGAACCGTACAAGATCCGCGGTATGATCGGCGTACAGCCACAGACGCCTGGTTTCCAGGACAAGACCAAGCTGACCGAACTTATCCAGATGTTCGCTGCCGCATATGGCGAACGGGTTGACCCCCAAAAGTTTCTGGATGAGGTCAATCTGGGCGAAAAGGCTGATGCCTACATCGAGCAGCTATCGGGCGGACAGAAACAGCGTTTCAGTATCGTGGCGGCGCTGGTGCACAATCCGAAGGTGTTCTTTTTGGACGAACCGACGACTGGCCTTGACCCGCAGGCCCGCCGCAACCTCTGGGAACTCATCGAAGAGGTGCGTAGCCGCGGCATCAGCGTCATCCTGACCACTCATTATATGGACGAAGCGGAAGTGCTCTGCGACCGCATCGCTATCATGGACCACGGCAAAATCATCAAGCTCGACACCCCGAAGAACCTTATCAAAGATTTACTGTCGCGCGGATTTAAAAAAGAACAACGGGTCGAACAGGCCAACCTCGAAGACGTATTCATTGACCTGACCGGAAAGGCACTGCGATCATGACACTCAAGCAAAAACTCTACACTGTCTGGGCATTCTTCACCGTTAATATCAAACGCCTCTTTCGTGACCGCCTAGCACTGTTCTTTACCTTTTTGTTCCCACTTATCTTCCTGTTCGTGTTCGGCGGCCTGAACAGCGGCGACAAGAGCGTTTCGTTCAATATCGCCATCATCAACGAATCAAAGGTGCCATTTGCTCAGACGTTCTCACAGCAGCTGGACAAGCAGAAGGCTTTCAAAGTTGATAGGGCTGTGACTACATTCGCTCAAGCAAATGAGAAGATGGGTCGTGGTGAGTTGGATGCCACCGTCGAACTGCCAGCTTCCTTCGGTAAGCCTGCTCCTGGACAGATTCATCCGTCGGGCGTAGCTGTTGTCCACTATACGCAGAATAACGAACAGGCTGCCCGGACATTGACCGCTGTGCTCCAGAATGAACTAGAGGCTATCAATATCCATCTCGTACATACTGACACGCCGCTCAGGGTTACGACGACACGCAGTAATGAACGCTCGCTCAGTGCCTTCGACTATACCTACACTGGTTTGCTCGGCTTTGCCATCCTGGGTGCGGGTATCTTTGGTCCTATTAACGTGTTCCCAGAGCTCAAGAAAATGGGTATTCTGCGCCGCCTGCACACGACGCCACTGCGCGTTTGGCAGTATTTCCTGAGCATGATGCTCGGCAACGCTGTGTCCGGACTAATGTCACTTGCGGTGATGACTGGTGTAGCAATTGCCGTGTTCCACCTAAAAATAGTTGGCAACATCCTTGAACTCGCTATCTTCCTGGCATTCAGTGTGGTCGTCATCCTGGGCATCGGACTGGCCGTGGGTGGCTGGGCAAAGAATGAGCGCCAGGCTGCGCCGCTAGCAAACATAGTAGTGTTCCCGATGATGTTCCTGAGTGGTACATTCTTCCCGCGCTTTCTGATGCCGCACTGGCTGCAGAATGTCACCACCTATCTACCACTAACGCCGGTAATTGATGGTGCACGACTGATCGCTACGGAAGGTAAATCGTTGCTCGACCTCGGTCCGCAGCTAGGCGTAATGGCGCTGTGGCTGGTGATTGTGTACGCTATTGCCTTCCGTGTGTTTCGCTGGGAATAGCAGGTTCCCGAAAGAGCTGTCTCGCTATTGCAGCATAAGCATAATTGTGATACAATAATTGTATTATGCACACATACAGGCACAAGCCAATCGTTGATACCCGGCACATAGAAACACCTGGCGAGATCCGTAGGCGGATCGAGGGTGCAGAGTATGTACGTGATACGCGAGCAGGGCTTGCACTTGCGCGTCTGGCCGCCCGACGGACAATAGAGCCGGCGGAAATAGTTGCGCTTGACGATGCTGCCCGGGCAGCCCGCGAAAAGCTGGTGTATGGCTCTGCGGGACAGCAGGAAGATATTCTGCCTCGAGGCGCTGCTGACGTGCAGGCCACATGGGACGCAGCACCCGACAGAACGGTTGATGAACATCGTGAGCCCGACTGGAGAGAAAAACAACTCCCGAATGGCGATCGCGATTAGCCGGTTACTCTGAACATTTACTATGCAGATGTACCAATCTTTGCCCAAGCCATTCTTCGTGTTGGCGCCCATGGACGATGTGACCGACACGGTCTTCCGCCAGATTGTGGCAGGTACTGCCGCGCCGGATCTGTTTTTTACTGAATTCGTAAACGTAGATGGCCTGAACAGCCCGGGCCGCGACAAGCTGATGAAAAAGCTCCGTTTTGTTCCGAACGAGCAGGGGCTGGTGGCACAACTGTGGGGGCTAAACCCGGACAATTTCCGTACCGTAGCTGATCAGATAGCAGACGGGACCATCGCGCGTGAGCTTGGCCTGCCGGATGGCTGCAATTTCGTAGGCGTAGACCTGAATATGGGCTGTCCTGCGAAGAGTGAGGTGCAGAATGGCGCCTGCAGTGCCCTTATCCGACTGGAAAATCGAGAGCTGGCCGATCAGATCATCGAGGCCACGCGCGAGGGTTTGGCGGGACGCTTACCACTGAGTGTTAAAACACGGCTTGGCTTCAATGAAGTGGACATGAGCTGGTTCGAGTTTCTGCTAGGCAAGAATCTAGCGATGCTGACGGTGCACGGCCGTACCCGTAAAGAAATGAGCAAAGTACCGGCGCACTGGGACCTGATCGGCGAAGTGGCGCAGCTGCGTCGCCGTTTAGCACCACAGACGCTGTTGGTGGGCAACGGCGATGTAGAATCACGCGTTCAGGGCGAAGCTTTGGCCGCACAATACGGCTTGGACGGCATCATGATAGGGCGGGGCGTGTTCCATGATCCATATGTGTTCGCACGCGAAACACCCTGGTCTGACGTGCCAAAAGCAGACCGTATCGCGCTGTACAGGGGACAGGTCGAACTCTTTGCACGTACCTGGCAGAACCGCGAGCGCAACATCAAGACGCTGAACCGTTTCTGCAAGGTGTACATCAACGGATTCGATGGTGCCAAGGAGATGCGTGAGCAGCTCATGGCTGCTGCGACTACGGATGAGCTACTCAGCTTGCTGAAGCGTGGCTCTCAATAAAACCCGGCCCAGCCTAGTATCTTACGTGGGCTGGGCGTACAATCGGCTTAATGTTGCTTTCCGCCGTATCAAAACTGCTCGCCAGCCTACTTGCTTCTTCGCTCGTGGGTATCGTTCTGGTGCTGACGCTTACGCAGACTGTGCTCAATAGTCATTACCTGGAACAAAAATTGCAGACAACGAATAGCTACCAACGTCTTTCGGTCGCTCTCAGCGATCAGCTGAGCAAGGGGATCAAGGGGGTGAGTCCCGACCAGGCAAAGGTGGTATTTGCGCACATCCTGACGCCACAGGTATTACAGTCGAAAATCACGGGCGGGCTCGACCAGGCGCAGGCATATTACCAAGGCGACGGACCAGCACCCACGATCGATCTGACCGACTTGGCGACGCAGGCACAGGCGGCTGGCATTCCTGTTCCGGCGGATAGCTCCATACGCAAGCCGATCACCTTGGGCGGGAGCCAAAAAACTGATAGCCATGCTACTCCGATTGCCACGATATGGTGGACCAGCGTTCTGAGCACGCTCTTGTGTGCGGCCGGGCTGATCCTGGTCTGCCGGAGGCGTGGCAAGTGGACCGCCTTGCCAAATGTACTCATTGCCAGCGGTGTATTACTGGGCATCATGGCTTTGCTACTGGAAATCGGGGCGCACCTGGTATCGGACGGTGCTCATTTTAGCTCCGGATCGAATGCATTTTCGGCGCTGGGACGCGACCTGGGAGTATTGATTGCAAAAGATATGGCGATACGCCTGGGCCTATGGGCGCTGGCAGCTGGTGTGTTTGGTATCGGCATGCGTGTATGGATGAAGCGTACAACCGGTACCCGTCCGAGCACAACGCCCCCACAGCTCTCCATCAATACCAAGCAGACGCCACTCATACGCTAGCGCAGGGTTCGTTATCAGTAGCCTGCCGGTGCATCTTGAGGTATGATGGACATACATGATTACAGTTGAACACATTAGTAAACGGTACAAGAAAAAACAAGCTGTCGATGACCTCAGTTTCAAGGTCGAGACAGGCAAGGTAACGGGCTTTTTGGGGCCAAACGGAGCAGGCAAGTCTACTACGATGCGCCTGATGCTGGGCTTGGACAACGGTGGCGGCAGCACGCTGTTTGACGGCAAACGGCTGCACGAATACGGCCAACCGTCACAGATGGTGGGTATTTTGCTGGAAGCCAAGGCGTTTCATCCTACGCGTACGGCACGCCAACATTTGGCAGTGCTTGCCGCGGCCGGCAATGTGCCCCTAAGGCGGGTTGACGAAGTGCTGGACGAAGTTGGCTTGCTCGATGTGGCTAAAAGCCGCCCAGGCAAGTTTAGCTTGGGTATGAGTCAGCGCCTAGGCATTGCGGCTGCCATCCTTGGCAATCCAAAATACCTGATGCTCGATGAGCCGGCGAACGGCCTCGACCCAGAAGGTATCGCCTGGCTACGTGAATTCCTAAAGGCCTATGCCGACAAGGGCAATGCCGTGTTTGTCTCCAGCCACTTGCTCAGCGAAATGTCGCAGATGGCAGACAACGTCGTGGTGATCGGGCGTGGCAAGCTGATTGCCGATACGTCCATGACAAAGCTAATCGCAGAGAGCGGCCATTCGGGCGTATTTGTGCGCTCGCCAAAGCTCTCGCAGCTGGAGCGCACCCTGAGCGGCCGCAAGGCCGAGGTCAGCAAGATGGACGGCGGTCTAAAAGTGATCGGTCTGAGTACCGACGAAATCGGCAAAGCGGCGTTTGAAGCAAATCTGCCGCTATACGAGCTGGCTAACCACAGCGCCTCACTAGAGGAGGCATTCCTGGAAATTACTGCCGGCACCGAAGAATATGCCACCAAGCCAACCAAAAAGGAGGCCAAATAATGATTCCCGCACTCAAAAGTGAATTTCGAAAACTGCTGAGCGTACGGAGCACCTACGGCCTAACTGCTTTCGCGCTGCTTATCGTGATGTTCTTTGCTGGTTTTATCGAAGGCTTCCGCAATAAAGCTCCCTACTTTCAGACGTCAACTTTGCTGCAAAGCGAATCAACCAGCGCTATCGCCTTCGTAGGGTTTATATTGGCGTTCACAGGGCTCCTGCTAATGGGCCACGAATACCGCTACAACACCGTTATGTACAGCCTAACTTCCGCCAATCGGCGGCTCAAAGTGCTGGCTGCTAAGTTTCTTGTGGTGCTTACATTTGGTGTTGTCACCAGCCTGATCGTCACCTTCTTTTCGCCGCTCTGCACTATTCTGGGCGCGGCGCTGCATGGCTATCATATTGGCCCGCAGCATTTTGATTACTTTGCTATCATCTGGCGCTGCGTAGCCTGTGGTGTTGCCTATGCACTGTATGCACTGATATTAGTGACCATTATGCGTAACCAAATCGGCGCCATTGTAACCTTTCTGCTCTTGCCGCTTATGGGCGAGAATATCCTTGGGCTGTTGCTCAAAAAGAACGTCATCTATCTGCCATTTACCGCTGCGCAAGATGTTGTATTGCCACAGGGCAATCATACCAGCAGCTTGCATGCACTGGGCGTGGTTGCGGTGTACGTGGCCGTGGGTGCGATTGTCAGTGCGGCGCTGTTTGTGAAGCGCGACGCAAACTAGTAGTGTGAGAAATCTAGCTGCGGCTATCCACGGGCAGTGCCATACTAGGTAATACCGTTAAACGGAGGGAAGCCTATGGGTAACAACGACGCAGCACGTTCTACAAGCACCAATATGGACGATGCAGATCTGAATGATGCAAAAGCCATGACGACTGAGCAGCGTGAAAAGATGGCAAAGCTGATGGCCGATGCCGATCGTCCGTCCGATTCGCAAGCGGCCATGTAGATAGTAGTGCTCTATGAAAACACCCGGGATAGAACCGGGTGTTTTCATATGCTTCTAACTTAGGTGCGGCAAGATGGTACAATAGGCGGATGTTTCACGGGCTGGCAAAGTACCGGGTGGTGTATGGGCATCTATGGCGGACATACGGCCAATCTAGGCGGGTTCGGCTTTCGTATGCGATCCAGCTGTTGACACGCATCTGTAAACTGATAGCTTTACCGGTGGCGCTCAGCATTATCATTGCCAAACTTTCCGTACGCGACTATCCAGGTGCGTACAAAGGTGTATGGCTCTATGTAAGCTTCTCGCTGACACTTGGGATTCTAACGCCGATTACCAAGTATGTGGGCATGAAGGGCGAGAACAAAGTCTATCGGACTGCGACGGGTGATTATTTCTCGCGGCTCGTACATGCGGATATCGACTATTTCAACGATAACCTTGCAGGATATCTTACGACCGCAACGAGACAATACGTCGATAGTTCCATCCAGCTGGTGCGGACGCTACGTGACCGTTACATGAGCACGGTGCTCAGCATCATTTTCCCGCTCATGGTGATCGCATGGATAGATTGGACGCTCGGGCTGGTAGCTTTGGTGCTGAGCGTAGCCCAGGCTTCGTACATGCTGTGGGCCTCGAGTTCTATTGCCCACTACCGCGCGCAGTCGCGGGAGATATATAAACGCAACTCGGGACGGATGGCAGACGTTATCTCCAACATCTTAGCAGTGAGGTCGACGGCGCAAGAGGATGAATATGTGGGGCGGGTGCGTAATGGGGCGGAGGAAGAAGGCGCGGTCTTTACCCGGCGCTATACTGCCCAGGCCAAGCTAGTAGCCTCCCGTGAGGCAATTACCGTGACCGTGTTTATGATATTACTCTGGCTGACCGTGCATCGTATGAGTATGGGGCATATCCACATAACTGCCGCAGTGCTGATCATCACCTACACCACCACTATCCTGACGGGTATTTACGCACTATCGGACGACCTGGACGAGCATGACGATCTGGTGGACAAGATCATTCCGGCGTTCGAGATATTGGACCGGCAGAATGCGGTAGATGATCTGGCAAAGCCCAAGAAGCTTACTGCAGTGCGCGGTGATATCCGCCTGAAGAACGTCTCATTCTCGTACGAAAATGGTGCACAGAAAGTGTTCCGTGATTTTTCACTGCACATTCCTGCAGGTCAGAAAGTTGGCGTCGTAGGTTTGAGCGGGGCAGGCAAAAGTACGCTCACCAAGCTGCTGCTGCGGTTCAATGATGTGCAGGGCGGTGAGATCTTGTTGGATGGTGTGGATATCCGTAAACTGCGCCAGGCAGATCTCCGCCGCCAGATAGCCTATGTACCCCAAGAGCCGCTCTTGTTCCATGCCAGTGTGCGGGAAAACGTCCTGTTGAGTAAATCGGACGCAAGCGCGTCCGAAGTAGCGCAGGCACTGAAAGCTGCACACGCGAGCCATTTCATAAGCCAGTTGCCAGAGGGCTTGGATAGCATTGTAGGTGAGCGCGGCGTAAAGCTATCGGGCGGGCAGAAGCAGCGCATCGCCATCGCGCGGGCGGTGCTCCGCCATGCGCCGATCATGATCTTGGATGAGGCAACCAGCGCACTCGACAGCGAGAGCGAGCAGATCATCAAAAGTTCATTTTCCCAGATACTGAAAGGCAAGACGGCCATCGTGATTGCGCACCGCCTCAGTACCTTGTCAGAAATGGACCGGATAATTGTCATCGATGGCGGCAAGTGCGTAGAAGACGGTACGCATGAGCAGCTGCTGGCGGCCGGCGGGGTCTATGCCAGACTGTGGAAACGCCAGCAAAAGCACTTGGACGAATAGAATACGCTACTGTCGTGCGGGAATGACACGTCCATTGATCTGGCTGACGTGCCATCTGCCGTTTGCACGGAGCAGCCGGGTGCGTGAAACGTTATCAATGGTCTTTTTGTAGGTTTCGTCATGGGACCAACCTAATAGCGTGCCGATAGCGGTTTTGATGGCAACTCCATGGGTGAAGGCGAGCACGTGCTGGGGTGTGTCGCTAGCTTCAAGATCTACGGCAAGCTCGCCAAGCCGCCAGAGCGCACGACTTGCGACCATGCGCATCGATTCACCTCTGGGCGGCCTAAAATCCCAGCCCAGGCGTGCCATTCGTTCTTTGATGGCAGGGTCGTCATAGAGGGTGCGCGGTTTGTTTGTCCAATCTCCCTGATCGAGCTCCTGGAAGTCAGGCGCGCTCGTAGGCTCTTTGCTAGTGCCGAAGAGCACCCGAGTGGAGATTTCGCACGTCTGCATCGTACGCACGGCTGGCGAAGACAATATGGTGCTGGGGGCGTAGCCCTCCTGCAAAAGGGCGATCCCAAGGTCAAGCGCCTCTTCTTCGCCCCGCTCGTCCAGCGGCACATGGTTTTGCCGTCCCCCGATAAACGGGGGCGTATCAGGATCTGCCTGCAGCCCATTCATCGCGGAATGAGCGTGGCGGATAAGGTCGACGGTATGGATATGTTCTGACATGTGCGGAAAATACCTGTATATAAATGGTGGGGCAGGTTGGAGTTGAACCAACCACCAAGCGGTTATGAGCCGCCTGCTCTAACCGATGAGCTACTGCCCCTTGGTAATGAGACGAACCTGACGGTTTTTCTCATCGCACGGACAAAGTGGTACACATTTCGTCCGGCTGCTCTTTTCCCTTCCACACGGTAGGGTAACAGATACGAGTATATCAGACTACCGGTGCGTGATATATACTAAAACCGTATATGTTCGATAAAACAAACATCATGGAAAAGCTGGAACCACATATCGTCCGGACTAAAGCGTATCTGCTGACGCTGCGCGACGTACGTAATGTGGGAGTGCTGGTATTTACAGTGATATTGCTGCTCATAACCTGGAGCGGCATCAAGGCGATCCAGACGAACTACGGGCTGGAAAAGCAGATATCCCGTTTACAGCAGGAAAATGAGGTAGGCGTACTCGATAACGCCAATCTGTCGCTACAGAACCAGTATTTTTTATCTGACCAGTATAAGGAGGTGACCGCCAGGGAGAACCTGGGCCTGGGCATGGCTGGGGAAACGGAACTGCTTGTGCCCACAAGCACCGCCTTGTCGCACACAGTACGGCCAAAAGGGGCAGTGGCTTCCAAGTCTAGCGTGCCGGAACAGGCATTCTGGCAGCATAATTTCCAGGAATGGGTTGACTTCTTTTTGCACCGCGGCGACGCTGCTGATTGACAGGCGCCACATCTGTTGATACAATAAGCAGGTTAATTTCCCGACCAAGGGAAAGAGCAATATGACGCGGGATGGAGCAGCGGCAGCTCGCATGGCTCATAACCATGAGGTCCCAGGTTCGAGTCCTGGTCCCGCAACCAAAGAAAGAGTCCAACCCTGTGTTGGGCTTTTTCTTTGGCGGGCGTCTGTAATGCGGAATAATGTATCAAAGATTTAGGTACAGTTTGAAAATTTTTCGGAATATCAAAAAGTTAACTACTAAAGTAGCGAAATTAGCCATCGCGGCAGGACCAATATCCAAACTGAAAATACCCTTTAGTAAAGTAACCCCAAAACTTATCCCAGTTACTAGAATTATTGTTTTTGCGTGGGATATATTTCGAGTAAATAGCAAGATAAAAATCGCAACTACCTGAATTAGCAAGAATGTAATGCCAAGAAAGCCATTACTGCTAACAAAAAGCTGAAAAAAACTGGGGTGTGTATTGTTGAACGAACTAACTATTAAAAATGAGCTAGCTTGACTAAATAAGGTTATGCCAAGAACAGCTACAAATAATAGAGCAATATTTCTAACTTCTGGATTTTGATCTGCTACACCTTTTGTGCTCTCGCTTTTCATTATTTCTAAGTTGGCCATCGCCATTGGTGTAGTAATCTGTTGTTTTTCTTCGGGCGTGCTTTGGTCAACAGGACTAGGGTAAATTTTGGCTGTGTCAGTTGGTTTTGGTTTGGCTTCCATTGAAAGTATTTTAGCAAACTAAAACTAACATGCGTTTATCATGAGTAAGCGGTCCTAGTCGGTAACCTACCCAAAAAGATACTTCTAAACAGGCTATGATGCTCCGGTAATATACTTCACTGCCATCTAGTGGTTCCTTCGTTAAGCTAGAAGTACGGTAAGAGGAGCTACGCCATGACTACGCACGTACAACATGTTAAGCATATCGGTAACAATGGACATATGACGGCCCGTACAACACGGGTCGACGATGCCGATATCTATGCGGCCCGGAATGACGTACGCCCGGCCAGCATGGCCGCCCATGTGATCTGGTATGTGGCGAGCGTGTTATTGGCACTACTGGCGATACGGTTTGTTTTGGCGCTACTGGGTGCGAATCCCGCCAATCAGTTCGCGAATTTCATCTATTCGGTGAGTCATCCGTTTGTGGCGCCATTCTTTAGTCTGTTCAATTACAACCTGCAGTACGGTGCATCTCATTTTGAAACGTTCACACTGGTCGCTATGCTGGTGTATGCGCTTATCGCGGGAGGCATTGCACGGCTCGTGACTATTAAGCGTGATGCGGAGGCCGATAGCTATGTCGAGTAGGCCTGCCTCTGGTTAGCCTGAGCGGTATACTACGCTTGATGCACCGGTAGGTTTTGTAGATGAGGAGCCTTTGTCCAAGCAATAGCGCTAGCAGTTTGGTATCATATACGTATACATGGGTGACGGCGACTCTAAAAATGGCAAGATCCGCTCGCAGAAGCATAATGGGATAACCTGGTTTGATGTGCAGTCGCCCGATGCGGCGACCTTCACCCAGCTTGAGCAGCAGTTCCATCTGCATCCGCTTTTCCTGAAGGAAAGCATCGCCAAGATACAACACACCCAGGTTGAGCGTGAGAGCGATTACCTGTTCCTGGTGCTTCATTTTCCTGTCCTGCAGTCCCGCGCCACCAAACTGGCGGTGGGGCAGGTAGGTGTTTTCCTGGGAAAAGATTACGTATTGACGGTTCATTCCAACATGGGCTCATTCACGCAGAGCCTGTATGCCGAGAGCGGCTATTCACAGGAGCAGGCCGAGAAATACTTTGGTCAGGGCTCTGCGTACTTGCTCTATAGCATCATCCACCGCATGCTCGAAGACATGGGCCGCATGACTGAAGTCATCGAAGACGAGCTTGACGAGATCGAGGGTCTGGTGTTTGAAAACAGCTCATCGGACGCCCAGCGTATCGGCCGTATCCGCCAAAAGATCGTGAAACTGCGGCGTCTGATCGGACCTAAGCGGACTGTGCTGCAGGACCTGGCGTCCCAGATCAATTCTTTTGCTGGCACCGATGTTTCGCGTTACTACGAAAGCAATGTAAAGCTTGTGAACAAACTATGGGAAGGGATAGAGGAAGCCAAAGAGACGGTAGAGATTTACAAAGATGCCGACTTTACCACCAGCACCGAGCGCACTAACAAGATCCTGGCAGTGCTGACGTTGGTCTTTACCTTTACTATCCCCATGACGGTCATCGCCTCGCTGTATGGCATGAACGTGCACTTGCCGGGTGGCCTACAGGAGGCAGACTGGACATTTCTGGGGCAGTACACGAGCTTTTATCTGGTAGTGATCGTGTCGGCGCTGGTGGCGCTCGGCATGTACGTCTATGTGAAACGCAAAGACTGGTTCTAGGCGCCCACTTGGCACATCCGGCGTATTCCTGGTATTGTATGCCAGATGCTAGTTACACCCCTGCGCACCGATGTGATCACGCCCGGCAGCCATACGCTGGAGGGTGTATTGGACACGGCGATTGCCGAACTGCTGGAAGGTAGCATCGTGGCTGTCTCATCCAAGATCATTTCGCTGTGTGAAAACCGTGTCGTTCCGCTGGAATCAACCGACCGCGACACGCTCATCGAACAAGAGTCCGATATATATTTGCCGGCCGACTACAGTCCGTATGGGCACCATTTTACGATTGCACGTGGCACATTGGTCGGTTCGGCAGGTGTTGATGTTTCGAACGGTGCGGGCACGTACGTGCTGTGGCCGGCCAACCCACAGGCGGATGCGAACCGCATTCGGACGCACCTGCAGCAGCGCTTCGGGCTTATGCAGCTCGGGGTGATCGTGACGGACAGTGTCTCGCAGTTCCTGCGGCTGGGTGCGGTCGGCACCTGCTTGGCGTACAGCGGCTTCCTGCCGGTAAAAAGCTATGTGGGCGAATCTGACCTGTTCGGCCGCAAACTTGCAGTGGAACGCGCCAACGTCGCCGAAGGCCTAGCGGCGGCGGCCGTGCTTGCAATGGGCGAAGGGGCAGAGCAGACCCCTGTCTGTATACTGAGCGACCTACCATTCGTTTCATTCAACGCGGACGATCCGAGTGAGGATGAGTTGGAATCTACCACGGTGCGTCTGCAAGATGATCTGTTCGCGCCGTTTTTCTTGCCCGCACCTTGGCGAAAGGGCGGCCGGAGCACTCGGGAATAGCCATCAGTACTTGACAAGTATCATATCATTTAGTACCTTGTTACAGAAAGGTAGCTTAGAAAATGAGTCAAGACGACACGTTCGCACCGCTCCGCAAAGGATTATTAGAACTCGCCGTACTGCAGATAGTCTCTGCACATGAGGTCTATGCGGCCGATATCCTCGATCGCCTGTCCGAGACGGATTTTGTAACCGGCGAAGGCACGTTGTATCCGCTGCTGTCCCGTATGAAGCGCGAGGGGCTGCTGGAATATTCCTGGGTAGAGAGCGTCAGCGGGCCACCACGCAAATATTATCAGCTGACCGCGCCAGGCCGGGCCCGGCTCAAAGACGCACAAGCATACCTACATACACTATCAAACACGCTCCGGGAGCTAGGAGGTCACCATGCGTAAAGTTACGACAATCGATTTGAACGGACGGGCCTACCAGCTCGAAGAAGACGGTTACCACCGACTGCAGAAATACCTGCAGAAGGCGGAGGCCGCACTGAGCGACAACCCTGACAAAATAGAAGTCATCGCTGACCTGGAACAAGCCATCGCGGACAAGTGTGAACGCCTGCTCAAGGACGGCAAGAATGTGGTTTCAGCAGAACAGCTCGATGACATACTACAGCACATGGGACCGGTGGAGGGCGACGAGACTGTCTCGGACAAGAGAGCGGAAGCCAAGCCTGTCAAACGGTTGTATACCATCAGCGAGGGTGGCGTCATATTCGGGGTATGCAAAGGCATAGCCACGTATCTGAATATCGAACCGAACATCGTGCGCGTGGCGTTCGTACTACTCGCGTTGGTTACACATGGGTTCGGCCTGCTGCTCTACGCAGCTCTCGGTATCTTTCTGCCTCATGCCCGTACCGATGCCGACTTGGCTGCTGCTTCCGGCAAGCCTGTAACGGCCCAGGGTATCATTGACCAAGCGCGCGAACGGGCAACAGATCCCGAGACGATGCATGCCGTTTCAAACGGCATCGTACGGGTCTGCCGCATCGCGGCGCAGATAGTCGGCGTTGGGTTCGCGATTATCTTCGGCATCCTGACCTTTGCATGGGTCTGGACGCTGTGGCAACAACTGCTGGGCCGCCTAGAGTTCCACGGGCAGCTGGTATTTTTAAATGGCTGGCGTGAGGCGGTGGCGATAACCCTCGTGTATCTGGTGGCAGCCATTCCTATCTTCCTGCTCTTTCGTGTCTTTGACAGGTTCGCCGGAAACAGCCGCCAATCAAAAGTAAGCAGTATCAGCGAGGCGACGCTAGCCGTGCTGTGGGGCGTAGCCATCGTCGGCTGTGTAGCGTTCGCTACGGCGTACGGAGGCACGGTGCGCAGCTACGTCGACGGGCACCGTGGCCGCTTGGACATCGGGGCAACACATGTCTGTGTTGATGGCAACAGGTGCGGGGACAGCTCTACAATAGAATATCGTCCGAGCCTGCACTACCCTTCTCGTTAGTGCCGGGTGAGTTTCTGGGTCTCTTGCCGGGAAAGCTCGATGGAGGCTTGGAAAAACTGCACCAAAAAGCGGAGCTGCTCATCGGTATAGCCACTGAGCAGCTCTTGGAATGCGGCGCTCATCGACTGGTATGTCCCGCTGAGTTTATGCGCCGCCTGGTGATTGAATGATACGACGACTTTGCGGCGGTCATCGGGGTCAGCTCCGCGTTGCACGAATCCATCTAGCTCCAGACGGTCAATGACACTGGTGATAGCGCCGGTGGTAAGGCTGAGCCGTACGGCCAACTGGCCAGCGGTCATCGAACCTTCCTGCTTGAGTACCGAAAGTGCCTTGGAATCGGTGATGTTGACGCCATTAGCCGCTGCCGCGACCTGATGAAAGTGCGCTGTCTCGGTGCTCTGCATCTGGCCAAGGTAAAGCAGGCGCCCGATGAGCTCCTGCCGGCTGGCCATATCTGCGGATTTTCTTGACATAAAATATTTAGACGATTAAGATAATTTTATATATCGTAAATCATAACCTACAAAAAGGGAAATCCGAAAGAGGATCGCCAGAACTATGACACAGACCAGCCCCCTGTCGGCACAGGAACATGCCGCCAGCTTCAGTAAGAAAATGCGCAACGTCGCACTGGCCATCGTGGCGCTTGCGTTCGTAATGGACCTGCTCGACAGTACCATCGTAAACGTGGCCATACCTACCATCCGTGATAACCTCGGCGCAACCTATGCTGCCATCCAATGGGTGGTCGCAGGTTATGCACTTACCTTTGCTACGTTGCTGGTGACCGGTGGCCGTATGGGTGATGTCTATGGGTACAAGAAAGTTTTTCTGGCCGGTGTCACTGGATTTACCGTGGCTTCGCTACTGAGCGGCCTGGCACAGAATCCTGGCATGCTGATCGCGGCGCGTCTGCTGCAAGGAGCATGTGCCGCACTCATGGTGCCGCAGGTAATGTCGCTGATGCAGGTGATGTACAAACCCGAGGAACGGGGCAGTGTGAATGGTCTGTTCGGTGCATTGGGTGGCCTGTCGGCTTCTCTGGGGCCGGTCGTGGGTGGACTGCTGATCAAATGGAATATCTTCAGCTGGGATTGGCGTCCGATTTTCCTGATCAACCTGCCGGTCGGCATCTTTGCGCTGATCGCGGGCATCAAGTATCTGCCGGATGGCAAGTCGCCCCACCCGCTCAAGCTGGATATCCAGGGTACGCTCATGGTCGTAGCAGCCATCTTCCTACTGACGTATCCGCTGATCCAGGGCCGTGACTATGGTTGGCCGGCGTGGACATTCGCGATGATGGCCGGTTCATTGCCGCTCTTCGGACTGTTTGCCTGGTGGCAGCGCCGCAAAGAGCGGATGGATGGTTCACCCCTGGTCCTGCCATCTTTGTTTCACAGCCGGAGCTTTGGCGTTGGCCTTGGCGTCAACATGATCTTTGAGATGGCGATGATCGGCTTCTTCTTGACTAACACGCTGCTACTGCAGATCGGCTTTGGCTTCAGTGCGGTCCATGCCGCACTGACCGGTATTCCGACCGCAGTCGGAATCGGTGCGACTATGGCGCTCGCAGGTGAAAAACTGGTGCCGCGGCTGGGACGTTACGCATTGGTGGTCGGTACGTCTGTCATGGCTCTTGGTCTGCTGAGTACGCTTGGGGTGGTGCACCACTATATGCTCGGTGTGCACTCATGGCAACTCATCGTTCCGTTGTTGATCACAGGTATCGGCATGGCCTTCGTATTCGGTTCGCTGTTCGCGGCCGTGCTGAACGGGGTTGACGCCAAGCACGCCGGTTCCGCATCGGGCATCCTGAACGCGGTGCAGCAGGTGGGTGGCGCAATCGGCGTGGCTGTGATCGGCGTCATCTTCTTCGGTCAGCTCAGCGGCAATGCGCCGCGCAGCTTCAGCCAGATAGAACCGCGTCTGCAGCAGCAGATGGTGGCTGCGCATATTCCGACCCAGTATCAGCCACAGATCATCAAAGGCGTACGGGATTGTTTCGTGGATCGTTCACGCGCCAAAGACAGCGCAGTCGCACCGGAAAGTTGCAAGCGCCTTCAGGATGCTGGTCCGGTGACACAGCAAAGGCTCGGTGCCGATATACAAAAGGCGGCGCTGGATGCGAATGCTCGCAACTTCGATCATGCTTTCCGTTGGGCTATCATCTATTCGATCGGCTTGCTGGCAATCACCTTTGCCCTGAGTTTCCTACTGCCGCGCAAGTTCCGTGCAGAAGCGTTCCAAGAAGTATAGTCTTATTTCGCAATACTATTGACAAAGCGTAACCATTTTGCTATACTATGGTTAGTTTTGAGCAATCAATCAAAACAAAAACCAACCAAAAACAAAAAGCGAAAGGAAGCGATCTATCATGCGTTTAGCCTCCAAACTGGGCTGGGCATACGAATTGGTCCCCACCAATAACACCCAAATCCTGGCAATCGATGCATTACTCAAAAAGCTGTAAATGCCGGGCACCGTAAAAAACCACCTACATATGCGAGGTGGTTTTTTACTCAGGGAAAGGGCAGCAGGGCAGGGTCTATGCTCATGCTTGAAGCTTTATTTCACATCTGTTTTCGCGTACAATAACCTAAAGTAATGCACCCGAATAAGCAAGACAGCTTTAGCCCTCGGCGCTCTACGAGCATTGACGGCTTTTTTACGAAGTCAGCCGATACCCGGCCTGCGCCTGCCCGGCCGCATGCCCCTGTTTTCCACCGACCCGCAGCGAATCCACAGCCTCAGGATGCTACCCTACCAAACATGCCCACACGAGCTGATCCGCAGCCGGTACTCTCTTCGAGTGCCGCGATGTCTGCGGCCAACCCCCTGACTCCGGCGGCACGTCCGATCGAGAATATTGATTGGACCGGAGAGCGCAGGCGCGGCCGCAGGCGGCGACCTGATAACGAGCAGCCTGGCAAAGAAAAGAAGCCGGGTTCCAAAAAGCGTAGTATCAAGCGCGGCGCGGCCATAGCGGGCGCACTGGTGCTGTTAATCGGCCTGTGGTTCGGTTTTCGGTTTTATAAAGATATCGCCAAGATTACTGGCAACAAGAACCCGCTGAGCCTACTCGGTGTATTCCACCCGGTAGCACTCAAGAACCAGGATGGCCGTGTCAATATCCTGCTTGCTGCAAACTCGGCAGACGATCCGGGCCATAATGGTGCCAATCTGACCGACTCGATCATGGTGCTGAGCGTAAACACCAAGAATAATACTGCCATGATGCTGAGCGTGCCGCGTGACCTCTGGGTTAATATACCAGGTGTGGGTTATTCCAAGATCAATGCTGTCTATCCAAACGGCGGCATGGACAAGCTGCAGACGGTCGTGCAGGACAAGCTGGCACTGACTATTAATTATCAAGCGTTGGTGAGTTATGACGCGTTCAGGGATCTGGTGGATGCGGTGGGGGGTATCACGATTACCGTCAAGAGTACCGACCCGCGTGGTATCTACGATCCAAGCCTGGACTACACCACGCGCCATTGCTGTGCACTTGCAAAATACCCGAACGGCCCGGTCACGCTGAATGGCAAGCAGGCGCTGAACCTGGCCCGTGCCCGTGGCGATGGCTACGGCTCATATGGATTCCCAGCCAGTGACGATGACCGCACCATGCACCAGCGCCAGATGCTGCTGGCTATCAAAGACAAAGCTTCGCAGAAGTCAGTTATCGCCAACCCCTTCAAGATCGCCAGCCTGTTTGACGCCGTGGGCAAGAATGTCACCACCAACTTGCAGGTCGACGAGATGGAAACACTCTACACATACATGAAGAAAATCGATGATGCCAAGATTGATTCGTACAACATCAATAACCTGAAGGGGCCGGGGACTACTATGCTTGCGAACGCGACCGAAAATGGTCAGTCGGTCTATATTCCGGCTGCAGGTATCGATGATTTCAGTGGCATCCAGGCCCAGATCCAGAAGCTGTTTACGGCCGACCCGGTGAGTAAAGAAGGTGCGGTGCTAGTGGTGCTGAACGGCACTGATACGGTGGGGCTCGCCGCCAAACAGGAGAACAAACTGACAGAGAAGGGCATGGATGTGAGCGTTGGGGACGCCTCGGCCAATCAGGCTACCACGACTATTATCGACAATTCCGGTGGTGTCAAGCCGAATACGCTCGCGTATCTTAAAAAGCAGTATAAGGCAACTATCGCCACCGACGCTCACCTGACCGCAGCGTACCCTAGTGCGGATTTCATCTTGGTCCTAGGCCAGAGCGCAGTGCCGGCCACGACGTCGACGAGCGGTACGTCATCAGCAGGCCACTAGACGGACTGGACTGAGCGTCGTCGTTCACGAGGCAAAGAAAAATAGAACGTCGACCCGGTATCTTCTTTGCTCTCGAACCACAGCTCGCCTCCGAGCGATTCGGCCAGGTTCTTGATGAGATACAGACCTAATCCTGTCCCACTGACATCTTTGTTGGTGATGTTTTCGGCCCGGAAGAACTTGGCAAAGATGTTTTTTTGGGCGCTCAGCGGGATACCGTATCCGGTGTCCGTCACGGTCCACACGTATTCGTTCGGCTTTGCATTGAGCGAGACGTGTACGGTGCCGCCTTCGGGCGTGTATTTTATGGCATTGCTGATAAGGTTGGCACAGATTTCACGGATGAGCAGGTTGTCGGTGTGGACCGGCTTAAGCTGCGCAGGGATGGCCGACGTGAGAGCGATATCTTTGGCTGCGGCCGCCGGCATGAATTCGGTAGTTATGTCGGCCGTGAGCTTATCGATGCGTACCAGACGCGACTGCACGGCTATGCCGCCAGCTTCTAGCCGGGTAATATTCAGCAGCGTGTCGATGAGGCCGTTCATACGCTCTACAGAACCTAGGATAATGCTGATGTAGGTCAGCTGCTCGTCACTCATAGGGCCGGCAATGCCGCCTTGCAGCATGCGGGTGTACATATTGATGGCGGTAAGTGGTGTGCGCAGCTGGTGGGAGGCGATTGATATGAAGTCGGATTTGAGCTTGTCGCTCTCGATCTCTTCGGTCAGGTCGCGGAAGACTTCGATTGCCCCGATCGGGTGACCCTCTGCGACCACCGGCGAGACGGTGATGTATACCGGCATAAGTGAGCCGTCCTTCTGTTTATACAAACTGCGCTCGCTGACCGTCTTGCCTGTCTGGAATGCTTTGACGATGGGCCGGTCAAAGACACCCACCGGAGCGCCATTATCGTGCACTGCCTGCATCACAGAAAGGAACGGCTCGCCCAGTACCTCACGACGCTTATAGCCGAGGAGTGCCAAGGCAGTATCGTTGATATGTGTGATCTCACCCTCTTCGTCTGTGGCGATGACACCTTCACCGATGCTGGCGATAAGTGCTTGCAAACGGACGGTGTCATGTGGCGTCGTCTCTGTGTCTGGAGCGGCAGGGTGCGAGGGTTTAGTGATGTGTTTCTTTGCCATCAGGTAGTACGGGGTGGTTATTATGGTTCGGCAGAGTTAAAAGTTCAAGCTCGGCGATGTACTGGTCGATTACGGCGTGGTCATTACTGATGAGGCGCATCGCGATCTCGATCCAGTCTATAAGCTGACGCAGGTCTTTGCGCCGCAGTGCCGCCGGGTCCTTCTGTAAGTGGTTGCGTATCTGCCGTATCACGAAGCGGTCGGCCGCGGGGCCAAGGTATTGGTACGTGATAGTGACCACCTCTTCGTATAGATTATTCTTTGACATAGCAATCGCTTTCTTCAGGCTTCCTCTATCTTGGCAAGCCGCTTTGTTCCCAAGGCAAGTACTATAAATGCAGCACCATAGATGAGCAGTAATACATATAACAGTACCAGCACCCAGTCAAGGCTGAGCGAATCAAGCCAGCTGGCTAACGTGGAGAGGTACTGGAGCAATATGGAAATCATGATGACGGCAGTAAGCCCGATGATAAGTAGGTTCCAGCTACGGCGATACACGATACCCTCTACGGTATGGGTGTAGGCCTGCAGTTCAGTGCAGGCGAGCAGCCCCAAGAACCACATATACACGTACGGTATGCCCAAGGTAAGCATCACTAGTTCCGGCGACATGTGATACTTGGTGCGCAGTGCATGATGGGCCACGGTGATAAGGCTGCAGAATACAATGCCCAAAATAGTTACTGCGCCGATGACCATGTTCAGCATAAGCAGGCGTGGACGGGCCTTCCTCAGATCCGTGAGGCCGCGGGAGCCGGCACTGATGAACAGAAATGCGGCCAGTGGGAAGACGAGGTTCACATAATTCTGTATGATGACTGCCGTTGCTTTGAACGATGGCCGATGTACAGTGACGACATTGAGCGCGGCTGAAAAAATACTGGCGAGTGGCATACCGATGGCGAGCAAGAACAGGCCACGGGCAAGCGTATGTACCTGCTTGCCTTCGGCCCCACCTTTTATGAGGCGACTGTAGCGCTGCAGGCTCTCGGCCCCAAAGAGGGCGACGAACCAGATGATAGCCTCGGGGATGATAAGCGTGACGGACAGAAGGCGCACGTCAAGCGTCGTCAGATGGTACTTTACGAGTGTTGCTTTATCGGGAGCGGGAAGAATAGTGAGGCAGGTAAAAACGGCAAGCAGTGCACTATACCAATACAAAAACTTCGACCTTGTGTTCAGGTGCATTCCCAGTGTTCTCCACTACTTATGTTTGGATCGGCGGTTTGGGCGAACATGCTTAGATATACGGAAAATAAAAATTATCTACTATCTACTTTACTCCGACATGGCCCAAAAACGTGTAATCATTTTGACAAAACTCCTTGTGTTCTGCGCGCAACTACAGTACGCTTATGCTTAAGAAAAGCTTAAAAAATACAACAAAATATGGCAGCAGTCATCGAATTCAAAAATGTAATCCGAACATACCATTTAGGCGATGAGGTCCTGAATGCTCTTGATAATGTAGACTGCAGTATACAATCCGGTGAATTCGTGGCAATTACCGGGCCATCGGGCTCGGGCAAATCGACGCTTGCCAACCTCATCGGCGGGCTAGACCGCCCATCTTCGGGTTCGGTCATGGTTGATGGCAGTGATCTCTCACATATGCGCGACCGCCAGTTATCTGATTATCGCAACCGGCATATCGGTTTCGTGTTCCAATCGTTCAACCTGCAGGGTACCCAGACTGCACTGGAGAACGTAATGCTGCCCCTGGTGTTTGCGCGGATGAAGTCAAAAGACCGCAAAGCGCGGGCCAAAGAATGCCTGGAAGCAGTGGGGCTTGGTGACCGGCTGAAGCACCGGCCGACCCAACTGAGTGGCGGGCAGCGCCAGCGGGTCGCGATCGCACGTGCGCTTGCCGTGCGCCCAAGCATTATCTTGGCCGACGAACCGACCGGCAATCTGGATAGCGCCCGGGGTGAGGAAATCATGAAACTGCTCAAAGATCTGAATAAACAGGGGATTACGCTGGTGATTATCACGCACGACATGACTATCGCCAAGCAGGCGGATCGCATCATCCAGATCAAAGACGGTAAAGTGAGTAGGGGCTGACATGCGTTTTGGTGATTATATTGCGATCGCGTTCCGTAACATACGGCGCCAAAAGTTGCGCAGCGCGCTGACCATCTTTGCCGTGGTCATCGGAGCTACCAGCATCACCATCATGCTAGCGGCAGTATTCAGCCTGAAGGGCTTCATGACCAAGCAGTTCGAGGCTAATGGCACATTCCAGCAGGTGGCCGTATCGCAACGTACTGACATAACCTGGAATGACCAGAATAACGGCGGCCCTACTTGTACGGACTGCACCAAGTTGACCGACGACCTTGCGACGAAGATCGCAGCCGTGCAGCATGTGACCGGTGTATCACGCCAGGCACAGATCGGCGCGTTCCAGGCGCTTGCATACGGCGCGCAGAAGCTGCGTACCCAGCAGGTGGTTGCCTACGATGCAAACGGGATTATCAAGAATACGGTGCTGGCTGGTCGTGACATCAGTACTAGTGACACTACCGGTGTACTTACTATCTCTTCTGATTATGCCGACAAGCTTGGGTTCAAAGGCAATTACCAGGCACTGGTCGGTAAACAAGTCGGTCTGACGACGCAGAATTTTTACTCGGGTGTCGGCTCCGATCCACTCAAGCATTTCCAGGAGCAGCAGGCGTTCTTCTCTTCCCACCCGGGTGCGGACGGCCGGGATTTTATGCCGACTCCGGTAACGCTCACGGGTAAGATCGTCGGCGTGGTAGATACCAGCCGGGATAGCTATGTAATACGAGTGCCATTGGACTGGGCGCATGGGATGCTCGAGAACCAGAACGTACAGATGAACCAGATCTGTGGCCGTAACGGCTGCCAACAGGGTACGCCGACGGTAACCGTGGAAGATGAGCTTGCCAAACAGGGTTATCAATCGTTCATCGTAAAAGTCGACCAATCTTCAAATGCTGCGGCAGTGGCCAAGGTCATCAGGAGTACATATAAAGTCGGCGCGGCTGACGCCCAGACGGAAATCAAGAGCCAACTTGCCGTCTTCAACATCTTGGGCCTGGTACTAGGCGGCATCGGTGGCATTGCGTTGGTAGTTGCAGCCGTCGGCGTCGTAAATACCATGATCATGTCCATCCTGGAGCGGACCCGCGAGATCGGCGTGATGCGCGCCGTCGGCGCCCGCCGCAGTACGGTCAGCCTGCTGTTCACGATCGAGGCGGCATGGTTGGGGTTCTGGGGAGGCTTGATCGGCCTGGGTATCGGTTACGGTGCAGTGCTGGTTGCCAACCCCTTCATCAACAAGCAGCTTGCCAGTAACAATATCGCCAGTTCAAATATCATTACCCTGCCTCTATGGCTGATACTTGGTGTGATCGGCCTGACAACGCTTATCGGCATCTTGGCCGGGCTCTACCCTGCCCGTCGCGCCGCCCATCTGGACCCTGTGGAAGCACTGCACTACGAATAGTTACTTCAGACGGAAGCCTGCATCAACATAGATAACCTCGCCGGTAATGGCATCGTTCTTGGCCAAGAACAGGAAAGCTTCAGCAACCTCTTCCACCTGGATCCAGCGGTGTAGTTTGGTCTGGTCCAGGAATGCTTCGACCATCTTTGGGTCAAAGGCGTCGTAGTTCGGCGTCTTGGTAAAACCGGGGGCGACTGCGTTGACTAGTATGTTAGGAGAATAGTTCTTTGCAAGCGTACGCGTCAGGCTGTTGATGCCGGCTTTTGACAGGCCGTATATCGGTGCTCGCGCACCAAATTCCCAGCCACGGTTCGAGCTGGTGTTGATGATCTTGGCGATACCCTCATGCTTTTGCATGAGAGCGATAGCATACTGCGAGCAATAGACAGCGGACAACAGGTTATCATGCAGGATCTGGTCTATGTCTGCTTCTGAAAGCTTTAGAAAGTCGCCTTCTACGCCCACGCCCGCGTTATTGATAAGGATGTCGATATGGCCAAAGCGCTCCACGGCCTTATCGAGTAGCTGGTGAGCGCCGTCGATGGTTCCAACATCTGCTCTCTGATATATGACCTCAGTTTGCCCCTCTAGCTCCTTTACGAGGTGTAGGCCGCCCTTTTCGTTGTGCCTGGAATTAAGCACAATCTTGGCACCCTCACGTGCGAAAAGCTCTGCGATGGCTTTCCCGATACCGCTGCTAGAACCAGTTATAACGACGACTTTATCCTGTATGATCATCAAATAATCCCTTCAGCTTATGGGCTTTACTATAGCAAAAAGGACAGCCGACTGCTGTCCTTGAAGATTCATCTTGGTAGCGGCGACAAGACTTGAACTTGTGACCCCAGGCTTATGAGTCCTGTGCTCTAACCAGCTGAGCTACGCCGCCATTGCTTACAACAGGGGAGATTGTACCAGATTTATCCGGCGGTGGCTAGTACTCCTGAAAGCCCAGGTATACGACCGCTAGCAGGCCGATGCAGATGATGGTGATCCGCAGCCAGTGGCCCGAAACTTTTTGGGCGCCGCGGGCTCCCAAGAAACCACCGATGGTCGAGCCGGTACCCATGATAAGTCCCACACGCCAGTCGATCAGGTGCGTGCAGAGCAGACAGATGATGGTCGTGGTGGATAAGAATATGGCGGAGACGTTTTTCATGGCATTGATCGTGTGGGTATCGGGCAAGTTGGTGAAGCCCAAGAACGCCAGCATGATAAATCCGTAGCCCGCGCCAAAGTAGCCGCCGTAAAAGCTGAGCGGCACAATGGCGATGCCAAGGATGACAAGCGGCAATATCGTTTTGTAGCGGCCCTGCAACTGCTTGTGCAGGTGAAAATGCATGAGCGGCTGGAAGGCAAACAGGGCGACACCAAACAGCACCAGGACAGGAACGATGTGTGCGAAGTGCTCGGCAGACGTATGGCGCAGGGTAGTGGCGCCACATATCGCACCGACGATAACCGGGATAAGCAGCCATGTATACCGCAAGGGAACTTTGCGCAGGTAGCGCCAATAGCCGATGGCGGAGCTAAACTGGCCGGGTGCCGTAATGACGCCACCGGTGGCATTTGCTACCAGCGGTGATATGCCGAGGGCAACCAGCACGGGAAAGCCGATCAGCATGCCTCCGCCGGCAATGGCGTTCATGGCGCCCACTATCAGGCCGACCAGCAGAAATATGATGTCTTTTTCCATGTTTGTTTCTGGGTTTGACTATACTGTACCAGCTTCTGGCTTAGGGAGCCATGGGACTGTTACCCAAAAAAGTGGCGGTTTGCGATGAGTAATGCATAGAGCTCGTCATAGTACGGCTTGATTTCGGGCGAAAGCGCTACCTTGTCGCGCTTGATGCTGTCGAGGCGCTCCGGTGTGATATTCTTCTCGATTTTCCAAGTATGACCTTCAGTGAGGTAAATCTGGAGGATCGGCATAATCTTATCCAGCGCGTACACGAACCGTGCTTCAGGATCTTTGCGCTGTTCGTATGTTATTATTTCCGTCGTAAGCCCCTTGAAGTCGGGCCACTCATGGATCAGCTGCTTGAGGGCCTTCGCTTCGCGCGCCTGCTTGCTGTCCAGGTGTGACTGCTCGGCGTACACATAGGTGTCACCGGCGTAGACCTCTACCAGGTCGTGGACCAAGGCGTAGCGGATGATCTTGTCACGGTCGAGATCGGAGAAATACGTGGACAGATACCATGCAGAGAGTGCGAGATTGTAGCTGTGTTCGGTATCCGACTCGCGGATGTATGCATCAGCCTGCTTGCGGTGGACAACGCGCTCCACCTGACTAAAAGCAAGCAGCAGCTCCTGGAGCTCCAATAGACGGTTAATGTCCGGCTTCTGAAAGTGGTGCATTATAGGAGTTGGATTATTTCCGCATTAGGCAAATGGTGGGCTTCGCTGGTGCCATGAAAGGGAATGTGGGGCAGCACGACATGCCGCAGCATGCGGCCAGCCGAGCCGTGACCGACTATCAGGATATTTTCAGCGGGTGTGTCCTGCAGCTTGTTCCAGAGTTGCTCCAAGCGGCTGCGGAGGCTTTCGAGCTTTTCGGCGTCCGCGATGCTTTCCATATCAAATTCCCGTGAGTACACTACCCCTTCGGCGCTACCGAAGTGGCGTTCCATAAGCAAGTTGTCCAGTTTGATCGCATATTCTGGATAACCAATCTCTTCTGCAATGATCCGAGCGGTATCATGAGCGCGTGAGAGCGGTGAGCTGACAATCAGATCAAGCTGCAAGGCTTTTGCCTGCTTGCCCGCCTCTTGTGCCTGTTCCCTGCCTCTTGCGGTCAGATGAGTTTCGGTCTGGCCGGAAAAACGGCCGGCTTCGTTCATTTCGGTATGCCCATGGCGGACAAGATAGAGATGTCTCATCAGATAAGCCGTACTATGGTTGCGTTTGGTAATTCTTCGTCGGCTGCGTAGCCCGCGACGATGTTGCGCAAAGTGTTCAGAAATGTCCCATGGCTGACAAGTAGGATACATTCTGCATCCAGGCCATGCAGGTAGTCGAGCGCGCGGAGGCCCCGCTCGTGGAGGGCCTCGGCAGATTCCATGTCAGGAAAATGCGCGGGGTCAGCCGGTACGCTAAACGGCCGCCCCTGGAGTGAGCCCAGATTACGCTCCATAAAGAGCGGATTCTGCAGGATATCTTCTGGCGTATAGCCAACTTCGTGAGCTATAATCTGCGCTGTTTCGACGGCACGTCCCAGCGTGGAACTTGTAATGATATCAAAATGTAATTTGCGCGCTTGATCGCCCGCTTGCCTGGCCTGGTTACGGCCCCGGTCGGTCAAAGGCGTATCAAGGTGCCCGGCATAGGTGCCTTGGGCATTAGCCAGGCTTTCACCGTGCCGACAGACGTATAAGTATTTCATGCTTGGCTATTGTACCATTCCGCAAAGTCGTGCCAGGGGTTGCGGTGGTGAAGAGATGCAATATTCCCTTGTTCATGGTGCTCGGCGATGCTATGTTGTCCGCCATCGAAAGATACGAGGGTGGTATGGGGGAAAATAGGTTTTTCGCCCCGGGGTTTCAGTAATAACTCACCCTCGATGTCTACCGCAAAAGCTTTCTGTTTGTGGGCATCTTGGTATACGACAACCTGGTGTAACATGATCCGCCGGTCTGTAAGGGGTGCGGTTAACCGCACCCAGTCATCAACTCTAAACCAATGGTTCACATCTTTCATGTACGGCCCCGGAAAGCCACCTAGGCCAGGTATCATCCAACTGTCGTCGCTGACCAAGAGCGGATGCTGAAGCTGGGCAAACGCTTTGGCGGCTTTGTCGCGGGCAACCGGTTCACCGGTTTCGGCCTGGATTTCAGGTATATCGAGCGTACCCTGCTGCAAAGCTACGCCAAACTGCTCACAGGTTCTGGCCGCCTGACGGAACTTCATTTCGTTGGCGGTAATGTAAATCAGTTCTTTCATCCGGTACAATTATGACATATGGACTTTGATTTGCCTGCGGGCAGCTATGTGGTGGCAGTGAGCGGTGGAGTGGACTCTATCGCGCTGCTGCATATGCTGGCGCAGCGTCCGAATTTGCAGTTGGTGGTTGCGCACTACGATCATGGTGTACGGCTGGATTCGATGATCGATCGTACACTTGTACAACTGACGGCCAAGCGATACGGCTTGCCCTTTGTGTACGAAAACGGTAGGCTGGGCCCGCATGCAAGCGAGGCGGTGGCCCGCACGGCCCGTTACGGGTTTTTGCACAAGGTCCGGCAGGCAAGCGGCGCACGGGCGATCATCACTGCGCATCACCAGGATGATGTGCTGGAAACGGCGGTATTGAACCTGCTGCGTGGTACCGGGCGGCGTGGCTTAAGCTCGCTGCAATCACTTGATGGCATCAGGCGTCCGTTGTTGCATATGCCTAAAAAAGAACTGCTCCGCTACGCTACGGAGCAGGGGCTGGACTGGCGTGAAGACAGCACCAATACGGATGTGCGGTACCTGCGCAACCACATCCGTCACAACTTATTGCCTCGTTTCGCTGGTGCGGACAGGGAAGCGCTACTCGCTATTATTGCCCAAGCTGCCGAACACAATGCACTGCTTACAGAGCAACTTGCGAACTATCTGCATGTGCAGCCCGGCACGCACCGGCTCGACCGTCATGATTTTATCGGCCTTCCGCATTTGGTAGCGCGGGATGTGATGGCAGAGTGGCTACTGCTTCGAACGGGTGCGGAGCTGAACCGGCTGATGGTTGAGCGGCTGGTGGTTGCCGCCAAGACTGCCCGCACTGGTAGTCGTGCTGACGTGGATAAACGGTACTGGCTGCGGATAGGCCGTGATAACCTGGCACTCGAACTACGTGAGCGCTAGGCAAACCGCGCCGAGTGGTTGTATACTAGATACACATGGATAAAAAACCTTTACGACCAAACGCAAAGCGAGGGAGTAACCGGGGGATGAAAAACGCCGGTTTTATAATTCTCGTCGTTTTAATAGCACTTATTACCTATGCTGCCTATCATCAGCCAAGCACTCTGCACGAGATTCCGCTGACCAAGGCGATCACCCAGGCCAATGCCGGCCAGTATAAAAAGATAGACGTGAATGGCACGCAGCTTGAAATCACGCCTAAAAACAGCGATCATCCAACGCTGAAAGCCTACAAAGAAGACGGCACCAGCCTGAAAGACGAAGGGCTGAACTACAGCAAGGTAGAGGTCAGCATCAAGCCGCCGAACAGCACCGGTGCCATCCTGGGCAGTCTTGCCATCAACTTGCTGCCGCTGCTGCTGATCGGTGGACTATTGTACTTTATGCTTAAGAGCGCGCAGGGACAGGGCAACCAAGCGTTGTCATTCGGTAAGAGCCGGGCGCGCCTGTACGGCAACGAAAAGGACAAGGTCAGCTTCAAGAGTGTGGCAGGACAGGCGGAAGCTAAGCAGGACCTGGAAGAGGTCGTAGAGTTCCTGAAGTTCCCAAAGAAGTTCTCTGCCGTGGGTGCGCGCATCCCCAAGGGCGTCTTACTCGTGGGTCCTCCGGGTACCGGTAAGACGATGCTCTCACGCGCTGTAGCGGGTGAGGCGGGCGTACCGTTCTTTAGCATTTCCGGTTCAGAATTCGTCGAAATGTTCGTTGGTGTTGGTGCAAGTCGTGTCCGTGACCTGTTCGCGAAGGCCAAAAAGAATGCACCGTGCATTATCTTTATCGACGAGATCGATGCCGTGGGACGTCGCCGTGGTAGTGGCATGGGTGGTGGTCACGACGAGCGCGAACAGACACTCAACCAGATTCTGGTCGAGATGGATGGCTTCGAGCAGGGTCAGAACGTCATTGTACTGGCTGCGACCAACCGTGCTGACGTACTTGACCCAGCCTTGCTGCGCCCCGGACGCTTCGACCGCCGCGTGAACATTGGCCTGCCGGATCGCCCCGACCGTATGGCTATCCTGAAGGTCCACTTTGAAAAGAAACCAGTAGCCCAAGATGTTGATCTTGATGCTCTGGCCGCCAAGACTGCCGGTTCATCCGGCGCCGACCTGGCTAATATCGCCAACGAATCGGCAATCATCGCCGCCCGCAACAACCACACCCAGGTTTCTCAGGCTGATGTAACGGAAGCGTTCGAGCGTGTGGCAATCGGTCCGGAGCGCAAGAGCAAGGTCATGAACGACCACGAAAAGGAACTCACGGCTTACCACGAAGCTGGTCACGCTATCGTCGGCCATGTACTGCCCGACAGCGATGTCGTCCATAAGGTCACTATTATTCCCCGTGGTGGCACCGGCGGCGTCACATGGTTCATTCCGCCGGAAGACAAGAGCTACCACAGTATCCTGGAATATAAAGATATCCTAGCACGTATGCTGGGCGGCCGTATCGCCGAAGAGGTTATCTATGGACACGACCGTGTCACTACCGGTGCCGGCAACGACCTGCAGAAGGCTGCTGAACTGGCCCGTGATATGGTAGTTAACCAAGGTATGGGCGGCGGTAAGCTGCGCGACCAGGTCTTCCACGTTGAAGAAGGCATGATGATAGAGCGTATGGTGCATGAGCGCGAATACAGCGATGACACGGCCAAGGTGATCGACCAGGAAGTCGAAAAATTGATTACCGAAGCTGCTACTCGCGCCCGGATGGTCATCAAGGCGAATCGTAAGTATCTGGAAGCGCTCAAAGATAAGCTGCTCGATAAAGAGACGGTAGATGCCGAAGAAGTCCACAAGCTGTTCGAGGGTTCACATCTGCCCAAGGAAGCCTCGCTCTACTAAGTAGCTGGCATATAAGTAAAAGGGATGCCCGTTACGGAGGCACCCCCTTTTACTTGATCGGGACTCTAACACCTGGGAACTTCCGCTAAACCCTATAAACCAACTGGCGGGGTCTGGTACAAGTGTGAGAAAATAAGTACAACCGCGTTTTATCGCGGCATTCACCTATGGCAGCATTACAAAATTCTTCTCAAGGCCACGACGATACTGGGGTCGTGCTACTCCTGCAGGTGCCGCGGACGAACGATAAGAAAGAGCTTGCGGCAGAGCAGATGTTTGCCAGCCTGCATGGCCTGCTCACCATCCCCCAGAAGGGGGGTTTGTTAAAGCCTTCCGCTCTCCGTGAACGGCTGAGCTTTGAGATAGCTGTGCGTGGAAAACGCATCGGCTTCTACGTGTGGGTGCCCAACTACCTGAAAGATTATGTGGAAGAGCAGATTTACGCCCAATATCCCACGGTGCACATCAGCGAAGTAGAAGACTATGCGATGTACCGGGCAGAAGATACGTTCACGACCCAGCTGGTTACGGAACTGAAGTTCGTTGGCAACAACGCGTTGCCCATCAAGACGTTCCAGAGCTTCGAGGTTGACCCGCTGGCCGCGATTACTGCCACACTGGCAAAATTCAGCGAAAGCGAAGAGGCTTGGGTACAGATGCTCGTCAAGCCGGCTCCCAGTGCCTGGCACAAGGCCAGTGAAAAGTATATTTCTGGGATAAAGAACGGTACGACTACTACAACTACAGGGCTACTCAGCGCACTCTGGGCGCCACCGGAGGTAAAAACAGAATCAGTAAAACTGAGCGATTATGAATCGACCCGTGCCAGCGCCGCCCAGGACAAAAGCCAGAAGCTGGCCTTTGAGACGCAGGTGCGTATCGTGTATCGTGGCAACACACAGGCCCAACAGGCACAGCTGCAGATGCAGTCGATCATTGCCAGCTACAAGCAGTTCAACAGCACGTACCTGAACGGATTCGAGACAAAGCGGGTCATTGATGATCCATTCTTGGTGGCTCATTACCGCTCCCGGGCATTTAACCGGGTTGGGTTCATATGCAATATCGAAGAGGTCGCAACCCTGTACCACCTGCCGCACACTAATGTGGAGACACCGTTCATCCTGTGGGCAACCAGTCAGACGGCCGAGCCGCCGGCCAACCTGCCGCTGATAACCGAAGACAGCCGTGATACGCTGAGTCCCATTGCTGCTACCAACTTCCGTGGCCACAACACTATGTTCGGTGTGCCGAGGTCCGATCGCGGAAGGCATTTGTACATCATCGGTCAGACCGGTACCGGTAAGTCTGGTATGCTGGAGCTGCTTACCATAAGCGATATCTATAGTCCCTACGGTTTTGCGGTCATCGACCCACATGGTGACTATGCGCAGGCCGTACTCAAGCGAATTCCGGCTGAGCGGGCGGCGGATGTCGTCTATTTCAATCCAGCTGATACCGACTTTCCGATGGGCTTCAACCCGCTGGAAGTCTACGACAGCAAGCTCAAGACGCATACCTGTTCCGAACTGATCGGCGTCATCAAGCGTATCTTTGAGAACAGCTGGGGTCCGCGCCTGGAATACATCTTGCGCTATAGCATCTTAGCGCTGCTTGATTACCCTGATGCCACCATGCTCGACATCACCCGCATCCTGACGGAAAAGAAGTTCCGGAACGAGGTCCTGACCTATGTCATCGACCCGGTGGTGCGCAACTTCTGGCAGATCGAGTTTGCCAGCTGGAACGATAAGTTCATGACCGAGGCTGTAGCACCGATCTTGAACAAGGTGGGTGCCTTTACGGCCAACCCGCTGGTGCGTAACATCATCGGCCAGCCCAAAAGCAGCTTCAACATCCGGCAGATCATGGATGAGCGCAAAATCCTTATCGTCAATCTCAGTCGTGGCCTGGTGGGCGAGGACAATGCTGCACTGCTAGGCGCGCTGCTGGTGACCAAAGTGCAGATGGCGGCGATGTCCCGGGCTGATGTCCCGGGTGAGCAGCGGACACCATTCTACCTCTACGTGGACGAGTTCCAGAACTTCGCCACCGATAGTTTCGAGACGATCCTAAGTGAGGCCCGCAAATACGGCTTGAACCTGACGGTGGCCAACCAATATACCGCCCAGATGATGCAGGAAGTGAAGGACGCGGTGTTTGGTAACGTCGGTTCCATCATCAGTTTCCGTACCAGCGCAGATGACGCTCGGATCATGATGAAATACTTCGAACCGAAGTTCGAGGAGCACGACCTGGTGCACATGCATAACCGCCACTTTGCCATCAGTATGACCATCGGCGGCGAGAAAGTGCCGGCCTTCTCGGCGATCAGCCTCAACTTGCCCGCCTTTACTACCGACTACACTGAGCAGATCATAGCGCATTCACGTGCGCAGTATGCCCAGAGCCGTGATTATCTGGAACGATACATGGCAGAGCGCTATAACACTGACAGCCCGCAGCAGAAGCAGGAATCCAAGAAGGCCCCGCAGCCTCCCAAACCTGTGCCTGTCCCAGCGCCGAAGCCCGCACCAGCTGCGGTGCCAAAGGCCCCGCAGCCTCAGACGGCTACAAGGCCTGTGCCTGCACCGGCTGAGCCGCTGACACGCAAGGTGGCCTCCGCGCTCAAAAGGTCACCTGCTGCAGTGTTGTCGCAGGCCATCCTGAGCCAGATCGCCGCAGATGCCGATGCGATAGGAGGTACGAAGCCGAAACGCAAACGCAAGCGGACCCGTAAGCGCAAGAAGACAGGCGATGAAAGCATGGCACCTACCACTTCAGCGACGGCTGCGTCGTCTGACAGCCCGCAGCAGAAACAGGAGCCCAAGAAGGCCCCGCAGTCTCCCAAACCTGCATCTGCCCCAGCGCCGCAGCCCGCACGGCCCGCCATACCGCCTTCAGCGCCCCCACAGTCCGATTCAGCAGCTCCAACTACTCCTGCCGGGCCTCAGGTCCGTGACCTTGAAGAAGGGGTTATCCACCTCAAATAGTGGATAAGTCTACGCGCCGTGGCAAAGAGCCTTGGAACAGATATAAAATGGCTGTTTTCGTGCGCGGGAGCAAGCTATACTAGGGAAAGCTCATGGTAATGAAAATCCCCCGTACCCGCAAACGTATATCCCTCGGTAGTGCGGCTCTGCTGCTGGTGGGGACGTCAATGCTCGCGCAGGGGCTTGGATTCCTGAGGACCACCCTGGTGAACGCAAACTTTCCAGCAGTCGGTGCACATAGTACCGACAGCTACTTTGCCGCATTCACGATTCCTGACTTCTTTTTCTTTACTATCTCCGCGGGGGCACTGGGTGTCGCGCTGATGCCGGTCCTGGCGGATCATCTTGCCAAAAATGACCGCAAAGGTATGTGGGAGCTGGTCAGCAGCTTGCTTAACCTGATGTGTATCGCCATGGTCATAGTGGGGGTAATCATCTTTGCATTCGCAGAACCGCTGGTGAAGTATGTAGTCGGCCAGGATCTGCCACCGGCGCATCAGCATGATGCGATTGTCATTATGCGGTTCCTGTGTCTGAATCCGCTGTTATTCACTATCTCAGGAATCCTGGCGGCTACGCAGCAGTCGCTCGGCCGGTTCTTTTTTTACGCTTCGGCTCCGCTGTTCTATAACGGAAGTATCATCCTGGCGGCTATGGTATTCAGTCAGGCGCCACATCATAGTGGTGGTCCGGGACATATCGGCATCACTGGCTTGGGCATCGGTGCATTGGTCGGGGCCTTGCTGCAGCTGGGTATCGTACTTATAGGCGTCTATGGCACCGGCTTCAGATGGCGTCCAAATATAAATTGGACCAAGAAGGATCTTCGTACGGTGCTCCGCCAGCTGCCGGCCCGGAGTCTTGACCAGGGAATCGACCAGCTTGAATCCATCGTTGAAATTAACCGGGCAAGTAAGCTGCCTGCGGGTAGTATCACCTATTACAGTAATGCGTACACATTGCAGCTGGCGCCGATCCTGCTGATCGGTACGGCTATCTCAACGGCAGTGTTCCCTCGGCTGAACAACCGCTTGGCGCACGGGCGGAGCGACCTGTTCCGGTCGGATTTCTTACGCTATCTGCGGCTTATCATCTGGATTGCCATGCCGGTCGTAGTAGTAAGCTTCTTTGCGCGGGGCTACCTGGCACGCTTTATTTTCAAACAGGACGCCAATCAGATCGCTCTGGTCTTCGGCTTCCTGACAGCCGCCATTTTCTTTCGTACCGTATATGCGCTTGTGTCCCGCTGGTTCTATGCCCAGAAAGATACCAAGACGCCGCTCTATGTGTCGGTTTTTGCTATCTCGCTCAACATCGTGCTGGCGTTCTGGCTCGGCCGCCCCACCAGCTATGGGCTGCAGGGCCTCGCGACAGCACAGTCGATCGTGGCGGCGGTGGAAGTCTGTATTCTAGGGTTCATAATGGTCCTGCGTGATCCTAAGCTGTTCGATAGGAACTTCTGGAGCGGCGTATTCCGTACGATATCGGTAACGGGCTTTAGCCTGGTGGCAGGATATATCACCGTCGGATTTGTCCCACTTGGCCTAAACGACAAAGGCCTCGTAACCCTGGGCAGCAAATTTGCCATCATTACGTTTGTGACATTCCTGACCCACTTTGCCATTTCCGGGTTGTTCGGCCTGGAAGAGGCTCAACCGTTCTGGCGCTGGATCCGGCGTCTGGCCTTACGTCCTATCAAGGTCGATTACTGATACTCAGTGCGGATCATAGATAAATAATCACCCCTATAAATAACGTAGTTTTAGCAACAAAGTGCTTTGTTTGGAGCGATGCGTGCTTATAATGGGCTTATGCAAACCGCACACCCAGCCAACTATCAGCTTTCAGCACATGACATGCTGCTCGATGAAGCAGAGTATATATTGCGCGTACAGGACCTGCCCGATGATGAGCGTCCGCGCGAAAAGATGCTGGCAGCCGGGGTCGATCATCTGAGTCAAGCCGAACTGGTAGCGGTGCTGTGGGGTGTGGGCACGCGCAAAGAAGGCGTACTTTCCATGGCCCGGCGCACGCTTCAGGAATATGGCGAGCATATGGTCTTACGAAAACAGATGCCCGCGGAGTTGGCACGGACACTCGATATCCCGCTCGTCAAGGCGTGCCAGCTGATGGCGGCCTTCGAGCTCGGGCGTCGGGCATATGCGACAGCACGGGGTGGCCGGGCAGCAGAAATCCGTACACCAGCACAGGCATTCGAGTATTTCCGTAGCATGGGAGAGAACAGCAAAGAGCAGCTGCGAGGACTCTACTTGGGTAGTAGGCACCAGGTCGTCCACGACGAAATCATATCCATAGGCAGCCTTACGTCCAACATCGTACATCCCCGTGAGGTCTTCCAGCCGGCTGTAGAGTATGGCGCCGTAGCTGTCATCATCGCCCATAATCATCCCTCGGGCAGTCTGGACCCAAGTGCTGCAGATCTAGAGACGACACGTCAACTCATTGCTGCAGGCAAGATATTAGGTATCGATCTGCTTGACCATCTTATTATTACTACTGAAGGCCATGCAAGCATATTGGAGCAGCTTCTATGAATGCAACCATGTATGCACTGCGGCCAACCGATCTGGTCATGACGGACTCATTCGACTTGGGCACACTCTGGCTGCGTGACTTGCCCAAGAATCCTGAGGCGCTCCACGCACAGGCGCTGGTTGCGTCAGGTGATTATTTTGAGATGCTGGCTGCTTCACTTGAACAGATTGCCGCTCTACTGCCCCTTACCAGTACCGAACAATACCAACTGCAGGAGCACATCGGTCAGCTTATCTATCTGCAGCATCACTACGTCATAACAAAAAAATAACCCCCCTATCTATGACTGGGTCTCAGTAGCATATCCAAGTGCGGAGCACGTATATTTTTTAAAGGGCTTATGCTTTACTTAAAGTAAGCTTTAAAATTAAGGAAACACATGGCTGTAGCTAAAAGACCAATAGTCCGTAGTAATAGTAGACCCAAAAAGAAACAATCATGGCTCGGCCGCACCTTGTCGGGAACCTACGCCAAACCGGCCATCGTTGTTCTGGTGTTCATGGTTATCGGCGGTGGCAGCGCCTTCTTGGCGATGGCTGCAACCACGACCAGCAGCTTATGGAGTACGAGCACCTTGCCAAAGACTATCGATAGTGGTGAGAATGGCAGTATTGAGTTGGGTGTTCGTTTTAAGTCTAATGTCGCAGGTTACGTAACGGGCGTCCGCTTTTACAAGAGCGCCCTGAATAAAGGTACACATACAGGAAGCCTGTGGGACAAGAGTGGCAAATTGCTCGCGAGCGTAACGTTTACTGGCGAGTCGGCAAGTGGTTGGCAAACAGCAAACTTTGCTCAGCCGGTCAGTGTTGCTTCCGGTACCGTGTACACGATTTCGTACCATGCACCACAGGGGCACTTCTCGATTAACAACAACTATTTCAACAAAATGGCCCTTACGAATGGACACTTGACCGCACTGCGCGAACGGTCAGGCCAGCCGAATGGCGTATTTACCTATACTGCAGGCACTTCATACCCAGCGCAAAATGGCGATGGGGACAATTTCTGGGTTGATGTATTGTTTTCTACCAGCCTGCTTAATTCCCAGCCGGCTCCTGCGGCACCGACCGGCGTAGTAGCTACGGCTCAGAGTAGCACGAGTGTATCAGTAAGCTGGCAGGCAAGTGTCAGTGACAGCCCGATCGCACATTATATGGTCTACCGTAATGGAACCAAGTTGGCAGATGTCGGTACGGCAACTACATACACTGACAGCACGGCCATTGCCAGCACCACGTACAATTATCAGGTACTTGGTATGGACAGTAACGGCCTGAGCTCTGTGCTGTCGCAGTCCGCATCAGTAACGACACCTGCTAGTACGACCACAGGCGGTGGTACTGGTTCCGGCGGAACAGGGACTGGTACAGGACCTGGCTCAACTTCCGGCGGTAACACAGGCTCAGCATGCCCCCTTCCCAAGTACCCTGACGCAACCTGTACTGGTGTACCTGCTGGCACCAGTCTGACCGTCGTGAGCGGCGATATGAATATCTCCACCGCAAACACTGTAGTAGACAGCAAGGACATCCGCGGTTGTATCGATGTTACGGCG
>DATIIK010000014.1:0-52556 GCA_035479715.1 Saccharimonadales bacterium (SeqCode) | reverse complement strand
GGCGGCCGCAGCCTGTGGTCAGACCGGCAAGGATCCCGTATCCGGCTCGGGCGGCATCCTTATGAAAGCCTCATTGGTCATAGCAACACTGGCTGGTATCGCGGCGGTCATTATCCTGCTGGTGTCTGGCTTTAACTACATCATGTCTAATGGCGACGCATCAAAAGCTGCCAGTGCGCGCCAGGCTATCATCGGTGCCGCCGTCGGCCTTATCATCATCATGGCCGCCGAGGGCATCATCATATTTGTAATCAAAGGTTTATAAGGAATAACTATGAAACGTATCCGACTTATTATCGCTTCGCTGATGCTCCTCATGAGTGGTGCCGCTACCGTACTGGTGCCGGCGGTAAGCTATGCTTCGCCGAAATCAGAGGTCTGCTCTACTCTGGGCGCCGGTAACGGTTGCGGATCACAGCCAGCAAATGGCGTAAGCCTGAATCGCGTCGTGACGGTCGTTATCAGTACGCTCAGCATCGTCGTCGGTATCGCAGCGGTCATTATGGTCATGGTTTCGGGCTTCAAGTATGTGACTTCAGGTGGCGACAGCAGCAAGGTACAGAGTGCCAAAAACAGCCTTATGTACGCTATTGTCGGCCTGGTAGTCGCCTTCTTTGCACAGGCGATTGTTAAGTTTGTGCTGAATAAGGTAAAGTAGATAGCAGACATTACGCTCATGCTTGCACAGCTGCACGATCTAATGGTATAAATTGAGTTAAGCTTTATAGCAAAAAGGAAGGAATATCCAACAATGTTCAAGAACATGCGTAACCTTATCGTGGGCCTCCTGAGCGCCGCTACCCTAGTAGCTGTTCCAGTTGCGGCTCCGGCCATGGCTTCCGCGGCAGCCGACATCCAGAGCAACCTCTGTGGTGCAACCACAAAACTGTCGGTCGACGGCGGCGGTAGCTGTGCGGACACCTCGGGTGGTACTGACCAAGTCAACAGTATCGTTACTACGGTCATCAACATCTTCTCTATCGTAGTAGGTGTGGTCTCTGTCATCATGATCATCCTCGGTGGTTTCCGCTACATCACCTCTGGCGGTGACAGCTCCAAGGTCGGTGGCGCCAAGAACACCATCATCTACGCACTGATCGGTTTGGTTATCGTTGCACTGGCGCAGTTCATCGTCCAGTTCGTCCTGAACAAGGTTACCCAGACTACCTAAGTAGAAAGCCTCAGCTATCCAAAACACCCCTTCCAAGGGGTGTTTTTTTGTAAGTGGAATTCAAGGGCATACTGCGCGCAGACTTCTTTTGCGCCTAAGCAAAAACCGCTACGTCAGTAGCGGTTTTACACAAGAACCTCTCAGGAGAGCCTAGATTAGATGACCTGGATCTTCTTGACGGTGTCTTGCTTGACCTTTGTAAAGCTGATGGTGAGCACGCCATCTTTCAGAACTGCTTCGATGTCCTCTTCCTTTACGGGCACAGGTAATGCGATGCTGCGGCTGAATTCGCCCCAGTAACATTCCTGTACGAAGTAGTTCTCTACCTGGTCATCAGTGCCAGCAGAAAGCGTGCCGTGAATGCTGAGCGTGTTATCAGCGATGCTGACATCAAGGTCGCCCTTGTTCACGCCTGCAGTACGAGCTTTGACTACCAGCTTTTCCCTGGTTTCATATACATCAACAGCAAGCTGTCCAGGTAATACAGCTTCCTCATCTTCCCACTCATCGGTTGGTTGAGCACCGGCTGCTGGCATCGCCTGCTGGTCGTCTGCCGCTACTGGCACGGCAGTATCGTCGTCACCCAAAAAGGCTGCGGTCAGCTCATCTTCTTCCAGTAATAAATCATCGTCGCGGTTGCGTCGCGCCATAGCGTTAATTGTTACCCTCCGCCCTTCTCTTATTCCGTCCGGGCTTACGTTGCTTCTTGCCTTTTTGTGTTAAAGTCAGTATAGCTTACTCCGCTAACAGCGTGCAAGCTAGCTTACACAGATTTACAACGGAATAATTACAACATGAGCATTTTGGAACAGGTGGTGCGTATTTTTGCCCCGCTTAGCTGCATCGGCTGCGGCACCGAACAGGACGTGCTGCTGTGCGATAGCTGTGCCCAGGGGCTCGAAACGGTAGTGCCGAGGTGTTACCGCTGTAAGCGGGCCACGTTCGGCTTTAGCGTGTGTGCCGACTGCCAGCCGACTACGCCGCTCCGCTCGGTAGTGGTCGGCTATGAATTCGACGGTCTTGCAAAAGATCTGGTGCACCGCATCAAGTATGAGCGTGCACAAGCCGGCACGGGCGAAATTGCCCGTCTGATCAGCGCCCTCTCCGGCAACTTGCCCGAAGGGGCCGTGCTTGTATCTATACCGACGGCTTCCAGCCGGGTACGGGCACGTGGCTATGATCACACTGCCCTGCTCACACGTGCACTTGCGCAAAAGACGGGCCGTCGGAGCGCACGGTTGCTCGGCCGACGTGGACAGGCTCATCAGGTAGGCTCCGGACGCACGCGTCGCTTGAGCCAACTGAGCGGCGCCTACTATGCAATCCGGCCGGAGGCCGTCGAGGGACGCCATCTAGTGCTGGTGGACGATATCCTCACTACCGGCGCCACGCTCGAAACTGCCGCCCATATGTTGCTGCAAGCCGGCGCCCGCAGGGTGGATGCGATCGTCTTTGCGCAGGCCTAGGAAAAACCATCTCAGGCTGGTATATCTTCGATATAAACTTGATGCTCGATAAACCAAAGCAAGCTTTGCCTTATCTCCACTTTTCGTTTATAATCACCTCTGTTGTATCTACCGTGGAAGGGTGTCCGAGTGGTCGATGGAAACGGTCTTGAAAACCGTCGTGCCGGCAACGGTACCGTGGGTTCGAATCCCACCCCTTCCGCCAGATCAATGTATCTGTTAAAATCGTACACATTGCTTGTGTAGTCGGCTAACCACTGGCCGGAAAAGAGCAGCCCGAGCGAAAATCACATTTTTCGCCCGGCGCGATGAGAAAAACCAAAATGGTTTGTCTCATTACCTGGAGAGGTACCCAAGTGGCTGAAGGGGACGGTTTGCTAAATCGTTAGTGGGGCGCGAGTTCCAGCGAGGGTTCGAATCCCTCTCTCTCCGCCAGATAAAAAAGACCTGCAGATTTTCTCAGGTCTTTTTTATTGTTTTGCCTCGAAGCATCGGATAGTTGTAGTACAATACGCTTATGACTGATATGCAGCCAGGGCAGCTCATCGTGCCTCATGATGATCAAAAGCCTGCGGACTCCGCAAATGCCCAGAATGTGGTGGCACCGCAGCAACCTGCCGCTGCACAAGCTCCCGCTCCTGCCCCTACGCCGCCAGCCCCTGCCGCGCCGCAGCCCTCAGATCCGACACCTGCGCCGATGCCGCAGCAACCTGCTGCCTCTGTCCCACCCGAAGAGCCAGCCCCTTCGTTGTATAAACCGGCGCCCGATCCGTCTGATGCTACGCACCATGCTTCGACGCAGACACAGGACGAGGATGTCATGTGGACGGCGACAGAGTTTGTAGACAACCACAAAGGTACCAACTGGTATCTTTCCCTGCTTGGCGTGGGCGTACTGGCTGCTGCCGGAGCTTACTTCCTACTCAAAGATCTCTTCTCTGCGATTGTCATCGTGTTGGCCATCGTTGCCTTTGCAGTGTATGCGTCCCGTAAGCCACGCCAGCAGCAATACCATCTGAATACGTTTGGCGTCCAGGTCGGCAATAAGGTGTATGAATTTCACGATTTCAAGGCATTCTCGGTAACACATGATGCGGATGTAGTGAGCGTGGCGTTGCGGCCGCTCAAACGGTTCATGCCCACTCCTACCCTCTACGTTATTCCAGAAGTAGAGGACCGGGTGATTGAACTGCTGAGCATGGTCATGCCTTCTGAGCAGCACAGGCCTGATGCGATCGATAGTCTGATGCGCAAGATCCGCTTCTAAATCGCACTTCCCCATTATTTTGCACAAACGCTAAAAAAGGGGTATTATTGTATTGACAGTAAGAGGTAGCTAAAACTTATGTACGATGATACGGCCGATCGTGCCGCTGCACTGCGCCGGGTAACCCTGATGATCATAGCGACTGTGGTAGTTATTGCCATTGTCTGGTTTTTGGCATGGCTCATCTTTTTCCGCAGTGACGATACAAGCAATAAGACCGGTACGGGTCTCAAGACCCAGCAGTCTACGGATACGAACCGCCCCTCCAAAAAGAGCAACGACACTTCCAAGAATAACGGGAAAGATGCATCAGGTAGCACGGACAATGGCAACTCTGCCACGCAAAATACCAACGCAGGTACCTCGACACCTACGCAATCGGCTGCGAATACGCCGACCACCACCCAAGGTGCTGCTCCTACCGAACTTGCCAATACCGGCCCCGGTGATGTCATTATCCCCGTGATGCTGACCGCTGTTACCGCGAGCAGCCTCTACTACCTGCGGCTGCACCGCAAGCTGTCCGCGTAAGTGGCCTAATATCCTGCCGCTTGATATACTGCTAGATAACGAAGATGGCTACCATAACTACACCTGAGCTTTCGGTAGTTGTGCCGGTGTACAACGAAGCTGCCGGCCTTCTACGCTTCTACGCTTCCCTGATGGAAGTGCTGGATGGGCTGCATACGACCTACGAGATAGTGTTTGTGGATGATGGCAGTCATGATGCGAGCGTCAAAGTGCTGCATGGGCTGCAGGAGCAGACCAGAATGATCCGCTTAGTTGTGTTGACGCGCAATTTCGGTAAGGAGATCGCCACTACGGCCGGCATCCATGCTGCCCGCGGCACAGCTATCCTGACGCTTGATGCGGATGGCCAGCACCCCGTCCAGCGTATACCTGATTTTGTCGCTGCATGGCGGGCCGGCGCTCGTGTGGTAGTGGGCCTGCGCTTGTCCAATGAGCGGGAGGGTGTCCTGAAACGCTATGGCTCAAAGGTATTCTATGGCCTGTTCAACCGCTTCGCCGGCGCTAATTTGGTACCGGGAGCTACCGATTTTCGCCTGATCGACCAATCGGTACAGCAGGACTTTGTCCGCATCACCGAGCGCAACCGCATCACCCGCGGCCTGATCGATTGGCTTGGCTACACCCCGGTCTATATTCCCTTTAGGGCGCACGCCCGTATTGCGGGCCGGGCCGGTTATTCGTTTGCCAAGCTTATCAAGCTTGCAATCGACAGTGTCGTGTCGCTCAGCATTTCTCCCCTGTATATTACTGCCTACATCGGTGCGGTGGTGCTGCCGGCATCGACTCTGCTCGGTCTCGGGATGCTGGCCAATGCCCTGCTTGGGGACCCGTTGCATCTGCATGCTACCGGTGGGGCATATCTGATGGTATTCACCCTGTTCCTTATTGGTATACTGCTTGTTTCGCAGGGCATCATAGGCCTGTACTTGTCCCACATCCACACCGAGGCGCAAAACCGGCCGCTTTACGTAATTGACGCCGACCGTTCAAAAGCGGACATCCACAATGCATAGCATGGGGCGGCAGCTGCAGCGTCCAGCTGGACGTTACTTGCTGATCGGCGGTAGTGTCTATGCATTTGAACTGGCTGTTATCGTCGTCGCTCAACGCTTGGGTGCCGGTCCGGTATGGGCTGTCGCCATCAGTTTCTGTCTAGGAACTTTAGTATCCTTCTTTTTGCAAAAGCTGGTCACATTCGGTGATACGCGCATGCATCACCGAATCCTTATTCCCCAGATGGCTGCGACCGCGCTGCTCATCCTGTGGAACCTTGGCTTTTCCCTCCTGTTGACCAAACTGTTTGAACGCCACTTGCCTGCGGTATTCACCCGAACCATAGCTCTTGCCATCACTACCATCTGGAACTTTTATCTGTACAAAACAAGGATCTTCCAAAACAGCCAAAGGGCGATTGCCTAAAGGATCACATGGATAACCTCACGTACCTGGCCATATACTTCAGTACGCGGTGGAGCTTGCTAAACCAGCGGTTTTCCCGGCTCCTTCGTCGGTCTGGCCCTGTCCAGATATATCTGCTGCTGACGACATCAGTGCTGGTCATCAGTACTGTTTTTTGGGCATATCTTGGGTCTCGGGTACAGCTCCACAATGCCGACCAGCTCTCTGATCCGTACATGTTCAGCGATTACCACACCTTCCACGCCGCACGCTTCCCAGCAGCGCACACTTTCCTCCTGAAATGGCCGCTTTTTGCACTATTGGGTATGCTAGGAGTAAGCGCTTCCAGCCTGGCTCTGGCCACCATAGGCCTAGTGCTCATTACAGTGGTGGGCTTGATGCTGTTGCTGGCATGTATCGAGCGTCGCCCACAGGTGCTAGCAACCGAGTATCTGATACTTGCGGCCATGCTGCTGCTGGTACCGGCGCAGCCATATGCTGGTGGCCTACTGCCGGTTAACATGGCAATGGTTACCACGCGTAATATCGAATACCTTGTCTACATCGGTGCCCTCTTGTGTCTGTTAAAGGCGCGACGTCTGCGCAGTTGGTGGTTCGCGGGCGGCATAGTGCTCTTGGCCGTGCTCGTTGCGAGCGATAAGCTCTTCCTGGGACTGAGCCTCGGTGGCGCTGGCATTGTCCTGGTGGCTGCATCCTTACTACGGGACTGGCGAATGGTAACGATGGCGGTGCGGTGGTTCGTGGGTGGAATCCTGGCTGCTATCGGTTCCGCTGGCATAGTGGCGTGTATCGCGCGTGTACATATCACGGGAATAGTTGCCGGGCAGAGTCTCGCGCCATATACGGCCGCAGGCGGCGCAAAGGACATCATCCTAGGGACCATCTATGGAACCACCGGCTTATTTACGAATCTCGGAGCGAATCCCGCCTACGATAACCGTGTACTAGGCAGCTTGCCCCACGATGTACTCCATGCGGTCGCTACCTTCTCCGGAATCGTCCGCTTTGTGGTTGCCTGCGTTAGTGTGGCGGCTTTGGCGCTACTTGTCCGGTATTTCTATGGCTATATCCGGCAGCAGACGGTACGTGACCACATCCATAGCTCACTGGCGTTCCAACTGACGGTCGCGCTGGCTAGTTCCACAGTGGTGGCAGCTGGCTTGTACATAGCCACCAACCACTACTATGCCGTCGATGCCCGTTATCTTGGCATCGGCTTGTTCGCTCTGGTCATTGGCGTGGTCACGCTCCTGCGGGGCTGGAGTCCCCACTCACACCGTACGCTCGTACACTTCGGTACGGCAGCCACTGGCTTGGTCGTGCTCGCGGCCTTTGTCTCGTATACGACCGCGCATCACCAGGAAGCAACATATGCGTCACTCGAGAGCCGCAATGAGTCTATCGTACAGCTCCTGAACCGTCATGGTACCCACACTATCGTTGGTGATTACTGGCGGGTACTGCCCATCAAACTGGCTGCGCATAATGCTTTGGATGCCCTGCCGCTCGGCAACTGCACGCTCCCTGCCGCCGCCCTCACGAGCGGCGCCTGGCAACCGGACCTCGGCCGTACGCGCTTCGCATATCTTATCTCGTTCGAGCGCAGCATCACGGGCTATCCTGCCTGCAGCTTACCGCAGGTCACGACGGCCTACGGCCGACCTAATTCCATCCAGGTCATCGCTGGTTCCCTTGCGAAACCTCAGGAGGCCGTACTGTTCTATGATACGGGCGCTCACCCGAGCCCTCCTCCTACTGCCGCGCAGATACCCCAGGCCTCCCTGTTGCCTGTCAAGCCTGCCCAGCTTGCGAATACCGATTGCGCCCAGCCCACTATCATGAACATCGTCGCACATGAAGACGATGATCTGCTCTTCCTCAGCCCTGATTTGCTTCACGAACTTCGTGCGGGTGACTGTGTCCGCTCGGTCTTTATGACCGCCGGTGATAGCGGATTCAATAAGTTCTATTGGCTGAGCCGCCAGCTGGGTGTCGAGGCAGCCTACAGCCAGATGTTGCACATTCCGAATGTCTGGGACCAGCAGACCCTGGCGCTCGCAGGCGGCCAATACATGACACTTGCCTCGCCCCGTGCAAGCCACCAGGTGACACTGATCTTCCTCAACCTGCCCGATGGCGGCATCCAAGGTAGTGGCTTTACCGATTCCAACAACGAAAGCCTCCAGAAACTGTACGCCGGTACCCTACCCGCACTCCACACTGTTGATGGCCAGTCCAGCTTCAGCAGCACCCAGCTGGTTGATGCGCTCAGCGCGCTGATGATCACGTATCAGCCAGCCGAAATCCACACCCAAGCTTCCGTTCCGAGCGGCAGCTATCCCGACCACAGCGATCATATTGCGACGGGCCGGTTTGCTGCCCTTGCCGCTACGCAATACGACCAGCAGCATTTTGGCGGCGTGGTAGCAATCCCTGTTGTCCGCTATATCGGCTATCCTATCCATGGGTACGACGAAAATATTACTGGGGACGATCAGGGGCAGAAAGAAGCTGCGTTCCTAGCGTATGCACAGTACGACGGCGGGGTCTGCCATACCGTAGCCCAGTGCGCGGGTATGACAACCTACGATGCCTACCTGCACCGTCAGTACCAGCAGTAGCCTAAAAGCTGCCACTAAGTACCAGGTACCGTATTGACCAGACGACGAACTCATGCAAAAAAGTGGCTGGTGTCACGAACATTGCTGCCCAGAATCCTAGGCGTACCGGTTGATCCATTCCCTGCGCGTAAGCACCGGGATGTCTTGCCTGCCCGCGGCCGCAAGTGTGGCCTGGGCGCCTGGTATTTCCTCGGGTGTATCAACGGTAGCGGCGGCTAGATAGTCAAGCGAAGCTTGAGGCAAGTTAGGATAGTGGGTTGCGCCATCGTAGCTTGGGTCATCCATTATTGATTCATTAAAAACCAGTGTTACGGAGCCTCCCTTGCCCATATCCACATCCATACTTATACCCGGCACAAGTTCCTTGTTTCGATTGATACTGTCACGGGTAAACTGTACGACATCCGGTCGGCTGCTACCCGACTTCTGTGTGGTCATACCTGCCTCTATCTGCTTCTCACTCGACATGACTGAACCATGCCTGACGATATTTTCAAATCCTGTCCCACCCGTCTGGTGGTAGTGGAATACCGGCGTTGCCATTTCTGCCCGGGTGGTCTCTTTGTCATAGCGCAGCACAAAACTTAGCGCCTGCTCTGGCTCCAGGTCCCTACCTCGCGTTACCGACCGAAAGACGACCCTGCGGTCCATGGGCCGGTCATTGCTGCGAGCCATGTTCACCCAAGATTTTAGCTCAGTTTCTGAAACGCCCGCCTTCAGAGCTTCTGAACGTACCGCGTCCAGACGCTGTCGTGCCTGCTCCTGCTTGTCGGCCGGTATGTCAGATTCATGCGGAGTGGACGTCTTATCATGGCCAGCGGATGGCTGCCCAGGTATACGGATGATAGCTGCTTGGCTGAAATCCAGCTGTCCATCAGGCCCTACCCGTACGCCGGTCATTGCGCCGTCAGGTACCGCGTCGTTCACAATCTCCACGCCCATAAACGGGCCGATAGGGATCGGTGCTTTATCAGCAGCGGGCGCTTTTTGTGTTTCGGTGTTGTGGTTCACTACTTAAACATTAGCACAATGTTGCACATTTTGCAAATGTAGTCGTAGAGAATAATCGTATCAAACCAGCACCTGTACAGCAGAAGAGATACATGGCTCGGAGCTCATATCCGGGGATCGGCCAAAGCAAAAGCCCCTAAATCTTACCGACTAGGGGCTTTTGCTTTGGTACACCCGACAGGATTCGAACCTACGACCTTTGGCTCCGCAAGCCAACGCTCTATCCAGCTGAGCTACGGGTGCATATGCAACAGGGGTAATTCTAGCATATGACATGCAAAAAAGCTAGCCTCCCCTCTCGCCCCCTCAATCTGTTACAATACTTCTCATACGGAGAGGTGGCCGAGTGGTTGAAGGCGCACGACTCGAAATCGTGTGTAGGGTCAAACCTATCGAGGGTTCGAATCCCTCCCTCTCCGCCACGCCGAAAGCATGGTAGTATAAAGGTATCAGATAAGGGCGGGCAGTATGCAAGACTCTATTTTTACCAAGATCATTCGTGGCGAAGTTCCCTGTCACAAAATTTATGAAGACGCCGATACGTTCGCATTCCTTAGTATCCAGCCGGTACATCCTGGCCATGTGCTCGTAGTACCTAAACAACAGGTTCAATTTATCTGGGATCTATCCCCAGAAATCTACCAGGCAGTGATGGCTACCACGCAGAAGGTCGGTAGGCATATCCGCGAAGTGCTACGGCCGAACTATGTTGGCGTCCATGTCGCCGGCGCTGAAGTGCCCCATGCCCATGTCTGGGTCTTTCCTTTCGCGGGTGATGGAGATTTTTGGGACAGACCACCAGCGATGGGTACTGTTCCTGATGCGGAACTAGCAACTATGGCAGCCAGGCTGCGGATGGAGGATGACCTATGAGCGGATTCGTTATAGCCTTGGTGTTCGCATTGGGCGGCAGCACGTGGGTGTTCACCATGGTGCAGCGCCAGTCGGGCTCTGGCAATTCCCGCAGCGCCCTTATTGCCGGCGGTATTTCATTCGTGATGATCTTCATTGTGGTCTTTTCCGTCGGCGCGATGATGTCACACCATTAGATCATTCGAAACTAACCGTTTCCGGCCAGAAATACCTAGCGTAGGCCGTCGCAAGCTGGTACAATACGGCTATGGAATCGGGTGGAGTCGTCTCCGAGGAGAAACAGCTTGGTCGTGTGCTGCAGGTTGCACGCCGCGAAGCGGGTCTAACACAGCAAGGGCTGTGCCAAAAGTCAGGCCTCAGTTACTCTACTCTCGCTAAAATCGAGCGGGGTGCCATCAAGGCACCGTCAGTATTCACTATCCAGCATATCGCCGCTACGCTGGGGGTCAGCCTTGACCAGCTTCTGCAGGGCGTCCCCAACCGGTATCAACTGGCCGCCGCTCAGGCGGAGCCAGCCGTGCCCGATGAGCCAGCCGCTGCCGCCAAAAAGATCTCTAAGAACGGCGTCAGGTTCGTGTATTTTGATATGAACGGCTGCCTGGTACGCGGCATCAAGCAGGCGCTGGCCAACCTTGCGGACGACGCCGGTGTGACGACCGATGTGGTAGAGGGTATCTTCTGGCAGCACAACGAAGAGGTCAACCGTGGCGTCATGTCTATCGACCAGCTCAACACCATCTTGGCTGAGCGCTTGCACCTGATGGTTGATTGGTATCAATACTACCTCAATGCCGTCGAGGCCACTCCCGGTATGGCCGAGCTTACCGAGTGGGTAGCCGAAAACTACCGTGCCGGCATCCTTACCAACACTATGCCTACCCTGGTCGACCGTATGCGGGGGAACGGTACATTGCCGCAGGTCGCGTTTGATGCGATCGTCGATTCATCGCAGGTTCACATGCTCAAGCCCGAGCCCGAGATGTACAGTATCGCAGCCGAGCGTGCCGGTGCCGAGCCGCACGAGATCTTGCTCATCGATGACGACATTGCCAATCTTGTCGCCGCAAGCCGCGCCGGCTGGCAGACCATGAGCTTCGACCCCAATGCACCCGAAGAATCCATCGTGCACGTCAGCACTGCCCTGCAGCCTGCCGATTAGTTTTGTTTTCTGACAACCAAAAGCGGACCCTACGCGAATGGCGTGGGGTCCGCTTTTTATACTACGCCACTGCCCTCTATTCCTGTGCTATGCCGAAGCGGTGTGCCTCCGTGGTCAGCCGCTCCAACGTTGCTTCAGCTTCACCAAGCTGTTCCCTGCTCTGTTCCACGATTGCCTTCGGCGCGTTTGCGACGTAGCTCTTATTGTCCAAGCGTCCTTTCAGCTGTGTCAGCACACGCTCTTGGGCGGCAATCTGCTCAGTCAACTTATCGCTGTAGGTCTTGAGGGTGTTGCTGTCCACGTCCAGCCAACAACGGCTCGTCGTGCTCGTCAGCTGCAGGCCGGAACCATCGCTTACCTCGCGCACACTGTCCAAGCCTGCCAGGCGTCCCAGCAGCGCAGCGTTTTCTGCCAGCAACGGCACATCGGTGTAATACAGGTTGGGTTTGGCCAGCCCCAGGGACTTTATAAGTGCCCGCGCTTCCGTCACGATGCGCCGGATCTGCTCAAAGTCGGCTGCAAGCTTAGCGTCGGCTTTAGCCACCTTCGGCCAACTGCTGGCAATGAGCAAACTGTCGGTATCGCTGTACAGTGTCTGCCAGATCGTTTCAGTTACAAACGGCGCGAATGGGTGTGCCAGCTTCAGGAGGTTTTCCAGTACGTATCCCAACAGTTCCCTGCTCTCCTGTGATTTGCTGGCCTCGATGTACCAGTCAGCCACGTCATCCCAGATGAAATGGTACAGCTTGTCGTATGCTTCACTGAATTGGTAGTTGTCCAGGTCTCGGGCGATAGCGCCCGTAGTGTGTTGTAGCTTTTGCAACACCCAATGATCGGCCGTAGTCTGCGGCTCTATCGCCTTGCCTGGTACGTAGCTGTCACCCAGAACAGTTTCGCAGTAGCGCGCAATATTCCAGAGCTTGTTACAGAAGTTGCGGTTGGCTTCAATCTTGCTCTGTTGCCAGTTCTGGTCATTGCCAGGTGTAACGCTCATGATTAGCGCCATGCGGAGCGCGTCGGTACCGTAGTTCCCGATGACATCAAGTGGATCAATGATGCTTTCCGGCCGGGACTTACTCATCTTCTTGCCATCGGCCGCACGAACCATGCCATGCAGATACACCGTCTTGAACGGTACTTGCCCGGTGGCGTATGTGGTCGAAAGTATCATGCGTGCCACCCAGAAAAACAGAATGTCCCAACCGGTTTCCATGAATGATGTCGGGTGGTAGGCCTGGAAATCAGGACTGCGCTGCAACAGGTCTTCCAGGCTCAAGGAATAATCTTCGGCTAACGCTGGATCAATGAGCGTGCTCCAAGTCCACAGCGCGCTGCTGAACCAGGTGTCGAGTGTGTCCGGGTCCTGCTCCCATTCGTTCCAGCCCTCGCTTTGGTCGGTCGGTGGTGTCAGGCCTACGTAGGTCTCTAGCTTGCCATCAGTGTCCGTCCGGTACCAGGCCGGAATCCGGTGTCCCCACCAGATCTGCCGGCTAATGCACCAGTCGCGCAGGTTGTCTATCCAGTGGAAGTACACCTTCTCAAAGCGTCCTGGCATCAGCTCGACATCACCCTCACGGATCACACTTTGCAGTACCTGCTTCAGGCTGCGCTTCTTGCCCTGCCACTCCACCACTTCTTTATTGACGTCGATAAACCACTGCAGGCGTATCTGTGGCTCGATAATCCCCTTGCCCCGTTCATTGTGGGCGATATTGTGCACGTAGGTGTCATCGGTATGCAGGAGTAAGCCCTTTGCGGCCAGCTTCTCGACGATTTTCGGCCGCGCCTCGGCAATGGGCAAACCTGTAAACTCACCGGCGATAGGCAGCAGTTTCCCGTGAAAATCAATAATCTGCTCCTTGTCCAGCCCGTGCCGCTCTGCAATCTCAAAGTCGACATGGCTGTGCCACGGTGTGATGGTCATAACACCGGTACCGAACCCTGGATCGATTGATTCGTCCTTGATGACGGTAGCTTCCACCGGCCCATTGATCCACTCTGCAGTAAAGGTATCGCCGTGCTTCCATTTCTTATACCGCTTGTCATCAGGGTGCACCACTACGTATTTGTCGCCGAACTTCGTTTCCGGACGCGCGGTAGCAATCTCGAACGGCCCGTACTTAAAGGTGTACAGCTTGGCCGTTTCCTCTTCGTAGACCACTTCGTCGTCAGACACGTTCGTTTCCAGGTTCGGATCCCAGTTTACGATCCGGTGGCCACGGTAAATCAGCCCGTCGTTGTACATTTTGGTGAATACCTCACCGACGGCTCGTGTCAGTGCCGGATCCAGGGTGTATTTCAGCCGGCTCCAATCAGCGCTGGCGCCCATGGCCCGCATCTGTCCGAGCATGGTTCCCCTGCTCCCGGCTACGAACTCGCGAGTACGTGCCAAGAATGCTTCGCGGCCGATTTCGTGCTTGGTCGTGCCCTCTTCGGTTAGCTTCCTCTCGATGATGGCGTTCACGGCGAGTGCCGCGTGGTCGGTGCCGGGTAGCCACAGCACGTCCTTTCCCTGTAAGCGCTGATAACGGGCGGTAATGTCCTGGAGTGTCAGAAACAGGGCGTGGCCAAGACTCAGCGTGCCTGTTTCATTCGGTGGTGGCATGGCGATGCTGAACCGCTCTTTGTCAGAGGTCGGATCAGCCGTAAATGCCCCGCTCTTCTCCCAGAGTGCGTAGATGTCGGCCTCGTATTCGCTAGGATCATATGCTTTTGGTAATTGCATAGTGTAGGTTTCCGTTTAAGATGTTGCTAAGATTTTCAGATAAAGAGAAATTACAGTCCCCGAGGGACGCCGTCTTTTACTGTTCCGCCTCCGGCATTGCGGATAAAACCGTGCACCAGCCCAAACTGAACCATAGGAACAGTATATCACCTCTGTTAGCCGGGTGCCAGCGTCTGCCCAGACGCTTCTGTTCTAATGCTCTGTCACCCCTGTTATTTCACGTGAAACACAATTTCCAGTAACAGGGGTCCACCCCTGTAGTTACATACTCAGGTTGGGCGCGATATCCAATACATAAGGGTTAGCCGCTGGCCGGCTATGCATGGCGGTAAAGCAACCGAGCGTAGCGATCATAGCGCCGTTATCAGTACATAGCTTGCGGTCGGTGTAGGTAATGCCGATAGGCAATCGCTCCGCCAGCTGCTGCCGCAGGGGAGGGGAAGCAGCCACGCCTCCGGCTATCACCACGGTTTTCGGCTTAAACTCGTCGAAGGCAACCAATAGCTTATCGACCACTGTCTCGTTCGCCACGCGTACGAAGCTGGCAGCGATGTCAGCCTTCTGGGTGTCCGTCAGGCGTTCTGCCAGGCCGGAACTGGGAAAGGTGAAGTCCTCGCCGATGGCGGCCTGCGCCGTACGGAGAACCGCCGTCTTAAGCCCGCTGAAGCTAAAGTCATATTTGCCGGATAGCTTCGCCTTAGGAAAGCTATAGGCGTGCGCATCACCTTCGGCTGCTTTTTTCTCGACACTTGGGCCGCCAGGGTAGGGGAGTCCCAGTATCTTGGCTACCTTGTCGAAGGCTTCGCCGATGGCGTCATCCTGAGTCTGGCCCAGCAGCGTGTAGTCGTGATGACCGCGAAAATGCGCGATCTGGCTGTGTCCACCGCTGACGATCAAAGCAAGTAAGGGGAATTCAGGCTGCCTAGTGGGTAGAGTATAGGGCAGGGCAGTCTCCGTCAGGAAGTTCGCATACACATGTCCCTCTACATGGTTGATGGCATACAGTGGCTTCTGTTTGGTGATGGCCAGCGTTCGGGCTGTCAGGACGCCCACTAGCAGGGAGCCGCCCAGTCCAGCGCCGTAGGTAACGGCAATCGCATCGATGTCGTCCCAGCCCATGCGGGCTTGTTCCAGCGCCTCTGTTATCACCGGCATAACGGCTTCGATGTGACTACGGGCCGCAATCTCGGGCACCACACCCCCGTACGCCGCGTGCAGATCCATGCTGCTGGCCACTACGTTGCTATGCAGCTTATATCCGTCTTCTACTATCGCAGCCGCGGTCTCATCGCAACTGCTTTCGATTCCCAAAACAATCATATCTGTATTGTAGCAAAAAATATAACACGCACAATTTGACAACGTAGCGAAATTGCCTACTAGTAGTTGACAAAAAGCTTATTTTTTGCTAAGATATGGCTATCAGATAACAAAAATAAAAAAGCAAAAGTCAGCAAGGAATCAATCAAATGAGCGTCGAAGCACCCCACCCACCAATCGAAGATCTTCCCATCGGTGAACTTGCACCGGCAGCAATCGGTGATGCCGTCGAAGCGTCACACGGCGCTCATGCTTCACTCAGCGAACAGCTGGACGCGGTAAGCGCAAACGGCGCTCACTTTGATGAGCAGGCACGGACGCACGGCTACGCTAACACGCCTGAAGCTCCTGCTGCTGACGATGAGCTGACGGGTGATGCCCTTAGTCGTTCGCTGGATGACGACCTGGCCCGCTTGCACGACAAGGCTGTCGTAGACGATGTCTATGCACGCGAATCTGAACGGCAAGCTGCTCGTACTGCTGCGCAGGTTGACCCGATCACGCATGCGGCCACTGAATACGCTGACCGCGTCGCTACCTTGAACAAAGTCGATTACGAAGCTGATAAGCAGCAGGCTTACAATGATGGCTATTTTGATACAAAAGAACGTTTGCAGGCTGAAGAGTCAGACCTGTCTGCTGACGATATTGAAGCTGCTGCCACAAAGGCTGCAGATGAAGCCCGACAGGAATTCGAAGACACCCGTCGCCGTGCCCACGAGCGCCGCGACCGCCAGGACAACATTGCTGGCGCCCTGAAGAGCGACTGGAACAGCGCCGTTGATATTTTGGACAAGGCCCGCACAGAGGCTGAGCGCACCGGCGACTGGACCGAATTCGATGGCTATTTTGATAACAACCTGCATACTCGCGACCGCGAAGCCTACACGGCACATGTCGAACAGTTGGAGGCCCCACAGGCTGCCCCTGCCGCAGAGACGACTGGTCGTCACGCCGCTCCTGACGAAGACGAACCGACCGGCCGCCACAGCACCGGTGACCGTAGCGTCATTGAACGTATCATGGCCGAAAGGGCGGCTTCTGGCCCTGATTCCCAGGCTGCCCCTGAACCTGATGGCTTCCGCGAAAGCGATTTCGCAAGCTTGGGTAACCCTGATGACGATATTGACCTGGCTCTTGACGATGACGATGATGACGACGACCCGTTCCGCCGTAGGAATCGCCATGATCCTGATGACGACATTCCTGGCTGGGAATGGCGCGATGCTGATGATGGCCATTCACGTAGCGTACGGCAGCCAGTCCCCGCGCGGCTTGGTTTAGGTGATGCAGTCGTTGCAAATGGCCGCGCAGGACTCAATGCACCAGCAGCTATACCTGAAGCTCCGATGTTTAGTCGTGCTGAAGCTGACGTTGTTGCTACCCCTGACCTTGACAGAGTGTATGGTAACCTTAGCGAGATTCTGCCTCCTGCTGCGAACCTACGTCCGCAAGGTGTCTTCGGTCGTGTGCGGGACGCCTTCCATAACCTGCACGCCCGTTATACGGTTGGCCGTATGGAGTTGAGTAGGGAAGATAAGCGCAAAGGGCTCGTAGCAGTCCTGGGCGTTGCGGCCACCGCTCTCGCAGTGTATGGTGCATATAAGTATGGTCATGACCACGCGAGTGTCATACCAACTCCTAATGGTGGCTCGGGTGCCAAGGATGGCCTCCTGACGAACATCCCATCTGTCGCCGGTGAAGCCGCCACTACCGCCGCAGCTGCTGCCAACAAAGCCAACCAACACCTGGTACACGGCTTCGACCCGAATGTCCACATTACGTCTGGCGGTGGCATGGACAAAGAGGTTGCCGGTGCACTTGCAGCGCAGAAGCACATTCATCTGACCGGTGCACAGGAACATGCTGCCAATCAATACGCGATGGGTTCTGGTCATGACAGTGCATTTGCTAACAACCCACACGGTACTTACGAGATGAATAACGGCGGTACCGGCATAAGCCATCCTGGCAACCAGCGTCTGAGCGATAATTATGTAAACCGTTTCAACGACTGGCTTACCAAGTTTACAAGTAAAAAGAAGAGATAGCGCGAATCCACGCGACAAATAAAATCAGCTACTTCGGTAGCTGATTTTATTTGTACGATCGCCAGGTATACTAAAGGGCATGAATATACGAAAGATAGTGAAGGCCATAGTGCCGCGGAGTTTGTTTAAGACGCTGGCACCCTACGGGCATCTAGTAGAGGCGATGCTCTATAGCTGCGCGTACGGGTTTCCGGCACGTGGCATGAAGGTGATTGGCATCACGGGTACGAACGGCAAGACCACCACCAGTTTCTTGGTGCACCGGATGCTGCAGGAATCAGGACGTAAGACGGGGCTCATGACGACCGTGGCGTGGGCGATAGGTGACGATGTGCGGGTGCAGACCCAGCACATGACGAACGTACCGGTACCGCTGCTGATGAAGCGGCTGAAGGCCATGAAAGCGGCAGGCGTGGAATGGCTGGTGCTGGAAACGACCAGCCATGCGCTGGTACAGTTCCGGACGTGGGGTGTGCCGTATAGTGTGGCGGTGCTGACGAACATCAGCCAGGACCACCTGGATTATCATGGCACCATGGAGCGCTACATTGCAGCCAAGCAGCGGCTGTTCCGTCTGGTACAGCGCAACAAGCAGGGCTTGCAGGTAGGGATTGCCAATGCGGACGACCGGTATGGTGCAAGCTTTGCAGCGCTGACCCAGAACTCTATCATGTATGGCACGGAAGCAGGGGATCTACGCGCGACGAACATCAGGATGGACAGCAACGGTATTGTGTACGACATTGCCGTGGGCGGAGAGCAGCTACATATCGTGAGTAAACTACCAGGGGCGTTTAATGTATACAATACGCTGGCGGCTGCCAGCGTGGGCCGGGCAGTTGGGCTGACGAGCAAACAAATAGAGCAGGGGATCGCGGCACTGCCGGGTGTGGCCGGACGACTGGAGTCGGTAGACGCAGGGCAGAAATTTGCTGTGGTGGTGGATTATGCACATACACCCGATGCGCTTGCCAATGTGCTGCAGGCACTACGCGGTTCCACCAAGGGCAAGCTGATAGCGGTATTTGGGGCCACGGGTGACCGTGATCGGACCAAACGCGGGCCGATGGGAGAAGTGGTGGTGCGGCTGGCAGACACGATTTATCTGACTGACGATGAGACCTACACCGAAGATCCGGATACTATCCGCGAGGCGGTGTATGCGGGAATCGTGCAAGCAGGCGGCAAAGATAAGACGACGGTGATTGCTGACCGGCTGGAAGCGATCAGGGCAGCATTTGTGGCTGCAAATGCTGGCGACACCGTACTGCTGGCGGGCCTGGGTCACCAGGACTACCGTGCAATGGGCGGCGAAAAGCAGCCCTGGGATGAGCGCGAAGTTGCGCGCAAACTGCTCGCCGAAATCAAAAAATAAGTGTTTGGCTGCGCTGCTGAATACAATAGACTGCCTGGATAACAGAGTTTATACACGAAAAAACCGGATTCACTAACACATTTGTACGCCTGGAAGGCGGAGCCATGGGCTGCATGTGTGTAGATGAATCCGGCGACCGGACGGCGCGCGATTCTCGCACGCTTGTCCCGTGGAGCGCCAAAAAGGCGCGCCGTCCAGTCAGTGTCGAAGCCTAGCTACGACGGATTGCCTTGTGCGGCTGGTGTCGCTGCCGACGGTAATGCGGGGGTTTACCCTGAGCTGACCGACGTTGTGGCGTGGAGCGCGCGCTTGTGACGCGAGATTCCACGTTGACTGGCGTGAACAGGAACACGGCGATGCGCCGGGCAACCTTGCGGGCGGGGCCGTCGCTCATGCATGAAACGACGATCTCGAGCTGTCCGGTTGCCTCTTTCCAGGCGTGCTTCACCACATTCTGCAACAGTGCGAGAGCCTGCTTAATGGTGCCCAGGTTCTCGGAACTGAAGGAGTAGGTGATTGTCGCTTCGCCGGCGGCGGAGAGACGGTATGTGCATTCAGTGATGGATACACCATCGACTGTCGGCAGGGCCGGCAGCTGTACCAGGAAGTCTTTTTTGTCAGAAGACAAAGCGGGCTCGTTTCTCTCATCGGGACTGTTAAACTGTAGCAAATATTACATTTTAACGCAATATGGTCACATCATTCTTTGGAAAATGCAAGCGATAGGGTGCTGCCGAAACAGGTGTTGACGAGAAATTAGCACTCGTCTATAGTGAGTGCTGACGCGATTAGCGCTCGCTACATGGGAGCGCTAACGCTTATCCAATTTGCTAAGGGAGGAAATAAGATGACTGTACCTATCAGCCCACTCGGTGATTACGTAGTGGCACAAGAGTTAGAAGCACAGACTAAGACCGCAAGTGGCCTGTATTTGCCCGGCGGAGCCCAGGAAAAGCCGAAGATGGTCAAAGTGGTGGCCGTGGGCAAAGACGTGAAGCAGGTAAAGGTCGGCGACCAGATCATTTATAAGGGTTACAGCCAGACCGATATCAAGGTGGAAGGTGTTGAGTACGTGTTGGTTAAGGAAGAGGACGTCATCGCGACGGTTAAGTAGGAGGAAATATGGCCAAGAAAGTATTCTACGATGAAGATGCACGCCGCCGCGTTTTAGGCGGAGCAGAGATTTTATACAAGGCGGTAAAGACGACCATGGGGCCGAAGGGCCGTAACGTGGTGATTGGCAAGGGTTACGGCGGGCCGAGTGTGACGCACGATGGTGTAACGGTAGCCAAGGGTGTGGAAATCGCCGACGTTGATGACGAGACCTTGGGCTACAAGGTGGGAGCCGAGCTGATCAAGCAGGCTGCCAACAAGATGAACGACGTGGCTGGCGACTGCACTACCACGGTAACAGTGCTGACTTACAACATCCTGAACGAAGCCAATAAGCTGATCGCTGCGGGCCACAATCCGATGCTGCTGCGTAAAGGGCTCGAAGCTGCTGCAGCTGAAGTTGAGGCGCAGTTGGACGGCCTGGCTGAAGATATCCAGGGCAACAAGAAGCGCGTGGCCGAAGTGGCAACTATCTCTGCGGGCGATGCCACGATTGGCGACCTGATTGCTGATGTTATCGAGAAAGTCGGCCGCGAAGGCGTGGTGACAGTGGAAGAAGGCAAGGGTCTGGTGCTAGAGAGCGAAGTGGTGGAAGGCTTTACCTTTGACCGTGGTTTCGTGAGCCCCTACATGGTAACCGACACTGCCCGCATGGAAGCTGTCTATGACAAGCCAGCTATTGTGGTTACTGACAAGAAAGTGTCCTCCATCCAGGAGTTCTTACCGCTGCTTGAGAAGCTTGCGCAATCAGGCAAAAAAGACCTAGTGTTGATTGCCGACGATGTCGAAGGCGAAGCGCTGGGTACGCTCATTCTGAACCGCTTGAAGGGCGTGTTCAACACGGTGGCCGTGAAGGCTCCAGCCTTCGGCGATCGCCGCAAGGACATCCTAAATGACATTGCTATCCTGACAGGTGCCGAGGTGATTACCGACGACCGTGGCATGACGTTCGAGAACGTCGGCCTGGATGTGGTAGGTACGGCCCGCAAGGTGATCGTGACCAAGGATGAGACGACCATCATCGAGGGTGCTGCTTCGAGCGCCGAAGTGAACGCCCGTGCCAAGCAGATCATGACACAGGCACTGGCCGCCACGAGCGAATACGACAAAGAGAACCTGGAGAAGCGCCGCGCTGCGCTGGAAGGCAAAGTTGCCGTCATCAAGGTTGGTGGTGCGACCGAGACCGAGATCGAGGAAAAGAAATACCGCGTGGATGACGCCGTGGCTGCTGTGAAAGCCGCATTGGCCGAAGGTATTGTGCCGGGTGGTGGGGTAACACTGGTGAACCTGTCTGCCGGTGTGTCTACCGATGACGCTGATGATGCCGTTGCCGCTGGCCGTCGCCTGCTGGTGACCGCGCTTGAGCAGCCCTTCCGTATCCTGATGACCAACTCCGGCCTAAATGCTGACGAATGGTTGCCACAGGTACGCAAGGCCAAAGCTGGTCAGGGTGTGAACGTGAACGATCCGACCAAGCTCGTCGACATGAAAGCCGTGGGTGTAGTTGACCCTGTTGCTGTTACCAAGCAAGCAGTACAGAACGCTGTTTCCATTGCCGGTACGGCAATGACCATGGGTGCACTCGTGGTCGATGTGCCTGAGCCGAAGGGCGCAACCGCTCCAGGCGGCATGCCTGATATGGGCGGAATGGGCATGATGTAAACAGTTTGAGGGAACCGGGATAGGTTCCCTCAACGCGCGGTGCTTCGGCAAAGCCGAAGTCTCCGGCTGCTCCTTCCTGGGGCGGCAGGAAGCGGAATAAATAATCCTGGAGTTAATCCAGGATTATTTATTTTAGTCGAGATATAGGCGAGAAGGCCTAGTTGAAGGTGCCGTTACCGAACATGCCGGTTATTTCTTGAAGCCGCCGTAGGCTGAAGCACCGTAGCCGTAGGTGTTCGGCGTCAGCGTCTGGGTGTGCGTGGTAATCGACTTACCAGTCAGTAGTTTTATGACGGTGCCGAAGCCGAGCAGTGAGGCCAGGGCAAGACCTGACATGCCTAAAAATTCTTTGCGGCTAACCTCTTTTTGCAGTAGATCTGCGATGGGTGCTTTCATAGTGGTACCTTTTGGATTTTATTTTGTACGATTTCGATTTTTATCGTTCTATACAGAATTATAGCGCACATAGCATGCGCGTCAAGTCTTCCGGTCTACTGGATGACACCACTGCGGAGTGGTGCGTAGTTACGGCGGGTAGGGGTAGCAAGCGTGCTCTGGTAGGGGCGACTGCTTGGTACTGCCGATGGTGCGACAGGCTGACCATCGTATACGGGTGCGGATATGGGCTCAAGATCTTCGGCGATGAAGTCGGGCAGTGGAGGGAGGCCTTCGGTTAGGGGCGCGAGTGCACGTGCTTGGCGCTCGGCTTGGCGGGCTGTGTCTTCCTCGCGGAGGCGCTGCAGCCAGTCGGCCGTGTGGCCATTCTTGTTGATAGTCCATACGAGGGCGATGCCTATCTGGTAGGTGACAAGGATAGGCAGTACCACCAACAGCTGGTCGACGACGTTTGGTGTAGGATTCATGATGAAGGCGATGATGAACGAAGCTGCGATCATGTGTCGTTCGTATTTGAAAAGCGAGCTGGGCTTGAGCGGCTTGATGCGGTTGATGAACAGCAGGATGAGCGGCAGTTGGAACATTAGGGCAGAGCCGAACAAATACATGGATACGAATTGCATGTACGACTGGATGGTGATGAGCGGCCGGACCTGAACGGTGGTGAACTGGTGGAGCAGGAAATGGAGCGCCTGGGGCAAACCGATGAAGTAGCCGAACAGTACGCCGCCGACCGCCACGATACCGGTGGCGGCTGAAGCGCCGACCAGAAACTTGCGCGTGGTGTCGCGCATGAGCGGTTGGATGAATGCCAGGATCTGATAAATGATGATCGGCGTCGCGAGGACCAGGCCGATGTCCAGACAGACGCTGAACAGGAAGTTCATGCCACCGAGCGGCGATGTGTAGATGAATTTTTGGCCGTGGCTGGGTCGCAACAAGACATCTATGAGCCTTTGTTCAAGCCCATAGGCAACTGCAGCCCCCACCGCAACACAAGCGGCGACATAAAATAGTCGCCGCCGTAACTCTTTGAGATGTTCGATTAGAGGGAGCTTCTCCCGTGGAGCTAGACTAGCCTTCGCTAGTTTTTGCTTCGCTGGTTTCTTTGCTCTCTTTTTCATCTCCACTCAGACCTTTGCGTAGTTCGCGTGCCGAACTGCCGATGCTACGTGATAATTCCGGCAACTTCTTGGCGCCGAACAGTAGCACGACGATAGCTAGGATGATGAGCAGATCTGGAGTCGATAAATCCAGGAATGCAAATGTTGGTACCATCTCGTTTCCCCTCGTTTCTTATTGCTAATGGCTGCCACCATGATATCATAAGCGTGTTAAGTCAACAATGAAACGTACAAAATGACAACCTTACCCCTCTTCTCACTCCTAGCCTCGACATACGGATCGAATACCTATGATGCGGGAAATTATGATGGCACAAATATTACCACTACCACTACTACGGGCGGCGGTGGTAGCCTGACGGACACCGGAGTTATGCTGGGGCTCATAGTGGGCATTGCGGCGCTCTTGCTGCTGGCGGCGGTAGCGGTGCGGGTCTGGCGTCGTGCAAGCCGGAAGCGGACCACCACGCAGGCTGCGACTACCGAAGCTGAGCCGGTTAACCGATAAAAAGTTTGCCACTCGTGTAGTTGAGGTAGCAGAGCAGAGCGATGCTCGCTGCTAGGATCACGAGCAGGAATATCAGGCGCTTTTTTTCACTCATGAGTTTGTCTCCAGTTTTGCTACCACCACCAGGCGGTTCACTGGATGCCAGAGCGGAGTGCAGGTAAACAGGGTGATCTGGGCCTGGGCGGTGTTATTCTCGATGGTGGTGTCAGTGGGAGGGACTTCGGTGGTAGAGGTGACGCGGTAGGTGTACGTTTTGCTGTTCCAGATAACGCCGATTTCGTTGCCGACTTTCAGTTTGTCCAGATAGTAGAAAGCGCCATGGGGTCCGGTGTAGCTGAACCGGTGAGCCAGGAAGACGGTATTGCCGCCCTTGTCGGGAGTGGACGAACCTGGCCAGCGCCAGATGCCTTGCTTCAGCAGGTCTGACCAGTTGTTCTCGGGGCCTTCCAAGGTAGGTTGGTCGAGCAGCATGGCGGGGATGACAAGTCCGTTCGGCGTGGCAACCGCTGTTATAGGAGTCCTAGTGTTCCGGTGCAACTGCCCGGCAAGGATCGCTTGCTTGTCAGTGTGGTGGGATTGCCACCAGAAGGTGACCAGGGGCAGCAGCGGTGCGGTGATGATGTACAGATTTATAAGTACAATCACCCCAAACAACACATCATTTATCTGGCGGAGACTGATACGCCGCGGTATGTGCATGTTTTTTTGCGTGCTACGTTTCGGGGCTTTGGCGGCAGCCATGGACAAGCCTAGTGTTGCTGGGAGGTGAAGTAGTTGATCTCATTGATGATGTCGAGCAAAGCTTGGGCGCGGACTTTTTCGTCCTGGATCGCTTGGGCTGCTTCGTACGCGTCTTTGATGAGCCCTTGATTGTCTGTGCTCTGAATCATCATCATTTTGGTGCGAAAGCGTTCCTCGGGGCTTTGGTCGAGTTCATCGACTAAAGGTGTGAGTTGCTCGAGTGCCTGTTGCTTGAGGGCGAGCAGGTCATCGGGTGCGAGCGGCGCTTCAGATTCGTAAGCGGCGCTATCGGCTGCCGACCCAGCAGGTTCTGGTACCTCTGGCGACGGAACAGGTACGTCATCGAGCTGCATGACTGCCGGTTCCTCGGGCGAAGCCATCGGCGCCGGGAGCATTACAGTATGGTCGGGTGCTGCCGCTTCTGTGGGTGGTGCTGTCGCATCAGATGCTGGAGTGGGCGGGGGAAGGTCGGGGGTATCCAGCGAGACGGGTTCGACGATCGGTTCTACGACAGACGGAGCGCCAGCAGGCTGGTCGGCCGGTGCATCAAGTGGAGGAGATGCAGGAGTTGCCGGCATCGGTGGCACGGGAAGTGCGGGTGGCGCTGGTGGCGTCAGGACGCTGCCATGCTGCCCTACATCGGAGTCCGTTGGCGCTACCGGCAAACTGACACCTGTAGTAGGATCGACAGCAAGTGGATTGACGACTACTGCCGGCTGCTGGACAGGAGTCAGCTCTGGCTCCGGCTGCTTAGCGTCGTTGTTCTGGTGTCCAAATAGCATCCCTACCCCCTGTTGTTCGCGGTGCGAACTGGTTCACTTTTCACCTTAAGCAATTTACAATTAGTATAGTATCAAAGTTGGGGACTAAGCAATAGCTTAAATAGGGGATGATATGCTCGATGACTTACAACAGATCCATGAACGTGACCAGCATGATGCGCTTGGGGTAGCTGAGAAACAGTGGCAACAGGTGGCATACGAATATGACCTAGGCGGCTGGCGCCCGGCTACCGAGATCAGGAACATTGTCCATTCGGGCATGGGCGGTTCCGCGCTCTGGGCACTGCTCAGCCAGAGCTGGCCGGGCTGGAACGTACCTTTTGAGGTGGTGCGCGGCTACGACCTGCCGGCATATGTCGGGCCGGAGACGCTGTTTATCGCATCGAGTTACTCGGGTAACACGGAAGAGACGCTGTCATCGCTCAAGCAGGCTGAGGAAAAGGGTGCACAGATCGTTATCATTACGTCGCGCGGGCGCTTAGAAGAGATCGCAAACGAAAAGGGCTACCTGCTCATCAAGCTGCCAACTATCATCCCGCCGCGGTATGGCTGTTTTTATGGGTTCAAGGGACTCGTGACACTGGGTGAGGAGCTCGGCCTACTGGCCACCGAGGGCACGCGCAATGAGCTGGCATCTACCGGCGAATTTCTGCAGACGGCTATCGGGCAGTGGCTGCCATCGGTGCCAACCACACAGAACCGTGCCAAGCAATTGGCACTCGAAATCATGGGCAAATCTCCTGTGCTGTACGGTGGCCCGCTCCTGGCGCCGGCGGCACACAAATGGAAGATCGGCTTCAACGAAAACTCCAAGAACGTGGCCTGGGAATATGCGTTTCCGGAATTCAACCACAACGAATTCACCGGCTGGACCGCCCAACCTGAACACAAACCGTATGTAGTGGTCTATCTGCTTTCCTCATTCGATAACGACCGTATAAAAAAGCGGTTTGACCTTAGTGAGAAGCTGCTCAGCGGCCGCTGGCCGGCACCCGAACGCATCGAGGCGCAAGGGGAAACGAAGGTACAGCAGTTGCTCTGGACGGTCGCTATGGGTGACTTCGTAAGTTTGTACACGGCACTCCTCAACAATGTGAGTCCCATCGATCTGGGGGACAAAGACATCATCGAGCGCTTCAAGAAAGAGCTGAATTCGTGAATGATACCGCACCGGTTTTTGACCCGAGCGGCTTCGGTACGGAGCCGTATGTCAGGCATATAGAAAAGCCCTGGGGGTACGAACTGCATTGGGTTCCGGCGGACGCGCCCTATATGGGGAAGCTCCTGCATGTGAATGCCGGAGCACGCCTCAGCCTGCAGGTGCACGACCAGAAGCAGGAAAGCTGGTTTTTGATGCACGGTCGTGCGGCCGTGATATGGGAAAATGACCGGGGCGAGTTGATAGAGACCGAGCTGCAGCCCGGACAGGGTTACAGCACGCAGGTGGGTCAGAAGCACCGGCTGAAAGGCATCACCGACAGCGATATCATCGAAGTCTCTACTCCGGAACGGGGCACGACATGGCGGCTGGATGATGACTATGACCGCCCTGACGAGACACCTGAGCAGCGAAAGCATGAGCGTGGCGAGGATACGGGGACGCTCGCCAGCTAATCTCCAGATTCGCATGGCACAATGGGTGTACGATAAAAGGATACGGATATGAAGATATTAGTCGTAGAAGACGAAACTAAGATTGCACAGAGCCTGCAGCGTGGCCTGCAGGCAGAGGGTTATGTGGTGGATGTTGCCGAAGACGGCGATATGGCTGAGACTATGAGCGGCGCAGCCATGTATGACCTAGTATTGCTGGACTGGATGATTCCGGGCAAACACGATGGCCCGGGGCTGATCAAATTATGGCATGAGCAAAAGAAGTTCATGCCCATACTGATGCTGACGGCCCGCGGCACCATCGGTGATCGCGTGCAGGGGTTAGACACCGGTGCTGATGACTATCTGCCGAAACCGTTCAGCTTTGATGAGCTGCTTGCCCGTATCCGGGCGCTGCTGCGCCGGCCGGCGGCAGGCGAGGGTACCACCTATACGCTGGGTGACATCATTATCAACAACATCAGCAAGACGGTGACCAAGGGCGGCAATGAGGTGCATCTGACGGCAAAAGAGTTCCAACTGCTGGAATATCTGGCGGCACGGCGCGGTGAGGTGCTCAGTAAAGACCAGCTGCTGGACCATGTTTGGGCTGACGACAGCCGAGTCCAACATAACACCGTGGAGACGTTCGTAGCTAACCTGCGTAAAAAAATTGACCGCCCTGGTGGCGAAAACGTGGTAAAGACGGTGCGGGGCTTTGGCTACACGGCGGTGTAGACGCGTATGAACTTATTTTATTCCGCACGTCTGAAGCTTACTGGATTCTACTTTGCGGTCCTGGTTTTGTTCTGCCTGCTGCTGACGTTCGGCGTGCGGGCGTTCACGAGTTATGAACTGAGCAGGGGTGATGACGCCCAGCGTGGCGTGGCACACCAGATTTTCCGGCAGTACTCCATACAGTACAACATCGATAACGAAGGCCAGACCGGCCCTGTGCCCTATGGTGACCGCTTTTTCGGCAGGGCTATCCGCAGCCAGGCGGACATAACGCGTGAGCATATCAACCGTGACCTGCTGCTTATTGACATCCTGCTCCTGGGAGCTGGTGCCGTACTGAGTTACTGGTACGCCGGCCGGACGCTGCAGCCTATCGAGGAGGCGCACGAGCGGCAGAAGCGGTTCACTTCTGATGCCAGTCATGAACTACGGACGCCGCTTGCCAGTATGAAACTGGAAAACGAGGTCTTTTTACGTCAGAAGCACTTCGAGGAACAGGATGCGCGCGAGCTCATCGCCAGTAACCTTGAAGAAGTCGAGCGGCTGGAACGGTTGGCGACGAACCTGCTAGCCCTGAACCAATACGAGCAGGGCGCAGTCGCCAAACAGCCGGTACGCGTGCAGGAAGTGATCGACGAGGCGGTGACACGTGCCACGCAGCGCTCCACTCAGAAGACCAACCCGAGATTCACCCTCAAGATCGCGCCCGCTACGGTCCAGACTGACCGGGAAAGTTTGGTTGAGCTGATGACCATCCTGATTGATAACGCGGCCAAGTACGGCCCAAAGGACGGGGAAGTGGTGGTTGGTGGCGAAAAACGCGGTGACGGCTATGTACTTGCCGTGCGTGACCATGGCCCGGGCATCGCAGAGGAAGATATGCCGCACATATTCGAGCGCATGTACCGGGGTGATAAAGCTCGCTCCAGCAAGGTCAGCGGACATGGCATCGGCCTGAGCCTGGCGAAGCAGATCGCTGAAGCCAACGGTGCAAAGATCGAGGTATCCAACCACCCCGACGGTGGGGCGCTGTTCATCGTGAGCCTGCCCTAATCTAGGACTTCCCAGGCTCTGCGCTATACTGTAGCTATGCGGATACACCTGGGCCTGAATGCCCGACAGCGTGTGGCGGCTAGCCTAGGCGGACTGACGGCGGTGAGCGTAGGGCTGTTTGCGGCCGGGGCGATTGCCAACCGCAGCCTCCAGTTCAGCTATCTGGTATTCAACCTGTTCCTAGCATGGATCCCGATGGGCTTCATGGTGCTCTTGTTCCGTAGCTTGCAGCGGTGGCCATGGTCGCAGACGGTGCCGTTTGTGCTGACGCTGTTCTGGTTGCTGTTTCTACCGAACAGCTTTTATATGATCAGCGATTTCGTGCACATCCAGGATGTGCAGCGGCATAACCTGTTGTATGACGTGGTGATGTTCACAGCGTTCATCTTCAACGCGGCGCTGATCGGCTTCTGTAGCCTGTACCTGGTACATGTGGAGCTGCGCAAACGGCTAAGCCTGCGGACATCGAGTGTGCTTATCGCAGGTATCCTATTCCTGTGCAGCTTTGCGATTTACCTCGGCAGGGACTTGCGCTGGAACAGCTGGGACGTGCTGCTCAATCCGGCAGGCATCCTATTTGATGTGTCAGACCATCTCATCCATCCGTTCCAGCACGGCGACCTGTTTACGATGACGCTTGGCTTCTTCGTGCTGCTGGGGAGCTTATACGTGGTGGGCTGGCAGCTGGGCGAGGCGATGGGCGACAAAGCCGGCCCTATACGCCCCGCGAAATACGAGTAAGCAGCAGGTTTCGCCCCCGTTTGGTATACTGTATCTGTTATGCAAGAAATACAAACGGCCATTACACAGCTGGTGCAGGAATTGTTCAGCATCCAGACAGACGTGGAGCTGACGCGGCCTGATGAACAATTCGGTGATTACAGCACTAACGTGGCAATGAAGCTTAGCAAGCAGCTGGGTAAGAATCCGCGGGAAATCGCCGAGATGCTGGCGGAAAAGATCCGGACCGAGAGCGGAGCAGTGGTGGCTGACGTATCTGTTGCCGGGCCGGGATTTTTGAATCTGACACTTACGGAGGCGGCGTTAGCGGCAGCACTTTCTGTCCAACCTGCCAAGAGCCTGGCAGGCAAGAAGTGGCTGGTGGAATACTCTGATCCAAACCCGTTCAAGCCTTTGCATGCCGGACATTTATACACGACACTGGTGGGTGACACCATCGCACGGTTGGTTGAGCACGCCGGCGCCGAGACTATCCGCCTGAACTATGGTGGTGACGTCGGCCGTCACGTAGGCATCAGCATGTGGGCTATCGTGCAGTTCCTGGGTGGCGAACACCCGGAAAAATTAGCGGATATCCCCGAGGCAGAACGTCCGACCTGGCTTGGCAAACGCTATGTGGAAGGTACTGCTGTATTTGAGGAAGATGAGGCCGCCCGGCCGGAAATCATCGCGACGAACAAGCGGGTGTATCAACTCCATGCCGAAAACGACCACGAAAGCCCGTTTGCACAAATCTATTGGACCTGTCGGAAGTGGAGCTATGATTACTTTGCTACGCTGTATGAGCAACTACAGGTGGTGCCATTCACACGGATGATACCAGAGAGCGAGATTACCGAGGAAGGCATCCGCACGGTACGTGAACATACAGCGGGCGACCCGCTCAATACAACGGGTAGTGGTGTCTATGTACGTTCGGATGATAGTGATGCGGTGGTGTTCCGCGGTGAACAAACAGACGAAAGCCTCCACACGCGGGTGTTTATCAACTCCGAAGGTATTCCGACCTACGAGGCCAAAGAAGTCGGGCTGATCCTGGAAAAATGGCGCGCCTACCAGTTTGATACGTCGGTCGTCATAACGGCGAACGAGCAGGAACAATATATGCGCGTGGTGCTCGCCAGTATCGCTAAATTTGCACCGGAACCGGCCCAGCGGACACGGCATCTTAACCATGGTATCGTGAAGCTGCAGGGCGGGGTAAAGATGAGCAGCCGCAAGGGCAACGTGGTAACCGCGCTCGAAATTTTGAGCGCCGCGCGTGAAGCAGGTGAAGCTACGGGTACAAACCCATCCGAGGAAACCATTTTGGCGGCCGTCAAATATGCCTTTGCACGTAACCGCATCGGCAGCGACATCGCCTATGACCCCAAGGAATCAATCGCCCTGGAAGGCAATAGCGGTCCATACCTGCAGTATGCGCACGCCCGGGCCCGGAGTATCCTGGCGAAAGCTTCCGAACAAAAGGAAGTGGGCTTGAGCGGCTTGGAAGCCGACGAGCGCAGCCTACTGCGCAAAATTACCGAATACACCGAGGTAATTGAGCGCGCGACTAATGAACTTATGCCGCACCACATCTGTACCTATCTGTACGAACTGGCCCAGAAATTCAACCAGTTCTACGAGCACAACCGGGTGATCGGCTCAGGCGAACGTGAAGCAGTACGGCTCCAGCTGGTGCGCACGTATGCCGACACGCTCAAGAATGGCCTGGGCCTGCTTGGCATCGCTGCGCCTGAACGTATGTGAGCATTGGGTCCGGACGAGTACAATACAATATATGGCAGACCAGAAACAGACAATCGTTACTGAAACTAAAGATGGGGCGGTGAAAGTGGTACAGCCGAAGGGCCGTAGACATCACGGTGTAACAGTACTGCTTGATTCCGACGATATCGTTCGGGAGCAGGCCACTGGCTTTGCGAACTTTTTGCGCGAATATGCGGTGGTAGGGCTGGCGATCGGTTTCATTGTCGGTCAGCAGGCCAACGCCGTGGCCAAGCAACTAGTGGTGAGCTTTATTCAGCCGTGGGTTCAGGTATTGTTCGGTACGGATTGGAGCAAGCGTACAGCGACGCTTCATCATGGGGCTCAGCCGGTGCTCGTGCCATGGGGCGCGTTCATATACAGCCTGATAGAATTCTTTTTCATCGTGGCTGGCATTTATCTGGTAGTAAAATTGTTCCGCTTGGACAAGCTGCGCAAGCCCAAGGGCGGTGCAAAGACTAAAGGAAAGAAGTAGCATGTGGAAGTAAACGAAGATGAACTCAGGCAGAAACTGACGCCTGAGCAGTATCGTGTGCTGCGTGAACACGGCACCGAGACGCCCGGTACCGGCGAGCTGTTATATAACGAACAAAAGGGAGAGTACCACTGTCCGGTGTGTCATGCGCTGCTGTTTACCAGTGATGCTAAATACGAATCGACCACACCGGGTCTGATCGGCTGGCCGAGCTTTTCGGAGGCCGCTAGCAACACGGCACTTACGCTGATAGCGGATAACTCGATGGGTATGCACCGTACCGAAGTACTCTGTGCAGTCTGCGGTAGCCATCTCGGACATTTGTTCGATGACCCGACTTCGCCGAACGGTCAGCACTTCTGCATAAATTCTGCGGCCCTTGCGTTTGAAAAGAAGGCGTAGGCCATGAAATTCCATATAGAAGATAGACACACTTACCGTTCAGATGGAGGGTGGTGAAGTGCTCTGGACGTTACGGAAATCGGTCGTCATCTCACGAGATGCCATATCGAAGGCCGATTGGCACGAGCAGTTCAGTGTCCCACGCAGCCACCTGGGCTGGCGCTTCGGTACTGCGCTGCCCGGTATGCTGTTCGCAGGGACCTTCGTAGCACGAGGTGCGCGCACGTTTCTGTACATGTTGCATCCGATCGGATTGTTCGGCGACATAGAGGCACCCCATATCCTGGAACTTACCCTTACGGACTGTTTCTATGGCCGGATACTGATAACGGTGGATGATGTCGATATGGCAGAGCAGATCGTACGCTGGACGCGCGGGCGCGATTAGCAGTTGCCCTGGTAGTATTTTTCGCCCCAGGCTGACATCTGGCGCAGGACAGGTACAAGATCTTCGCCCTTGGTAGTGAGGGCGTATTCAATGCGGGGCGGGGTCTCGGCGTAGCTGGTCTTGGTGACGATCTTGTGGTTTTCCAGGTCATCGAGCCGCTGGGAGAGAGTACGGGGATTGATGTTGCCGACGGATTTTTCGAGCTCACTGAACCGCCTAGGGCCGTTAGCTAGGTCACGTAGGATAAGTGCCGTCCATTTGCTGCCGATGATTTCCATGGCAGAGGCGATACATCCCACACGGGGTTCCAGGACGATTGGAGTGGCTGCTGATTTCATGCTTTACTTTGTATAGTAATGGGTATTATACTACTAGTTACTATACAAAATATACCACAAGAGGAGTGTATATGACAAAGATCGCCGTTATTGTCGGTGCGACCCGCGAAGGCCGTGTGACCAACAAGCTCGCCAAGTGGGTGGCCGAAGAAGTGAGTGACCGGGCCGACGTCGAAGTCCTGGATCTGGTTGATTATCCTATGCCGTTTTTCGATGAGGCTATCAGCCCGCGCTACAACCCGAAGCGTAAATCTGAACCACGTGTGCAGAAGTGGCTCGATAAGGTCGCTGAGTTTGATGGCTATGTATTGGTAACCCCCGAGTATAACCGTTCGACATCCGCGGTGCTAAAGAATGCACTGGATGCTCTGGACTACCAGATGGATCAGAAGCCGGTTGCCCTCGTAGCCCATGGCTCTACTGGTGGAGCCCAGGCGGTCGCGAACCTGCGTATGGCTTTGCCAGGTGTGGGTGCGGTGTCCTTGCCAAAGGCACTGTTCTTTACTGACGGTGTCGGCAACGCTATTGACGAAGTGGGTATCCTTAAGGAAGAGTTGCAGGACAATCCCTACGGCCCGCAGGCCAACCTGAAAGCCGCAATCGACGACCTCGTCTGGTACGCCGACGCGCTCAAGGCTGCCAAGTAGCCTAACTGGCTTGATGAAGAAACCGACTCCGGGAACGGAGTCGGTTTCGCTATACTGATGAGTATGCAGATAACGGTATTCGGGGCGTCAGGCAAGGTGGGACGGCTGATCGTGGCCCAGGGGCTGCGACGCGGTTATACTATAGTGGCATTCGTGCACGCGCAGAGCCCGTTCGAGCCAAGTGCTCAGCTGATTATCAGGAAAGGCGACGTGTATAACGCCCGGGACGTGGCTGAGGCCATCCGTGGCAGCCAGGCTGTAGTGAGCTGCCTGGGCAGTTGGCACACGCGGGGCAAAGATGTGCTCAGCCGGTTCGTGGTGAGTATAGTGCCCGCCATGCGTGAACAAAACATCGCACGGATCGTGACGCTGACGGGCGTGGGCGTGCAGCAGAAGCCGAGCTGGCTATACCGCGCGGCAATGCGTAGTCTGCCGCTTGTGCCTGTGGCAGGCAAAGTATTTGCCGACGCCGACCGGCATGTGCAGCTGCTTGTACGAAGTGGCCTGCAGTGGACTACGATTTGCTCACCGGTGATGAATGCCGGCAACAAGGCTGGCTACGTATTGCGCCACCATCAGGGCCTGCCATTGCCACGCGTTACACGCACCGCCGTGGCGGCTGCTATGCTGGACCAGCTGACGGCTACCGACCATATCGCCGAAGCTGTCTCGGTTCACCACCGGTAACCGTACTAAGGTATACTGGTAGCATATGGAGATAGACAAGCACGCACCCAGCACAAAGTTGCTGTGGGTCGACCTGGAGATGACCGGGCTGGACGCAGACGAACACGTAATCATCGAAGTCGCCGCGCATGTGACTGATTGGAACTTTACCAACTTGGGAAGCTACGAGGCGCTTGTCCACCAGACGGATGAGGTCCTGGCACGGGCGAACCCGTGGGCGCGCGATCAGCATGCCAAGAGCGGCCTGACGGAGCGTGTGCGCACCGAGGGTAGGCCAGAGGCGGATGTGGTGCGTGAATTCTGTGATTTTGTCCATGAGCACTTTGGAGATGAGCCGGCAGTGCTTGCTGGCAACAGCATCCATAACGACCGGATGTTTATCAAAAAATGGTGGCCCCAGGTTGATGCCTGCTTGCATTACCGTATGATGGATGTCAGCTCGTGGAAGCTGGTGCTACAGGGCAAATATGGTGTACAGTTCGAAAAATCCGACACCCACCGGGCTCTGGATGATATCCAGGCAAGTCAGGCAGAGCTTGAGTATTACCTGGCATGGCTGCGCGACCACCCAGCCCCGCACGCCTGACGAGTTTTTGTGTTTAGCAAAGCTTCTATACCAACAGCTCAAATATATCTAGTTCCATTACAAGCAGCAGCCGTCAATAGCGCTCATATCTGTTATAATAGGTTTATGATTGACCACAAGACGGTAGAAGAATACCTATTAAGCATGCCGAACGCACGGCTTGATTACCCATTCGGCGAAGACGTCGCGGTCTATAAGGTGGGTGATAAGATGTTCGCTCTCATCTCCGAAAAGAAGGAGCCGTTAAACCTGAGTCTGAAGTGTGACCCGGAGCTGAGTAAGATTCTGCGCGAAAAATACGAGACTATCATGCCCGGCTACCACCTGAACAAGAAGCATTGGAACACCATAATCCTGAGCGGCCAGCTACCCTGGGAAGAGGTGCAGACGTTCATACGCCATAGCTACGACCTGGTTACGGCGGATTAGTCCGTGCCCTGGATGGTTTTGGCCTGATTGGCGAGCGCTTCAGTGTGGGTGAAGATCTGCTGCAGCAGCTGCTTGCCGCTTTTACTGGTAGTCTGGTTGTAGGCCGACTTGAGGAGTTGTTCGTAGGTGGTAAGCTGCGATCCGAGGGTCTGGGTGACAGCACCATCGTAGTTGCCGGCAGCTTGGGCGTTCGCTAGTAACGCATCGGTCTGCACATTCTTATCAAGTGCTAACTGCTTACCGCCGACCTTGGTGCCGTGTTTCGCCAGGTAGGCTATGAGCTGCTGCTGGTCACTCGTGACCGACACATTGGTGTTGCTTACGAAGTTGCGTACATCGGTTGCACCTGCCGCAGCCGTAGCGGCCGTGCCGATACGAATGATTTCCTGCTGGCGCTCGGTGATCGCAAGGAGGTCGGCGGTGTTGCCTTTGGGACTGAGGGCTGAAAAGGCGATCCACAGCCCGATGATGATGACCAGCGCCGCACCCGCAAAAATGCCGATCTGCTTACCAAATGATCCACCCGCCAAGGGGTTCGACAGCTTGGAGCTGCCGCTATTGGGCGAAACGATGAATTCGTAAGGGTTATGACCGGAGGCTCCCATGTTGTTATTGACCGGTGGGACGACCTCATAGCTGCCGCTTTCATGCTGCTGGAAGGTATCGTGCGCGGCGTCGGTGTAATGCATCGTAGGCCGCTGCGGGGCGTGCGGCTGAAAATCTGTACGCGCTTGTGGTTGGCTGCGCTGTTTATTCTGTTCAGGGAACATACTTATGTATATAGTAGCAGATTCCTCCGCCTATCGCCCGGCGACCATCGGTAGCGTACAATACTAACAGAGATGGACGCTAAGGACGAAATCAAGAACCGGCTAAGTATCGAGGATGTGATCGGCGAGTACGTGCAGCTTAGGCGCGCCGGGCGTAGCTACAAGGGCCTCAGCCCGTTCAACCCGGAACGGACACCGAGCTTTGTGGTAAGCCCCGACAAGCAGATCTGGCATGATTTCAGCAGCGGCAAGGGTGGCGACATGTTCAGCTTTGTGATGGAAGTGGAGGGCGTGGATTTCCGTGGTGCGCTCGAGCTGCTGGCGCGCCGGGCGGGCATCGACCTGGACCAATACAAACAGGCGGGCAGTGGCAACAGTGGTCCGAGTGGTAAAACCAAGGAACGGCTCTACGAAGCGCTGGAATGGGCGGCTAAATTTTATCAGGCACAGTTCGCACGCAGCCAGGTCGCGCTGGAATATGTACTGAAAAAGCGGCAGTTCACTAAGGCGACGGCGCTGGAGTGGCAGCTCGGCTATTCACCGAATAACGGCAGGGCGCTGGTGGACTTCCTGAAAAGCAAAGGCTTCAGCCAGAATGAGATACAGCTAGCTGGGCTGACTAACCAACGCGGCGGTGACATGTTCCGTGGCCGCCTGCAGATTCCGCTCTGCGATGCGAACGGCAGGGTTATCGGCTTTACCGCGCGTCTGCTGGCTGACGATCCACAGGCTCCCAAATACATCAATACGCCGGCGACGCCGCTCTACGATAAGAGTCGCCATGTCTTCGGACTGCACCTGGCCAAAGAGGCTATCCGTAAAAGTAAGTTCGTGGTCCTGGCTGAAGGCAACTTAGATGTTATCCAAAGCCACCAGGCGAGTGTGCGGCAAGTGGTAGCTACGGCGGGTACGGCGCTCACGGAGCCGCATCTGAAAACGCTCAGCCGGCTCACCGGTGACATCCGCCTGAGCTTTGACGCTGACCGTGCGGGCATCGCCGCCACCGAGCGTGCCATACCGGTCGCCGCCAAGGTGGGAGTGCAGCTCAGCATCATAACTATACCCAGCGGCAAGGATCCTGATGAACTTATCAAGCAAGATGTGAAAATTTGGGCAGACATCATTACCCGGCCCCAGTATGCTGTAGACTGGCTTATTGAGCGGTATGCGGCACAGCTGGACCTGGCCACCGTGCAGGGCAAGAAGGAACTCAGTGATGTAGTACTGCGGGTCGTCCGCCAACTGCCCGATAGCGTGGAGCAGGATCACTACATCGGTAGGCTGGCTGAACTTTTGAGCGTTAACAAAGAGGCGCTGAATACGAAGCTTGCGAAGGTGGAAGACTCCTCGCAGCCGGTACGTCGTCGTGTGATGTCGCAGCCCGCCCAGCCGATGGACAAAGAGACGGTGGAGCGCAAGAGGGTAGAAGACAATCTGATGGCGCTTGTGTTCCTGCAGCCCAAGCTCCGCACCTATGCCTACCCGTTGGAGCCTGCCATGTTCATGAGCGAGCCGGCCCGCGGACTGTTCGTGTTTCTGCAGGAGCACCCCGACTTCGACGGAAGTGACGTAGACGGCGTGCAAAAGTTTGCAGAGTATGCTAAAATATTGTCATTAGTCTATGAGACGCTCTATCAGGATTTGGAGCTTGTCGAGCTAGGATATGAAGCCGCTCGGTTGCAAGCAAAACTGATAGCCCAATATGTACGAACTGAAAAACAGTTGCTCTCGCAGCAACTCCAGACAGCCGAATCAGCCGAAGCAGAAACATTGCTCCGGCGCGTTGCACGGCTTGATGAACTATTACGCACACTAAACCAAGGAGGAACGCTTCGTGGCAGCCAAGAAGAACGACGCTGACAAACCAAAAAGCAAAGAGGTCGTCAAAAATGACGCCAAGACTACCGAAAAGCTACTCGCCCTAAAAGCAGAGCTGCTTGAGCAGGGCAAAAAGGCCGGCACCATCGATGCCAAAGACATTACCGCCAAGATCCCTGATGCCCCGGAGAACGTAGAGATCCTGGACGCGCTCTATACCGAGCTCGCCGAAGCGACCGTGGAGATCAAAATAGCCGAGGAACCGGCTCCGACCGACCTGAGCGATGAGTGGCTTATCGACGAAGAGGAAGAGATCGTGGTTGAAGACCAGGCATATCTGGACGACATCGCCGACGACTCAGTCCGCCTGTATCTGCGCGAAATTGGTAAGATTCCGCTTTTGAACGCCGAAGATGAGCTGGCGCTTGCCCAGCGGGTGGTGGCTGGTGACAAAGAAGCCAAAGATCAGATGGCAGAGGCCAACCTTCGTTTGGTGGTATCTATCGCCAAGCGTTACGTAGGCCGTGGCCTCGACCTGCTTGATCTGATCGAAGAGGGCAACACGGGACTGCTTCGCGCTGTCGAAAAGTTCGACCCGGACAAGGGTTTCAAATTCTCTACCTACGCGACCTGGTGGATCCGTCAGGCTATCACCCGTGCCATCGCCGACCAGGCACGTACTATCCGTATCCCTGTGCACATGGTGGAAACCATCAACAAGCTGCTGCGTACGCAGCGCCGCCTGACGCAGGACCTGAACCGCGAGCCGACCAACGCCGAGATCGCCAAGGAAATGGAGATCGACGAAGCCAAGGTTGAGCACATCATGAAGATCAAGCAGGACATCAGCAGCCTTGACGCCTCTATCCGCGACGACGAAGAGGAATCGGTGCTGGCTGACTTCATCGAAGACGAAGACACGATTACCCCAGAAGAGTCTGCGACCAGCCAGTTGCTCAAGGAGCAGGTCAAGGATATGCTGGGCGCACTGACCGAGCGCGAGCAGAAGATCCTGAAGCTGCGCTTTGGTCTGGAAGACGGCAAGCAGCACACGCTGGAAGAAGTCGGCCAAGAGTTCAGTGTGACGCGTGAACGCATCCGCCAGATCGAGGCCAAGGCTTTGGCCAAGCTGCGCAAGCACAAAGATGCCCGCAAACTGCACGACTACATCAAGTAGGCAGCAAATTTCCGCCCAGAGAGGCCCGTGTTCGTAAGAAAGACAGCCTGCAATACGCAGGCTGTCTTGACGCTTGCTTTATAATAAAAAACAGCAAAGCAAAACATGACACAAGAAGGATTTCATCCTATGAGTGAAGGTGTTCCCCGTGCTGAATCCAGCCACCCACAACTACCAGATTATGAAATGGATTGGCCGCCACTAGCGCCAGCCCAACCAGGCGATGGACCGTTGGTAGAGGCGCTAGCGGATTCCACTGTCCGCGACCGGCTCACTGAAGCCAATGCGCGGATAACCGAAGCCTATCGTGGTCTTGAAGCGGAGGGCTCGCGTGTACATGAATTGTTCCGAGGCATAACAGAGAGTGGTATAACCGTCGCGGTGGGTGAGCATGCTGACGCTGCAGCAGTGGCGGACGTAGATCCAAATGAATATGCCCAGCCGACACCGATTTTTGGCGAAAATCAGGGCAAGTACACAGTATTTGCATATATGGCCAACGAGCTAGGCACCGAAGAAGGTGACCGTTTGGCAACAACACCTCGTGAAATAGTACTGCACCCTCCAACTCGGGATGGCCAGAGGATAGGCATCGTCTTGGACGGCAGTGGACAGGCGCGGTTGGATGTGCCATTGAGCTGGCGAGAGCAACCAGCCGTCAACGGAGAGACGATACTGCCGTTCGGTGATGCTGCTCTGGGTGGGCGGCGTCTGAAGGCAATAGATAAAGCAGTAGACTGGACCTATGCACGTGAGTTTGATCTAAAGAGGGAGGCGCGTGATGCGCGCTCCATGCGCGATGACAGCAGGGCAGCTGCAGCGGAGCAAAGCGCACAGGCAGTGCAGGAGTTTGCACGGCAGCGCCGTGCCGAGCTGCGCCAGCATCCGGAATGGATTGATACGCCTAATGATATTTTGGCAGATGTCGACGATAGTCGCATACTTGAATTAGAAATAGCTGGCGGCTCAAATGGAATGGATCCAAACCCCAACCGCATGCGTACTCTAGCAAAGGCATATGCACAGGAATTTGGCGCTGTTACTCCCGATGAGCGCGCGGTTATCGGGCAGGTTATGGCACCGGCGGAGCCGGATACGACTACTCGGAGTAGCTATTATATGAGGGGTGCGGGTAGTGAAATGAAGAAGCGGGCTATTAGTAGGGAGCTCGGTGCATATCGGACTGAGCTCATCGAGCAGGTAGCAGCTCAGCAGAACCAACCAGAGACTGTGCAAGAAGTCGTAGAAGGTTACGGCGAAGGCCAGTAATTTTTGCCAAGTACAAAACAGCCTCGGAGTGAATCCGAGGCTGTTTTCTATTTGATAAGTTCGAGCTCGTGCAGGATTTGGTTGAGCTTGCCGAACAAGTGTTTGGTGTCTTGATCGTTGATCAGAGTGTAATCGGCGTACGCGATCGGACCGCCCTTTTCCATTTCTTCGATCTCGGCAAATTCGCGGGCGATCAGTTGCTCTAGTGTATACGGACGGTGGGCATCTTTGCGGGCTATGGCGCGTTTATGGCGCAATTTTTTTGGTGCTGTCACCGCAATTACGGTCAGGTTATCGCCAAATTCCGCTACCAGGTGCTTGTATTCGCTCCAACTATATAAACCATCGAGTACCACTACGTTCTCACCACTGGCAGCATGGCCCTTCGTTTTGCGGGCGACGTGCTTGGCCAGCACTTCTTTGCCTTCACGCGCTCGCATATCCATGCGTACTTCTTTTTCGTGTTCGATAATATTGAGGCCGCGGCGCTCAACTTCTTCGTAGACCATATGTCCGAAATGTACGATCGGCCAGCCGTAGGTATCATGCAGGTAATCAGTACAGGTGCCTTTACCAGAGCCGGGCATGCCGACTAAGCAAATCACCTGTACTCCTGCTTCGTTCATCGAGTCCATTGTACCGTATCTGGCGGTATCTGTGAAACGGCTGCAGTGTTTTGGGATACATATTTTAGGGTAGCGAAAAGCCGGGTGATAGTGATTCAAGTGAATATGTCACCCGGCTTCGCTTTGGCTATTTGATTATTATGAAGTTGGTGTTGAAGCTACTGCCTCAGGCCGGAACCAACCCGCACGTGACCTCCACCAGAATGCATGCGACTGTTTGGGCGGTCGGGTTTGCGTGGATTCTGTTCAGGAGCTGGCGTGTACGCTTCAGGTCGATCGGCTTGCTGCCGGTCGGACACATGGCGTTGAACGTCTCCTCGGCCCACTTGACCAACTGGTTCACGCTCTCGGCGAGGGCGTGGTTGATGTACTTGCGTGGGTCACCACTGACGCTTTGCGAGAAACCGAGGACCTTCACGCCCGGGTGGACGGAATGGATAACTCGTTCGACATCGCCGACGATGCGCGGGCCGTGGATACGGACCGTGACGACGACAATGGTCTCACCCTCGCTGATGTCGCACGTCTGAAGCAGGTGCTCTGTGGTACTGATGCTTGTGGGACGGGGCGGACCGTAGTCACGCTCGACAGCGGGGCAGTTGATCGCCGTGATCTCTTGACCGTTTGCCAGCGTGAGCTTGCACGACTCGACGGTACGCGCCGGAACACCAGGCAGGTTCTTTGCGTCGGAGCAAGGGGCGTAGTCACCGATGATGACGTCGCCATCTGCCGCGACCAAGATCGCCAAGATACCCAGCTCGAATTCGGTCGCGAACGGGCCGTTGAACAGCTCGTAGGTACCGGACTCGTTCTGGAGGCTCATCTGCTCGATGACCCAAGGGTGATACTTAACGTTGTCGGGCAGCGCGTCGTAGATGTCGATGACGGTTCCGTCGATCTTGTCTTCGCGCGGACGCTGGCCGAACTGACCCCAGATGTGCCGGAACGTAACGGGCTTGCCCTCGGTGCGGGTGAGCCGTTCGATCATGGCCAAGGCCCGATCGATCATGGCACGGTATTTGGCACCGGTCATGAGCAGGTGGTCGCACTTGCCGGACAGGAGCTGCATGCCGAAGAACCACTTCATGCTGGCGAGGATGGGGAAGATTGCTTCCCGCTGCTCGTCGCTGAGCATGAAGTTGGGGTTCAGGATGCCGTGCTCGGGGCCGGGGATGGTGTTGACCGCCCACGCAGCCGCCAGGAAGCGGTTATCCCACTCCTGTCCGAGAATGCTCCAGATGTCACGATACCGACCTTCATGCGTGCCGACGAATGCCGACGAGCTGAAGTTGATCGGTGCGTGCCGTCTTGGGGACTGTACAGTCTCCATGTCAAAGAACTCCAATCGCTCTGATAGAAGTGCCGAAGGTCGGCCTCCTAGCTATGCCAAAGCACATATATTTTAACCCAAAATTGCTAAAAAGTCAATGTCTCTGTATCTGTAAAAGATGGACTACACGGCTTTTTGGAGATGGGACCGAACTTTCTCAGGTCCGTGTTTGCGGATAAGCTCTTTGTGGCTCGTGGCTTTGGTGTGCCGGTGGAATAAGCGCGTCAGCGTGTAGATGCCGGCGGCGCCAACCGCGCAGAGCCAGTCAGTCAACGTCAGGCCATGGGCTCCAAAATAGGGCTGGACTAGCGGATTATAGACGATGTTCATGATCAGGAAGAGAGAAATGGCGAATGCGCTAAGGAGTTTCTTGTTGCTCCAGAGGTAGGGGCCGATGAATGGCTGCCCCTGTGAGCGGACAAGCAGCAGGTTCATGAACTGGCAGAGTACGATGGTGACATAGGTGAGGGTGCTGGCTTCCAGGTATGGTCCGACAGCGGTACCGACATGCACGGCGCTGATGTGGTTGCGGGCAAAGAAAAACAGATAGTTGGCGTAGGCAAGGCAGGCGGCAAGCAGGCCATAGGCAACGAACTCGAACACGGTGGTGCGGTTGATGATGTGGTCGTCGAGCCGGCGGGGCCCCTCGCGCATGAAGCGTTTCGCGGCCGGATCCCAACCGAGTGCCGTGATGGGGAACATCTCGGCCACGATGTCGACAGCCAGGATCTGGATGGCGGTAATGGCTGCCGGAATGCCCCAGACTGCCGTGGCGGCCAAGCTGATGAGGACTAGCACTAGCTCACTGGCATTGTCGGTGAGGGCACAGCGCGCGGCCTTCTTGATGTTATGAAAGGTCAACCGACCTTGCTCGACCGCGGTGACCAGCGTGGAGAAACTATCGTCCAGTAGGACGATTTCGGCCGCCTGCTTGGCGACATCGGTGCCGGTGCGCCCCATGGCGACGCCGATGTCGGCCCGCTTGAGTGCCGGCGCATCGTTGATGCCATCACCCGTGACGGCGACCACCCGGTGGCTGGACTTGGCAATTTCCACGATGCGCAGCTTGTCTTCGGGGCTGACCCGGCTGAATACGGCGCCGCCGCGGAGCACGAGCTCCAATACCTGGGCGTCGGGCAGGGCGGCCAGCTCGCTGCCGGTCAATACGGTAACATCCGCCTTGGTACCGCCTGGCTGCATGCCGAGGCCGGCCTTTTCAGCGATAGCCCGAGCGGTCGTTGGTGCATCACCGGTTATGACTGACACTTTGATGTGGGCGTTCTGGGCGGCGGCCATGGCGGCGGGTACTTCATCGCGCAAGGGATCGACCATGCTGACGATACCCAGGAAAATCAGGTCTTGCTCGGCATCTTCCAGATGGTGTTTGGCTGGGTCAAAGCCTTTTGGCAATACCCGGTACGCAAATGCAAGGTTGCGCTCAGCGGCTGCGGCGTGGCGCTCGCTGTACTGTTCGAAGAACGTGCGGTCTCCCCGGCTCAATGGGCGGGTATGGCCATGATCCCAGATGTCGCTGGAGCATGCCAAAATGCTTTCGGGCGCACCTTTTACGAACGCATACAGCTGACCATCGACCTCGCGTACACTGGTCATACGCTTGCGTGCGCTATCGAAGGCATATTCTTTGCGCTCCGGAAAACGCTCGTTGAGGTGCGCAGGATCAAGGCCGGCTTTGCGCGATAGCGTGATGAGCGCACCTTCGGTAGGGTCACCCACCACATACCAGACAGCGTGCTCGTCGTCGGGCGGATTGACCTCGGCATTGCTGGCGAGTGCCCCGGTTTCAAAGAACAGGTGCAGGTCCTTGAGCGCCTTGCCGCTGATGGGTCGACCCTTGTCGGTGCAGATGGCGCCATTGGTTTCATAGCCGGTGCCCGATACCTGGTATTCGGTTTTGCCCACGAGCACCTGGGTGACAGTCATCTCATTCTTGGTCAGGGTACCGGTCTTGTCGGTAGCGATGATGTTGGTGGCGCCCAGTGTTTCTACTGCAGACAGTTTCTTGACCAGCGCTCGGGCCTTGGCCATCCGCGCCGCCGTCTGTGCCAGGGTGATGTTGACCTCGGCGATCAGGCCGTTCGGGATCATGGCGGCGGCGATGCTAATGGCGAACAGCAGGGCAGTTTTGAAGCCGATGTCGGACCGGAGCTCTATGAGGGTCAGCGCGGCAGCCAGCACCAGGGTGGCCTGGGTCAGGCGTACGGCCAGGTTGTTCATTTCCTTTTGGAGTGGGGAGGCATCGGTGTGAGCGGCGCCGGCAAGACCAGCGATGCGGCCAAGCTCGGTGTTCATGCCAGTGCCGACCACCAGGGCGTGTCCGTTACCCAGTGCTACGGTAGTGCCCATGAAGAGCATATTGTGCCGGCTGGACAGCGGCACCTCTGCCGAGATAGCGTGGCGGAACTTGCGGGTAGGCTGTGATTCACCGGTCAGGGCGAAGTCATTGGTGGCGAGTTCGTCTTCCTGCAGTACTCGGGCATCGGCGGGGACACTGTCTCCGGCTTCTATGTAGATGACATCACCAGGGACCAATTCGCTGCTGGCGATCTCCTGCACTTTGCCACCGCGGAGTACTTTGGCCTGTGGTACGACTAACCGTTCCAGGCTTGCCAGCAGCGACTCCGCCTTGTGCTCCTGAAAGAACCCGACCGAGGCATTCATGGTTGCGATGAGGGCAAGGATGACCGCGGTTTTTACATCATGCAGGTACAGTGAAAATCCGGCACTGAGCAGTAGTATGAGCACTAGTAGGTCTTTGAACTGGCGGATAAAGATCAACCAGACGGGTACGCGCTTACTACGCTCCAGCTGGTTCTTGCCCATATGGCGCAGCCGCTCGGCCGCTTCGGCGGCCTGAAGGCCGTCGGTTTGGCTGCGGAGCTCCTCGAGTGCGGCCTCCGGCGACTGCCGGTAGTAGGGAAGTTTGTGCCCATCCATTTGCTACTTAGTATAGCGTGGTCGGCGGTATTTTGCTGTACGCGTTATACTGAGAGGCATGACAAGGCGCGTATTTGATGCACTGTTCCGCCCGCTGGTATTGGCCTGTGGCCTGCTCTGCGCCTTCTCGGTGGTACCGCATGTGTCCGCTTCTCCGTTTGGCGAAGGGGTTTTCGGTGCGCATGTGCCATTCGGCTCGCTTACCAGCCTGACCATCGCGCTAGGCGGTAATGTGTCACTTGCCCTGGCGCCAAGTGGTTCGACGTTCGTCGGCAGCGGCTCACATACGATCACGGTCACCTCTACCGACGTGGTCGGCTATAGCCTATATATTTATAGCGCTGGCAGTACCAATATGACGAACGGTACGGATGTTGTCCCGGCGAGCGGCAACGGCAGTGCCGGGGCTTTGGCTACGAACACGTGGGGATACAACACCGATGGTTCCAGTAATTATCTGGGCATTACCACTCATCCGGTATTGCTCAAGACGGCTACCGGCCCGTATGAATCGGGCGACAACACCACGGTAACTTACGGCGTTGTAACTGACATCACCAAAACGGCAGGCGACTACACCACTACAGTAACGTATACGGCAGTCGCGCTTACAGACTAGGTTGCAGTATCTGCTTCGGTTGGTGTGCCATCGGTGTTGGTCCGCTTTCTGCGTCTCCAGAATCTGCCCGTGACCAGGAACGCTGCCAGTAGGAATGCTATGAACCACGGTGGTATATATACCACCAGGTGTGATTCCTGGATTATCCACCCGCTGTCACTTTTGTAGCCATACTGTGCGTCATATACGCCAGGAAGGACCGGGCTGGGAATGCTGCCGGTAATACGCCGGACTTTCCCCGGGATCAGCATATGCCCCACGGAAGTGACGGGGGGACGCACGAACAGACCGTGCAGCTGGCTGCCGACATAGACGAATGAATAAGCGTTGCCAGTGTTAACGGGCTCAAGTGTAAAGGGTATGCTGCTGCCGAACGTGATCCATTTGATAGAGCTGGCCTGCAGATGGCTGACGCTGGTAAGGGCCCCATTTACCGTCAGATAGAGAACATCGGCGGCCTGGACGGTGCTGGATACACTCTGCGATGTCAGTTTAGCACTCGCAAACAACGTGTAATAGTGGCTGCCGGGCGCTGAGCCTTTCGGTATGGAAATGGAATAGCTGACGGTATGCGACTGGTGAGGCTGGAGCGTAGCGGCCTGCTCGGATAGGCTCAACCAATTGTCCGCGGGTGTAGCAAACGTGTAGTCGTAGGTATAATCAGCAACCGAGAACTGTTTGACGCTGAATGCGACGGTAAGGGGTGTATTGGTAAGGTTGGCGACCGTGAAGGTGCTTGGTACAGCGCTGCCGGCATCGCCCTTCAGATATTGTCGCAGTGGCGTGATCAGCAAGCCGTTTTCGTTTTTGGGGGCGGCAGAGGCGTGGCTGCCAAGATTCGGGACGAACAGGGCGGCCAGCAGCAGGGCGTAGGCTATCCGTGTGCGTGCCACCGTATACACGCGGTTTACCCCCGGGGACGCTTTACCAGCATGACCTGGATGTCGCTGATAGCGTTGATGTAATTACGCATCGCAAAACCCTGGGTTTCCTGGCTGCGGGTCTGCCACTCGGGGTTTACAGCGTAGCCGTAACTATAGTCGAAGTCACAGTGTACGTCGTAATGATCGAGTCCATTCGCAACTCGCCATTCTTTATTCAGGTACAAGAAGGTAGCTTCAGAAATCGCACGCTGATGGGTCGGGTCCTGCCATGCGCGCATGCTGGAGTAGTAGGGAGCGACGATGTTCATAAAACCCTTGATAGCGATATTTGGGTTGTCCGAGCTGAATTCGGCTGGCTTAAGGATACGATAGATTTCGTCGAAGAACTGGAAGAACGGGTCGTGATACCCATCACCATGTGGGATGTGTTCGACAAAATGGGAACATTCGATTTCATCGACTGAATTGTCGGCGAACTGGCTCCAGGGAAACTGCATCAGGTCCTGCACGTAATCAACGCCTTCGGCGGGCGCGATATCGACACCCTTGAAGCCCTCAGGCTTGCGTTGGCCGCAGGCCAGTGAGAGTCTGAGCGGTTCGTCGTTGGCCACGGGCTTTTGTTTGGGAACTGATTTCTTCTGAGCCATTGTTATATCCTTACCACATTATCTGGTTACTTGCGTCGTAGTGTCCCACCTTTACTCGAGCGTCGCATGCCATTTTGTATCCGAATTCCACTGCGTGCTGGAAAAACCACAGATCTTGCGTGAACACCTCAACGCCGCCTTGTGCGTTCATGCCTTGCTTGGTCTTGAACCACTCGCCGTATTCGAATCGCTTATCTTTGAACATCTCCAGACGGAACAAGGTAAAGCCCATGCCTAGGCCATTGCACGGAGTGATCGTCTCCGCCTGCGGAACCTGCGGAATAAAGTTGAGCGGCATTGCCTTGGGGTCGCCATAACACATGGGCTGGCCGCCTTCGCCCTTGGTCCAATACAGGCCGCCGACGGCATCATAATCGTCGATAGATTCGTACAGCTTCATCATTCCGTCGGGTGGCGGGGCATTGTCTTCCTCTAGTGTCAGTAGGAATTTGAAGCTGGCCAGGTCTGGATTTTCTAGGATCATCTTGAGCACCTGGTTGTAAGCTTCGCCTACCTCCATGCCTTCCATAAACAGGGGACCGATGACCTTCTGGTTCATAGGGCGGATCATGCCTTGCCAGCTTTGGACAATACGGGCAGATATCAGCCCACGGGTAGGGCAAACAATGATAGTGGAGAGGTCACGGTAGGTTTTTTCTTTGGTGAGGCGCGTGGCGTAATCACTGGCGTTATGAATGCCAATATTATCAGGTACAAGTATCTGCGGAGCTCCCATTTACGGCTATTATAACAGATTGAGAAAATTAGGCATGGATCCAAGCCATGGGCGTGCTCGAACTGCCCCCACCCAAGGTATAGTTGAAGCTTGGTGGTTCGGCACCTACCCCTACGGTGCCGGTGATTGATTGCTGCGTGCTTGTGCCTGCGACATCGGCGGCCCCAGTGGAACCGTTCCAGTTGTTCCCAGTAATCAGAGCCTGTGGACTCAGTGCTGCCCAGCTTGAGAGGTTTGGCGATTTGAGTGTATCGAGCTGTCCGTCTGACAGCTGGCTGGCCCACAGCCCGACCACGGCAATGAGGCCGTTGGTGTGTATCGTGCTATCATTGTCATCGCCAATTAATATGCTTGTGGCGGTTGAACCATCTGACTGGTTCGCCGCGCCGGTTGTTTCGCCATGGCTCATAGTGCCTGATCCATTCGAGGCGTAAGCCCAGAGATGATACCGGTAATGGGCAGCTCCGGCGGGTTTACTCACGGCGGCCACATACCACGTTTTGCTGGTGATTGAACTGTATCCACTGGTAAAGTCATTAAAAGCGTACAGTACACGATCCACATCCAGAATACTGCGTACAGTGCTGCTTGACGCTTGTAGAGTAACAGCGGCACGATCTGCAAAGCTGCCGGCGTCGTTGAGAGTCTGCCACAGTACTACCATGGTGAAGGCACCGCTGCCCATGGCGCCGCAGTTGCCTATAGACATGCTGACGTACTGTGAGGAGCCGGTGGCAAGGATTGAAAAACTCATATGTTTTGATTATAGCCTAAGCCTGGTGCTATGTCGGATTGGTACGCCCTAAAACTTGAGCCATGGCGCCGGGATGGCCGATGGGCTACTGAGCGTGTAACTATAACTTGGTGGATCGACGCCACTACCAGTTACGGCGCTCCCCGAAACGCTCGCAGCATTAGCGCCGTTGCCGGTGGCGTCGACGATGCTAGCCGGGCTGGCCACATTGCAGAGCCAGAGTGCATCCGGTGCACCCGTGCCTAGCGACATGAATGATGAGGCGGTGTTGGTGCACAGCGACACGAAATCGGCATCGGAAAGTACCCGTTTCCATACGGCAGCTACAGCAACCTCACCGTAGTTGTAGCGTAAGTTGGTGTCGCCTAGGCGCACGGCTGCAATGGCAGAACCGTCGCCGGCGGCTGAAGTGCCGGTTGTGTGTGTCTTGGTGCCGCTGCCGTCAGAGGCATATGCCCAGAGGTGCCATCGGTAATCGTTTGTGCCGGCGACCTTGCTCTGCCCTAGCATATACCAGGTGTTGGTAGTCCAACCTCCAAATCCACTCGAGAAGTCATTCTCGCCAAACCACTTCCCAGTGTCACCCATGATCTGACGCACTTCAGTGCCGGTCACCGAACCACTCCATAGGCTGAGCGGACCGCCGTTACTAGTGTCGGTCGGACGCATCAGTACCACCATGGTGTAATCACCGGTCCCAGCTGCTCCTAAGGTCCCTGCCGAGCAGTTGACATATGCGTGACCGGTGCCGTCCCAGGAAAGACTCATATGCTTATAGTATAGCTGACTTAGAGCAACTTACTGCGGATTGTCGCCGCCATAATAAAACACGCCCTGCTTACCGTAGGCCAGGCGTGTTTATATTTTTAGGATGTACCAAGACTAGGGAACTAGGTGGCCGATACAGGTGTTGCCGTTATTGTCGCTGTTGGTGCCATCCGGGCAGATGGTGTTTGACCATGTCACTCCAGTTACATTAGCGCTGCTCAAGTTGATATTAGTAAAGTTTGAATCGGCGATACTAGCGCCTGAAAAGTTAACATTGGTTGCAATGACACTGAAATCCCAGTAAACATCGTGAAGGGTTGCGTTGCTAAAGTTTGCATTAGCAAATGACGTATTAGTTGCAGCGCCGAATTGTCCATTGTGGGTGCCAGAAAAGTTGCTACCTGAAAGATTAGAATGGTCAAACTCGGCACCACTAAGAAGTACTGTCCGAAAGTCCACGGATTGAAAGTTAGAGGCTGTAAAGTCTGAGCCTAGTGTTGCCCCATTCAAGCTAGCAGTCCTAAGATCTGCACTAATTACGAAGCCACCCCAGGTAGTGTTGCTAAAGTTAGTATTTGAAAGGTTCGCATTCTGAAGGTCTAATGTCCCTGAAAGTGTTGCATTGCTAAAATTAGTTCCGCTAAAATTACCTCCCCTAAGTGCTGTATCATAGAGGGTAGCATTGTGTATATCTGTACCGGCAAAGTTGCGATAGGCAAGGCTTGTATTTGTAAAGTCTGCACCAACTAAATTCGTGACAAACTGCCCCGGCGTGGCAGAGTTCCAGCTAATAGCTGTTTCGTTACCGTTACAGCTTTGTGTTGGGCTATCTATGATGCGCACTGTGCCATTTGCCGCAAGCCCGTTACTTCGGTAGCAAGCATGAATTACTCCGCTAGGACTATCGGGTACTGAGGCCATGACTACTGCCGTACCTGCGCCACCAATGGCGACACCCAACCCTAATACGACCAATAATTTGATGTGTGTTTTAATAAAACCCCAACTTGTTGCTACTTTACTCATACCATCTCCCTCTTATACTGCACAGTATAGGCTGCTATGGGTTAAGCAAAATAGGATAAAAATCACAAAAATAGGCGACTGAGTGCCGCCTATTTTGTAAGGTTAATTTGCTATTACAGTGCTAGGTGTCCGGCGCAGGTACCGCCGTTGTTGTCACTGTTGGTTTGGTCGGGGCAGGTGGTGTTAGACCATGTTACTCCGGTCACGTTCGCACTGCTGAGATCTGTCCCTTGCACGCTTGCATTGCTAAAATCGATGTTCGAAAAATTCGCGTTGCTGGCGTTATTGTATTGCAGCTGGAAGTTTGATAGGTTTTGGCCGCTAAAGTTTGTATCGCTCAGGTTTGAGTTACTAAACAGGGGTGTTGATCCCTGGTACGCTGGCTGGGCAGGAAAGGTGGCCGTTCTAAAATCTACATGCGAAAAATTAGAGTTCATAAACCCACTGCCAAGGTCCACCAAAACGGAGCTAAAGTTAGCATGGCTAAAGTCGGTATCTTCTATGGCGATTGAGTTTATGAACTGCGCGTTTGATAGATTGCTATGCTTGAACGAAGCAAGCCGCGACAGGCGCTGCCCTTGCTGCCCATAGGCGGTCTGGTCAAAAGACGCTCCCGAGAGGTCGGCATAATCAAACACGGCGCTCGTGATGGGCGTCCTTACGAAAGACGCTCCGTGAATATCGGCGTATGAAAGGTTCCGGTAACGCAGATCAAAGTCAGAGAAATCAGCGTTTGCCAGGTTACTGACGAAATGCGCTGGGGAATTAGCATTCCAGGCAATGGCGGTTTCGTCTCCACCACAGCTTTGGTTCGCGGTATCTATGATGCGGAGCTGGCCATCGCTCACTAAGTCACTTTTATAACAAGCGTGGATAACTCCACTACTGTCCGGCACGGCAGCCATTACTGCCACGGTGCTGGCTCCGCCTACTACTAACCCTGCGGCTACCCCTATAATCAGTTTAGTTTGTTTGGTAAAGAACCGGCTACTTTGTGCTATTTTTCCCATAGGTACTCCTTCTGAGGCTCAGTATAGGTAAGCGAAGCATAAGCATACGTGATAAAGATCACCACAAATGTAAGAAATTTTACTAAAGCACGGTGTAGTTCCGTACGTCAAACCAGAACATGGCGGCTGATCCACGGGTGCTATTGCCGTTAATATCATTAAGCGTGGCACTTACGGGCAGTGCGCCGCTAGTAGCTGAATACATGCCATGCATTGGGTAAAGTAGTTGGGTAGTGTTGACGGCTGCACCAAATCGACCAGGATTGAGGTGGGTGGTTTGCTGATTTGATACGACAAATTGTGAGTAACCCACCGCAGCGTTGCTACTGGATGAAGAGATGCCCATGGCATACCAGTACTCACCCGGTGACATAGCAATATTTATTGGTATGGTGAACTCCCGGATACCCTGTATTGAGGCGGTGCCGTTGGTGGAGAATGTGCCAGACCACGACTGAGAGCCGCTCGACGCCTGGCTGAGCGTGGAGCCAGTACGGGTATAGACTCCTACGGAGGCACTTAAGGCGTAGGTGTTAGTAGTGGCAGAAAGGCCTGCCGAAACTGAGAAAATTGCCCTGAATTGGCTTGCGGACACATTCTGGGGAACCGTTAAGTAATTGAAACTAATGGAGTTGTTAACGGCTGCTATAGTGTTGAGCGGAAGATATTCATTTGGATACACAAAACGAGAGAGAGTGGCCTGAACAGGGACGCCGATGCTAATGGTACTACCATTGGTAGAAATACTGACGGCACCCGTCGCCGAGAGACTGGAGGTAGCCGGTACGGAGAGACTAAGTGTTTGAGCGTTTATGGAAGCGGTGAGGGCACCTTGGGCCGAGATACTGGCAGTACCGCTTGATATACTGTTTGCGCCGTCATACAACGCCACTCCACCGGCACCACCGGCCGCCGAAGCAGTGATAGTAGAGCCGTTCATCCCAAATGACACGCCGTTGCTGTTGCTGAATACGATTGAGGCGCGGCCGGCGCTTGAGGCGCCGGCCG
>DATIIK010000013.1:0-2771 GCA_035479715.1 Saccharimonadales bacterium (SeqCode) | reverse complement strand
CCTTCGCGGCCAATAGCGTAATACACCGGGTAATGCAACTGGTCTTCGTGCACTGCCAGCTCCAAGAACAGGTCGGCAAGCTCGTCTTCCACTTCAGAAATACGGCTACCAGGCTTATCGATCTTGTTGATGATAACAATTGGTGTCAGTTCGGCTTCCAGAGCCTTTTCCAGCACGAATTTGGTCTGCGGCATCGGACCTTCCTGGGCGTCGACAATTAGCAGACAGCCGTCTGCCATATTCAGCGTGCGCTCAACCTCGCCCGAAAAGTCGGCGTGACCGGGTGTGTCGATGATGTTAATGCGGTAATCACCGTGCTGGACGGCCGTAACCTTGGCAGTAATAGTAATGCCGCGCTCACGTTCCTGGTCGCCACTGTCCATAATGAGCGTTTGGCTCATTTCAGCCTGATTGTCACGGAAGGTCTGACTCTGTTTAAGCAAGCCGTCAACCAGCGTAGTTTTGCCGTGGTCGACGTGTGCAATAATCGCAATATTGCGGATTTTTGTGGGGTCCTGAGTGTTTTGTGCCATAGATAATGAAAAAGCGCCCTTTCAAGCGCGGGAAGCTTGCCAATTCGTTGATTTTATTATGGCATAAATTTAGCTGATTTACAAGGTTAATCTGCTGAATGACACGTACTTCCAAAACCTCTAGGGCGCTTTACGGGTGAGTCTTAGGGCTCAGCCCGTGGTGCTAGCTTACCCTGACGGTTTGGAAGTACGTGTCATTCACATAAGCCCGTAGGACAGTCACACGTGCATCAGATTGTAAAACGAAGTATTTTTTGCTATAATGGAAATTATTATATGCGTGCTTTGCACCTAACACACCAAAACCCAAGCACCTGGATGATTCAGGACTAGTTTTATGCACGTTCTTCTTCTTTGTTTAGAGGTATTTTTGCTGGTAGCATTTTCGGCACTATGTTCGGGGCTTAATATCGCCCTGATGTCGCTAGAGCTACCCGATCTTAGGCGCAAGTCTAAGCTCGGCAACAAAGAGGCCCGCAGAGTACTACCACTTCGGCGTAATACACATCTTAGTCTTGGCGCCATCTTGCTCTGTAACGTTGCTGCTGTCTCTGCTTCTTCATTGGTACTTGACAGCGAGCTGTATGGGATACTGGCCGGCCTTACCAGCACATTACTTATCGTGGTATTTGGTGAAATTATTCCGCAGGCGCTGTTTAATCGTCATGCGCTTACCTACACCGCACGACTAGCGCCCATTTTGCGCTTAATGATTATCCTCACCTATCCTGTCGCCAAACCGCTACAGCTACTCCTAGACAAGCTTTTTGGGCCAGAAATCGACGAGCTGCAAAGCCGCCGTGAACTGGGTGTCATGATTAGCGAGCACCTGGGCTCCAGCCAGAGCGAGCTTGATGATGACGAGGTAGAGATTATCCGCGGCGCCCTGCAGCTAAGCGAAAAGCGGGTCCGCGACATTATGACGCCAATAGCTGACGTCTACTGGCTAAAGCCACAGACCGTGATTAACGGTGACAAGATTGATGAGATCAAAGAGCGTGGCCGTAGCCGTATTCCGGTGTTTAATGCTGATAAAACCATCTGCTACGGCGTCCTGCTTATGAAGCAGTTGATCGATATCGACTTCGACGAGGAACCACCACGGGTCGACGATCTACCCCTCCACCCCGCACAAGCCGTGGGCAGCATGACTGCACTTGATACGATGCTCCGCAAATTCATCGGTTCGCACACGCACCTGGTGCCTGTTGAAAAAGACGACAAAATCGTGGGGATTGTGACTATCGAGGACCTCATCGAAGAGATTGTCGGTCACGAAATCGAAGACGAAACTGATTGATAAAATCTGATCATTTTTAATTATAGTTGCTATAGACACAATAAAGGTCTATAAATTGTATATGACCCGCCAGAAGGCGCTGGTCGACCTACAAGTAGAAGCATGGGGAGCTATGACAAACGCAACGATCCAGGCGTTCGCCTGCCGATGCGGCGACGTCGTCAGCGTCGGGTTCAGCACGGACTTTGTACTGGCTGTGCTGGAACGGCCACAGGATACGGTAGTGGGGAAACCCCCTATCCTCGTCTACACCACCTCTGGCGGGAGCGGCGGTGCACGCCTGTTGCACTTCTACGCCGAGAACAACCCGGACGGTAGCAACCAGCTGATCAAGGCACTGCGAGACAGAGGCGCCATCGCCTTGGCGAGTTCGATGGAAGAGCTGCTCCTGCAGGTGGCTCACAGGCCAGGACCGCCGATCGTCGTCAAGATGGCAGAGTACCAGATCAACAGCACGCACGTACCAGTGATCGACGGACTGTGGAAGCTCGGCCTGTCCATGGCAGGGCTGGCCCGGGACGCAGACGCGTCTGAGCAGCAGTCCGACTGACGCTCGCTACGTCGCTGGGCGGCGAGTCCGGTGGTCACTAGACCGCCGCGCTCGTCGCCCGGATGGCGCATAATAGAGGAAGTGTGGACTTATGTCACCAAAAACCCAATTCCGCTCGTCGCTATTTCCATGCTCTACTTTTAAACCTTGTCCGCCTTATTGATATATACCCATATGCAAATCAGGTTCTTGCCCGCTTGGGCATATTTGATCTAAGCCACCCGCTTCCCCTCCGCCCTGATCTCCGTGATTGATGGGTTGAATCTCCGGACCCATACAAAGCGGAAGGCATATTCGGCCTGCCGCAGCACATCTTCGAATCATATCGGAATTATTGTTTAGAGCCTGTTCTGCCGCATTACTGGGTACTGTCTCTCCTGTCATGGTA
>DATIIK010000012.1:0-260438 GCA_035479715.1 Saccharimonadales bacterium (SeqCode) | reverse complement strand
ATGAAGCTCCAAACGACTACACGCATGTTGGCAACTATTATTACGTCTTTCAGGGTAGCACAGGGTTTGGCGACTGTGGCTTCACTGATGCCTCCGCAGCCCAACAATACAACGCGGAAACAGCTGCTTTCGCTGCGGCGTCAATTGTGGCCGAGTAGCCCCATTGCTTGCTACAATAGATGTAGTGAGTAATTTTGAGCTTGTTAGTGACTATCAGCCGATGGGAGATCAGCCAACTGCGATTAAGCAGTTGACGGATGGGTTAAACGCGGGCATAAAAGAACAGACACTGCTTGGTGTGACCGGCTCTGGCAAGACCTTTACCATGAGCAATCTGGTCATGCATTACCAGCGGCCCACGCTAGTACTCTGTCATAACAAGACATTGGCGGCGCAGCTGTACGCTGAGTTCAAAAACTTCTTTCCCAATAACGCTGTTCACTATTTTGTAAGCTACTTCGACTACTACCAGCCAGAAGCCTATATCGCACGTTCCGATACATACATCGAAAAAGACAGCCAGATCAACGAAGAGATCGATCGGCTGCGCCACGCCGCCACCGACAGTCTGCTGTCCCGAAAAGATGTGCTGATCGTGGCCAGCGTAAGCTGCATTTACGGCATCGGTTCCGTAGAGGACTACGATGGCTTGTCTATCGAGGTCAAAAAGGGTACCCGTATGTTGCGCGACAAGTTCCTGCGGCTGCTGACGGACATCCAGTACACCCGCAACGACATCGACTTCCACCGTAGCACCTTCCGTGTACGCGGCGATGTGGTAGATGTATTCCCGGCCGGCGAAGAGCTGGCTTATCGTATGGAATTCTTCGGCGACGAAGTAGACCGCATCACCCGTATTGATCCGCTGACCGGCGAAATCCTTGCTACCCTTGATGAATACAAAATCTTTCCGGGCTCTCACTATGTGACGCCACAGACCAAACTCAAAGTTGCCCTGGGCCAGATTCAGAATGAGCTGGGTGAGCGCCTGCGCTACTTCCGTAAGCACGACCTGCTGCTAGAAGCCCAGCGCCTGGAGCAGCGCACCAAATTCGATCTGGAAATGTTGGAAGAAACCGGCTTCGTGAAGGGCATTGAAAACTATAGCCGATATCTGACAAACCGTGAGCCAGGCGAACAGCCAGCCACATTGCTTGATTATTTTCCCGATGATTTCCTGCTGCTGGTGGATGAAAGCCACATGAGCATCCCTCAGGTACGTGGTATGTACAACGGCGACCGGGCACGCAAAGAAGTGCTGGTTGAGCATGGCTTCCGCCTGCCGAGTGCGCTGGATAACCGTCCGCTGACCTTCACTGAATTCGAACGTCATGTGAACCAAGTGGTGTACGTGAGCGCTACACCTGCCCAGTACGAACTCAGCCGCAGTCCAGAGCCGGCGCAACAGGTCATCCGCCCGACGGGCTTGCTGGATCCGCCGATAGAGGTCCGCCCCATTGAAGGTCAGATCGACGACCTGATTGCCGAGATCCGCACCACGGTCGGCAAGGGCCAGCGCGTGCTGGTCACTACGCTGACCAAGCGCATGTCGGAGGACCTGACCGAATATCTGCAGGAACTCAACATGAAAGTGGCGTATCTGCACAGTGATGTCGATACGCTGGACCGTACTGACATCCTGCGCGACCTGCGGCTAGGTGTGTACGACATCCTGATCGGTATCAACCTGCTGCGCGAAGGTCTGGACCTGCCAGAGGTCAGCCTGGTGGCAATCCTGGATGCCGACAAGGAAGGCTTCCTGCGCAGCCAGCAGGCGCTGATCCAGACTATTGGTCGTGCCGCCCGGCACGTCGAAGGCCACGTGATCATGTACGCCGACCGTATCACTGACAGCATGAAATTTGCCATGGATGAAACCATTCGCCGCCGTAAGATCCAGGAAGCGTACAACACTGAGCACGGCATCACGCCGACCGGTATCAACCGCGCCGTCGAGGATCGCATGCGTGGCGAAGACACTCTGGGCGACGAAGCTAAACGCGCCAAACTCGACCTCAAGAAAATTCCAAAAGATGAATACGGCAGCCTGCTCAAAGACTTACAGGCGCAAATGCAGCTGGCCAGCGCCAACCTGCAGTTCGAACAGGCCGCTGAACTGCGCGACCTCATCGCCCAGATAAAAGCCGGACAGTAAAAAATACTGCAGATTTCCCGTTTCTTTTGGCTGCAGCACACGGTACAATTAAACAAGCGCAACAGTGCAGGGTAACAACGCGGCTAGGGTATTTGATATGGAAGCAAACGATAGCTTACAGCAGACAATCGCTACATTTACGGGCACATTGCTCCGTCGTGAGCACGCTGTCGGCCAAAAGTTCGTCCAGCTCGTCTTCCGTGAGGGCGACGAAAACTGGCTGTGTGTATCAAGTAGGCTTAGCGATGCAAAATTAGCTATCGGCCAGGACTACCGCGTAGAAGGCGAATTCCGGCAAGCAGGTGACCGGACATATATTTATGAACCAAAGATCACCGCAGCCCGCCGCAAGGCAAAGGCTGCTGATCCGAAGTCTGGGCGTGCGCCAAAAGGCCACAAAAAGGCCTGGATTGTATCAGCTTCTGCTTTTACAAGCCTGCTGCTTGTAGGTGGGGTGGTGTTTGCTCTGCACGGCAAGGGCTCCGGCCAGCAGCTCGATGCTACTAATGCCGCCGTTCACACTCCGCAGACATATTCCACTGGTACAAAAGATACAAGTACGGCGGTAGACCAGACAGCGTCCACAGACGCTACTGATACAACAGCCACAACCCCACCAGCAGCAACCACCCCACCTGCGACCACCAAGAAGACGACTACAAATAATACTGCAACTGTTCCTGCTCCCCATACGCCAGTCTGTGTCACTAATGCTCTTCCCTACAGCTCAGGGACAGTCGATGATAATACACAGCCTATCGGCTACAGTGTAGTAACGACTGCTGGTGTTAATGGCTCCCAGCAGGTTTGCGATGGGCAGGTTATTTCTACAATTCCTCCAGTTGACGAAGTGACTACGGTTGGTACTGCTACACCTCCACCAGACCCTCAAAGCACGTAGCTAGTTACCTTCATCCCGCGGGCCCTACCAAAGGGCCCGCTCTTTTTGTATACTTATAGAAATGGCGAAATTAACACGGGAAGATGTTTTAAAGTTGGCTGCACTCTCGCGGATCAGCTTGACCGATGACGAAGTCGAAGAGTTCAGTGACGAGCTGAGTAGCATCCTGCAGTATGTCGAGCAGCTTTCAAGCGTCGATGTAGCGGGCCTCAAACCCACCAACCAGGTTACTGGCCTGACTAACGTAATGCGCGCAGACGAAGTAAAAGAATATGGCTACGAACCACAGGAGCTGCTGCGGAACGTGCCGCACACGCAGGATCACTTGCTAAAGGTAAAAAGGATGATAGCGTAATGGCGGTTTCATGGGAACCAATCGCTAGCTTGGCCGAAAAGGTACAGAGCGGTGAGCTAAAAGCCGCCGATCTGGTCGAGAAATCCCTGAAAGCTATCGAGGAGTATGCATCATTCAAGGCCATCATCGCCACCACCGCAGAACGGGCACGCGAACGGGCGGCAGGGATTGATGCGGTCGTAGCACAGGGCAACAAGGTGGGGCGTCTCGCAGGCGTCCCGTTTATCGCCAAGGACAACTTCTTGGTATTCGGCGCGGAAACCACAGCAGCCAGCAATATCCTAAAGGGCTTTCACGCTCCATACCAGTCGTCAGTCATCAACAAATTAGAGGCCGAAGGCGCCATCTGCGTAGCCAAGGCAAACCTCGATGCCTTCGCACATGGTGCCAGCACCGAAAACTCTGATTTCTTTACCACGCTCAACCCCCATGACACTACACGTGTACCGGGCGGCTCAAGTGGTGGCTCGGCGGTCAGTGTTGTCCTGGGCCTGGCGCCATTCGCACTTGGTACTGACACCGGCGGCTCCACTCGCCAGCCCGCCAGCCTCAGTGGCTGCATCGGTTACAAACCTACCTATGGCCTCATGTCTCGCAGCGGTATCGTCGCCATGGGCAGCAGTCTGGATACGGTTGGCACATTCGCCCGTAGCGTTGCGGATGCCAGCCTTGTCATCGATGTCATGGCAGGCAGGGACGACCTCGATAGTACTACTATCGGGCGTGAGACGGCTGGCTATACAGGCCTTACTGGTGATTTACGCGGCAAAAAGATCGGCATTATCAAAGAATATATGGCCGAAGGCTTGTCGGACGATGTCCGCGGGCCGGTCGAAAAGGCCATTCAGGCCCTACGTGACGCGGGTGCAGTTGTGACTGAGGTCAGCCTGCCGTCGCTGCCACTGGCACTCGCTGTCTATTACATCCTCTGTCCGGCCGAAGTCAGCAGCAACCTGAGTCGGTTCGACGGCCAGCGCTACGGCTTCAGCTATGGCGACGCCGCGAGCCTGGGTGAAAGCTACACTAAATCACGCGAGATAGGCTTCGGCAAAGAAGCTAAGCGTCGTATCATGATCGGTACCTATGTGCTGAGCAGCGGCTACTACGATGCCTATTACAAAAAGGCGCAGACGGTCCGCACCAAACTTATCAATGAGGCGGACGAGGCATTCACCCAGGTTGATTTTCTGGTTGGCCCGGTTGCTCCCACGACTGCCTTCAAGATCGGCGAAAACGCCAATAATCCGCTTGCTATGTATCTGGCGGATGTTATGACCGTGGCTATCAACCTGGTGGGCGTACCGGGCATCAGCATCCCATGTGGCATATCGAATGGCCTGCCGGTCGGCCTGCAGCTGATCGCGCCCCAGAAGCAGGACCGCGCTCTGCTCGAATTGGCCCAGGCGGCAGAAGGAATACTGGCATGAATCAGATGTATCTAGCCGTAGCCGCTGGTATTGTACTGCTAGTATTGGTGCTTGGCAGCGGCTTTCTGCTGCGCCGCAGGCCCAAGGGTCTGAACCGCGAGTACTATCAGGAGCGCTGGATGGAGCTGCAAAAGCTGTGCAAAGACAAATCCACCTGGCCACTGGCCGTTATCGATGCTGACAAACTGCTCGACGACGCCCTCAAGCGCCGCAAATACAGGGGCAAGACTATGGGCGAACGGTTGGTTTCGGCCCAGCGGGACATCAAGGATAATGATGGCGTCTGGTACGGCCACAAGCTGCGCAATAAGCTGGTCCACGAAAGCAACATCCGTTTGAATGAAAAAGAGGTCAAACAGGCCCTGCTCGGTCTCCGCGCCGGCCTGAAAGACCTGGGAGCACTCTAATGATTTCTGAAGATATCCGCTCGTCATACACCGTAACCATCGGCATTGAGTGTCATGTGCAGTTCAAGACGCGTACTAAGCTGTTCAGCGGTGCTGACAATGACGCCCGTGAAGCCGCACCAAACACATTAGTGAACCACATCGACTTCGGTCTGCCGGGAGCGCTGCCGGTATTGAACCGCGAAGCCGTACGGCTGGCCGCCCGTGCCGCATTCGCCCTGAACAGCACACCGCAGAAGTTCAGTAAGTTCGACCGCAAGCACTATTTTTATCCCGACTTGCCAATGGGCTACCAGATCACCCAGTTTGATGAGCCGATCATCCTGGGCGGCCATATAGATATCGAGGTGGATGGCGTGCAGAAACGCATCGGCATTACCCGGGCGCACATGGAAGCCGACGCTGGTAAAAGTACTCATCCAGCGGGGGCGGATTACAGCCTGGTGGACCTGAACCGTGCTGGTACGCCACTGCTCGAAATTGTGTCTGAACCCGACATGCATTCTGCTGCCGAAGCCAAAGCATATGCCCGCGAACTCTGGCTGCGGATGAAGTACGCCGATGTGTCCGAGGCCAATCTGTATTATGGCAACATGCGCTTCGATGTGAACGTATCCGTCAGCAAGACCGACAAGCTAGGCACCCGCACCGAGACCAAGAACCTCAACAGCTTCCGCAGCATCGAAAAGGCGGTTGAATACGAAGTGAACCGCCAGATTCAGGTGCTGGAGGACGGCGGCATCATCGTGCAGGAGACTCGGGGATTTGACGATGCAAAACAGGCGACATTCAGCCAGCGTACCAAAGAGGATGCACACGACTACCGCTACATGCCCGACCCTGATTTGCCGCCCGTAACGCTCACCGACGAATATATCGCTGAGGCCAAGGCTGACATGCCGGCACTGCCAGATGATTACCGCAAGATCCTGACGGATATCGGCATCGACGCCAAGACGGTCAGCGACATCGTAGCCGTACCTGATACTGCTATGGCCGTCAAACGCGTCTACGAGGCTGTATTACAGTCTGGGGGCACGCCTGACGGCGCAGGCGCACATGCCAAACGTGTGGCATTCTGGCTGCTACAGCCGATGGTTGAAGATTATGCCGTTGAGGTAGAGCTGGTCTCTAAGGTGTCCGATGAGCAATACATCAAATTATCACAGATGGTTGAGGACAAAAAACTTAGCTCAACAGCGGCCAAAGAAGTACTAGCTGCCCTTCATTCTGGAGGCGGTGACGCAGAAAAGCTTGCATCTGAAATGAACCTGATCCAGGTCAGCGATGAAGGCGCTATTGCTGAGATTGTCGCCAAGGTTCTGGCGGATAACGCCAAAGCCGCTGAAGACGTAAAGAACGGCGAAATGAAAGCCATCGGCTTCCTGGTTGGCCAAGTCATGAAGGAATCAAAAGGCAAGGCTAATCCGGCGCTTGCGACCGAGCTGATCAAGAAGCAGTTGGGCTTGTAGCAGCTTGTTGCTCAAATAATCCAATGATGTGTTCCAGTTCCCGCCAGGCAGGAAATTCGTGGCGTACGATGTCGTAAGACTGATCTGCAGGCAGACTGTCGTCTGCCTGATAAATCAGTGCGGGCATACCACTCTCGGGTGTCATAAAGTACGTGCAGTAGGGCTCGCCCTCATATCTGTTGCCTGATTCCGCGATCCGCCGCTCAACACGTACTTCAGCCACTCTGCGTCGCAGTGGGATGCCGGCTATCTCCCAGACGGTCTGTTCGGCCTGGTGTAAACGCAGTTCGGTGGGCGGACTGGCGTCGGTGCCTGCGGGCAGCCATGGTGTCGTCCGTATTGTACTATCACCGGATCGGTGCCGCTTGCCGCCCAGCAATGCTACCGCACCAACGGCGCGGGACACTAGTTCGGCCTTGGCAGCATTCCACTCATGCCACTGTATTGCCGCCAGGTCCACGTAGCCATTGGGCAGGCGCTCGGAGCGGAAGTCTTCTTTGTAACCCATGCTGCCTGCATGATGACAAAATGAAAGAAAGTTTGCAACTCGTACAGAAAGGTAGTGGTACAATGGCAGGATTATGGAGAAACCAAGAGTCACCAAGGCAGTCATCGCAGCAGCTGGGTTCGGCACCCGCTTCTTGCCGCAGACTAAGGCTATGCCTAAGGAAATGCTGCCGCTTATCGACAAGCCGATTATTCAGTATATCGTAGAAGACCTGGTGGCAGCGGGTATCCAGGATATCATCATCGTGGGGTCAAGCAACAAGCGTTCGATAGAGGATCATTTTGATATGCCAAGCGAAGACTTGCTGACCAATCTGCGTGCTGGTGGCCCCAAGAAACAACACTACATTGACGAGGTGCAGGCCATTGCCAACCTGGCAAACTTTATCTATGTCCGCCAGAAGGGACCATATGGCACGGCAACGCCGATTATGAATGCCGCCCATCTTATCGGTGACGAGCCGTTCATTTATGCCTTTGCTGACGATCTGACGGTGGCGACGCCCAATGCGTTTCAGCAGATGATCACGCTGTATGAGCAATATAGCGCCAGCATCCTGCCCTGTCTGAAGATTACCGATGACCGTGAGTACGACCGCTATGGTGTCCTGGCAGGTGAGCAGGTACGTGATGACGTGCTCAAGATGACCAGCATTATCGAGAAACCAGGCAAAGAGCAGGCGCCGTCCGACTTCGCAAGCGTGGGCGGCTACTTGTTTACATCCGAGATTTTTAATTACCTGGAACAGGGGCTGCGTGACTTGCCGGAAGACAAGGAATTCTATGTGACCGACAATGTCATACAGCCGATGCTCGCTGATAACCATGTTTTCTATGGGTGCCTCATCCAGGACAGCCAGCGCTATGACACTGGTGATAAGCTGGAATACCTCAAGACAGTCATTGATTTTGGTTTGAAGCACGAAGAGCTCGGACCCGAGCTCCAGGCCTTCCTGGAGCAGAAGCTGGGTCGCTAAACTGGTAGCAAGTTGACTCACCGCGTAACGCGTGATGTGCTATATTGAGTAGTATGAATACCACTTTCGATATCTTGGTTATCGTTCTCAGCTGTCTGCTCGCCCTATTCCTGATCATCTCTATCATCACGGCTGTGCTGGTCCTGAAGCTAATCAAGGCTTTGCGCTTAATCGTCGCCAAGGGCGAACACCTGGTGGATAGTGCGGAAGCAATCGGTGACACGCTAAAGGCTAACGCTGGTGCTGTGGGTATCTTGCGGCTGATCATGAAGTTCGTGAGTACGGTGAATAAAGCAAAGAAGGGGTAACCAAAAATGTTCAAGACTCGGCGAGAAGAAAAACAGGATATGGCGAAGAAATTTGCGCTGGGTGCAGCTGTTACGGCGCTCGTAGGATATCTGGTGGGCATACTGACCGCCCCAAAGAGCGGCAAAGAGACGCGTGATGCCATCAAGGACAAGGCCTACGAAACCTACACTGCGGCCGAAAAAGAGCTCAAAAAGCTCCATACCGAACTGACCGATGTAATCGACGAGGTCAGCGACCGGATCACCTCGTTCAAAAACAGCAAGGAAGTCAGTGGTGCACTCGACCGCGGCCGCGACGCCCGGCAGAAGGCCCGCGAAGTGCTCAGTACGCTACACGACGGCGAAGCCGACGACAAGGACCTTAAAAAAGCTATCAGTGACGCCACTAAGGCAATTGAGCACCTGCGCGATTTTTTGCGTAAATAGCCTTTGCAGAGGTAATTTTTGGAAACGGCTTTCGGGCCGTTTTTCTATACCTACGCTACGGGCAGTACTACTTGTGCAACTGCAGCTGCCGCACTGCAGTAGTAACGGCCGGAATGCTAACGCGGGCGGTGTTTAACCCGTCGTCCGTATAGTAGCTCTTGCCCGGGTCCGGGCCGGTCATGCGAGGCAATGATGCCCATTCTTTGGCGAGGTTTGCGGCGAACTCCTGCTCTGTTAGTTTTTTGTACACGAATGCCACTGAACCGCGTCGTTCCATCAGGGTAATGGCCAGGCGATCCTGCATGCTGGCGTCAAATTTGGCGGTCGTGTCGAGCTGCAGCTGCGCTACCAGGCCGAGCATGGTGGGATGGATGATCTGGTAGCGGCCTACGGCACTACTCGGACTGCCACTGGCCACATACTGCCGCTGCCAATCTAGTACCTGCGCGATGGTCATATCGGTAAAATGGATGTCTGTATTGTGGGCATTGCCATAGTAAGCGTTGTAATTGCCATTGCTCTCGCCCTGGGCGATGGTGTTGAGCAGCGGCTGGTAGGCGGTAGGGTTAACACGGGGCGGCATAAAGAGTTTGACCGGGTTTAGCAGGACGAGCAGCGTTACCATGGCTAATGTGGTGATGATGATTGGCCGGTTTTTGCGTTTGCGCAGAAAACGCCACGTTTTCCGCATCGCGGCTCGAATCCGTTTGACTGTAGATCTGCGTTTGCCCACTCGTGCTGTTGCTCCTGGCTACTTTTAGTATAGCAATCGAGGCTGTCAATAGCATACGCTAAGAGCGGACTAGTTTGTTAATTCCGGCCAGAGCAGCGTACTCAGCTGATTAATTTCCAAAGGCACGCTATCATAAGTCCATGGAGTGTAACAACTGGAGTTCCTGAATGCTGCCGCAGGAACCATTCCAGTCGGTAAGATCATTTGTTCAATCTTTATCTACGTATATGCCATTAATTCTAAAGAAATCTCGGGAAGAACTTACAAAAGCCGAACGGGCGCTCGCAGGGCTACATAAAGCTCGTACCATGGATGATGCCGAACGGGCTTGGCAGCATTTGATAAACGCTCTCGAGCGCGTTTGGCTTAAGAGTATTGCTAACATGCAGAACAGTTCGCGGTTTCAGGGATGGTGTGGCAAATATGTCAAACTGAGGCGTTCCGACGACCTACTGGCCTATCTAGTTAACGCTCGTGGTGCATATGAACACACCATTAGAGAGCTAGTTGGAGCTAAATTCGAGGATACGGATATGGCTAATTTGACGATTTTAGGGGAAGATGGCTCTTACTTGCGACTGTTTGATGTGCCTGAAATGAGGGCTTTTCTCGATAAAGCGGAGCTTCACGGTGACACCATCGTCCACGTGGAGACAGAAAAGAAAGCGACTACGGATGCAAAAATTATGCAATTGCATACCATTTATAATCGTGGCCGAACCTATCCAGTGCCGCTGCGGCATCTTGGTAAGCCACTTGAAGAGAACGACTCAATTACAATCGGAGGCTTGGGCATTAAATTTTATAAAGGCTATATTGAATCTGTTGAAGCAGAATTCCAAAATGAAAACATCTAGTGGGTTATGCGTTATAGTGCGGTACGATTGGGCTCTGTTTAGATCTCATGCTTGTGCAAATAAGCAACGGTAGCCTCTACCGTAACCTCGGTATTGTGCTCCGCAAAGATGTATTTTTCCTTGAAGGGAGTATTGGGATCGTGCCGACCGATGATCGCGAGTGCCATCTGGGTGGCGATATCGAGCTGCTGCGCTTCGGTGGTCAAGCCCCAGTTTTCGTATAAAGTACGTGACAGGCTGATCATAAAATCGCCTTGTTTATTGCTGATCGTAAACTTAGCGGAGGTGCCCGTTCGGGGCAAAGGAGTTATATGCATAGTACTAGTGTAGCAACCCCTTGCAATCATTCATAAAAATACAACGCTAAAACATCCGCAGGCCCAAGCGCAAGTAGTATAATTTATATAAGAAACGAGGGTAACAACGCGCGTGGCTGATTTAAAGCCAAGTGATTACGTTCACTTGCATAACCACACCCAGTTCAGTTTGCTTGATGGTCTGACAAAGATCCCCAAGCTGATTGAGTTTGCCAAAAATACAGGCATGGAAGCTGTGGCTATGACGGACCATGGAACCTTGTCGGGTGCCATCGAGTTTTATAAAGAGGGCACTAATAACGGCATCAAGCCGCTCATCGGCATTGAGACATATGTAGCCGCCCGAAAACACACCGACAAAGATCCCGTAAAGGATAAGCCTCGCTATCACTTGATCCTGATCGCCATGAACAACACTGGTTGGAAAAACCTGATGCAGCTGAGTACTACGGCAAACCTGCACGGCGTCTATTACTTTCCTCGAATTGACCACGATCTGCTGGAACAGTACAACGAAGGCATCATTGCGCTCAGTGCCTGTATGGGTGGAGAGGTTGGCAGTGCCCTAAAGAATGAAGACTACGAAAAAGCCAAAGAAATAGCGCTTTGGTACAAGGGTATCTTTGGCGATAGATACTATCTAGAGATCCAAGATCACGGTCACCCTGACAACCCGCTGCATTCTGTAGAGCAGGGGAAGATTAACCAGCAAGTGCTAAAACTCGGTAAAGAACTTGACATCAAAGTAGTTGTCACATGTGATGCGCATTATTTGAAGCACGAAGATCAGGACGCGCACGAAATTCTTCTCTGCGTAGGAACAGGCGCATTCCTATCCGATGAAAAGCGGATGTCACTCAAAGATTATCCGTTGCATGTAGAAGACCCTGCTGACATCATCAAGCGTTGGGGAGCAGATCATCCAGAGGTAATTACCAATACTAAAGAAATTGCTGACAGATGTAACGTAGAGATAGAGTTGGGAAAGATCCTGATCCCTAAATTCCCTGTGCCAGAGGGTGAGGATGAGAAGACCTATCTGGATAAGCTGGTCTATAGGGGGCTGGCCGAACGGTATGTCGATGTGCCGCGGGATGAGGCTGAAAAAATGAGCCGCGCAGAGGTAGAAAAGCTGCTGACTTCAGAGGTCCGTGAGCGGACCGAATACGAGCTGAAGGTTATCGATGGCATGGGCTTTAACGGCTACATGCTGATCGTGCAGGATTTTATCAACTGGGGAAAAGACCAGGGAATTATCTTTGGGCCGGGCCGAGGTAGTGCCGCTGGGTCTATCATTGCTTATACGCTCTACATCACCGACCTTGACCCGCTCAAATATGGTCTGCTGTTTGAGCGTTTCCTGAACCCAGACCGTATCAGCATGCCTGATATCGACGTGGATATCCAGGACAACCGTCGGGGTGAAGTTATCCAATATTGTGCTGATAAATACGGACATGATCGTGTTTCGAATATCGTAACCTTCGGCCGGATGGCTGCCCGCGCGGCTATTCGCGACGTAGCCCGGGTGATGCAGGTGCCCTATGCCGAGGCTGACCGCCTGAGTAAGATGGTGCCTGCGCCGCTGCAGGGGCGGCACATTCCGCTGGCGACGAGCATCGTGAAAGATCCCGACCTCAAGCATGAGTACGAGACCAACGAAGTTTCTAAGAGTGTCATCGATATGGCCATTGCACTTGAAGGCACGGTGCGTAGCCATGGGGTGCATGCCTGCGGCGTGGTGATTGCTCCCAGTGAACTCGTCAACTACCTGCCACTCGAAATGGCCCAGAAGGGCGTTGTGGCGGTGCAGTTCCCGATGGGCCAAGTAGAAGAGCTGGGGCTGCTCAAGATGGACTTCTTGGGCCTTAGCAACCTGACTATCATCAAAGATGCCCTGCGTATCATCAAGCGTGTGTATGACACAGACATAGTCCTAGGAGATATCCCGTTGGATGATGAAGCTACCTTTGCGCTGCTTGGCCGCGGCGATACCACCGGTGTGTTCCAGTTTGAATCCAGTGGCATGAAACGCTACCTGCGCGAGCTGAAGCCGACCGAATTTGATGATGTGATCGCCATGGGTGCCTTATACCGTCCGGGACCACTCAGTGCCGGTCTGACCGATAGTTTTATCCACCGCAAGAACGGCTTGGAAGATGTGGTGTACGCGCATCCGCTGATGAAGTCTGCGCTGGAGACCACGTACGGCGTGCTGGTGTACCAGGAGCAGGTGATGCAGATCAGCCGCGACGTCTGTGGATTTACCGGTGGTGAGGCCGACACGCTGCGTAAGGCCATCGGCAAAAAGAAGCTGGATGTGATGCAGAAGATGCAGATCAAGTTCGAGGATGGTGCCGTCGCAAACGGTGTACCACGACCAGTTATTGAAAAGTTCTGGAAAGATCTGCTAGGCTTCGCTGACTACTGTTTCAACAAGTCCCACTCTGCCTGCTATGGCATGACCAGCTACTGGACGGCGTATCTAAAAGCGCACTATCCGTCTGCCTTTATGGCAGCACTTATGACCAGCGATTACGATGACACCGACCGCCTGGCGATCGAGATTGCTGAATGTAAGAAAATGGGCATCAACGTATTGCCACCGGACGTGAACGAATCGTTCCATGAGTTCGCCGTGGTGCCGGACCCTGAAAATCCGGGGAACCGCAAGGCGAACATCCGGTTTGGCATGGACGCCATAAAGAACGTCGGTAGTGGTGCGGTGGATGAGATCATCCGGGCACGCGAAACAGAGGATCATTTTAAGACGCTTGAAGATTTTGTGACCACTGTGAATACCCGTCTGAGCAACCGTAAGGCCGTGGAAAGCCTGATCAAGGCTGGTGCGTTCGACCGGTTCGGCGACCGTTCGGTATTGCTGCACAACATTGATGTCATCATGGCCTACGGCCAGCGCCTGCAAAAGGAACGTGCCAGTGGCCAGACCGACCTCTTCGGCAATGTCATAGATGATGGTACCAGCCACAAGCCTACCCTCAAACTCGATCCGCCGCCCACCAAGCTTAATACACGTGAACTGTTGGGTTGGGAGCGTGAGCTGCTGGGGCTGTACCTGAGCCAGCAACCCCTCGAAGCGTTTACGACACTACTGGCCGAACAGACTGTAGCACTGAACTCCATCCAAAAGAAAGAATTTGATGGCAAGCCGGTGACCATAGGCGGCCTGGTGACTGATATGCGCGAGATCCTGACCAAAAAGGGCCAGAAGATGGCCTTCGTAAAGATAGAGGACGAATTCGGTGAAGTTGAGCTGATCCTCTTTCCTAGTACGTATCAGACAACCATCGGCCTATGGGAGCGCGACCGTGTGGTGATCGTCCGTGGCAAGATAAGCGCTAAAGACCGCGATGGCAACCTGACGGACGAGATCAAGATATTGGTGGACGACGCCCGTGAGGTCACGCATGAGCAAGCGGCGGCATACCAGGGTACTGGCCGCAAGCAGCGCGAAATCAAAGTGGTTAAACGCAAGGGTTCGGCACTGCAGACGGCAGTAGCTGCCGCCAAGGCAGAACGGAACGATCCGACTATTGTCGCCGCAAAGCCTGCACGCGTATACATCCGGCTGGTAAAGAGCGATGACCACCAGCTGTTGCAGAGCCTAAAGATGACCATCGACGAATGCTCCGGCGAGAGCGAGGTCGTGCTAGTGCTCGGGCCGGACACCGCCAAGCAAGCCATAAAGCTGCCCGCGCGCATGGACTGCGCCGAAGATAACGTGAGCCGTCTGCGCGAATTGGTCGGATCCAGCAATGTGGTGCTGCAGTAGCGCCAGCCTGACTGCAAAACAGTAGCGTTTTTTGCAATATGAGCTTAGAATCTGGCCGGCTTCCCTATGTTGACGAATTATCCTATGCCGCAGAGCGTGCTTTATACGTGCGTCGTGATGAGGTGATTGAGGCTGCGCGTTCGGTGGGGCGACTTATTCGCGCTCATCCCACCAAAGAGAGTAGGCGTGGTGATACAGCGCGGAACATAGTATTTTCGATAGCTGATGAGCGAAATCGAGTACGCTCACTGATGCTAGGGGGTGTAGCAATTGGCCTTGATCTGAGCATAGCTTTCTGGTCTTCGCCAGAAAGCCGACATAGTCGACTGATAACCGCGGGAAAGCGTCCAACTGTGATTATTTCTCATACCCATGCACCGACATCTGCGCTTAGTATGATGGATATGAGTGTGCGGCGTGGGACGGAACTGTCCCCTCAGGATAGAGCAGAGTACTTGCAACGATTCAACGCTGTGCGGAGTAAGCAGAATATCAGGCCGTTTGAAAATATTACCATGACAAAAGAGCTGTATGTTGCAGTGCCTTCTGATGATCCTTCGATGACGACTGTTCCTGTCACTGCATATGATGAGCATATGCAGGAACACCCCGCAAATTATCCGATTACTGCAGGCCAGATATTCGGCCGGACTGCGCTGTAGCTCATGCTTGCTTACAAAATCGTGCCGGCAGCGTGCGACATCAGGAATGCAAAGACGACGAGTGCGAGCAGGAACATATCAAAGAATGGATGGGCGATAGCAAATTTTTCGCCCCGCGTCAGTACTTTGTGCCAGGCAAAGGCATGGCGGAGGAAGAAGAGTGTGATCGCCGCCCCGCAGAGTGCCGCAAGGCTGAGCTGTACCCAGGTGGCGGAGGTAACGACCTGCAGCCGGGAGAACTGCTGGGAAGCGGCTGTCTGGATTACGGCGCCGCTGGCGCTCGGGCTGGCGTTCAAGTTGGTGGGCTCGCCGTACATGGCCACGATGATGGTCTCTGGCCCGTGACCCTGGAAATTGGAAGCATTAGCTGTCGCAAAGCCCACGTCACGGTAGTCTTTGTTTAGGATGTTAGCACGGTGCTCCGGGCTCTGCATCCACGCAGTAACGATATCATCACTGGTGCCGAACCCGTAGGCCAGGTTCTCGCCAGCGGCTTCAAACGCATAGCCTGCTTTGTCCATGAATGCCCAGGGCTGCGTGCCGTCCGGTGTCACATGGCTCCAGTAGTTGCGCTTCACCATATCATTCGCCTTGGCTTGGGCGGCTTGTGCCAGGTTTTCGTTCAGCTCGAGTGCCGGTTCGCCTTTGGTGCTGCGGAATGCGTTGGTATCGGCCAGCAGCACTTTGGCGCTGACATCGGTGGAATAGCCGAGCACACTATGGCTGGCCTGGCCGATGAACGTATTCAGCACGATGCCCAGGCCTAGCACGGCGAACACCGGCAGATACGGCCAGTAGGCTTTAATGTAATGCTCGTTGCGTTTATGATGTGCACCGCGCAGTTTCTGCTGGTGGACAGTTGGTCGCCGGCTCCGTTGTTTGGTAAGCGTCATGACACTGGTTGTTTGTTACCCTACCTGAGTATTTTCTTTATCATACCACAAGCACTAACGCATACGTTAGTAAAATCGTAGCTGGTAGAGCGCCATGGCGGCCGCTTGCACCACATTGAATGACTCTTTCTGGCCATCCATGGGGATTTCAAGTAGTGTATCGCAGGCCTGCAGTAGCTCTGGATCGATACCCTCGACTTCGCGGCCGAGTAGCAGTGCTAGCTTATCGGGCGCATGGTATTCGGGCAGGGTGGTCGAACGCTCTCCTTGCTCGAGTGCTGCCACGATATATCCTTCTGTCTTGAGCTGCGCAATCAGGGCGCACACGTCGGTATGGTGCGACCATGGCACGAGCGTCTCGGCGCCAAGGGCTGTCTTGTGGATCTGGGCCGAGAGTTTGGCTGTAATATGTGGCAGGCGGTCGGTGTCATCAGCTATGAAGGGATAGGGCGTGTAGCCAGTGAAATATACATGGCTCACGCCCAACCCTTCGCAGGTACGCAGCAGTGAACCCACATTGTGGGTGCTGCGGATGTCGTGGGCGATGACGGATACACTGCGCATGGCTAGCAACAGCATACCGATTCCCGGCGGACTTCCCAAACAAAAGCGGGTCTAGCCGGGCTGGCAGGCGGCCTGGTGTGATAGATTCGCTTGTGCTTTAATGTAGGTATGTCACAAGATGCCCGCCGCGACGAAGAGCTGGCAACTGCGCGTCGTGCGCAAATACTCGGTGTAGGCTACGTGGATACTTCGAGCCTACAGAACAAGCCGCTGTTTAAAGATATAATCAGCATTGCGGATATGCACAATCTGCGCATCATCCCCTTGCAGGCGGACCGCAGCAATATTCTCTTCGGAATCACCACCACCACTTCGCAGCAGACGATGAACCAGCTGATCCAGGCATTTACCGACCAGCGTGTCACATTCAATCTTATCTCTGACGCTGGCTACCGTGAGTACATCCACCTGTATGACCCGCCCAAGCAGGTGGTGTACCAGGATATCGCCATCAATACGGCGGGCAGCCAGGATCTTATTGAACGTGTTTCGACCGTACTTGCCCAGGTGCGTGCGGATGACATGCTTGCCTATCTGGTAGAGCAGGCCCACCGCCTGAATGCCAGCGATATCCATCTAGAAACGCAGCCCGATCACGTCCGGGTGCGCTTCCGTATCGACGGTATCCTGCATCCTGTGGCTCACATGGATATAGATAAATACCGTATCCTCATCAGCGCGATTGCCAGTGCAGGTAACGTCAGTACTTCGGCGCCAGGCGCCCAGCAAGGGCATATCGGCCAGCGGGTAACGATGGCCGACGGCACACAGGTGGATGTGAACGTCCGTCTGGAAACAGTACCGACCATCAATGGCATGGATGTGGTGATGCGTCTGTTCAACATGGATGCCAGCAAATATAATCTGGATAAACTGGGCCTGAAGCCTGATGAACGGGCGATCCTAGATGATATCGTCGCAAAGCCGAGCGGCCTCGTGCTGATGGTCGGCCCGACCGGTTCCGGTAAGACGACCACGCTGTACTCTGTACTGAACTCACTGAACTCTGAGGAGCGCAAGATTATTACCATTGAAGACCCGGTAGAATATCAGTTCCCAGGTATGACCCAGATATCCGTCCATAGCACCGAACAGGGCAACGATGGCAGTTTTGCCGACAAGCTCCGGGCCACGCTCCGTTTGGATCCTGATGTCGTGATGGTTGGAGAGATCCGCGACATGGACACCGCTAAGACTGCCTTGCAGGCATCACTGACGGGCCACTTGGTATTGAGTACTTACCACGCCGGTTCGGCTGCGGAGGCTCTGGCCAGGCTCATGGATGTCATCGGTCAGAACCCGCTGTTTGTGTCTGCAATCCGGCTGGTAATGGCGCAGCGGCTGGTTCGCCAGCTGGATGACACCACCAAGATCGCCCGCGACCCGACCCTTGCCGAGCTAAAGCGCATGCAGACCATAGTGGACAGTCTGCCCGAAGGCATCGAGCGGCCTAGCCTAGCTGGCCTTAAGTTATACAATCCAGGCAGTTCAGCCGAAAACCCGTACGGTTACTCCGGTCAGATCGCCATCCGTGAGCAGTTCCGTATGAGCGGAGAAATCCGCACACTGCTGCAATCAGGCGTAAAAGTACTGTCATCCCAGGATATCGAAGCTTCGGCATCCCGCAGCGGTATGCGCACCATGCTCCAGGATGGCATCCTGCGCGTCATCGCCGGGGAAACCACTCTCGAAGAAGTCTACCGCGTTGTCGGATAATGTTGGCCCACCCCGGTAAAAAGTGTTGCGTTCAGGGGTAAAATGGCGTACAATATGCGGGATATGGAGTACATCAAAGAACTAAACGAATCATTTAAGAAAGGCGCCGTTGTCGACGTCCGTTCTGGCGATACTGTAAAGGTCCACCAGAAAATCCGCGAAGGTAACAAAGAGCGCGTCCAGATCTTCCAAGGCCTGGTTATCCGCTGCGACCGCAAGGACAGTCACACCAGCCGCATCACGGTTCGCCGCATCGCGAGTGGTATCGGCGTAGAAAAGAGCTTCCTGCTGCATAGCCCGCTGGTACTGAAGATCGAAGTCACCAAGCGTAGCAAGGTTCGCCGCAATTACCTCAGCTACATGCGTAAGCTGACCGGTAAGAGCGCTCGCCTGCAGAGCCTTGATTTCGACCGCCAGGCAGTCAACAACATCCGTGACCTAGACGCTGAAAAGGCCGAAGCCGAGGCTAAAGCTGCAGCTGCTGCCGAGGCAGAAGCCAAGCTCGCTGAAAAGGCCGCCGAAGAAGCAGAGCTTGCCGCCAAGCAGGCTGCCGTCGAAGCCCGCCACGCAGACGCCTAAAGATCATACTCTAGCTCTTATACAAAAACTCCCGGTTTAGCCGGGAGTTTTTCATGAGGCAAGGGGAAGGAGTATGACAGTGTAAGGTAAGAAGCGGTAGGAAGGAGTGAAGGGTGAAGGGGTGCCAGTACGGCGGTTGTAGCTGCCGTACTGGCCGCACTCCTTCTGGTCTTCAACTTCATCCTCCTTAGTGATGCTTCTTGTCATGTCCTCCATGGTGCAGCAGCCGGTCCCTCTTGGGGATCCAGTGCCGTTCGGCATACTCAAACCAAATGATCAGAGTGAGGAGCCACACGACGAGGGCGATGGTCAGGACGTACCCGTTGTGGTCGGGGGTGTTGACCCACCAGATCACCGCGAGGACGTCTATCAACCAGCTGAGGTTGGCGAGATTGTGCAGCCTCCAGCTCAGCCAGTTGGCTACGAGGATCACCAAGAAGGCCACAATGGGCATCAAGGGGATCAGCAGGTCGGCAACCGGAAAGGTGCCGATGGGGAGGTAGATATCCACGATGCTAATGCTCCGTTCATGCTGGGGAGGATGACTCGTCTTACACTGTCAATGCTCATGCGCTAGTCCCAAGTATCTAGGAAACGCATCTTGTATTATACCACATATGCTTAAAACAGTCAACATAACTCCTGTGAGCATGGTGTACACTGGGAGGTATGATAATCGGTATAGATGAGGTCGGCAGAGGATGCTGGGCGGGGCCTTTAGTGGCAGGCGCTGTCGCTCTCACTACGTCCATAGAAGGGCTCCGTGATTCCAAACAGTTGAGCCGGCGTCAGCGCGAGCGGCTGGCGGCCGATATCACTGCCTCGGGCGCTGCCGTGGGACTTGGCTGGGTGACACCTGCTGAGATTGATGCGCATGGACTGACCTGGGCAGTGCGCGTGGCGATGGAGCGAGCTGTAGCTGCGGTGTCCGTGCTGGCTGACGAGATAATCATCGATGGCAATTACAACTATCTGCCGGGAGACAGCCGTGCCCGGGCGGTTATAAAAGCAGATGCGAGCGTGCCGGCGGTCAGTGCGGCCAGCATCATGGCCAAGGTCGCACGTGACCAGTATATGACTGCGCTGGGTGAGCGCTACGCAGGCTATGGCTTTGCCCGCCACGTCGGCTACGGTACGGCAGTGCATATTGCCGCGCTTAAGGTACTCGGCGTCAGTGATGTGCACCGCAAAAGTTTCAAGCCGGTGGCGGCCCTACTGTCATGACCGGTTATGCTCATGGCCATCATGCCGAAAAGGTTGCCGCCCGCTGGCTGCAGCACCAGGGCTATAAGGTGTATGCGCTGAACTGGCGTTCGCCGCGTGCGGAAATCGATATCATCGCCCAGCAGCCAGGTGGACCGCTCCAGTTTATTGAAGTCAAATACCGGCAGTCTACTGGGCAGGGAACCGGACTGGAATACATTACGCCTACCAAGCAACGCCAGATGCGATTTGCTGCTGAACTCTGGGTGGCGCAGCACCGGTACGAGGGGGAATATGTGCTATCGGGGCTCGAAGTAAGCGGGGTTGATTACCGCGTGAGCGCTTTTATCGAATCAATCAGCTAAGCGGTTGCGGTGGCCTACTTAAAGAACTCCTGGACCGATGCAAGGTCGCGTTCCAGCCACTGCAGCCTTGTTTCAATCTCCTCGAAGCCGAGCTGGATGTTGCGTTTGAGCAGGATCTGGTCCTGCTTGCTCTCGAACAGGTCACGGAATTTCTGCTGGTATGCACGGGTGTTTACACAGCTGGCAGCGTAGCGGGGTAGATAATCGTACGATTTATCGTTACGGAAGGTCTCTTCCAGCCAGGCCCAGTTCTCGACCAGCCAGGCCCATGCGACGTCGCGGGTGTAGCGGTTGCGGAGCAGATATACGAGCCAACGGTCGACATCTTGCGGTTTGATAAGCTGGGGATCTTTGAGCCGTGCCAGCAACTGACGGGCTCGCTCGGGCTTACGCGTGGCGGTGAGAGCGTCGCATGCGTCAGTCTTCAGGTCGCCGTTCTGGGTGCCATCATGTAGTTTGAGCAAGAAGTCAAAGGCTGCATCATCGCCATTCTTGACGGGTACGATGAAGGCCAGGCTGCGGATTTCAGGGGCGATGGGTGTGCTGGCATCTTTGTAGGCGGTAAATAGTTCGGTCGCTTTGGCGACGACGCCAGGGTCTTCGGCGTATGCGCCCAGGCCGAGTACCAGAGCACGGAGTTTTTCATCGGCGGCCGGTTCGTCTTCCCGCGTTTCCCAGCCAAGCCGCGCTATCTGCGAGGCGGCCAGCTTGCCGGCGAATGGCTTGATGCGGTCTTCAAGCGAGGGGTCAGCGTCTATGAAGCGGCGTGCTTCGCCCACCACGAGCGACATAATACCCCATACCGGCTCACTGGTCTCACTTGTGTATGCGTCGAGCATCCGCAGTACATTTCCGTAGGGCTCATAGCCCGCGCGGGACTGCATGCTGCTGCCGTTCAGGAGCATCAGACGGTCTGCCTCGGGCAGTTCCTGGCTGCGGACCAGCGCGGCGATATGATCACGCTGGGCGGCAGTGGCGTAACGAACAAGGTAGTGGCCTCGTCCACCGGTGTTGATACGCATGATCTTATCATCATCGAGCACCAGCTCCTGGTAATGAGTGGAGAGTGCATCGGGCTGGCCACTGACACCGGCAAAAAGCGGTATCGGCCAGACCCGGTCTGCCTCGGCCTTACTCGGGTCGTCAAGGAAATGCTCCTGTTCCAGTGTAACGGTGCGGCCTTCCTGGTTCACGGTAACGAGCGGGAAACCGCTGCGGGTCAGCCAGGGAGTCATAAAGGCGCCGATATCTTTGCCGCTGGCTTCACCGAGTGCAGCCCACAGGTCGGAACCCACGGTATTCCCATACGCATGGATATTGAAGTATTCACTTAGCCCCTTGCGGAAAGCATCCTCGCCGATGTAATTTTTGAGCATGTACAGCAATCGTCCGCCTTTGGCATAGACGATAGAAGGGTCGAACAGCGAACTGATCTCATCCGGGTGGCGTACTTCTACCCGTACGGCTTGCACACCGGCCACTGCATCACGGCGCAGGGCGCTCAAACCTTCGGCCGCGATGGCTTCGTCCCAGACATGCCACTCTGGGAACATACTGTCGATAGCCTGGTACTCCATCATGTTGGCGAAGCTCTCGTTTAGCCAGAGGTCGTCCCACCAGCGCATGGTTACCAAGTTGCCAAACCATTGGTGACTGGTCTCATGGGCAATAACCAGTGCGATCTGCTCTAAGGTACTTTGTGCAGTTTCACCTGGGTAGGCTAGCAAGGCACGCTCGCGGTAGGTCACCAGTCCCCAGTTTTCCATGGCACCACTGCTAAAGTCAGGACAGGCCACGTGATCTGCCTTGGCGAGTGGATATTCCACACCGAAGTACTCTTCGAAGAACTCGATGCTGCGCTTGGCGACGTCTAGCGCGTGATCCATCGAATCGGCTGGTTGCGCGGTTGTGGCCCATACGTTTACCTCAACACCCTTGTTCGTAGTAGTGGTCTTGCGGTGCATGTCGCCCATCACGAAGGCTAGCAGGTAGGTGCTCATGCGCGGCGTCGGCTCAAAAGTGGTCATCAGCACGCCATTGTCAGCCGTCGTCTGCTCTTTTACTGGAGTGTTGCCCAGTACGGTGATGCCGGGCCGGGTAGTAAGGCTCAGGTTGAACACAGCTTTGGCTTCGGGCTCGTCGATACACGGAAAGGCCTCGCGGGCGTGGTGGCTTTCGAACTGTGTCATGATGAGCTGCTTATCAGCACTGCCCGTACCCTCGCCTCCGGCGCTGTCTTCTTTGAAGAAGCAGGGGTAGATGCCCGTCATGCCAGTGGTGATGGGAGCGGTGAATTCCATGTAGACCACATATTCGCCCGGATAGACCATCTCGGTGGTGTGAAGACGGATTTCGTCGTAGCTCTTGTGGCTGTTGAGCCGTGCGATGGTCAGTTCGGTCGTGCCGGTCTTCTTATCGACTTTTTGGATAGTGGCGGCAGTGATGGTGAGTCCGTGCTGGTGGAAGGTAAGGCGCTTGCTAGGGCGGCCTACTTTGCGGCCATGTATAGTGACCGTGCCGGAAAAGCGCATGGCCGTCTCATCGATGTCGAAATGGACATCGTAAGTACTAGGTTGGAATTGGGTATAAAGGCGGGCGACTGATTTCATGCTACCAGTGTAGCATGGGGTAACGCGGGTGCGTCTGTAAGAATAACAAGGTGGAACGCAAGTAGATTACAGATAGGGTAGAGAGGAAATAAACGGAGGTATCCGTATCTCGACACGCTACCGTACCACTACTCTTGTTCACCTTTGCGGGCTGGGCTTTCTTACTTGAACAGCGGGAAGCTCGTGGCGATGTGCCAGAGCTGGATGCCGAAGAAGGTGAGCGCGCTGGCGCAGCCGATAAGGCCGAGACCGGCGTAAGTGCTCTTGCGGAGGTCTGAACGGGGCCGGCGGTGCTTGCGGGCACGGTGGGTGGTGTTGCGGGTGGCAGCAAATGTCTCGAAGACGCCGGTAACGTCATTCCACGCGGGGATCATTACAGCTCCAAGGGATAGAGTATGGGGGGTAATCTACTTGCGATTTAAGTTGCATCGAAACCTAAGCATAGGTACGAGCCTGCATATAATAGCATAAGTACAATCAGAAGTCAATGTACGGCAGTTGACATCCCTATCAGGTTTGCTATACTTATATCTGTTAGGTCGGCCAAGCAGGTCGACTTTTTTCGTATCAATGGCCGTCATGGCCACAAGAAAGGAAACAGATATGGATATGGACTTCAAACAGCTGGCCGTAGCTATCCAGGCTATCGCCAGTGAAAAGAACCTGCCTGAAGCTACTGTCAAAGAAGTAGTAGAGCAAGCCCTAGCCGCTGCTTATCGCCGTGATTACGGGGAGCGCGAGCAGGAAGTACGGGTAGAAATGAACCTGAACACCGGCGATGTTGACGCCTACGTCAACAAAGAGGTGGTGGAAGAGGTCGGCGAACCAGCCTATGAGCTGAGCGTCGCCCAAGCTCAGGTTATGAAAAAGGATGCCGCCATCGGTGACTTCGTAGAAGTACACGAAAAGGTCAGTACTTTCGGCCGTGTCGCTGCCCAGACCGCCAAGCAGGTTATCCTGCAGCGTCTGCGCGAAGCTGAGCGCGAAATTGTGCTGGCGGAATTTGAAGACAAGATCGGCACCGTCATCACCGCCATGGTTGCTCGGGTCGAAGGAATGATCGTACGCCTGGAACTTGGTAAGGCCCAGGGCATCATGCCCAAGAGCGAACAGATCCAGAGCGAACGCTATTATCCTGGTCAGCGCCTGAAGGTATACCTGAAAGACGTTGAACGCGGCCCACGCGGCCCACAGCTGGTCGTTTCCCGTGGCAACCGTGAATTCCTGGAATTCCTGTTCCGCGCTGAAGTGCCTGAGATGGAAAGCGGTGCCGTTAGCATCAAGAACATCGCCCGTGAAGCTGGCGTGCGTAGCAAGGTAGCTGTCGCTAGCAGCGTGCCAGGTGTTGATCCTGTCGGTACGTTCGTCGGTGGCCACGGTACTCGTGTGAACGCCGTCATGAACGAGATCGGCGAACAGGAAAAGATCGACATCATTGTCTGGAAAGAGAATACTGCCGAGTACATCGCCGAGGCGCTGAGCCCGACCAAGGTCACCCGGGTCGAGCTTGATGAAGCCGCCAAGCGCGCCAAGGTCATCGTACCCGAAGATCAGTTGAGCATCGCCATCGGCCGGGGTGGTCAGAACGTACGTCTTGCTAGCAAGCTGGTGGAATACGAACTCGACATCGAAGCTGAAAAATCGCCTGAGATGGAAGGTACCGTCGAGACGGTTGAGCTGCCCAAACAGCCCAAGCTCAAGAAGAAAGAGCAGCTGGAAAGCAGCCTGCTCGAGGCTATCGAAGAGCACGGCCAGTAAGCCCGCTGGCGCCTACTAAAAACACCGCTCAGATTGAGCGGTGTTTTTAGTGCCTAGAACGAACCCCACACTACTTTTCCTTTTAAACTCGCCTGTCCGGCAAGGGGAATTTTGTGTGGGGTTTGTCCTAGTGCAGGATAGTGTTTGCCCTATGGCGGGTCAGTCGGGTACGCTTGCAACCCTGTGCCCTCCGGCTAGAGACGACGCTTCGACAGGCGCAGCCATCGGTCGAGCAGGGACGTACGCATGACCAGCAGGCGGTGGGTGCGGACATATTCTGTGATGACGCTGTACAGTTCGTTGACTGCATACTGCGGGTCGCCGCCGGCCTTGCAATAGTTGCGGACGAACTCCGTCTCCGGCTCACGCCAGTGGATCAGGCAGAGCCAGTACAGGTCGTAGTCCGAAACCAGATCAATCGAATTGATGGGCAGTTCAGGTCGGCGGCCAGTGGCAACCAGAGTGGCGATGCCCCCTGAGACGTTGGCGACGGTGCTCTCGTGCAGCCTGTTACCGGCACGGAAGAATGCAGTCTGGCCTTCGGCCAAGTACTCCTCCGGGCGATCCTGGGGCAGCATCGGGCGGTCTGGCGCAAGCTTGATCAACCGGTCACAGGAGAGGACATTGCGGATAGCCTGCTGCTGGAGCTCGGAGCCATCAGGCGCCTGCTGGCTGGCCTGGACCCAGCGATCTTGTAACTTCCGAAGCGGGATCGGTCCAAGGTTGACCAGCTCGAAGCCGGTGGCCGGCTGGGCCGCCGCGGCGGACAACCCGCTGGCGTGGCTATCGAGCAGGTACCTGAGGTCAAGCTGTGCGAGCCACAGCTTGTCGGCGAGGCTTCGCGTACGCATAGGTGCACTGCTTTCCGAGCCGTACTTGGCGGCTCTTGATGGATGGTGCGGGACACTAAAGGAACTAAGACTATATATCTATATCATAATAATTGTATGAATACAATCAAGTCGGCGAATGCTGCTAAAGCCCCAGCCAACAGCAGGGTACATATCACAAATTAGCACTCTTGACTGTCGAGTGCTAAACGCGCTATCATTTATATAGCGAACCAGCTAACACATCGCTAGATAGAGGGGAAACAATATGGAATCAACTCCTGACTACCAAGAATTTTCCAATTTTCTGACTGATAATGCACGCCAGAGCTTGGCGCATGCCGGCACGATCGCCCGTGGGCTCGGTAATGCCTATGTGGGCACAGAGCATCTGCTGCTCGGTCTGCTTGCACAGGATGCCAGCATGGGTGCCAAGCTGCTTGAGGGCGCCGGCGTAACACTGGAGCGTGCGCGGGTGGCGCTCAACCTGACACCCAAGACGCTTGTTATCAACATGGGCGCCAAAGGCTACAGCGAAACTGCCAAGCTGACACTCAAGATGGCATACGATGTTGCCCAGGACTACAACCAGGATTTCTGCGGCACCGAGCATATCTTATATAGCATCCTAAGTCAAAAGAACGCCCGGGCAACCATCCTGCTGCGTGACATGAACGTGGATATCGACCGCCTGCTAAGTGAACTTGAGAACTTCCTGAGCCGCCAACAATATGATGACGGCGATGCAGGTGTTGAGACGGGCAACCGGCGGCCAAACCGCAAGGGCGTCAAGAAAACCACGCTCGACAGCTTTGGTACCGACCTGACCGCGCAGGCCAGGGGTGGCAAGCTAGATCCTGTCGTAGGCCGTGAGAACCAGATCAAGCGGATGATTACCATCCTGAACCGCCGTACCAAGAACAATCCAGTGCTCATCGGTGAGCCTGGTGTGGGTAAGACCGCTATCGTAGAAGGTCTGGCCCAGCGCATCGTGGCCGAAGACGTACCTGACAGCCTGATCGATAAGCGTATCGTCATGCTTGACCTTGCTGGTATGATCGCTGGCACTAAGTACCGCGGCGAGTTTGAAGAACGCCTCAAGAAAGTCATGCAGGAGCTGGAAGACGATAAGAAAACCATCGTATTCATCGACGAGCTCCACCTTATCGTCGGCGCAGGTGCCGCCGAAGGCGCCATGGACGCCGGTAACATTCTCAAACCTGCCCTGGCCCGCGGCAAGATCCAAGTTATCGGTGCGACCACTACAGCTGAATACAGCAAGCATATCGAAAAGGATGCCGCTTTGGAGCGCCGCTTCCAGCCCATCCAGGTACCCGAGACCAACCCAGTTGAAACGTTGGCTATCCTAAAGGGGCTGCGCAAGCACTACGAAGAGTTCCATGGTGTCACTATCAGCGACGAAGTGCTGGAAGACACTGTCATGTTGGCCAAGCGTTACATAAACGACCGCTTCATGCCGGACAAGGCTATCGATCTGCTCGATGAGACCAGTGCGCACCTACGCGTCCAAAAGGGCAAGACAAGCCCTGAAGTCCGCAAGCTGCAAAAGGAACTGAAGCTCGTGAACGCCCGTATCGATGAAGCAGTGGATGCCGAAGATTACGAACGTGCGGCCCGCGCCAAGACCCGCGCCAGCCAGATCAACAAAGAGCTGGAAGATCTGCTCAAAGACTCCAAGCAGAGCAAGCGCCTCAATGTAACCAGTGAGGATGTGGCCGAAGTAGTCGCCCGTATCACCGGTGTACCAGTGAAGAAGGTGATCAAGAGCGAAGCCAAGTACTTGCTTTCGTTGGAGAAGAACATCGGCAAACATGTGATCGGCCAAGCCGAGGCCGTCGAAGTCGTCAGCCGTGCCATCCGCCGCAATCGCAGCGGTATCGGTGCGCCGAACCGGCCGATCGGCTCATTCATCTTCCTGGGGCCTACGGGTGTCGGCAAGACGGAACTCGCCCGGGTGCTGGCCCGCGAATTCTTCGGCAGTGAAAATGCGCTCGTCAAGATCGACATGTCAGAATTCGGTGAACATCACAATGTGTCCCGCCTGGTCGGCGCTCCTGCCGGCTATGTCGGCTACGATGACGGTGGCCAACTAACCGACAAGATCCGCCGCCAACCATACAGCCTGGTGCTGTTCGACGAAATCGAAAAGGCGCACCCCGATGTCTTTAATATGTTGCTCCAGATACTGGAAGACGGCTACCTGACAGACGCTAAAGGCCGCCGCATCGACTTTACCAATACCATCGTCATCATGACGAGTAACATCGGTGCAGAAAAACTACAGAAGGAAGCCAGCTTCGGCTTCCGTGCAGAGCGGCCGAAAGACTTCAATGACCTCGACGCTATGCATGATGCCAACAAAGACAACGTGCTCGATAGGCTCAAGAAAGAATTTCGTCCGGAGCTACTCAACCGTATCGACAAGATCGTGGTATTCCGTGGGCTTACCCGCAAGGACATCTTCCGCATCATCGACCTGCAGATCGATGAATTGAAGTCCCGCTTACAGAAGCAGGGTCTGAGCGTGTCCCTGACCAAAGGTGCTAAGGAATACTTGCTAGAAAAAGGCTACGATGCCAAGAATGGGGTACGGCCCCTGCGTCGCCTGATCCAAGATACCATCGAGGACCAGATGGCCGTTGAGCTGCTCGACCAGAAGTATCAGAAGGGTGATATTGTCCACGTGGCCGCCAAAGATGACCAGCTAGTCTACTCAACCACGAACGAGTAGGAGTTCGGTTCGCCGCAGATTCAAAACGTAGCAACAAGCCGCCTCGGTTCCATGTACGGGGCGGCTTGTTCAGTATAGAATGTAGGTAAGATGCAGAAGAAACCGTTTCAATTAGCGGTGCTGGTGGGGGTGCTGGCGCTTGGAGTACTGGTGCTGACCAAACACCAGGGTATAGAAGATTGGTGGCGTCTGCGTAACTATGTGGTGCCGGCTGATGTAGCTGCCTTTGTGTCCGAGGACGCCATGACTGACCAGGCTCGGACCTTGCTCTATGTGAACCATCCGGATATTACGCAGAGTAGTACTTTTGGCAGCCATTGTCCTACTGGCACCGAAAAAACTATCGTCCTGGGATGTTACATCGGTAATGATGGGGGTATTTATATCTATAAAGTGACCGATACGCGTCTGAACGGTGTGGAGCAGGTGACGGCCGCGCATGAGATGCTCCATGCCGCTTACCGGCGGCTTTCTGGCAGCGAGCGTAAAAAGGTTGATGTCATGCTTACGGACTACTATGCCCACGAGCTGACCGACCAGCGTATCAGGGATACTATCGAGGCATACAAAAAGTCCGAACCAAACGATGTGGTAAATGAAATGCACTCGGTGTTCGGCACCGAAATCACGCAGCTGCCTCTGCCGCTTGAGCAGTATTATCAGCGCTACTTTACTGACCGCAGCAAGGTTACCGGGATGGCGGCGAGCTACCAGGGTGAGTTTACTGGCCGCCGCCAGCTGATTGCCCGTTACGACACACAGCTCGCGGCACTAAAGCCGCAGATTACCGCTGACGAGTCGCAGCTGGAAAGTCAGCGGGTCCTGTTAGAAAAACAGAGCCAGCAGCTCGATAGCTACCGTGCCAGTGGGCAGGTAGCTGCCTATAATGCTGCCGTACCGGTGTATAACCTGGCGGTGGATAGCTACAATGGCCTCCGTGGGACCACCAAGGCCTTGATTACTCAATATAACGCTATCGTCGAAGAACGTAATGCAGTAGCTCTCGAAGAGCAGCAGCTGACACAGGAGCTGTCTTCCTCGGCACTCCCTAAATCGCAGTAAGGATTTCTATGGCAAAACAGCTCACTAAATTTGTTTGCAGCAATTGCGGCGCCCAGTATAGCTCATGGGCAGGCCGCTGTTCACAGTGTGGCGAATGGAACACCATTACCGAAGAGGTACAGCTTGTGTCGGCAGCAAGTGGAAGCGGGCTGAACAAGAAGGCCGGCTTAGGGAGTAAATTGCAACCTCAGGCTGTCGCAGCATCGGCAAGCAAAGCTGATGCCCGCATGCCCACCGGCATGAAAGATGTCGATCTTGTGCTGGGCGGCGGCATCGTAGCGGGCAGCGTCAATCTTATCGCAGGGCAGCCCGGCATCGGGAAGAGCACACTGCTGCTGCAACTCGCCAGTCTTGTTGCCCAAGACCACCGTGTGCTCTATGTGAGCGGCGAAGAGTCTGAGCACCAGGTCGGCATGCGTGCGCAGCGCCTGGGTGTGGCAGGAGCAAAGAACCTACAGTTGGCCACGACGAACATAGCCGAAGATATCGCCGCGACGGTCGCGGACGACCAGTTCGATTTTGTAGTGGTTGATTCTATTCAGACCATGACCGTGCAGGCGGTGGCCGCCGCCCCAGGAAGCGTCAGTCAGATCACCAATAGCACCGCCGTACTGGTGGCCGCCGCGAAAACGTCGAACACGGCGATGTTCGTAGTGGGTCATGTGACCAAAGAAGGCAGCATTGCCGGCCCGAAGGTGCTCGAGCATATCGTGGATGTGGTGCTGCAGCTGGAGGGCGATGCGTACGGAGGTTTCAAAGTGCTCCGTGCCACCAAGAACCGGTTCGGTCCTACTAGTGAGGCAGCAATCATGGAAATGGACGAGCAAGGACTCCGGTCGGTTGAGAATCCCAGCCAGGCACTGCTTGCAGAGCGGCAGATTACCGATGGCTCTGTGGTGTTGGCCACGCTTGAAGGCACCCGGCCACTGCTAGTAGAGGTGCAGGCGCTCGTTAATAAAACTGCCTATGGGTACCCTAAGCGTGCCGCAAGCGGCATGGATCTGAACCGGCTCAATCTGCTGGTTGCGATGCTGGAGCGACGCACCAAGCTTTCCCTGAGCGAGCAGGATATCTACATCAACATCGTCGGTGGCATCCGGTTGAATGATCCGGCAGCGGATCTTGCCATCTGCATGGCGATAGGGTCGGCCGCCAAAGGCCTGCAGCTGAAGCAGAATGCCGTGGTATTCGGTGAGGTGGGCCTGAGCGGCGAGGTACGTCATGTGCCATTCATCGAAAAGCGGGTAGGGGAGGCCAAGAAGCTCGGTTTTGACTGTGCAATCGGTCCCCGTCTGCGTTCTACGCGGGCTAAGGCTGAACCGTTCTTGCACGCTGTCCCTGATATACGTTCGGCGTTGAATGAATTCCTGGAAAAATAACCAATAAGAGCAAAAAAGTCCCGGAGATTGATCCGGGACTTTTTTGGGAGGCGAATGCCTGTTGCATTGTCGCTTTGGCTATTGCCCGAGTGCGATGACGCGCCGGCGTGGCTGGTTTGTGTTCAGCTGCTGCACGGGGCCGAATGACACGCCACTGCCTACAGTGATGGTTGCCGTATCAGTGTCACTGTAGAGGACGCTGTCGGTGATCTGGGCTTGCAATTGGATGCTGCCCGTAGTGTCTGGAGGCGGCGTAAACGGAATGGAATAGTCGCCGTTGCTATCAACTTGTTTGGTGGCAACTGTCTGGTCATTGATCATCAGGCTCAGCGTGCCCGGATAGTTGGGGTAATTACTATCTGTCAGCGAGTGAGTGCCGGCTTCTACGTGAACCAGTATGGTACAACCACTGCTGGGGCAGGTGGCAGTGTGGCCACTTGATGTCGATGTGTTGTTCACGGCAGTTATAGTGACGTTCGGCGCGTTGTCGCTACAACTGTGTACGTCATCACTCCCCTGATTACTCGATGAGGTACTGGCAGTGGAACTCGGGTTGCCACCCGCGAATACGTCTACATTCCAGGAGGAGGCGTTGCCGTTCGTGCTACTCAGGCGTGCCAGGGTAGGCGTACAACTGGTGGCTAGCTTGCCCGAGACCTTATCCAATGTGGCCGAAGAACTGCTGGTCTTGCCGACGTACCAACTGGGGAAGAGATCGGTCTTGGGACTGGGTACTACCTGGCCGAGGTATTTGCTCGTAAACACGAAGGCAGGTTCATTCTTGATGTCGCTTGGGGCGACAAATTGTTGGGCCTTGACGTTGCCAAGGTTATCAATCGCCCCTTGCATGAATGACTTCACTATAGGGTCGGTGATGTTTTCTGGTGAAGTCGTGAAGGGGACGGTACGGCTGTGGTTGCCGATCCAGATGCCGGCAGTATATTTGGGGTTCCAGCTCATCATCAGACCGTCGTAGTTGTAGTTGGTGGTACCGGTCTTTATGGCGTTTGTCCAACCCTTGTAGCGGTGGAACTTCATACCCTTACAGTCAGTGGCAGTACAGCTGCCGCTAAGGTAGGAAGCGTTCGGGTCGGAAGCCATATTGTCGACGATGTAGGCGGAGTCTGCTTTGACTACTTGTTTTCCCTTTGGCTGCTCAAATTTTTTAAGTACTTTGCCGGCGTTGTTGGTAACCGAAAGGATGAACGTCTGCGGAATAGCTTTACCCTCGCGGGCCAGGCTGGCAATACCATTGACATGGTCACTCAGATGCAGATAGGCACCATCACCGATTGCCGAGGCCGCGTAACACTGGGCCTCATCTTCCTTTTTGACGCTGAAGAAATCCTCGACGTTCGTGTTGTAGCATCGGTATCCGTCCGGGTTGCCCATCAAGGCCTTCATAGTGGAAATGTTCTTGTTGATGGAAGCTGTGCGGTTGGTGCTAGTGTCGCCAGGGACGGACGAGATGACAGCTTTGACGGCAGGAATGTTGAGCGATGCACCCAGAGCATAGCGGAGTGTGATCGGTCCGCGGCCTTTGCGGTCGTAGTCGTACAAACAGTTACCGCCAGCCAGCTTACTCGGGTCGCTACCTGGCAATGTGTGATCGGTACACTGGTAGCCATTTACGGGCAATGGGCCAGTTTGGTCATACAGAACGCTGCCGGCGCCTACGTTGGTGTTGTTGTTGATGAAGTTGGTGTAATCGTAGGGCTTTACGCTTGAACCGGGAGAAATGTTCACGTCGGTGGCGTAATTTATCTTACCGTAGCTATTGGCGTCACTAAAGTCCACTCCTCCGATTAGCGCCATGACCTGTCCAGTCGTGTTGTCTTCGGCCACAAAGGCGGCGTTATCGGCGTGGTAACGCTTCAGAAGGTACAGATTATCGTTCAAGGACTTCTCGGCTAAGTTCTGTAGATTGACATCCAATGTCGTTACCACTTTATATCCCCCAGCCTTGATGGTAGAGGCTTGGAACTCCTTCTGTAGTTGTTCGCGTGCGGCAAGCACGAAGTAGGGGTACTTGATGCCGGCGTAGTGGCTGGTCGGCATCTGTTGCACCTGAGCGATGATGTCCGTCTTTTTGGCTTCATTGGCTTGAGCCTGGGTGATATAGCCTTGCTTTGCCATTTGGTCGAGGACGTACTGTTGGCGGGCAAGCAGCGCATCCTGATCAAAGTAGTCGGCCGTAATAGAAGGATTGAAGCGAGGACTGTTGTAGGGCGCGTATGTACCTGGTTGCTTCGGGATTGAAGCGAGCATTGCGGCTTGCGCCAGAGTTAAGTCCTTTGCATCTACATGGAAATAATCTTGGGCCGCAGCCTGTACACCGTAGTCTAGGCCGCTAAAGGGCGCCATGTTGAGGTACGCAGTGAGGATGTCATCCTTGCTGTACTCGCGCTCGAGCTCTACGGCCAAAATCAGTTCTTTTACTTTGCGGCTGACAGTGTGATCGTTGGTCCAGCCTTCATTAAGCTTAACTAATTGCTGAGTAAGGGTAGATCCGCCCTGTGTGCTGCCGCCCGTAGCGTTGTTGACTATGGCCCGGGTAATACCTTTAACATTAAAAGCACCTTCATGGTAGAAGTCTTTGTCTTCGATAGCCACCATAGCTTCGCGCATATAGGGTGAAATATCGTCAACATTTTGGACAGGGATACGTTTGAACGCGTCGTAATCCTGGAATAGCAATGTCTTGCCGGTGCGGTCGACGTAGGCGATGCTGCCGCCTGAGTCACCGCTGTTGAGATCACGAATCTTCGGCAGGTCTTTGCGGAAGTAGGCGAACAGGCCTACGATCACCAGGAACATAACCACGAAGCCGATGCCCGCGACCTTGAGCGCCATAATAGCGCCATCACGGCTGAACCAGTATTTGTACATGCGCTTCGGGTGCAGGCGGTACAGGACCCGCTTCCAGCGCTCCTTCGGCAGAGAGCTCAGATAGGCAGCTTTGCGCTGTGCCTTGGCTTCGCGGCCCGCGCGGACGCGGTCACCCAGGCTCTGGTTGAGTTTGATGTTTTTGCCACTACGGGTCACAAAGGTATTCTTCTTTGTCTGGCGTGGGCGCTGCGATGAATCACTCATACGGCTGTTTTTCTCTATCTCACTCGCTAGTTAACTATGGCTAGTATACCAAAAAATACGTGAATCAAGCGGTTTATTTGGTGCGTTTGGCGTTACCTGGAGATGCGTGGCTGCGCTGCACCAGATACGCTATACTAGCAATCATGACGCTTTCTGAAGAACTAACCTACCGTGGTTTCGTAAACCAGACCACCTACAAAGATGTAACCGCGCTCGATGGCAATCCGATTACCTTCTATTGGGGTGTTGACCCCAGTGCCGACAGTATGACTGTAGGCAATCTGGCGATGGCCATGATGGTGCGGCATTTTATTGATTATGGCCACAAGGCAATCCTTTTGGTTGGCGGAGCGACCGGACTCATCGGCGATCCGGACGGCAAGAAGCAGGAGCGCGACCTGCAATCATCCGAGCAAATCGAGCACAATAAAGCGGGCATCATTGGCCAGTACCAGCGGGTATTCGCCGGTCAAGCATTCGAGACGGTTGATAACTATGACTGGTTTAAAGATGTAGGTTACTTGGAGTTCTTACGTGATGTGGGTAAACATGTCCCGATGCGCCAGATGCTGGGCCGTGATTTCGTGCAAAGTCGTTTGGGGGAAGATGGCGCTGGCATCAGTTATGCCGAATTCAGCTACGCACTCATTCAGGGCTACGACTTTCTACATCTGCACCGTCAGAAAGGCGCCAGCTTGCAAGTAGCGGGCGCCGACCAGTGGGGCAATAGTATCGCGGGCGTGGAACTGATCCGCCGTATCACCGGTGACGCAGCGGATGTCTGGACCGGACCACTTGTCGTAAACAAGACAACAGGCGTCAAATTCGGTAAGTCTGAAGAAGGTGCCATCTGGCTTGATCCGGCCAAGACCACACCGACCCAGTTCTATCAATTCTGGGTTAACTGCGATGATGCCGGCGTAGAAGACTATCTGAAGATTTACACCATGTTATCCAAAGAAGAAATTGAAGAGACTATGAAGGCACATCGTGCTGATCCACCGAGGCGCGTTGCACAAAACCGATTGGCTAATGAGGTAACTATGCTGGTGCATGGCAAAGAGAAGCTGCTCTTGGCACAGGATGTGACGGCGCATCTTATGGGGGCAGACTTGGCAGTTGCGGGCGAAGCAGCGCTTGCGGGACTGCGCAGCGAAATCCCCTCCGCACAAACGGCCGTAGACGGTTCGATTGTGGATGCCTTGGTTGTGTCTGGCCTGGCCAGCTCCAATACCGAAGCACGCCGCTTCATAAAAGAAAATGCCATCAGCGTAAACGGTCAGAAGGTGCAACGCGAACAGTTTGAAGCGGCAGATTTTCGTAACGGATATCTGATGCTTCGCCGGGGCAAGGCCTTCAAAGATTCGGCATTGGTAGAACTACAGGACTAAACGTGCGGCGCATTATCGGGACAACAATCGGCAAATCTGTGGCAAAAGCGGTTACACTGCGCGGCAAAAGCAGTGGCCAATCCATGCCGGGGTTGGTCGTAGAGACGCTGGTACCCGGCTACCTGAAGGTCATGCTGGCGCGGCTGCCCGACGGCATCGTGATCGTAACCGGTACGAACGGCAAGACCACCACCACCAAAATGATCGTCGAACTGCTGCGCACAAACGGCAAAAAGGTGCTCACGAACGCCACCGGCAGCAATCTGACCCGCGGCATTATCTCGACAGTCAGCCGCGAGGCGAGCCGAAGCGGTCGATTGCCGCACGATATTGCCGTATTTGAACTGGACGAGGCCTATGCCGGCCAATTTACCGATGTGATCCGGCCACGCTATGTAGTGGGCCTGAATGCCAGCCGTGACCAGCTTGACCGCTTCGGCGAAGTGGATACGGTTGCCCGGATGATCGGCGATACTATGCTGTCCGCTACTCGGATGATTATTACGAACGCTGATGACAAGCGGCTGAGCTTGATTGCGAACACAGCAACTGTGCCGGTGCGTTTTTTTGGCGTGGCGCCGAAACTGCTGCAGTACTTTCCCCGCGATGATGAGCTAGTGGCCGTCGGACCGGCCGCCAAATCGGCGACCCGGCCAGATATGGATGTGGAGCTACTCGATTTCAAAGACACGGCGGCGACCTACAAGGTTGGCGCTGATAAGGTCACGGCCAGTCTGAATGTTACCGGCCAGCACAATTTCCAGAACGCTGCCGGTGCATTGGCGCTCGTGCACGCTGTGCTTCCTGATGTACCTGCCGCTATGCTGGCAGAGCAACTTGCGATGGTGCGGCCGGCCTTCGGCCGGGGTCAGACCTTCCGACTGCGTGGTGGCACAGGGCTACAGCTCAACCTGGTAAAGAACCCGGCCAGTTTTCGCCAAGGCCTGGCGTCCTATGTACGGCTAGACACCAAGGTTATGATCGCTATCAATGACGGCTTGGCTGATAGTCGGGATATGTCATGGCTGTGGGATGTGGATTTCAGCAGTTTATCCAGCGCTGATGTCGCCTGGACTACTGGTGTACGGGCGGCAGATATGGCACTGCGCTTGCAGTATGACAACATCACGGTTGGGCAGGTAGAACCGGACATCGAAGCTGCCTTACGGCAATTTTGTACGCTGCCGGGCGAAAAGGTCGTGTTTGCCAGCTATACGGCGATGCTGCGCCTGCACCGCTTACTGGAACGGGAGGCGGGGAAGAGCTTATGACCAAGCTGCACATCCTCCATATCTATCCTGATGAGATGAATACATATGGCGACCGGGGCAACCTGCTGACGCTGCAGCGCCGGGCACAGTGGCACGGCTTGGAGCCGATCATCCACTATTATCACATCAGTGATATGCTGCCAAAGGAAATTGACCTAGTACTCGGTGGTGGTGGTCAGGACGCTGCCCAAGCAGATATCGTAGGAGATATACTAGCCATCGGTGACCAGCTGCACGCGCTAGTATCGGACGGCGTGCCGATGCTAATGGTTTGTGGTACTTACCAGCTGTTTGGTAACCGCTTTATTACACATGAGGGGCAAGAGCTGCAGGGCATCGGGATATTTGACGTAGAGACCATTGGCGGACCTAAGCGGCTGATCGGCAATGCAGTGGTGGAAACAGCTGAGTTCGGCACGCTGTACGGATTTGAGAACCATAGCGGTCGCACGTACCTGAAGAACGGCCAGCAGCCGCTAGGCAAGGTTACCCGCGGCAATGGCAACAATGGTGGAGACAAAACGGAAGGCGCCCGTACAAAAAATGCTGTCGGCACGTATTTGCATGGCCCATTGTTGCCTAATAACCCAGCGTTGGCTGATGATCTGATCAGGCTGGCGCTTGAGCGCAAGGGGGTGATCCTTAAGCCTGGCACTATTGACGACCGGCTCAGTGCACTGGTACGCCTGAATGCCAGCAGGCGTACCTACTGAGAGCTTATCCCCTAAACTCACAACACCTTTTGACCCTAAGGAGCGCTGTCGCCAGCTATACTGGAAGATATGGTTCTGGAGGATTCGGTAGTAGCGGTAAAGGGTGTAGGTGAAGAGCTGGCTAAAAAACTGGCGGTGCTCGGCGTGCGTACGGTTGCGGATCTAGTGGACTACCTGCCGCGCCGCTACGAAGATTATTCTCATGTGGTTACCATCCGCGATACGCACCCGGGGCCGGTAACCATACAGGCGACAGTAAAACAGGCGACCGGCCGCTATGTGCGCCGTGGTATGCATATTACCGAGGCAGTACTCGGTGATGCTACGGGCAGCGTGCGGGCGGTCTGGTTCAACCAGCCGTACCGGGCTGCCGGGCTCAAGTCAGGGGCGGAATATTACTTTTCGGGTGTGTACGAACTGAGCCATCAGCGTATGCAGCTGACCGCACCGAGCGCGGAGCTGGTGCGTGATTTTACCGTGAATACCGCGCGGATCATACCGGTGTACCGCGAAACCAAAGGTATTACGAGCAAGCAGATCAGAAAGGCGGTTGCGAACTGCCGGGGCCTGATGCGGACATTGCCGGAAACGCTGCCTGCCTGGCTGGTTGCAGAGCAAAAGCTGCTGTCCCGTGCGGAAGCAGTCATGGCCATGCATTTTCCAGTGGACAGCGCGCAGCTGGCAGAAGCCAAGCGGCGGCTTGGGTTCGAGGAAGTGTTTGAGCTGACACTGGCCGCGCTTATGAACAAGCGTGAGCTGGCAGACGACCAGGCTGTCGTCATTCCCTTTGACGAGGCGCTCGCGAAAAACTTCGTAAGCCATCTGCCATTTACCCTGACTGACGCCCAGCGCAAATCGGTCTGGCAGATTTACCAGGACCTGCAGTCTGACAGTCCGATGAACCGGCTGGTTGAGGGTGATGTGGGTTCTGGCAAGACGGTGGTGGCGACGATGGCAGCGCTGATGGCGCTCAAGCACGGCTACCAGGCGGCGCTGATGGCACCGACCGAGCTGCTCGCCCGCCAGCATGCCGAAACGATATACAAGCTACTGGAACCGCTGGGTATGAGCAGCGAGCTCACCCTGCTGGTGGGCGCCCTGACACCTGCCCAAAAGAAGCAGGCACAGGAAGCGATCCGTATGGGCCGGGGCCGCTTTATCGTGGGAACGCAGGCACTCATCCAGGAAAAGGTCGATATGCATGAGCTCGGCCTAGTCATCATAGATGAGCAGCACCGGTTTGGAGTGGAGCAGCGCAAGGAACTTATGAAAAAGGCGGGGCATATGCCACACCTGCTGAGCTTGACTGCTACGCCGATCCCGCGATCACTGGCACTGACGCTGTATGGGGAGTTGGACATCTCGGTCCTAAACACCAAACCGGCGGGCCGCCAGCCGATCCATACTGAACTGGTCTCGCCCAATTCGGTTGAACCGGTGTATGCAGACATCCGCGCTCAGCTGGACGCTGGGCGGCAGATGTTTGTCGTCTGTCCGCTCATCAGCGAATCGGACTCGCTTGATGCCCATTCGGCCGAGAAGATATATGCGCAGTTCCAGAAGAAGGAGTTCAAAGGCTACCGCGTGAGACTGCTGCACGGCAAGATGAAGGCTGACGAGAAAAACGAGATCATGCAGCGGTTCGTGGCGCATGAGTTGGATGTACTAGTTTCTACAACGGTCATCGAGGTAGGTGTGGACGTGCCGAACGCCAGCGTGATGATGATAGAGAGCGCTGAGCGGTTCGGTCTGGCGCAGCTACACCAGCTGCGCGGACGGGTCGGACGCGGTGGCCACAAGGCGTATTGTTATCTGATGCTGAGCGACAGTAAGGCTCCCTCGCCGCGCCTACGGGCGCTCGAAAGCAGCAATGATGGCTTCCGTCTGGCAGAGCTGGACCTGGAACTGCGCGGACCCGGGGCGATCTATGGACAGATGCAGCACGGTGCGCTCGACCTGCGTGTGGCTAAGCTTACCGACGTGGAGCTGATTGCCGCAGCCCGTGCAGCGGCCGCCAAATTTATCAAGCGCGGCGAAAACCTGGTAAAATATACTGAGTTGCGTGACCATGTGCAGAAACTCCGGACGGTCACCAACCTGAACTAGTAAACTATTTATGTACTCTGGTACGACACTTCGCCCTCTCAGGCATTTCGATGCCTGGTTTGGAGCGCACCAAAAGATTGACCGGGTCGCCCGAGAGCACCTGGGCATTGTGCTGCCGGAAGGCCAGGTCTTTCCGAAGCGCCGGCAGATTATAAAATTCGAAGGGTTTGACGGGCCGGATGGCATCAAGCGCAAAAGTCCGGCCAAGGGTGAGCTCTGGCACTACATCGACCCGACTGATGATGAGGACCGCCAGATCGTCGATGTCCTGAAAACCAATTATCGTAACCTGGTCGCGGCACTGAAAGAAAATAACGAGACACGAGCGGCCTTTGAAGCCGCCTGGCTGGCGCACGGCATTGTGGACGGACTGACGCCTGCCCATCATTATCCATATGAAGAAGAGATGGTGCGCCTGCGTGGCGGCGAGGGCATCGAAACGCGCACGACGCCGAAGGAAAAGGTGCTGATGCCCGGCGAAAACCTGCCGCAGCGGCTGAGCAATAACTGGCAGATGTGGGGTGACAAAGGGCTGCTTGCCACCCATATCGCGTTCGAACTGGGTATCGCGGTGATGATTACGCCGCTGCGCCTTGGTAGTGCGCTGCCGACCAAGCTGCAGCTCCAAGAAGTCTGGGGCAAAGAGATGTCCGACCTGTTCGTGGAGCGTGCCAAGCAGGTGTCCGACATGCAACTGTACGAGCGGTTCTATACATCGGGTTGGACGCCGGGGCTTGCCAAGCGGGTGCGCCGCGAGCTGCTGCCTATCATCGTGAACACGGTGACACTCATCTGGTACATGGCTGCACAGGAAGCGTACGCCGACTGATGCGCGTCATTGCCGGACGCTTAGGTGGCCGTAATTTTGACAGCCCGAAGACACGTCGTACCCATCCTATGAGTGACAAGATACGGGGTGCCTTGTTTAACTCCTTGGGGGAGTTGAGCGGCCTGACGGTGCTCGATGCGTTCGCGGGCAGCGGCGCCTGCAGTATAGAAGCTGTCAGCCGCGGCGCGGCCGCAGTGCTTGCTATCGACATAGATGTTGAGGCGGTCAAGACCATCGCCGAAAACGTCCGCATCCTTGGGCTTGAAGATAGCATCACGGTACGCCGCAAAAACATCAGCGGCTGGTCCCGCAACAACAAAGCGCAGCAATTCAACATCGTACTGGCCGATCCGCCCTATACCGATATCCGGCCGGACGTGCTCGAGCGCCTGACGGTGCACGTACGCAAGGGCGGCCTGTTTGTGCTCAGCTGGCCGGGCAGTGAGGCACTGCGCGAATTCGAAGGCATGCAGGTGGTGTCGCACAAGACCTACGGCGATGCCCAGCTGGTGTTTTACGCCCCACGCTAACCTAGACAGCGGGCGCAGGTTAGCTTACGCTTAAAGGAAATAATGGCGCAGCAACAAAAACCCTTCGTAGTCCATTTTGTGTGCCGGGGCAACCTGTACCGCAGCCGGTTGGCAGCGGCGTACGCACGGACACTGTTCGATGACCGTTTCCATGTTTCGTCGAGCGGCATAGAGGCCACACTGAGTGCCACCCGGACGTCAGCTCCCTACGCCCAGGCAACCGCCAAGACGCATGGCCTGGACTACGAAATCATGCGGCCTAAGACGCAGACGACCAATGACATCCTAAACGCGGCCGATGTCATTGTATTTATGAACAAGGATGTCTACAACCAGGCGCGCCACGACTTTGAATTCGATGCCCGCAAGGCGCAAGTGTGGCATGTGGCAGATATGACGCCCGAAGGCTTTGCTACGGCCGAAGCTCTCGGCACCGAGCAGGCGCTGGTTGATGCCGCAGCCCATACCTACGCGCATATCACCCGGCTGTGCAACGAACTGCATCCCTATCTGACCAAAACTGCCTGGGTAGACGTGGTAGATGCGCGCAACATGCCCGTGGGCTTACGGTTGCCAATCGCGTGGGTAGCCGACCGGGGCCTGTGGAACCGCGGCGTGCATGTGGTGGCGCGGACCATGGACGACAAATATCTGGTAGGCAAACGTACCAGGCAGATCGTCTTTGCTCCTGGCATGCTCGAAGTTTCCTTGGGCGGTAGTATAGATACTGGCGAGCTGCCGCTACAGGCAGCCCGGCGGGAGACGCGCGAGGAAACAGGGCTGGAGGTACCTGCGCCTGCCTACCGGCCATTATTCGTGCACCGGCACGCCAGCTTCCATCCGCACTACAACAAACACTCCAAACAGTACGTATACGTCTACTTGGTAGAGCTGCCGCTGCACAGCAGTCAGCTCCGTCCGCAACCCGGCGAAGTGGACGAGCTCCGTTGGGTCAGCGGAAAACAGATCAAGCGGCTGGTGCATACGCACCGGCTCAAGAACTTCGGCCGGTTGAGCTGGAGCTACAAATTTTATGATAAGACGCTGCGTCTGGTGAACCAACCGCTCTAGAGGCAAGTTCCACGGTGACAAATAGCCCCGTTTCGGGTAAAATACTCCGTGTTACGCCGCGGTGGTGGAATTGGTAGACACGCTAGTTTTAGGAGCTAGTACCGTAAGGTGTGGAGGTTCAAGTCCTCTCCGCGGCACCAAATAAGTTTATTAAGCCCTCCAATGTGAGGGCTTTTTATTTTCTGTAAATTTCTCGGCGATGACCTACTTTTATCACGAATACCGTTACGATTTCTTGCTCAACAACATACAGTATCCTATAGTCACCTTGCCGTATTCTCCATTCCTCACGACCTTTTAGGCGTATAGCTCCCTCGGGAAACGGATCATTGGCGAGGCTTTCAATACGTTTGATAATCTTAGCTACATCGGCTTTTGGAATGGAAGGTAAGTCCTTCTTGCGGACATTCCTATTGATCTCAATTTTATACGAGGCCATCTTGCTTCAGTGCGCTTAAAAAATCCTCGAGCGACTCGGTTGGCTCAGTGCGCCTGGCCTCTATTGCTTCAATGTCCTCCAGGTCTTCGGCTATGGCATTTGCGATAGCCCGATTAACGTATTCAGACATGGTTTGATCAGTATCGATTACTCGTCTCTTTAACGCGCGCCGGACACTAGGACTTAGGTAAATTGTGGTTTTACTATCATCGTTGCTCATGATTACATTATAGCGCTTAGACGTCCAAGCGTCAATATGCTCATTTGGAGGTTATACGTTATTCAATAGGTGTATCATCAATGATTTCATCATACTGATTTACAACACTTACTCCTTCCAATTCGATCAAAGTTCTATAATCGTCCTTTATGCTACACCAAATTGATTTTACAGATATAAAAGCGTTCAATCTTTGGAACGCTTTTTGTTTTGTGATTTTTCTAATCTGTTGCATAAGTTCAATTTCTTTCTCGCCTGCCATGAATTTATGCAATATCTACAGTTCGGTTGCCCTTCATTTCTTCGTCTGAAAAATTAAAAAGCCCCGGGCCTGCTCACGCCTGTTGGTGTATGCGAAACCGGGTTTGAGTCACTTCGGCTGTTGCGCGACCGCCTGGGTGACCCGAGGACGCGGCGCGAACACAACAAGCCGTGCTTAACTTTGAACTTGCTAATTCACCAGACAGGCGAAAATGCTAGTTCAAAGCGTGCAGCAAGGATTATGAAATAAAGTAATTTGGATTCAACATTTTGGCCGCTCCTTTCTACTAGTATGATAATTTTTGCGCATATGCTTAGTCAAGCAAGGTATGCTAGGTATCATCACTCTGTTTGGCGGGAGGGGTGTGTGCTAATATTTGCAAGATGAGCAAAGAAAATAAAAAGATTGGTATTGTTGGCCCCGGCCGGGTAGGTAGCTGGATAGCCGATAAGTATCTAGAAAAAGGATACACCGTATACACATACGACAAGAACAAGTCTGCCGTTGACCGCGCATGTGATAAAGGCGCTATAGCATGCCATTCTCCTAAAGAAGTCGCCGAGCGTGCGGATATTATTATTGAGACGACGTCGAATGATATATCTGCTCGGGAAGTCTGGTTGGGAAGCCAGGGGATCCTTGCAGGTAGCGCTCCGGGGAAAACTGGTATTGCTTGCTCTACTCTATCTGTGGCCTTCATTGATGAACTGGGGGCAAAATGTGATGAAGCTCAGCTCCCATTTTTTGATATACCATTGGCATTCAGCTCAAAGGATTCTGAGTTGCTCTGCGGATTGCTTTGCGGAGGCACAGAGGAAGCGCTACGGGGGATACGGCCAACCTTGCAGGTATTCGCACATGATATTACGTACTTTGGTTCCCGTGGCCATGGCATACGCTGCAAGCTTATTTATAACTACATGCAGGCCGTCCACCTAACCGCGTTTGGCCAAGCGATGAAAATAGCCAGAGATCAGCACATGGATATTCAGATGGTGGGAGTAACCTTGGCCAAAAGAATCGGTGGAAGGCACACGGAGGGTGCCTGGGCAAATTATCAAAGCGATGATGAGGGAGGTAACCTTTCGGTACAGCAGATCACCAAGGACCTCACCTATGCAAAAGAGATGGCTGCAAATGTTGATGCCGACCTTCTCGATGCAGTATTGGTAGCGTATAAAAGGGCCGTGGCCAAAAATCTTTCGCAAAAAGCTTGGACGGCCATAATCAAACTTGATTAAACATTACGAACCTCTTGATGCCGGCTCTCATGTCAGGCGTAGGTAAGGTGAAAGCAGTACGGTGGTTCGGTAAGTCAAGAAACTACAAAACAGTGGCCGTCGCTCTAACTAAACAGGCGGGCAAAGCAAGAGCTAAGGCTATTGTTAAAGACACTGCAAAGTCATATATTAGGTCTAAAGTGATAGATAGAGGCTGGAAAAGATGGAAAAAATAAAGGCTACGCGTAAGTGCGTGTGTTCAATCAATGAGTCAACAAAGTTTCAGAGGTGGAGGTTAAACCGTGGCGCGGTCATATATCTACTTATAGCGATGGTTTTCATCGTCGGTTGAGTTACCACTGGATCCTATTATCCAGTGGTAACGCTAGTCGCTCTGCCTGTGTTGCCAGCAATTTTCTTTCTCTTACGCAAGCATAGCTTTAAATGCAGTCTGAGGCGAAGCATCCTTGAGATACTTGATTTTGTTGGCTCTCCAATGCCATAGGGGAAGAAATGAGTTAATCAATGAAGTATATTGTGGCGCATATTAACGGAAGTACGGCAGAAATTGACGGTGTAACTGAGGATCCCAGGCGCGATGTTTCACGGCACGAGCCTATAGATGTCATTGATGGCAATATGGTTGCATGGGATGAGCAGGCTAACTTATATCATTTCACTAGCCAGAGCCTAGCGGGTGAGACGTCTGTTGGCGGAATTGGTACGATGTTGATACAGGTACGTGGAGAGGCGACGATCCTCAGCTTAAGCTTGTTTCGCAAGATGACACTGAAGGACTGCGAATAGCTATACTAGACTACTTAGCGGAGAAGTCTTACGTAAAGAAACACTGGTGGTCTAAAAGGCAGGTTATCGTTAAACGCACGAGTGATTATGAAGCACTACCTCTAGACAAGCTCATAGATTTGGTAGAATCTTTAGTCTAGCCGATTCGGCAACGTAGGGAAAAGTCTACAGCCTTCCCGACATCCACGGTGACATATTCGCCACCACCAATGCAGTAGGGGCACTGCTTACCACCGAACAGACCGGGCCATTCGGTGAACTATTGAGCGGACAAGCAGTTCCGAATAACACGGCCACCAATACGACATTTGGCTATCTGGGACAGCACGAGAAGATTACTGAAGCTAGTTTCACATTGACGCCGGTACAGATGGGGGCTAGGGTGTATATTCCTGGGCTGGGACGGTTCTTGAGTGTGGATCCATCTCAAGGTGGTACCGCGAACAATTATGTCTACGTGAGTGATCCGGTAAATGACTTTGACCTCGATGGTAACTTTGGATGGAAAAGTTTTGCTAATATAACAAGTGTCGGCTCCATAATCCCAGGACCGATTGGGATGGCGAGTGCCGCCGTTTCTGCTGCAGCATATGCAAAAGCCGGGGATAAAAAGAATGCCTGCTTAATGGCAGCTGGCATCGCTGCCGCCGCAATCGGGGCAGGCATGGCAGTAAAGGCTGCACAGGCGGCAAAGATGGCCGAGGAAGGATCCACTGTCGCTAGGGCAACTAGGGCCGTAACAAGAATAGCCACTTCAGTGTCGAGAGCGGCTACAAAGGAAAGGTGGATTGGAACAAAAGTCCGTGTGTCACCGCTGGGCAACTTTGGAGCAAAGCATGCCGACGGTACCGCAAACTGGGCAGCCCGTCTTCCGCATGTTCATGTTAGTCAAGCGCCAAAACCGAACAACCCGGCAGCCCGCACAAGCATTGGCTGGCACAGACCATGGCAGACGACATTCTGAAAATGGTTTAGGTAGGAGGGAACTTATGAAGAATACTGATTCAAAATGGATATTGGCATATCGTCACGATGATTACTATGCCCCGGAGACTGTCTATGATACGCAAGAACAAGCTTTTGCGAATCTAGAGTATGAAGATGTTAAGCGTGAGACATATCAGCTGTGGGAATACCCCCATGGTGGCATCTTCCTAATTTCCCCGGATAGAGAAGTCGCCAAAAGTAAAGAATGGTCTTTAGCTTCATCCGGAGAATGGGCGCCAAAGCTCGTGCCCGTAGGCATCGACGTGCTAAAAGTGACTGAAGCATACAGAAACTTTCAGCTATAGACCCAGGCCTGGAATTACCTGCTATGCCGGAGCCGTGTATCCTCAGAGGTAACTATTGAAGATGCCACAAAGCGATTTCGCGAATTTTTAGACACCGACGACTGGGATTACGATCTACCAGAATAGCCAAACCTAACAACTTTCCTAAGAACTATCCAGCCATTAGAAAAGTTACGAATACACTAAACGCATATTTAGGAGATGATCAATGTTTCTAGTGAAATACCCGGACGCAGTGGACGCACAAAAGGTTGGAACATATCCAGCGGAGACGTACTCGGGAGGAGGCTACTTCTACGATGAAGTATTGGAATACCGCGTGTGGAAAAAGGAGAATGGTAAAAGTCTTTACTACGCCTTTGCTAAATACAAGGATGCAGCCAAATTTGCCAAACAAAATGGAGGTGCAGAAGCCCCAGTAGTATTAGTAAGACAGAACTCCTATGTCGATGATAGCGGAGGCAAATTTAAGCAGATTCCAGGCCCGAGAGATACAAGATACAGAGTGGAATGTGGAATGGCTAAAGGGTAGCCAGAATACTGAAATACAAATTCCCAGATTCCTGACTGATAAGAATAAGTAGGCTCCCCTGGCACCAGCAGCGGAACTACCACTAGTATTTGCGTCAAATAAGGCATCCTCCGATTAATATGTCAGACGGCATGTGAAGCGGAATGCTTTCTCACATTCGGTTCAGATGAATAAGACGAATGATTAGGCTAATACGGTGCAATAATATGGGCAGGTATCTCGACGTGCTGGAAGGCACTTTCGAGGACGATGGTAAAGTAGCCCGTGTATGGGGCAGCTGTGGTTAGATCGATCTCATCCTCATAGAGAGTGATCTCGCTTACCGAGATATTTTGATCTCCCGTGACGTACACATCGATGTCGTTCTCATTGATGTGACTGAAATCACCCTGGAAGGCGGTAAATGCAAAATCGGTTTGCCCGGGTGTTGCATTCGTAGATAACGGGCTGGTGGTGGTGCTAAAGTAGGGAGCTGCTAGGGCTGTTATTTGAATGCTTCCAGTGTATGCTTGGCCGTTCTGCGCCTTGGCGCTGAAAGTATAGGTGTGGGTACCAAGACTCAAGTAGAAGGCGCCAACTGACATGTTCCAAGCGGCTTGGTAAGTGGGGCTACCGTTGCTCGAGAAAAAACCTGGGGATATGTCGTCTGGCCGGGGGTAGTTGATTGGCTTACCATCGGCTGCTGCTATGGTGAACTTATCGACTGACTTCTCGTTGAATCTCGCGCCCTGAATTGGAGTGCCGGGCATTTTGTAGATGGTGATAGCCGCGGGACTGATGGCGAGGCTATGAGCGCCGCTTGGGCTTGAATTCGGGGTTGCAGTGGATGTGCCGACAGTGGTGGGATGACTGGGGCTAGTGCTTTGTGGATTGTCGGTTTGTGCGGCCGCTTCATTCGTGGTCGTGCTTGTGGCGTGCTGAGCGGTATTTTTCTGGTGCTGGGCAGTTTGTTCCGTATGTATAGTGGCCGGTGTACGTGAAAAGGCAGCCACTATACCTGCAGCCAGCAAGACTACGACCACAGTGCCAACCTGAAATGGCCGACGTAGTACGTATGGTTTAAGCTTCTTAACGATGCTTAAGAATTGTTGAATCATTAAGCATAAAATAACATCAATATGCATTATGTGCAACTATAGATTAATGTTCTAGTTGTCGCGCTACACCCGCTGCTGGGCTTGTCAGTTATTCTTCTGGAAACGCGTTATAACAGCAGCGCCCACAATCCTTATCAGATTTTGATGGACTTGATATACTATCCTTCGTCATGCGCTAAAACATAAGCATGATACCCCCTAGAAGGTCTCACGGACGAGACCTGAGAGGAGCCCTGATGAGGGCAAGCAAGACACGCTTCGGGGCCGTGGTCACGGGGGCTGCGATCTTTGCAGCAATGGTCGGCTCCATGCCGGCTTCCGCGGCCACGGTCAGCGTCACACCGGCCTCGGTGGCGACGGCCAGCACTGCACCAGCCGCCGCAATGGGGCTGCACCAGCAGTGGGTCTACCAGCCGTCGCATCTGCAGGGGGCGAAGGAGTACTCGCTCCAGTTCGCCAACGGTTCGACGCTCGATCCCGGGCTCGAGACGTTCAAGGCGATCAGCTCCTACGCGGGTGCCGACATCGAGCGGGTCAAGCCGCTGGGCGTCAGCCTGACGGACATCGAGAACCAGCTCGTACCGGCGACCAGCGGCGACCCCGCCCAGGCCGGCCCGGCTATGGACTGGTTCGCCCGCAACACCGAGTGGCACAGCGGCCTCCCGTACAAGGGGCAGGGCGATTTCCTGATCGTGGAAAGCCCGGGCTCGTACTACGTCGCTCAGATCACCCCCGGTCTGGTGGCCAAGACGGCGCTGCCGTACACCGTGCGCAGCGGCACCGCCACGGGCACCCTGCCGGCCACCACCCAGACGCTGAAGATGCTGTCCAACAACACCTTCTCCGTCGTCGGCGGTACCGGTCTGGCGCCGAAGATTCACCGCAGCTCCCTGCTGCGCGTGGAGAACGACACCGACGGGCTGCACTTCGCACGGTTCCTGACGGTCCCGGCAGGCACGACGGCCCAGCAGGCCACCGACTGGTGTCACGGCTCGAACCCGAGCCTGACGCCCGGCGCGGCTGACTGGGGAGTCGGCACCATGTCGAGCGGCATCGTCATCGACGCCAACCCGTACTGGGCTGGCTCGGGCCTGCGCATAGCGGTCGACTACCTGCCGAACCGCCACACCGGCGTTTCCAGCGTTACCACTATGTGTCAGCCAGTTACGGTTGTCTGACCTTCCCTTCTTCCTTCTCTCGGCCGGTCGGCCCTCCCATTTCAGGGCCGACCGGTGCACTTCTAGACAGCTCTCTATAACTAATCAAACGTCAGACACGTTCCGGCATTTGTCCGCAACAATCATAGCCTCCGCGGCACATCTGCTAAACTAACAAAAACGACTATGACATGAGTGAGACGACACGAGCTGTAGACTATGTCCAATCGGTGAGGCGCCAGGTAGACGCTAGTCGGTTCGCGCTTATCAGCGAAAAAAACTCTCCAACTTCTGGTTTTGATCGGACATTTAGGCAGCATGTAATACAAGAGTACTTCGATGGCGGCAAACTTATAGCCGATCCATACGAGAGCTACCCTCCCGACCGCTTGCGTGCCCGCGATGTGTTGCGGGTGACTGACCATCCAGAGAAGGGTTTGCTGCTCGCGCCGGGCGAGTCTGTAGCTATTGGTGATCGCAGTTATCAAAAGGGCTACCGTGAGTATCCCCGCATACAAGTGATGCAGGATCCGTTGTTCTGCGAGTGGGTTCGAGATAAGGTCAACCTCATGCTGGAGCCGATAGATAGGTGGCCGTACCGATCCCGCCAGGTGACAGTCGGCGTGAATTTATTTCGCACGTTCAAAGATGTAGCGAGCGGTCCGCACCAAGATGACGAAGAGCGCGTGCTAGTCTATGTGGCCGATAAGCAGGCTACGGGGGCTACGACGGAGCTCTACCGTTATAAAACGCCCTATATACTTTTTAGGCATACGTTGGAGCCGGGAGAGGGAATTATATTTGAGGACGGATGGGTGCAACACACCGCTACGCCACTGCTACCCTTGGAATCAGGCGTCCGTCCGCGCCGGGACGCTATCGTGATGACGGTGAACAAGCCGGACACTTATCCGCTCGGACCATTCCTGGAAGAAGATAGCTACGAATACCCGAATAATTGACAAAAGTGGTATAATATATCGCATGATTACTGCTCAGTTCCATCTGCATCTGTCGCCGAAGCCTGTCCGGTAGTTTTATGCACCCTAAAAAGCTCAGTACACGCCGGACATGCTCCGGCGTTTTGCATTTCATTTCCAACAACCATAACCTACGTAGCATATCTGCTACACTAGTAAGGAAATCATGAGTTTATCTACCCAACCCTACAAAGGCGCCCGCGACTTTTACCCCGAAGACAAGCGCCTGCAAAAATACATGTTTAACAAAATGCGGGAAGTGGCCGAACGCTTTGGCTACGAAGAATATGATGCGCCCATCTTGGAACCGACCGAGCTGTACCTGAGCAAAGGTAACCAGGAGATTATCGATGAGCAGACCTATACATTCTTGGACCGTGGTGAACGCAGCGTCACTATCCGCACGGAGATGACCCCAACGGTTAGCCGTATGGTAGCCGGGAAGCGCCAGGAACTGGCATATCCGGTGCGCTGGTACTCCATCCCAAACCTGTGGCGCTACGAACGCACCCAGCGGGGACGGCTGCGCGAGTTCTGGCAGTTCAATGCCGATATCTTCGGCGTAGAGGGCGTAGAGGCCGAGCACGAAGCGATCCTGATGGCCGCACAGATCATGCACACATACGGTGCGCGGGCGGATATGTACGAGATCCAGATCAGCAGCCGCAAGCTGGTAGACGAGCTGTTTACCGAATACCTCGGCCTGGACCAGACGCAGAAAGATACGTTGATCCGCCTGATCGACCGCATGAAAAAGATGCCCTACGAAACCTTTGCCGCCCAGGCAGATTCCATCCTAGCCCCTTCGCAGAGCGAAAGCGGCGTGTTCGACAAGCTGATGCAGCTGCTCAAGGTGACCAAGGTCAGCCAGCTGCCGGAAGGCTTTGCTAGCCGTCCCTCGGTAGCGCGTCTGCAGCGCCTCATGGACATGTTGGCTGCCAGCAAGGTGGGTAATGCCAAGTTCGACATCACCCTGATGCGTGGATTTGATTACTACACCGACATGGTGTTTGAAGTGGCCGATACTGACCCAGACAACAATCGAAGTATGTTCGGCGGCGGCCGCTATGACGGCCTGGTAGGCATGTTCGGCGTCGAGCCTGTGCCGACCGTAGGGTTTGCTATGGGCGACGTGACGCTGCAGAACTTCCTGGAAAGTCACGGGTTGCTCCCGCAGCTAGCCAGTGAGACTGACGCCTACGTGATCCTGCCGGGCGACAACCTGTATGACCGCGCCCAGCACACGGTGGCCGAGCTGCGCCGCATGGGCCTGAACATAGCCGTCGACCCCGGCAACCGCAAGATCGAAAAACAGATCAAGACCGCTGTAAAGAAGGGTATTCACTACGCTATTTTCATCGGTGAAGAGGAACTGTCTACCCAGCAGTACAAACTCCGCAACCTGGTAGACAGCACCGAAGAGGTACATGGCCTGGAGCGCATCGTCAGCATCGCCAAGGACCGCCGCCGTGCCGGACAGATTCCGACAGACGCCGGTGACGACGAAGACCTGCTGGCCTAAATTGGTGAGTTTGTGGTTGGTCGGGTCGCATGGCATGGTACAGTGTGTGCTATGAAAAAAGGCCTGGAATACATCCAAGGTTCCACTAAACGTTCCCTCGACATCATCGGAGCGGCAGCGTTGCTGTCTGTGTTGGCTCCTGTCGGGGCAGCCGCTGCAGTCGGAGTATGTATTGATACGAAGGATTTCAATCCCATTTTTCCGCAGGTCCGTAACGGCGAAGGCGGCAAGCAGTTCAATGCCCTAAAGCTTCGTACCATAGCTCGTACGTTGACCGAGGGCGTGCCCGCACAGGTTTTAGGCACATTTGATCCTCGTGCGTCTGCATATGGGCTTGCGCTTCGTAAGTACGGCCTCGATGAAGTTCCGCAAATTGTGAATGTGTTCCGGGGTGAAATGTCGTTAGTAGGCATGCGCCCCTTGTCCGATGAAGGTCTGAACCTTTTCCAAGAATCTGATCCGAAGTTGTTTGATGACTGGTATGGTTATTTTACAGCCTCTAAGCCGGGACTAGCCGTGCCCGAGCTCTATCTATAGGCATAGCAAGCACGTGACTACACCGGAAGTACGCCGTGAATCGATGCTGATGGATATGGACTACGTGGAATCGGCATCACTTGTAGGCGACCTAAAGCTGCTCGGCAGGACTCCGCTTGCGATGTGTCTTGCGAACGTCGCGGCAGCGAACCCGAATATCAAGGCTGGAGAGGTCCCCCAAACCGAGCTTGGCTAGAGCACTGGAAAGAGCGGCTCTCATCTGTTATAGTTGGTCACTATGCAAGTTACACAAAAGTCTCTCTCCCCTACAAAAGTCGAGCTGGTGGTGGTAGCCGACGCCGATGAATTGGCCAAGACCAAGGAACAGGTGCTGCGCGAGCTGCAGCGCGATGTGAACATGGCTGGTTTCCGCAAGGGTCACGCCCCGCTCGCACTGGTCGAAAAGAACGTCGATCCAGGTGTGCTCGGCAACAATTTCCTGGACCACGCCATCAACGACCTCTACTTCGCTGCCGCGACCAAGCAGAACCTTCGCCCCGTTGCCCAGCCGCAGATCAACATCACCAAGTTCGTGCCGTTCAGCACGCTGGAATTCAAGGCCGAGGTTGAAGTCGTCGGCACGATCACCTTGCCTGATTACAAGAAGGTCAGCGTGAAAAAAGAAGTCGAAAAGACCACGGATGCCGACGTGACCGCTGTTATCGATGACCTGCTGCGTCGGGATGGTGAAAAAGTGGATGTTTCACGCCCGAGCAAAGACGGCGATGAAGTGATCATCGACTTCGTTGGCGTAGACGCGAAGACTAAGGTGACGATTGATGGCGCCACTGGCACCGACTATCCACTGACCATCGGCAGCAACACCTTTATCCCTGGTTTTGAGCCGGAACTGGTCGGCCTGAAGGAAGGCGACCAAAAGACCTTCGACATCACCTTTCCGGCAGATTACGGCAACAAGGAGCTGCAGAACAAAAAGGTGACCTTTACCGTTACTGCCAAGCAGGTCCGCGAAGTTAAGACGCCCAAGCTGGATGATGTGTTCGCAGCCAAAGTTGGCCCGTTCAAGAACGTTGCCGAACTGAAAGCCGACATCAAAAAACAGCTAGAGGCCGAGAAGGAAACTCAGGCGCAGCGCAACTTCGAGAACGACATCCTAGCTGAAATCGCCGAAAAGGCCAAAGCCGACATCCCCAAGGTACTCGTGGACGAAGAGATCGACCGTATGGAGCTGGAAGAGAAGCGCAACATGCTCTACCGGGGCCAGACCTGGGCAGAACATCTCAAGGCCGAGAACAAGACCGAGGAAGAGCACCACGAAGGCCTGCGTGAATCCGCCGAAGCCCGTGTGAAGACGGGCCTGGTGCTCGGCGAGGTCGCTGAGGCCGAGAAGATCACAGTCACGGATGCCGAAATGGATGCCCGTATCAAGGAACTCAAGAAGCAGTATACCGACAACCAGATGCGGTCCGAGCTTGATAAGAAAGAAAACCGCCGGGAACTGATGAGCCGCCTGCTCACCGAGAAGACCATCGCCCGGCTGGTGGAATACGTTACCGAGAAGTAATACATGAAGCCAAATCACGGGGGCGGGTTCACGCTAACCGGAAGCTCTGAGATAACTGCCGCTCAGTGGGCCGTAGTCACATATAGGCCGGTCTATACTCAAGATGTCGAAGATGATCGACGCGTGTGGGACAACGAAGCAGATAAGTATACACTCCCATTAGGACCCGGCGAAACTGCCGGGGTATTGGATGCTGTCGAAATTGCGTATGCCATGAAGAAGAGCAGCCCATCAATACATCGGCGGCCTATACGGAATATGCTGATTGATGGTGGCCGCCGCGAGCCTGTCCTGTACGATAAGATACGGCGTCTAAGTGGACAAATTCTGGCAACTCTGGCTGAAGTAGATTAGTAAATTAGCACTCTTGACTGCCGAGTGCTAATTTACTACTATAGAAGTACAACCGAAAGGGGTATAAGAGATGAGCGTATTAGTTCCAACCGTTATTGAAAGCGAAGGCCGCTATGAGCGTGCCTATGATATTTACAGCCGTCTGCTAAAAGACCGAATCGTCTTTTTGGGGGGCGAGGTGAACGAAGCTAGCGCCAACACCATCGTGGCCCAGTTGCTGTTCCTGCAGGCCGAAGACGCCAAGAAAGACATCTTCCTCTACATTAACAGTCCCGGTGGATCGGTGTACGATGGCATGGCCATCTTTGATACGATGCAGTATGTGACCAACGATGTGCAGACCGTGGGTATCGGTGTGCAGGCAAGCATGGGCGCGTTCCTGCTGAGCTCGGGCACGAAAGGTAAGCGGTTCCTGCTGCCCAACAGCACCGTAATGATTCACCAGCCGTCCAGCGGCACTCGCGGCAAGATCACCGACCAGGAGATTGACCTGCGTGAAGGCCTGCGCCTGAAGAAACTGCTGAACGAGATCCTGGCTAAGAACACCGGCCAACCCCTGGAGCGCATCCACGAGGATATGGAACGTGACAAGTGGATGAACGCCCAGGAAGCGCTCAAGTACGGCCTTGTCGACAAGGTGGTCAACGATATCAGCGTGCCGCAGAAGGCCGCCTAGGCTGTCGAACGAAGCATAAGCATTCAAAAAAGTCTATAAAAACTACTGCGTCTCTATTGACGCAGTAGTTTTTACTACGTATACTGGTATGTAAGAAGTAGTGTAAGTTGGGCTCGTGCTGCAGTGGCGCCAAACGCAGTCAAGCACCAAAACCTCCCGCTTAGTAATCTTCGAGCGAAACAATCAACATTTATCAAACCTTGTAACGTAAGGGGATCGTTTACGTGGCAGCAGCGAAGGTAAATTCCGCTAAATCAAACACACGTGTCTACTTTACCCAGCAGGATGATAGTATCAGCCTGCCTAATTTAGTAGACCACCAAAACAAGTCATTCCAATGGCTGATCGATGAGGGACTCGGCGAACTATTGGCCGAAATTAGTCCGATTGACGACTACACGAACACTAAGTTGTCTCTGCGGTTCAAAGAATACCACTTTGAGGAACCGAAAATCAGCGAGGCGGATGCCCGCGAGAACAACATCAGCTACGACGCACCGCTGAAGGCGAACGTTGAGCTGACCAACAAGGTTACCGGCGAAGTCAAAGAGCAGGAAATCTACCTGGGTGACTTCCCATGGATGACCAAGCGCGGTACGTTCATCATTAACGGCGCTGAGCGCGTGGTGGTGAGCCAGCTGATCCGCTCCGCCGGCGTGTTCTACAGTGGTGAACTGCACGGCACACACAACCTGTACAGTGCCAAGGTCATCCCTGGCCGTGGTGCATGGCTCGAATTCGAGACTGCTGCAAACGGCGCACTGTATGTAAAGATCGATCGCAAGCGCAAGATTCCGGTCACTACGCTGCTGCGTGCTCTGGGTATGACCGACGCCGCAATGAAGGAAGCCTTCAAGCACGTCGACACTGGCAAGACCAGCTACCTGGAGTCAACTCTCGAGAAAGACCCGACCAAGGGTCACTCCGAGGCTCTGATCGAGGTATACCGCCGTCTGCGTCCAGGCGATCTGGCTACCGTTGATAACGCCCGCTCATTGCTCGAAAACATGTTCTACAACTTCAAGCGCTTCGACTTTAGCCGCGTGGGCCGCTACAAGATCAACAAGCGCCTGAATCTTGACGTTGCCAACACGCAGGAAAACCGCATCATGCGCCTGCAGGACCTGGTAGCTATCGTTGCCGAACTGATCCGCCTGAACATTACCCAGGAACCTGGTGACGACATCGACTCACTGGCAAACCGTCGTATCAAGATGGTCGGCGAGCTGGTACAGCGTCAGTTCCGCATCGGTCTGCTGCGCATGGTACGCAACACCCAGGACCGTATGTCTATGAGCGAGATCGAGACTGTCCAGCCTGGACAGCTCATCAATGCCCGTCCTGTGGTTGCCGCAGTCCGCGAATTCTTTGCGAGCTCACAGCTGTCGCAGTTCATGGATCAGATCAACCCGCTTTCAGAGCTGGCTCACAAGCGCCGCTTGTCCAGCATGGGTCCTGGTGGCCTGAGCCGCGAACGCGCCGGCTTTGAGGTCCGCGACGCCCACGCTACCCACTACGGCCGTATCTGTGCCGTCGAAACGCCGGAAGGCGCCAACGTGGGACTAGTCTTGAACCTGGCTAACTTTGCCCGTGTGAACGACTACGGTTTCATCGAAACGCCATACCGCGTCGTCAAGGACGGTAAGGTAACCAGTGATATGGTCTACCTAGACGCAGCCGCCGAAGAGAACGCTGTCATCGCTGGTGCCGGTACGTTGCTGGACCCGAACGGCAGGATCGTTGACGACCGCGTCAGCGCCCGTATCAATCTGAAGTCCGGTGAAGCCGACCGTGCAGACGTCACCTACATCGACGCCGCCCAGAACCAGATTATCGGCTCATCCGCCGGTCTCATCCCATTCATCGAAAAAGACTACGTCTACCGTGCGCTGATGGGTAGTAACAAGCAGCGCCAGGCCGTACCGCTCATCAAGCCGGAAGCCCCGATCGTGGGTACCGGCGTCGAGGAAGCAGCCGCCCGTAACACCGGTCAGGTCGTAATGGCCGAAGCCGACGGTGAAGTCATCCGCGCCGATGGCGCCGCCGTTGTCGTCAAGTACAAGGAAGGCAACGTTACCTACGAGCCACAGCACTTTGTGCGTTCCAACGAAGGTACCAGCATCAACCAAAGCGTGGTTGTAAGCACTGGTGACAAGGTCAAGCAGGGCGACATCCTGATCGAAGGCATGTCCATCGAAGGTGGTGAGCTGGCGCTTGGTAAGAACCTGACCGTCGCATTCATGCCATGGGCAGGCTACAACTTCGAAGACGCTATCATCATCAGCCGCAAGCTGGTTGAAAACGATACGCTCACCTCTGTCCACATCGTGGATTACATGATCGAAGTCCGCGAGACCAAGCTAGGCCCAGAAATTGTTACCCGCGATATTCCAAACGTATCCGAGGACGCACTGCGCCACCTGGACGACGATGGCATTGTCCGCATCGGTGCCGAAGTGCACCCAGGCGATATCCTGGTCGGCAAGATTACTCCGAAGGGTGAGCAAGAGCTCAGCTCTGAAGAGCGCTTGCTCCGCGCTATCTTCGGTGAAAAAGCCAAAGAAGTCCGCGACACCTCACAGCGCATGAGCAACGGCAAGCATGGCAAAGTTGTCGGCGTAAAGATCTTCAGCCGCGAAAACGGCCATGAACTCAAGGCCGGTGTGCTGATGCAGATCCAGGTCTTCGTTGCCCAGATGCGTAAAGTATCAGTCGGTGACAAACTGGGTGGCCGCCACGGTAACAAGGGTGTCATTGCCCGCATCCTGCCCATCGAAGACATGCCGTTCATGGAAGACGGTACCCCTGTAGACATTGTATTGAACCCACTTGGTGTGCCATCACGTATGAACATCGGCCAGCTGTTTGAATCCCACTTGGGAATGGCAGCCAAGGCTCTTGGAATGCACGTTGCAAGCCCATCATTCAATGGTGTGCCTGTTGCCAAAATCAAGGAACTGCTGAAAGAAGCTGGCTTCCCTGAAGACGGTAAGCAGCAGCTGTTCGACGGCCGCACCGGTGGCGCCTTCAAGGAGCGCACCACGGTAGGCAGCATGTACATGATCAAGCTGAACCACATGGTCGCCGATAAGATTCACGCCCGCTCGACTGGTCCATACACAATGGTTACCCAGCAGCCGCTCGGCGGTAAGGCGCAGAACGGTGGTCAGCGCTTCGGAGAGATGGAGGTGTGGGCACTGGAAGCATATGGCGCAGCCAACACGCTCCAGGAAATGCTTACCATCAAGTCCGACGACGTCTATGGACGCTCCAAGGCTTACGAAAGCATCATCAAGCAGACCCAGATTGTTGGTCCAAAGGTTCCTGAAAGCTTCAACGTGCTTGTGAAGGAACTGCAAGGCCTAGGACTAAAGGTTGACCTGGTGTCTCAGAGCGAAGTGGTAGACGCCGAAGCAATTTTGGCTACCAACATCCATGAGGAAGCTGCCCACCAATCTGATGTTGTCGTACCGACCCCTGTTATCTCTGACATTGACGTCAGTGATGAAGAAACTGTAAACACCGACTTCCTGGTGGAAGAGACAGACGAAGACGGCACTGTACTAGTTGCTGCTACTGTTGACGACCTGCCTACGGAAGACCCCGATAATGTAACTTACGAAGCCGAAGAGGAGAACGCCTAATGCGACGCTATAGCTACGGCACCGATATCGCAGACTTCGACGCAGTGCGCTTGGCTGTTGCCAGCGCCCGTGACATCGAAGATTGGAGCTACGGAGAGGTTACCAAGCCGGAAACCATCAACTACCGCACCCAAAAGCCTGAGCGCGACGGTCTGTTTTGTGAACGGATCTTCGGTCCGGTCAAGGACATCAACCCGCACGACGCCAAATACAAGGGCGTGCGTAGCCGCGAAGCCGCCGTCGACAAGAACGGCGAGCTCGTCACTCGTTCTATCGTCCGCCGCGAACGCATGGGCCACATCACTCTGGCCGTGCCAGTTACGCACATCTGGTTCCTGCGTGGCACCCCTTCAGCAGTTGGACTGCTGCTCGGCATGACCGTCAAGAGCCTAGAGCGCATCGCCTACTTTGCCAGCTACGTCGTCAAGAGCGTAGACACTGACAAGCGCGACCAGTACCGTGCTGACAAAGAAGCCGAATTCAAGGCTGCGAACGAAGCTATCAAGATCCGCTTCGAGAACGAAGCTAAAGCTGACGGCGCCGATGTAAAGGTCCTGGCCGAAGCCCAGACCAAGGAGCTCGAAGAGCTTGCTAAGGACTTTGAGGTCTTCAAGGCACAGCTCGATAGCCTGGTCATGCGCAACCTGATGGGCGAGACCGAATACCGCGCGCTGCCCGATGAACTGCGCAAGCTGATTACCGTCGGTATGGGTGGCGCTGCACTGAAGGAACTGCTTGATGGTATCGACCTCAAGGACCTGATTGCCAATCTGGCTGCAGAGTCTGATGAAGCCAAAGGTCAACGCAAGAAGAAACTGATGAAGCGCCTTCGCTTGCTCGAAAGCATGGAACGTGCCGGCATCAAGCCGTCCAGCATGTGCCTGACGGTATTGCCCGTGATTCCTCCGGACCTGCGCCCTATGGTGCAGCTGACTGGCGGCCGTTTTGCGACGTCCGATCTGAACGACCTCTACCGCCGTGTCATCAACCGCAACAACCGCCTGAAGAAGCTCATCGAGCTGAACGCCCCTGAAGTCATCCGCCGCAACGAACAGCGTATGCTCCAGGAAGCAGTTGACGCCCTGATCGACAACAATAACGCCCGCAGTGGCCGCGCCGTTGCTGCAACCGGCCAGCGCCGCCGCCTGAAGTCTCTCAGCGACATGCTGAAGGGTAAGCAGGGCCGCTTCCGCCAGAACCTGCTTGGTAAGCGTGTTGACTACTCCGGCCGCTCCGTCATCGTTGCCGGTCCGGAACTCAAGATCAGCCAGTGTGGCCTGCCAAAGATGATGGCCCTGGAACTGTTCAAACCATTCGTGATTGGTGAACTCATCGCCCGCGAAGAGGCTCACAACATCCGCAGTGCTACTCGTATGATTGAAACCGGTGAGACCGCTGTCTGGGACGCCCTCGACACGGTCATCAAGGGCAAATATGTCCTCCTGAACCGCGCTCCATCACTCCACCGTTTGTCTATCCAGGCTTTCCAGCCAGTACTGATCGAGGGCCGCGCTATCCAGCTGCACCCGTTGGTCTGTAAGGGCTTCAACGCCGACTTCGATGGTGACCAGATGGCCGTCCACCTGCCGCTATCCGACGCCGCACAGGCCGAGGCTCGCGACATTATGGCTGCCAACATGAACCTGCTGAAGCCAGCCGACGGTTCGCCGATTCTGCATATCGAGCAGGACATCGTGCTTGGTTGTTACTACCTGACCTACGAGCGCCCGTCTTCCGACACCACACCGCGGGCTTACAGCTCGCTCGACGAAGCCAGCATGGCATTCGACGCTGGTGTCATCACCTTGCAGAGCCGTGTCCGCGTTCCATTCCGCGGCGAAGTCCGCGACACCACGTTGGGCCGCCTATTCTTCAACGAAACCTTCCCCGAAGATTTCGAGTATCAGGACGAGGCTATGACCAAGAAGCGCCTGCAGAAGGTAATGGCTGCCGTGTACGCACAGTACGGCCAGGCTACGACCGCAGAAATCGCTGACAACCTGAAGGATGTCGGCTTCCGCTACGCTACCTTGTCCGGCATCAGCATGGGCATGGAAGACTTTGAGCCCATCAAGGGTATGGACGAAGTTGTCCGCGAAGGTGAAGTCCGCAGCGCCAGCATCTCCGACCAGTTCGACGAAGGTTTCATTACCGAAGACGAGCGTCACCGCTTGATCGTCGATAACTGGACCAAGATCGATACCAGGGTCCAGGACATGCTTTCCGAGCAGATGCAGGGCCAGGATGGTTCCATGGCTATCGCCATCACATCCGGTGCTCGTGGTAACGTTTCCCAGATGAAGATGTCCGTCGGTATGCTTGGTGTGTTCCAGGACGCCGGTGGCAATGTCATCGAACTACCGATCAAATCGGGCTACATCAAGGGTCTGACGCCGCTGGAATACTTCACCGGTACCCGTGGTACCCGTAAGGCCGTCATTGACATCGCCCTGAAGACCGCAGACGCAGGATACCTGACTCGCCGTTTGGTCGACGTTTCCCAGGACGTATTTACGCTTGGCGAAGAAGATGTGGACACCGACCCAGGCTTTGCAATGCTACGCGCCGACGCCAAGGCTATCGGCGTCAACTACGCCGCCCGCCTCCAGGGTCGCTATGCAGCCGAAGACGTCAAGGATCACCTCAAAGCCCATGAACTGTTCACGAAGGAAATCGCCGAAGCTATCGAAGCCGATGAAAGCATCGATGGCGTCAAGGTGATGAGCGCCCTGAGCGCATCCAGCGTCCGTGGCGTGCCACAGAAGAGCTACGGTATCGACCCAGCTACCGGCCTGCTGGTAACTGCACATAACCCAATCGGTGTGATTGCCGCCCAGAGTATCGGTGAGCCTGGTACGCAGCTGTCACTCGACTCTAAGCACCGTTCCGGCGCTGCTGTCGCCGACGACACCGCCCAGGGTCTGAGTCGTATCGAGGAACTGTTCGAAGTCCGTACGCCAAAGGGTCAGGCATACCTGAGTGACATCTCTGGTACCGCCAACACCTGGGAAGAGGGTGACCACTACGTAGTACAGATTACCGCCAACGATAAGGATACGCTGACGCTCGAGATCGGTGACCGTACGGTCGCTATCAAGACCGGCACCGATGTCGCTATCGGCGACGTACTGGCTGCCGCCGAAGGTGGTGCAGAGCCACTGGTCAGCCCGATGGCTGGCAAGGCCGAAATCACCGACAAGCAGATCTTCATCACGCCTGCCGGCCAGAGCGTTGTCCGCTACGAGATCCCAGGATTCAAGCAGCTGATGGTTGCCGACGGTTCGCCCGTGGTAGCCGGCCAGCGCCTGACCAACGGTTCTATCAACCTGCACGAGCTGATGCGCCTGCAAGGTGTTGAATCGACCCAGCGCTACATCATGAACGAAATCCTCGGCATCTTTGCCGGCCAGGGTCAGAACATTGCTGACAAGCACCTGGAAATCATCGTTCGCCAGATGTTTAGCCGTGTACAGATCGAAGACGCCGCCGACACCGAATTCGTAACCGGTGACATCGTGAGCAAGCTGGCTGTTGCTGAAGCAAACGACCAGCTCACCAAAGAAGGCAAAGAGCCTGCCCGCGTTACCCAGCTGCTGCTTGGTATCACCAAAGCAAGTCTGAGCACCGACTCGTTCCTGAGTGCCGCTTCCTTCCAAGACACGACTCGCGTGCTCATAGCCGCCGCTACTAGCGGTAAGCTAGACCGCCTGTACGGCCTGAAAGAGAACGTCATCCTAGGTCGCAAAATCCCTGTGGGAACCGGCTACGGCGCCAGCAACGCGCTGGACGAAGGTGACGAGCTGTACGAAGACGACCAAACAGAGACAGCTACGGCAGCCCGCGAAGACCGCGCCTAAGCTAGCTGTAAAACCAAAAAAGCGAAACCGCCCCTGGAGACAGGGGCGGTTTTTGGATGGGATTGCCCACGCTGTATCTGCTAGAATGATGTCTGATGAGTATGCATAATCTAAATCTGGCACCAAGGCCGTTTGAGGCCATCAAGAGTGGCAACAAAACCATAGAGTCCCGCCTGTATGATGAAAGACGGCAGATTATAGAACTGGGAGATACAATAATATTTACTAACCGTGAACAATCGGAGCAGACAGTTGCCGTAAAGGTCATTGGGCTACTACGATATGATTCCTTCAAGAACCTATTTACTCACAATGATCCCGTAAAGTTCGGGGGTACTTCGCCGGAGCAGCTGCTTGCTCGAATCCGTGAATTTTATACTGTTGAGCAAGAACAAGAATATGGTGTGGTCGGTATCGAGCTGGTCCTTATCTCGCCGTAGTACACTATTGTTAAACTATCTTATATCTGGTAAAATAACAGGGTACACATCAAATCCGAGCCGTTGGAAACCTACATAGGCAACCATCATGGCGGTAGAAGAGATCAATCTCTTCAGGGAATAACGAGGAAAGGAGTAGGTTTTGCCTACTATCAACCAATTGGTTCGTAAGCCACGCACCCGTGCAGCTACCAAGAGCAAGTCTCCTGCACTGCAGCGTGTGGTCAACAACCTAAAGACCAAGAATTACGAAAAGCCAGCGCCATTTAAGCGCGGCGTTTGTGTCAAGGTCACCACCAAGACACCAAAGAAGCCGAACTCGGCCCTGCGTAAGGTCGCACGCGTGCGCCTGGGCAACGGCTACGAAGTATGGGCTTACATCGGCGGCGAAGGCCACAACCTGCAGGAACACGCAGTTGTCATGGTCCGTGGTGGCCGTGTAAAGGACCTTCCTGGTGTGCGTTACCACATCGTCCGTGGTGCATTGGACCTCCAGGGCGTCCAGAACCGTAAGCAGGGCCGCAGCAAGTACGGCGCCAAGAAAGAGAGCAAGTAATGCCACGTAAAGTCACTAAAGCCCTCGTTCGCGACATTCCTGCGGACCGGATTTACAACGATGTACAGGTACAGCGCCTGATTAACCGCGTGATGCGCGATGGCAAGAAGCAGATCGCTGAACGCCTCGTCTACACCGGCATGCAGACCGCAGCCAGCAAACTCAAGGTAGAAAACCCCCATGAAGTGTTTGAGCAGGCCATGGCCAACATCAAGCCGCACATGGAAACGCGCTCCCGCCGTGTCGGCGGCGCCAACTACCAGATTCCTTTCGAAGTGAAGGGTCAGCGCCAGAACCACCTCACCATGATGTGGTTCGTAGCAGCCGCTCGCAGCCGCAAGGGTATGAGCATGGCTGACCGCATCGCGTTGGAACTTATGGACGCCTACAACAACCAGGGCGCAGCCGTAAAGAAGCGTGAAGACACGCACCGCATGGCAGACGCCAACCGCGCATTCGCGCACTTTGCCCGCGGCTAGACCTCAAATCTGCGAATATCAAAACCACCCTATCGATAGGGTGGTTTTTGGTAACAGGGCTGTATAGGTGTCTCGCAGTCAGAGGGCACAGCTGCTAGTCGTCGTATTCGTCACCGGAGACTTCTTGATAGCGCATGGGCTTCGACCAGAGCGAACTGAACGGGCTGCCGTCATGTGGGATCGAGCGCCGCATGGCCCAGTTTTCCCAACTAGCCTTGGTGGTACCGTTCTGCTTCAACCTCTCCCAATGGAGATACATGTCGTGGACGAAAGCCTTGCGGTGGATGATACCACGTAAACCTCTGACACTACGGCCATGGCCGTAGGAAGGTGATGAGGTCCATTCTGCTTCCAAGGCTTGTCGTTTCTGGATTGGCAAGTCATTGTCCTTGCCCTTTAGGGCCGGGTCTACGGGCGGCAGCTGACCGGTGTTTGCAGCGGGCAGATGGGGATTGCCGTTCTTTTGTTCGGGCAGTAAGCCAGGAGATTGTCTGCGCTGCCGATCGGTCAGCGCTTCATCACGCCGTACGGCAGACAGGACATCCAGATGAACTCGGTTCGGACCTTGTGATGGGAAGTTATTAATCTGTCTGCCGTGGTCGAGTGCCATCATGCCAAGCGTGCCGCGGCTCCTGCTATGATCAATCGGCACAATCTGCGCGTAGTCGATGCTCCCGAAGGCGTGCGCATGGTAGCGGGGGCCCTGCGTATAGGTTTCGGTGGTTGCGACTGATCTGCTACGGTTGGAAGTGTCATCATTACTCATGGCTGCAGCGCTTGAATCAAGCTTGGCTTTGCCTCCATTCTCTCCCTTTTTATACGTGCGGGTGCGGTTCCCGTGGTAGCCGCCGGCAACTCCGGCGTTGCGTGTATCTGTCCGGGAAGTAAGGTCTGCACGGTCGATCTGCCCAAAATGTTCTTGCAGGAGCAGGGCTTGCGGTCCGTCTGGCAGCTTCATGATACCGTATGAACCGGCAGCAGTGGCTTGCAATGTCTGCTGGTTGATCCCACTCAGGGTCATCAGGAGCCGGGCGCCGCGTCGGGCAGCAGCAGAGGGTATCATCTGAAGTAGTTCAACAGGGGCATTATCGGCCCCGGTGATGATAGCGCCTACTAGCCGGCCATGAGGTGTTTGGCGGCCTATGCTGGCTCGTAGGGCCTCCAGCTTTAGGGCTGTCTCTGCCGTCCAGGAGATAGGACCCTTGCCCAGTAGGGGGAGGTCCAGGAAGGTAAGCCCCTGGGGGTGGAGATCCTGCTGCGCCGCACGGTGTTGGCGGTTGAACGAAGCACGTACCTCAGCTGGACTGACGCCTACGGTAGCGCGGCTGGCCCATTGTCCTAGGGCGACAAGTGCACCAATATTCTGCTCCTTCCAGACCGGCTCCGGCAATGATTCCTCAACCGCCTTACGCTGTAGCGGAGACAAGGTGGGAACTTCCTGGGGGTACTCCGGCCCGCGTCGAAACTCACGCTGCGCAAGGAGCGCTTGGCGGACATCATGCGCGTTTACCTGTCCATTGTCGCTATGTCGTGCAAGCGACCTCGTAATGCTATCAACTATCTCAAGGCCGCCGTAGGCCATCTCGCCGCCCCGGGTGGCTGCACTTGTAAAGACTTCCGCATACTCCTCGGGACCGAGGCCCTGGAGCAGGTCATCAACATCGCCGACCACGTGGCGTATCATGCGTCCCCATGCGTCGTTGCTAGGAACGGGCGAGCTATTGATCAGATCGCGATCTAGATGTATGGCTGCGATGACGATGGGCTCCGGATCGAGCCCTTCTCTGGCTTCTGCGTCCCGCGTTACATTGGCGGTCTGGACTATATCTGCGCGGGATACCTTGGCGTAGGCAATACGGATATCCTGTGGCACGCCTGCAACCAGGGTTGTTTGGCGTGAAAGCGCCAGTGCGGTATCAAAAGTTCTGAGCGGGGCTGTGGTCAGGCGCTGGCTCAGCGCGGGTATACTTTCAGAACTGCTGTAGCGCCGAGGCTGCGGCAGTTCGGCCTCTGGCGGAGCTTCCGGCGTCCGGGATCTGGTGGTGGCGCCAGGGCGCGCAGCCTGCGCAGCTTCATCTCTGGGGCCATCTCCACGTCGGGGGAGGTCCTGGGGACGGGGTTTCTCTGCATCTGGCTCGTCCGGTCGCTCGCGGTCTTGCCCGGTACCTTCGGTGCGGACTTCCTCGGATGGTGCTTCTTCTGTAGATGTGGCGGCGGTCGGTGGGTTCCAGTCGGGCGGACGCATGGGAAGGACTGTGTCAGGGGGTACGGCAGGCCTGTCGTGTGTAGCATCACTGGCTCCGGGGCGGGTATCGGTACCCCGGTTTGCAAATGACGGCTCAGCTGCTACGGGAGCAGTCGTAGGAGCAACATCTTTCGGTTCCGGAGTTACTTCTGTAGCATCCGGTAGCCGTGGCTCTGGTTGGTTTGGGGGTTGGTGAGGGATTTCTCCAGGAAAATGGTGCATAGGTTATATCTCCGGCTCCGGTGTCAATGGTACGTCAACACCCTTAGCTTGCTGGCCAAGCAAGTGGATGTGGTGCATAAGGTGGCGTCTCAGGTATCTGCGGGAACCTGGCGGCATAGCGATGCCCGGGTTGTAGAGAATCAGATCAGCTACAGCTTTGGCCCATTCTGCCGCCCGATCGTCATTAGTCTCGAGCATACCAAGGTAGGTGAGATCCGGATCCTTGCCTCCATGCTGTCTGTTGTAAAGCTCATCGTAGGGACCGCCCCGCTGGCGGCGCAGGCGCAAAGCCCTTTCGCCTATTTCCTCGATCAGGGGATCGCCGGTCATCGGATTGCGTGCAAAGAAGACCGATTGGAGCGAACGGGGAGGATGCGGCAGCTTTTGATTGTGTTCTGCTTGGAGCTTGAGTATACGGTCCTTTTGCTCAAGCGCACTGGACGAGGTACCGCTCAGGAAATCAAGCCCATACAGCTTTTGCCAATCTCCCAGAACCTCGAGACCTATATTTGGCACAGCCGCTTCTAGTCTGTCTATCTCTTTCTGGGCCATTGCGATAACTTCTCCAAAGCTGGCTATCTTAGGGTATTGGTCGTACTGACGGCCCTGGGAGACGATATAGTTCGCCATCTGTGCAAGGAGCGTGCGCTCATGGGGGTTTTCGACGGTTTGTCCATGGCGCTCCTGCAACATCATCTGCACCTGGCGGATGCTTGCGCTTGAAACTGGTGCGCCAGTAAGCTGGGCGAACGCAGAAGTTGTCGCTACCATCTCCACAGGAGTGAGTATGGGAGTATCTGTGCCAGCACGTCCTGAGGATCGTATGGTGGCCTGGTTGATAGTGTTGATGAGCAGGGCGATGGCAGCGTTACGCTTGTCCTGCAAGTTTTCCAGCTGTTCTTCGGCGTCGGTACCCGGTATCTCTCCCAAGAATGGTACATAGGGTTTGAGGACATTGAGCCGTCCTGGGATCAGCCTGTCGTTGACCTGGTCGAGAACGCTGGCTAAGTAGGAGGTACCGCGGGTAAGGTCAAGCCGGGGGAACCGGAATCTGTCCGCCGCACCGTGTGCAGAGGGATCCATCTGCCGCAGCAGGTTCTGAGTGCTGTACCAGGTCAGACGGCGGAGTGATATATCACGTCCTTCTTCGGGAATGCCGCGCGACATTGACTCGATGGCTTTTACGACAGCACGGTCCCGGATCTGTGGCCGCAGGTCAGTCCGGGCGATCTCCTTGGCATCTCGGAGCATCTGTAGCAGCTCCGAATCGGCCTTAAGGTCGATGATGGCTGGTGCACGGCCGCCATCTATCAGGACTGCATTGCTCCACGCTAGCGCCCAGACTGCGAGCGCATGGGAGGAATCGGGATTTAGTAAGTGGTCACGGGCTTCTGAAAATACATGCGGATGATACAGTTCAGGGTTAAAGCCTTTATCCAGATACGGCTCAAGGGAGGCCATATGGGCTCGCCCTCTGGCTTGGTCACGGGGAAAGGTTATACGGACGGGATCTTTGTATCCCTCCGACGAAATGAGCATTGTACCGCGGGGCATGGCGCCAAGACGCTCCAACTGCGAATGAGTGATGCCCGGCATAGCGTCCCTGATGACCGCGCGGTTCGGCCCATAGGGCTGTGCGCCGGCCATGAACGTACCGCCGCTTTCGAATGCGGCCGGTACCAAGTCGGTTGCACCGCCTTGCTGGGCGACAAACACCTCGACACCCGCGCCACGGGTAATTTCGCTTAAGCTGCCAATGAATTCACCTACCGGCGTGCCTTTTTGGAGCAGCCCGGCAGCCTCATCCCAAGTAGCGCGGAGTAGGGTGTAGTCTACGTCTTTACCCTTCGTGATCAGGTTGCATACGGCCAACATGCTGGTGTAGGCAGTAAATAATGCAGTCCGTTTGTCGCCGATGTCCATCTTTGGATTGCCAAAGTGTACCGATATCTTGGGCAAAGGTGGAGGACTTTCTCCGCGCTCAAGTGCATCCACGTAGGATTTGACAAACTCTTCCCACATTATCTCATTGCCTTCGCCAAAGAGCATGGCGGGGATGCCATGGAGCTTTTTGGCTATCGAACTCTTGGTATATCCAGAGACGCTACCGATGGCCTCACTGCTCCCTGCGTACAGTTTCTGGACGACTTTGTCAGTCACGCCTTCCATCTCCTGGATGTCCGGTTGTATGGGCTCTTCGGTACCGAATCGGGGCCTACCTGTAGCTAGATTATACCCTGACAATTGCATCAGCTCATCGTAAACCATCATGGCGTATTTCTGCGCGACATCTTGTCCGATCGGGTCTGTAATGCCGGCTGCGATGGCAAAGCCGAATATTTCCCGCTGCTGGGCCATGCTGATGCCGGGCACTCTGCGTATAAGGCTGAGCATGCCCCGTACAGTGACGTCGGCACCGTCGTCGCCAAGGTTGATGTCTATGACTTTACGCATGGTTTCCGGCAGCTTGGTACCCTCTGCGTCTACGGTGATACCGTCAAGTTTTGCCGCCAGATCTGTCGTGTGGTTGTCTTTGCGGGCGTCAAGGATAAAGTTGATCGGCGGGATGTATGGCTCTCCAGTAAGGCGTGCCCGCTCCATGTCATGGTAGTCGCCCACGGTCTGCTGGCCGATACGCCAGTGTATATACGTGGTCTTGCCTGTGCCTGGTGCGGCCAGCATGAGCGTATTACGGCGTGACACCGCTGCTGGCTGATAGAGGGGGCCGACCGGGCGGGGTGGGTCATTGTTATCGAGCCGTATGCCTATGATTTGCGACCCGGGGCGATGTACAAACTCTGTGCCGGCAGGCTCGGGGGTTTCCACTGCATAGGTAACCCGTTCACTGACGCCGTAATTCGGAAAAGGCTCGGAAGGCCATACGATCATGTGTCCAAAGTCGGGTGCGGTTTGCAAGGCCGTCGGATCAATTTCGTCAAGCTGTAGAGCCTCTAGCTTGTTGGTATACGCCCGAATTGTGCCACCGGGAGTATACTCCGGCTCCCAACGGATAGCGTCAGTCGTAGGCAGTACTCGTCGTCTCACCAATTCTGCAGCTGCCGCTAGGTCTTGGGGATTTGCTGCGCCAACCACGACCACGGGTTCCAGAACAGCGGTATCGCGGCCTCGGTCAAGCGTGCTTTGTATTCGCCCTAGGGTAGCTGCAAGCTCGGACATCCCCCTTGTGGTACGGGCGTTATGAAGCGGATCTTCCAGAGTACGTGCAATCTCCTGGCTCATAACAGGCGGCACAGGCCGCCCGACTATGTCGAGGTCTACACAGGCCGGCCCTTCCCGAAGCAGCGGTACCAGATCTATCTCGCCAGGCTGGTCAAGCCTTTCAGTCTCCGGGCTGCCTTTGTCGGTGGCAGGCAGATCGGAATTGACGGGCACAAGGTGTATGCGTGTCCAGTAGTTGATGTCTTGGCCAGGATCGACGTCTACCACCTCTACCATTGACCTGTCCTGGTGTGGTTGGTCGGGGCTATCCAGCGATGTGTCCGGTTGATTTACTTCAAGCGGCCGGTCAGATGCAAATCGTGGCTTAAGGGTATCTGAGGCGATGAAAGTGGGGCTGCCATCGTGTACTCGCAGACTCAGCCGTTGTTCGTGGCCAGCACGTGCTTCTGCTACGATATCTCCCACATCCGGCCGTTGGTCGAAAGTACGTACCTCGCCAGGTTCTTGCTCGTAGACAATGCCAGATACTTGCACCACAGGCGCTGCGGGTGCCCGCGCGGATACCTCTTCGGGGGTATGGTGGTCAACATCATGTGTGTTGTGATCGGCTGGATTGTGTGAATCGTGCTGTTCATGTTCAGTGCTAGGATGATCGTCGTGGGAATCCTTTTTGTCTGCGGTTTGGTCGGCTGGCCTTTCTTCTGCGGCGTCAGCCGCTGCCTTGCTCTCTGTCGGAATCTCTTCAGTAGCTATATGGGCTGTCGGTGCCTCAGCGCTGGCGGGAAAGACAGCGGTATCATCAGGTAGGGGTATGGCAGGAGCCACATCAACAGCCTCTCGGGTCGCCGCTTGGGCGGCCGCTGCAGCAAAGCTTGGGAGCGGAGCTGCGCTGCCCAGCTCAAAAGGACCGGTAGTAGGTTCCGTTGGCGACTGAGGTTGGTCGGTGAATAATTGAAAATCACCGTATGATCGTTGCTCATGGTGTGGCTGCATGTTTTAACAAACCCGGAATAGTTATTACACTATACTAATAGGTATTTGCTATAAAGGCAAAATATATAGACTTTAGTAGTTGTTTTGTGTAAATTAATGATAAGTAATTAAAGGGGAAGGGGAGGTACTATGTCTAGTTTCGCCGCTGGCTCTCCAGAGTCGTTTGCGTTTATTCCGGCGCCACCGGCTCCCCCTGAGCCGAAAATGGATAAGCCTCCGGAGTCTGCAGGAAGGGAGGTGGAAGTTTGGCGGCCGGTAGCTGCAGCTCCTTCCATGAGTCGTTCGCTCGCATTATTGGAAAGTAGTGAGGCGCCCCGGACGGAGCCAGTACATGGTATGCAGGCACACCATAGGTGGAAACCCGGACAACCTAGGGGTGCAGTTGCAGCTTTGCCCCAAGGTGGTACCGCAGGCTCCTCTCCTGGGGACATTCCGCAGCCACCGCCTTCGGTACGTGCAGAATCGCCAAGGACTCCGCTAATGCTGCCCGGACGTTCTCAGGGCGCAAGGCCGCCGCTCAATCAATCAACGGCAACACCCTCGGGTGTCCTTGAGCTAGCGCGTGAGAAGGAGGTCCGAACGGACGCATCGGATGCAATGAGATCGGCAGCTAGTCCACCTAGGGGCCGGCCGCTCTACGCGCTTGAAAGCGGCAAAGAACCAGCAGACATGTCAAAGAATGCCGCACCCTCCGGTCCTCTACCCCCTGAGCGGGTGGCAGATCTGCTCGGGCGCTTGCCACATAGGCGTGCACTTGAGAGTGGTGCGGAGACTCCCAAGCCAGATGCTGGCACGCACCCAGACAAACCCCCCGAAGCCCAGCCAACGCGGTCCGATACCCCACAGGACGCCGAAGACCACACTACGCAAAGCGCACGGTCCGGCGGACTGCCTAAACAAACTGCTGACCGGGCTGATACACCCAAGTCAGAGGAACAAAGAAAAGAGAAACCACCTGAACGGGTAGAGGCGAAGCTTGGCCAGGCAGCTACTGCCGAGGCGGCGGCCCAGGACATGGCTGCGCGTGATGCACAGGCTCGGGCTGCAACCCAAACTGACGTACCGCCACCGCAGAACCAGCCCGCAGAACCTTCACGGGCTACTACTGCTACAGATCCGCCACCGGCTGCACAGGCATCGTACCAATACTACACACAGCCTACCGAAGCACCTGCTTCAGAGGCTTCTGGTAATGCTGACGCTGCCTATGACGCAAACGCGGATGTCCGATCTGATGGTCTGAACGGGGAAGAGGCTCCAGATTGGACGAATCCGGCTGATATGTATGACGCTTTTGACCGGGCCATGCAGGATGATATGAGCGGCGAGGGGCAGGATGAATCTGAAGAGCCAGGACCAGCAGCCGCTAAGCCCCGCATGAGACGACTTGTAAATCCGAATGGGGATGGTACGACGTTTACCTATACTGAAGCACCACGGCATACTCCACCACCCACGCCCCAGCCCGGTGCTACACGGCGTGACCAGTATCGTCCGCGACCTGGTGAAAGCGCACCGCGACAGGGGCGCGAAGGCTACATGGACAGGCCACAAGCTCCACGTATCCGTCGTGAGTCAGTGCGTGATGAATCCCGTGGGAAAGTGATTGTTGCGGGCGTAGGTAGATTGGTGCTTGCGGGGGTAGCGGGTAGCGCGGCGTTGGCGTTTCGTGGCCGATTCAAGGTGAGCGCAACGCGTGTAACGCACGTAAACGGAACCAAGAATAGTTACCGCGTCCAAGTTGTACGAGGCCGCAAGAAGCAGACCTACCAAGAAGTAGTCGTGAAGGCGAAGAATCCACAAGAAGCACAGGCAAAGGTTGAGGGTCGTCGGGTGCGGCTGCTTATGCGTCGGCTGTAGCCTATGAATAAGTATGGTGTTATTCACAAAGTGTAGTACCATGGGATATTCTTATGCGTAACTATGAATTCATATCCCCCGGCGATAACCCTGAAGAGCCAGAGGAATCTGAAACACGCAGGAGGCGCCAGCATGACGGTGGTCTGGAACTTAGGTTTGCCGCCGCGGAACCTTCGATGGGCTACCGCGAAACTCCCGATACGGATAATCAGGCAAATGTGTATGACGGGCTGCCTCTTTTACCTATTGTTGGCGAATATAACGCAGAAGAATGGGCAGACCGGCTTCCACGAGAATCATCTTTTGAGCATGCGGTCGCGAAGGGCCCTAGCAGCGGTGCCCCTGCGAAGCAGCTGGCTGGTGCTGTACGCCTCGAGCTATCACCGATGGTGTATGCGAGCGCACTTAGGCCTGGAAAGCCTCATAGTCCTTACATAGGTAGTACTGTCGTCGAGCTCGGAGATGGAACCAAGCACACCTTCTATGAGAATCCACATGTTGAGGAAGTTACCAATTCGAACATCTTTGAATACAGAGGCGCACTCTATCCAGAAGGTCCTGGTGTCGAAGATCGACTCTGCGCAATTGGTAAAGTTGTGCTTGACCTGGGATGCGGCGAAGCCAAGGCGCTCCGCGAACTTGCACGTATATACCCAGACACCATGTTCCTGGGGGTTGATCCAGGCTACGACAGGTTACAGAGGGCTCCCTTTGATGTCAGAAAAGCCGGTGTACAGCTTGGCAAGGATTGGTGGACGGCACTTAGCTTAGTGCCCGAGGCAAGCGTAGACTCAATTATTTCGGTTGAAGGAATCGGCCGCAGTATCCATGGCTTGTATGCGGGTAGCTTCAATGCCGGTAGGGCCGTAGAGGCCATCAGCCGCGTTGCGCGTCCTGGGGCAGAACTACGATTCAACGCGCCGCAGCAGACAGGCTACCTAGATTATCTGGAGCAGACACTTGGAGCTGACGGCTGGAATGTTGACCATCTGGTATCGGCGCTCAACCAGGACCAAGTTACGGTGGTTGCGCAATATGCCGCATAAGTCTGTAGGAAAACTTACTTGCGAATATATTCCAGTCTGATAAAATCGTGACTTGGTCTTTAAGCCTCTCGCACACGCGAGGGGCTTAGCTAGTTTTTAGACCTCCTGCTGCAACACTAATGAAAGGCTTTTACAATGCGTTTTCCAGACTCTTTTCCAGGACTTCCTGATAACCCAGGTGCTTTAGTTCCGGCTCGTCCAGCTGAAATTTTTCCGGTCGCAGTACCCCAGGTGCCTCCTGAGCCTACCATGGCCGCACGGACCTACAGTAACGGATATGACGCGCTGGCTCCTACGGTACGTGGTTCGGCGTATGAACTGCCGAGATCCGGTTCGGCCGGCGTACTAACTGCACAAAACCCGGGCGGAGAGGTAGGTAGTGCGCAGGCGGGTGGCCGCACTGGGGTCGCACTTCCTGAAGCTCGTGGGGAAGATCAGCCCGGCCAGGGGCATCATGAAGAGCCGGGAGCAGGGCGCCGTGACCTGCGTGAACGAGTGGCTGAGTCGACTGAAGAACACCCAGTAGCAGGAGGGGGTGGCGCGGGGCGAGGGCCGAACGACCCGCCACATACGACCGGCGGGGGTGAAAATGCAGCCGAAGGTGACCCTGAAGAACCCGGCGAAGGAGCTTCAGGTGGTGACCGACAGCCGGATCCGCAAGAGGAAAGGGATCCCGATAGCACCCGCGATATAGTGGAGGTCCGGGACACAGAAGGGCCGTGTCACCTTACACCTGTAACCCGTGCTATAGAGCGGCCCAGAGGCGTGGCATCCGTGCCACAAGGGCCACGACATGCCCGAGATTCCGCGGCGGAGCGAGCACCGGCTGAAGATCCGGGCTCCAGAGAGCGGCCTGATCAACAGAGGGGCCTCCCCACCAGTGAAAGGACTGCTGTTGAGCTGCCGCGCCATGCCGTTCCACCAGAACCTCAAAGCGCTTCCGTAGCGGAAGAAACGGATAAGCCTGCGGCCGATGTACCAGTAGCTCCCCGTGAGGTACAAGTAGTAGAGGTCCACACGGGCGGTGAGCCAGTGACGACCCTCACCGGTCCGGTCGACTTACAGTCGGCTGCCCGTAAGGCACTCGAAGCAGAAGCACGGGAGCGTTTTCCTATGGAATCCAGAGAAGATATACCCCCGATGATTAGGGAACTCCTCGACCGGCATATTGCAGAGACGCGAAGTCGGTGGGTTAACCTACGCATCGCAACAAATGCCCTCAGGGAACGCTATGGTGACGCCGTCGATCCTACTGAAGTAGCCAATATACGGTCGCTGCCAGTACATCCCAGAGAGAGTGGCGGCGAGGTACCAGCCGTACCCACGACTGAAGTTCCTAGAGGGGCGGGAGAGCAGACAACACAGATCCCACTGACGGCCCCAGCAAAGACTGCCGATCCTAAGGATTACACCCATGGTCAAGATAAGGCGAGTGCGGTGCAGACAGCCCAGGCTGAGGCTGCAGCCTGGCGAGGGGCTACCGGCGTTCCTCTGCCCGGTACGGTAGAGCGGGGTGGCGCCGAGGTTGATCGGCGGATTGGTACTGAGCCGACGGTAGACCTACGACAATTAGCACCAGAGGTACGCGAGGTGACTGCTATACCACCGCGCCGCAACCTTTCTGAGACCGAAGCTGCAGTGGGCACTGCAGCCGTTACCGGAGCCGCACAGCTGGGGGAACCGGCTGACAGCACCGTCGAGCAAGCGCCGCAAGTCGATCCTGTCCAGGCAGAGCGGGATATTCTGGCCCGGGCGGCGGCCGCAGAATGGCGTGCGCGCATGGATGCGAGCCGTGCGAGAGGCCCCTTGCCCGGCGAGGCACTGCCGCCGCAGATAATGGCACACCCTTCAGGACTGCCGGGTCGAGTACCGGGGTCTACGGTGCCGCGTAATGAACGAGAGGGTGCAATAGACGTAGGAGAAGGTGGAGAGGCGACCGCTGACGAGCAACGGCGAGTTGCGCGTGCCTTGTTACAGCAAATGACCGGCTACGCTGAGACTGAAGAATTCGATGCAGATGACGAGGGTGACCGGGGTTATCCGCAAGATGCGCCGGAAGAGACAGGCGACGGCCAGACAGAATAGGTTGCTGCCAGCGGGTAAAGTGATATAGTATCAGTTCCAAATGGACATACCGCATAACTTCTACCCGCCTGCACCAGCCTTACCCGAAAGAGCAATCGAGCCATTCCGCTTACAATCCGATCATGCACAGTCAGCCGAGCGACCGCCGCAGACAGGAGCAGTGCCGTCTATGGCTCCGTCTATCGAACAAGATGTTGGTCGCGCCACCGTTCAGGGGACACAGTATGAGCTACCTCGGCGGCCACAGTCTGATAATTCTGCGTTTGCACCGGGACAAAGAGAACTATCAGTGCGGCGTATGGCTGCACCCGACCAGCCTAGAGATGATCAACCACCAGCCGCCAACCAGGAAACATCGTCTGAACCTGTTACATCTCACCCAAGGTATGGCCAGCGGGAAACAGCTGCGCTGGGCGGTGCCGCTATTTCCCACGAAGCCGTCTCGGCCAAGCCGCAAGCAGAGGCCGCTGAGCCCGTAGATAAAGAGGTGGCCCAAATAATGCCGGAAATTACTGAGGAAAGGCCACATATAACAACCGAGCCACCCACCGGAGAAGCTCAGCCTGCTGCTATAGAGCCTTCCGCAAAAACCGCTGACGACCCAGCTGACACCGTAAGAGCAACGGAAAAGGGACGACCCGCGGAGGCGGATACTGCCACGGTAGACACCGAGAGACCTGCGCCTGCCGACGAAGTGAGTACGGAGGTCGCTGACCGATCCCAACCGGACGCTGAAGAGGTGCCCCCGCACCCTCCCGAAGACCCCACAGAGCCTCAGTCTGACGCTGAGCCACCTGACGGACAGGAGGAGTCCGAACCACCTGCCGAGCAAGGCAGCGAGAGCAGTGATCCATCCGGGATGGCTGATAAACCCTCATCAAAAACCTGGGGCTCTGGTGAATTACGACGAGCTTTAGTGACGGCTATCGATATCGCACGGGCAAGAGGCGTAGATGTCGATAGGGCATTCAGAGGCAGCCATTCACGCCTCATAGCACCGCTATTGGCCGACTCCGAACTCAAGACCGCAGCTGACATTGCCACACGGTACAACCAACACCCCGAGACAGCTGGTAAGCCTATCGGTGCAGCTGATGTGCATTTTGAAATACGGCATACATGGGATAGGCTTATGCGTGCTACTCCCGAAGGGGTCAAGACACGGTTCCCGCAGCCGGAACATGCAAGGAAGGCAGTCGACCCAGAATCGTTAGCGGGCAGGCTGCAGGCGCATCATGCTAGCTCAGGTATAACCCAGGCAGCATTGGCAGAACGTTTAGACAAGAGTCCGAGCAGCATCGGTCGTTACTTTACCGGAAACGCCCGGCCCCGATCCCAGTATGACATCGTTGCCATGCTACAAGCCATGAACGTGCCACGGGAGGAAGCAGTCGTGACATTAGCACGCTATCACCAGGAGTACCGCGGCAAATCACCCAAAGTGGCAACGGCAATAGCAGAGCGGCACTATCCACCAGTTCCAGAAAGCAGCCCAGCTACCCACGGAAAAACACCCGCTGGCAGTCCTGCCGATGTTATTCATATGATACATGATGCTGCCCTGCGTGCCCGTGCTAAAGATCAAGGAGAATAGCGCTTGTGAGACTGCCCGACCAAGATTTTTGGCTATCCGTGGAGCCTGTCGTGACACCACCGATGTTGCCAACTCCTGAGCAGGTAGCACCTGCCGTGGCTGCCGAACCACATATGTCAGCACCTGCCGAGTACGTTCGCGACGATTCACAGGGAGCAGAGTATACGTTCCCCCGTTCCATAGACGATCCGGGTGCCGACGCCAACACCTCCCAGTTCACGGAATCTGCCTCTGTTCCGACAACCTCAGAGGAGACAACTGTGAAGGGAGCGGGCCGGGCTGCGTTGGGGCCAAGTCCGGCTGACAAGGGAGATGTAGGGCTAGCCGAAGTCCCCGCAGAGGAGCAATACCCTGGACAAGAGGCGCCCATGGTCTGCCAAGACATTCCTGGAATCGACGCACCCTATGAAAAGGACGCCGCGGCATTCAAGGCGCTGGTGTTTGACCGTGCTCCCATATCCTCGCCCAAGCCTACAAATTTTACAGCACCGGAGAAGCTGCCACTAACAGGGAAGGAAGGCACACCGTACGAAGGTATGGATCTTGAGATAGCCATATCACCTCCCAAGGGTATCGTACCTGAAAGGCATGCCGGCAAGGTCGCCCTCCGTGCCGTTGAAGCGGATGTTATGCTCGGTTCCGCAAGCTGTGATACGTACGGTGAGGGCAGTCTGGCCTTCTCGGCGCTTCCTGCTGCTGTGCCAGATATCCAAGAAACGGTCTATATGCTTGCTGAGGCTACATTGCAACTTGCTGGTTCGGCTGAAAGTGCCCCCCAATTCGGAAAACCGGGCGGTGTCACTAAATTCGTACTAGATGATTCGCTTACCCGCGCCGCCTTGCCAGCTCAGCATCTGCAAAGTGAGGATACGCTGGTACGATTGCCCCAGGTTGCTGCGGCAGGCAGAGCGCTTGATCGTCTGGGCTGTACACCGACCGAGGTTCAGATGGTCCCCTCTCGAAGCACACCTGCTGGGAGAGCGGTCGAAATCTCGTTCGCACGTACAGAACCACCTGAGAAGACAGGCACGGCAGACGGTCGTATTGCGCGCCTAATCACGGGTACGCAACCGCCACTGGCAGTCGTGCGGGCGAGGGTACTGGAGCACAACCGTACAGAGATGGCCGCTACTGCAGTCAATGAACGTACATGGCTGGCAGGACATGGCCAAATGGGGAAAGAGCGGTTGCGCTGGTCGTATATCAATTCAGGTATCGTTGAGATGGAGTGGCGTTTTCACGAAGTCATGCCGCCCGGCGTCAAACTACGCGACTACATATTCCAGGGACTTGCCAGCCAGAACGATCGCATCGGTATAGAAGTGGGTGGTGTTGGTTCTCGACTTTTTACAGACATTGAGACGCTTTCGCCAGGCTTCTTCAGCCGTACGGCTGGAATAAGCCTCACAGATCTGCGTCCGGGGCTTCACGACGCGGAGGCTATACTAGCCACCGACGAGGCCCATCACCATACGGTAATAGCCGGCGACCTCAACGCGATTGATACGGAGCAGCGTGTGTGTGATTGGCTGGGCGGAGAACGGCCCAATTTCATCCTGGAGAGTATGCTCCTCGGCCAGCAGGCACTGCCAAGGGAGCCGTTCGCCATGGCTCGCCGCTGTGATTTTTGGTATCAACTATGCGCACCCGGGGGCATCATAGTGAGCCAGATTCCTCATGGACTACTGCCACATATGCGGCAGTGGCTCACACAGGTACGCAGCAATGCACCCGGCATTGAGCTGCGGGCGCACCTACCGAGCGGCACCTTGCCGTACGGCAGTGGCTTGCTTGTGATACGCAAACACCCTACGGCGCCCGAACGTTTGCCGGGCATAGGACGTGCGATTATTCGCTTTCAGCGTCGTTATGGGTATAATCCTTTACCGTTAGAGGAGTAGCCATGATTCACTTTTATGAACCGTTCCCAATATCCGACGCCTATCGACCACCCGCCCTATCGGCGTCCGATACGGCTGAGGTACCGGCTGAGCTGCAGGCAGTAGGCCCAGAGCCGAGCATGGCCTCTACCGTGGGTCATGACACTGCACAGGCCGCCACTCTGCATGCCCCGTATGCGCTTCCTGTCCGGACTGCCGCTGAATTGGAAGTCATGCCCGAACCTTCTTCGGCCGTCGTCCAGACTGCCGGGAAGGCAGCGGTGTCCTTTACCGAAGGGTCCGTGGGGGGACAGGCAGATGCTCCGGCATCGTCATCCGGTGATCATCGTCAGACGTGGGAGCTACCGCACCATGCGTCCGACGAACGTGGGCCTGAGCCAGAGCCGCATGAAGCACCGCAGCCACCGTCGGACCAGGCAGTCGATAGGCAAGAGCAGCAGTCTGATCCTTCTGGCCTACCACTGGCGGGAAGCGGTGGCGACAAGCCGCCGATTGACGAGCCACCCACCACATTTGACGAGCCACCGGAGGAAGGTGATGATCACCGGGAGCATCAGGAGCCGGGCGACGCGGCTGGCTCTCCTCCAGGGCCCGCCGACTCAAATCAGGTAGAGGTCTACATTCGCCGGAATACCATAGTGACCGTGAACCCAACGGCGAATCCAGAAACGGTACGCATGCTTGCAGCGCGCGCTGGGGTGGGCCCTATCACCGACGGCTGGATAGCTGCCCCGCCGGACCCTCATGATCCAACTTCTCTTGTGAAATACTTTCTAGACAGGGCCGAAAATCCCACGTTACTTGCAAAAGTGATCACCCGGCCGGCAGCTTCAGAGGATATACGGTACCCAGGTGCCGGTAAGAGAGAGATAGAACAAGCCGCCGCTGTAGATGCGGTCATTAACTCCCCGGAAGCTCAGGCGGCAGTGCAGGCCGAAGGGTTTGCGGGCGTACGGTATAACCAGCCGATATACTCTGAGCTCCAGAGCAATGGCGATACTGAGACCGTAGTATACCCTCTGCAGCAAGGCCGTAGGACAGATGCAACCGTTGACCCTGGAGATATTACATTTGACCATTCAGATTACAGTGAATTGAACCGGCTTGATAGGGTCACTACCCAGCTGGAGGAACTTCTGGCGGCACAAGGCATTGTCGTAGACGATCTGATCGCAAAACGGTTCCTTATGACTGATGAAGCATCGGGTATGCCCTACCTGCATATCGTCGACCCGTTCTATGACGTAGAGGGAACGCAGCATCCAACAGAAAGACAATCCTGGATAGAGTCAGAGGGCGGTATTGCCGCAGCTGTAATCGGTGACTACCAAGTAGTCGTAAACAGGGGGTATGGGGATAGGGCACTAGTGCGGGAGGTATTACAGCAGATTAATACTGCTACATTAGGAGATGGCTGGGTCCCGGTGCGGCATCCTGATGCCCGATATGATAACCGCGCCTATTTCCGGACTACTGCTGAGCCGCGCTTATTTTTCAAAGTCACATATCCTCCCACGGATAATGACGATGTCTACGAAGTCGAGCCGGGGCAGGGTGTTAGCGAGTTGTACCGGACACCGATCGTCCGTGCCACTATCAACTCGCAGTCGGCGCAGCAAGCCGCCATGGCACGGGGCTATAGTGGCATAACCTATGTTGAGCCACTAGCATCTCTTATTGACAGGCAGAGCGGTGCCGAAATCACGGTGTATCCCTGGCAGGACGGACGCAAAGTGCCATCACCAGTTGATGCTGCTGGCAACCAAATTCCCCTGCGGGAAAACACAGACCCATATAACCTAGAGTATCTACGGTATACCCTGCAGGCATTACTGGCCCTTCGGGGTGTCGCGGGCAACGATATCCATAGCGGTCAATTCATCATAGCCGCAGATGGCGAGAGAGATCACCTCTATTTCATCGACGCCGAGGATTTTGATGAAATACCAGGAGATACGGGTACCGGCGCTGATACCGACACCGAAGTCTAGCAACCTGCCGTATGCACGAGGTTCGTTTTTAGTGCTTCAAGAGCTATAATCGTGGCTTTGGAGTACCACTATGTTGTCACATTCTTTTGAACTCTTTCCTCCTAGTGATACACCCAAGGAGTTTGCTGCCCCGCAGACGCCCCAGGGGGCTCCCCAGCCACTGCGTCAGATAGGTACGGAGCCGTCTGTTGCGGCGCCCGTTGGCTCTGAGATTGCTCGTGCTGCCGTACGCGGCACCCAGTTTGAGCTTCCGGTGAGCGGAGACAATGACGAAACTGGCCGGGAAATGCCTGTATCGTCGGTGGCCCCTACTGCCGAGAAAGCTCTGCTTACATCGTCATCAGACAATATGGACAGGAATGGCACTTCGCAAGCTTCCGAGGCTAAGGTTACACTACAAGAACGCTTTGCCAATCCGGATGACTTGGAGGATACGGTACTTGTGTCTCGTCCAGAATTGCCGGGCGGCCGTCCAGAAACTACTGTCCCACCGGAGGAGTCTGGGCTAATGTCTGCAAAAGATAGCAACATGCGGCATGAGCAACCTGAGCAAGCGTCAGACAAGCGGGACGTGCAGCAAGAGCTGCCGGCAGATGCTGAGCGGCCTGACCACACGGCGCCCTCGAGGGCATCTGGCGGTGGAGACAAACCGCCCACCGATACGCCGCCTACTACATTCGAGGAGCCGCCCGAAGAAGGTGACGATAGCAGTGCTCCTGATGATTCCCGGACAGCAATTGAGAAAGCCCCAACAGAGCAGCCCAAGCCACCAACCTACCCCGATTGGCGTGAGGTGGGACATCAGGCGCAACAGATTATGGATGACCGCGGTGTCACGCAGACCCAGCTTGCAAACGAAGTCGGCATACCGGTCTGGCAAGTACGGAGGTTTGTGTACGGCAGGCGAATGGGGTCTACAGAAGCGGCTGGCCGCATCTTGGCGCACTTGGGCATGGACCCAGAGAAGATACGGGAGCAGCTGGCTGTGTATGAAACTGGACGTAGTACTTCCGGCGTGCGTACCGAACTCATAGGCCTAAACAATAGTCTCGCGGCCCATGGGATCGATGCTCGAAGCCTACTGGCCGGTAGCCCCGTCGTAGACGCAGCTACCGATGCACTACTAATCGATCCCACCGTAAGCGAGTCGGAAATAGTACGGCGTACCGGCATGACCATACCCAAGGTATGGCAGTCGCGCCATGCCTTGGCTGAACGGTTGCGGAGCCAAGCCGATGAACTACTGCCTCCAGCCGAGCCCGCCGAGGAACCTGACCTGCCGCCATGGCAGCAGCTGGGGCGGGAGTTGAACGAACGCCGTAAAAGCGCCGATATGCCGGTATTGGCTTTGGCGCGTGCGGCTATCTTGGGCCGCAGCGCTGTAGAAGAGGTGCTTTATGGAATGAAGCCGAAGGATCCGGCAGTAGTCCGGACTATACTAGAAACGCTCGGTTATACACCCGAGGAAATCACCGATCGCCTGACGCAATATGAAACATCAGCAGCCCAAGCTGCCCCACGTGCAACGCGTCCAGCTACTCCTGAAATTATGGAGACCCAGGGAGACCTGCCGCCATGGCAACAGCTCGGCCAGGAGCTGAATACCACCCGCCAGGAGGCTCGGATGCGGGTAGAGGACCTGGCTGCTGCTGCGGGTGTGTCGTTCAATGTAGCGCAATCGGTGCTCTACGGCCAAAAATCAGTCAGCACAGATGCGCTTCACCGCATACTGCAGGCGCTCGGCTACCCTGCACATATGGTCGTCGCCCTATCTACCCGCTACATAGAGTCGCTGCAGGCGCCCGAGTCGTATAGTGGCGCGGACATGCCCTCCGCATATACAGGCGCCAACTCCCTGAGCAGACCCGAGATACAAGCGGTATCCGCAGGGAATATCAAGGAGATGCTCAGGAACCAGCTCCGTAACCGCAAGATAACTCCCCAGGCACTTATTGATAGCGGTGTTATACCCCGAGACCTGGTAATCGCTTTATCCGATGATCCGACTTTCGATCCTGACGCCGTGGGTCGTGTCGCCGTAGCCCTGGGTTTGACGCCCGAGAATGTCACGCTGACCGTCGAGGCGTATCAGCAGGCGTACGCACCCCGACCGCAACATCGTACCGGCGCAGGAGCGAGCGTGGCCGGTCTGCCCGCTAAGCTCGCCCTGCAGGGAACGGTCCCTTCACAGCTTCTTAACCGATCGCAGCTGTATGCCTACCGGCTACTGACTGACCGCCGTGTTTCACTCGAAGATGTTGCTGCCCGGCTCCGTGTGCCGCCCCAGCAGCTTGATATCATTGCCGCCAGATTGCTGCGAACCCTCGATCAGTAGAGACATTACTTATTTCGTAATGTACTTGCAGCCCTGTATAATAGTTGCCTTGGCAACGGAGTAGCTTATTTACATGTTCTCACATTCCCCTGAACAGTTCCCATTGACTGATATACCCCGGCAGCTTGACCCGCCCCGATCTACAATTGAGGTGAGCGCTGCGCATCCTCCTGTTAAGGCAGAGCCCTCTATGGCCGCGCCAGCAGGCTCTGAAGCTCTACGCATGGACGCCGTAAGCCCGCAGTACGCACTACCCATCCGTGGCAATGCTGAAGTGGTCACCCCGGCTTCGGCCGTACAGCCTACGGATGCGGAAGCTTCGCCGACTGCCGCTCATACAACAGCCGAATCAGTACCTGACCGCACGACTATGCACGAGCTGCCGTCGGCCGCACAAGCCGATGCGAACACAGCCCCCAAAGCGGGCACGGAGCTCACCGTCAGGCGTGGGACTGACGTCACCGTACAATCCGTAGCCCGTGCTGCCGTCCTACAAGCAAGTGCTGCGGCGACAGGTGCCGCACTTCCTGATGTCAGGGCGTCTCATGCAGAAGAAGTCGTATCACAGGAACGCATTGTCGATCCTGATAGTTTGCATACTGGTTCAGTGAGTGTGAATCACCCACTGCTTCCCAAGGAACACACGCCGGAACCCGACGCTGCGGACGAGCAAAGGCCAGTAGGCAATGCAGACATGCCCCAGCAACAGCTCGAGAAAGCAGCCAATGAGTGGCGTACGGCAGAGACTGATCCGGGCGACTCGTCAGACCTTCCAAAAGCATCCGACGGCGGGGATAGTCCACCCACCGATACGCCACGCACTACTTTCGAAGAACCGTCCGAAGGAGGTGATAAGCCGGATAATGCACAGCAGGCCGAGGAAGTCAGAGCACTCATAGCCCAGGCAGCGGAGCTAGGCGTAGACCTCTCTCCCGAGAGTGCACTCAAGGTAAGCAAGACCCTTATCCTTGTTCCGGTAGAGCGTGCTACACGGGCGCGCCCCGAGCACGTAGCTGGCCTGGTGGCCGAGGCCGCCTTCCTAGGCATTCGATTAACAGAGGCAGCAGCTCTCGAAGTTAGTAGGACGATTGTGCCCGAACCACCTAAGCCGCCGCACACCGTCATTGCGTCCGAGACTACCAGCGATACGCCGTTACCTCCAGCGCAGATATCTGATAACATACCGCCCATCGCAACCACTCGTACCCCCGAACAAGTCAATGATGCGGTCGCAGTGCTCCAGCCGGTCACACCGAACGAGCCAGTTCTGGTAACTTCCGGAAGACGGTACCTGCAGGAAACGGGCGCCGTCATTGGTGAGATGCTTCGCTGGCACGAGATTAACTACCACGACTTATTACCGAAAAGGAGCACTATCTTGCATAAGTACGGCGACATGTTCCTGGATAGGCATATGACGAATGGACATATTGCACAGGTTGCAGCTGAGAATGGTGACACATTTGACGTGGCAAGTGCGCGGCATCGTTTTGTAACCAGGCTTAGAGAACATGTAGACCTGCCCCCGAATATAGCGGCCGTCATATCGGGCATACGGGTCGTCGAAGGTATTCCTCCGGTTGGTATCCGTCTCAATGAATTTAGGAAGTTACTCGGTATATCGGTAGCCCAGATGGCGGGTCGGGTCGGTACGAGCACCGATAACATGACCCGCTTACTTACTTCTGAAGCGCACCCGACTCCGGAACGAATGATACGCGTCATGCAAGCTTTAGGCGTTCCCCGCGAAACCATGCGTGAGCTGCTGGCCGAGTACGAGACGGAGCATGGGCTGGCTATAAGCGCCGGTACAAACCGTCGGCGCGAGATACAAGAACGCCGGCAAAACCGCGACTAGCGCTGTCCCCTGATATCTGATAAAATATCTTCAAACGCTTATAGCAGCGTCCTTATTGTTTTGGGCAGTAAAACAGTTATAGAAATAAGATAGGAATACAGAGCGCATATGGCAGAGAAGAAATACGCAATTGAGAAGATCCGTAACGTCGGTATTATCGCGCACATCGACGCAGGCAAGACGACCACGACCGAAGGTATCCTGTACCGCACCGGCCTGAAGCACAAGATCGGCGCCGTGCATAACGGCGAGACCACCACCGACTGGATGGCTCAGGAACGTGAGCGTGGTATTACCATTGTTGCTGCATCTGTTACGTGTTACTGGAAAGACCACCAGATCAACATCATCGACACCCCCGGCCACATCGACTTTACTGTTGAGGTGGAGCGTTCTCTGCGTGTACTTGATGGTGCTGTCGTAGTCTTCGATGGCAAGATGGGTGTCGAATCTCAGAGCGAGACCGTCTGGCGCCAGGCTGACAAGTACGGCACTCCCCGTATCTGTTTCATCAACAAGATCAACCAGACCGGCGGCGACTTTTACAAGAGCCTTGATTCTATCCACAACCGTCTGAGCCGCCGGGCCTTCCCGATCCACCTGCCTATCGGTTTCGAGCAGAGCATCAACGGTATCGTTGACCTCGTTGCCATGAAAGCCTACACCTACAAGGACTTCACCGACCACGAACTGGTCGAAGGTGAGATTCCCGCCGACATGATGGATGAGGTAAAGAAATACCGCAGCCTGCTTATCGAGAATGCTGTCGCCGAAGATGAAGCCATGCTCGAGAAATTCTTCGAAGTCAGCGAGGAAGGCCTCAGCGAAGCCGAAATCAAGCAAGCTATCCGTACCGCCGTACTGACCGGTAAGTTCTACGCCGTAAGCGGGGGTGACGGTCGCGGCGTCATCGTAGAGAAGCTGCTTGATCTGGTCAACGACTTGCTGCCAGCGCCAAACGACCGTCCGACCACCTGGGGCGTCCACCCGAAGACCGGTGACGAAGTTGAGCGCAAACACCTCGAAACCGAGCCGTTCAGCGCGCTGGCTTTCAAGATCACCTCTGACCCGTTTGTGGGCAAGCTGGCCTACTTCCGTGTATATTCCGGCAAGGTTACGTCGGGCTCATATGTCCTCAACTCATCCACCGGTGAAAAAGAGCGTGTCGGCCGTATCGTCCGTCTGCAGGCAGACAAGCGTGAAGACGTCACCGAAGTCAGCGCCGGTGACATCGCCGCCATCGTCGGCCTCAAGGGCACCACTACTGGTAACACCCTCTGTGACATAAACAACCCGATCATTCTCGAATCTATTACGTTCCCCGAACCACCAGTGTCTATCGCCATCGAACCAAAGACCAAGGCAGACCAAGAGAAGATGGCACTGGCCCTGCAGCGCCTGGCCGAAGAAGACCCGACCTTCCGTGTCCGCACCGATGAAGAAACCGGACAGACCATCATCAGCGGTATGGGTGAGCTCCACCTAGAGATCCTTGTCGACCGTATGAAGCGCGAGTTCAATGTGGAAGCCAACATCGGCCAGCCACAGGTTGCCTACCGCGAGACCATCCGCAAGGACGGTGTGGAAGCGCAAGGTAAGTTCGTCCGCCAGAGTGGTGGCCGTGGTCAATATGGTGACGTCTGGCTGCGTCTGAGCCAGAATGAGCAGGGCAAGGGCTTTGAGTTCATCAACTCTATCAAGGGTGGTGTGGTTCCGAGCGAATACATCCCTGCCGTACGCAAGGGTGCCGAAGAAGCTCTTAGCAATGGTGTTATCGCCGGCTACCCCGTTGTAGACGTCAAGGTAGAACTCTACGATGGTAGCTACCACGAAGTCGACTCCAACGAAATGGCCTTTAGCATCGCCGGCTCCATGGGCGTCCAGGAAGGCGTCAAAAAAGCTAGCCCGACCTTACTCGAACCAGTCATGAAAGTTGTCGTGGTAACTCCAGAAGAATTCATGGGTGACGTCATTGGCGATCTGAACAGCAAGCGTGGCCGCATCGAATCTATGGAAGACCTTTCCTTGGGTATCAAGGAAATCACCTCGTTCGTGCCACTCGCCGAGATGTTTGGTTACACCACCAACCTTCGCAGTAACACGCAGGGCCGCGCCAGTTCAAGCATGGAGCTTGATCACTACGCCGACGTACCAAACCACGTCGCTGAGGCCATCATCGCCAAGAACAGCAAGTAGTCTCCTTGCTCGTTACGATCAAGCCACGTAAACTGTACGTGGCTTGATTCTTAATTGGGCCGTATAATCTCTCTGTTACCGATATTCATAATCGAAAGGCTTATTCTACTCGTGCATATAACTGTCCGTTTTAGACATCCATATCCTAATAAGGGGTACCCTTTATGAGACTGCCTCATGAAGGCGGGTGGCTGCCTGAACCTATGCTGCCGCCAAGCCTGCCAGCAGCGCCGGAGCAACCGGCCCCGCCGCAATTCCCGCTTGTGCCGGCAGAACCGCACATGGGACCTGCGGTAGGGCAGGAGCTGAGTCCTGTCAAAGGAACGATGTATGAGCTGCCACGACTGGCTTCACCCGGGGATACCGCGCCCTCATCCGAAAAGGCAGCGAGCGCGCTGGTTCCTACGGCAGACGGGGCAGCACCTCTACACCAGTACGAGCAGCATGAGCCGCTTCCAGCGGCTATCGCATCTGACTCTCCGTCCGGCTCCGACCGGCCCCCGATCGGACGGATGCTCATGAGCCTAGAACAGCGCCCCGACCGCTCTTCGGACGGCATGGCTGTCAGCGCAGCCGACCGTCGGGACGATCGAGGCGACACTCCTAAAGATATAGCGCGGCATGAACCTACCGCCGCAGCCGACAAAGAACCCGATGATGCTCCTCGAGCTGCGGGCGGTGGCGACACGCCGAAGCCACCAATAAAGCCCCCTGAAACGCCAGGCGCAGCAGAACCTGATGAGCCCGAGGACCAACCTGAGCAGCCGAAGCCAGCTACCAATGAGCCCGGCCGCTATCAAGGGCCGATAAATGTTGAGTTTATCCAGGCACCGCGCGAACTCCCTCCGGATACTCCGCGCCCGCCACAACAGCCCCCGGAGCGGGGCGACGGCGATCCTTCCGGCCCAGACAGTGGGGCGGGGGAATCTAGGCCAGCCGTAGAGCGCCACCAGGAGGAACTGCGACAAATAGTGCAGGGGGCCGAGGCGGTCGTATTACAAGCAGACGCGGCAAGTGGTCGGGTTTATACGACGGGTGAGGTAATAGACGGTCAATTCCATTTCAACATCGTCGATGCACCTGGCGGCACCCCCGAGGAACTCACTCGTGACCTCGAGACTGCGCAAGCCCTTGCACGCACTTCTATTGCAGATCTTGAAGATGATAGGATGGCCGCAGGTGCCCCGCCTATTGACTACCTGGTGGATGACATGCTTATGTATGACACTATTAACGGGGGTGCGGTCGGTGTCCAGACAGTGAGCAGGTTAATAGGTCGGCACCAAGCAGGTGAAACACTGTTAACATACGCGACATTCACATTGCCTGAGACAGAAAGCGGACAAGAGCTACTCTACGCGCAGATATATGCGCAAGCCGGACGGGTTACGAATGTTTCAGTGTCGGCCATTCCGGCGGCGGATGTGCCTGATTATCTCAACTGCTTGGAGATGTTTGGCAGTTATGGTGTGGTGAATGATATTATGCAGGGAAAATTTGAAACTGAGGATGAAGCAGTTCTGATGCTCAGAGAAGTCGTACAGAGTGTAGATGCAGTGGGTGTATATCCACGGGCTGCAATTGACCTTGCACTTGGAAATGCACTGCGAATAGGGTTTACGGCAAAGGCCGATCGGGCTGTCGATGAAGGGGTGCGGTCAGAGCGGCTCGCTCGTCTGCGCCGATTCCTTGCGCAGATGCCCTAGCCCTGACTGCCACTAGCCGGGGCTGTCCCATCAGTGGTATGCTAAAACACATATGCAAGAGGGTGTAAATGACAAGAATCTGGCTGATTCAAAACAGTCGATTTCTCTGTACGAATTCTATGCCATCGGCATAAACCATCTGATTGAAAAAGCTCCGTGGGAGCTTGTGCAGGCTGTTTCGGCGTACCATGGCAATTTCCTGACCGAGCAGCGGTGCATCGGACTATCTATCCTCCTGCTCATGGGAGAGGAGCACGTACCTGCCAGCGCAGCTGAGAGCATGCCCAAATATGCGCAGCAGGTCCGGGCCAGCGTGAATCAGGCTACATTCCTGCGTGCGCTCAAGCACTATTTTGTCAGCCATACTATCGAGGAGGCTCGTGCTGCCCTAGTGTTGGAGCGGATGCAGTCGTACCTGACGGAATCGCGTGCCGCTGAAGCAGGCAACCAAGATCCACTGCTCGCCATGACCGATGTTCTGACAAAGCGGGTTCCGCCCAAGGACACGCAGCAAGGCGCGCTCTATATGCAGCGAATAGAGAAGATCTTTCAGTATCTACAGGACCTTGTAGAAAACACACTGCTTGCCCGCTATACGATAATTGTCAAATCTTACTGAAATTATCAGCCGTACGTGGTACTATTTTCGGCATGAACGAAAAAGCCGACCTAGAATCTCTGCGGCAGCAGGTGGACGAGATTGATTCCTTGCTCGTAGGCCTAGTGGAACAGCGCGCGCGGATAGCGCTTGAGATAGGCAAAGCCAAGACTGCGAAAGGCATGAAGGTATACGACCCAAGCCGTGAGGGCCGCGTACTCGACAAATGGGTTGCCCGCAGTGACGGCACGCTGCCGAAGGGCTCGATCGAAGAGGTGGCAACTGCCGTTATGGACGTGTGCCGCCGCCTGCAGATCGATGCCGACTGACCCCTTTACAAACCCCTGTATTTTCCCTATACTAACCTCTAGTAACTCGGGTGAGTTTTACTATTATTGTGATTAAATTTTTAATAAGGAGCAACCATTAACTATGGCAGCAGCAACTTTTGACCGAAGCAAGCCGCACGTCAACGTCGGTACTATGGGCCACGTCGACCACGGTAAGACAACTCTAACCGCCGCTATTACCGCAGTTCTCGCAAAGAAGCTGCCAAGCGACGTTAACAAGCCGATCGCATACGATCAGATCGACAATGCTCCAGAAGAGCGCGCACGTGGTATTACCATTGCTACCTCTCACCAGGAATACGAAAGTGAAAAGCGTCACTACGCACACGTCGACATGCCGGGCCACGCTGACTACGTCAAGAACATGATCACTGGTGCCGCCCAGATTGATGGCGCTATCCTCGTGGTATCTGCCGCTGACGGTCCTATGCCACAGACCCGTGAACACGTACTGCTCGCCCGCCAGGTGGGTGTTCCAAAGATCTTGGTCTTTATGAACAAGATGGACCTCGCTGACGCTGACCTCGTAGAGCTTGTCGAGGAAGAAATCCGTGACCTGCTCGAGAAGAACGGCTTCGACCGTGACTGCCCGATCATCAAGGGTTCTGCTACTAAGGCTCTCGAAGGCGATGCTGCCAACGAAGATGCTGTCATGGAACTGGTCAAGGCTATGGATGACTACATCCCACAGCCAGAGCGCGACCTCGATAAGGCATTCCTGATGCCTATCGAAGACGTCTTCTCAATCAAGGGCCGTGGTACTGTTGCCACCGGTCGTATCGAAGCTGGTATCGTCAAGATCAACGACGAAGTTGAAATGGTCGGTATCCGCGACACCCGTAAGAGCGTCGTAACCGGCATCGAAGCCTTCAAGAAGAGCCTCGACCAAGGTCAAGCTGGCGACAACGCTGGTATCCTGCTCCGCGGTATCGAGCGCGACGACATCGAGCGTGGCCAGGTGCTTGCAAAGCCCGGTACCATCACCCCGCACACCGAATTCGATGCCGAGGTTTACATCCTCAGCAAAGAAGAAGGTGGCCGCCACACGCCATTCTTCAAGGGTTACAAGCCTCAGTTCTACTTCCGCACCACGGACGTAACTGGCGAAGTTGAATTGCCAGCCGACAAGGAAATGGTCATGCCTGGTGACACCATTACCTTCAAGGTCAAGCTGCTTGCTCCTATCGCTATGGAGCAGGGTCTGCGCTTCGCTATCCGCGAAGGCGGCCGCACCGTTGGTGCCGGCGTGGTAACCAAGATCGAAAAGTAGTCTAACCTAGACTCAGAAAAGACTCCGGGAAACCGGAGTTTTTTCTTTTGCGGGCTATAGCATAAAATATACGTAAAGGCAGGTACAAAATATGGGAAATAGTAGTTCATGTGGCGAAGTCATACGAAGTCGAAATACGGTTGCTATCGTAGATACCGTAGAATATGAAGCTGGCAGAGATCCGCTGATAGAATCAATGCCCGCAGAGGTCTATGCTGCCCGTATAGCACTTGCCAAAGAACTCGGCGACGGAGATTACGCCGACGCTCGGGCACTTTTTGGCTACGCGCAGCAAATGCTTACCGCAGGTGAGATGCGTTCAGCTGATCGATACATTGGTGCTGGACTCGTAGACGAGGACAAACTTGCAGATGTCAGCGCTGAGCTAGCAGGTGGCACAAACCATAGCAATGGCTATAATTCCGTAATTACGTATGAAGATCAACGTGATTTTGCCGGAGATGCGTAACCTTAAACCGCTAAGCTACACGGCAAGGCTGCCTCGTCACGCTAGTGTGTACCATCTACCTTGCTCCTCTGGCTTCACAAAATCAGCATATTGTTGTACAATCAATCTTATAAACTAACATGTGCTGACTAAAAGTCATTGTTGCCGCCAAGCCGGTCGCAAAGATGTTACAGTGCCAAGTCGGGTAGAGCCGGCACGGAGAATACCCCATGCCAGATGCAAAGTCTGACCAAAAGCAACGGATCCGTATCCGCCTGAAGGCATACGACCACAAAGTAATCGACCAAGCTGCCAAGCAGATCGTCGACACCGCGCTGCGTACCGGCGCAACCCTTGCCGGCCCGATCCCGCTGCCAACCCGCAAGAGCACCTTTACGGTCGTAAAGAGCCCGCACGTCTACAAGAAGGGTCGTGAACAGTTCGAAATGCGCGTCCACAAGCGCCTGATCGACGTCTTTGAGCCGACACCAAAGACCATCGACAGCCTCATGAACTTGAGCCTGCCAGCTGGCTGCGACGTCGAAATCAAGATGTAGCAACAAAAAACCGCCGGGAAACCGGCGGTTTTTTGTTGGGCAGACAGGGAATTCCCAGATCCCAACGCGGCTGGCCCGGGATGCTATACTGTAGCTACATGGCAAAACAAAAACCCAAAAACCAGACAGATGGCGCCTTTGTACTCAAATTAGTACTGTATGTCATCCTTGGGTCACTCTGGCTCAAGCTGCACAAGGGAAGCTCTGATTTCACCATCCCGTTGCCTGTGGGACTTGTCGTAGGCCTGATCTTCACCAGCCACGAACATTTCCGGATCGACCGCAAGATTGAGTACGGCGTACTAGTTGTGGCCGCCTTGCTGGGTATGATTGCGCCATACGGGCTTTTTATCGCTTTCTAAAGCACCCCGGTTCCCTGAAGTCCGAGGTGCCTTGTTATTATCTATTCGCGCGCTGCTGCTTGCATGGCCGCGATGCCAAGCTGCCACAGGGCGGACGGCTGCGGAGCATGCAGCTGCACCGTCTCTTCGTGGGCAAGGTCGGCCGCCAATTGATGTATGGGGTACATTCGCGCGCCAATGACTTCTGACTGTTGCAGTTGCAAGCCCGCTACATCCAGGTTCCGCTCGACCACCACGAAGTGGTCGCCGACCGTCCGGTGCATCCAAGCATCCGGACCTGGCTGCATAACCATTTCGACAGCCAGGCGGCCAGCATAGCGGAAGCGCTCGGGTGCAAACCGCAAACCCAGTTCCTCCTCAGTTTCCCGCATAGCGGCATCGAGGTAGCTTTCGCCTGCAGACACATGACCGCCGACGGCTACATCCCATGCGCCCGGCATGATCTTCTTATTCCAAGCACGCTGCTGCTCCAGCGTCCGTTCGCCATCAGTCAGCCATACGTGCACATCCCGATGCCAGAGGCCACGGGCATGAATTTCTGCCTTATCCAGCCGCTCGCCGGTCGGACTTCCATCCGGGTTTACGGTGTCTAAAAGTTCATGTTTGGTCATATTCCAACTCCACATCTGTTAGATTTGTCGTTGGAAGCGCTTCCGTACATAGAATAGATCGACGTATCTGACAGATATAGGTAGTACGTTTTGAGGCATATGAGGCTGACACAGTCCTGATTGAGGCAAACATGCCTGAGGCAAATACGTTTGAGCTAAACTGGCCGTACGTAGGTGAGGTTATGTCAAATTGTTTTGACAAAATTTACCTCTGTTGGTAACACTATAGGCATGCATGTTATCCAGCGGAAAATTCTTGGCAAGCTGCTCTATGCCAGTAGCTTGGGCTACGCGCAGCTGCGTCCAGCTGGAGTAGAGAGTAATCACTTTGCATATCATTTGGAGCAGCTAGTAAAGACCAAGCTGGTCGGCAAGAAGGATAAAGCCTATTTTCTGGCGCCCCAAGGACTGGCATACGTCGATAGGATGAGTCAGGGGAAGATGGTAGAGCGTATGCAGCCGCACATCGTTACGGCCGTAGACATTACGACCCCTGGTGGCAAGACACTAGTATTCAAGCGGAATTTTCAGCCGTATTTTCATCTGATAGGTTTTCCATCCGGGAAGCTACACTACGAGGAACCCATACTGGACGCTGCCGTGCGTGAGTTAGCCGAAAAGACAGCCCTGACTGACATACCACTGAAGCACCGGGGCATGGTATATATTCAGGCTGCAACCAAGGGTGTGACCATCGGTCGGGTCCTATATCATATATTCCACGCTGAGGTTGCCGAGGAATTGCCCGTGAGCACTCCCGAATTACGCGGCGAGACATACTGGGCGGACCACCGGGCACTTGATCCGGCGGATTGCATGCCCGGCTTCTTGCACTTGAAAGAGCTTCTGCAGGAAAACTCTGACACGCTCTTTTTCGAAGAAATCAGCACCAAGCTATAGTTGGTATGTTTAGTGTGGAATTTGCAACGGATTGACAGGGGTAATGATTTTATGTTACTCTTAAATGGTATATAAAAAATTCCACGCCAGGTGAGTTATAGGAAAGGTCACTGATGTTAGCAATAACAGAGGTAGAAACCGCCAGCCACCGGCATTTTTATGGCTTTGCCATCGAAGCGTAGCGAGATGTCAAAGCAGGGGTGGAACGTAAGCAAGAGGTAACTATGAAAGCTCTTATCACACGAAAGGTTGGCATGACCAGCACCATCTCTGAAGACGGTGTTGTGACTGCTATCACCTTGCTTTCCGCTAGTCCCTGCGTCGTTACGCAGGTCAAAACCGACGAGACCGACGGCTACACCGCTGTCCAGGTCGGTTTTGAAGACGCCAAAGAAGGTAAGACTTCTAAGGCGCAAGTCGGTCATTTTAAGGCCGCCGGTAAAATGCCGAAGATCATTCGCGAGTTTCGTGTCGACGAAATCACCGAAGACCTCAAGGTTGGCCAAACGCTCAACCCCGAGGTCTTTTCAATTGGTGACACTGTCCACGTGACCGGTACGAGCAAAGGTAAGGGTTGGGTCGGTACTATCCGCCGCCACAACTTCCACCGCGGTCGTAAGACGCACGGTGGCCGTTCCTACCGCCGCCCGGGTTCAATCGGCAGCATGTACCCTCAGCACATTCTGAAGGGCAAGAAGATGGCTGGCCACCTGGGCCACGACCAAGTTACCGTGCGTAACCTGAAGATCGCGCTCGTGGATGCTGAAAAAGGCTACATCGGCGTCGTTGGCGCAGTGCCAGGCCCGAACAAGGGCATCGTAATACTAAAGGGGGAGAACTAATATGGCTATTCCTACATTTACTGCTACCGGCAGCAAAGCCACTACCCCAGCTAAGCTCGACGCTGCAGTCTTTGGTGTGGAGGTAACAAACCACCAGCTCGTCAAGCAGGCATATGAGACATACTTGGCTAACGGCCGCGAGAATCTCGCCGTCGTAAAGACCCGTGGCCTGGTACGCGGTGGTGGCAAGAAACCCTGGAAGCAAAAGGGTACCGGCCGTGCGCGTTTCGGTAGCTCACGCAACCCGATCTGGCGTGGTGGTGGTATCGTATTCGGTCCGACCGGGCTCGAGAACTACACCAAGAAACTCCCAACCGCTACCAAGCGATTGGCTATCCGCCAAGCTCTGAGTCTTGCAAGTGGCGCCGACAAGATCGTCGTCGTAGAAAAGCTTACGAGCAAAGAAGGCAAGACCGCAGAGCTTGCAAAACTACTGACAAAGTTCGGCGTCACCCGTAACGCCCTGGTGGTTGTTACTGAAAAGACTCCGGAACTGATCCGCGCCAGCGCCAACCTGGCCAACGTCAAACTGGTAAACGCTAACTACATCAATGTCTTCGACGTCATGAACGCCGACCACATCATCATAACCAGCGAAGCCTTGAAGGCCGTCGAAGCATGGCTGGGAGGTACAAAATAATGCACGTACTGAAACCACGCCTGAGTGAAAAGGCATATGCAACCTCACAGGCTACGAACACTTTCGTAATTGATGTACCTGCCGAACTGAACAAGCACGAAGTCGCTGCCAGCGTCGAGAAGCAATTCGAAGTCAGTGTCGCTTCCGTGCGCATCGTCAACCGCAAGGGTAAAGCCAAGCGCGTCATGAACACCACTGGCAAGCGCTCCAGCAACCGCAAGGGTACGCAGAGTGACATCAAGAAGGCATACGTCACGCTTGCAGTCGGTAGTCACCTGCCATTCTTCGAAGCAGAAGAAGCTGAAGCCAAGGAAGCCGCTAAGGCCGAGGATAAGAAGGCTGCAAAAGCCGACAAAAAGGCTGAAAAGAAGACCTCTGACAAGAAGAAAGAGGAGAAGAAATAATGGCTATCAAGCAATACAATCCGACCACTCCCGGTCGCCGAGGTATGAGCAGCCAGGACTTCCAGGCCATTACAACCAAGAAGCCCCTGAAATCACTGCTCGTCCCTAAGCGCCGCGGCAATGGCCGCAACAACCAGGGTCGTATCACAACTCGCCACCAAGGTGGTGGTGCACGTAAGTTCTACCGCCTGGTAAACTTCAACTTCCGTGGCGAAGGTGTCATCGAGCACATCGAATATGACCCGAACCGCAGTGCGCGTATCGCACGTGTCAAAGAAGCAAACGGTACCTACCACTATGTACTGGCTGCTGCTGGTATGCAGGTCGGCCAGAAGCTGGTTGCAGACGCGGAAGCCGCCATCGAAACCGGCAACCGTCTGCCACTGCGCAACATCCCGGTTGGTACCACCATCCATGCTATCGAGTTGCAGCCAGGCAAGGGCGCCCAGATGGTTCGCTCTGCCGGTAACGGTGCGCAGCTGATGGCCAAAGAAGGTGACTACGGACAGGTTCGCCTGCCTTCTGGCGAAGTCCGCCTCGTTCACCTGAACTGCACCGCAACCATCGGTGTTGTCGGCAACGAACAGCACCAGAACGTCAAGATCGGTAAAGCTGGACGGAACCGCCACCTGGGTAAGCGCCCAAGTGTCCGTGGTGTCGTCATGAACGCTGTCGATCACCCGCATGGTGGTGGTGACGGTGGTCGTCACCGTATGGCTAAGGCACCTCGTACGCCTTGGGGTCAGAAGACTCTGGGCTACAAGACCCGCCGCCGTAAGAGCACGAGCAACATGATTGTAAGGAGCCGTCACGCGGCTAAGAGGAAATAACGTATGAGTCGATCACTTAAGAAAGGTCCATTCATTGATCCGAAGCTCGCGAAGAAAGTAGCGGCTCTCGGTCCTGAAGACCGTACCATCATCAAGACCTGGGCTCGGGCAAGCACCATCGCCCCAGACTTCGTAGGCAAGACTTTCGCCGTACACAACGGCAAAGTGCATGTACCTGTTTTCGTTACCGAGAACATGGTCGGCCACAAGCTTGGCGAATTCAGCCCGACACGTAAGTTCCGCTCTCACGGCGGAAAGCTGGCAAAGAAGTAGGATAGCAATATGGCAGTCAAAGCAGAATCTAAGGGAGTTCGGATGAGTCCACGCAAGGTCGGCATTGTAGCCGCTCTTGTCCGCGGCCGCACTGTAGCAGACGCGCTCGTCATTCTTTCGAACGTCCCGCGCCGTGCAGCACTTCCGGTCATCAAGACCATCAAGAGCGCACAGGCGAACGCAACCCACAACCACAACTACAAGGCCGAGGGCCTGCGCATCGTGGAAATCACCGTGAACCACGGCCCACGCACCAAGCGCTTCCGGCCAGCCGCTATGGGCCGCGCACTTCCATATCAGAAGCGTAGTAGCCACATCCGCGTGCTTGTAGAAGGCGAACAACGTGCCGCTAAACCGGCAAAAGCCGAAAAGGCGGAGGAGAAGTAACCATGGGACAAAAAGTAAATCCGATCAGCATGCGCTTGCAGCTCAACAAAGATTGGCGCAGCAAGTGGTTCGTCGGCAAGAACCAATACGCAAAATACCTGGCAGACGACCTTAAGGTCCGTAAGCTGATCCAGGACAAATTCGGCACCCGTGGTGCCATCAATAAAGTCGACATCGAACGTTCGCCAAATCTGGTAACCGTCAGTATCGCAACCGCTAAAGCTGGTGTTGTCATCGGCCGCGGCGGCCAGGGTGCACAGGAAATTAAGGCTGCGATCGAAAAGGTGTACGGCGTACCCGTACGCGTGAACATCGACGAAGTTAAGAAGCCTGACCTCTACGCCAAGCTGGTTGCCGAGAACATCGCCCACCAGATAGAACGCCGTATGAGCTTCCGCCGCGCTATCAAGAGTGCCAGCGCCGCTACCATGCGCGCCGGTGCTAAGGGTATCCGCATCGAAGTTGCCGGTCGTCTGAACGGCGCCGAGATGAGCCGCCGCGAAAAGGAAGTCATGGGCTCTGTACCGCTTCACACCATCCGTGCTGATGTTGATTACGCAGCTGCCCGCGCACTGTTCCCGGGCGCCGGCATCATTGGCGTCAAGGTTTGGATCTACAAGGGGGAAAATTAACATGTTACTCCCGAAGCGCACTAAATTCCGCAAGGTCCGCAAGGGCAAGATCCGTGGTGTCGCTACCAGCGGCAACTACATCGCCTTTGGTGACTACGCACTGCAGGCCCAGGGCCATGAGCGCATTACCAGCCGCCAGATCGAGGCATCTCGTCAGGCAATGACCCGCTACATCAAGCGTGGCGGCAAAATCTGGATCCGCATCTTCCCACATATTCCCGTGACCCGCAAGCCGCTGGATGTAAAGATGGGAAGCGGCAAGGGATCACCGGAATTCTTCGTAGCCAAGGTACGTCCCGGCACCATCCTGTTTGAAATGCAGGGTGTGACCGAAGAAATCGCTCGTGAAGCCATGCGCCTGGCAGCACATAAGCTGCCCGTGAAGACCAAATTCCTCGTAAGGGAGGATGCATAAGATGAAGATTGCAGATATCCGTAAACTGACAACAGCCGAGCTGGCTACTGAGACCAACAAGCTTCGCGACGAAATCGCAGAACTGAAGCGCCACATTTACATGGGCGACAATCAGAACCTGCGCGCCGTGCGCAACAAGCGTAAGGACCTGGCCCGGATGCTGACAGTTCTGAGCGAACAATTAGTTAAGGAGGCCAAGTAATGGCGAAGTCAATTACAGGCGTCGTCTCCAGTGACAAGGCCGACAAGACAATTGTCGTAACTGTCCGGGAACGCAAGACGCACCCGCTGTACCGCAAGCAATATACGGTCAGCAAGAAGTTCATCGCCCATGACGAGAACAATGAAGCCCACACTGGCGACACCGTTGTCATCGTGGAAACCCGTCCGATCAGCAAGCGCAAGAGCCACAAGCTCGAGCAGGTTGTTGCCCGTGCTGGAGTGACGCACAAGGAAGAGGAGGCGTAGGGCTATGATTCAGCAAGAAACCCGCCTCGTTGTATGTGACAACAGCGGCGCCAAGGAAATCCTCTGCATCCGCGTGCTCGGTGGCACCCGCCGCCGCTACGCACACGTTGGCGACATCATCGTCGCTACCGTGAAGCAGGCGAGCCCGACCGGTACCGTCAAGAAAAAGAGCGTGGTAAAAGCAGTCGTCGTCCGCACCAAGAAGGAAATTGCCCGTAAAGATGGCAGTACTATCAAGTTCGACGACAACGCCGCAGTCATCATCAACGATGACAAACTGCCAAAAGGTACCCGTATCTTTGGCCCGGTTCCCCGCGAACTTCGCGATCTGGGTTACGCAAAGATCGTAAGCCTCGCACCGGAGGTACTCTAATATGACTATTTACAAGATCAAACTGAAAAAAGGTGACACCGTAGTGGTGCTCGCCGGCAAGTACAAGGGCAAGACCGGTAAGGTCGTGGCCACGCATCCGAGCGAAAACAAGGTGACCGTCGAAGGCATCAACATCGTCAAGAAAGCTACTAAGCCAAACAAGACCTACCCACAAGGCGGTATCATTGATATCACTAAGCCGATCTGGGTAAGCAAGGTGGCAATTGTAGAGCCGACCACCAAGAAACCATCACGCATCGGCATTAAAGTCGCTGAAGATGGTACCAAGACCCGTGTATTTAAGTCTACTGGAAAGGAGATCAAGTAATGGCTGCCGCGAAAACCGCTACCAAATATGTTGCTCGTCTCCAGAATGACTACAACACCAAGTTTGTGGCCGAACTTCAGAAAGAGCTCGAGCTCGCAAACGTCCACCAGGTCCCACGCCTGGAAAAAATTGTCATCAACGTCGGCCTAGGACGGGCCAAGGACGACAAAAAGACTATCGAAGCAGCTAAGAACACGCTGCGCAAGGTGACCGGCCAGGAGCCGATTGAAACCGTTGCCAAAAATTCTATCGCCGGCTTCAAACTGCGCGAAGGCAACATGATCGGCCTGAAGCTGACGCTCCGCGGCACCCGTATGTACGAGTTCATGGACCGCCTGATCAACATCGTGCTGCCACGCCTGCGTGACTTCCACGGTGTCAGCGCAAAAGCTTTCGACAAACAGGGTAACTACAGCATCGGCATGACCGACCAGTCTGTGTTTCCTGAGCTGACGTTCGAAGAAACCACTACCGCACACGGTATGCAAGCAGTCTTCGTCATCCGTGCCGAGAACCGTGACCATGCCCGTGCACTGCTTACAAAATTTGGTATGCCGTTCGAGAAGGAGGACCGCTAATATGGCCAAGAAATCAGCTGTCGCTCGCGATCTTAAGCGGCAGAAAATGATCCTGAAGTACGCTGCAAAGCGTGCTGAACTAAAAGAATTGGGCGACTATGAAGGTCTGGCAAAATTGCCACTCAACAGTAGTCCGACCCGCTGGAAGAACCGCTGCATCGAGACCGGCCGGCCGCATGCTTACATGCGCCAGTTCGGACTTTCCCGCATCAGCTTCCGCGAACATGCAAGCAAGGGTGAAATCCCTGGTGTAACGAAAGCGAGCTGGTAATATGAGTGTTACTACAACCGATCCAATCGCAGATATGCTGACCCGCATCCGCAACGCTATCCTCGTGCAAAAGAATGAAGTCAGCCTGCCGCACAGCAAGATCAAAGAAGCCGTTGCCCGCTCACTGCAGGCCAATGGCTTCCTGATGAGTGTTTCTGTGACCGACCTCAGCGTCGGCAAACAGCTGCATATCGTCATCAACCCAAGCGACGAGAACGCTAAGATCACCGAAATCAAGCGCATCAGCAAGCCAGGCCGCCGCGCATACAGCAATGCCCGTGAGATGCCAACTATCAAGCGTGGCCGTGGCATTGTCATCGTCAGTACCTCAAAAGGTCTGATGACCGGCAACGAAGCCAAGCAGCAGGGCCTAGGCGGTGAACTAATCGCGAGCATTTACTAATCCCTAAAGGATATTAAGAAGGAAAGATATGAGTCGAGTAGGAAAACTACCAATCGGTATCCCGAGCGGCGTGACAATCACTGTCGACCCTGACAACATCACCGTTGCCGGGCCGAAGGGGACGCTGACGCAGTTCATGATGCCAGACATCACCGTTGCGCAAGAAGAAGGCCAGATTCTGGTTACTCGCGCGAACGACGAACCCAAAGTCCGTGCTAAGCACGGCCTGATGCGCGCACTCCTGAACAACATGGTTCTGGGTGTAAGCGGCGGCTTTACCAAGCAGTTGGAAATCAACGGTGTCGGGTACCGCGTCGCATTGGTCGGAACTGACCTGAAGATGCAGCTTGGTTTCAGCCACGAAGTGGTCTACCACCTGCCTGCAGGCATCACTGCCGTCGTTGAACAGAACAAAATTACGGTAAGCGGTGTTGATAAGCAGCAAGTCGGCCAGGTCGCTGCCGAAATCCGTGCACTCAAGAAGCCTGAACCATACAAGGGTAAGGGCATCAAGTATGTCGGTGAGCGCATTATCCGCAAGTCCGGCAAGTCAGGAAAGGACAAATAATCATGAGTAAGTCACTACTGCACAAACTCAAGAACCGCGTCCAGCGCAAGGCTCGTATCCGCAGCGTTGTAACCGGCACTGCCGAGCGTCCTCGCCTGAGCGTGTTCGTGAGCTCGCGCCACATCAGTGCGCAGCTGATCGACGACACCGCGCACAAGACCATTGCAGCCATCACGACCGTCGGCGCTAAGGCCGCCAAAGGCACCATGACCGAAAAGGCCGCATGGGTCGGCAGTGAGATTGCCGGTAAGGCAAAGGCTAGTAAAATCAGCAAAGTTGTATTCGACCGCGGTGGACGTGCCTATCACGGCCGCATCGAAGCGCTGGCAAATGCTGCCCGCGAGAAAGGATTGGAGTTCTAATCATGGCCGAAGCAAACGCACAAGCCACACAAAACCGTGGTCCCCAGCGAGGCGGTGGCCGTGGTCCTCGTCAAAATCGTGACGGCCGCGCTCCAATGCCCCCTGAAGAAAAACAATTCGATGAGCGCATCGTGCACATCGACCGCGTCGCCCGCGTCGTAAAGGGTGGCCGCCGTTTCCGTTTCCGTGCCCTCGTAGTCGTTGGTGACCGCAAGAACAAAGTCGGCATCGGCATCGCCAAGGGCGCAGACGTGACTGCAGCCGTTACCAAAGCGACCGAAGTCGCCAAGAAGCATATGACCAAAGTTAACCTGTACAAGGGTACACTGCCGCACGAAGCCGAAGGCAAGGTCGGTGGCGCACGCATCCTCATCAAGCCAGCCAGCGCTGGTACCGGCCTTATCGCCGGCGGTGTCGTGCGCACTATCTTGGAAGTCGCTGGCGTTAGCAATGTGCTTAGCAAATCACTCGGTTCAACCAATAAGGCCAACACTGCATACGCAACCATCGCCGCATTGGAAAGTCTGGTGCCTGCCAAAGAATGGATAACGACCAAATCTGCTCCAAAGGTCGCTAAGCTCAAAGCTGCCCAGAAAGCTGAGGAGAAGAAGTAATGAAATACAACGACCTTTCAGCAACCGCCAACAAGGACCGCAAGCGTGTCGGTCGTGGTATCGCAGCGGGTCAGGGCAAGACTGCCGGACGCGGTACCAAGGGACAGATGTCCCGCACCGGCTCCAGCAAGCGCCCTGGTTTTGAGGGTGGCCAGAACCCACTGATGCAGCGCCTGCCAAAGCTCCATGGTTTCCGCAGCTTCCGTGTAAAGGCCGAAAACGTCTTTACCGATCAGCTGAATGACCTTGGCGCCAAGGTGGACAACCTCATCCTAGCCGAAAAGGGACTGATCAGCAGCCAGTACGTCCGCGTCAAGCTGCTGAACCGTGGTGATGTCACTGCTAAGGTGGAAGTACGCCTGCAGGCAGCTTCTGAAAGCGCCATCGAGGCACTGCAGAAGGCTGGCGGCAGCTTCAGCAAAGTCGCCCGCACTATGCGCCCGACAACGTCCACCAAGAAGACTGAAAAATAAGTCCTTTTGTATCTTAAGTAAAAAGCCTCCGGAAGACCGGAGGCTTTTTACTGTCACGCTTCCCAAGAATATCATGATGTTTCTCCACAATAGTAGCGCTAGGATAGTGTCAAATATACTATATATAGTGCCTGTACCTTTACGAATACCCGGGGAACCCGTATACTCAGAACAGATTTAAGATATAAAGGGAACAGACAGGTGAACTGGAAGATTATCGGCCGCTCTTTGGGCCAAGCAGACATGCGCAAACGTATTTTGGCCGTCCTCGGTATATTACTCATATTCCGTATCCTGGCACACGTCCCAATTCCACTTTCTAATCCCGAGACACTCAAGCAGGTCTTGCAGAACATCTTTACCAGCAACACGCCGCAGCTGTTGAGCTTTATCAACGTCCTATCCGGCAATGCATTAGCTAACTTCTCTATCATGATCGCTGGTATGGGCCCATACATCAATGCCAGCATTATCATGCAGCTGCTTACCAAGGCAATCCCGAAGCTGGAAGCTCTCCATAAAGAAGGTGAATCAGGCCAAAAGAAGATCAACCAGTATACCCGTATGCTGACGTTCCCGCTGGCTATCATCCAGTCAATCGGCGCCATCTATCTTGTGCGCACCCAGGCACAGCAGATCGGTGGTATCGGTGACATCACCGCCAACACTTCTATGATGCAGTGGATACTTATGGTAGCAGCCCTTACGGGCGGCTCCATGCTGCTTATGTGGCTTGGCGAGCTTGTCACTGAAAAGTCAGTAGGTAATGGTATCTCCCTGATCATTACCGTCGGTATCGTCAGTAGCCTGCCCAGTACTATCAGCAGCATTGCAGGTTCCGTGTACGACAAGACGAACAAATGGCACCTTTTTGGCAAGACGTTGCCGATTAATGAGCAGGCATTCTGGTACGCCCTGATTATCCTAGTCGCTGTGCTCCTTGTGACCTGGGCGGTGGTAATGCTCAACGAGGCGGCACGACGTATTACCGTCAACTACGCAAAGCGTGTGCAAGGTAACCGCGCTTACGGCGGCGTTACGACCATACTGCCCGTCAAGCTTATTACCGCTGGCGTGGTACCAATCATCTTTGCCGTCGCCTTCCTGAGCGTGCCGAGCTTCGTCGGCCAGATTCTTAAAGGCAACCATAGTGCTAATCTGACACGCATCGGGAACGACATGATGAACTGGTTCCAAAGTCCATCATCAACGACATTCTCGCAAGGTGGCTGGATTCCGTATATCTACCCTATTACCTACTTCTTGCTCGTATTCATCTTTACGTTCTTTTACACCAGCGTGACGTTCAACAGCAAAGAAATCGCCGAGAACCTCCAGAAACAGGGCGGCTTTATGGAAGGCGTGCGGAGTGGGCTACAAACCGAAAAGTACCTCAGCCGTACCGTCAATCGTCTGACCCTCTTCGGCGCACTTGCATTGGGCATTCTGGCTATCCTGCCTATCATTGCGCAGATATTCCTGAATGCAAATATCGCCATCGGTGGCACCAGCGTACTTATCTTGGTGTCTGTATCGCTTGAGACCTTGCGTGCCGTCGAATCTCGTGCCCTCATGGTCACCTACGACCAATACCAAAGTGATGACTTCTTCTACGATGCCGATGGCGGAGAACCAGCCAACGTGCCCAGCAAGGGTAGCCGACTCCTTCGCTTTCTACCTGGGAAACGCTAGTAGCTCGAACAAGTTCTATGCCTGGACGTGAACTACTGTCTGTTGCCGCCGTCGATTTAGAGCACGGCGGAGAGAACGCTGCTGGTCAAAATGACCTCGCCCTGTACGATTTAGTCCGCGCGCGGAATAGGACCGATCCGGACTTTACGCATGGTTTATTTGACAATCTATCCGATCCGAAGCCGCAGCAGGGACGCGTTATACCGCTCATAGGCAATACGGCGCTTTTTTCGCTAGGACCTAACGAGAATGGCGAATATCCCCGTTACGACCAAACAAACCTGGTACTGGCCCATCCTAAATGGAATGGCAACTGTGAGGAACGACGCAAAGCGGAGCTGGTGTCTTCTATCTACCCCGCATTTGACCTAGTGGTAGCTCGTCACGGCACACGCAAGCCAGGCCTCAGTTACGCACTGTGTCACGAAAAAGCGAGCCCAGTAGTCTGGAATGCAATCCGGGGCTTCGGCATGGAACACATCTTACACACCGATGCACCAACTCAAGCCGGTGTACTTTATAACTATCTTGCTATTGATTTGCCGCCTGATTCAGAGTTTATAGCTACTAAGATATACGATGTCCTGGCAGGAATAGCCACTGGCGAGCAGTTTGAACAACGCCGTGCCATCAAGCGATATCAGGGCGGACCTAACATCACTATAGCTGCAGCCCGAAAATACCAGTTGCCCCCAATGGAGCCTTTCGAGCCTTTCGAGCCTTTCGGCGAAAGGGCCGTTGCGGCCTTGGGTTTGTCTCCGGGTACGGTATCTATCACGGGGAGCATGTACGGCCAGGATCCGACATGGTTTTCTGAAACTGGGATAGAGCTATCTCAGCATATGCTTGCACAAGTTTAAGGTGTTGTAATTCAGTAGACTAGCTGCTATAATTAACCCTTGTTATATCTATGGCTGGAAGTAAAGAAGTAATCGAACTGACGGGAACAATCGTCGAGACCCTCCCTGGGACTCAATTTCGAGTAGAGCTTGAAAACGGCCATCAGATTATAGCTCACGTCGCAGGCAAGATGCGGAAACATTTTATCCGGATTGTCCCCGGCGACAGCGTGACGGTAGAGCTGACTCCTTACGATCTCAGTAAGGGCCGAATTACCTATCGCAAATCCTAGCGTCCGCCCTACACAGACGAACCAACTAGGCACGTTATCAACAACTTAATTGCAGTGTGTTATTGCAAGTAAAGGAGCAATGATCCGCATGAAAGTGCGTGCAAGCGTCAAGAAGATCAGCCCCGACGACATTATTGTCCGCCGGAAGGGTCGACTGTACGTTATTAACAAATTTAAGCCTAAGCATAAGCAGAGGCAGGGTTAACGTATGGCACGAATTTCAGGGGTAACTATCCCGAACGACAAACAGATCTGGGTCGCATTGACCTACGTCTACGGCATTGGCCCGAAGACTTCTGATGATATCTTGGCAGCCGCCAAGGTTGAACGGACCGTCCGCGCCAAAGACCTGACCGATGCAGAGATTGCTCGGATACAGGACTACATCAACGAACGCTACACCGTCGAAGGTGAGCTGCAGCGTATCGTCAGCGGCAACATCAAGCGTCTCAAGGACATTAAGGCATATCGTGGCATGCGCCACGCTCAGAACCTTCCTGCCCACGGCCAGCGCACCAAGACCAACGCCCGCACCCGCCGCGGCCGTAAAGTAACGGTTGGTGGCACCGCTAAGAAAGTAGCAAGCAAGACTTAAGGTTAATATATGGCAGATTCACCTACTACAACCAAGAAAAAGAAGGCGAAGCGTTCCGTTAGTGCAGGACAGCTGCACGTACAGGCGACCTTCAACAACACTATCGTCACCCTGACCGACGCCCAAGGCGGCGCACTGGCAGCTTCATCAGCTGGCGCGTGCGGGTTCCGCGGAAGCAAGAAGGGTACGGCTTACGCCGCTCAAGTTGCCGCTGAAAAGGCTGGCAACGCAGCCAAGCAGAGCTATGGCCTTGCCAAGGTAAACGCCTATGTCAAGGGTGTTGGCCTCGGCCGTGATGCTGCTGTCCGTGCTATGCAGGCAGTCGGCATCCAAGTCGAAAGTATTACTGACGTTACCGGCGTAAAGCATGGTGGCGTACGTCCTAAGAAAGCACGGAGGGTCTAGTCATGGCACGAGACACCCAATCTATCGTTAAGATGTCCCGCCGTGAAGGCTACGCATTGCACCCGAAGGCTCACAAAGCCTTAGCCAAGCGTACCAACATGCCGGGCCAGGCGCTCAACGCCCGCACCCGCAACAAGCCGAGCCAGTACTCGATGCAGCTGCGCGAAAAACAGAAGGTAAAGCGTCTGTACGGCCTGCTCGAAAAGCAGTTCAGCAACCTGATGGCAGAGGCCTCACGCACCCAAGGCCAATCTGGCGCAACCTTGCTCCAGTACCTTGAGCGCCGCCTAGACAATGCCGTTTACCGCGCTGGTTTCGCACCAAGCCGCCGGGCTGCACGCCAGCTCGTGACCCACGGTCACTTCATGCTGAACGGCCGCCGCGTAGACATCCCTTCCATCCGCTTGCGTATCGGCGACGAGATCACCCTGCGCGAACACAGCAAGGGTAGTGAGTACTTTAAGAAGTTGGATGATGTATCACCCGCTCCTTCAGCCACTCCTACCTGGCAGAATGTCGACCGCAAGAAGGTCGCAGTGAAAATTACTAATCTCCCCGTTCGTGACGACGCCGAACCAGAGATCAATGAACAGTTAATCGTCGAATATTACTCACGCTAATAGGGAAGGACCAGCGAGAACTATTATGTCTAAAATGATTCACACTCCAGGACTCGTATCAGTAGATGATGTTAGTAGCACTAGCACCACCTTCGTGATCGAGCCGCTGCAGAGCGGGTACGGCATGACGCTTGGTAACTCCCTGCGCCGCGTGCTGCTCAGCAGCATCGCGGGTAGCGGTATCACCAGCTTCAAGATCGAAGGCGCTACACACGAGTTCACCACCGTAAACGGCGTCAAGGAAGACATCGTCAACATCATGTTGAACCTGAAGCAGTTACGTTTCCGCGTCTATGGCGATGAGCCACAGACCATCCGCCTCGTCAAAAAAGGCAAAGGTGTTGTAACCGGCAAAGACATACAAGGCAACGCCGATGTCGAAGTCGTAAACACCGACCAAGTCATTGCCACCATCGATGACGACAAAACAACCCTGACCATGGACCTCGTTGTAGAGACCGGCCGTGGTTACCGCACTATCGAAGAAAGCACCGGCAAAAAGGGCGGCGATTTCATCGCCCTCGACACCATCTTCAGCCCAGTACTGCGCGTACGCTACAAGGTTGAAAAGACCCGTGTCGGCCAGGTCACTGATCTCGACCGCTTGAGCCTGACCGTCGACACCGACGGTACCATCACTGCTCGGGACGCATTCGAAGAAGCAGCCGCTATTCTGGTCAACCAGTACACTGCGCTGGCCGGCAAGACCCGTGTAGCCGTCCAGGAAACACCCGAAGCAGCTACCGCCAGCAACATGCTCGGTAGCAGCACGGACGATTCTTCCATTTTGAACACTTCCATCGAAGACCTGAACCTGACCGCACGCACTACCAACGCACTCATCAATAACGACATCCACACTATCCAGGATCTGTTTTCCTTAAGTGACGGTGAACTGCGCGACCTGAAGGGCTTTGGCAGCAAGGCGCTCGACGAAGTTAAAGACAAGTTAGCGGAGTTGGAGCTCTAAGTATGCATCGCCACGGATATCAAGGAACGAAGTTCCATCGTGAACGCGACCAGCGTGAGGCCCTCATCAAGGCTTTGGCTGAATCGCTCATCCTTCACGAGTCAATTGTCACGACCCTGCCAAAGGCAAAGGCTGTCGTGCCCTACGTAGAAAAACTCATTACCAAGGCTAAGAAGGCCGATTTGCACAACCGCCGCCAGGTGATTGCTGCACTGCAGACCCTCGACGCCGCCCACAAGCTGGTCGATGAGATCGCACCGAAGCTCGGTGGTCGCACGAGTGGCTACTTCCGCATTGTCCGCACCGACAATCGTCGCGGCGACAACGCCGAAATGGCCCGCGTCAGCTTTGTTGATGACCTTAAAGAGGCTCCCGTAGCCATATCAGCCGCCAAGTCTGCTGAGACCGTGAAGGAGACTAAGTAATGACCCAGAAAACATTTAGCGCTCGTCCTTCCGACGTAACCCGCGTCTGGTATGTCATAGATGCCGCCGAAGCACCGCTTGGGCGTGTTGCCAGCAAAATTGCAACGTTGCTAACCGGTAAGGGCAAGCCACAATTTACCCAGCACATCGACTGTGGTGACTTCGTAGTTGTCATCAACGCCGCTACGCCGAAAGTCACGGGCAACAAGCTGGAAGACAAAATGTACTACCGCCACAGTGGTTACCCAGGCGGTCTCCATGAAGCTAGCTTGAAGCAAATCCTGGAAAAGACTCCTGACCGTGCCCTGTACGAAGCCGTACGTGGCATGCTGCCTGTAAACAAGCTTCGTGACGAGCGTTTAGCTCGTCTGAAGATCTATGCAGGCGCCGAGCACAATCACGCTGCTCAGAAGCCAGTCAGCATCAGTGTAAAGGAGACTAAGTAATGGCTACTACTGCAACCCAGTACTACTACGCACTTGGTCGCCGCAAGAGCGCAACGGCTCGTGTCCGCGTCCAAAAGGGCAAGGGCAACGTTGTCGTAAACGGTAAGCCTGCAAGCGAGTATCTCGCTGATAGCAAGGCTTTGCTGACCGACTTGCAGCGTCCATTTGCTGCGCTGGAAATCCCTGCCACTGATTACGACGTATCAGTCATAGTCGCAGGCGGCGGTCACGCCGGCCAGGTAGACGCGATCCGTCTTGGTATTGCCAAGGCGCTCACCGAGATGAACGCAGACTACCGCGGTACGCTCAAGAAGGCAGAACTACTCAAGCGCGATCCCCGGGAACGCGAACGCAAGAAGTTCGGCCTCAAGGGTGCCCGTAAGCAGCGCCAGTTTACCAAGCGTTAGAATACACGCTTGCTGGCTGATATATCTACAGAAGAGCCCGCAAGGGCTCTTCTTTGTTATAAGGACTATCCACATGGAACATACTCTAATCAGCGACCGTTGCCTCACTGACTGCTCTATTGTCAGTAGAGCTAATAAAGCCGGACGGCCGTCGGAAGAAATCTGCCGCATCTTAGCGGCGGCCGCGATAGCCAATGGCGTACGGTCTGGCTGCCTTACTCAAGGCCCGCAGCTAAGCCCGAAGGCGGGAGAGCCAGACTTTTGCGGCCTGTGGTACGCACCGCCGCTTGCACACAGCATGCTTACCTATGCATTCCTAGCCGAGACCGCGCAGCTGCCCGAACACGATACAATGGATACATATGACCAAGAAGAATGTTGATAAGACCCCAATAAAACGTGCAGCCTGGTTGGAACGGAGCAGACAGATCCTGGGCACAGCTGAAGAAGAAACCATCCGTTTACTCAGCCGGCCCCGTGTCCAAAGCATCCGTTTAAACCCGCTGATTGCACCACCCGCCGCTACACTGCACGGCTTGGAGCAGCTAGGGTGGCGTGGTACTCCCTATGCTTGGACAGCCAACTGCTACACTAGCGAAACCGGACTTGAGATAATCCGTGACAGCAAGCTCGCAGCTGCTGGTGCGGTCTATATCCAAAACGCCGCCAGCTGGCTACCGGTGTTAGCGCTGAAGCCACAGCCCAGCGAATCAATACTGGATGTCTGTGCGGCACCCGGCGGCAAAGCCAGCCATATTGCCACCTTCACCGACAACCAGGCAGAGCTGACCGTAAACGACAACTCACGCGTCCGGCTGGCTCGTATGCGCGCCAATCTGGATCGACTCGGCGTAGAGGCAGAATATACACTGTTCGAGGCCTCGCGTTTGAGTAGCAAGCTCCCTGGCCGGCAATTCGATAAGATCCTGCTCGACGCGCCCTGTAGCGGCGATGGTCTGATGCAGTACACGCGTGACAAAGATTTCACCACTTGGTCGGTAGCACAGGTCCAGCGGCTCAGTTCACTCCAAAAGCAGATACTGCTGCAGGCTTGGCAGCTCCTGAAACCCGGCGGTACACTGGTCTACAGCACCTGCACCATGGCGCCCGAAGAAAACGAAGTGGTGATCGATTACCTGCTGCGGAAACGTACCGACGCGCAGCTCGTGCCCTTCAGCGTACCCGTGCCTAACCGCATGCCCGCTTTGCAGGGCTGGAACAACAAGGCATTCACATCCGACCTGGGCGGCTGCCTGCGCTTGGCGCCCAGTTCTCAGGTCGAAGCATTCTTCGTCGCTAAACTACACAAGCTTGCAGAAGCGCCGGAAATGGTCTATAGTCACTCTCAATGATTCATATTCAGAACAACCAGTATTGGTTTACCGGCACTACCCGTGACGGTCTGTTCTGTGCGCTCTAGCCTAAAAAGAACATAGAGAAAAGACCGCCACCAAGAGGCGGTCTTTTACTATAACGAGAGGAACATCATGGAAACATTAGGACACGAGACACAAAACGGGCCAGAACCTGTCCAAGCCAGCGAAGCTATCCCAGCCGAGCAAGCAGCCCCTATTGCAGTAGGGGGCATCGTAAGACTGACGCGCGAAGAGGGGGATCGCGTGTGGTCGGGCGCAGCCGCATCTGCGGTCAAAGACGGCTGTTTGTAAAAAAGTAAGCTATAATTGAGAGGAAATATGACTAAACCAGTAATCCTGACTGGCCTCCGCGCCAACAACGACCTCCACATCGGCAACTATTTCGGCGCACTGCTGCCGCTGATTGACATGGCCAAAAATCATGCCGACACCTATGATATCAACCTGTTCGTGCCAGACCTGCACAGCTTTACCACCCCCATCGACCACAGCCAGCTGAACGCGCAGATCATGCATAACCTGCGCCTATTCGTGGCCGCCGGCCTACCGCTCGACAATCCAAATATCCACATCTACCGCCAAAGCTACGTGCCTGCTCACAGCGAACTCACCTGGATCCTGGATTGCTTCACCGGTTTCGGCGAGATGAGCCGTATGACTCAGTTCAAGGACAAGTCCGCCAAATTGGCTGACGACCGTATCAGCGTGGGACTCTTCAACTACCCCGTGCTCATGGCTGCCGACATCCTGCTGTATGGAGCAAGCTACGTTCCCGTCGGTGACGACCAATCCCAGCATCTGGAATTCGTCCGTGACATTGCTACCCGTCTGAACAATCAGTTCGGCGAGCTGTTCGTAGTGCCGAAAGCAGTCAAAGAGCAACATGAGTTCTTCGGTAAAGACCAGGGTCTCCGTATCAAAGACCTGGTTGAGCCCACGAAGAAGATGAGCAAGAGCGACGAGACCGGCAAGGGAATCATCTTCTTAGGCGACCAGCCTGATGAAGCTGCCAAGAAGGTCATGGGCGCCACCACCGATTCCGAAGCTGCCGTGCACTATGACCCCCAGAAGCAACCTGGTATCAGCAACCTGTTACAGATCCATGCTTTGCTGTCGGGCGAACCCTTGCAAGCCGTCATCGAACACCACGAAGGCCAGGAACGTTACGGCGACCTCAAGAAAGAAGTAGCTGAACAGGTGCAGCAATTCCTGCGAGAATTCCAGGCCAAGCTGGCAAGCGTGGACGATGCTCAGCTCCTCACCAAGCTCCAGGCAGACGAAAAACAGATGAACGAAGTCGCTGGCGCCACACTCCTACGCGTACAAAAGGCCGTCGGTTTACGTATTTAGCTGCCTGGAACACGCGCATAATAGCGCCCAGGATGCTCACTGCGCAAGCGAGCCGATACATCACGTTCTGCGACGATTCGCGCATGCTCCTCATCAGTAATCAGCCCGCAGTCAAAAGCCGTTGGAAGTAAGGTATCAATCTTACGGATATCCTTCTCGCGTCCGGAAGCAGCGGTCCACACAAGTAGCTCTGCCATTTTTAGAAAACGATAGCCACGATGATGCTCCACTCTCTCTTCAGACGCACAATCGTTGTAGCTAATCGGATACCAAGTACCACCCATTGCTTCACATGCGGAGAATGGCACGGTGCCCCTGTCATCCTCGGATGGGTATAAATCTAGTACAGGAGAGCGCATGCGTGTACGGGGCGTTGTACCCGAATGACGCACGCGAAATTCGCCCATACCTAGAAGGTTAGCGGACTGCGAGCACGTCCGCGTAAAGAAATCTCTCGAGCAGAGTACATCGACATCACTGAATGGAGGGACCGGCGCATCCGCTTCAGCGAAATGTACAGCCATAGCCGCGCTACCAACCACTATTGTTACCTTGTCGGCATCGCGGAGGGCAAGTGTCTGGAATACCGGCTCTACATTTGCGGCTATCTCTGCTTTTATCATAGGTGCATTCTATCACCTCTGTTAAAATAGATGGTAATGAGTAACTTGGAAATCAGCCGGGCCCAGCGTCTGGATCAAAAGGTCGTGGAACTTATCCCAGAACTGAGCCGGGGCTTCGCCTCCCGGCTGATCGAAGACGGCAAAGTCACCGTAAACGGCACGCCGCAGACCAAAGCAGGCTACAAGCTACGCGGGGGTGACGACGTAGCGGTAGATTATGACATATCACAGCTAGCAGATATTCCGGAGATCGACCTGCCCGTGATCTATGAGGATGATGACTGTGTGGTCATCAATAAACCCATCGGTGTGTTGAGCCACAGCAAGGGCACATTCAACCCCGAAGCAACCGTGGCTACCTGGCTCCGGAGCCGGCTCAAAGGACTGAGCGGTGAACGCGGTGGTATCGTACACCGCCTGGACCGCGCCACCAGTGGCGTCATGATCTGCGCCAAGACACCCGAAGCGCTGAGCTGGCTACAGAAACAATTTGCGACCCGCAATGTCCACAAGACCTACCTGGCGGTCATCACCGGCACCATGGATCCGGCTGAAGCCATCATTGATATGCCTATCGAGCGCAATCCCAAAGCTCCCGCGACGTTCCGCGTAGGTATGCAGGGCAAGCATGCCACGACAGCCTACCGGGTGCTAGAGGGCAATGGTACACACAGCTTGGTAGAACTCCGCCCCGAAACCGGGCGCACCCACCAGCTGCGCGTCCACCTCAACCATCAGCATCACCCTATCGTAGGCGATATACTGTACGGCGGCGAACCCGCCAACCGGCTATATCTGCATGCAGCAGAGCTCGAACTCACGCTGCTAGCGGGACATGAACGCAAAGTGTTCAAGGCACCACTGCCACCCGAGTTCCTGGAGAAGGTCCGGTGAACATCAGCGGGATAGTACTGAATCCCGCTGCAAGCCAGCTGCTCGACGAACTCATCGCCAGTCCCACCCAAGCCGTTCTTCTAGCCGGCCCTGCAGGCATCGGCAAGTCACATATCGCCCGGAACACAGCCATGGCACTACTGCAGGTAGACAATCTAGAGAACCAGCCCTACCTTCGTGAAGTCACCCCGGAAAAGGGCAGTATCAGCATCGATCAGGTCAGGGTACTTATCCGGTTTTTCCGTTTGCGCGTGCCGGGTGCCGCCGCCGTTAAGCGGGTTGCTATCATCCAGGATGCCGAAACGATGGGACGTGAGGCCCAGAATGCACTCCTGAAGCTGCTCGAGGAGCCGCCGGAAGGCTCGGTCCTGATTCTGGCCAGCTCACAGCCCGACCAGCTGCTGCCTACCATCCGCTCCCGGGTGCAGATACTTATGTTGCCAGCCCCGGATCAAGCTGCCCTGATACAACATTTTGCGACGTTAGGTTTGCCCGAAGCAGTAGTATCCAAGACACTCCTTCGAACAGGTACGAATATTGCCGAGGCAGCCCGATTGCTGGACGGCCAGAGTACGGCAGCCGACGAACCGCTTGAACTGGTCAAGAAGGTCCTGACCGGCACCAGCTTCGACCGGATGCTACTCGTAGACGGTATGGCCAAACAAAAGGAGCAGGCTGCTGCATTCGTAGAGACACTGGCAGCGACCGCCAGCGCAAGTCTGCAGGCAGCAGCTGGCAAAAACCCCGCCGCTATCCCACGCTGGCAGGCAATCCTGCAAGCTGCGATCACGGCGGGCGACGCGTTGGATAAAAATGGCAACACCAAATTAGTGCTGAGCGAACTTATGCTTGCGCTCTAAAAATGCTATACTAGTAAGTACCTATTTATGTATGAGCTCCTGATTGTCGCCGGTTTCGGTACACTTGGAATCTTAGGCACCCGGTTACACCGCGATGACCATACTGATGTGTCCCGTAAAGTCGGCGACCGTATGGGCAAACTCTGGGACATCGCCCACCAGGGTATGCGCGAGAACCGGTTCCTGCGTGCCGAAAAGGCACTGCTGACCATCCTCAAAATCGACGAAAAAAACGCCGCAGCCTACAACCGCCTCGGTATCCTTTACGCCAAGCAAAAAGAATACCGCGATGCCATTGACTGTTTTGAAATCGCAAGCTCTATCGAAGCCACGCCCTCAAGCCTGCACAACCTGGGGCTTATTTATTACGAAACCGAGAACTATGCCAAAGCCGGCATCGCATTCGAAGCGGCACTGAACCTGGAAGAAGGCCTAGCGGCCCGCCATGTGGCCTACGCCAAGGTCAACGAAAAGCTCGGCAACGAGAAGCTGATGTTCCAATCATTGCTGCGCGCCGTAGAGCTTGAGCCGAACAAAGAGACCTACACGCTGCTTATGCAAGCCTACGAAGAGCGGGGCATGCAGGCCGAGGCAGATATGATTGCCGAAAAACTGAAGCGCCTCATTGTGCCAGCCGGACGGCCACGTCGTATTCTGAGGCCACGCCGCGTGGTTATTTAAGCCGCGCAGCAACCTATCGAGTAACTATAGGAGGATAGTTATGGAGCAGCAAAAACTAAACGCCATATTTCAGGGTCGCGTAGTCTTTCCGGGCGATAGTGAGTACGACCAGGCGCGCCAAGTGTTCTACGGTGGCATCGACAAAAAGCCTGCTGCTATTATTCGCGTAGCCAATACCACGGACGTACAGCGTGCGGCGCGGTTTGCACAAAAGGAGAAGCTAGAGCTTGCGATCAGAAGCGGTGGGCACAGCGTTGCCGGTTATAGCACGACCGATGGCGGACTGGTAATCGACATGCGCGACATGCGGAATATCACTATAGACGCGGCACATAAGACCATGTGGGCCGGGGCAGGATTAACCGCCAAAGAAGTCACCGATGCATTAGACAAGCAGGACTTTGTCCTAGGTTTTGGCGACGCCGGTTCAGTTGGCATCGGCGGCATCACACTGAATGGCGGTGTTGGCTTTCTGGTACGAAAATTCGGATTGGCTATAGACAACCTGCTGGCAGCCGAAATCGTCATAGCAAGTGGAGAGATTCTGCAGGTGGACGAAAGCAACCATCCGGAGCTGTTCTGGGCACTCAAAGGCGGTGGCGGCAACTTTGGCGTGGTGACGAAGTTTCAGTATAGGCTTCATAACCTGGGAGACTGCTACGGTGGCATGCTGATGCTGCCTGCAACGCCCGAAGTCATTGCAGGATGCATAAAGGTTGCCCAGGAAGCTCCCGACGAGCTATCTGTGATACTGAACGTTATGCCCGCCTTCCCGCTGCCGTTCGTCCCCAAAGAGCATCATGGCAAAATGGCAGCTATGGCACTTATCATGTATGCTGGCGACCCGGCAAAGGGCGAAGCGGCTGTTGCACCGCTCAAAGCTTTGGCCCAACCATACGCCGACACGACAAAGCCGATGCGTTACAAAGATATCTTCTTTCCCGGGGATGCAAGCTATCATCCCACGGCAGTCAGCAGGAATATGCACCTGCGCACGTTCGGCGTTAAAGACGCCGAGACGGCTCTTGAATGGCTGGACAAGTTAAACGCCCCGATGAAAGCCCTGCAGCTAAGGGCGCTGGGCGGCGCAATGGCCAAGATACCCGAGGACGCAACTGCCTACGCCAACCGAAAACAGCCGATCATGGCTAACATTGCCGCGTTTTATGGCACAGAAGACGAGAAACAAGAACACCAACAATGGATCGAGGGCTTTTCAAGCGCACTAGATCAGAATGACAGCTCAGCGTATGTCGGCTTTTTAGGCCCCACTGAACAACATCGGCTCCTTGACGCGTATCCACAGGCAACACTCGACAAACTGCGGGAAGTAAAGGCAAACTACGACCCCGATAACTTCTTTAGGCTGAACTTCAACATAGTTCCGTAACTCTTCCAGGGAGCCGGCAAACAAAAAACACTTCGCACGCGAAGTGTTTTTTGTTTGGTGCAGGGTGAGGGATTCGAACCCCCGAAGGCTGAGCCAGATGATTTACAGTCACCCGTGTTTGACCGCTTCACTAACCCTGCATATGCCATGGAGCCACGACTGAGACTTGAACTCAGGACCCCTTCCTTACCATGGAAGTGCTCTACCACTGAGCTATCGCGGCACTTTTGTGCTATGTATCACAAGATAACCCATAAATAGTAGCAAATTATATCTGTTTTTGCTACACTTTATCTCTGTAAAGTCCTGCCGACATAGCTCAGTGGCTAGAGCGGCTGTTTTGTAAACAGCGGGTCGTGGGTTCGAATCCCTCTGTCGGCTCCATAGTGTTACATAACTTCGGTGAGAGCCGGAGTTTTTTGTTGCCTTTGAAAAATGCTTGACAGGAAAGCATGAGCGCATTACTATGTCCGGTAGAGTGTAAATCCAAAAGAAATACACTAAAACGATTTTCTATCTTGCAAGAAGAAAAACAAAAATACCGGTCTGATCAACCGGTATTTTTGTTTAGCCGCCCTGTGTGGGTGAGGAATATCACTGTAATAATTCTTACAGAATCCTATTATAAATCTTATTGGTCTTATACAAGGAACAGTGGTATGGGTAAATCTGGGGAATATGGTACGCAAGCGGCCCAAAACGATGCTGGATTAATGGATACGTATTTGGATTTCTGTTTAGCACGAGGCCTTACGGGTCCTATTGATTCTGTGCCCACGAACACGAGTGCCGTCCAGGTAGCCGAGCGAGGCGAATAACAGTTTACAAACCTCTGTATATCTGTTAAACTTGAGTGGTTATGGCGAAAAAAGGCGAAAAGCGCAAACTAGTCGGACTCGTAAGCGAAGAGTCTGGTGAGCGCATTTACTACACTAGCAAGAACACGCAGAATACAACTGAGAAGTTGAGCCTGCGTAAGTACAGCCCGAAGCTGCGTAAGCACGTGCTTTTTGTTGAGACCAAGAAGAACCTTGGCCGCAACGAAGTCAAGCCACGCAAGCACTAGGCATACTGTACCGTAAAAACAGCCGGCTTATCGCCGGCTGTTTTTACTACGCCGAAATCACACGTATCGGCACCGATTCAACTCCGCAAAAGTGGGGTGGCGCCAACACTACGGGCAATCTCGGCCAGACTCTTCACGAAACGCGCATGCTGCGCAGGACGCCGACGGATCGCTCCGATACGTGGTGGCACCTCAAGGACCTGGCGTAGTACCGGTCTGCCGGACGGATGGGCGAGCCCTGCCGGTGGCACATAATTTTCAATGGCGGCAATAATCATTTCGCCCAGTTCGGTATTCAGGGCCCTCTTTGCACCCGCGGATACGAACGCCTCGAACTCCTCCACTGAGCGCTCTGCCAGCTCCGGATCAAGCCTTTTCAGGTCAACCCGGTCAGCACTGACATGCATCTGATATACACACCCGGAAGCAAACTGGTCGGCCCAGACTTCGGCCACGGCTGGCGGTCGCGTGCCGTTCTCACCCTTGCACCGTGCATGCACAGTGTCGGGACATATGCCTATGAAGCCGAGCAGCGAAACGGCATCTAGTAGATCCGTATTACTGGACAGTCGCAGCATGTCATAGACATTTGCCTTGGGCTGCACAATGCCATAGGTGTCTTCGGTTGCTATCGACCCGTCACGGAGATGCTCTGGATAACCCACCGCCGGTATTCGACCACCAATGGCACGGGCGATTCCCCGCATACTCACTGCCGAATCCCTGCAGCGTTCTATACCCCGCCAGTCGGCGATTTTGCCAAATGGGCCGGTGCCCTCATTGAACGTCTGATGGACCGAGCCCACCACCGCCCGTATGATATCCGTATCTCCGCTGGCCTCACGCCTAGCAATGTCATGGACGATGGCCCTGGTGGGATGAATCTCGAAGTTGGCACAGCCAGTACGTTCCAGATAGGGCACCAGCTGCTCAAGATTCGCGCCCCACGAAGGCCGTCCCGGTATATCTATCGGGTACAGGTCCATGTTTGAGACAGCAAATTCCACTGCCAGATCCGGGGTTCGTAAACTCACACACCAAATTATAGCAACAAGAGGCCTGGAAGAGAGCCTAGACTTTCAGGTCTAGCAAGGTGTTGATGAGCTCGGCATGGCTCCACACCAGTGGTGCGACTGACAGCGGAGCGCTAGTTGCCGGATCGATCTGTTCACTAAGTACGCCCGACGACATCGCCCGCTCAAGTGTCCAGGCTATCAGCTGCTCGGCATCGGGATTGCGCGCCAGCTGGAAGTAATACTGAGCCATCCACAACGTGGTCACGAACCAGGGGTTACCTAAGTACTGCGAGCTACCTGCAAAATAGGTGTCGTGCTCATAGCGCGGAGCGCCGCCCGAGGGAGACTTGCTCATAATATCGGACTCGATCACCTTAAAAGTACTGCGGACAGCCTTGCTGCCAAAGGCTTCGGTCGCGAACATGAGCGCACCATAACCGCTTGAGACGTCGAGCGTATTATCGAACTGCAGCGAGCCATCATCCTGGAGCAGAAAGCCCTTGCGAAGTGCACCGCGGTCCTCGTCGAACAGTATGTGACAGCTTTTGGCCATCTCGTCGGCCGCGTCGCGCCAACGTACAGCGTCATCAGGGAATTCAAACGTTTCCGCTAGGTCGGCAGCCGTATGGAGAGCGCGGTAGGTAATGGCAGTGGTATAGGTACTCGTGCTGAACTTTTCTTCCCACAGGTCGTAACTGGCATGGGGAAGTTTGGTGGAATCATCACGGAACTCTGCCATAAAGTTGGCGGCCGGTTGGATGAACGTAGTGTACATGCCCTCGACGAACTCTTCGTCTTTGCTGGCTTCGTAATATTCGCCCAGCATGTAGACTACGATGGCAGTTTCGTCTTCTTGAATGGCAAGCTCGCTGTGCTTGCCATGGACGAGCGGGTGCCAGGTGCTGCCGATGGAACGATCGGGCTGGAACTTGTGCGCCAGATAACCATCAGGGCTAATGATATCCCGACAGAAGCTGAAAAAGCGCCGCGGCTCCTCGGTAAAGCCGAGCCGTATGAGCGGCCACATAGCATAGGCGCCGTCGCGGGGCCAAACGTAACTGTAATAATCTTTGCCGTAATTGTAGATGGATGAATCGCAACTGGCGATGATGCCGCCGCGGCGGTCGGTGTGCGCTTTGATGACCATCAGACTCTTACGTACTGCGTTCTGGTGCTTTGGCTCCATCTCGTTGATGTGCGGCGTAGCAGGATGCAGCCATTCGTGCCAGAATTGCTTGGCACCGTCAAGTCGGCCGCCTAAGCCACTGCTCAGCAGTTGGTTGTGGATCTTTTCGGCAGCATATTGATCTTCGGCAGCAACCACCCAGTATTCGACTAGTTCGCTGGACTGTGGATGGACGCTAAGGGAGCAGCGTAGCGCAGAATCCACGCCGCCGTGTTCCACCGGATTACCAGACAATTCTCCGTCCTCGGCATCTTTCCAGGTGCCTTCCTTGCCCTCGATGCCGTAATTACCAACGCTGTATTGGTCCATGCCGGTACCGCCGCTGGCTGCGCGGGCGTAGATAAGCAGAGAACAGCGCCCTTTATAGTCCAACAGGTAATTGCCCTCGGGCACGTACAGGGCAGTGTCACCGCGGCCGGCACGCGATATCTGGAAGACCTGGTGGAAGAACACGCGCACGTCCCGGTTCTTGTCGCTCTGGTTATGTACGGTGACCTGCCGGCAGAAGGCATTGAATTCAGTGTCCACAAAATCACGGAACTCCAGCTCTAGCTGCAGACCGTCGTTACGCATATGCACCGCACTGATGAGGGCGTTGCTTTCAAAATCTACCGTTATAGTCCACTGGTCGCCATCGACCCACGAAAATGCGCCGTCGACCCACAGGCCAATCTTATGCGGCAAACTACGCGCGGTTGTCAGGTTATCGAGCCCGACATACGGGTAATAGAAGTCATGTACCAGGCCCCGTTCATCGAGCCCTACGGTCAGACTGCCGTTTCCTAGAATCACCGGGCGGCCCATTACTGGACGCCCTCCGTCACTGTTCCCACCCTGTTCATGCTTATACTATAACGCCTTTCTCAGCCAAACGGAACTGTAAGTCATGAAACGCGTTCATAAAGTTCATATACGCCTCGTAGGGTGTTTCATAGGGGCTGAAGTAAGCATGGATATCGCCGTCATTGAAGTATTTGGTACACATGTAGTAGAAATGGTCGCTGGTGGTCAGCCGACGGAAGTCTTCGATGAGCTTCAGGTCGCCAGTCTCCATGATACGGCCACGCAGATCGTATAGCGCGCTTATAGACTGAGTCTGCATGCTGTTGCCAAGCCAGGCGCTCAGATCACGCTCAGTATCCGCCCAGGTAATGGTGTTGGGCACATCGATGAAGTCGTTGGGCTTGAATGCATCTGCTGCTTCGCTGACGGTCATGAACGTATGGTGCGGATTTTTCAGCCATTCGTGGGGCAGGTGGCTCAGGAAGTCAAAGATACCGGTTTCAGACCATTGGTGCTCGCCGAACGTTTCGTAGTCCATGAACAGGTCGAAGTTGGTCGCCTCTTGGTTGTCAGCCAGCCAACGGGTGAACTTATCGGCCGTCAGTGGCCACTCACTCCACGCCTGGTTGCCGAAACGGAAGGCGATGTCATCGCTCAGGCGGTAGTTTTTCATAAGCAGCCGGATGTTCTCGGTGTAGCTGGGGCGGTACACGTAGTTGGGGCTCCGCCAGTCCAGGATCGGATCCCAACCTTCGGCCAGGATAGCCTTGTACCCAGCTTTGTCGGCCCAATAGGCGACATCGTTGTTGTAGCAAAGCTCGGTGTTGCGGAAGACCTTGGGCTTCTGGCCAAAGACCTGCATGACCTTTTCTTCGTGCATGCGAACCTGGGTTTCGAACTCCTCGCGGTTATAAAAGAACGCCAGACTATGATGGTAGGTTTCGGCTACAATCTCGACCCGTCCGGTCTTAGTCAGTTCCTGGAATGAGACAAGCGCTTCGGGCGCCCATTTTTCGAGCTGTTCGATGACCGTACCGGTGATAGACAGGCTCAGCTTGAACTCTGGGTTGTCGTGCAACATCTTGAGCAGACGTGCGTTGGTGGGCAGATATGATTTCTGGGCTACCTTGTGAGCGATAGCCTCATTGCTGGTACGGTCTTCGTAGGGGGCCTCAAAATAGTCGTGGTGCACGCCGGCGTCAAAAACGGTGTAGTGCCGCACCCGAAACGGTTGATGGACGTGCAGATACAGTACGATGGCCTTTTTAGTCATGCAGGTACTTCCTGCGTGTGTTGCCGGTATAATTCCACGATTTTATCACTAGCCCCCTCCCATGACAGCCGCTGGTATTCTCGCTGCGAGTTGCTCAGTAGGTTATCGCGCAGCGGATCGTTCCGCACCACCGAAGTGATCTGGTTGGCCATTTCCCGCGTGTCCCAGAAATCTACCTTCAGGACATTGCCCATCACCTCGCTGACGCCGGACTGCTTGCTGACGAGAGCAGGGGTACCGAAACCGATAGCTTCGAGCGGGGTCAGGCCGAACGGCTCTGATACGGATGGCATGACGAACAGATCGCCGATAGAGAAAGCATCACGCAGGCGCTTGCCGCGCTGGAAGTCCACGAACAGGACATTGGCTCCGATGCCTAGATCGGCAGCCTGGGTGATCAGTTCATAGTATTGTTCGCCACTGCCGACGATCAGAAAGAGGGTCTTGGGTGCACGGTATACAACTTCTTTGGCTGCCCGCAGCAAATTTGGCAATCCCTTCTGGACGGTCAGGCGTCCTACGTTGACGACCACACGGTAGCCTAGGGCTTTCATGGCTGCAAGGTAGTGGTAGGCATTGTCGGCATCTAGCATCTCGATATCGTTCGGCTCGATACTGTTGTGAACTACTTCTATCTTATCGGCGGGAATACCGTAATCCCGCACGATACAGTTCTTGGTGTGCTGGCTTACCGCGATGACCCGGTCGGCCAGCAGCATCGCCATCTCTTCGATGTCATGTACCAGCGGATTGCCACGGCCACCACCGGCACGGTCGGATTCCACAGAATGGACGTGCAGGATGACAGGGCAGCCGCGCTTCTCTTTGACACGCATGGCGGCCCGGAAGGTCAGCCAGTCGTGCGCGTGGACGATATCAAACTCACGGCCGTCCTCTATCATACTGGCCACGGCTTTTTCATACAGTTCTTGCTGGTCGTAGATGCCAAGCCACTCTTCGGTGCCATCGCTGCGGATGTATTTGTAGCTGTCATACGCGATGCCGGAGCGGATAACACTGGCCACGCCCTGCGGCTGGGCTGAGGTGATCTTCATAAAGTCAATATCGTGGTCGGCGTCGTAAGGCAGGACGAATTCGATATCGAGACCTCCGCGTTTCGAGAGGGCCTTACACAGCTGGAGGCACGCCGTCCCCAGGCCTCCGCTATTGTGAGGTGGGAGCTCCCACCCAAGCATCAGAATTTTCATTACCCTCGTATTTTGTAAATTTTGGCCACTATGTATGGACGTTCTGGTTCCAAGTATATGTAAAAAGGCTTGCAAGCACAACCTCTATCAGAGCAGCCCGATTATTTTTCCACAGGACCGGCCGAGCCCTTGGGATAGAACTGCAGCGTATTGTTGTCCCAGGCCCACTGGGCAAGCACATTCTGTACAATTTCCCATGAACGGATAACTTCTGCGGAACTTGCGAACAGCGTCTGATCTGCGCGGATAGCATCGACAATGACACGCTCATACGCCTCAGCGGGGCGCTGGTTGAACGATTTGGCGTAATCAAATGTCATGTCAGCGCCGCTGGTTATATTGCTGATGCCCGGCTGTTTGACCTGCAGACGCAGCGTGATGCCTTCTTGCGGCTGGATACGGAACACCAGCTTGTTCTCTTCTAGCTGGCCATACGGTGACGGCTTGAAACACACGCTGATCTCGGTGAGCTTTTCGGCCAATGCTTTACCAGTTTCGAGCACTACCGGGACACCTTGCCACTGTTCGTCGTTGATATACAGCTGCAAACGTGCAAAGGTTTCGATGAACGAACCGGAGTTGTTTACCTCCGTACGGTAGCCTTCATATTGGCCGCGTTTGGCGCAGGCGACAACTTTGTCGGACGGGATTGGCTCAACCGACTGTAACAGACGTAATTTAGCCTCGTGGATCTGGCTGCTTTCCAGCTGTGAGGGGCGTGACATGGTGATTATGGCCAAAAGCTGCAGCAGGTGGCTCTGGATGAGGTCGCGCAGAGCGCCGGTCTGCTCATAGAATGCTGCCCGGCCTTCGATATCGAGCTTCTCGTGCGCCACGATGGAAATGTGATCGATATGATGGTTGTTCCAGATGCTTTCAAACAGGGGGTTATGAAAGCGGAAGGTCAGGATGTTCTGCACGGTTTCTTTAGCTACATAATGGTCGATCCGGTAAACCTGCTCCTCGCTGAAATGCTCTGCGAGCACAGCGATAAGCTCCCGGGCAGATTCCAGGTCGTAGCCGAACGGTTTTTCAATGAGAAGCCGCGGCATTTCGCCGCCTGCAAGCGGCGCATTGTGCCCCGTTTGGCCGAGCAACCGTATGATAGGAGTAAATGCCTGCGACGGTATAGAAAGATAATAGAGGCGGCGAATGTTGCTGCCTGCAGCGGATTCAATCTCTTGGAGCCGGGTCAGCAGGCTTTCGTAATCGGACTGGGCCAAGAGGTCCATCTGGCGCATTTCTGTAGACTCACGCAGATGCTGCTCAACACCTCCATCGAAATCCTGTTCGCCCACGAATGATTTGAGTCGGGAAAAGACGTCATCTTTGCTGACATCACGCCGGCTGACCCCAATGATGCGGAGTTGCTCAGGCAATTCCTGGGCCTTGGCCAGCTGATACAGAGCCGGCAGAAGCTTGCGCTGTGCCAGATCGCCGGTGATGCCGAAGATTACCAGGGTAAGCGGCTCGTGCAGGCGCGGGTCTTCCACGGCTACTTGGTCTCCTCGCGGGCGACCTGTTCGCGGACACCAGCGGCAGCGCCCTCGCCGTTCAGGTTGTGGCCGCCGAACTTGTTGCGCTGCGCGGCGACGACTTTGGTGGCGAAGTTGGTCTCACCCTTTTGGCTACGCAGGCGTACATCGAATGCAGCCTGGATGGACGGCAGCTCGATGCCCATATCTTTGGCAGCATCAAGCGTCCAGCGGGCCTCGCCGCTTTCTGCCACATAGCCGGTGATGCCATCGAGTTCCGGGTTCTCGGCCAGCGCGTCACGGCTGAGTTCAGTCAGCCAACTGGTAATCACGCTGTGGTGCTGCCATAGGTCGGCCGCAGCGCTCAGGTCCATACCCTTGTACGGGCCGTCGTGCAGCATGCGGAAGCCTTCGCCGAGCGATTCCATCATGCCGTACTCAATTGCATTATGCACCATCTTTACGTAGTGTCCGGCGCCGCTGCCGCCGAAGCGGTAGTACATGCCGCCCGGCTGCGTCAGTGTCTTCAGTGCTGGTTCAAGCGCGGCGAAAGCCTCGGCGTTATCACCGCCGCACATCAGTGGAAAGCCGTTCTGATATCCCCAGACGCCGCCGGATACACCGATGTCAAGCAGCTGGCAGCCGGCCACAGATACTTTTTCGTTGAGTTTCTGCGTACTTCGAAAATCGGAATTTCCACCGTCGATAAGGATGGAGCCCTTCGGTACAAGTGCCAGCCATTCATCTACCTGCGCGTCCACGATCTCGCTCGGCAGCATGATCCAGATCACCACTTGGTCTTCACCGAACGCACGGAGCACGTCTGCCTTTTCGTAGGCCGGAGTAGCGCCAGACTGGGCAGCTTCGTCGATAGGCTCATGGCTCCGGTTGTGGGCAATGACGGTATGTTCACCACTCTCGGCAAGTTTACGGGCAATTTGCATGCCCATGCGGCCTAAGCCCTGGATTGCTAGTTTCATCTGTTATCCCTCGCTACTTATAGCATCATTATAAACATAAACTTCTGGAATTTCGTACAGGAGTTTGGCCGGCAGCTCGCTGAGGTCCTCTTTGTTCTTCAGCAGACGGTTCAGCGCCACTTTTTTACCCGCGCCATAAGCCAGCACATAGCCGACATGCACAGCCGAAAGGGCAGTGGGCGTCAATGTCATGCGGGTGTAATCACTCCATTCGTATCCCGCCACGGTCGCCTCATCTGCCTCTGCGGCGGGGGAAGCAGGCAATATGCCGGCGACATGTGCATCCGTCCCTAATCCGAACTGCCCCACGACCAAGCCTGCGTTCGCCAATGCCGTAGACGCCACATCATTATAAAAATCAACGGTCTGATCAAACGGCGCATCATGCATCAGGACATCAACCAAGGTAGCCGCACCCGGGTCAAAACCGCTCGCCCGCAGCTGCTCCACATTGCTGTCGGCATGCCTGGGTTTGCCATAGCGCTCATCCATAGGCACTATGGCCAGACCCTCCAGATGATCACCACAGTGCGCACGGAGCAATCCCATGATCTCTACCTCCAGGGCTATGTTAGAGCCACCGCTCGTCAGCCAGAGTACGCGTTTGCCGCCGAACAGTTCATCGCAGATGCGCTTGGCTATAGCGTGCACCGCTGTTTCTTGGTCTTCCCTCAAGAATTGCATATACACCTTAGTATACCCTATGCGTACCTGTAAGCTAGAGACACTCGTCCGCGGCCGTGCAGGTGATGGTTGAGCCATCATTGTACTTGTTGTTCGTCCAAAGGTTCCCAGCATGACTGAACTTGAATCCAGTGACTGGTCCATAGCTACCACACTTGCTGTTGGTGCCCCGCTGGAATATGTTGTCTTGGTACACGATGCGCGTCGCGCCATTCTCGGGTGCCTCACCGCCATAGGTGCAGTATGAAGCGCCCACATTCGCGCTTAGCAAATTTTTGTAAATGAAAGCTCCAGGGATGGGTCCGTAGTGGGCGATCATGTTAATGTCGCCGGTACAGCCACCACCAGAGGCGTTGACCGGAGCATCACAAACCACTGAACTGTGCTCTATGTCAAAACATACTGCCGTCATGCCGTTGGTACCAGTGCCCGTACAGGCTACCTGCTCGCCGAAATGAGCGACGCCGCCAAGGTGCGTGTCACCAGTTGGCGCCTGCCACTGGTCGTGAACCCAGGAATCCCTCAGCGAACAATGCGATGAGTGTTCCTGACACTCCAGAGCGTTGTGGCCGCCACTGATATTTGCACGCAGGATGTTGACATTGCCGTTATAGACGACAGGAAGATCACCGTCTGCGTGAATTTCAATGTCGGTCATGCTGAGCGAATAACCTTGACTCACGTCAGTATCAACAACAACATGGCCTGTAATCTTACTACGGGTAATGATGACATTGGAGGCCCGCACCAGGAGGTCACCCGGACAGTTAATAGTCTTAGCATCGATGGTCAGATTATTCGTGGTTATGGTACAGCTACCAGTGTAGGCTGAAAGTGCCGTGCCACTCGGAACACCCGTATTGTTGGAACCAGGCCAACAGCCGCCCATACCATCACTACCGCCAGGAGTGTTTGCGCTGCCGGTGCAGGTAGCCGTGCCACCAGTACCGCCACCTCCGGTACCTCCTCCGCCGCCAGTGCTGGCAGGGCCCGTAAACTGGACTGCTTTGCCACCCGATGCTGATGCATCAGCCACCACTGATGCATTACCGGTTACCGTTGCATTTTCAGGATCGACACTAACAAAGAAACCCGACGCATAGCTGGATACCAACAGGTATCCAGCTACAGCCACCACTACTGCCGCACCTCCTGCTACCGCAATTTTAGTCCTTTTGCCTTTACTAGCTATGAAACCTTTTAGCTTACCCACAGTGCTGTTGCTCATGTTTAAAATATACTACACTTCCACTACGCTGGCATGGTTTCCTGCGATTTTGGCGGAGAAGACCTGGATGATGCGCCGCAGCCCGTCTTACTCCCGGATAGGGATCGCAGCTTTCAACTTGGCACCGGCCGTACTGTTCGCTGCCTCTATAGCACTCGCCATATCACCCACACGGTAATAGGTCAGGGCAAGCGTGGCGGCAAAGGTGTCACCGCACCCGACAGAGTCGATGATATCCTCTGGCGCAATGGGCGTCGTAGGCACCGTCACTACTGAGACACCCTTGCGCATCAGGCTCGCACCATGGTCTCCTTGTGTCACTACCACCGAAGTGTCTGCCATCTCTGCCCATGCCTGAGCGCGCGCAAACGCCTGCGGATGGTCTTCTTCGGAATATATCACCACATCAACCAGCGGGATAATGGCAGGAGCCTCGCCGAAATCGATAGGCGTAACCGCACCATCCCCGCCTACGGCGCGAAAGTATCCCTGCGGACACAGCACTTTCAGGCTTCTCGCAGGCACCAGAGCCAACGCTGCAGCCACATACTCTGCCGTATAGTTGGGTAGCAGCGTGGCTACGATCACGATATCAGCGCCTTGCAGGGCAGTCCGCATCGCAGGCGTCAGGTCCGGCGGGGCTGATTCAGTCGCATTGAAACATCGCTGTGTCCGTTTACCACTACTGCTGTCGTTCTCGTATTGTAACGTCTTTGACCGGTTCGGTGCACCGGGCAGCAGTCGTACTTGTGGCAGGTACTTGAGCAGGTCCGCCCCGTAACTGGTTATGATAATCGGATCAAGCTGTTCATATCGCTGGTAGTACCGGCTGATATACAGCACGGATGAACCCCAGCCCTCGTAGGTGGTATGCTCACTGATATTCGTATCGATACAGGCATGCCCGATGATGACGATCCGAGGTTGTTTCACGCCCTTATTGTATATGACTCTGGGAGAAACCTTTACTGTGCACGGCCACATCGTATGACATGAAGTAGAATTGTCAGAAACAAAATGTTATATCATAATAGCTCAAAACTAATCACCCCAACCTCCCATGTCTACACTTGAACTGCCATCACCTGCTGCTGACCTATCAATTGAACCAGGTCATTTTTATGCCCGTACCATCGCTAAAGGCCAGGAGTATATGGCCGCGCAATTTGAAGAGATCAGTTTCTGGGTTACTGGCAGCATCCAAGCACACAGAAGACGGCAAGCATCTGAACAGAAAGTACCGATAGACAGCGTTGATCCGCCTGTCGTCAGCCTATCCTTCATGTACGATGACGTTAATCTCGAAAAGAGTGGACAGGGCCCGCCGGCTCAGCATATTGAGCTCATCTTGGGTGCTGCCGCAGCTACCGGCGTACATATAGATTATATCGCCCGCGAAGGGGCGTACCGGCCAGCCGCGGAGCGAATGGTAGAGCGGCTATACGAAGCATCCGAAGAGGAGCAGTTTCCAGCGGCAGGAGGCAGAAGGCGGGGAATATCTGCAACCGGTGGCGCGATATTCACCTACGTTGAACTGCACGACTTGCTGGTACCGTCGGGCGATTCCCTAAGTCAGCGGTCGAAGGGAGGTCTCATAAAGAGTCCGGCGAGTCAGAAGAATAAGGGCGAGTGGGCCTGTCCCACGCTTGCGAGCATGTGGCAGTTGCACCGCCTGGGTTGGCTCGGTATGTTGACCAGCTTTGCAATGCCCGAACCCGTACTGCTTGATAGTAGTCCCGGTACCTGGGAAACCTGGGATGAGGTGCCGGCAGTTTTGCAGTGCAGACCCAATGCCGCACCCTTTATCGCCCAAAGAACAGTCTCCGTCCTACCCAGCGACTTCCTGCCCGTCGAAGCAGCTGTCCGCGTCATTGCTGAAAACCTTCTACACAACACCCCGTTCCTCTCCAACCGCTCAACCCAATCAAACAGATAGGGTATGCGTTTTTAACAGAGCTGAATGATTCCAGAGAATAAAGAGCCTGCCACAGCGCACGTATATCAGGCTGGACAAGACTTCATTACACTACCGTGCATACCCTTATAGCTCAGGATGTCACTACGCCACTTGTGCAACCGAACAGACAACCGGCACATCGTTCGGGTTGACCGTTTTGTGGCCATGACCGGTGGTATCTTCAGCGAGCAGGATATCGCCGGCCTTAAAGCGTCGGGTCTCATTCTGGCCAGTCGTTATCTCTAGCTCGCCGGACAGGATAACAACGTACTGCTTGTGAGGCGCCACATGCATATCACCCTGCCAGTCAGGAGGGTTGATTGAAAATAAGTGAGTGGCCGACGTTGGCTGTGTACTGTAGAGCGGAGGTGTTCCTTCAACTGCTGTTATCAAATTGGTCGGAAGCGCAGCATCTAGAAAATATGAGACCCCTGCCTCATCGGAACATATCCTTGTAATTTTAATAGCCGCGTCTTTCATAGGTACAGTATATCAAGGAAAGTCCAGAGGGGACTATCACGGGGTTTGCCGAATGGCCTTTGCACGCTCGCAGTATATAACATATAAAGCTTTTGCTCTGGTGCAGATATACTACAGTTGTGACTACCTATTCTACAGTTTTTAGCTCGGACTTACCTGAGCATGGGCTGGATGCAATCGTAGTGCCTACGAATCGTTCGTCGGAACACTTGAGCTACGCGATTGCGCTAGCCTGTACCACACATGCTTTTCTGCTTGTACTCTGCAGTGGTCGTGCATCAGCAGCAGACACAGCCAACAGCATGAATGCCAGCGGTGTTCGTGGGCTGGCGGTAGACGTACCTGCTCAGTATCAGCACCCCTTGCTCTTAGGCTTTGAGACGGATGATTTTTTTGATGCGACGCTAGGCCGTACCAAGAACGACATCAGCTTAAAGCGTAATCTAGGCCTCCTTGTAGGCCGGATGGCGGGCTGGAGCAATTTGCTCTTCTTGGATGACGATATAACGGATATCGTGGGGATGAACGGAATGATCAGTCGCCTGGCTCATGAACTTGCGACTGGCTTCTTAGTAAGTAAATTTCCTGACAACTCCGTCGTGCGACACGCGGAGCGTCTCAGCGGCATAGAGCCAGGTGTAAAGCTGGGCGGAGGAGCGCTCCTGGTTGATGTGGCACACACCTCCGCCTTTTTCCCGCGCATATACAATGAGGATTGGTTTTTCCTCTGCGGCATGGGCTCTAGCGCTGCTGGTCCGGCCGTCGGTGCAGCCAGCCAAAAGCCATACGATCCCTTCGTTACACCCTCAAGAGCGCGTTCTGAAGAGTTCGGGGATCTGTTGGCAGAGGGGATATTACGACTTACCAAGAACGGGTTTGACCATCTTCGGACAAGCGTGTCTGATTGGCGGCAATTGCTTGCGGAACGCAAATTACTGATCGAGAATATCCGTACGCGGCTGGAAGATCAGGGCAGCATCGAGCAAGCTTACATGGCAACAAGATCATTAATTGCGGCAGAAGTAAGGTTGCATGGTCTCACGCCTCAAACATGTGTCGCCTACATTGCAGCTTGGCAGCGGGACCTTGATACATTCCGAGAGCGCCTTGCTTTGCTGCCCCGCCAGAAGGCTTCCGTAGCTCAAATTGTAGAGTCTGCAGGACTAAGGCGGTCACGGCCAATGTTGGTGACGAACAAATAGCCTGTTCTAATTTCTGGCTCTTGAGATAGGATAGCGGGCCAGGGGTCAAACTCTTAAAGAAGGCTCGCTCTTACTGTGAGGATACTCTTACTACCTCGATAAGGTGAGAATATTCTGTATCTTCATCAGTACCATACTGAGCTACAACACCATGATCAGTGGATTGATATCCCATGCTGTGCAATATGCGAGCCATAACCGGTCCGCGGAACCCTTTGTGTGATGTACGACGGCGCGTGCGCATTTCGATAATTTCTTGATTGTGCACCTTCGCACGAGTAAGTACTTCGCGAAACGCCAAAATTCCCAGCTGCTTACGTTGCCCATCTAAGCCTACAACCAGATCATCGATATATAGCACCTCCCGATTACCGGGTGCTACCTTGGAATCCGCAACATACGCGGTACATACCGCCTGATACTGAGCAGGCTTACCCTGCTCCTGGCCGAGTACAGCAAAACTAAATCTAGCAGCTGTAGGATTCTGTAAGTTTTGGGCTATGTCATTTTCGTCTGCAAAATGCCGCATGCTAGGCGGATAATTTTCGTATATCAAAGCGCTGACGAGGGCACTTTTACCTGCAATTGATGTGAGCGGGAGCGGACGATCTATCCGTTCGTGCAGCTCGCTCCGATATCGTGCTGCAAAAGCATTTGGGATATCTAATGCGTCCGATATAGCATCGTACACAACATCGAGATGAGGTGCGGGGTGAGATGCTAAAGGGCCCGCCGCAGTCGATTGTGCATCACTGCCTGCCATTGTACCAAGATACAATTCATGGAGCATGGCATCGCGTGGAGTCAAGGTATGTGAATCATGGGCTGGCATATGAACTCGGTTCCTTAAACCCCCCATCTTATTCCACGGTCTGCCCATCGTCAATGACATTCATAGGCAGAGGATCTGGGTCGGACCTGAAGCACCCGATTTTGAGCCCAACGCTCCACCAGTGTCGCTCGCCCCTATGCTGTATAGTCGCTACTTCGCACGTTACAGATCAGCACTCTCTTGGCAAAAGGTGGTTTTAGGCGTACTTTTAGGTGATATGAGCCGAGAAGCACCAGCGAACACCGCGGTCGTGGATGATGAGCCCCGGATAGGACAGGTTATCGCCCAAGCTGTGGCCGCAATAATCACCACCGAACGAATTCCTCTACCCGGAAATTTCACCGATGACCCTGCAGAACTCCAATCAAGGGCTGGAACACTGGAAGCTAAGCTCGAACACACCGTACGGACAAGTCCGTTTCAAGAGCGATTGGAAGCCGCCGCTCAAAAGAGTCGACTTAACAAGCTAGGCGCTGCCATTCTTGCCGGGGACATGGCCCTGCAGGCACAATACGGACTGGATCTGCGGGGTGTCCGATTTGATACGGTAACACGGTCGCTTATACTTGGCACACCCACTGAGCTGCAAGCCACTTCATCAATAATCGACTATCCTCAGCAGCCGAATACGCTTAATGGGGCCACTGTTGGTATTGGTGCAGTATTGCACAGAATCGTGTCTGCTACCGGAGGTGCCCTGCGTACCAATCTCGTAACATCCTACGATCCGGAGCATGTTGGTGTCGCCGCAACTTCTCACCATATCATGAGTATGGTCACGAGCATGCAGAACAACCAGCTGCTGAGGCATACCGACGTCCTGGGACGCGATGTACATTTTCCACTCTTTTCCATGAACGATACAGCCGCGCTTGAGCCTCTCAAAGAACGACTGAGCCGATCACGATATGGCAAGGTTCAGACTCTAGGAGAGTCACTTACTTCTTTTGTGCCTTACCCTGAATATGCCCAATTTGCATCTCGTATAAGCGGCACCTCACCCGGGCTGCTGGCAAAGATAGGCATACCGCTACACTTGGCAGGTCATGTGTTTAATAACGCAGTAATGGCTGTCGATGCGCTAGACAAGGAGCCCGGCGTACTCCGTATAAACCTGGAACATATGGGGAATACTAGCACCTACCGCCAGGCAATAGCCCTTGGCCGCTTCGCCAACAACGTCGGCCTAGAGCGGTCCCAGCTTATACTGTATGAGTCGAATCAGGATGTCCCCGCACATATGGCAAGCCTGGCACTGGCGGCCGCCATGTTACCGCATGTCCGCCGGTTCATGCGCAATAACGGTCGCTTTGCACACCCAGAACAGTATGATGCACGCCAGTATTTTGCCCATAACTACGGCCCGGAGGTTTTAAAAGAGCAGAAAGCAAACAGTGACGAGCCAATCATCGAGGGGATGCATAATGAAGACTTTCTATGTCGCACCATTGCGGTAAGAGAACTCAGCAATCGGTATACAAAATATCAGTTTAAAGATATGGTTGACGCTTACTGTGGGCCAGCAAATTCGCTAGCCCGTATCATGGCACCCTACATATGCGACAAAGAAAAGGGCGGCTCAATACTGGAATTGGATAAATCGCCAAGCTCGATTGAATGCCAGCAGGCATGGATTGATGGCACGCTCTGCGAGGACGACGCGGCTACAGCCAAACGAGACCACGAGCTATTTGGCAGGACGCGCGTTGCGGACAGGTACGATATGGTCTTCGAAACACCTGACGAGCGAGCGCGTAGCTTGGCATCTGCTCAGATTGGCGACTTTGTAGACCTAGCAGCCGAATCATGTGAGGTCATAACAGACGGCTACGGCACATGCTCGTCGGGGGCGGTCCAAGAGAATACCGGCGGGATGTCCTTTTTGCCGCCTACTTTTGAGGACTTCTGTGCCAAACAAAGAATAAAGTATCGTGCCCTTAGGCCTGGCGGCATGACGCTTAGTATGCACATGGTGCAACGCTTGAATTGGGAGGGCGTAGACGTCGATAGCGGCGAGCCGATTGATCTGCCGTCAATATATCTCATGTCAGCCGAAGAAATTGAAAAGGCCTATCTGGACGCCGGATTTACAAACGTATTCGTAAAAATCGTCGAGGTGCCCAACCCACACCATAAAGGCCAAGAGGAACAGCTGCTGCAAAACGCCGCCATGGCAGTTGTAATCGGCGACAAGCCTAAGGCTGGGAGTGACCACATGCCACCCAAAGAACAAGATGGCCCAGAGCAGATATAATTACCTGGCAGGCTAGACAGTCCTGGAATCAAACCCTTAGCTGGTATATGGAGCGGTCAACCAGTGGCTGAGCCGTAAGGAATTGGTCCGTATTTACGTGACACATCAATCATAACCTTGCCAGTTTCGGCAATAGGGAACCACTGGGCTTCAACAAAGCGTGATCGCTGGTTAATACGAGAATCGTAGGGCTGCACCGGATTTGGGAGATCTGGTAACGCATCGCGCAGCTCGGCGTCACTACGGCCTAGATTTTCAAGTGCGTATTGTGTAGCCGACTCAAATGTTGGCTGCTCTGGAACATACGGTCCCCCTGATGCATTAACATACATACCCGAGTAATGTCCTTGCTGCGGATCGATAAGCAGCTGTGCACCGAGATATTTGCGGACAATTTCGGCATGAGAAAGATCCACAAAGGGATCATGAATTCCATAGATGCCGACTGGCTGATACAGCAAACTATCTCTAACCATTGTGAGCTTATGCTTGAGGGCTTCTACGCGGTCGTCAAAATGGGGTGCAATCTCGCTAAACCCGACTGGACTGACATTACCCGCTACGCTCATAAGGGCGCCAAGGCGAAAACTGCTATCATGCGTAGCACGTTCGGCGGCCCAGTTAACGGTTGCCATGAAGCCCAGGCTATGGGCAATCACCAACTGCCGTTCGTGCGGACGTATATACGAGTCCAGCGTCGCAGTCCATTCTAAAGGATCAGGCGTATCCGGTCTGGGCATGTCGGCTATAGTAACTTCTATGCCCCGAGCGTTTTTGAGATGGTTAGCTACTTCTTTGTACCAGATATCTTCAGGCCCGAGCGTCCAGCCGGGCACGATGGTCGCATGTGTAATTTCGCTCATACAATCATACTCATGCAACAAATCTAGTATAGTCTTGGGGTTGCGTCAATTGGGGCGCCAGTACTACCTTCCGACGCCGGATACATACTACCTAAGAACGTTCGGGATACATTGCCTGTGGTATATACTTAAGCGTAGCGTATGATGGAGCGACAGGTAAGGTTTAGAAAAAAGCGCGGTACAGCATTTCGTGGGTCACACTGGTTAATCCGGCTTAGCCTCATCATAGCTCTGCTGTTTATAACAGGCAACCTTGTGATGAGCATAACCTATTACCACCGAGTGTTGCCACGTACACGCTTAGGGATGCTGTCCGTAGGAGGAGAGTCGGCCACATCGCTCAAGCGCATCACCCCAACTGACATACTACCCGCCCAGCTAACCTTACAATATGACAAGACCAAGGCAACATATACTACGGCCAGCCTGGGCATTACGGCAGATGCCAGTGGCAGCACCACCCAGCTTCACACCGGCTGGCACTGGTTGCCATTACTGCACCTGCTTATAGCACAAGATGTGCCTGTTGTAGTACGAGTAGATCATGCTGCGGCCACGGCTGCCACTACTACGGCAAGTGTTCAATTTCGGCGCCCAGCATTGGGCAGACACATTGGTTTGGCTGGTACCGCATTCGTCATCCAGCCGGCCGTAAAAGGACATGAGCTCGACAAAGGAGCATTTCTGCCATCCATATTGCACGCGCTACAGTATGGACACACCTCGGCGATCATACGCGCCCATACCACTACAGCACCCCTTAGTGACGAGAATCAACTAAACAGTAACCTCTCCAGCTTACGTAAACAGCTCGACACTCCCATTGGCTTCACTTATCAAAATCAGATGGTACAGGTGCCGAAATCAGAACGCAGTCATTGGTTCATAGCCAGTGGCACCACTATGATTACAAGCGAGCCAGCTATCAAATCATACCTAGCCCGGCAGTTTCATGTTGCCATTGCCAACCCCAACGATTTAGCTACCGCCACCGCGTATGCTGTGAGTCATACAACCACACGCACGTTCCGCGTAGTACCGGCCGGTCCAAACACGATCATCCGCAGTTACTGCACTGCTACTAGGGACGTTGATTCAAACGTACTAGGCATACTTAACGATACTCTGGCACTTACCTACAATGATGTCCGAGGCTGGAACAATGAGGGCACCATTGCTTTCGAACACGTTACTAGTGGTTGTGAATATACCGTCTGGATGTCCAGCGCCGCCCAGGTAACAAGCTTCGGTGCTATCTGCGATAATTACTACAATTGCCAGGTGGGCACTAATGTCATCATGAACTATGACCGCTGGACCTCAGCCACGCCTCCTTGGAATAAAACCGGTGGTACTATGCAGGATTATCATACACTGATGATCAACCACGAAACAGGCCACCGACTGGGATTCGCCGACAATCCTACGTGCCCGGCAGCAGGCGACCCCGCTCCCGTTATGATGCAGCAATCCATAGACTTAAAAGGCTGCGTGTTCAATATCTGGCCCCGTCCGGCCGAATTTAGCCAGCTCAATCGCATGTTGGGACTCGAGTAGTCTCTAGCTACCCTAAAACCATTCGGGATAATGCGAAAGGTGAGCAGACTATTACGCTTAGAGAATCCTGGAAAATTGTAGGCAGACGTACAGACTACTTTCCTCTAACGCCCAGAGTCCTTCTTCATTAATTTACATAGCTACATTTGATATTCAGGAAATTCGTGAGCTACTGGAGAAGAGTATATGCAGCGAGTGACCTGGCTCCTTCGGCTGTAGCAAGTCCAGCGCTCGACTACCTATTTTGCGTCAGTGAAAGCATAGTATTCGGCGTCATAGAATGCATCATCCAGAAATGCGAGATCACCGGCGGTCATGGGCGCTAAAAATTGCTTAGTGCGGACAAATGTTTGCGCTTCATGCGGATATACTTCATCGGGTAGGCTGGGTACAGCTTGAAATGTAATGTCACAGTCAGTGTCAAAGATTTTTTGCACCAGATACTGTATGCGCGCTAGCCGGAAATCAGCCGTTATAAGCAGCAGTTTACGAAGATGTTTGGGCCGTAAGATAGTCTTTTTAATATAATACAGGTTACTGATGGTGTCTTTAGACTCGCCTTCAAGGAGCAGAGCAGACGCCGGCACTTGCTTTTGCAGGAGATATGCAGCCATTTCGTCACATTCGCGGTAAGGCTGTACTATGATGGTATGCGTTTCAAATGATAGCGCCCATTTGCCCGATAGCACAATAAAGCCGACAGCCCCTTCATGCCAGAGCTCCGCCGCCTTGTCCAGACTGGCATAGACATGGGACGGGAAGCGCCAGCTAGTGACATCCGGTTTAGAGCCTAGAACGATTGCCGCATCATACACGGGCATCATTGCTGTCAGCCTCAGCCAAAATGTGACGAATACGCTGTTTTTCGTCCTGCGACAGCACGCCCTTACTGCTATTGATGGCATTCAGCAGTTCGCCTTTTGAGGTAATACTATTCGGCCGTTTAGTGATCAAAAATCGACTATTATCCAACAAACTAAGCGCAGGTTGCATACCTTCGGCGATTTTAATGAGCCTAGACAGATGGTCTATGGCTAAGCGCCTAGCACGCCGCTTGACGCCTGCAGCGGCCGCTAGCAAGTGGACTGCCACCAGCCAGATAAAGGCAAAAGCGATAATCTGAAATATATCGTAATTGGCAGTTGCCAGCAGATACAGTAGCAGGATGTTAACAATTAGTAGATTGCTTTGAAGCACCTGTTGCAGCTTTAGGAGCGCCTCTAGCTGACTGTTTTGTTTCTTTTCGGATGACTGCTCAGGCAGATGCCCGGCAATGTCTTCGGGGGTTAAGCGCAAGCTGCTAATACCGGCAATGACTAACACGATCAGAAGAGCACCCGCTTGGGCAATTATGTTATGCATGGGCTTATGGTATCACTAGTTACGGGCTACGCGACAGTCATAAAAGCAGAATCGTGTCCTGTAGTCCAACTATGAAAGAACCGCCGTCAAAATGGTGATGGTTTTCATGGCAGGAGTGTATGTCGCTTAAGATAACTTTCGATGAGCTAGAAGAAGTGGATGTACAAGAAATTACAGAATTGTTTAAAGATGAAGAGTAAATGTTTGATCTCCTTGAGTACTAAACCGGGGTTTAGTACTCTCATGACCATCTATTTAGTCGCCCCCTATGATGACCTCCCATTCTTAGTTGCCATTTATAGGTATAAGCTGTATCAGCATTTTACGAGGATTGAAATTGATAAAGAAAAATCACGCCTGAAGACGCGATTTGACAAAACTATAAATTCATGGCAGGAGTTTCAGTACCTATTCCAAACTTCTGAGGACCTTGAATCTGTTAAAGATAAGACTGCGGATATCGAGGCCGTTCGCGAAGTTATAGGTGGGGGTGGCAAGGAGAATATCTCGTGCCAGACCATCTATTGAGATCTATCAGAACCTACTTATTACGCGCTTAACTTAGCGTGGACTTCTTTAAAAAGACGTTGATATCGATCCTCGTCATGTTGAGTAGTTTCATACTCCAATACGTCGCCACTCAGCTCTAAATAGCTTAGCTTGCCGGCTAACAGCTCCTCTTTAAAGTCATCTACGTTATTAGCTTCGTCATGACCAGGATGACGCTCCGAGGAAATCGCACGTTGTTTAAAACGCTCAAACAAAACTTCACCATCACATATACACTGAATTTGCACCACTCCTGCTTTTGCATCATCCAGCAGGCGCCTTAATTCTTCTTCGCTAAATTTAGGAATGAACTTAGCTTCTACGATACACGACACGCCATTTCTAAGTATATCTTCCAGCTCACGCACCGTAACGAGCGCTGTTGCTATACCAAGTTGTTTTGAGCGCTGACGGTCTGAGTAGCCAAGTGTGTCAAACATCGCTTCTTTGATTCGGTCACGGTGGACCACCGGAAACTTTAAATCCGTAGCTAGCCGATCTGCAAGCGTGGTCTTACCAGATGCGGAAGGGCCGCTAACGATAATCAAATTGGCCATATTGTCCTCCTAAATAATTTGCGAAATCCTCGGGCGATTCAAAGTGCGCCCAGTCGCCTTCATGTTCTAAGAAACGAGGATGCAGTATAGGTATACTGTGCTTAATTGCAGTAAGCGAACCCCTTCAATCTCTTCGGAATTTTGCTCACAAGCAAGCACTTACTTATGAGTTATCTCAAGATCGCGCTTAACTTGGTCGCTCAAATACACCTTCATAAGTGACTGATAGGGTACGTCCTTCTCGTTAGCTAACTCCTTAATACGCGCTAGGAGTGATGAGGGAAGGCGCAGGGATATAGACTCAGTAGATGATTTTAGGTTTGGAAAAATAGTCTTTTTTGCTTGTGACCAATCTACATATTCAGTTGAATCATGATTGTCCCAAAAAACAGCCTCTTCATTGGCATCTTTGAAATCAGGAATCTGTTTCAAGTCGCTCATAAGCTTCTTTCTCCTTTTTCTTCATATCACGGATGGATATGACTCTTATTTTCTTATTTCTAATGGTAAATGCAACAAATAGTTTTCGGCCTGTCTTGGTTTTTCCTAAAGCCTGAAATCGTAGCTCTGTTTGTGTTGAATGCCGTATGTCTTCAACTGTCACGAAAGGCTCACTCGCAAATGTTTCTTCTGCTTCTTGTACGGTAACATTATGCTTTTTAAGATTCTTGTCTACATTGCCAGTATCCCACTGGAAGGCTATTGGTTCAGGCAAGATTCTCATAGATCTAGTATATTACTGTAATATACATATGTCAACGCTCATGTTTTATAGGATGCACCCTAGACGGGAGACAGGACTTGAACCCCACTTTACAGAGATAGACACGCAGCAAATAAAAAATGCCCCAGACTCTGGAACATTTTCGCATCTGTTATTAATCCTGGCAGGGGAGACAGGACTTGAACCTGCGACACCCGGTTTTGGAGACCGGTGCTCTACCAGCTGAGCTACTCCCCTATATACGGTGTTAGCCGTAACAGCGGTAATTATACCGTACCACCCCATAAAAAGCACGGGGGAGTGGGTAAAGGAGCACTGCAGCCCACCCCTGGGAGGAAGAGGCATCGAAGCAGCGAAGACCTACAAGGTCATCGGCACGCCCACCAACGGCATCATCGAGCTCCTCCCGTGGGGTCCCGACAGTTACGGCACGCCGATGCGTACAGACGCCCCCATCCTGTCCGCGACCGGCACGCCCACCATCACCGACTTCTGCCAGGCCGCCATCGACGTCAACAGCTACGGCGCCGACGAGCCCGAGAACGAAGCACACGAGCTTCAGAAATACTGCGACTCGGCGGCAACCGCTTTCAAGGCGAATGATGGCTCGCACTGCACCGCAGAGCTTCAGAAGCTCGCAACGAGCATCAACTTTGGTTGGCACGGCGCATACCACCTGGCCAAGGCATTCACCTGGGACAGGCTGTACGACACGTGCAACGGCACCTACCAGCTGGACCACATGAACAGTGATCTCATCGGTGCTTCGGTCGTCCACGACAACTGATCGACGCTGAAGCGGCGGCCGGCACGAGCATTCGCTCGCGAAAAGTGACGCGGATTCTCGCGCACCCCGGCCGCCGCCCTGGCGAACCGACCAAGATAGGAGATGCCCTATGGACCGTACCTTTTTTGGTGCAACCCATCCATCCCTCCGTCTCTCACATATCTTGTCCGCTTTTACGAATGTGTATTCGTACTGACGAGCGCTTCGGACAGAATGCCGACCCCACCCTATAGGTGTTAGGCTTTCTGACGAAGCAATCATGTCGAAAGATATGGTTTCGAAAGGGCGAAAAGTGGCAGTGTATACTGTACTAGGACATTTATCACCTAAAAACTGTAAAATATCTTGCAAATACTAGCGACGTACTGCTATAGGCTATTAGTATAGTGGAGGTAAGTAAAGGCCGATGAGACATACCTGGATAAACCGCACCGCCCCCGTGATAGTAGGCGTAACTGTGGTGGGTTGTGCATGGTATAGCATTTCCAGCCAGCCGAAACCCCTGGCCGTGGTTCCCACACCAACTGCGAATGCAACCCCCATGCCGAACTCCGTAGTCAGTAATACAGCTCTCGCGCCCGTAGCAGACTTTGCACCCACCGTCAGCAAATTGGGCACACAGCTGCAATTCAGCTTGCCCATCGCTAAGCTGCAAAATGTGCAAAAGGTAGAATTTTATATAGAGCATACGCTCGTAGGGGCTGCATTTAGTGCGCCCTACCAGGTGAGCGTCAATGAAGATAACCTGACAGCCGGGACCCACTCGGTAACCGCCAAGCTCTATACACAGAGCAATACCACGCAGACCACTCCAGCCCTCTTTACTGCTACACCGAGCCCAGCACACCATGCAGCCGATGTCACCGGCACCCAGGACGATACGACCGTCACCACCACACCACCCGCTACCAGCTCTACCTTGGCGACCCCCACGGGACTCACCGCCTCAGCAGGTGCGGATGGGGTCAGCGTCCAGCTCAGCTGGACGGCGTCAGCAAACGCGGCGAGCTATCAGATATGGCGTGACGGTTCCTTGGTAGCCACCAGTACTAGCCCAACTTTTACGGACACCGGGCTCACCGCCGGACAAACATATGACTACTCCGTGATAGCGATTAATGGCAGCCTGCAATCGGCCCCCTCTGCCCAGGTCGGCGTAACCATGCCACTGACCCCAGCGCCACCCGTGCACGATCCACCCGATTCCAACCAGGGAGATACGACCGGTACCACAGATGACACCGGTGGCCTTGATGACGAAGAAGACCTGCCACAGATCAAGCCGCAAACCTAAGCATCTGAGTACGAATTAAAAACCAGCCCTTGAATAGGGCTGGTTCTTTTTTCGTGCGCGCCCACCCTGCGGCGGGTGAGAGCATTTTTGGTTTGGAATGTTTATTTCAAGCGCCGCTTGGACGCACGAATGTAGTATAAGCATAAGCGCTTATTGCTGGCTTGTCAAGAATGAGCGTAATTTTATGAGTGCCGCCATGCGCTGCGAGGTACGGTCGAACTCTTCGGGCGTCATGCTGGACCGAGCGTACTCGTAGCCATCATTTATGAAGATCTGCGCGTAGCCAAAACCGCCCGTGCCATCATCTACATGATCGGCAATCCGGCCGTGCATCGCAGCCTCAAAAAACCGAACAGATTCACCGCCGTCGTACAGTCCAAAACACACCGTGGCGATAGCTTCCTGGCTGGGCAGCGCGGCGGCCATCCGCACCATGCCCTCAGCACCCAGCTCCTCCATGAACCATTTTATATACGTACCGGGTAAGCGTCCCATTGCAGTCAATGTAAGTCCAGCGTCTTCTACCAGCACCGGGGAATGGAGTATATCGTACGCCTGGCGAACCTTGTGCTCGACAACCACGCGGGCATCGAGCGACTGGATTTCGTCCAGATCAAGCTTGTGGTGGCGTACCGGCAGGCCCAGGTGTTGGGCAAGGTAATCGGCCTTGAACTGATTGCCGGTAATAAAGGTCAGGTCGATCATACTGCCTGTTTGAGTACCTTATCTATGTCCATTAGTTCGTCAGCGCAGATTTCCAGAACGGTGTCGCGCCGTAACTTCGCCTCGGTGCCTGCAAACCATATCGACAGCCATTTGCAACGCTCACCGTTCTTTTCTTCGCTCCACTGTAGATTCGGCTCTGCTTGGAGTACTGCTTTTGCATCCTCTGGGGCGGTAATAAGGTAGTCGAGATGGTCTAACCCCACCGCATCAGACGAACCGGGCCGGCGCTGCATAAGCTTGACTACCTGTATGTTATCCACCAAAGGCAAACCTTTCAGGTGGAACGTGGCCAGCCATCTTTCATTGATCCAACCCATATGTACTTGATCGGACAGGTCGCGCAGCACCATGAAACGGTCATTGAATTCCGTCAGGTCCGTAACTTTCCAGGCCATCGCCGTCGCTCGTAATGATGAGAAAAAAGAAGCCTCGGTACGGTTTTTTTGCAGCTCCCGCCACCGTTCCAGATATGCTTCTATCGCTGTGTTATATTCGTCCATTGCCCGCCTCCTTCTTTTTATGAACCTAGCAGCTCCAGGAAAGCTGCCTCATCGATAATCTTGGTCCCGTAGCTTTCAGCCTTTTTGAGCTTGCTACCGCCCACTTTGCCGCCCGCCACCAGATAGGTCGTATCTTTGGCAACGCTGCTCTGGAAGGTACCGCCCAAAGAACGGATCTTTTCGGCGGCTTCATCACGCCCCATGCTCTGTAGTGTACCGGTCACGACAAAATTCTGGCCGTCGAGCTTGCCCGATTTTCGTTCATAGTGCGGCTGCACGCCGAGACTGGTGAACTTTTGGAGCAGGGCAGCGTTGTCCTCGTCGGCAAACCAGGCGGCCAGGCTTTCTGCCACCACGGTGCCCACGCCGTCGACTGCCTTGAGCTGTTCGATAGTGGCATGCTGGATAGCGTCCATTGAACCAAAATGGTTCACTAGGTCGATGGCGGTCTGGACACCCACGTGGCGGATTCCCAGACCATACACGAACCGCTCAAGCGGCGGCGTCTTGCTGGCCGCGATGGCGTCCACAAGCTTACCGGCAGAAATATCGGCGAAGCGGTCCAGCTCAAGCAACTGCTCTTTAGTAATGATGTATACGTCTGCCAGATCGTGCACCAGGCCGGCGTCTACCAGCGCCACGACATTCTTTTCGCCCAGAGTGTCGATGTCCAGCGCACCCTTTGATGCGAAGTGCTCTAGCGCTTGTTTGAGCAGCAGGGTGCCGCTAGCGCCCTTGACCCGGTAGACAGCCTCGTCCTCGGGGCGCTCGAACTGGAGTTCAGGATATTGCTGCGCCAGTGCCGTTTCGTAGTGGAAGGCTTTGGCCGATTTGGGGCGGAGCTCCGCAACCACACTCTCTACCTGCGGGATGATGTCGCCAGCTTTGTAGATGACCACAGTATCACCGACACGAATGTCTTTGCGTGCAATCTCGTCGGCATTGTGGAGCGAAGCGTGCTGCACTGTGGTACCAGCGACTGTGACAGGGTCAAATACTGCCACGGGCGTCGCCGCACCAGTCCGGCCAATGCTAATGACGATGTCCTTCACGACGGTCGTGGCTTGCTCGGCAGCGTATTTGTATGCGACGGCACCGCGCGGATTCTTTCCTACCGTACCGAGCTGGTCATACTGGGCACGGTCGTTGACCTTAACCACCAGGCCATCGGTATTGAATGGCAGGTCATGCCGTTTAGCGTCCCACTCGTCCACGAAATGCATCACGTCGTCCAGACTCGTAAATACGGCCGCCTCACGGTTGCGCGTTACGCCAAGCTCGCTGATCACTTCATAGGCGAACATGTTGGTCGGCACCTCGGCCGGATTGTCACGTAGCAGATCATATGCCCGGAATCTCAGGGGACGATCGGCCACCAGCTGCGGATCAAGTTGGCGGATAGTACCGGCGGCCAGGTTGCGTGGGTTTTTGAATATGGGTAAGCCATCGCGTTCACGCTGAACATTGAGCGCTTCAAATTCTTTTTTATACATGACGATTTCGCCACGGATCTCGGTGCGGCCACGCAGGAATGTGGCGTACCTCTGCGACTGGCGTAGGCTGAGCGGCACATTCTGGATAGTCCGGACATTGAGCGTGACATCTTCACCCACCCGGCCGTCACCGCGAGTCAGCGCTTGCACCAGCACTCCGTCTTCGTACACCAGAGCGCAGCTCAGGCCGTCCATCTTTATGTCGCAGAAAAACTCGTGCTGGGCACCGGGCAGCAGCTTATCCATGCGTTTGATCCACGCTTCGACCTCCGCGCGGTCAAATACGTCGTTCAGGCTGATCATCGGGCGGCTATGGGGAACTTTGACGAATTTATCGAGCGGTACGTTACCGACGCGCTGGGTCGGGCTATCAGGCGTTACCAGCGAAGGATCGGCCGCTTCCAAATCTTTGAGCTCGCGCATCAGGCCATCATACACAGCATCGGACACGCTCGGCGCATCGAGCACATGGTATTCATAGCTGTATTGGTTTAGTAGCTCGCGAAGGTCATGTGCACGTTTGGCAGCATTCATAGCATCTCCCTATATAGCGTATACAGATAGGCGTGTACCACCGCGAACGCGACAATGCTGAGTACCAGGAACATCCAGGGCGCAACCGGCGTCGCAAATAAGATCAGTGGCAACTCGACCAGACAGGCGAGCAGGAGCAGGGCGAAGGGAAGGAACAGAAGCTTTGCGAAAAGGTTCAGGCGGCGCCCCCGTACCAGCTGTTTCGCGCTCCGCAGCGCACGCAGGGGAGTCATGTCCGGAAGTGTCACTATGTAGACTGCGAATACCGATGCGGTCACCATGCGAAGCGTCCAGTAGCTCAGCAGGATCGTCGGCACTATGAACAGTATCTGCTCCCAGATCGTACTGGCAATCCCATTACTAAATATAAATGACAGCAGGGTGGTGCTGATGAGCAGCGGCAGCAGCTGCAGGCACACGATAAATAAGACTAGGATGAAGGGAACCAGCGGATACATGCCACTGTAAAATCCATCCCGTATGCGCACGGTGTGCTGGGCTGTCAGCTGGCGGAGCAACCATATGAAGGCCAGACTGCAGACCAGCAGGAGCAGGTATTGGTAAACACTGGCCGCCTGGGTGCTGTCACTGCCGGAGGTGGCCAGCAGATACGCAAACGATACAAACGCACTCGAGAGGTGCGCACCAGCGCCACCATTAGCTCCGCCGTCCAGCGCGGTCTTGATCGACTGGACATCACCGCTGGCGCTCAGCCCTTTTACCAGGATAACGTTGAGGATGCCATACACCAGTACCGTGCCGCCGACCATCTTTTTAGCACCCCATAACTGCCTGAAGGCAGTAGCTAATATGCGGTATGCCGCCGGCAACGGGCGGTGTGCGGGTGTCGGCTCGTGGCTTTTGCGCCAGGTACGAGGATTGTGCCATAGTCGCTTCGGTGGTTTGAGCCGGCGCACCGGCGCAGAGAAATCTTCTACTGGCTTCTGCTGGGCCTTCGGATCTTTTTTGCGCGCAGGTTTGGATGGAACGGCAGATGAGGCGGCTGTTTTCTTAGGCATGGGTATTCATCTGCTCCAGACGAGCAATACGTTCGGCAATAGGCGGGTGGGTACTAAACAGGCTGCTTATGGAATGGCCCCTCAGCGGATTGGCAAAAAAGAAGTGGGCGGTGGCAGTATTTTGTTTGCGCAGTGTGCTGCCGTGGGCGGCAATCTTGCGTAGAGCATTGGCCAGACCTTCGGGATACCGTGTCGTCAGCGCGCCAGTGGCATCTGCCAGGTATTCACGCTTGCGGGAAACAGACAGCTGTATCAGGGTCGCGATAAGCGGCGCTACGATGGCTGCAGCAATGCCCAGCAGCAGGAGCGGACCACCGCCGCTGTTATTTTCACGATCGTCAGAGCTACGGAACCACGTTAGGCGCAGGATAAAGTCCGCCAGCAGCGCGATGACTGCGCCGAGGGCAAAGGCGAGCATACTAACACGGATGTCGTAGTTTTTGACATGCCCCAGTTCGTGCGCCAGGACACCTTCCAGCTCATTGTCGTCCATGATGTCGAGCAGGCCGGCAGTCACACAGACAGCAGAGTGGTTGGGATCGCGCCCAGTGGCAAACGCGTTGGGTGCAGGGTCGTTCATGATGAAGACCTGGGGCATTGGCAAGCCATCGGTTATGGCCAGGTTCTCGACGATACGCCAGAGTCGTGGATTGTCGCGCTTTTGGATTTCCTGCGCTCCGTTCACGGCCAGGCTCAGACGGGAACCGCTATAGTAGGCGAACAGGCCGTACAGCAGGCCGATGACCAGCACCGTATACATGGTGCCGTCACTATACAGGGCGCCGAGCAGCCAGGCCAACGCACCGATGAACGCCACGAAGCCGCCCATGATGAACACGGTCTTGCGTTTGTTATTGGTGATTTCGCTATACATCGAGGGTAGTCTCTTTATAGATTACAGATAGGATGCTGCAGAACAGCGTAAGGACACCTTAGAATTTGACTTCGACCGGCTTTTGAATGCTGGCTGCTTCGGCCTCATCGACCTCGAAGAACTCTTTGTCGGATTTAAAGCCGAGCCACTTGGCAAACAGGCTGGTAGGGAAGACCTGGCGCTTGGTGTTGAAATCCCGTACGACGCTGTTGTAAAACCGGCGCGACGCCTGGATCTTGTCCTCGGTATCAGTCAGTTCCGCCTGCAGCTCCTGGAAGTTTTGTGACGCCTTGAGGTCGGGATAGGCTTCCGCGACGGCAAACAGGCTCTTCATGGTCTGCTGGAACTGATTTTCGGCAGCGGCAGCTTCTTTGGGGCCGGTGGCGCTCAAGGTCTGTGCGCGGGCCTGCGTAACCTGCTCGAACACACCGCTTTCATGCGCCGCATAGCCTTTTACAGTGTTGACTAAGTTGGGGATAAGATCGGCACGGCGCTTCAACTGTACGGTGATGTCGCTCCAGGCTTCGTTTGCACGTATATTCAGGCGGACCAAGCCGTTGTACATCGAGCCAAAAATGATTGCCACCAACACCAGCACCGCGACAACCACTATCAAAATGACCATGTTTAGTTACTCCTTATATCAAGCTTATATACATAGTATAGACAAACCGGCAGCAGGCAGCAACGGGCGTGGCAGTGGTATAGTAGACACTAGTATATGCCCGTCGTTCATCCCGCCACGTATCGGCCGAAGCCTGTTGCTCGCCGCCGAAGTAAGGCATGGCTGCTCATACCACTTTGTATTGTACTCGCCGGAGCTGTAAATTACCTGCGACCACTGCCAGCTACCACTACTACTATTTCGGCACAGGGACTCGCCGCCACTACCCAGCCAAGCATACCCTGGCCGGCGGGAGCACAGGCTGCTGTCGGCGCGCCAGGATACGGCATACTTGGCACGGGTGGCACCCAGAAATCCCTGCCGATAGCCAATATCGCCAAGGTCATCACGGTCCTCTGCGTACTCCAGAAGCAGCCGCTGGCAGCCAAAGAAAGCGGCCCGACTTACGTGGTACGTAGCAGTGACGTCACTATATACAACGATTACGTGGCTAAGGATGGATCAGTCGTGGCCGTTGCACTGAACGAGCGGCTGACCGAATATCAGGCGCTGCAGGCGCTGATGGTTTCTTCCGCCAACAACGTCGCTGATTCACTGGCACAGTGGGTGTTCGGTAGCCAGGATGCGTACAAAGCATACGCTACGGATTTCCTGGCGGAACATGGCATGGCCGATACTACTATCGGCCATGACGCCAGCGGTTATGACGCAAGTACGACCAGCACGGCGAGCGACCTGACCAAACTGGGCCTACTGGCGCTGAAAAACCCCACACTCATGGAGATCGCCGGGCAGAAAAGCGCCATCCTACCGATAGCGGGCCTGATACATAATTATGACACCATCTTGGGCACGAACGGCATTACGGGACTTAAGACTGGTAGCGACGACAAAGACCGGGGCGCCTTCCTGCTAACGGCCACCGTACCGGTAGGCGATAAGCAGGTACTAGTAACCGGCGCCGTTATGGGTGCGGATGATATACAGACCGCCCTTGATGCCTCTGCCCAGCTCAGCCGCTCCCTGCAACAGGGGTTTGAGCAAGTGGCCATCGCAGGAGCTGGTTCACAGGTGGGGATCATGCGCGCGCCCTGGGGAGTATCTGCGCCAGTAGTGACCACCTCGGCATTGCAGGTGGTACGCTGGCGCGATTCAGCCATCAGCGAAACCCACATGCTCAAAGCAAACGCACGCCAGGGTGTCGTAGGCTCACTCGAGGTACACGCGCCGGGCAGCGCAAGCAAAACCGTACTCCGTTTGAGCAAGCCGCTGGATAATCCAAGCTTTTGGTGGCGCCTGACCCATCACTAATCTATACTCATAGTTTGTATGCAGACTTTCTTTGGACCCGACTTTTTTAGCGCTAACCGTGCACGCCTCCGCGAACGCCTAAATAGTGATGTGCCTATCGTCATCGCCGGCAACGGTCAGATGCAGCGCAGCGCCGATGAACCGTTCCGCTTTCACCAGGAAAGCAACTTCTGGTACCTGACAGGCCTGAGCATCCCCGACCTGACGCTCGTCATGACAGCCACGGATACGTATCTGATAGTCCCGACGCTCAGCGCGGTGCGTGAGGCGTTTGACGGCTCCATCGACCCGGAACTAGCGGCCGCCCGTTCAGGCATCACTAGCATCCTGCCGGCAAAAGATGGCATGGTGCGCCTCAAGGCTGACATCACGGGAACAGCCGAGGTAGCAACCCTGGCCGCAGTACCCAGCTACATCAGGCAGCACGGTCTTTTCACCCTGCCATTCCGGCGACGGCTGATCACCCAGCTGAAGCGCTTCCAGCCCGATATTACCATCCGGGACGTCCGCCCTGAACTTACGGCAATGCGCACCATCAAAACTACCGAAGAGATTCAGGCACTACAGGCGGCCGTCGATATCACTACGGCTGCGCTGCAGGAAGCCGCCGCCCCAGATGTGCTGGGCACAGCAGTATTCGAGTACCAGCTGGAAGCGAGTATCACGCGCAGCATCCGCGGCCGCGGCGCGGACGGCCACGGTTTTTCTCCGGTCGTAGGCGCGGGCAAGCACACCACCACGCTCCACCACATGGACAATAATGGCCCCGTGACAGCCGATGACCTGATCGTGCTCGACATCGGTGCCGCCGTAGAGCATTACAGCGCAGACATCGCCCGCACCGTTTCAAAGACGCCCATAACCGGACGGAAAGCAGACGTCTTCCGTGCCGTAGCGAGCGCGCAGGATTATGCCATCAGCCTGATCAAACCAGGCGTGAACCACCTGGAGTACGAGAAAGCCGTGGAAACGTTCATCGGTGAGCAACTTCGGAAACTCGGCCTCATTAGCACGAACAAGCACGAAGACATCCGCCACTATTTCCCGCACATGACCTCACACTTCCTGGGCCTTGATACCCATGATGCTGGCGACTATCAAGCCCTCTGGGAACCGAATACCGTCATCGTCTGCGAGCCCGGCATCTACATTCCCGAAGAGGGCATCGGCGTGCGCATCGAGGATGATATCCTAATCACGGCCGAGGGCTGTCAGATCTTAAGCGCCGCTTGTCCGCGTGAGCTGACTGCCGTACAATAAGTGGCAACATGAAAGCAGTGCACCAAGGTTTTCTGTACCGCTTTTTACTCCGCTGGTTCGTGAGCGGATTGGGCCTCTGGATTGCCGCGGGGCTACTCAACGGCAGCGTATCATACGGTGACCACTTTAGTGCCGTCGTTGTCGGCGGACTGGTACTGGCCATCATTAACGCGGTGCTCCGGCCCATCATCGTCCTGGCCAGTGTGCCGGCAATCTTGCTCACACTAGGACTTTTCATGCTGGTTATCAACGGTTTTACCGTGTTCATTGCCAGCAAGCTGTACCACCCCTTGCAGATAAGCAACTTCGGCGTCGCCATCCTGACCGGTCTTATCATCGGCCTCGTCAACTATCTGGTCACCGCCATCCTAGAAGAACGCTAAGCCACAATACTTTGGATACAAAATCTCTAGCGAAGCTTATTTCTCTGGTATACTAGAGGAACGATGAGTGTATATAACTACATAGCAATTGCGTCCATGGTACTCATGGCGTTTCTGATTCTGATACAAACCCGGGGCGCTTCCCTTGGTGCCGGTCTCGGCAGCAGCGGTGAAGTCAACACGGAACGCCGTGGCACCGATAAGACCATTTACCAGTTAACCATCGTGTCGGCAACTGTCTTTATACTTTCGCTTTTGCTCGGCATTATCATTAGCTAACACCAGGCTTACGGCAGCAGTCAGGGAGGGTAACCAGAGTGGCTCTTTTGAACCGGACAACCCAACTGCGCATGCGGCGCATTCTACGCCGTAAACAAAAACAGATGGAAGCGGTCACCGAGGCCGCCGAGCAGCAGTTCGACGCCAACCTGATTGCCCGCTTCGACCGGCTCATGCACGTCAAACGCTTCACGGCCGGGTGGCTGACACTAGTCATCTTGGCTATCGTCTGCACCACTATGCAGACACTGTCGCTAAGCGGCTATTTTCAGACCGTCCAGCCGGTAAGCGGCGGCATTTACAACGAGGGGATAGTGGGGACGTATAGCAATGCGAATCCCGTTTTCGCGACCGGCTCAGTCGACCTGGCCGTGTCCCACCTGATTTTTGCCGGGCTGCTGCGCTACAACGACCAGAACCAGCTTGTCGGCAATCTGGCGAGTGACTATTCGGTCGACTCTACCGGCAAACATTACATCTTCCATTTGCGTCCGGGCCTGACGTGGCAGGACGATGCCCCGCTGACATCCCAGGACGTGGCGTATACATTCCACCTCATCCAGAATCCCGACACCCAGTCACCACTGCTGGCAGCCTGGCAGAACATCACCATCAGTGCCCCTGACACACGGACGGTGCTGTTTGACCTGCCGAATGCCTTCAGCGCGTTCCCCTATAACCTCACGACGGGCATTATCCCTGAGCACCTTCTGGCCAGTACCCCTCCCGCACAGCTCCGCGCAGCCAGCTTTAACACTACCACCCCCATCGGCGCTGGTCCTTTTGCCTGGCAAGCTCTGCAGACCAAGCCGACGAACGACCCTGCAAAAGCCCTGAGCCTCATCGCGCTCAAACCGTTCAAGAACTACGCCGGGGGAGCACCGATGCTGAATGGTTTCGTGATGCACGTATTCGGCGACAACCAGGGCATGATCCAAGCGTTCAAGCACCGCGAGATCAATGCCATGGCCGGGCTTACCAGTGTGCCAGCCAGTGTCGCCTCGGCAAACGACACTACCGTGCAAAGCTTCCCATCGACCGCCGCCATGATGACCTTCTTCAAAACATCCACTGGGGTGCTTTCGGACGTGCAAGTCCGTCAGGCCCTCGTAGCCGGTGTCGATACGGATGCCTTATTACGCCAACTGGGCTACGCAAGTAAGGCCGTGAGCGAACCATTGCTACGCGGGCAGCTCGGATACGACCCTAAATATGCCCAAGCTTCCTACAGCCCCGCTCACGCCAACCAGATCCTTGATGCCGATGGCTGGGCGCGGAACAGCAAGGGGTTGCGGCACAAGAACGGGGAAGCGCTGTCATTCGGCATCTATGCAGAAGACTCCGCCGAGAACCGGGCCACATTACGGACACTGGTCCGGGACTGGGCGCACTTGGGCGTACAGGTAAATCCGATACTCCAGAACCGTACAGACTTCCAGACCACCCTGGAGTTCCACACCTACGACGCGCTGCTGCATGCCATATCCATTGGTGTCGACCCGGATGTATTCGCGTACTGGGATAGCAGCCAGGCCGATATCCGCAGTAATGCCCGCCTGAATTTCTCCGAGTACAAATCCACTACGGCAGATAGCGCACTCGAAGCTGGCCGTACCCGGCTGGATCCGGCCCTGCGCGTAGTGAAATACCGGCCGTTCCTGCAAGCCTGGCAGACTGATGCGCCGGCACTCGGCCTGTATCAGCCCCGGTTCCTTTACATCACCCGCGGGACTGTCTACGGACTGTCCGACCATATGCTCAATTCCGACAGTGACCGCTACGCCTCTGTTGCGGACTGGGAAATCCACACCTCCAAAGTCACTAACAAATAACACGCTTTCATTCGTTCTTACGGACTCCACCAGGGGTGAATGACTCATCCCCTAATTGATTATTGTAGTAAAATATGACATTATAATAGCTGTGCTTTCGAGCACCTTCTGTCAAAGACGCTCTTTCCTAGAGAGGCAATGCCCGTGCATCGCACCCGTGCAAGCGTCATCTGTGTCGTGGCTCTGGTGGTACTTGCCACTGCTTTGCTTCTGCTGAGCTCTTGTGGTTCCGGTACAACCGAAGCAAGTGAGCAAACGAAGGCCTCCGTGGCATCAACAATGACACCGACGACAACACCTCCGAGCAAGCAAGCAGCTACCCAAATGCCCGCAAAGCCCGACGCCGCGCCCCGGGCCATCCGGAGCAGTACTGTTCCGGTTCTGCCCGTGAGCTACACGATACGCCCCGGCTGCAGCCCGACCGCTACCTGTGGCACGTTCACACACGCCGCCCAGAAGGGTGACAACTGTGAGCTGACGCTTGGTGGACACTACCGCGGCCACAGTATCACCCTGCTGTACACCACATGCCCGCCCGGTCTTCCGTACGACTACGAGATTTTCCCGGCCGACTCCAAACAGTCGCAACCCATCAACTCGCTCGTCGGCACAGTCCGCTGGCTCGTGAAGGTCACTGTCGCCGGAGTCACGCAGGACACCACAGCCTGCCACATCCGTGGGACGCTGCTAGACCCATACTGGGTTTCGTACTATATGGGCGGCGTCCAAGACTTCGGTGTGACGGTCTCATCCAAGCGCGACTGCGCCCGGTTGCATGTCGGTACGACCGCCGCACTGCCCAACATGTGGTATGCGCCCATCGGGAACAAGCAGCAGTGGACCAGCTCCACTCCCAACCCAGGATGGCATGTTGCCGTACAGAGCTAGCGAAGCGCAAGACAGAAGAGGGTCCGCCTCTGCCTCATCCGAGACGGACCCTAGCTCTTATCATCAATCTCTATCCAAGCATACAGCCCAAGCAGAACGCTTAGGCCGTATGCTTGGGACGACCTGTCGTGGAACACTTTGGAATCTATGATAGCACTCCGTTAGATGCCAGGTGCAGGATTACAGCTATACTCACCGGATGCTTCCAGCGAGATATACAGCGGCGAGCCGCTGTCGCCCGGATCTACAAAGCCCTGTACGCACTGCGTGCTATCGCCAGTACCCTTCTTGAACGAAAATGATGTATCCGAGCCGGTCCTGCTGCCGGGCAATTCAGCCCAGCCGTTGCTAAGCAACTTGGTACGCATCTTATCCAGGACGGTGATGTCATTATATGCGAGGGCTATGTGGCGGTCGTAATGGGGCGCACCTTTGCCGTCCTTGTTGTAGCCAAGGTCTTCCACGGCACGGAGCTTCGGCTTGGGCAGGTTGAGGCTGGTCTCCAATTGCCGAAGTTCCTTCATCTGCTTACTCGGGAAGAAATGCCGCCAGTTGTCGTGGACCAGCCAAATACCGTACAGTGCTAAGATTGTTGCTAAGGTTATGGTTAGGCGCTTGTGCTTGATTACTCTAGTTTATCACTATCATCTTAGTGATTACGGAAAGTCATCTGGATTATTGCGGATCTACCGGTGACTTGTGTTTTTTAAACCACTCAACCCTACCCAGCCCGGGAAGCTTGAGCTGCACAATTCACAAGTCGAGAGAGTACTTGAACTTATGCGACAGATCAGAAACCATACCAAACAAAAAAGAGTTCGGAAACCAAACTCTTTTATATCTGTAAATTCAATTTGGTGCGGACGAGAGGACTTGAACCTCCACGAGTGTAACCTCACTAGTACCTGAAACTAGCGCGTCTACCAATTCCGCCACGTCCGCACGTACGGTAGATAACTTCGCTATCATAACGGTTTCGGCCTCTTTTTTCAATAGTCTGACCCCGCTGCGCAGCGGAAGATCTGAAAATCGTAGCCACGCAAAAAGCGTTTATGCTATCATAAACCTAGCATGAAACAACAGATACGGTAGAGGCTCTAGTGAGTAAGGTCGCTCATTATTTGCAAGAACACCTTCTAGGTGAGGTGATGACGAGTGCGGATGCACGCCGTTATTTTTCAACTGACTCTAGTGTGTTCAGCGTCGTACCAAGCCTGGTAGTCTATCCCCGCAATGAAAATGATGTCCGCAAAACCGCCCGGTTCGCCTGGCAGCTGGCTGAGCGGGGCAGGGTCATACCCATCACCGCACGCGGCTCGGGCACCGACCAGAGCGGCGCAGCCCTGGGTAACGGCATCATGCTGGTCTTCCCGGCGCACATGAACCGCATCGTAGAACTCGACCCAAAAAGCGGCATCGTGACCATGGAGCCAGGCCTTAACTTTGGCCGTCTGCAACAGACACTGCACACGCACGAGCGCTTTCTTCCGCCATTCCCCGCCAGCTACGAATATTCTACCGTGGGTGGCGCCGTCGCCAACAACGCAGCCGGAGAAACATCCTTCAAATACGGCCCCATGCGCGGCTACGTCAAGACGCTCCGAGTAGTCCTCGCCAACGGTGAAGTCATCGAAACATACCGCTTGAGCAAACGGGAGCTCAATAAAAAACTGGGTCTCAGCACCTTCGAAGGTGAAATCTACCGGGCACTTGATGCACTCATCGAAGAGAACAGGGAGCTGTTTGCTCGCTCGCACCTGGACGTCAGCAAGAATGCCGCAGGCTACGCGCTCTCTGATGTTAAACGCCCTGACGGCAGCTTCGACCTCACGCCACTGCTCGTCGGCAGTCAGGGCACGCTCGGCATTGTCAGCGAGATCACGGTGGAGACCGAGCTGTACAACCCCAATAAAGACTTGTTTCTAGCCGAATTCGATAGCCTGGAGAAAGCCACCAAAGCAGTGCTGGAGCTCCGTGATTCCAAAACACCGCCCAGCAGCCTGGAAATGGTGGATGACCAGCTGCTCGGCCTTGTCAACCGGCTCAACCCGAACCAGCTCAAAGGTATCCTGCAAAGCACCGAGATCCCTAAGATCGTCCTGCTGATCGAGTACGATGAAGAGAACGACCGCAGCCGCAAGCGTGCGGCCAAGCAGACCGAGAAACTCCTGGAAGGCCTCGGAGCCGTATTCCAGCACGAGACAGACCCCGGCGCGCAGGCGCGGCTCTGGAAAGTCCGCCATGCCGCCGCCAGTGTTGTCTCCCACAGCGAAGGGCAGGTGAAAGCTGTACCTATCATCGAGGACGGCGTGGTTCCCGCCGAAAAGCTGGCCGCATTCATACAGGGTATCTACCAGCTGTTCGCCAACGCGCAACTGCAGGCTGCCCTCTGGGGCCACGCCGGCGACGGCAACCTGCACATGCAGCCGTTCCTGGATCTTTCCCAGTTGGGCGACCGCCAGAAAGCTTTCCGCCTGATAGACGAATACTACAAGCTGGTCATATCCTTGGGCGGCAGCACCAGCGGCGAGCACGGCGATGGCCGCTTGCGCGCCCCATATCTAGAACAGTTGTACGGACCGGAGATGTACGCGGTATTTACCAAAGTAAAACAGATATTCGACCCCTACGGCACCATGAACCCCGGAGTCAAGATCGGTGTCACACTCGACGATATCAAGCCGCTTATGCGCACGACCTATAGCCTCGAACACCTCTACGACCACATGCCGCGGTCGTAGGCGGCCATAGGACAAATGCTAGGACACGGGCCGGGGACTTGAGTTTTTTGCAAAAAACAGATAAGATAGCCAGGTTATTTAACAGTATATGCGGACGTGGCGGAATTGGTAGACGCGCTACTTTGAGGTGGTAGTCCCGCAAGGGGTGGAGGTTCAAGTCCTCTCGTCCGCACCACATTTTATTACAAAGCTGCCTTAGTGGCGCTATCATCGTTCTGTCTTTATACATGTCTGAGCAAATGCCGGCCGATAATCTGGATGTAGTGACTCCTACTGCTCATCCCCTGGCGCCCGAAGGCTATATCACTACCGTTGCACTAGAACAATTCGGCAGACAACTCCGGGAATACCGGCTGTCATCCGACATGACTGTCAAACAGTTATCAGGTGAGATTGATTGGTCAGTCTCTAAGATCTCACGCTTAGAGGCAGGACAAACAAGGCCTCCGGTATCGGATGTGTGGGCATACCTGATAACTTGTGGCATCACCGACAAGGACACGATCGGCTCGGTAAGCGAAACTGCTCGCAGAAACCGTAAAGCACCCATCGACAATACCTATGCTGCTGTTTTGACACCAACACACCGACGCTTTTTGGAGCACGAGGCCGCCGCCACAGAACTCGATGTATATGACTCTACGCTAGTGCCGGACTTCCTGCGTACTGAAGCATACGCGCAATCGGTTGAAAGTGCATTTACAGGACATGCCTCCCGGCAAGACGAAGCCCAGACAGTACTCTATGCGCAGCTGCGCAGGAATCGGGCAGCATACTTACTTGGCCCTGGCGGTCCGGGATTGCGTATTATCATTGATGAGCTGGTTTTCTACCGTCCTATAGGCAGTGAAGGGCGCTCGCCAGAACACCGGTACGACGAGGTATCGGCCATCATTCGAGGCTTGCAGCACCTCAATACGTATGGGCGACATACAAAACCCACCGAAAAGGAGTTAAATCCGACTGTTTCGATCCAGGTCGCACCGCCGGCGATCGACATGCTGCCGCGCGGAGGTTACCCGTTCAGCCTCGCAAGCTCACAAGGACGACCAATGGCAGTTCATACTGAATGGACCGGCGGCGGGACCAGTTGGTTCGATGACTCCGATCAGCCTGAGGAGTACCGAGCCGACTTTGACAGTCTCAGCCAGCGGATACCTGGAGCTGAGCATACCAACGCCATACTAGACGACATACAAACGACGCTAGCTACCGGGCAGCGCATAGGCGCCGTCTCCGTTGCACGGCAGTATCTGTAAGCCTGTTGTCATCACCCCAGTATTGAAAATATAAGGATAGTCTTGTAGAATAGCAGAGATTCCTTAGGGCGCTTAGCTCAGTTGGCTAGAGCACCTCGTTTACACCGAGGGGGTCGGGGGTTCGAGCCCCTCAGCGCCCACCATATAAAGAGAGTCTGGATTTCCAGGCTCTTTTTATATGGCCACGAACCGGTAAAAACCATAAGCCATATCTGTTAGCGCGTTGCGTACGCCTCATAACTCTGCTATAAATAGGATGACATGGTTAAGTTAGTTCCGCTCAAACCCCTCTTTGTGCTGCTATATGGTTACCCCGGCAGCGGCAAGACCTTCTTTGCCCGGCAGCTCTGCGACACCATTGCCGCAACCCACGTGCAGAGCGACCGCATCCGCGCTGAATTATTCGAACATCCCAGCAATAGCAAAGATGAGAATCACGTGGTGCAGAGCCTGATGAACTACATGACAGGTGAGTTCCTGAACGCCGGTGTCAGCGTGGTGTACGATATGAACGCACTACGCATGTCACAGCGTCGTAACCTACGCAACATGGCTGCCAAAGCCGGCGCTGAAACGGTGGTCGTATGGTTGCAGATCGACTCCGAAAGCGCCTTCCAGCGCGCCAGCAAGCGTGACCGCCGCAAGCTGGACGACCACTACTCACAACCGCTGGACCGTGCTGCCTTCGATGCTCAGGCTACAGGTATGCAGAACCCAGACGTTACCGAACACTACGTCGTCATCAGCGGTAAGCACGTGTTTACCACGCAGAAGAGCGCATTCCTGCGGGCTCTGCAGGAACGCGGACTTATCAACCTGGACCCAAGTGCCAACCAGATCGGTAAACCAGGCCTTGTCAACCTTGTCCCGAACCTGCGCGCCGGACGGGTTGACCTTGACCGTCGTAATATAACCATCCGTTAATCTTCTCCGACGCCTGAGGGAGTAGCCATAGCAACAAAAAAGATACACCTACCGGAAATCGGCGAGGTGACGTTAGTGAAACGCGCCGGCAGCCGCTCCTTGCGCCTCAGCGTCACGCCCACCGGTGTCCGCGTCAGCATGCCGCGTTGGACCTCATTCCACGACGGCCAGGCCTTTGCGGAAGGCCACGCTGCCTGGATCAAGTTGCAGCTTGCTAAACGACCATTGCAGCTGCTCGTTCAGGGCCAGAAAATCGGCAAGATGCACCACCTGCGTTTTGAGCACGCATTGGACAGCCAGTCGGCTACAGGCCGGGTGACCAGCACTGAAATAATCATCAGGCTCGCTTCCGGCGAGACTGTGACAGATACGGAGGTACAGGCCCGTGCTTATCAGACCTGTATCCGTGCCCTCAAGCGCGAGGCCGAGCGGCTGCTGAAGCCCCGATTGCAGTCACTCGCCGACAAGCATGGAATGTCGTTCACCGGTTTTGCCGTAAAGCAGTTGAAACGGCGCTGGGGCAGCTGTGACAGCCACCGTGCCATCACGCTCAACCTGTTCCTGATGGAGCTGCCCTGGGAATTCATCGATTACGTATTGCTGCACGAACTGGCACATACGCTGGAAATGAACCACGGACCTGATTTCTGGGAGGAGCTACTGGCCATGGAGCCCCGCGCCCGTGAGCTCAGCAGACAGCTGCGCAAACACCAGCCCACCATCGGCGCCTGGCAACCGTCATAAGACGTTAGCCTGTAGCGTACTGCTTATGGCATAATGGTGCCATAGTGGCTACCAAAAAACCAGTCAAAGCAGGCGAGTCACAAACGGCCGCCTTAGAGCATGAACGGCTCACCAGCCTTATCGCCAGCATGGCGGATGGGGTGATTGCCGTGGATGACACCATCAAGGTGGTGCTCTATAACGGTGCAGCCCTGAACATCTTGGATGTCAACAGCAGCATGCAGGGCCGTGCGCTCCACCGTGTCTTACAGCTTTTCGACAACAACGGCCAGCCTGTCGACGTGACAAAGCTGGTAGAAAATACCAAGACACCCACCACCACTCGCGACTACCTACTGCGTTATCATGATGGCAGCCAGGCAAACCTCTACCTGTCCATCGCTCCCGTATATCTAGGTTACGGTGCTACCGGTGACCGCGGATTCGTGCTGCTCCTGCGTGACATCACCCGGGAGAAGTCACTCGAAGAAGAGCGTGACGAATTCATCAGCGTAGTTAGCCATGAGCTGCGCACACCGATCGCCATCGCCGAAGGTAACATCAGCAATGCATTGTTTCTGGCCCAAAAGGGCGGCAACCTGCATGAAGTCAAAGCCGCGCTGAAAGCCGCACACGAACAGACGCTATTCCTAGCCGGCCTCGTGAACGACCTGGCCACGCTATCACGCGCTGAACGCGGCGTGCTCAGGGTGGAGGTAGAGACGGTCAATCCATTCCACATAGTAGATGAGCTGGTCAAAGATTATCAGGAACAGGCCAAAGCCAAAGGCCTTGAGCTGCATGCCAATTTTGACCCGCATCTGGAAACGCTCCATTCCAGTAAGCTCTACACCCGTGAAATCCTGCAGAATTTTGTGACGAACGCCATAAAGTACACCGAGAAGGGCAGCGTGACCATCGGCGCCAAATCCGACGCCAAAGGTGTACGGTTCAGTGTCGGCGATACGGGCATCGGCATTAGCAAGAGCGATCAGGAAAAGGTGTTTGATAAATTTTTCCGGAGCGAAGATTACCGCACCCGCCAAAGCAACGGCACCGGGCTTGGTCTGTATGTAACCATGAAACTGGCACGTATGTTACACGCCGAGATCAGCGTGGAAAGCGAGCTTAACCACGGCTCAACCTTTACGATTTTTATACCGAACCTTCAGTAGACGCTTCGGGGGCAGCCATCAAGCTCTACCTCCCGCAATAATTATCATACTTTCGGGAGGCGTGATTCGATTCGCATCACCGGTATGCAGACGTTGCGGCCTTTCCACTCCACCCCACCGAACTCATACTTCCAGAAAGAGATGTGGAGCATGACCATATCGATAGCCAGGGCGACCGGCATGAGAGCCCAGCCGTACCATGGACTTGTCAGCCGTGCGCCCACCACCACGATGCTATAAGTGACCATTAAGCACGCCAACGCCACTATCCATATTGCCACGAACGCCATATTGCGCGCCAGATAGCCGATACCACAGAGCGCGATCAGTGGCCCAAGCAGGAACACGAACTCGAACGCGGCGGTAAATGCCACCAGTTCAAGCCGGCGGTGCAACTGCGGATACCGCACCCGCACCGACGTACCGTATTGTTCGCTGCCCGGTTTGTTGCTATAGAGACCCAGCTCATCATTGCTGCGGATAAAAGCGTATGCGTCCGTAACGACCGCCTGGCGAGCGAACGCTGCTTCGGGATTTATAGAACGGGAGTTGGACTCAAAACCACCCATATGCTGTAATGCTGCTTTTTTGATCAGCCAGCAGGTACTCAGCACTGGCGGACGCTTGAACAGGCGGCGAGGCAGCGATAGCTCCCAGTAATAACGCATGGCCTGCAGCAACGCATAATCTTTTGAAACCGCATGTGACCTAAGGGGCATGACGCTCAGCATATCCTTTTTGCGCACGTATAACATCTGTACCAGCTGGCGGAGCGTATCAGGCTGCAACTGCGCGTCCACGCCACAGAACAGCAGCAGCTCACCGCTGGCTTCGCGGGCGAGCTGCTCGTAAGCCCAGTTTTTTGACAGCCAATGCGTTTCATCGGGGGGCGTACCCTGTAAAAACCGCACGCCGTCGTGAGCGAAACTGCGGATGATCTCTGGCGTCCTGCGTACCGCTGAGCAGTCATCCAGCACGATGATTTCAAGCTTGGGATAGTTACAGGCGACAAGTGACTGCAGGCATTGCTGCAGCTGTTCCGTTTCGTTTCGAGCAGGAATCAGTATGCTGACGGCAGGCAGTTCCCGGTCTGATAGCGGTTCGGCAGGCCCATTGGGGGCAGCGTGCCGCCAGGTATGCACCGTCGTACGCAGCAACACCAGGGCCGCCAAGAGCTGCAGGGCCGCAAGTGCCGCGATAGCCTGCGTGCCAGCATGAAAATGCCGGATGACCCACGCCACTGTCACTAGCAGCAGCTGGCCAGCTAGCAGCCAGCCGAAGGCCCGCACCGAAGCCGTACGCAGCTGGTTCGCTGGCAGGCGCCGCCGGTAGAGCCGCAGGATATTCAAAAGCCGGTAGCCGCTCACCGGTGCCACCCACAGCCATATCCGCCAGTGGAGCAGCACCATGCCAAGTGTCGAGACAACTAGGGCCACCGCGCACACGACACAACAGACATTGCGAAGCCAGGTACGAGCCTCAAATCCTGCAGCGGCCAAGTAAGCCTCAACAATCGCTTCGAGCGTAAACAGGCCAATAAGCCAATACATATTACCTACTACTATACCAGCTTGACGGCGGAGCGGTACATACGCTATGCTTGACAGGTAATGCCTACAACTACTGTAGGCTTTTTAATTAGCAAGAGACTTCGGAGGTATACCAGAGGTGGCACGCACCGTTCAATCAGACCAACAGCAGTCCAATAACGACGAGAGCCTAGCCCGCATCTTTTTCCGAGGCTTTTTCTGGCCAATCCGCATGATTGGCCGCGGCCTTGCGTGGACTGCACACAAACCACCGCTCAAGCAAATAGGCCATGGCCTCCGCTGGTTCTTCCGCTTGCCACCGATGCGCCTTTTGGGCCGCATCCTGGGCTTCGGATTCTTCGCTGGCAGCTGGCGGGAGCTGAGGCAAGTCACCTGGCCCACTAGGCGTGAAGGCCGCCGCCTGACTACCGCCGTCATCATCTTTTCCATCATCTTCGGCGCCCTGATCGCCGTAGTCGACTACGGTCTCGACAAGCTATTCAGGCAAGTTCTACTGAAATAATCACATACCCCTATAGGAGCAATAATCTATGAGCAGCAAACGCTACGACACCAGTAAACAATGGTACGCCATCCATACGTACAGCGGCTACGAGGAAAAGGTCGCTGAATCCATCCGCCAACGCGCCGATTCCCTCGACATGAAGGATAAGATCTTCCAGGCGCTCGTACCAAAGGAAAAGCAGATCGAGATCAAGAACGGCAAGCGCCGCGTGGTCGAGAAGCGTATTTTCCAGGGTTACGTACTCGTGCAGATGAAAATGTCCGAAGATGCCTGGTACATCGTGCGCAATACCCCATCCGTGACCGGATTTGTGGGCAGTGGCACCGAACCGACTCCTGTTGACCCCGAAGAAATCGAAAAGATCCAGAAGCGCATGGGCCTTGAACAGCCGAAGCACAAGATCGATTACAGCCTCGGCGAAGTCGTGAACATCACCGACGGTCCGTTCAAGGGCTTCGACGGCTCTATCAATGAGATCGACGCCCAGAAGGGCAAGCTGAAGGTACTTGTGAACATGTTCGGCCGCGAAACACCTGTTGAGCTCGATAGCCTTCAGGTTAAGCGCGTCTAATCATCTTGCAGAATTATGCCTGAAGTATTTCCAGATGACGGGGACATATCCATCGTTGCATTGGACTGGTTCAGACATTTCTCACGCCCCTGCCTTTTAGCAGGGCTTACGCTCGTAGCAGAAACCGGCAATCCCACCGCCGCGGAGCACGGTTTTGTAGTGGAAGAGCATTTTGACATCGAGAGTGAGCGCGCACGCACGGGCGACGCAGCCGTTCCTGTCACCCTGCACTGTGCCAGCAAAGCGCTTTTGCAGTGTCATGTCGCCATAGAAGGAATCGCGGAAAATCCTCTGCAGACAGGCAGATCACCGCAGGTTGCCAGCTTCGACCGGCGCAAACTTGGCACGATAGCATGTCCTCACCGTGCACGACTAGAAGCCTGGGGACGTATCCTACCCGCAGCCCCCGAGAACACCGATGGAACAGATATCTGACCATGAGGCCGCATCATGCGCCGCACGGGCTCCGGAGCAACTAGGCGCCGTAGCCACATTCTGTGTGTTCCAAGATTCTTTCGGCAAGAGCTGTGATCTGCTCGTAGGAATAGAAGACGGCCGCATACGGCGTACCTCTTTAGCTGGCATCCCCTATCAGACATGTCGCTCAGATGCCGAAGGTATTGCTTTGCTCGATATACCCGACCCAGATCTGCACCGTCGGCGAGCGTGGGATGAAGCCATGGATATCCGCGGTCCACGCCAGGCCTAGGGCATGGACTTTTTATTCAAAATAGCGTAAAATAACAGGGTTACGCACTACTAAAAGGTAGGAGAACCAGTACCGGCGCTTCAAACCAGCACTCGCTGGGCTAGGGAACGTTCGTAATAGAAGGAGAAAGACTAATGGCAAAAGCCGTTAAAGCAAACCTGAAAATGAAAATTAAGGCTGGTCAGGCAAGCGCAGCGCCACCAGTTGGTAGCACGCTCGGCCAGTACGGTGTGAACATGATGGATTTCATCAATCCGTTCAACGACCAGACCCGCGATATGATGGGCAAGACGGTCACCGTACACCTCACCATTTATGACGACCGCAGCATGGACTTCCGTGTCGTGGCCGAACCGACTGACGACCGCATCCGTGCCGCTCTGGGTATCCAGAAGGGCTCAGGTCGCCCAAACAGCGAAAAGGTAAGTAAGAAGCTGACCCAGGCTCAGCTCCGTCAGATCGCCGAAGAAAAGGCAGCTGACATGAATGCTGACGACGTGGAAGCTATCATGAAGATGGTAGCCGGCACAGCGCGCAGCATGGGCGTCGAAATCGAGGGTTAAATCGATGTCCACCTCTGGAATAACCAGGGTGGGACAACAAACATACAGCCGGCACCCGCTCTCGACCAGCGACGTGTCGTACCACGACTTTAAAAACGCAGTGATTACACTGCATCGACAGGGCACCGCGGGCGCAGCGGAAGGTGATTATACGGCCATCCGCAGCGGCATGCAGCTGCTCAACGAATGGGGTAACCTGTTCCCCGGATACGCCAGCCAGTTGGCCGACGATCCCGACTTTTTGAACTAACTAATTGTGGGAGGCTTATGTAGCCGCACGCACCACAAAAGGAGATACTAGAAAATGGCACAAGCCAAGAAGAAAGCAACCGACGTTTCGACCGAAATCGAAGACGCAATCGTAAACGCCGAAGCTAGCGAAGCAGTGGAAGCAAAGGAGCAAGCACATGGGAGTTCTGAAAACGATAGTGAAACTCGCGCTGCTGAAGCGCAAGTAGCTGCCGATACAGCAACTGCCAAGGCCGGCAAGCGCAGCGCCAAGGGCATTGCTGAAGCAGAAGCTAAGGCAGAAAAGGTCGAGCGCCAGGAACACCGCGCCGAAGCAGAAGCCGAAGAAGCCGCAAAGCCCAAGCAGCCCGTTACACCTACGCGTAGTCGCCTCGAGCGCCGCAGCAAGGGTTACCGCAAAGCAGCAGAAGCGGTCGAAAAGGGCAAAGTATACAGCCTGAAAGAGGCTCTTGAACTCGCCACCAAGACAAGCAGCGTCAAGTTCGACGCTAGCGTTGAATTGCACGTAAACCTGGGTGTAGACCCACGCCAGGCCGACCAGAACATCCGTGCTAACCTCGTCCTGCCGCAGGGCACCGGCCGCACTATCCGTGTCGCCGTATTTTCTGATGACACCGTCGACGGCGCCGACCTGAGCGGCCTCGAAACCATCACTAAAGATCTGGAGAAGGGCGCTATCAACTTCGACATCCTGATCGCAACCCCTGCGAACATGGCGAAGCTCGGTAAGTATGCCCGTCTGCTTGGTCCACGCGGCCTCATGCCGAACCCCAAGAGCGGAACCGTCACGAACGACGTTACCAAGGCCGTTGCGGAAGCAAAGGCCGGTCGTGTTGAATACCGCGTCGATAGCACCGGTATCGTCCACTTGAGCGTCGGTAAGGTCAGCTTCGGCGGCGCCCGTCTGCTCGAAAACGCCCAGGCAGTCATGGCCAACATCCGTGCAGCCAAGCCAGCCAGCGTCAAAGGCAACTACATCAAAGCCATCCACGTGACAACTACGATGGGTCCAAGCATCACTGTCGCTACCACCGAGTAATCGGTACCCGTCCAGTTTTGCACGATAACGCCGGAAATTATCCGGCGTTATTTTTATTTCGCCTGTCATAGCCAATCTTCTTAACAGTGGTAGACCCGAGCTTTAGGTACTGTGTGTTCTGCATCATGGAACGCCTAGTGATGCATAGCAGCATGCAGCCATTGTCATCACCCAGTGTACCGGGCATATCCATGCAGCGATTTGGCATATTGTAAAACTTACGTTCACGCTTGCTCGGAAGGCGTACGAGCCGCTACAATGAGCAGCAGTCGAAAGCAGGTTGGGAGCTCTCGCGCTGAACTAAGGAGGGAACTACGGCGTTATTATGAGCGTACTCAGCAATACACAGATCCGGCAATATATCGCCGATAACCATATCGTCTGCCACCCCTACAATCCGAAAAACGTCTCGCACGCCAGTCTGGATGTCACCCTCGGCTACTATTTCTATCGGATAGAACCCGCCAACGAACGCACTATTTACAATCCGTTCGACAAAGAAGACATCGAACGGTATTTCGACGGGCCATACAAAGCCATGCCGCACGCCGAGTGGTGCACACTGAATGGCTTCAAGCCTATCGCGGGCATTCCGGAAGACCATCCGGTCATCTCGCTCAAGCCCGGTGAACGCATCCTGGCACATACACACGAATTCTTCGGCATCAAGCCACCAGGCGCCTGTGAGGTCCGCAGCCGGTCCTCATGGGGCCGCAACGGTGTTGCCGTATGTTTTGATGCGGGCTGGATTGACCCGGGATACATCAACCGCCTCACGCTGGAAATCTACAACCTTAACCATCGTGAGACGGTCGTACTGCCCGTGGGTGAGCGTATCGCCCAAATCATCTTTCACGAGACCGGTGAGGTCGAAGGCAACTACGGCAGTGGCCGCGATGGCGGCTTCAGCGGCAAATACCAACAAGGTACCGATTTGGATACGCTTGTCAGCACGTGGTCGCCCAGCCTTATGTTGCCGCAGGCCTGGCGCGATCAGCGGGTTATGCCAACCAAAATTGAGGGAATGAGCTATGAATAGGGGTAAGTACATCGTTATCGAAGGCGCGGAAGGCGTCGGCAAGACCACGATGGTACAGATGCTGGCCTATCAGTTGCAGGCCGCCCAACTGCCCGTCAAAGTCATGCGTGAGCCCGACAGCCAGAACGATCTGACCGCACGGGCGCTCCGCCGCCTACTACTCGATCCGCGGTTCCCTATGACTACGCGCACCGAGGTTCTGCTTTTTAATGCCGCACGCGTCCAATCGCTCGAAGTTATCCGTAATGCCGTAGAAAATGGCGTAACATGCCTGGTCGACCGCAGCTACCTGACAACGCTCGCGAACCAGTACTACGGACGTGGTGACATTACTGACTACGCCAAGATCAATGAGATCATCGATTTCGCAGTAGGCGACATGCAGCCGGACCTGATGATGGTGCTTGATGCGCCAGTACGGGTGCTGCGCGATCGTGTCCAGAAACGCGCCACCAACCACGGTCGTTTTGCCGAGCTCGACGACAGTTTCTACGAACGTGTCCGGGCCGGCTACCTTTGGGAAGCCAAGCAGCGTAACCTGCCGGTCGTGTATGCGACCGATGACATCGATACCGTTTTCAAGCAGGTCTGGCAGCACGTGACCCGGACGCTCGCCATACGTGATGGTAGCAAATCTTCTTCACCTCAATCTGTCGCCGAAGTGTTAGCAGCACGACCGGCAACCAAAATAGCCCAGGCTGAGCCCCCCATAGCCACAGACATCCGTTACTCCACCGACTCACCCGCCGAGCCCGAGACACCATCCCAAACTCCGACCGACACCCTGCCTGCGGCGCAAGAAGCAGATGAGCCCTGGACCCAGAAGCAGCCCAACGGATCGGTCGCCATCACTCCAGCAGGCAAGGCAGCAATCGCTGACTTTGTTACCAGCACCGAGAGTTCTGTATATAGTTTTACCGATAAGATCTCGCCAATCACAGTTGCCGCCGCCATGGCGCGCCTCAGTCGGCGCGGAGATGACATGCGCGTCACTCTACTCGACGAATTCATCGGCAAGACCGAAAAGGACGAGCAGCTCCTCCGGCGGGTGATCACAGCTTACGGCGACGATTCCGTGCAGCAGCTTGCTGGCCAACATGTCGTCGTCGAAAACGCGAGCAACCTCGTCGCCAAGAAGCTGGAGTGGGGACGGCTCGCAGCCTACCTGGAACAGTCCACCCGCTACATTTACTTCGACGCAAAAGACGTCCATGGCCACTACAAGTTCTACATACCACAAGAACTGCATGGTAAGCTGCGCAGCCAGTATATCCGTACTATGAACCGGATATTCGATCTGTATTCTACGATGGTCCAGCAGATGACTGCGTATGTCAGGCAAAATTCCGACACTCCCGAGGCAGAACGTGATGGTGCCTGGCGCAGCGCCACAAAGGCACAGGCCTGCGATGCTATACGCGGTGTACTGCCCGTAGCTTACACCGGCACCGTCGGCATCTACGCTTCCGGCCAGGCGCTTGAAAGCCTCATCATGCACTTACTCAGTGATGAGCTGCCCGAGGCTCGTCGCGTGGGCGAAGAGATGCTGGTGCAGCTCCGCAAGGTGATGCCAGTATTTTTGGAGCGAGCAGACAAGCCTGACCGCGGCGGCGCCATGATCGCGTACCGCGCTACTACCTATGCCGCTGTCAAAGCACTCGCGGACAAGCTGTTGCCGGCGCAGCATACTGCGCCGGGCGAGGCCGTGACGCTCGTGAACCACACGATGTCCAATGAGCTCGATATCGTAGCCGACATGCTGTACGAGCACACCGACTTGCCGCTGACCGACCTAAAACAGATTGTCGCCAGCTGGAGCTACGACCAAAAACTCGATGTGTTCAAGACGTACATGGGTGAACGCCTCAACCGCCGCCACCGTCCGGGTAGGGCACTCGAGAAGATCCACTATAGCTTTGATCTTGTAACAGATTATGGCGTGTTCAAAGCGTTGCAGCGCCACCGTATGGTCGATGACCTGGAGTGGCAGGAGCTCAGCCCGCGGCTTGGCTACGACATGCCCCAGTTCGTTGAGGATGCAGGACTGGTCGAACCGTTCGAGGAGTGTTTTGCGCTCAGCCTAGAGCTCTATAGTGCGCTGCAGGCAGATGAAGGGCACCTTATGGCGCAATATGCGGTACTGCAGGGCAGTAACCTGCGCTGGAAACTCACCATCAATGCGCGGCAGGCCTTCCAGATGCTCGAACTGCGCACCGGGCCACAGGGTCACTCCGCATACCGCCGCGTAGCACAGACCATGTACCAAAGAATCGCCGAGATACACCCCATGCTGGCCGAGGCCATGATTTTTGTGAACCAAGGCGAAGACCCGGCCTTGGCACGTTTAGCCGCCGAGCGATACACCCAATACAAGCTTAGTCTCCTCGAGAATACTTCAGAATCTACAGCCCAGGAAACACCTAAAACCCCACCGAAGCATTAATCACTATTTGACTGGAGCGCAAAAGGGGCGTACCATAGTGGTAATGCAAACCATATTCAAGCACATGCTCGTCATTCTCGGCCTTCGGGGGCTGTGCTTCGCTACGGTCGAAGTCTCGCGGCACTAACGCCGTCCAGCACAGCCCCTTACAACTCAAGTAGGCTTCGACTAGAAGTCTACTTTTTAATTCAAGGAGAAAAATCATGAGTAATCCTAACAAATTCAATCCAGATAGCGGCGAATCACATGCCGATAGGGCAGAGTACTTTGAAGCTGTGTGCGCAGCGGCAGCCCGTGCCGCCTTGGCTGAAGATATGTCAGGAGACTTCTTCAATTCACTAACCGGCACTGAGCAGGTACCGTTCGGCGATTAACGTTTGTGCCATTTGACAGTGGAAACAGCCAGTACCTATACTAAAATTGGTTTTCGGCACCAATGTGGCGCGCCCGTAAATCGTTGTGGCGCGCCACTTTATTTTGAACCTACGAATCCATGAATCAGATAGAAATCATCGAAGCAGCAAAGCAACTTATAGCTATTGAATCGACCGCGGACCATCCCTCCGGCTTACGGGAAGCATACGGTTTGATACGGGATTTACTACTTTCCCGCAACAAGTCTATTACGATTGAAGAGTTTGAGAGCAACGGTATACCCAGCCTGCTCGCATATCGAGCCGGGAGCCGGCCTGATCGCTTCCACATCATACTCAACGGCCACATCGATGTCGTACCAGGAGCACCCGACCAATATACCGCCAAAGTAGAAAACAATGCCTTGTACGGTCGTGGCGCCTACGATATGAAGACTGCAGCCGTTGTGCTGGCTGATATCTTTTGCGAATTCGTAGATAGAGCACCCTACGCGCTTGGCCTGCAGCTTGTGTGCGACGAGGAAGCCTCTGGAATCAACGGCACACAATATCAGATCAAGCAGGGCGTACGGAGTGACTTCGTAATTTGCGGTGAATGTGGTCGCACTCCCGATGTGTATGAGATCGCCAACGCCACCAAGGGTGTTATTCAGGCCACTCTGGAGTTCACTGGCAGCGCTTCACATGGGGCGTATCCGTGGCGGGGTGATAACGCAGCACTCAAGGCGGCCGCCTTCGCCAACCGGCTGCATGAACACTATCCAACCCCCGCCGAAGAAACACCCGACACCACCATTACACTAACCTCTATCCGTACGGTGAATGATAGCCACAACAAGGTGCCAGATCTGGCCTTAGCACACATAGACACACGTTACGCGGCAGATGATGAACATTGCCTAACATTCGAGAACTTTCAGGCACATCTCCGAAGTATCGATCCAACTATCTCGCGGATTACGCTCCATCTGAGCGGAAAACCAATGTACACCAGTCCTGATAATCCGCTACTGCTAGCGCTGAAAGCTTCTGCAGAACGGACAGAAGGGCACCCATTCAGCCTAGTACAGCGCAATGGCTCCAATGATGGCCGGTATTATGCCGAGGTCGGCGGCCAAGCCTGCGATTTTGGTATTGCTGGCCAAAATCAGCATGGCAACAATGAACACGTACCCCTGGAAGCTGTGGCCAATTTCCATACAACGCTCTACGATTTTTTGACTCAAACTATGCACGCGTCCCAGCTTGCTGAAAATGCCGTGGCAGTTGACCCATCCGCCCCTGTTTGATATACTGGCTTACGTTACCAAAGACAGTAGCGGGTTAATCGTTCTCGACCAAACCTTAAGAATGCTACCGAGGTTGCGAAAAATCTTTTTGTTTTTGAGCATCATCTCATAGAGTCAAACCTTCGGTAACACCGAAGGTTTTCTTTGTAACAACACTTGTTTGCGGCACTAATAAAGGTCGAACGCCGCACACGAATAAACAACTAAATTCCGGGAGGAATTTACGAATATGGCATTAAGCAAGAATCAGAAGAACGATGTAGTCTCCGAGGTTTCGGACCTGCTCGGTACTTCTAAAATGACGGTTGTCGCCAAATACCAAGGTACGACCGTAAAAGCTTTGCAGGCCCTACGGCGCGAAGCCCGCAGCAACGGCACTAAAGTCAAGGTGGTCAAAAACCGTCTCGTCATCAAGGCCCTCGCCGCAAACGAACGCACTCGTGAAGCTGACACCAGCGACCTGCAAGGTATGCTTCTGTATGCATTTAACGCCGACGACGAAGTCGCACCCGCTCAGATCCTGAGCACCTTTGCCAAAAAGAACCCCACGCTGGAGTTCGTAGGCGCCATCACCGGCGAAGGCAAATTTATTGGCGCAGACGAAGTCAAGGCATTGGCTAACCTACCAAGCAAGGACCAGCTCATCGCCCAGGTGGTCGCAACACTGTTGTCTCCGGTCAACGACGTTACGAACGCACTTTCTGGCAACTTGCACGCCCTGCTTGACGGTATAGAAGCCAAGGCCACTGCCGCGTAGGCACTACGACCGCTTAAACTAATTGAAGGAGATCAACCACATGGCTGATGTAAAGAAACTGGCAGAAGAGCTTACTAAGCTGACTGTCCTCGAAGTAAACGAACTGAAGAACGTCCTGAAGGACGAATATGGCATCGAGCCAGCTGCTGCAGCTGTCGCTGTTGCTGCCGCACCTGCTGAAGGTGCCGCTGCTGCCGACGAAGGCAAGAGTGAATACGACGTCGTCCTGAAGGACGCTGGCAGCCAGAAAGTAGCTGTCATCAAGGCTGTTAAGGACCTGACTGGTCTTGGTCTTGGCGAAGCGAAGGCTGTCGTTGATGGCGCTCCAAAGACCGTGCTTGAGCACGCTGCCAAGGATGACGCTGAAGCTGCCAAGAAGGCTCTCGAAGCCGCTGGCGCTACCGTAGAACTCGCCTAGTCTACGAGTTCCGACATACGAAAATACCCCTGGCAACAGGGGTATTTTCTATTCTAAGATTAGCGGATAACGAAGCCGTAGCGTGCGCTCAGTGGCACCAGGTCGGGCACACCAAACTCAGTGGCCAGAGCGTCAAACTTATCCACCTTATTTTGACCGAATTTTGCCACATCCGCCCGGTACCATTCATAGCTATTAAAGTAAGGCGGCGTGGTTTTGGAGTGGAATTTATCAGCATACATAATGAGTCGTTCAGCCTCGGTCTCCGCCGTGTAGTCCTGCCTAGGCAGTGGCAAACCTTGGTGCTCGATGTCTTGGATGGTCAGCCCCACGCCAGTATGATGCGACGCCATCCGCCAGATTGCTTCAGGCAAGCCTTCTTGCCTCAAGATACGCTCACCTTCGGTTCCGTGCGTAATATAAGCGACACCCGCACGCATTGCGCCATCAGCCGCAAATAGTGGGTACACTCCGATATCATGCAGTAGGGCGCCAGCGCGAATCAGATCCGGGTCGACCGCAAGCCCCCTTGCTGCAATACAGCTGAGGGCAATATCACATACAATCTGACAGTGCACAAACACCAGGTCGTACATGATTTTACTCGGAGCATATTTTTTATGAAGTGCGTCTATCTGTTTAGATGATGGATACATACTAGTACTCATTATAAGACAATCACATTCGCCACCAGCCGCCCTAGTTCAGGCGTCCATATAAAGTTCGGGTTTGCCGGGGAGGGCCAGCGCATATAGTGGCGGTTACCATAACTCATGACCCCCGCATCTTCACGCACGCTTAATTTAGCCGTCTGGCCTGGATCCAAAAAGCACCCCCAGACGATATCATGGCCTGCCACGATCTGCTGCACAGCTTCATCTGGGGTCACACCAGGGAAGACAGGGCTGCCAGGCCTTCCGTCGAACAATCGAATGTGGGTATAGCCCTCGGCATCACGAAACAATACCGTACGCGCCATAGCCACATCCGCGAAAGGCGGACGGCCACCGAGTGATCGGTCCAGGTTGACGGGGTCATTACTGAAATCAGCCGTGTTCAAAGCCGGACCGGCACTGAATGCGCCGCCCGTAAAGCGTTCCAGGGAAATGCCGCCGATAGTCTGCACGGTAAGCACTGAGACGCCCTGGAAGTATTTTTCTGGGCATCGCACGACAAAATCATGCGCGAAGATATCAACGCCGCCATCATTACTGCCACCCACCCCCACAAATTCATTGTCCCCGCGACTGATAAAGCCCACATCCTTGTAGCCCTCCTGCTCAATGGGCGGCGTATAGCGGGAAGATTCGTCGAGCACACGCTGTGTTCCCGTAAGCGCATCATTCTGGTGGTTGATGACCACGTTGCCGTTACCGTATACTTTGGCCTCTGTGTCGTAATCGGTAAGTGAGCCTGACCACATGATGCTTCGCCCATTCAGATCCAACATACCAAGAGCAGCCAGCTTACGCGCAGTCAGGTCATCCGACCCGGCGATTACCGCATACCGGTCTACGACCGGCAGGCTGAGCAGTTCTCCCTCCGATACGCTCAGATTGAGCGGGCGCTGGCGTGGCGTAGAACTCCCTATATCCGCCAGATAGAAGAATCCGCCGCTTGTCGCTACATTGTACCGGCGGCCGCCCTGCGACAAGAACTTATGCGTACTGTTGAGCCCGCCGAATGCAATAATCTCCGGGCGTACATCTTCATCCACGAAAGAGAGGTCATATACATTTGCAAATGCACCGGCAGGTTTTTCCATGACCGATTGAGCCAGCGTGATGCCTGGCTGGGGTTCCTGCACGGCCGACACCAACGGCTGGTCGATGACTTCACTGATGAAAGCTTCGGCCGCGGCTGCTGATTCAAACGTTCTCATCTTATTTCATACTATATGCCATACAGTACGCATATGGGCAAGAATCAGAGGTGCGCGATTTATCCACAGTTTTCTAAAATTATCAGTATCTTTGACTTGGAAAATGTAGTATGGTACGGTTAAGGTAAGGTGTATGCAGGTAATAACTGCGAAAAAGGTGAGAGAAAACGAGATATAAATATGGCAGACCTACCAGAGAAACAAGTCAAACGGCTCCGGGCACTTATTCAAGAGGCCGAAACAAACCTCGCCGCCGCCAATGAGCTCCTAGTGAGCTTGGTAGGTGACGATGAACACGTCCAGGCTAAACCAACCGAGGAAGTCCGCGGCAAAGTCATTGAAGGTGTCTTTGACGGCCAGAACATGGTTGGCTCCGACGGCAAGACCTATCCTGTACCCGCCAACTACGCCAGCAAGTCTAAGCTGGTGCAAGGTGATATCCTCAAACTCACTATCGCCGACGACGGCGCATTCCTCTACAAGCAGATCGGCCCTATCCCGCGCAAGCAGGTGGTAGGCACACTCAAGCTCGAAAACGGTCACTATTTTGTCAGTGCCAACGATAAGGATTTCCGCGTATTGCTGGCTTCCGTTACGTACTTCAAAGCTAAGCCTGGCGACCAGGTCAGCGTCAACATCCCCGAGGATGACACGCAGGCCGAGTGGGCCGCACTCGAAGCAGCCCTCTAGGGAACATTTTAGCGATACCAATGCCCTGGCAATATGCATTAGGTATCATGATAGTCACAAGTGTGGCTATTACGCTGGTACGGCGACGCTACGCCCAAAAATCAATGATCATCTCCTTCCCCTAGCTGCTGCCTAAGTAGGCATAGTCTCTGGGCAGACTCCAGATGGAAGTGACATGGAGATGCACCTGCGTAATGACTCCTATGACCCTCGATCATGTCCTTCCATTCTTAAGCCAAGAAAAAATCTGGTAGAGAGCGGCGCTCGGGCTCACGCACCTTCCCGGGCGTAAAAAGTACAGCAGACCCCTGCGCCCCGAAGACGTATAATAGAAGGAACTATGGGGCAAGCACTGTACCGGAAATACCGGTCAAAAAGCCTGGACGAGCTTGTCGGCCAGGAGCATATCACGGCCACGCTGAAGAACGCGCTGAGGGCTGGTCGGATTAGCCATGCCTATCTGCTGACCGGACCGCGCGGCGTAGGCAAGACGTCTATCGCCCGTATCCTGGCCCACGAGATCAACGGCTTGCCGTACACCGACGAAGCCCACCTGGACATCATCGAGATCGACGCCGCTAGCAACCGCCGGATCGACGAGATCCGCGACCTGCGCGACCGCGTAGCAACTGCGCCCTCCGCCGCCAAATACAAGGTCTACATTATCGACGAGGTCCACATGCTAACGCGCGAGGCGTTCAACGCGTTGCTCAAAACGCTTGAGGAACCACCGGCCCATGTGGTCTTCATCTTGGCGACCACCGAAGCGCACAAATTGCCCGAAACCATCGTCAGCCGCACACAGCGCTATACGTTCCGGCCCGTTCCACGCGAACAAGTGATTGCGCACCTGCGGTCCATTGCCAAGTCCGAGAAAATTACCATCGATGATGCGGCACTCGACCTGATCGCCGAGCACGGCGAAGGTAGTTTCCGTGACAGTATCAGCCTGCTGGACCAGGCCAGCAGTGTGTCTGAGAAAGTCACGCGAGCAGACATCGAGCGTATGCTGGGACTGGCACCCGCTCAGCAGATTGGCGAACTGCAGAACGCGCTGCAAAGCGGAGAAGGCGGACAGGTCATCACTACGCTCAGCGCCATCTATGCTGCCGGTTTTGAACCCGCCGCAGTCGCGGCCCAGCTGGCAGCCGTACTGCGCGCCCAGGTTCTAGCAGGCACGGACAATGCGCAGCAATTGCTGGCCCTACTGGCACGCCTGCTCGATGTGCCCGGCTCCCGCAGCCCTCGCCAACTGCTTGAGATTACGCTGCTCCAAGCTGCACTCCCACCGGCAACGACCCCTGTAGTATTATCGCAGACAGTTGCAACACCAGCCCCAGTGACAGCTGCGCAGGCGCCGCAGCCAAGCCCTGCTCCAGTACAAGCAGCTCCGCAGACACTAAAGGCCACGCCTAAAGCCACTGCAGCGTCTGCCCCCCAAGCCATCCCGACACCTTCAGCCTCAGCTGCACCCACCGTAACCGCCGCCACATTCGACGCCACCACCGGCGACGTCATCGAGCTCTGGCAAAAATCCCTTGATGCAATCAAGAGCCAGTACAACACCCTGTACGGCATCGCCCGCATGGCTAAGCCTCAACTGGAAGGCAGCAGGCTCATCCTGGGCTTCAAGTTCGCATTTCACCAAAAGCGCGTCAACGAGCCAAAAAACCGCAAGATTTTTGCTGATGTCGTGGAACGGCTCTACGGCTCACCGCTCGAAATCAGCTGCGTCCTCATAGAATCAGACGCGCCCGCAGCAGAGGCGGCAGCCGCACCGGCTGACGTCTCTGCCATAAGTAATATTTTCGGCGGGGCCGAGCTGCTAGAATCATAATTAGAACACTTATGTCACAGTCTAACCCACGCCAGAACTCAAATAATTACCAGGACTACGGACCACCACCGAACATGCCTTCCGGTCCGCCCCAGAACACCGACGCTGAAGCCAGCTTACTCGGCGCCATCCTGATTGATTCCGATGCCATCGTCAAGATTGCCGATGCTATCACCGTGCAGGATTTCTATGACCAGCGCCATGCCCGTATCTATGAAGCCCTGATGGCACTCTACGAACGGCGCGCTTCCATCGATGTACTGACCCTGGCAGACCAGCTGAAAGGCACCGGCTTCCTGGACATGGTCGGCGGCGCATCGTACTTATCAGAGCTGACCAACTACGTGCCAACGGCCTCACATGTCGAACAATATGCTGATATCGTCGCCCAGAAAGCCCTCCGTCGCCGCCTGATTACCGTCAGTGCCGAAATGTCCGACTTGGGCCGCGATGAATCCAAGCCGCTCAAAGAGCTGATCGAGGAAGCCGAGACGCGGCTGTTCGCCGTCAGCCAGCAGCACGTCAAGCAGACCGTGGTGGGCATCGACGAGATCCTGACCGCCAGTTTCGAGCGCCTGGACGACCTGCATAAGGACAAGAAGAAACTCCGCGGCATCCCCACCGGCTACAAAGATATCGACGATACGCTGGCAGGGCTGCAACGTTCAGACCTGTTCATCCTGGCCGCCCGCCCATCTATGGGCAAGACCGCGTTCGTGCTGAACCTGGCGCACAACGTGGCCGTCGACGCGAAAGAACCTGTTATCATATTCAGTCTAGAAATGAGCAAGGAACAGCTGGTGGACCGTTTGCTGTCAATGCAATCTGGCGTCGATGCCTGGGCACTCCGTACCGGCAACCTGACCGACAATGACTTCGAAAAACTGGCCGACGCCATGGGCGTGCTCGGCGAAGCGCCGATTTACATCGATGACACGCCCGGTATTACCGTCAGCGACCTGCGCACCAAGGCTCGGCGCGAAGCCCACATCCGCCAGCCCGGCCTGATCGTCGTGGACTACCTGCAGCTGATGAGCGGTGGCAGCCGATTTGCCGGAGAAGGCAACCGCGTGCAGGAAATATCGGAGATTTCGCGTGGCCTCAAAGGCGTCGCTCGTGAGCTGAATGTCCCGCTCATCGCCCTCAGTCAGCTCAGCCGTTCCGTGGAAAACCGCAGCCCGCAGATCCCGCAACTATCCGATTTACGTGAATCTGGTTCCATCGAGCAAGACGCCGACATCGTGGCCTTCATCTACCGCGAAGATTACTACAACCCCGAGACCGAGCGCCAGAACATCACCGACATCCTTATCAAGAAGCACCGTAACGGAGCCCTGCGCAATATCGAGTTGTATTTCGACAAGGACAAGCAGCGCTTCCGCTCGCTGGATACAAGCCACAATAGCAATCCGTTCGGTGAATAGGAAAGCAGTTTGACCGGAGTTCCAGACTGTAGTTCGAACTTTTCGAGTAAAAACATACCTGTGCACTTCGTAGAGATACTTAGCAGGAGCAGCGATACACTGATCAAATTAGTACGCTGTAATTATCCTTACCAATCTGACCCTGCTCCAATGCTAAACTTTAAGTTCTTATCATGTTAGTTTTTTCAAAGGAGCGCCTATGACGACAGCACCCGCGCATATACAGCAACCAATTATTACAAACCAGGTGGTATCTCCAGCAGACATCCAGCAGTTATCACGAGACGACGTAGGGCAGGCATTCAAAAACATCCTGCTACGCAATTATGTCGACCGGATCATCGCCAAGAACGAAAATCTCAAGGTTACGACCGACGTATCAATAATAGATATGCAGACGCAGCAGTCCGTGGTCAGCCATAATCTAGACACCGAACAATTTGCAGCTAGTGTCAATAAAGTGCCGGTAGCAGATCTAGTGCTTGCAGATTTGCGTAGCGGGAAGCTGCAGATGAATCAGCAACTAACTTGGGCCGCATCGGACGTGCGGGCAGGGGAAGGCGTATATGATCAGCCTGGCGCACCCCTGCAAGCCAGTTTACAGGATGTGCTTTTTGACATGCTCAACCGCTCCGGCAATACCGCTGTGCGCATTCTAGTAAACAAAACCCTGGGCGGCGCGGCAGCTGTTAATACCCGCATAACGAGTGATCTGCATTTGCAGCATACATACTTACAACCCCTGGACAGCGACCGTTTTTACCTTGGCAATAGTACTGCCCGAGACTCACTGAGTGCACTGCAACAGCTATTGGCCACAAACGACACGTATGGCGCTTATGTAAAGAATGCGCTTGTCACTAACATCTACACGAACTATGGGGTGAAGAGTCAGCTGGCAGGAAACGATTACATTGTACTAGCCAACAAGATCGGCATTTTAGATGACCCAGATGGTAACAACCGTCATGATGTGGGCCTAATATACAATACCCGCACGCATAAAACATATGGCTATTCGTTCATGACGACCGCGCCGGGCGAAAACTGGGAGACTCCCACCGCCCAGGCAGGCGCATCGCTCGCGGATATGGGCCAGGCTGTGCTGCGTACAGCAGGTGATAAGGCGACTGGGGAACAGATGCAGCCAAAGACCCTTGCCACTCCACATGCCGACCACCGTATAAAGTACTAGGGGCCAACCATTCTGCACAAAATACCTCTCAGAGTTGATCTGAGAGGTATTTTTGATCCCGCTTTGCGGGGAGTCAGCCGCCTATGGTAAAGATACGTTTCGATAATAAATAGAACATAGGGGGGTGGCGCAGTGAGGTAATGGTTAGCGTAAGCCGAGGCTCACGAAGAATCATTACCCCACTGCAGGCTACATAGAATCAGGCAGCCTTCGCACCCTCGGGTTCTTACTGGTTACACAGTTGTACGTACTGCTCTTCGCGCTTCGGTCCGTCGCCGGCCCGCTGGTTGGCATACTTATCGCACATGTTCGACTGACCCATGAGGGCCAGGTCGTCAGGTGACAATCTCAGGACATGCGGGTTTCCCGTCGTGAAGATCGTGATCGCTTTTCCTTTCCAGTACGCCTTGGCCTCGTCGGTTGCCTTGATGGTACTGCTTGGGTTATCCCACTCAGTCATTGAGGTGGGTACACCCAGGTAGCCGTTCAGGGCACCGTCAGCGCCAGGGGCGTAGATCATGGGCATGGAGATGTTGTACCAGCCCTTCTCGGCATGTCCCACGGACACGTCTACGAAGAACTTAGTCTTGAACGTTCCTCCCCATTGCTTGTCGATGGACAGTGAAGCGTAACCGTGGTTCAGGTACCAGGTACCGTCAAAGTCGTTGAGATCGACTCCGTCGGCGGAGGTGGGTACTGCTGATGGCTCCTTCGTCGGCTTGGCCGGCGCGGGCTTCGAAGACACGTCCTTCCTGCTGATCGTCACCGAAAGCGGCTTCGTCTTGATGCTGTCGAACTGCGACGGAAGGTTCTCCGTGAGCGCGTCAGCCGTCATGTAGACAGCCGAGTTGATCACTTCGGGAATCACCTTGAGGTTGGTCAGCAGATCTGCCAGAGCCCCCTTGAGATTCCATCCGTCGAGCAGCGTGCTCAAACAATCGTGCGCCAGGTTGACTGCGTCTCCGTAGCCGTCCTTGGTGAACATCTCGTCCGCGTCGACCGATCCGATGCCGAAGTTCGACACGAATGTGTCATGCGAAGTTGCAACGACGCAGTCCATAAAGCCGTAGGCGGTGTTGAACCACTTCGCACCCACGCCAGTGAGGTCGGCAATCTTCTTGCCGGCGACGATGGACTTAAGTGCAGTGGTAGCAGCCGTCTTGGCCGCAGCTCCCTCCGGGGCGAGGATCATGAGCACGGCCAGGCCCACATCGAAGGCGATCGCCTCGGAGTCAACCTCCATCTTGATCTTGGTCGGCTCCTGCATGAGGGGCGTCACCGTGATCGAGGAGTGGTTAGCACCCGAAATATACGCCTTGTTCCGCGAAGCCCAGAAAGCACCGCGCAACAGTTCCGTAACACCAGGGTTGTTGGTCGTGATGTCCGTGATGTCCAGCTCCATGCCCGTAGGCAGGGGATCTGTTAGGAGCGGGAACGCGAAGCCATTGCTCAGACGGAGCCGGTCGTTATTACCGGATGTCTCAACGCACGACTGCAGCTTGCCGATATCACCCGTCGTCGTAGCCTGCACGCGCGTACTGGTGGGTTTGCACGACAGCGGATCGACTTGACCGACGAGGTCCTTCACCAGCTCTTGAGTCAGGCCGCTGACGATGTCGAAGGTCGCCTTAGCAACCGTCGTGGTCGCATCCCAGGCGAGCTTGATCTGCTTGCCAGCAAACTCGAGCTGCTTCATAGGGTCGAGTACGATGACGCCGAACTGCGAGAAGTGCGGGGCAAGCGCCGTGACCGTGTTGGTCGAAGCGTCTGCCTTCGCATTAAGGATCGGAATCCACGTCTCGAAGTTCGTGTCGTACACTCCCATGCCGACCTGAAGAGCGCTAAAGCCCTTCGGGATCAACTTGGGGTCGTACTTGATAGACACCGCCACCTTGTCGGACTTCAGCGTGCCGGTCATCGGGGTGATGTCCACGGGCGTGCCCAACCACTTGAACGGCAGCGAGCTCTTCTTGAGCTCTTCTGCATGGTTCTTGTCGTACTTGAACGTAACGTCAGTTACGTTCTTTCGGGCGTGGTCGGGAACCTTGAGCATCACCTTGCCATCCGGCGAGGTAAACGTAGGGTCGGTGGGGGTCTCGATCGATGCAGCCGGGTAGCGCAGCGAGTCGTACTTGTCACTGATGACGTCACGCTTGATATAAGCGAAACCTCCGCCGACGACCAGTGCGAGAATCATCGTGACAATCAGAATCCACCGCCTGCCTTTTCGAGGAGGACGAGATGATGCATTGAAGCGAGCACGAGGCGGTTGCGGCGTACCGAAACCAGGGCTTACACTACCTCTTCCAGGCATGTGCGTTTCCTAACTGTGTGTAGGTAAAAACTTAAGGTGCATTACAAAAAAACTGAGTTGAAACTCGGTCACTTGCATGAGTACTATTCTAAAACATTTTTGTGTTTTTGTAAATTTATATCTACTACAACTATCCAGTCACGTTAACGCATTCGCCCCCCCTTGAGCAGAACAGTTTGAATAACTGTCCGACCCGATCAGCGCTATATTTTAGATGAAAGCTGATTAGTAAATAGGTGGGGTTAGTATAGCCGCAATGTTAGGGGAGACAGCTCGTGTTGGAAACCTCTTTAGCTGATTACATTGCTCTCAGCCAGACATTAGAGGGACAGTTGACCTTCTAATGTCCTGCGATGCTCAGCTTCGCGAGCTACACGCCTAGACAAATCTAAACGTTACCGACACAGAAGTACTCCAGTTTCCGGCTGCATCTCTAGATCGCATGTACAGCCGGTGCTGACCAATACTCAGATTGCTTGGGATAGTTGCCGTACCGCTAATCTTTCCGGTGCCGCTCGAATAGGTCAACGCTGTGCCATTGCCCTCGCCCGGGTCGGTATCGATGTAATACTCACCACCTACCACACCCGAAAGGATGTCTGAAGTAGTTGCACCGACATTTACTGTACCGCCAAATAGAATAAGCGTGCTACTCATGGTCGGGGTTGATATAGCCGGAGCCGTCTTATCTAACTTTACCGTCACCGTGACTGTGGTAGCATTGCCGGCTTTGTCGGTCGCGACACCCATAGCGGTCTGGTTTGCGCCCTCGGTGCTGATCGTGACTGGTGAACTGCAAGCCTGTATACCAGACAGGGTATCAGCGCAGGTAAACGTGACTGTTACACTGGATTTATTCCAACCCGCCACGTTTGGTGCCGGACTTAGCGTATAACTGATCGTCGGGTTTGTTTTGTCTATCTTCAATGCTGCAGTAGTAACGATGACCGAATTACCGGCCTTGTCTACCGCTGTGCCGGTCACTGTCTGAGAACCACTTTCAGTACTAACTGTCACTGGAGACGTGCAGGATTGGATTGCCGACAACGCATCACTGCAAGTGAACGTAACAACTATGTTGCCGTTACTCCACCCATTAGCATTCGCCGCAGGTGATACACTGTAGCTTATCGTTGGATTTGTCTTGTCGATACTAATTGCGCCAGTCGTGACAGTCTTAGTATTACCAACTTCGTCCACGGCCGTACCGGTCACGGTCTGTCCCGATCCATTACTTGCTAAGGTGATGGGAGCGGTACAGGACACAACGGTCACGTCGTCGTTGCAGGCAAAAGTGATGACAACATCGGAGCTGTTCCAGCCGTTACTGTTGGCCAAGGGTGACACTGAATACGTTATGGTCGGAGCTGTTGCATCTACTGACGTCCCGATTGTATTGCTAGCGGTGCTTTCTTGGCCGAAAGAGTTAACAGAAGTTACGTAATAGTGCCTTAAACCACTTAGAGCGGTGTTGTCTGTGAACGAAGTGGAATTTGAGCTACCTACATTTACCCCGTCACGGTAGACATTATAGGACACTGCGCCCGCACCGGCGATCCAGCTAAGTTGAGGATGTGTAGCAGGTGAATTTGCCGAAAGCCCGATAGGGTTATGCAGCCCCTTGATGATCGCTAAAGATATGCTATCACCAACGGTAAATGGCGAATTGATACAGGTGCTGGCGCTATCGGTGTAAAAAGCACACAAATTGTTCGGGTAAGTGGAGTCGTAGCTTGTCCAGCGAGGAACCAGTGCGATCACTTGGGCACTGCTGTCGGTCTGATAGCTAAAGTTAGTGGAATGATTGGCAAATGAATAGTTATTGCCATTCGAGTTTACAGTAGTATTACCAGCATTGTATGTTGCAAACGAAGCAGTTGCACCGGCGTCAGGCGTTCCGTCACTATTCTTGGCCGTAATGCTCATTGGCACAAGGTCAAGTGTAAAATCTTGGGTTATATCTTGGTTTGACAGATTCATATTCACATCGCCCGCATTACCCAGATCTACGTTCGCCACATGAACACCGCCGACGAATGTCCCGTTTGAGGAAAACTGGAGGTATGAGTAATTGCCCGAAGGAACCGCAATGGAGAAATGCCCACTTGAGTCTGTGTGTGAGAGCGTTACCGGATTTCCTGTGTTCGTAAGAATGTTTACGCCGAGGTTAGATATAGGATTTCCATGAGCATCTACTACATTTCCAGAGAAATGACTGGTTGGTGGCTCATTAACCTCGACTGAGGTATTTGTAGTTGCCGTGAACGGGCTTGTGGTGCACGTATGGGTAGCATCGATGAAAAATACGCAAAGATTGTTCGGGTACGTCGTGTTATATACGGTACCTCTGGGTACGAAAAACGTGTATGTGCCAGCATTATCAATCAGGCCGCTTCTTGCCACAGAATTGTTAGTGAACGCGTAGGTATCGGTTCCTGAACTCACCGTTGTTGACCCCGCATTGTATGTTGCAAACGAAGCAGTTGCACCGGTTGCATTATTACCGTCGCCATCCTTTGCGCCAACAGTTAGTGTCACTAAATCCAGTGAGAAATCTTTGACCACATCAGAGCTGGTGAGATCAATATTTACATCTCCCGGTTGCCCGACATCGATATTTGCCAAATCGTAAGCTCCGAGCGTTTCATTGCTACCGCTGAACTCAAGATACGTGTAACTATTGCGCGGCACACTCATAGAGAAATGACCAGCTGCATCAGTATGATCAGAGCCGCCACCTTGCAGAAAAACGCCCATACCTACAATGGGCTGGTTATTACTATCCGTAAGCATACCTGAAAAAGTATAATTGGATGGATCGGCTGATATGGTCGAGAATCTTACGAGGACTAGTACGAGAACCAAGATAATCACCTGACCAGTTACAGAAAAGGGTTGACTCATTCGTGACCAGACTATAATTTTGCCCATACCCATCCTTTTTCTTATATAACGAACCTTACAGTGACAGCTTACCATCTTTTAAAACGCGCTCAAGCTTATCCAGAGTTTTATCCCATGTGAACTTCTTCGATTCATGCAACCCTTCCTGTGATAGCCGTTGGCGTAGCTCGCGGCTATCTAGAACTCTACGGATACCGTCAGCCATTGCCTGAACATCCCTGGGTGGCACCACAATTGCTGTCTTATCCGGTATAGCGTAGTCTCTTACGCCCCCAGAATCTGTAGTAACCAATGGTACACCGCATGCCAGTGCTTCTAGCCCAGGCATACCGAAACCTTCTTGCCATGATGTTGACACAAACACTGTCGCCGCAGAATATATGCTCGCCAGATTTTCCTGTTCAGGTATATTAAAAACCGTTACAGGAAATGAAAATTGTTGATATGCCGGATCAGCAGCAGGAAAGCTCAGCAGCATGCCGCCTACTATCATAATTTCGACGCTACCGTGTGTCTTGCTTACTTCTAAGGCGGCGCTGACTGCTTCTGGAAAGCCTTTCCAATCCTGCGGCGCATACATAAGTAATATCTTTGGCGTGGGAGTATCGATAATCGGCCGTACAGGGTGGAATAGTTTTGTATCAACTCCATTTGGAACCAGGTAACAGTTAATCCCATATCTTTGGGCTATCACCTGTTTTACCCAAGAGCTCACTGCCATAATCCCCCAGATTCCACTCGAAAACTTCTCGGCATGCTTAGGCATAAGATGCGTAGTCTGTGGCTCGCCCGAGATCTCTGCCAGCCATTCATTGTCATGTTGCATAAGTAAAAGGGACTTTCTATCGGGCCTATGTTGAGCGAGCAGCTCTATATCGATTGGGTCGGTCATCACGACCACATCAGGCAGTGGCAAATTAGCTGGGTTTAGCTGCAAGACGGCTGCATTACACGGATAATACTGGGTTAGATTGTCACTTTTGACCCATACCTCAACTTTGTGGCCTCTTGCTACCAGGCCGTTAGCGTGCTCAACTATTACCCGGACACCTCCAGATATGTACCTCAGACTTCCTACCAAATAGACAACGTACACAGACGGCACTCCTTCAGTTTCATAACCTCATCATACGCCAGATAGCTTGATTGTTCATGTGGCACACAGTTCCTAAGGGCGACATGAACTTATTGCTTCACGACAATCAAGTCCTCGCCTTGTACTGAGCAGGCATATCCATTCGCGCTCAGTAGACCAATCAGCTCTAAAATAACCATGTGTTGCAAGTAGAGTATTTCGAACTTGATGAGACCCGGGCGAAAACCGGCTGTCCATATCTGGTCAAAAATCTCTTTGTCATAGCCCTCGGTATCTATCTGCAGTAAATCGATATTTGTTATATGGTGCTTTTCAACCAGTTTGGGAAATGTCATGGTTGTAACGGGCTCCTGTACGGCATAGGGTTTTAGGTTTTCGTATCGGCTGATAATATGAACTTCGGGCTTAAGCGTTGAAATACCATCTGCCCACTCGGGACACTCCTGGCCCACGTTTTTAGATGGTATGCGAGTAATCTGTGCCTGCCCATTTGTATCAGTAATTGCGGTATTTTCGAACCGCAGACCAGGAGTTGCTTTGTAGTTTTCTTGCAGCTTCTGGAACATGTCGGGCAGCGGTTCTACGAGCACTCCCGTCCAGCCAGGGTTACTTATTATGTGCTTGTGTAGGGAGTCGTGGGCAATACCATCCATGGCACCTATCTCAACAAAAAATAAACAACCGCTCAATTTGGCGTTCAGTGTATCTACGCAATCTTCAAAAGCTTTTTCTATAAGCTGATTATAGCATTCGCCCAACATGCTAGATTAGCTAGTTTATGCTTCACCTTACTAATAAAATTTGAACAAATAAGACTGATGGCAGGAGTGTCAGGACTTAAACCTCTGTGTTAGCCGCTCGATCCATACACCCCACCATCCCACTCGTGTATACTACCAGGTAACACATATGAGCACCGTTCTGCGCCTTCTGAACCGAGCTTGGCGGCCAGCATTGGTCGTTACGAGTCTTGCCGTGATCGCCTATGTACTGTATTTCCATCAGCTGGGCGGACTGCTGCCCGGCTACGCCCCGGCCGAAGTTGCCACCTATCACAGCGCCGAAAGCTGGCACTATATCGCTAGTAACCCCATCAATGCTCCGTATAAGCTCGTCTTGTGGGCGGCTATCACCCTTGGCCATCACCATTACAATGCGACCCGGTTCGTGGCGGCGCTCTGCGGCATTCTAGCGGTCATCGTATTTTTCTTTATTACCAAGGCCTGGTACGGTTTCCGTATCGGCTTCCTGGGCAGCCTTATGTTTGCTACCTCGGCGGGGTTTTTGCATGTTGCCCGGCTCGGCACGCCGCAGATACTGCAGATGGGCATCCTCGTGCTCATTGGCATGACCGTCTGGCACCGGCGCAACACCCGGCTGCGCCCCTGGCTGACCTATCTGGTTGCTATCGTATTCGCACTGCTACTGTATGCGCCCGGCATGGTGTGGTTCGAACTACTGGTCGTCATCGTGCTCTACAGGCGCATCCTCTCTCATTGGAACAAGACCGCAGTCCTGCACCGTATCTTATGGCTGTCCGTAACGCTTGCTATCCTGGCACCGCTTGGCATGGGCGTGGTAACACAGAGCCAGCTCGGGATGCAGCTGCTGGGATTGCCCCCACACCTGTCCACACTTGTGCATCTACCTCGCAATCTGCTCGATACCATCCTGGGCATAGGCGTACACAGTAATGGCAGCGCACTCCTGTGGCTGGGGCACGTACCACTACTTGATGTCGTGGAGCTTATCCTGGCTTTCTTGGGAACATATTACTATGTATACCCAGAACGTACCCTCCGCAGTCTGCTACTGGCGGGTTCTGGGCTCATCGGCGTCCTGCTCGCGAGCCTGGGTGGGCCCGTTGGTATCGCCTGCATCATACCTATCGCATACCTGTTGGTAGCAGGCGGGCTGAACCACTTCGTAAGCGAATGGTTGACCGTCTTTCCGCGCAATCCTATCGCCAAAAGCGCCGGTTTTGCCGTCATCGGATTGCTGCTCATTTTCTCCATCACATTCCAGATGCGGGCGTATTTCATTGCTTGGCCACACCATGCTCTGACCCGGCAGCTCTTCGGCGTCCCACCCCAGTAAGCAATCTGCTACAATAAGAGTATAAAAGGAGAAAATATGTCACGATTTGACCAAGCAAAGATGCTGATGCGCGTTAAGAAGATCCAGAAGGAGCTACAGAAACAAGTAATCAGTGTAGAACAGGGCGATGGCGCCGTACGCGTAGAGATCACCGGTGAACAGAAGATCAAGAAAGTCCATATCGACCCTAAGCGTGTCGACCTCGATGATATCGGTGAGCTGGAGCGTTGGGTAGAAGACGCAGTCAAGGAAGCTATCCAAGAGAGCCAGAAAGTTGCGGCCGAAAAGATGCAACCTATGATGGGCGCTTTGGGCGACCTAGGGCTCTAAACTAGGCCCTCCCGCACACACATGGCCGAATTGCTGCCGCCAGCGCTGACCAAACTGATCGATGCCCTCGGTAACCTGCCGGGCGTCGGGCCACGCACAGCCGAACGCTATGCGTATTTTTTGGTACGCCGCGAACCCGCCAAAGCAGAGCAGCTGGCGGTAGCCCTGACCGGACTCCATAGTGGCATCAAATACTGCCCCCGTACCTTTGCACTGATATCTGCAGACGAAGACGTCTCGCCACTGTATAGCGATCCGAGGCGAGATAAGAAATTGGTAGCCGTCGTGGCCGAACCGCTCGACATTGTCGCACTCGAAAAGACTAATGGTTTCCATGGTACCTACCATGTGCTAGGCGGACTGGTCAGCCCTATCGATGGCATCGGGCCGGAACAGCTGCACATCCGTGAACTGGTCGCGCGCATTGACGAGGATCAGGTGGAGGAAATCATCCTGGCCACTAACGCCAGCGTCGAAGGCGAATCCACCGCACTCTATATCCAGCAGCAGATCGGTGACCGGACAGTAAAAGTGACTCGTCTAGCCCGTGGTCTGCCCATCGGCGTCGACCTGGAGTATGCCGACCAGATCACCCTCAGCCGTGCCCTCGAAGGCCGGCAGACCTTATAAACAGATCGAAGAAGAACCCTAGATGCCAAGCCGGCGGAACCGGTACACCCGGGCGCCGTCATGCTCAAGCACGTCCTGCCACTCTACCAGCGGCCGCACGAATGTAACGATGGGATTGGCCAGCGGCTTGTATACCACGCCCACTTCGCTGCTGGCCTCATAGAGCACCAGATCGATTACCGCGTATTCATCACCCTTGTAATGCCGCCACTTGCTGCCCTGGGGAATGAACTCTTTGGCTTTAGCAAGGCGCAGCGCAAGTTCAGGAAGGGGGAGTTTATCCATAGTCCCAGCCTAACAGAAGCCTTTCAGATATAAAACTGTTAGAATACATCGTATATGCACGAAAAAATCTCAGAACTCGTGGGCACCGCACAAAAAATAGTAGTCCTGCAAGCCGACAACCCGGATGCCGACTCCCTGGGCAGCGCGCTGGCCCTGGAGCACATCCTAGGAGACCTCGGCAAAGACGTGTATCTGTACTGTGGTGTCGATATGCCTACCTACCTGCGCTATCTATCCGGCTGGGACCGGGTGCTGTCTGAACTGCCGAGCACATTCGATCTTGGCATCGTCGTAGACGCCAGCACGTACATGCTGTTCGACCAGCTCGACAAATCTGGCAAGTTCGGCACACTCAAAAGCCGACCATGCATTGTACTCGACCACCACGCTAGCGTTGAAAAACCACTCGATTTTGCCACCGCTTCACTCGTCGATCCAAACGTGGCCTCAACCGGTGAACTTATCTTTACCGTCGCTACACGCTTGGGCTGGAACATCAACCCCGAAGCCGCCGAGCATCTGATGACATCCATCTTGGGCGACACCCAAGGGCTCATGAATGAGCTGACGAAGGCAAGCACGTACCGCGTCATTGCAGATCTCACCGACCTAGGTGCCAGCCGTCCCAAGCTCGAGGAACTCCGACGTGAATACGGAAAGATGGCACAGGTGATTTATAAATACAAAGGCGATCTGATTGCCCGGACCGAATTCACAGGCGAAGGTGCTCTGGCACACGTCAGCATTCCGCAACAGGAAATCAACGATTACAGCCCGCTGTATAATCCTGCACCCCTGGTGCAGTTCGACATGCTGCAGGTACGTGATGTACGCATGACAATCGTATTCAAACACTACGACGACGGACGGGTTACCGGGGCGATTCGCGCCAATAGCGGCACGCCACTGGCCGCTAAGCTGGCAGAGCACATGGGCGGCGGCGGTCATGACTACGCCAGTGGCTTCAAAGTAACGGACGGACGACCGTTCAACGAAATAAAATCAGAGTGTCTGCGCTATGCGACCGAACTTCTTACTAACTCTGATCAGGAACCACACCATGAAACTCTACAACACGCTGACGCGTAAGACTGAACCACTAGCACCGCTCAATCCGCCCGAAGTCACTGTATACACCTGCGGCCCGACCGTATACGACTATGCCCATATCGGCCACTGGTTCACCTACATCCGCTGGGACACGTTGATCCGCGCCCTGAAGGTAAGCGAACTACAGCCCAACTGGGTAATGAACATCACCGATGTCGGCCACCTGGTATCTGACGCCGACGAAGGCGAAGACAAGCTGGAGAAGGGTGCCCGGCGCGAGGGCAAGACCGCTTGGGAAGTTGCCGAATTTTATACAGCCGACTTCCTGCGCGAGATGGAGCTGCTGCACATCAGCCATCCTACGCACCTCACCAAAGCTACCGACCACATCGCCGAACAGATCGAGCTCGTACAAAAGCTTGAGGAAAAGGGCTTTACGTACACTATCAGTGATGGCGTCTACTACGACACCAGCAAATTCCCGCGCTACGCAGACTTTGCCAAGCTTGATCTGGAGGAACAGCAGGCTGGTGCACGAGTGCAATACAATCGCGAAAAGCGGAATCCAACCGACTTCGCCCTCTGGAAGTTCAGTCCCAAAGGGCAACAGCGCGACATGGAATGGGACAGCCCCTGGGGGACTGGTTTTCCTGGTTGGCACATCGAATGTTCAGCTATGAGTATGAAGTACCTTGGCGAGACACTCGATATCCATACCGGTGGCATCGACCACATACCCGTCCATCACACCAACGAGATCGCTCAAAGCGAAGCCGTCACCGGCAAGCCGTTCGCGAATATGTGGCTACATAGCAACCATGTGCTCATAGAGGGCGAAAAGATATCCAAATCACTCGGGAACGGCATCCGCCTGCAGGACATCACGGCCAAAGGCATCAGCCTGGAAGCATTCCGCCTGCACGTGCTGGAAAGCCACTACCGCTCGCAGAGCAAGTTCAGTTGGGATTCCTTGCAGGCCGCCCAGAACCGTTTGAACGATATCTATGCCTGGGCAGACCTGCGCTATCAGACGAGCGCGCCCGAAATGACCGACGAGCTCGACCTCCTGTTCAAGTCCACCCGTGAGGAAGTGCTGGCAGCACTGCAGGACGATCTGAATACGCCAGTAGCCTTAGCCGCGCTGGGTAAGCTCATGAATTATATGTCGAACATTCCAATTCCTGGCGTGGAAGGCAAGTATACCGACGGTACGCTCCAGCTCATGGAAGACGTCTTCGGGCTCACGCTCGCCAACCGCCCTGACATCACCCCGGAACAAAAGGACCAAATCCAGGAACGCGAGCTAGCGCGCAAAAACCAGAATTGGACAAAATCAGACGAGTTGCGCGATCAGCTGCTCGTGCAGGGCTTAGGGCTCCGTGATAAACCATACGGTGTCCAGTGGTACCGGCTGTAAAAGCTCGCCACACTATCGCTGTAGCAGCAGGAGCTAGATTGCCCGCTTCTGGGTCTCTTCGCGCTTCACAGCGGCGGGGCTAAGCAGCTTACGGCTCTCCAAGTAATCCAATACTGCCACACGGATACAACCGACCACCGGGATCGCCACCAAAGCACCGAGCAGGCCACCAAAGTTAGCGCCAAGTATCACCGACAGGAACACGAGCAAGGCGGACATATTGGTAGCGTTCGCCTGGATGCGCGGCTGTACGACGTAGTTTTCAATTTGTTGATAGAGTATGTAGTAGGCAAGCACGAAGATACCCGCTGTCAGTGAGTGGAACAGGGCGACAGTGGTTACGATGATGGCGCCGATAGTATGGCCGACCATCGGGATCAGACCGCAGATGAAGATGATCACCATCAGTGCCAGCGGATTGCTGACATGGAAGATAAAGAGCATCGGTACAATCAGCACCGCAGCGATGGCAGCAAGGGTTACCTGGCCGTTTACATAACCCCTGATAACGCGGTTCATATCATGCGCCAGGCGCTGCACCCGCGGGGCATGACGGACGGGCATAAGTTGCTCAAATATACGACGCCAGCGGGGGCCTTCGGCCAGCATCATCACCGTCAACACGGTCACTGTCAGTACTGCGAACAAGCTGCTGCCAATGTGGGTAATCGTAGTAAACGCCGTACCCCCGATGTTATTTGCACGCCTGGAAACCTGATCTGACAGCTTGTCGACCTGCCCCTGTAGATTATGCTGTTGCACGAACTTACCAAAGCTCGAGTTCTGATCACGTGCTTGTTCGATGAGCGCTGGAGCCTGCTGCACGAACTTGGTCGTCTGCGAAGCTAGTGGCGGCACTATAAGCCACAAAAACCCTGCCAGCAGCAGTAAGACGACGACAATGGAAAAGCCCGTAGCAAAGCCCCGGTTGCCTTTGACACGACCCGGCAGATGGTCGGCCAGCCAATGAACCGGCGCATTGAGCGCAAGTGATAAGAACAGGGCCGCGCCGATGAGCGTCAGCGTGTGGCCGCTCCGGCGGACAGCCGCAAAGAACAAGATAGCCAGGATAACGGCGGCAATGATACGGAAGATGGTCCGGTTTGAAACAATAACTTCTACTTCAGGGGTGTCCGCAGGACTGATTTGTGCCATATGCGTAGTATCTCACATGCTGCGCCGGGTTTGCAAAACCCGCTTGTAGATAGTCAACAGCCGACTGCCCACCACATTGATATCAAAATGCTGTACATACTCGTGCTGCAATTTGGCAGCCGCGTCGCGCTCGACGGGACGGTCGAGGTACCAGGCGATTTTCTCGGCCAGCAGACCAGGGTCGCGCGGATCGAACAACTGCAGCGGATACAGCTGCATGACAGAGGCATAGCCAGGGTTGTCGCCGGCCAGTACCACCCCACGTGCTGACGCCATGGCCTCGAGCAGCACGATGCCGAAGCTTTCGCCGCTGACACTCGGATACACTACCAGATCACCTTGCGACAAGAAGTGTGCCTTGTGGGCCTCATCTATAAAGCCATAAAACTGCACCATATCATCCAGCCCATTGGCATGCACGAATTGTTCCAGCCGGGGACGCAGGTCGCCCTTACCGCCGATATGCACGCGCAGCTCGCCGTCGTACAGCTGCCGGGCGCGGAGTGAGGCCACCGCCTGCAGCAAATACTGCACACCTTTGCGCTCTACCAGGCGCCCCAGAAACACGATGTTCGTTGTCGTACTGTCGCTGGTGATGCCGTTGAACTGCGCCAGGTTCACTGGGTTAGGCACAACATCAGCCTCATACCCATACACCGCCCGGGCAAAGTCTTGGGCGGGCGCGGACACGGCCAGCATCTGGTCAAACCGTTTCCCAGTCGTGCGGTTGAGCACGGCCAACAGGTGGTTGGCAAATGTGACTAGGCGTGAGTAGGGCAGGATGTGGAACGTACCCACCACCGCGGTAGTCGCCGGTGCAGCGGCCACTAAACGCCCCCCGAGCATGGGGCTATAGGGCACTTGCACGTGGAGCACATCGAACTGCTCCGCCTCCAAAAAGGCACGGAGGCGCCGGCGCGCGGCAGGCAGTGGGATAGACATCTTGTTGCCGTTGAACCGTACTTTTACATTCCGTCCCAGGCTATGGATATTGGGGATATCAGTGCGCGTGGTAGCGCCGACCAGGTAGTGCACGTCATGACCTTGAGTACTGAGCCACGTGCCTACGTTCAACACATATTGCTGCACACCATCAGGAGTATCGAGCGTGTCGTCGAGCACCAACCCTATCTTCATGGAAGAATTTAAGCTTCCTCGGCAGCGTTTAAAGCCGCAGCATACACAGCTTCGTACTTATCGACGACTTTCGGATAATCAAATTGTTTAACGTAGTCTTTTGCCCATTTGCGCCACAGACCGCGCAGGTCTTCATCGAACAGCAGCAATTGCAGGCGGTGGGCGAACAGGGCAGTATCCCGCGGGTTTATCAGCGACAGCTTGCCGAGCCCCTGCATGACCGCCTCATAGCCTGGATTATCACCGGCGACGGTTACCAGACCGGCCGCCATGGCCTCGAGCAACACGATGCCGAAACTTTCGCCTTCTACGGCAGGTGAGCAGAACAGATCTGCCGAGTGTAGCAGACGTTTTTTAGTCGGTTCATCAATATACCCAAGGAATTCGGCGTGCCGCAGCCCGAGCTCATGCGCTTCCATCTCTAGTTTCTCGCGGTCTGGCCCATCGCCGGCAATCAACAGCCGTACTTCCGGCCCACGCTCCTGCAGCTGGGCGAATGCCCGCAGCAGATGCTTGACACCTTTGCGCGCCTCCAGTCGGCCTACGTATAACACTATTTTCTGGGCGTCAGGGTCGCGCTGCAAGTCTGCCGGAGCTGCCTTAAAATGTTTGAGGTCGATACCGTTCGGGATGATGGTAACGGGCACATCCGCCAGGCTCAGCAGGTACTCTGCCGCCGGATCTGAAACGGCCGTAAAGGCATCGATATGGCGCAGCAGCGGTTTGGTGTAGGGGGTGATCACCTTTGCCATCGTACGGTGCACTACTGTTTCGGGCAACTTGGCATGGAAGGTCGCGACATTGATCGTCTGGCTGCGGCTCAGGATCTGTCGGCTCAGCACCGGTACCCATGGCTCGTGGAAATGCAGGATATCGAACTGCTCACGCTCCAGCATGGCATCAATCTCATCGGTCAGCATGCTGGCGCTGATCTGCGACACCGTGCTCATCGCCTTCAGGTCCGTAGCCGTGCCCAAAAAAATCACCCGTCTGCCATCGTCAATATAGGGCTCGCGGGGTTGGGGCGTGATGATAACCACTTCGTGGCCACGCTTGGCAAGCTCTGTGGCCTGTGCGAATACGTGCTCCTTTACACCACCACCTTTGGTGATGTTATACGGAAGTACAAGTCCAATTTTCATACTAATACCGGGTATTATACCAGTTCCTAGACGCCCCGAGGCTTTTGCCGCAATACTTTGCGCAGTCCCGCCGGCACCATGATACCCAATTCCGTCTTATCACCCAGGATGCTCGGCGTATGCGCCAGGCTGTTCATGGTACCTCGATGGTAGTCATTAAAGACCACCCGCATGTGCTGCTCGACGATCTCGTTGTTAAAATAATGGTCCCCTCGGGACGCCACATGCCATACAGGCAGATCGATCTGGCCCTGGCAGTTATCCAGCAGCAGGAATTCGCCCGTGGTACGCCAGTGGGTCCTGACATCGTTTTTCTGCCAGAGCTCTACTTCGAAATCCATCATACTGTCGAATGCGGTCGGGTCCATCTCCAGGAAGCGCCGGCGTCCGGCAGGCATACGCACGTATATCTTGCGGATGACAAAGCCGTTCAGGCCGCAGTACCGGACCAAGAAAGCTACCGGAGGTGCCGACAAGAAACGCGCGAACAGGCTATAGTTGCGGCGCTGAGACGGGGTAAAGAAGAAATCCGTCTGGTGCATAAAGCCCACCATGCTCACCACCAGGTCAACCTTTTTGACCAGCTCTGGATAGCGCTGCAGCATGCGGGTGATGATCACAAATCCGAACGATATACCTACCACCGTCACACGCTTGCGCCGGTAGTACATCTTGAAAAAGGCAGCCAGGTAATCGGCATAGGCATCGACGGTCGGCGTACGCCCTATCTTGTAAAAACTGTCCATACCGCCGAAGCCCGGCAGGTCCGGCATGGTCACGGCGCCAAAATCGTTCAGATTCTCTACCAGACCCCACCATCGTTCCAGCAGTGCATGGTGCCCGTACACCAGCAGAATCTCACGGCCGCCGTCTTTTGCAGCAGGCACACGCATCATGCGGCCATTCATGCCATTTATATAGAGCGGTTGGATAAAGTCGGCCGCTTGCGGTTGGGGTTTTGTCATAACTATTCACTCCCTACTATACGTGAGCCCGCTCATGAGGAGCAAGCGTTGCAGCCAATTTTACGTCAGTGGTGGCTGCTATACTAGGAGAGTGAAAAAACGCGTGTTATTCGGTATTATTGCTGTACTCGTCATCGTGCTTGGAGGCATCGCCTACTTCGCGCTTACGACATACAACGATGGCCGGACCAACAAATCGTCTACCCCCAAAAGCACACCCAAGACCTCGGCCACCAAACCCACTCCGGAACCCACATTCAATAAGCGGCAGTATTCGCTGACCGATCCTAGCAGCCCGTGGGTAATTGTGAACAAGCAGCATCCGCTCAGTCCCATCAGCTACGCCCCGACCGACTTGGCAGCCATCGGCAACGGCCAGCAGATGCGCGCCGAAGCGGCCACAGCGCTCCAAAAGATGTTCACAGATGCTAGCGCCGCCGGATTTACTTTGGTGGCAGACAGCGGCTACCGCTCGTACGACACGCAGGTGAGTACTTATGGGAGCGTCGTCAAAGCCTACGGCCAAGCCTACGCCGATACGGTCAGCGCCCGGCCGGGCTTTAGCGAACACCAGACCGGCTGGGCAGTAGACATCGGCAGCAATGGCTGCCATGTGGCAGACTGTTTTGGTGCCACGGCTGACGGCAAATGGACACAAGCCAATGCCTACAAATATGGCTTTTTGCTACGCTATCCCGACTCACTGACGTCCATCACTGGCTATAGCCACGAGGCGTGGCACTTCCGTTACATCGGTATCCCGCTTGCCACCGAACTGCATGCCCAGAACGTCCTCACACTTGAGCAATTCTTTACTGTTACGGGCGGTACTGCGTACATAAGCGCCCCATGAATCAGCCACCAAAACAAAGCCGTAGTAATGTAGCGATAGGCTGGACCATTCTGTTGCTAGTGGTGGGCAGTGTGGCATATGCGCAGTTTGGCCACTGGCCTTTCTCTCGCCCCAAAACCCATACAGATAGCGGCTTGCAGTCGGTCCTGGCCAGCTGGAGTTCCCAGCACGCATTCGATTCGGCCGTGGATGTACACGAGCTGACCGGCACATTGCGCACAGCAGCACAGAACAGCACTACGCAGATGACCACCGCCAGCACCTACAAGGTCTACGTGGCCTACGCTACGCTGCACGAAGTAGAGCAGGGGAGATACACCATGAACAGCCCCACGCGCACCGGCCAGACCGTCAGCCAAGCTCTCAGCAAGATGATTCTGCAATCAGATAACGCCAGCGCGGAAGCACTCGGTTTTCTGGTGGGATGGAACCGCATAAACAGCCTGGCTGCGAGCGCTGGTGCTACGCACACCGACATCAATAACTACGACAGCGCGGGCAATGCCACCAACGGCAGCAAACTCAGCACCGCCGCCGACCTCGCCCTGATGGTTACCAAATTGCAGCAGGGCAACCTGCTGAGCAAATCCCACACCGACCTGCTGCTGAATCTAATGAGGCAGCAGATCTGGCGTGAACGCGTCCCGGCTGGTGTGCCCGCGGGCGTCACGGTCGCCGACAAGCCCGGCTGGCTTAGTAACGTACAGAACGATGCCGCTATCGTCTACGGCCCTAAAAGCACCTATGTGCTGGTCGTTATGACAAACGGCAGCACCACGCAGCCCCTGGCTGACCTTTCACGCACGGTCTACAACTACCTGGAGCAGTAGGGAGACCCGCCGGCGGCCACCGCTGGCTTTACAGAGAAGTTTTTAGTATAATTTGCCGATGTAACACTTTGGCGCACCCGTGGTGCCAAAGCCACACGATAGGGCGTCGCCAAGTGGTAAGGCACCAGGTTTTGGTCCTGGCATTCGGGGGTTCGAATCCCTCCGCCCTAGCCATATAGAACAAACAGCAGCATCTAGCCCCTCGGGGCTATTTTCGTATCTGTTATTGTTACCATTTTGTATAGTAAAACCGTTTTACTCGTCCGTCTTATTCATTTCGCGTTCAAGCATTGAACGGATGACTTGAGCTTTTGTTTTTCCTGTCTTTGCTGACATCCAGCGAAGGTAGGTATAGGTTGCACGATCTAGATAAAAGTTGAAACGTAAATCCCGTGTCTCAATAGTATTTTCTTGCAAGAATTCATCCAAGATTGACTCGACATTATCTAAGTTATAAGCGACGCTTTTTACGAAACCTGTAGGCGTGCTTAGGCCTGAAATTGCAACCGCCGACTTATCACGAGTTAGAATCAAGATTGGCTTTTTCTGAGATGCAGCTTGAGCTACCTGATACCCAGAGAAAAAGCTCTTGGCGGTACCTTCAACGATGATTACATCGGCCTTAGCAATGGCGGCGGCATTGTTTTTATCGACCTCGCTCCATGTTTCGGCCTCCTTCTTTAACTTGCCGTCTTTTGCTAGATCATTAATCTCCTCAACCCAGTCTCGGGCAATTTCATGTCCCAGGCCCTTAATTGCCGAAACAATTGCTCGGTAATACTGCACTTCTTCCTTTATGCGGCTTTTTGATCCAATGAAATGTACAATCACTCTAGACCTCCATCAATTCCATGCAACGCACTGACTCCACCAGTCCCATCGCTACAATGCCACGACTAATAAATTGATTACATTCCGTAACCAACCCATGTTTATTAAACCAATTCGCCACTACTAACGTAGCATATGCGAATGCGGCACCCAGCATATCCCATTCAGCGTGAGTAAGTGGACGGATGCTCTCATAACCCGCTATATAAGCCTTGAGTTTGGCCTCACTAAATAGATTCCCGCTGCGACATATATCTAATGCTGAGCGTGTTATGTCTAGTAGTAGGACCCCCTCTCCAGAATACTCGAAATCAAGCAAAGCAATTTTGTCACCTTCTATAAGGATGTTATTGGTATGGAAATCACCGTGGATAATGCCCACAGGCAAATCGTTGTCGTTAAACGAATGTGCCACATGTTTCAACTCTTCTAAATCGGCTAGCTTTGCTATTTTTAACTCTGATTTTATCCAGTCAGTAGGAGACTGGCTTAGAAGTTGATCTGCATTACTATAGGGCAAACTAGTGACTGAACTGTGAAATTGAGCTAGTGCAGTGCCAAGCCTTCGAGCGGTTGCGATAGAAACCTTACCGGCGACTGGATGCTGTCCAGGTATAAATCTTGTCACTACTACCGTTCTATTGGCTTCGTTATAGAACATACCCTTATTGCTAAAGGGTATGATTGCCGCAGATTGAAGGTTAGTTTTTGAAAGCTGCGTAGTAATGTGTACCTCGTTCTCTAATAGATGGTTTGTCGAGCTATCAGATACACGAATTATATAAGCAACGTCTTTGGATGCTTCAGCACGTAGCACCGTTCGTGAGCGGGCAGTAGGAATACTGGTGATTACAGCATTTTCTGCCAATCCATATGCCCTAAAAGCAGTATGTGCAAATTTAATTTCCGGTGTCTGCTGTGGTTCCACTGCTTACATCAATCTGTTTCTTAGATAATTCGACAAGTTGCATAAACTGATTATATTTCTTTTCGTCGTCAAATAAGCCGTGCCGAGCAATGGTTATCATAGTGGAGTTCACCTGTTGCACGCCACGTGCCATATTACACATATGCTTGCCCTCAAGCAATACAATTATGCCCTTTGGTTTAAGCAAGCCGTCAAGCTCGTTCGCAATCTGCGTTGTTAATCGTTCCTGCTGCTGCAACCTACGTGAGTAGATGTCGGTGGCGCGTGCCATTTTACTGAGGCCTATGATGTGATCATTTGGGATGTATGCAATATATGCCTTTCCAAAAAATGGCAAGATATGGTGCTCGCACATAGAAAAGAAATTTATGCCCCCAGAGTACACTAACTCTGAATATCCATAGTCATTATCAAAAGTGGTAATTTCTTCTTTTAGGGAGCGTCCGTAACCTTCGAGAACTTTTCCATATGCTGCTGATGTGCGCGCTGGCGTTTTCTCAAGCCCTGGTCGATGTGGGTCTTCACCCAATGCGACCATAAGATGCCGCACTAATTCTTCGACCACTGGCTTTATCTCTTTGCTCATTACCTGCGCTACTCCTGCTGGCTTCTATTGATTATTTTACTACAAAAAAGATTAAATAGTTCTTAACTGTGCACTTTGCCTATTGACGCAAAGAATACGTCCTGTAAAGTACATTTTACACATATATGTGTAAAAAACTTCTAAGCACGCTTACTAGTTGAAACGGCTACTTAGTCATAAAACTAAAAGTAAGCACGCTGACGAGTGCTTACGAGACGTTCCAGGTACGAATCGTAACACTTATACGTAGTTTACTCAAGCGGGATGTTTCACGCATTGAGATAGAGATTACATTTACATATTGGCTCTATGAGGGGAAAGGCACGGATATGGTTAGTAATACGTCAGATAAAGATCGAAATGTAACGGTTGCTGCACGTAGTCAAATGCGTGTACCACTCGGCAGATTTGCTAGTGATTACAGGCTTAAGGGGTTTTCTGTAAAGGTTAAGCCCGAGAGCCTACAGAAAGAAGATGTTACAACAGAGGTAATGCGCATAGAAGACTCTACTGGCTACAGAATGTATATGAACATAGTTAATTACAGCGACAAAACAATTCATGCTGTGATATGCGAGGTTTAAGAATACAATCGTAGGCTATGCCTCATACCAATCATGACATGCCGAATATCACCCTAACTTGGACGCCTAAAATATGCAAACTATTCTTTACCCGCAAATTTCATTTTCAGACCTTTTTCATGACCTAGAGACACGTACAGAAGCAGACAGATTCAGTCAGGTATTAGAGGGTGTTACCAAGGCAGCCCATACCTTAATCGCCAGAAAGCCCTGTCTATTGCTTGTTGCCGATGATACAAACGCCGGCGGCAAGCACATTGTCTATGCCCTCATTGATACTCTCCGAGATGAAGTGCGTGTACTTATACCTCCAGAACCTGACGTCACGAACGGAGAAGCGGGTGTAAAAGGTGGCCGGTTTCCGACAGTATGCCATGCTGTAGAGTTAGTCGCGGCATGCTGTAAAACGGCAGGTATTGATTTTCCCAAGCTGCGCTTTAGTAAAGATGATGATACTGCCGTCGTTGCCGACTGGCAAAAATTAGTTGAAGGGTCCACCATCATAATGCCTCTAACCATTAATCCACCTAACACCAACGTTTTCATTTGTCATACGCAGGTTCCTCGCATTGATCCGCAGCGGTTATTACTTGGGTGGTATGAAGTTATAAAGCATGACAAAAACCTCGTAAGCGACCCTATTCGGCACACCATATTGGTTATGCCTAAATCGCAATCTGACGAGCATAAAAATGATTATTTTACACAAGATCAGCCTCCCGTAAAAACCATAGTAATGACCGAAACACTTCCCAAAGATACTATTGATGATCGATCCAGATTCCGACCCTTGCACATGAACCGTGTAAGCCGTTGGGGAAAACTATCAAACCTGAATGGTTGCCCCATCCCGGCCATAGAGCTAATCGGTAAGCGTTACAGCATAGTTTTAAAGTAAGGAGATACCATGAACCACACCACTACCAACAATGTAGCAATTCTTTTCGGCGGTCAGTCCTCTGAGCATGACGCCACCTGTAGGAGCTTTGCCTACCTCTACGAGCGCATCACAACAGTTGGGCTACGTGAAGATTTAATCGTAACCCATATTATTTACCTTGACCGTACCGGCCAGGCAGTCGTATCAAACTATGATCCATCTAAAGAAGCAGCTTCTTACCAAACTGACGGGGATCATGTAAGCCTGTTCAAGGCATTCGAGTTAATTAGTGACAAGAGCTTATTTGCTTACGGTGTTTTCTACGGACAAAATGGCGAAGATGGCCGCATACAGGGACTGGCTGACTTTTTCTCAATACGCTCCAATTTTGGAGGCCTGCTATCATGCGCCCTTTCAATCAGCAAATACCACCTAAATCAGTACGTCCGTGGCAATTTTGAGAACATCTCTGTGCCAAAGACACTGCATATCACTGATACTAAGGAAACCGAAAAGCTCCTGAATACATTCAAAGGAAAAGAGATCGTCGTCAAGCCAAACTCGCTTGGTTCGAGCATAATGACCGAGAAGTTCCTTTACAGCGAAGAAACGGCAGATGCTGTTGCCGACCTTATCTCAAAGATTTTAGAGTTCGACACGGCTGCTCTCGTACAAGAATACATCCTTGGCGTGGAGCACTCGTGCGCATGTCTGGAAAAAGACGGTGAAGTACTCGAAATGCCGGCTATGCGTATCGAAACACCCAATAACTTCTTTGGTCAAAAGGAGAAGTTTATCGCCGGTCACAGTAAAGAAATAATTGTTGAGCCCAAGGACGAAACGCCTCAAGTAGCGATCGCACGACATGCAGCGCATGCCATGTTCACTGACCTTGAGTTCAGAAACGCGGTTCGCTTTGATTTCATTATTAATGAAACAGGTATCTATTTCCTAGAAGCTAACCCATTGCCAGGTATCTTAAAGGGCAGCATCCTTCCTCAGATGCTTCGCACTAAGGGCTGGGACGTCGAGAATTTGGTAGCAATCACGTTCGACAATGAACAGGCTCAGAAAAAATTAAAAACCGACTTCTCGTTTGAAATAAATGTTTAGACTTCGGCCGCTTCAGGTGGCCTAGTAAGGACAACGCCGCGGCCCGCAAAGTACTTTTCAAAAGTACTTACGGGCGCACTGGCAAATGCCTGACTTTTTTCATATAGTCCTGCGGGATCATGGTAATACAGCTTAGGCCCATTTTCGTCTGCAATATCATAGCCGGTTAGTAGTACTAAGTGGCCACCTTGGCGTGGTGGAGGCGAGAAGTCGCGTATTGTCGGGTGGACAGATGCGATAACAAAGTTACCATCATTAATCTCTTGGACTATATCTGCTATTGATAAGGGTGAGGCGACCCTGCCTTCAAGGCCGAACTCTTTTTCTGCAAACTTAACGAATGGGCCATAATATAGACCCTTAATTTCATCTTCGCCGACAACATAGCCGCCTTCATCAATACACGTTCTCGCAAGTGCCATAAGCGTTTGTTCTTTTCCTGGCTTATCCGTGTACTCGAGTACGCTTTTCAGACAGACCATTCCACACAAGTTCCAGGCCCATCGAGCGTACTCCTCCGGAGTGCTAGCTCCGGACTCAGACCAGCGCGGATCGTCTTTTGCCTGCATCTCGCCAAAAACAATAGGCCCTACCAACTCAGGTGATGCAAACTGAGAATGATAGGGCATTTCTTCATAGATAACTCGTGGGGCGATGTTGGTCATAGTAGTAATATCCTGAGGTTTACTTAGGGTGCGACGGGCACGGTTTATAAGTTGTTTAGCCTTTCGCAATGAGCCGCGCACTTTTGAACCCTTTCCGTCCTAATATCCATCGGACGAGTTGCCGAGCGGTTCTTACCCTCTTCAGGGTAAATGGATAGCTTTCCTCGTACGACACAATCGTCCAGTCTTTGTAGTATGCGGGCAGCTTGTTGGGATCTACGAGCCACGTGTATTGTGGACTGATATCCTGCCCGGCTAAGTAATTCGTGATGACGTTGTAGCCGCCCTTGCGGGTTATATGCCGCATGGTGTCTATCGCATGCTCCGCTTCGTCGTTGGTTAGGAAATGAAGCACCATCGTACAGATAACCGCATCATAATCGGGCGAACGTGGGAGCTCCTGAATTGGAGCCTCTACGACCGTCAGACGGCCTGAATATTGCGCGCTTAGGTCTCTAAGGTATGCAACACATTCTGCATTTGTTTCGGTGGCAGTGACACGATGGCCAGCCTCCAGCAATGGAATACAGTTATTGCCAAAGCCAGCGCCGATGTCTAGTACATCCGAGGGAGTTTTCAACAACCGAACAAGCTCAACGACTTGGTGTCTTGGTTCGGTTGGATAATTGTAGCCGCCTGACCTCGCGGGCGGAATATCTAGTGCTCCCATTACCTTAATGATAGCAGGATTATGCCGCCCTTCAAGGTGTAACGCTGCATCTTTGATATAATCGTACAAAATGAATAAAAGGATATTGAACCTGATGTAGCCACCCTGAAATCCTTGTATCAGAAAGTTTATGATGATCCATCGCAAGCGATTTGCGTTAGTCTGAGCAGCATAACTCCCGAGGAAAACGTCAAGCAATGGACCATCAAAAACTGCTCTAGCTAATGGCGCTTTCTAAGCTTAGGAATTAGATCATGTTTCTTAAAACTATAGTGTCCGTTTGTAGTTATTATGAGGTGATCTCTTACGGGTATGCCCAGTAGCTTACCCGCTGAAATAATCTCTTAGTCATCTCTATGTCTTCCTTACTTGGTGTCGCTACTCCTGATGGATGATTATGTGCAATGATTACCGAAGCAGCACGGTCTATGAGTGGACCGGCAAAAATCTCTCTTGGATGTGCAATTGTAGTTGCAAGTAGACCAATGGTAACGATTCGCTGTGTGATTACACGTTGAGCATCGTCTAGTGATATGCAGACTAGGTACTCCTGTCGTTTATCCTTGAAAACGACTAAGGACGATGCCACGTCTCTGTCGCTGCGAATTAATTTACCGCTGCTACCTGTGAAGCATATGGGACAAATTACTACCTCATCAGTAGGTGTATACGTTGGTTGTTTGTGTGTCATTACAGACCTAGTATTTTCGCTAGGCCAATGTAGTCCTTCAGTCTCATGGCCTCGTCGCGTGAAACAATTCTGCGCATTATTTCGGAGCTACCATACTGGGACAATATATTGAGACTGCCTTCCCACAGAATGTTGTCATCAATGATAGCCAGCTTGCGGTGATGGCCAACCGTATACAATACCGTCACACCAAGTTACTGTAGTGTAGCTATGCATTCTGCTGCTTCTTGCGTCCAGAACGCGTCGGTGCTATTCAGAGGGTCACGCGTATTTACCCACTATATGTACATTGCGGCTCCCTAGTCGCCGAATTAAGGGCGCTAAGCCTCTGAGTCTCCTACGAGTCATAAATGGACTCTCGATTATCAAAGAGCTTTTGCAGCGGCTTAAATCATCTTTGAAGGCAGGGTAGAAACTCTCATTATTGTATAGGCTGGATTGAAATTGGCACTTTGTCTTTAACTCCGTCTAGTTCTTCAAAAGTTTGGAATAGGTTCACGAGCCCTAGCCAGATTTTGTATAATTCGTCAAACTTATGTTTGACGTTTTTCTTTTCTAAGTTACCCTCGTCCATGTCGTACGCCTCTGTTATTATTAGCTCATGAAAGTAGTGCAATCAAATGCAATTTCTCTTAATGGGATGCTGGCAAGAGAGAATGGCGATGAAGATTGGCTTCCATCTGAAGGATGGGACGAGTTCATAGAAGACGTGAAGAAGTTTGACAATTTCATAATGGGCCGTGAAACGTATGACCGCGTCATGGAGCTTTACCCAAAGTACAACTTCAATAACGTCGATGCTCGATATAAGATTATTGTTACGTCTCGTGCAGACTATAAGGCGCCAGCTGGCTATATTACCGTTGATTCTCCAGAAGCGGCGATGGCTCTGCTCGCCAGAACAAATATTGAGGTAGGCTTGCTTATTGGCGGAGGAAAGCTGAACAGTAGCTTTTATGCCCGCGGCTTGGTTGACGAAGCATGGGTTACTATAAATCCGATCATACTTGGTAAAGGCCGCCCATTCATCGGTGTTGAAGATATTGAAATTAATCTTGAGTTCAAGGAAGCCGTGAGTCTCAGCAAGGGCCGTATTCAGCTTCGCTATGCTGTACTGAAAAGTTTGGAATAAGTTCACGGGCTATAGCCACGTAAGAACCGGATGAAAGTCCGGTTTTTTCGTGGCGCAGTGCTGGGTTTTGAGCATCCGAGTAGGCAATCAGGGTTAAATTATGATCAGTATTCATCCACGCCGTACGCATTGGTCAGCGTACCGTATGGCCGACCCCTCAACACCATATCGATATGTTTGCTCGTTGATGGGAAATAGTGGGGGGCATGCTCCAGTTCTTCCACGGTCATCCACCGATTCGTACCATGCACCCAATCCGTCTGCAGCGCGCCTGTAATGTTCTGTAGCTCCACTAGCGCGAACAGTTTATCCTCTAGGATTTCTTCTTGCCCTAAATTTACATCAACTGTCCTGCAGAAGCCTTTGACTGCACCATCCGCCACTAGTCCAGTCTGTTTCTGCAGCTCGTGGGCGGCAGCCGTTTCTATAGCTTCGCCCCAGTGCACCGGTCCGCTCAAGAGTCCCCAAAAACCGTAGAACGGATTACGTAGGCGTTGCTGGAATAGATATTCAGTCGCTCCATTTCGCTCACGCGAAGCCATCAGAATCATTGATAGCTTAGGCTGTTTTTGAACAGTCCGCTGCGTCTTATCCAAATTATTGGCGTGCTCTTTACCTCGCGGTGTAAGGGCGTACGTTCCGGATGGCCGTTGCTGCACATAGCCCTCATGCACAAGCTTACGCAGGTGGAATTTGAACACGTCGCTATCAAGCCCGGTAGGCGCACGTAAGTCGGTATAGCGAGCATCCGTCGTGTGTCGGAGTGTGCGCAGGATAGAAAGCTGCGCCCTATGTAATTGAGGAAATACCATGGGTAGATGTTTAAAAACATATTATACAACAGATATAAATGATTGTCATTATTTAGGGTAGCAACTTACCCTAGAACCTTTTCGGTGGTCTCTGCGAAAGTTGAGTGTGCCTTGAACAGTGGTGGCAGCGAAGGCACAACAAACTTCTAACAGATGCCGGGAGGCCGCTATGATAGCAATCGAACAAACAATCCCATGGGAGACGCTGCAAGAAAAAATCCGGCAGACACCGCTAATGGAAGAGCATAACGGCGAAATAATACGGCCGTACCTACATGCAGAAATAAGTCTGCGCGAGTTCAGTTACAGCCAAGTGCATCCAACATCACGATACGCACTTCAACAGAACCTAGCGACCCAGGATCGACTATCGGGCGAGTTGGCCCAACAGGGTTACGATCCACTGCATCTTTTGGGTGGTCTAGTTCTTCGTGACGAAACGGGAACTCTCACTGGGATGATTCCACCCATCGTAGAGCGCACTGCCGAGGGTGAGGATATTTTGTGTGATGGCATCCACCGCACAAGTAATGGACGTTGGCGCGGACGGTTGGGCTTTATGGCAATTCATATAACTGGCGCAGACGAACGGTATCCGTTTTATGCGCTTTCGAACAGCTGGGACGAAGTTATCTTGCAAGGGACAGTTCCCACTGACCCCGCACTCAAGAAAAATTATCGGGACATGGCAAACTACCACAGCTTGTACCGCGACTTTAGCAAGCTTACCGGTCGTGGTTTGCGCACAGCCGGAGACAACCAATGAGTAGATTAAATAGCCCTGAATTGCTATTGCTCAATGGTCCACCATGGTCGGGCAAAACAAGCATTGCAAAGTACGCGCTACAGGAAAGCTTTTTGGGCGGTGCCGCACATCTGTCCGTGGGAGATTTAAAGCGTAAGATTCTAGCAGGTAAAAGAGGTTCGGCGTATTCGCAGCAGCTTGCCGAGCGAACCGTAGGCTACCGTCACCACAGCGTACCAGCGGGTGACGCGATCACCGGTATCGTAGAAGAGTTCCTTACAGAGAGAGGGACCGGCCTGACCGTCGTAGACGGTTACCCTCGCTATCCGGACCGCATTATGCCTTTTGACCGTATGGTCACACGGCTAGGTGCACGGGTAGTGGGCTTGTGCATCGTAGAAGCCGATGACCAGATACTACGAGAGCGTAGCCGCTATGATCGTCCGGGACGGCCTGCGCTATCGGAGGCCGAGGTTACTGAACGCCTGGCCGACTATCATGAAGCCGTGACTCCGACGATAGCGCAGCTGTCTGAGCGATACCCGACATACCACATGGATGGTGCTTTACCCGTTGCAGATAACGCTCAAGCATTGGCAGGATTTTACGTAGAACTGCAAAGTTGAGTCTGGTAGTGAACACTCTTGGTACTACACGTGATTCATTGTGGCAAAGTTTGGTTCCCGGACCCTATCCCTAGCCAAGTATTTATGACAACGAATCATCTCATTGAAATGAGGTGATTTTTGTTTGGTTTTGAGATACGGAAAAGGGTAAACCAAACTTCTCCTTTGCGTTTCGCCATTAGAGCGTGCTGTTTTTCATATCAACGAGGGGCGTAATCACCACGCGCTAGCGTTTCTCGCGTAAACTCAGCCGGCTGGATGCCGGTTTGCTCGTGGCGGCGGATGTACGAGCTAATAGTGCTCGCCACTTGCTCCGGATGATTTAGCCATAATACGCTATTGCCGAATTTGCGGAAGGCGACAGATTGATTCCAGGCTAGAGCCATAGTATTTACCAGGATATCGCGGCGTGCTTTGTCATGATCGCTAATACTCATACCATCCTCAGACATGAATTCCTTATAGCCAATGGCGCGTCGTAGCGGCTCCGCCCAGCCATATTCACCAACAAGCCGTTCTACTTCCTGCGGCAAGCCCTCATCCCACATCTGGTCTATGCGGCCGCTTATGCGATGCGCTGTTTCACGACCCAACAGGTTGACGCCCAACGTTAGTCCGTGCGGCTTGCGCGGAGCATCTCGCAACCCAGCCTCGACATACCAAATCAATTTCTCGCGAACGCTCGCGGCCGAGCCTTCGTAATCAAAGCTGAGGTCCCATTCTTCGCAGAACGCGAATAGCCTTTCATCTGTCATGCCCATCACTGTCGCTTGCCACTCAGGATCAGGCTGAACCTCAATTTCTCTGCGCAGCGAGTCGACCATTATTGGCGAGCCTCCCACTGCAAGCGCATAGCCGCCGCGACTACTAATATCGGCAAAGGCCTGAGTAGCAAGCGTACTGAGTGCCTCCATGTTGTCATGTCCCGGCGGTTGGTATTGCGGCCCCACTTCCCACCCCAACAAGCTGCCCATGTGAAATATGTCTACCAGATGATGTGGAACATTTTGACGGTCTTCGGTAGTCGGCTTAGCGGTGCCAATATCCATTTCAGCCCAAGCCGTATAGCGATCTGCCGCAACGATTTCGATACCAGGTGTTTCCATGGCCGCCGCCATGGCAGCACCGGATTTACCACTGCCCGTAGCTCCGACTACGAAAAAGATGGGATTAACTTCAGGAGTGACGGACATATTTGTGAGCTTCCTCTACCTTGCATAACGGTAATTATTTAGAATCAGTATCATGTATAAAATAGATATCTGCAATGTCAAAATTTAGCTCGTCGGCAAAAGTTTGATTGCCGAGCCCTATCTCTAGCCATAGCACTTATGCTTAAGATAACGGCTCCACCAGCCGTTATTTTTTTGTTATGATGCCTTTATGTATGTACTTCCTGAACCATCAACCACCTCTTTCGAAAAAGTTGGCATCCAGGGCAAAATGTTCCCGAGCCAAGAACTTACCGATAAAACCGAGTTTGTACTGGTCGATACAGAAACCGGGCATGAAACAACTATTATTGAACATGGGTCAGACTTCATTTACTACATCCTTAATGGCGACGGCTTCTTTGAGATCAATGGAGAAAAAGAGAAATGTGCTTCCGGTGATCTTGTTGTAATACCGGCAGGCAATAAATTTACCTATAAGGGCAGACTCAAAATGCTGTTGATCGTAACGCCGCCTTGGCAGGAGGGCCAGGAGGAAACGCTTTAACTCGGTCATAGATTTTCTCCATTATCTTCCAGCAAGTCGCGCATCTCACGAATGTCTTTTCTTAAGACTTGATCATCTTCCGCATCCTCAAAAGTTTGGACTAGGCACCATCTCCCCAGCCAAATAAAAAGTCCAAACAAAAGTTTGGACTTTTTCTTATGGGTAGTGAAAATCAGCTATCCAGGCTAATCTATGATCTGATACGTATGCGCCTGGAAGTTGCCCTCTAGGCTGTACCAGATACGGTACTGGGTACCGTTCAACACGTTGGTTGCGATCGGCACAATCGGACCATTGCTTCCTTTAGAACAGACGTACTTGGACGAACCGTAGTAGGGTTGGCCCCACGTTGGGAAAAACTCTACTTTAAAGGTCGCACAGTGGTCACCGGCAACCGTTTGATTTTGGATATCACGGACATTGATGTCCTTGCATGCAGAGACCGACGCATTCGGCACGTGATAGGTGCTGCTGTATACCCAACCAGCTTCAGAGCCTGCTGATGTCGCGCTCTGGACGCGGCATGTATACGCTGATGCGCTGCCGACTGGTAGTGCGAGGCCGATAGCCGCAGTCAACAAACCTACTGCTGCCATACCTGTTAATAGTCTTTTTGTCCTACGGAATGCTCGTACAATTGTGTTCATGCCCCACCCCCCTTATTTAGTGGCCACAGTGTACACCATTTTTGAGGATATATCTGTAAGGCAACAGGCAGTGATGCACATGGAGGCTCTGTCCGCTCCTTTTCTTTTCCGAGGGAGGCGCCTACTGTTTATTTTTGAGGTATTCTTCCAGGTTGCAGTAGCCACTTGCGCTATAGCTACATGGCACCACCTGCTCAAAGTCATGCGCCTGATACTTGCTGTAATTGAAGTAATCCTGCATGGCCTGCGACAGGCGGGTAACTGCCACGATCCGTACCGTATCCGCGTCCAGCTTATCTGGCCCAAGCGTTTCTGAATGATCCGATGACGGGTCGATCGGTTGGTAGGTGATGGAGACATGGTCGCCCACATGCAATGTGCTCAAGCTTTCTATCTTTCCTGCGTCTACCACTTGCGCCTGCGGGTCAATATGGCGATAGGTCTGCGTCACAGTGCGCACCACCGATCCGTTTTTGCTGGCATAGGGCACATCCGAGCGCAGCGTGATGCTGCTATTGCCGAGCGCCGTGATGACGCTGTCAGCATAGCCGCCGATGAGCGTATCTTTATCGGCAATATGGATCTCCACTTGCTGCATAGCTGCGCTGTTCAGGGTGCCCTCAGCATCTGCTTCGCACACGCCTTGAATGATTGACACTACCTGCTGGTTGGTCAGTGTAGAAGCCGGCTTGACGCGGACATAATACGACCGGGAATCGGTTCGGTGTTTGTCGGTGATGTTGAACGCGTCCACACGCGGGCAGGCATTGGTTCCTATCTGGATGACTCTTCCACCGTCTCTGGTGGCAGTCTGGCCGCTAAAGAACGCACGGATATTGCTGATGCCGCCGACGGCCGCATACGCAGTGCCGCCGATAGCAAACACCGCAAGCACTGACGCTGCGACGATCGCTGGTTTATGTAGTTTCATTTGGATGTATTCCTTCCATTTTGGACGCTGCTTGGGGGCGCGCGGCTTGCCCTCCAGCCCGCCGACTATACGTGCCGTAAAATCGGCGCTTAGCGGACGGCGAGGCAGGGGAGTACTGCTGCGGCGCAGACGTTCTTCTAGTTGTTTCATGCTAACTCCTTTCGTAGCTCGGACTTGGCCCGATGCATCCAGCCTTTGACAGTTCCTTCGGGTACGCCCACTATATGCGCGATTTCTGGATAGCTCTTGCCTTGCCAGTAGTACAGGCTGATAACTGCCCGATATTTCGGCTGCAGGCGCTCCACACAGGCATGCAGTTCGGCATCTTCGGCCTGCTGCTGCGGGTCCGGACGGGCGGAAACGATCTGCTCCAATACGGTTTGCACATCGGTTATCTCGTGCCGGGCCCTTTTTATGTAGTTCAAGGCCTTGTTGGTCGCGATCTTGAACAACCAGGTACTGAGCCGGTATTCCGGGTTATATGACACCAACTTGTAGTAGGCGGTTATGAAGGTCTCCTGGGCGATGTCTTCGGCCGCCTCTGGGCTCCGGACAATGACAAAACAATGATGATAGAGTGCATTTTTGTAACGTTCGACCAGTGCTGCGTACGCCAGATGGTCACCGTCCAAACTGCGAGCTATAAGCTCTGCTTCATCTTTGTGTTGCATATCCTATATACAGTACAGGCTGCATAAAAGTTACAAAACCAGAAAAACACTATCCGGGCCACTCTAGCTTGATAATAATTGCTCTGTTTGCGAAGGTAGTGCTAGAAAACGATGTGATAAAGGGTAAACACGACAAGCAGACAGGGAGAAAAAAGAAAAAGGGTCACGACGAATCGTGGATCCTAGGACTCTCCCTAACCGTCTGCTTGCCGTGTCTACCACTGCGGGGTCAGGCCTGGTCGGCGACGATCACCGGGAGGTTGACACTGACACCGCGCTTGATGAGCCACCGCTTGATGAAGCCGGGCTTCCAGTAAGCCGTGAAGACGACTGCCTGGGGGCGAAGGTACATGTCCTTGCGGTTGTGGATGAGCGGTGTGACGTTGAAAACGCCCTTGTCCTCGGGGATCACCTCGTCATTGTTGACGGGCTGAGTTCCGTTGTAGATTCCCTTGATGATCTGCTGGGTGCAGCTGACCGTGATGCGGTACAACGGGTAAGCGGGCCTGTCGGAGGTGATCTCCTGCACCCTGAGGGTGAAGACGGGCGCGACGGGCACGGGCCGAACGGGCTGCGAGGCGATAGCCATGGTGCGATGGTTCCTTTCGGTTCACATGCGGGGGTCTAGGGGGTTCTTTCTTATCCCGATAAGTAGTGCTCAAATCTCCGGTGGAGACGAGCATCGCTTATCTGCCTGCTTGTCGATGTGCGGGTTTGAAATAACAGTTTGTTGCCAAGTTGTTACCAAACGTCTACATTTTATAACATAACCACAATAATGTCAATACCCTAGCAGACTTGCCGGAAAATGTATGGCAACATACTGCAAGCCTGCTAAAATAGAGGTATACAGAGGGTAGAGAAAGGGAGTAAGAGCAGTATGGCCGTACTGACCAAAGCCAGACAAAAGGAAATCGATGCGATCATCAGCGAAGTTGAACTGCGCACCGGCCTGTCATACCCTGAAAACAACCTGCTTGAGCTCGCAAAGGCCGAGGATATCGCCGTCTACGAAGCCGACCTCTCTGCACTCGGCCCGAACATCAGTGGTGTCATAGAATACAGCAATGACACAAAAAAGACCGATCCCAAGATATTCCTGAACAAGAATATCTCGGCCAAGCGCAAAGTCTTCACCCTAGCACACGAGCTAGGACATCACTTTTTGCACGAAGGCCGCAAGCTGCGGGTCGATAACCTGGATTATTCCAAAGATGACAAAGATACCCAGGACGAAACCGAGGCAAATTATTTTGCTGCCAGCATATTGGTACCGCAGGAGATCTTTCTGTACAAGCTGCGGCACGGCTCCAGCACGGCGGAGCTGGCTGAGTATTTCGGGGTCTCGCTGCCAGTCATTGAGAATCGCTTAAAGTGGGTAAGCACTAATGGGTCATAGCCGGACGCACTATGCCAACCACACCAGCACAACGCCAGCAAGCCACCGCGCTTAGGCAGCTCCGGCAGATAGTCAGTTCGGGTGCCGCCTCGGCACCCGACAGCGCTGATTTTGCCGCACCTAAGCGGTTTCGGGACAGCTTCGACGACATCAACCGAAAGCTGTTGCAGCAAAAATACGACCAACGACGGGATATCCTGCGATACATCGAGGATATGGCAGCAGCCAGCTTTATATTCTTGGTCGTTATAGTGGTCGGCCAGATGGTAGTGCGCCTGTTCAAGCCAAACTATGTCGGTGTCAGCGATACGGTCATCAATATACTGACGGCCGGTGTATTTGGTCAGGTGATCGGTATCGTGGCAGCTATTACCGCTCAAGTATGGAAAGCTCCACGGGAAAACGACGCCAAAAACCAGGGCTGACGCCCGTAGTTTATACCAGCTTCCGTGCCCGCGCCGCAGACAACGCCAACACACCCGGCACAAGCGGTAGCCAATACGTCACGAGCCGGTACAGCAGCACTGCAGCCCCCGCAGGCGCCGCTGCGATGCCATACACCACAAATCCCGCAAACAGTCCTGCTTCCGCACCCACAAGACCACCCGGCGCAGGGGTAGCGGTGCTGGCCAACATACCGATGGAAAATACGATGAATATCTGTACCAGTGATAGGTCTATGCCGACCGCACGGGCGCTACACCACAGGATTGTCGTGTAGGTGATCGTCAGCAGCACCGCTAGTACAAAAGCACCCGCCAAGGCAGCGAGCCGGATGCGGACCACGCTTTGGAACAGGTTAGCTGCAAATGACCGTAGCCGGTGCCGGACAGATGATACCAGCGCCACTCCCACTACCAGCCCTATCAGAACAGCCAGTTGCCAAGGGTGGAACCAGTCGTTTTCCCGAGCTGCCAGCTGCGAGAACTCGTCAGCCTGAAACAGCGCTACCACTAGCAGCAGAAAGCCGTGCGCCACCATCCCCATCAAGTTGTTCACTGACACCACCGCCGTCGCCTCGGCAGCCGTATGCTTCTGCCGGTACAGATACAGGCCATGCAGCCCCAGTCCACCTATGCCGGAGGGCAGCAGCCGGTTCACAAATGCGGTCGATACCTCTACCAGCGCGGTCTGCGGGAAATGTAAGGTATGCAGTGCCAGTACACCATAGATGCTAGCGGCAATCATGAATGTGCCAGCCATAAACCCGACAGATACGGCTAGCCATGGAATACTAGCGCCACGCGCTGCCTGCAAGCTCTGGGATACGATATGCCAATTGTGCCGTAGCACGTACGCCGCCAAGGCAAGTATCGCTATGGTCAACGCCGTACGTACGACCGCATGATGTGGCCGTGGGGTAGAGGGGTGTTTTCGCTGTTTAGGGTGCATTTCGCTTACCACTAGCAGTATAGCGTGCGCAGGGCACATCCGACTAGGCGCGGCCAGAAGCTTCGGTTACCTGGGGCCTAGCTCCAGGTACAGCAGTTTATACTCCGGCTAGAGTCAACATAAGAACAGGAAGTAACCCGCGCATGAATCCAATAAGCAGAGGTATCCGTAACACATTCAGAAATGGCGTCCGCACCGCTTCGGTCGTCGTAATATTAGCCTTGACTATTGGCCTGTGCCTGACGATGCTCGTGGCCCAGAAGGCAGTCGGGAATAAGATCGCAAGCGTCAAGAGTAGCATCGGCAACACCATCAGCGTCAGCCCAGCCGGGTTCAGCCCCGGCAGCACCGCCAACAATGCGCTCAGCACTAGTAGTCTGAGTGCTGTTAGTTCGCTGGCCCATGTCAACAGCGTGACCGAAACGCTGACCGACCGTCAGTCGACTACCGGCTCAGCAGACATGGGTTTTGGCCGATTCGGCAGTAGTAATGACAATAGCAATAGTACTACCACAAGCCTCAGCTCACCGGTGTCCATCGACAGCAAGGGACCTCGCTTCTTCGCCGGTGGCTCGGACAGTTCCGGCAACACTACCATGAGCTTCAGTTTACCAATTGAGTTCCTTGGCACCACCCGGTCCGACAACATCGGTGGCATCGCCATCACGCTGAAAAGCGGCAAGGATTTCAGCGGCTCCGCTGATACGAATAACGCGCTGATCAGTTCAGCAATGGCCACCAAGAACAACCTGAAAGTCGGCGACACATTCACTGCCTACAATGCGGTACTTACTGTGGCGGGCATCTTCACCGATGCCGGCAACAACCAGCGCGTGAACAATACAGTGATCCTGTCACTCGCTGCTTTGCAGCGCCTGAGCGGTCAGAGCGGTATCGTGACCAATGCAACCGTCATGGTTGATTCGCTCGACAATCTCAGCAGCGTCACGAGCGCCGTCAAGCACACGTTAGGCAGCGGCGCCGATGTCACCAGCGCACAGGAACAGGCAGACAATACCATCGCACCCCTGAACAGCGTCCATACCATCGCAACCTTCAGCCTGATCGGTGCAGTCGTAGCTGGCGCAATCATCATACTGCTGGTCATGGTGATGATCGTGCGCGAACGGAAGCGTGAGATCGGTGTCGTCAAAGCCATTGGTGGCAGTAACGCCCGTATCATCAGCGAATTCATGGTCGAATCACTGACACTCACCGTACTCGGCGCCGTCATCGGCCTGCTCATCGGGATTGTCGGCGGTCAGCCGGTCACCAAGATGCTAGTCAGTAACAGCACCAGTTCATCGGGCAACGCCAGCCTTCAGGGTCCTGGTGGTCAGGTTGTAAGCATATCAGGTGGCAAGGCGCCGGTAGGCGCTCCCGGCGGTGGGTTACGTAGCCTTCGCAGTAACGCCGCCTCCCAGAGTCTGAACAACATCAAGACACAGGTTGGACCTGGCATCCTGCTGGACGGGTTTGGTGCGGCGGTCGTCATTGCGGTACTCGGCAGCGCACTGGCGGCGGGCATGATCAGCCGCGTGCGGCCATCTAATATAATGCGGACAGCGTAGGAGACACCCCATGATTACCGTAACCAACCTTGTAAAAAAATTCAGCAGTGGCGACGCCGTCGTTACTGCCACCGATGATGTTAGCTTCACCGTCCCAGACGGACAGTTTGCCTCTATCGTAGGGCGCAGCGGCTCTGGCAAATCAACACTGCTTTCTTTGCTGGGAGCGCTCGATAAGCCGACAAGCGGCAGTATCATGGTAGGCAAGCGCGACGTCACCAAGATGGGTGACCATGAACTGATACGCTACCGCGGCCGTAGCATCGGTTTCGTGTTCCAGAACTACAACCTGATACCATCCTTGACGGCGCTCGAGAACGTCATGCTGCCGATGGAATTTGCCAAAGTTTCGAAGTCAGAGCGGATAGAGCGGGCCGAGGAGCTGCTGCATGAGGTCGGACTGGAAGACGACCAGATGCACCGCAAACCAGGGCGGCTCAGCGGTGGGCAGCAGCAGCGCGTAGCCATTGCCCGGGCGCTCGCTAACAAGCCTAAGCTCATACTGGCTGACGAGCCAACCGGCAACCTGGACAGCACCACCGGCAAGATGATTTTCGACCTGCTGCACGAACTCAGCCGCAAAGAGAACACCACCATCATCGTGGTAACGCACGACCTGGAAATCGCCGGCAAGACCGACAAGACGTTCCGGCTCGATGACGGCAAGCTCGTGTACGTACGCTAGCGACGGATCGGAACCGCTGCCTTGGCAAGGCGATGACGGGAAACCGCTACCGTTGCCGCAATGGCGCCCAGGAACAGTAATCCACTCAGGCATGATGACACCACAGGTGCGCCCGTAGAAACAACGATATACGTACCACTGGCAAGCGTCAGTGTACTCAGGCCATAGACGCTACGCAGACGGACACGTGTCGGAGCTGCCGCAGTGATGGTGGCTATGATTAGGCTCGCCAGTGCGGCGATGATGTGCAGCATCAGAATCATGGCCATAGTATACCACTTACGGTAATAGTGGCGCCAACGCCACGGCGCCAGAAAATACAAGCAGCGTGATGAACGAGAAACCGAACATCTGATGCGCCCATTTGACCGGCTTCTGAGCCCTGAATCCACGCACGCCGAGCAGCGTCCAGTAGAGTCCGGAAAGTATAGCCAGCTCTAGAAGTAGCCACCCGTGCTTACCAAAGAGAGCCAGAGCGACGAGCGCCAGTACATATGCCGCCGTGTATATCAGCATCCAGACCTGTGTGTTACGCACACCGTAACGCACCGTCCAGACTGGCAATCCTGCGCCTTTATAGTCATCATGCCGGAAGATGGCGATAGCGAAAAAATGCGGCATCTGCCAGAACACCATCACCAAGCCTAACAGCAAGGCTGTCAGGTCGAACCGGTTGGTTACGGCCGTGTACCCCGCTATAAGCGGGATGGCCCCGGATATAGTACCTATCAGCGTGCTATGCGGTGTCAGGCGTTTTGACCAGGTATAAAAGATTACGTAGTCCACATACGCAATGATGCCGAGCAGGGCGGTGAGCAAGTTGACATGTACTATCAGAATCAAAACACCGGATATACCTAGAATAGCTGCCACTGTTGCTAACTTGCGGATGGAAACGACGCCTGTCACCGTAGCACGCTCACGTTTGCTTGGCATGCGGGCGTCCAGCCTGCTGTCGATACAGTTGTTGGCAGCACATGCGGACATCACGAGCAGTGTCGTCCCCAGGATGGTATAGATAAGCAGAGCGAGATCAATGTGCCAACGGCTGGCAAATAGGAATCCGGCCAGCGTCGTCATGACATTCGCATATGTACGCTCCGGTTTGAGCGCAGCATAGTACGCACGCAACTGCACTACAAGCTGTCCTGGCTATGCAAATATCGCTGGATCTGTTGCGGCGTCATGCGATAGTCCAGGTTGTCCATGATCCATAGGGAACCACCCACCAATATCAGCACCACTAGGAGCATCAGGAACATTATCGCCAGTTTCCAACGCGGCTTACGTTCGTTGCCAACGTGCAGAAAGAACACCATCTGCACCACGAACTGCCCGATCGCCAGCGTGGCCAGCACCAGCATCAGGACGTTCCTGGAATGAGAGCTGTTCGTTGCCAACAGGTAAGCAAACACTGTGATAGCGATCGAGCATACGAAGCCGACGATGTAGGCTCCTAGGCTTAGGTGCTCTGATTCGTGTTCTACTATCTGTGCATCACTTTGCTCGTTCATAGGGAGTTCGCTCCAAACAGATACACGATCGTAAAGATGAATATCCACACCACATCAAGGAAGTGCCAGAACAGGCTGAGCAGCATCAGACGCTTGGATATATTTGGCGTCAGGCCCTTTTTGAGTACGAAGAGCATCATCACCACCATCCAGATGAGTCCGACCGTGATGTGCGCCCCATGCGTGCCGACCAGCGTAAAGTAACCGCTCAGGAAGCCGCTGCGCCGCCAGCTGTTGCCGTCCAGCACCAGGGCGCGGAACTCGTGCAGTTCCATAGCCAGGAACGATAGGCCCAGCAGGGCAGTGATGCCGAGCCAGAACAGCACCTGCGTACGATTGCGGCGCTGTGCGGCCAGCATGGCGAGTCCGCAGGTGAAACTGCTGGTCAGCAGCAGCATGGTCTCGCCTAGCACATAGGGCAGGTCGAACAACTGTTGGCCGCCCGGGCCGCCGAACGTGTTACGATGCAACACTGCGTATACGGCGAATAGGCTCGCGAACAGCACGCAGTCAGTCATCAGATACACCCAGAATCCGAAGGTGGTCTTTGCCGTATTGTGCGGTGCATCCTGTGCGACTAATCGTTCCAGTACTACCTCGTTCGGTTCACTCATGCCAGAGACCTCCGCCGCGCCAGTTGGTTTTCGTGCTTTTCAACTTCTTTTGCGGTCAGTACGTATTCTGTCTCATCGTCACAGGCACGTACGACCACGCTCGTGATAATGCCGATGACGCCAGCAATAGCTAGCCACCAGATGTGCCACACCATGGCAAAGCCGAACACAAATGCAAACCCGGCGATCCATACGCCCATGCCAGTGTTTTTGGGCAGAACGATATCCTCGTATTTCTTGGTCCGCTTGCCGGCCATCTGTTTCATGACCCAGAATGGGTCACGCTCGTGTACGACCGGAATAGTCGTAAAATTGTACGCAGGTGCAGGGGATGGCACGGACCATTCCAGCGTACGGCCGTTCCACGGGTCACCCGTCAGGTCGCGGCGCTGTTCGCGCTGCCAAATGCTGATTACCAGCTGCAGCAGCTGGAAAGCGATGCCCACCGCCACGAACAGCGCACCGATACCAGCAACGATAAATAGCGGCTGCCAGCCCAGTGACGGGTCATAATGGTCCAACCGGCGTGTCGCGCCCATCAGGCCCAGGATATACAGCGGCATGAACGCCAACGTAAAGCCACCGGCCCAGAAGTAAAATGCAATCTTGCCGAGACCGTCATGCAAACGGAAGCCGAAGATCTTGGGGAACCAGTAGGTGAGACCGGCAAAATAGCCAAACACCACACCACCAACGATCATCATATGGAAGTGTGCCACCAAAAACAGGCTATTGTGCACCTGGTAGTCGATGGCCGGGACGCTCATCAACACGCCCATCACACCACCTATTGTAAAGATTACAACGAATCCCATGAACCACAGCATCGGCGAGCTGAATTTGATACGTCCCCGGTACATCGTGAACAGCCAGTTGAATATCTTGACGCCGGTCGGGACCGCGATAACACCCGTAGTAATGCCGAAGAATGCGTTTACATTGGCACCCGCGCCCATGGTAAAGAAATGGTGCAGCCACACGGTGAAGCTCAGTAGCACGATAGCGCCGATGGCCCAGACCATGCTGGCGTAGCCGAACAGCTTCTTGCGTGAGAACGTGGCCACGATCTCGCTGTAGATGCCGAAGGCAGGCAGCACCAGGATATACACCTCGGGATGCCCCCATGCCCAGATCAAGTTGACATACATCATGGCATTGCCGCCCATACCGGCACTAAAGAAGTGCATACCGAGCGTACGGTCAAGCGCAAGCAAGGTCAGGGTAACTGTCAGGATAGGAAAAGCGAAGGCTACCAGGCTCATGCTGGCTAGGATGCTCCAGGCGAACAGCGGCATCTTCATCAGTGTCATGCCGGGCGCACGCATCTTCAGGATGGTCACCAAAAAGTTGATGCCCGATAGCAGGCTGCCAATACCCGATATCTGTAGCGCCCAGATCCAGTAGTCCACGCCGACGCCAGGGCTGTATTTGAGTTCAGAAAGCGGCGGATAGGCCAGCCAGCCCGCGGCCGAGAATTCGCCGAGCACCAGGCTCAGATTTACCAGCACCATGCCACTCGTAAACAGCCAGAAACTAGTTGAGTTCAGAAAAGGGAATGCCACGTCACGTGCACCCAGCTGCAACGGCAGTACCAGGTTGATGAGCCCGAACATCAGGCCCATCGCCACGAAAAAGATCATGATGGTGCCATGCGCGCTAAAGATCTGCTGGAAGTGATAGGGGTCGACGATACCGTGTGAATCACCCACGCTCGTAGCCTGTTGGGCGCGCATCAGCAGCACGTCGGCGAAGCCACGCAGCATCATCAGTACGGCCACCACTATGTACATCACACCGATCTTCTTTGGATCCTGTGCGGTCAGCCACTCCTTCCAGAGCCATTTCCAGCGATGTGTGAGCGTGAGCAAGAGCGGGATGGCCAGCCCTATGACTACGATCATGGCGGCGCCGCCGCGCGTTACCGTGTCCTGTGGTAGCTGGTCCCAGTTCAAACGGCCCAGGAGCATATTTGCAAAGAACATCATGAGCTATCTCCCGTGTGCGTCGGCACTATCAGCTTTTGTTGGCTAGTCTGGTTGACTGATGTCACGTCCGGCGTCATATATTTCATCATAATCGTATCATACAGATACGGCTGCACGCTGCTATAGCCATGCTTGGCTTCGGTGGGTTGCGTGATGACACCCGGCTTGGTCAGTTTATTATATTCGGCCGTCGTCAGGTGTTGGGGCACATGATGCATCGCCCGGAGCCAGTCTCCATAGGCTTCTGGCGGCAAGGCGTGCACGGTGAATTTCATATCGGCAAAACCTTTGCCGCTGATGTTTGCCGCCACACCCGAGTAATCACCGGCCTTATCGGCGACCAGGTTCAGGTGCGTACTCATACCGGGCATAGCATACATCTGTCCGCCCAAGGCTGGCGCCCAGAAACTGGTCATGACCGTATCGCTGGTGATGTCGAATTCCACCGGTGTTCCCACCGGCACATCCACCGCATTGACCCGCGCGATGTTCTCGTGCGGATAGATGAACAGCCACTTCCAGTCCATGGCCACTACCTGGATATGGAGGGTGGGCCTATCGGTATCGATCTGTTTGTACGGGTCCAGCGCATAGCTGCTGCGCCAGGTGATAGTAGAGATGACCACCAGCAGCGCCGCCGGAATAAGCCACCAGACCGTTTCGAGTGCCCGGCTGCCATCTTGGTCGGGAGTATACGTGGCGCGCGTGTTACCCTCGCGGTAGCGCCAGGCAATCGTAAACAACAAGATAAACACGGGAACCACCACTATGGTCGACAGCAGCAGGCAAGCAATGATCAGATTGCGCTCCTTGGTGCCAATTTCGCCGGCCGGCTGCAGTACCGCGATAGTGCGGTGATGCAGATACCCGCCAGCCAATGCCACTAGTCCCAGTATTACGAGTAGCGCGGTCCAAACAGGGCGGAATTTTTTCATTTTATATTCGTAGCGTGAATGTCCTTGTGCTTTATTGTAGCACACGACTACGTAGCTAGCGGGCAGTGAACGTATAGTATTACATGTAGCATTATGTTTTAATAACAGTCCTATGCGTATCAGTGGAAATGAACATGGCCTCGAGCCCGGTATCTACCTGGAGGTAGGGGTGGGTGGCGACAGCAATTTCGGCCCCAATCCGACAATGCTCATTGACGCACAGGCCACTCATGGTCCCCGGCGTTTTACTGACGGTGCACAGTATATCGGCATCGACCGGCCCCGCCAGAGTGACCGCTATTGGCTGGCCATGCATGCCTGGATGACGGGCGAGGCACTGGACAAGTACGATTATGAGGGCTCGATCCCGGAAACAGCTGGACAACTTGCCGTGGCCCGGACTATCTTGCAGCAGACGCACCCTGGCCAATCAGTCAACCTGCTGGCAGCGGATGCGCACGCGTTGCCATTTCCCGATGAAAGCGTCCGTGAGATCTACGCATGCGACGTCCTCAGTTCTCAGCTGGGAAACGATTCGATCGGGCGCATCCTACAGGAAGCCAAGCGCGTACTCCAGGCCGACGGGCGCCTGGTAACGCGGGAATGCTATACACCCCAGTGGCTCAATGAAGCGCAGTTACGCACAGCGGCCGTACAGGCCGGCCTACAGGTTGCCGCTACCACTTATCATGGCAGTAGCTCGTACGAAGCGCTTGCCCAGGAATTCGGCGCCACCAGCTTTGAAATCAATCCAGACATGATCCGCGAAGGTAGCATGTACTTTGGCATCCTAGCCCGCAGCTAACTACAGACACAAGCGTCGTAATACTTCCTTAGAAGTGGTCACGAATGTGACTATAGCTGTATTCCCAGTCGGCGTCAGATTTCTTGTGTGGGTTGAAGATATTTTCGGGGTCGAAGGTGTGTTTGACCTCACGGAACAGGTCCAGGATCGGCTTGCCGAACTGCGCTTCCAGCCAGGGGCCGCGCACCAGGCCGTCGTTATGCTCGCCGCTGAGCGAACCATGGTATTTCAGCACCAGGTCATTCACTTCCTTTTGGCTTGGCTCAAACTTGGCGCGTTCACTCGGTTCCTCGATCTTCATGAGCGGAATCACGTGGAAGTTCCCGTCGCCGATGTGGCCCTGGATAGTCGCGAACAGCTTGTATTTTTTGATGAGCAGCCGTAGCTGCGGCAAGAACTCCGCCAGATATTCAGGCCGGACGATAAAATCATCGATGTAGGGTGCAGTGTGCTTATCTTTGACATTTTTGCGCAGCACTTGGAAGGCATAGCGGCGCATAATCCAGAATTTTTCGCTTTTTCCTTCGGTAGGATCTTCTTCGAAACCATTGATTTCGTAGCGGGCACGCATATGACCAAGTTCGCGGTGCAAGGCTTTGACCTTATCGCGGACCGCTTGTTCGGTTTCGCCGTTGAACTCCACCATCAGGACCATCTTGGGAATGCCATGCAGCAGCTGCGCCGCATCAGGAGTCAGTGAAAGTATCAGGTGCAGGAACCGCCTAGGACCCAGCATCTTCAGGAAGTACGGCATGAACTTGATCGTCAGGAGCAGCGTTGCCTGATCAAAACACTCAAAGCTAGCGGGCTTATGTTCGAGCACCTTTGGTATAAGCTCGCCGAGTGCATTGATATCCTTTAGGAACAGCACCAGCAGTCCCGAGTGTGGCCGGGCAGGGACAAGCCGGTAGGTGATGTCCGTCACAAAACCAAGCGTACCCTCAGAGCCCACGATGAGCTTGGTCAAGTCAAAGATACCGGTTTCGCGGTCCCAGACTTCCCAGAGTGTGTAGCCCATGCTGTTTTTGGATACATCGGGTTTGGCGGCCTTGATCTCGTCGTAGTGCGCTTCGCACAGGTCGTAAATCTTTTTGTAGATGTTGCCTTCGTAATCATTTTGGGCAATCTTGGTGTCGAGCTCCTTCTTGTTGATGGGCTTGACGACATATTCGTTACCATCGGCAAACACCACGCGCAGTTCTTTCACGAAATCTTTGACCTTGCCGTATTCCAGCGATTTCTCACCGCCTGAGTTGTTCGCGACCATACCGCCAACGGTACAGAGGTCTCTGGAGGCCGGATAGGAGGGCATCAAGGCATGCTGCTTGAGCGTTTCTACTTCAAAGTCACGGTAGAACACGCCCGGTTGCGTCTGAGCTTCTTCGGCCGTGACCCGCTCCACTTTGGTGAAGTGCGCATTAAAATCAACGATAACTGATTCGTTGATGGCACCGCCGGCCATATCGGTACCGGCGCTGCGAGCAGTTACCGACAGGTCAGGCATCTTGCTCTTGCTGGATGCGACCAGTTTGACCAGCGACTGCACATCGGCACTATCTTTGGGCTTCACCACCAGCTTGGGGCGGAGTTCGAACATGCTCGCATCGTGGCTGTATTTTTCCTTGGCTTCTGGTGAATCGTCGAGCTCGCCCTTAAACCCATTTGCCACCAGTGTTTGTTTGAATTCATCCATATGAGTAAAGCATAAGAGAAATCACAACAACTAGCAAGCAGCGCTGAAGAACAACGGCCCTATCCCCGCAGTAAGATTTCTTGCACACCGCTTATCCTTATTGATACAATGGCGATAAGATGGAAAAAACACAGAAACAACACGTGCTCGTCGTTGGCGGCGGCTTTGCAGGTGTAAAGACAGCACTAGCACTCGCCAAGAACCCCGAGAAGTTTACTGTAACGCTCGTGTCCGAACGGTCTGACTTCTGGTATTTCCCCACGATGTACCACACGGCTACCGGCGGTACTCGCTCCCAAAGCAGCATCCCTATCCGCTTTTTGCTCAAAGATACGAAGGTCAGATTCGTAGAAGGCAAGGCCAAGCTGCTGGACCGCGCAGCCAGGACACTGAAGCTCGAAGACGGCACGGACCTGCCCTATGACAAGCTGGTGCTGGCACTCGGCGTAGTCACCAACTACTTTGGCATCCCCGGCCTGCCGGAATACAGTTTCGGCATCAAGTCTATCGGCGAAGCAGAAGAACTGAAGCGCCATCTTCACAGCCAAGTGGTGAGTGACGGCAAGCCGGACCTGAACTACGTGGTAGTGGGCGGGGGACCAACCGGTATCGAGCTGGCCGGCTCGCTCGGTTTGTACCTGCATTTCATCATGAAGCGTCACGGTGTCACTGGTCGCAAGATCCATGTCGACCTGGTAGAGAACGCACCGCACCTGATGCCGCGCTTGCCAAAGAGCGTCGGCAAAGCAATCGAGCGGCGCCTGCGCCAGTTAGGCGTCAAGCTCTACCTGGGCAAGCAGGTCCAGGGTGAGACCGCCGATGAACTAACCGTATCAGGCAAACCCATCCGCAGCCACACCGTGATCTGGACAGCAGGACAGGCCAACAATCCGTTCTTCAGCGAAAACGGCTTTACGCTGTCTCCGCGCAAGAAGGTCGTCGTAGATGAGTTTCTGCGCGCCGAAAAGGATATATTCGTGATAGGCGACAATGCCGAGACCATGTATAGTGGCATGGCACAGACGGCCGTATACGACGCTGAATTCGTCGCACTGAACTTCATCAAAGAGGCCAGTAGCGAGCCGAAGCTGGCCTATCGTCCCAAGCGCCCGATTTATGTTACGCCGGTGGGCCCGCTGTGGGCATCGGTACAATGGGGCAAGCAGCAGTTCAACGGCAAGGTGGGCTGGTTCCTGCGTGAAGCAGCTGATTTTGAAGCCTTCAGCGAGCTTGAGTCATTACCGGACGCCGCCGCCCAGTGGGCACACGTATTGCAAGACCAGCACCTCTGCGAAGTCTGCGGCAGCGTCAGTTAGCTCCTCCAGCACGGCGGCCACGTAGCTGCATGTGCATTACACTTATGTTCTCAGTGTGCCATACTAGGGCTACGCATGACAGGTACACGTAGTCTAGGCAGCCTTCAGAAGGCGATCCGTACATTTTGTGACGACCGGGATTGGGATCAGTTCCATAACCCAAAAGACCTGTCTATATCTTTAGCGCTAGAAGCAGCCGAAGTCTTGGAGCATTTCCAGTGGAAAAATGACGCCGAGATGCGGCGGCACGTCGTAGACCACAAAACAGAGGTATCCGAAGAACTGGCCGATGTCTTTTATTGGGTACTGCTGCTTGCCAACAAACTAGACATCAATCTGGTAGATGCATTCGATAAGAAGATGCTGCAGAACGCGGCCAAATATCCGGTAGCAAAGGCCAAGGGAAGCCACAAGAAATATAGTGAGCTCTAAGCTGGGTCCGTACGCTGCCGGCACTACATAAACGCTCCGCTTACAGCAACGATTTGAGCACGATTTTTTCGATGGGCTGCGTCGTGAGCGCCTCGGCAGGGAACAGTACTAATAATAAATTATCGACGGATTGCTCAACAGTGAACAGATGAGCCGCCTCGCGCCGGACCCGCTTGCTCAGCGGCCCCATCACGATAGCCGCATTGATACCTTCGGCGAGAGCCGCTGGGTCATCTGGCTTGACCAGTAGGATACCGCCACAGTTTGTTTCCGGAAGGCCACCATCATCCGAAGCCACCACACGGATACCTGAATGCTGCGCCTCTACCGACACGATTCCAAATGTCTCATGCCAATACTGGCTATTTGAGGGCATGACGACGATGTCGTGTACTGCCATGAGCTGCGCCATGGATGCTGGTGTTTTTCGGGCGGGCACGACTGTCAGGTTCGGGTGCGCGTCAACCAGCGCTTTTATAATTTTACCCTCGGGCTTGTCTGACCCGGCAGTAGTAACAGAGAATATAAGCGCTGTATTATCCCGGATGCCGTGCATATGGAGCATTTCCAGAAATGTATAGATGCCCTTTTGGGCGCTCAGACGTCCGGCAAACAGTATGCGCATGGACTGGGTGGCATTGGGCACGCGTACCTGCGTACTGAAGCATGCCTCGGCGAACGGATACGCGATATGCACGTCATCCAGATTCCGTCCCGTATAGTCTGTCCAGAGCCTGGCGGCATACCTGCTGGTCGCGATGAGCGTCCGGCCCGCCAGCATCGCATCGATGCTGGCGCGCCTGTCGGCAGCGGGCGGCGGGATGTGCATGATGACGAACGCTGGTTCTTTGGTAGCGACCGTGGCAGCTTCATTCACAAACACCACCAGCCCGTCCAGCTTGCCGATAAGCGCGGTTGTTTTGAGCGATACAAACGGAATATCGATAAAATCACTCCGGCCATCTTTGGTGCCCAGTCCCACGGTTACCACTTGCGCGGGTATGCCACGACGGATCAGTTCGCGAACCTGCCCGACGGTATAGTTTTCGGACCCGCCGGTGCCGGCGGGCAATCGGGTGCCCGGAGGCCATACGAAGCTGATCAACTAAACGGCTTTGGTTTTAATCTGCTTGGGTTTTTTGACCGCTTTGCGGCCTTTGTCTTTGGACATGGAGCATTTTCCTTGATGTTTAGTGTTAGCGCGACCTGTGTTACTTCTAGTATGCGCTTAGTTTTGACAATTGCCTAATCTCGTATTAAAGATAGTACGCACGCTCGGAGTCTACGCAGAGAAGGCGGGTACACTTACGTATCGAAGGTAAGGTCTACGCGTCCGTTCGATGCCGTGGCAGAGAAACTCTTTGGAGCATTGTCGTTATCCGAGAAGTATGATCCGTTGGAGGAGACACCATTCAGGCGGATGCTACCGTTCGAGCTCCACACTTTAATGTTGTAGTCACTCTTTGGCCCGGCCAGACTTCCTTCTACGCTACCGTTATCGCTGGTAATGATGCTGTGGTCGGCGTGGAGGCCGTGGAGAGTGACGGTTGCATTGCTGGCATGCACGTTCAGGTTCTGGGCGCTGACGGTTTCGAGCGTGTCCCCACCATTGTCCGCGGTGGCATGAATGGTCGGAGCCGTTACACGGGTAAGCTGGTTGGTGCCGTTCGAGCTGTTGAGCGTCATAGTGCCCTCAGCAGCCATGTCATGCAGGCGTATGGTGCCATTGTCGCTACGCAAGGTAATAGTGCCGTGCGCTGCTATATTTCCCATAAATATGGTGCTGTTACTCGACTTTACATGTATCTGTTGCGCCTGTAGCTTGGCGTTGTTTTTAAAGCTGACCGGCGCATTATTGGCCGTAAGGTAGTATGCATACCCTGAATCTGCCGGCACATGAATGGTGATCGTATGCGGCCTGCCGATGCAGCGGAACAGGCACATGAACTCATTAGGCTCAGCCCCTGCACGGGTAACCGAGATGGTGCCATTTGAGTCGGTTACTTTGAATTTCTCCGTCTCTGTTTTGAAATAGTCAACCGTCACATGCGTACTGCCAGCATCGGTGGCGATGTTCACTGCCACATCGCCAAGGTCGGTACTGATGGTATGCACCGGCGCCGCATCATAGGATGCCTGCAGGGGGGTGTAGTGTTTCTGGCCGATATTGTCTATATCGTCACGTATACGGCCCAGGTTGAATCCGCTCCAGATGAGCCCGATAAGCATCAGCAACACTCCGGCAATGATGGCAATCCGTGATAGCTTTTTCATTTAGCGTTCCTCCTTGTCTGATGGTTGATGCCTGCGTTTGGTCCGCCGGTCATGCAGCTTCTGCACCATTAGGCGGATACCTTTCCTGATCAGGAACAAAAGACCACGCAACAGCTCGAAGGCGACAAATAGCGTGAGTAGCGCGACACCGTACGTAAGCGGTATGAGATAGAAGGGTGCATCACCAGCGATGACGGCCAGGGTCATGTCAGCCGCGCCGACTACGGCCGCCGCCACTCCGCAAGCCAGCAGTAGCAGGCTCACAAACACCAGGATGGCAGCCACCACCAGCAACACGCCCGTAACGGCCAGCACTGGCAAAAGTAGCGGCAACGAAAGCACGCCAAGCACTGCGATGAGCGCCTTGAATCCGTTTGAAACAGTCGGCTTCTTGACCGCCCGATCGAGCGCATTCTCCTGCTTAAAGCTAGCGGCGATTTCTTTCGGGGTCCCGATGTGATGCAAGACCGTCGATTCATGTTCGCCGCCCTCGATACGCTCAGAAATCAGCTCCTCGTAATATTCGATATAATCATCAACCGCGCCACTGGGATACTTGCGCAGTTCTGCCCGCAGCTCACCGAGATACTGTTGCTTGCCGCTCATATGTTGTCCTCCTTCAGTACAAACCTAATAATGCGTTCTATGCGTGCGAATTCAGAATTAAAGTCTTGCAGCCGTACCACACCCGCCGGAGTGATGCGGTAGTATTTGCGCAGCCGGTTGTCGTGTTCCTCTTTGTACGTAGTAACCAGCTGCTGCAGCTCGAGCCGTTTGAGGATGGCGTAGAGGGCAGACTCAGAGACATCCACATACTGTGAAAGGTCGCTCAATATTTTGTAGCCGTACGAATCTGCCATGCTCAGAACTTTGAGCACGCTGACATCAAGCAGGCCTTTCTTCAGTTGGGTGTCCATGCCACATACTCTACATTGTAGAGTATTCCATTGTCAAGAGAATTAGGAAAGATCCCTGGGTAATTTGCTCCCTGTAGGATAGTAGGCGGCGGCGGTTTCTTGCTCTTACTAATAGCCCAAATATCTCTGTAGTATGCCTTACAATTAGTCCAAAATGTATATGCTAAAATGGCCTCTTACATGAGCATTTTCGAAATACTACAGATACTGACAAGGTTCGCCTTATTGTGAACCACATTGCGGCCAAAGTCCGTAGCAGTACCTTCATACGGCACAATACTATTTTCTTTGTGGGCTCATTGGTTATGGGTGCGCTGAACTATCTGTACTATCCGGTACTCGGGCGTATGCTGCAGCCATCTGCATTTGGTGAGACACAGGCCTTGGTATCATTGTTCCTGCAAGCAGGCATATTCTTAAGCGTGCTCGGGCTACTGACCATCAATGTGGTGGCAAACTACAGCGACTCCAGGCAGAGCGACAAGGTTATTCTGGAGCTCGAGAAGCTGGCACTGCTCATAAGCGTCACGCTATTGGCCCTGACTGTGTTGTTCAGCCATATCCTGCAACGCTTTTTTAAGTTTGATGACTACTTGCCATTCATCATGCTGGGCATAGCAGTCGTCGTCACGGTACCGTTTACGTTTCGCAGCGCATATCTAAGGGGCAAGCAGTATTTTGGGCTGGCGGCTATAGCGGGCATCATCGGAGCCGCCGCCAAACTCGGCTTTTCGGTGGTGTTGGTATTACTGCATTTTGGCACGACGGGTGCCATCGCTGGCATCGTGCTCGCCCAGCTGGCTGCCTTCGGATACGCGGCTATACGGGCACGGCAGCATGGCTTCAGCGAATCGCTTCGCGGGCAGTTCGTTCGTCTGCCGGATATCAGGCTCATCTTGCCCGAGCTTAAGTACGCACTACTCATACTGGTGGGTTCACTTATCGTTACTGGTTTGTACAGCATCGATATCGTAGTTGTGAAACACTTCTTTGACGCCCACACTGCCGGACTCTATGCCGGGGTGGCGGCGGTAGCCCGCATCGTCTTCTTTTTGACTGCCTCCATTGCCCAGGTGCTGATGCCCGCGGTCCGTTCACAGCACGCTCCGCAGCAGAATCGTCAGGTCTTACACAAATCGTTGTTGCTACTGGTGGCTATCGGCGGGGGAGCGCTCCTGGTCTTCTGGGCGGCACCACGGCTTATCATCGGCCGCCTCATGGGAGATAAGTACCTCATGTTCGCCAGCCTTCTGCCACGTCTGAGCTTGGCAGTGTTGCTTATCTCTATTCTGAACTTATTCATCACCTACCATATGGCCCTGCGCCGATACGGTGTCGCACTCGTCGTGCTCGCAGGGGCCCTAGTGAGCTTTGGATTCTTAGCACTACACCACGCCACCCCGGCCGCGGTAGTCAATAGTTTGTTGTATAGCAGTATCACCATCCTAGCGCTCCTGGGCGCTTGGGTTGGTATGAGACATGTATCGAAACCAGTAACAAAGGAGCGCGCCTATGACTAGACAGCTTGTATCAATTATTGTGCCTTTTTTCAACGAAGCACCTAATCTGACACCGCTGCACAAAGAGATTACCAAACACACCAAAGCCTTACCGTATGACTTCGAACTGATTTTTGTCGATGACGGCAGTACTGATAACTCTGCCACGATTGCACATCACCTTGCCGATACCGACAAACACGTCCACTACCTAGGCCTAAGCCGTAATTTTGGTAAAGAAGCCGCCATGACCGCGGGCTTGAACGCCGCGGACGGTGATGCGGCCATCATCATTGATGCCGACATGCAGATGCCGCCCAGCCTGCTGGGGGAATTCCTTGCCAAATGGAAGGGTGGTGCGGATGTGGTGGTAGGTGTATTCGCAGGGCGCAATACCAGCTCCTTGCACAAGATTGGCTCCAGTGCGTTTTACCGCATCATGCAAAGCGTGTCCCAGACCAAGATCACCCCGCACGCTACCGATTATCGCCTGCTGGATCGTAAGGTCATCAACGTATTTTCGCAACTCCCGGAGCACAACCGCATCACCCGCGGGCTGATCGATTGGCTGGGTTTCCGGCGCGACTATCTGCCGTTCAAACAAGAGCAACGGCTCCATGGCCGCCCTACATACGATTTCCGTAAGCTCCTGAAGCTAGCTATTAACAGCCTTACCTCCAATAGTCTTATGCCCCTCAAGCTTGCTGGGTACATCGGAGGAGCTATCCTGATACTGTCTCTGCCGATTGGTGCCCTCATGACTCTTGAGCGCTTCGTGTTTCATGCTCCCATCCGCGGCACGGCGTTCTTGGCTATCCTACTCGTAGCTATGGTAGGGCTTATTTTGGTTTGCCTAGGATTTATCTCGCTCTACATTGCCAACATAGTTACCGAGGTTACTGCCCGTCCGCTATATGTTGTCCGTGAGGATACTTCTAGCCGATCCCTGCCATATCGTCGAGCATTGCCGGAAGGATCTGCCGAGTGAATCTGCTCTGGATTACCTGGAAAGACCATTTGCATCCCGAAGCCGGGGGTGCAGAGGTAGTGTGCCATGAGCTGACCCAGCGCTTAGCCGCCGAGGGGCACAAGGTCACGCTGCTTACCGCCCGGTATCCCGGAAGCAAGCAGCGTGAGGAGAGTAATGGAGTTACCTATATCCGAGTGGGCTCCAACCGATACATCCACCCCTTGCTAGCTGGCCTGTACTACCTACGGCACCTACGTAATACATTTGATGTGGTAGTAGAGGAGATACAGGGTTGTGCTCCCTATTTCGCGGTCTTTTTCGGCCGTTCGTCGCACCGATTCTTGTTCTATCACCAGTTGGCTCGGAAAAATTGGCTGTACGAGGTACGAGCCCCATTCAGCTACCTTGGCTACTACATTTTAGCCCCCTTGGCCACTCGTTTGGTTTCATTGTCGCGGGCACCAGTCATCACTGTTTCGGAAAGCACCCGAAGTGTTCTGGCGCAGTATGGTTTTGATGCGGACCGAACGCATATCATCTCCGAGGGTCTACATTTCGCTCCGCTGGAGCAGCTAACAGGCATTCAGAAATATAGCCGGCCCACCATACTGAGTTTTGGAGCCATGCGGGCTATGAAGCGCACGCTCGACCAAGTCAAAGCATTCGAGATCGCCAAGGAAAAGATGCCGGACCTGCAGCTCAAAATAGCGGGCAGCTCAAGCGGTGCATATGGCCGGGCCGTGCTCGACTATATCGCACAGAGTACATACCAGACAGATATTGAGTACCTTGGCCGGGTGAGCACTCAGCAGAAGGCCGAGCTCATGCAGAAAAGCCATGTCATAGTCGTGACCTCCGTGGAGGAAGGGTGGGGCTTGATCGTGTCCGAGGCGAACGGCCAGGGTACTCCGGCGGTTGTCTATGATGTCGAGGGCCTGCGCGACAGCGTCCAGCACAATCGTACCGGCCTTGTTACGCAGCAAACACCCGAGGCTCTTGCAGCTGGCGTACTCGACATACTGCAAGACCCACAAAAGTACGCCACCTTGCAGGCCAATTCCCACAGGTTCAGCAAAAACCTGACATTCCAGCGCAGCTATCAAGATTTTCTAACAACCGTGGAGGCAGCATGAGACAGCCGATCGTATCCATTATCGTAACGACGCGTAATAACACAGCCACGCTCGATGCCTGTCTGGCATCGATTGCCACCCAGACATATGAGGCATGTGAGCTTATTGTGGTTGATAATAACTCTACCGACAACACAAAGGCCATAGCCCGACGCTACACAACCCATGTATACAACAAAGGACCGGAGCGTTCAGCACAGCGAAATTACGCAGTCCAAAAATCCAACGGGCACTATGTGCTGATAATTGATTCGGATATGGAGCTGGGCGCGGACGTCGTAAGTGCCTGTGTGCAGAAGGTAGAGGCTGGCACTGGAGTTCGGGCGTTAATCATCCCCGAGGAATCGTTTGGCAAAGGTTTTTGGGCGCAGTGTAAACGGCTGGAACGGTCATTCTACGTCGGAGTCGACACCATCGAGGCCGCCCGCTTTTTTGACAAGGAGCTATATCAGCAAGTTGGCGGTTACGACGAGACGCTGACAGGGGGCGAAGATTGGGATTTAACGCGCCGTATCCGCCTGCATACGCAGATTGGACGGATACACGAGTTTATCCGCCACAACGAAGGTCGCCCGCATTTTATGCGTACTGTCCGCAAGATGTACTACTACGGCCAGCATGCTGCCGAATACTTTTCCAAAAATCCTACCAACTCCGCACTGACCGACCAATCCGGTCCATTGGCGCGGTACAAGCTATTTTTCTCCAAACCCTACAGGCTATTCAAAAACCCAGCCATTGGCGTTGGCATGCTTGTCCTTAAAACGAGCGAGTATGCAAGTGGCGCACTGGGCTACGCACGAGCCCGGTCAACTCACAGCCAATTTTCCAGGAAGGGCGCATGACTATCGAACAGGCACTAAGGACGTATGATTTCGAAAAAAGCGTGTTGGTCGGGTACTACGGTGGTGGTAATTATGGGGACGAGCTCTTGCTAGAGATACTGGCAAACAAACTACAAGCCCGTGGCATCAAACACGTAACGATCGCCTACCAGAACCCTCGAACGTATACGACATTCCATCATGATTTCGGTTACCCACGTATCGCTATGTACAATCGGCGGCAGCTACTGCGTACGGTCTTAAAAAACAAGACTATTGTCGTCGGCGGAGGCGGCTTATGGGGACTGGACGTTAACCCCAATATACTGCTGTTAAGCATGCTGTTGTTCTGCAGCAGGTGGCTGCTCCGCAAACGCGTGTACATGCTTGGTGTAGGATACTACAACTCCACCTCACGGATAGGTAATCTGAGTGCTTGGCTTGCCGGCAAATCGGCTACTCATATCATTGCCCGCGACTCTGAAACATATCAGAACTTCCGCGCCGTAACCAAGCATGTCAGCCAAGACACCGATCTGGCCTGGCTCATCCCGGCGCTAGACCTACAACCTTACGAACAAGATAGTGCTCGACTCATGGCACTGCTGCCCGTAAACCGTAAGACAATCTTTATAACGCTGCGGCGTTTCCGTCCGAACCAAAAAAACACCTACCTGGAGGCAGTGGAGGGTTATCTGGCGAGCAACCAAGAAACCGACATCATACTCGCACTAATGGAGCCGCAGGATGTTGATGCGGAAGGCTATAGGCTTATCCGTTCGTGGCAGAAGGCATACAAAAATATACGTATAACCGATTTCTCGTGTAACCCGCTCGCTTTGTATCTGTTCTTCCGGGAGCACCAAAACAAACTGGCATTTATAGGGCCTCAGTTTCATATGATCATTACTGCATATCTGAACCATGTGCCGTATCTGCCGGTGGCATATGACAATAAGGTGCTGTCTCTGTTCCAGCAGATCGGCCAAAAAAGGGTGATACCTATCCGTACGCTGAGCACTTCTGACTTACAGGCATTTGCCGGGAAGTTTATGGAGGGTAGAAGGTAGGTATGCGGTTCTTGTCAAATGGCGATTTTGGATTTCCGTTCAGCTGGTCTCTATTCTTTTCCAAGCAATTTTACCTATGGTCTTACCAAACAGGAGCCCTGAATGCGGATGGTGTCATGCGGATGCCCGGGCGGCTGGTTGACCTAGCGGTCTTCATGCTTTTCGGCAATCTGGCGTTTGAGTATTTCTTCATCTTCTCGTCCCTGGCAATTGTGTTTGCGTCGTTTCTCTATTTCGCATACAAATTCCTGGAAATCAGGAACACCTCCACCCTGGTGTTGAGTGCATTATTTTATACACTTAATCCCATATTCCTGGGTAACCTTTCTAAGATCGGACTGGTCCTGGCTGCGGCTATGTTGCCCCTGTGTCTGGTCATGGTACGTGAGGTATTCGAACAAAAGCGGTTCCGCTACCTCTTTGTCTGGGTAGTGCTGCTCAATGTCTCACTGATCCATCCGTTCACGTTCGCGGTTAATCTGTTTGTTTCAGGGATATACCTAGCATACCAGGCATGGCTAAACCGCAGCTTTGTCGTAAAACATATCCCCAAATTTATGCTGGTAGGAGTACTATTCCTTGCACTCAACGCGTACATAGTTCTGCCGCTTATGAGCATGCACACCGTAAGTAAGAACACCCTGTCGGACACCATAACAAGCACTCCTACAGACTACACAGCACTCGTCGACGTCTTGAACACCGGTGATATATTTACCGGCCTATCGCTTTCAAAAAACGTCGTCAAAGACTACGACTTTTACAGTGATACGTACATGAACTTTTATTTCCTCGGTGCATTCGGGCTCTACGCTTTACTTTTATTCCTGTACCTCCGAGTGGAGAAACGATTCAGCATCACCGACAAGCGTCGTGCCTTGGTTTTGCTTGCCGCTTTCCTGGTGCTTATCGCACTTGCGACCGTTACATTCCTGCACATAGATGCACTCATAAAGATACTCATCAACACTCCAGGGGGCTGGGCCCTTCGATCGCCGCTTAAATGGCAATTATACATACCACTTACGCTCTTTGGTTTGTTCGTGCTCTGCATGAAGAATATCACCGTCAAGCGGCATCAGATCATGGCATATGTATGCCTTATTGTTGTGTTCGTGCTCATGGATAGTTTTTTAATGGTCGGCATATATAGGAAGCTGCTGACACCACGGAGCATACGCTATTTCAGCGCACTGCAGCAGATAAATCTTGATCACCAAAACCTGCTCTTTGTGAGCGGCAGTCAGTGCTGGCCATATGAACAAGACCATCCTGCTGTCATGACCGAGCTCAACCAGGTGCTGGGTTCCAAGAACGTACAGGTAAAGCGTATCAATGTGGATGACATCGACCAAGTCAACCTGGCTAGCTACGACCATATCGTAAGCTGCCAGGGTATCATGCACCCATCTGTTTCTAGCAACTACGATTTTACCCGTACCACCACGTTCGCGAGTAACGCATTTCAGCTCTACACCAATAAGACAGCGACCCCTTACGCCTACGCAACGACCAGTATGTTTGCATTGCAAGCCCCCAGTCAGCTCGGCGCCAAATCTGATTTTGTCTCCCAGCAGCTGCAAGAAAATTTTAATTTCGTAACTGCGCCTACAAACGCCAGCGTACCAACCAGGGGTCTGCAGGATGCCTTTGAAAACCTGACACCGAAAAACATACATACCGGTTCTATAACTACATCCATACCGATCACACAGAACGGTACCCAGGAGGTATATTTGGACAGGGGAACAGGTCAGATCCTATACTACTCCACGCAGGACGGTCGGCTTTCAATTGCGACCACAAAAAAACCTGGCTACCAGAGTATGGGAGCAGCCAACGGCAAAACAATGCCCATAGCCCTGCCGGCCAATAAGAACCTGGCAGTCAGCTATGATGACCCGGCGTTTGATTATCAGAATCTTATCAAGAATCCGTCATTTGAGCAGGGGCCGTGGCAAAAGCAGGTCGGTGACTGTTACGATTACGACGACGAGCCCAAGATCGCGATGTCCATCAACGCACAGCATAAGACAGCCGGACAGCAATCATTACAGCTCGAATCAGCGAACCACATTGCCTGTACCGGCCCACCTGCTGTTCCCGTTAAGGCGGGGCAGCAATATTTACTCAGTTTCAACTACTGGAGCCCTACTACTAATGCCGGGTATCGTATACATTTCGATGACGACCAAAGCAGCACGCTCAGTGGACGCTTGACGGGCAAGGGGAGCGGTTGGCATAGTTTCACCAAAGTCATTACTGCGCCTAATACTGCACATACTATGCAGCTACAGGTCGAGGTATTTGCAGACTACACCCATGAAAGCACGGGCATTGGACGGTTTGACAACTTCCAATTCATGGCCGTTCCGAATGTAACCGGCCGACTCTATGTAGTAAGCGGTTCTCCTGCCAAAATGAAGATGCCCGCAGCAGTAGACTTTGCTACGACGAACCCTACCAAAACAACCATACACATACGTAGGGCAACTACGCCATTTTATCTTGGCACGAGCGAAAGCTTCAGTGCACAGTGGCGTCTGGAGCTCGATGGCAAAGGTGCAAGTTCATGGATGCCGACGGCCAAAGTGGTGTCTTTGCCTGGCCAGGACCACGTAAAACTCAATGGATCTATGAATGGCTGGTACATTGACCCATCCAAGCTATGCCGAGCTAACCTCGCAAGTTGCACTCGTAACCCCGATGGCAGCTATGACCTGCGGTTAGTCATGGAGTTTACAACCCAGCGATGGCTCTATGCAGGTATGCTTGTCAGTGGCATCACATTCCTGGGCGGGCTTGGCTACTTTATATATGATGTCAAACACGACCGCCGGAAGGGTGTAGGGTACCACCCATGGCGTTAAAACATTTCCTATGCCGCCACTATCCATTTGCGGCGTATGGGTCCTTGGCACTATTGATCATGGCCCCTCTGCTGCGCCCAGGGTTTGTGTTTGCGTTGGACATGGTACCAACACCGGTATGGCGGCTGCCCGGCCAAATGACGAGCAGCTACCTGTTCTACGCTTGCATGCATGCACTGAATTTTGCGATACCCGCGGATGTACTGCAAAAATTGCTGCTGCTTGCCATCTTCTTGCTGGCAGGGCTGGGCATGCATAAACTGGTAGGAAAGCTGCATGTATCCCGAGTGGTGAGCATTAATCAAGAGCTCGGCACCTATTTTTCGGGTACCTTCTACGTCGTCAATCCCTATACCTATTCGCGGTTTATGGCCGGCCAATTTGCCGTTTTGTTCGGATATGCTCTGCTGCCCTGGTTCATGGGAGCCGTACTTGGATTCTTACGGGAACCAGGCTGGCGGAAGGCCTGCAAGGTAGGCGGATTGGCCGCCATTATCGGAATCGTTTCCATCCACACGTTGGGCTTGCTGTTGCTGATACTAGCCATAGGTACAGGCCTTACCGCAAGGAGATTGCGCCAAGACCCAGCTGCCCTCCGTCGGCTAACCGGCTTACTAGCACTAGGCGTCGGTGTCTTTATAGTCCTCAGCAGCTACTGGCTACTTCCGCTTGCGGTAGGACATGGGACAACTGCCAGTGCTATCAGTGGATTTGGAGCCGGGGACCAGCAAGCGTTTATGACGCTGGGGCACGGTGCACTCGGACGCCTAGCGAACATCGAACGTCTGGAAGGTTTCTGGGTAGAAGCGCAGGGGCTGTATCGGTTGCCGCAGGCACTCGGACCACTGTGGTGGCCAGCGCTCGGCTTGGTGCTGGGCTTGGCAGTAACGGGTGCGATACAGCTCTGGCGGACAGGCAAGCAGCATGAGACTATCTGGCTCGGACTCAGCGTCTTGCTGGCGGCAGTACTTGCAGCTGCCCTTGTTACGCCATGGCTGAGCACACACGTGCCACTCTTTGCCGGCTACCGCGAACCGCATAAATTCGCCGGCCTCGTAGCGCTGGCGTATGCAGTGTTCGCAGGCAATGGCGTAGTAGCAGTATTGGACCAGTGCCAGCGCCAAGGAGCGCAAGCTATGCTTGCAGTGATGGCAATCTTTGCAGCCCTGCCATTCGTATTCACACCGTCGATGCTGCTTGGCGGCGGCCGGCAGCTGAGCACCCATCAGTATCCGTCCGGCTGGTTTACGGTAAATGCGCGGCTGAATGCCGATCCCCACCAATTCAAAGTACTGTTTTTGCCGTGGCACTTGTATATGCACTTTGATTTCGCGGGTACCATTATAGCTAACCCTGCTCAGAACTTTTTCGACAAACCAACGCTTGTAAGCAATAATCCAGAATTTGGCCGTAGCTCGCCGAACCAACCCGACTCCGTAAAAGCATACATTGCTGGGCATCTTCTGCCGGATGCGCAGCATCATACTGACCTGGCCGCTCGGCTATCACACCTCCACATCAAGTACATCGTACTGGCAGAGGAATCTGATAGCAGCGCTTACCAGTACCTCGATCACCAGAAGGGCCTACGGTTAACCTATAGCGACAGCGCTATACGACTCTATAAAAACGATATGTTTGGCAGGGGAGAATAAGATGGCTTTAGTTGATCCGTTCATACCGCAGCCTAGGCAGCACCGCGCGCGCAGCCCCCAGACTACAGCCAGCATTGGCGCATCGAGCCGGCCGCTTGTGCAAACAACGGCGGGTAGCGCCTCTTTCATCCAACCTTCCAAGCCGCATATCAAGACCTTTGAGGCGCCCATACGCCGTGTTGGACGACCTAAGCTTATCCTGCAGGGAATAGCTACTGCTTTGCTGGCAATCGTACTTGGACTGGCCGCTGGCGCACAACCGGTTGGTGAAGTCGCCATTGCCGTCTACACCATTATTGCGCTTTGCCTGCGCTTCAGCAGTCGCATAAGCTTTGCGTTAGCGCTCATAGCGTTTGCCATGATCATGCTTCTCAGAGTGCTTCGTCCCGACAGTGGTCTGGCTGCTAATTTTGCAGTCTACGCATTTTTGTTACTGGTCGCCGGCACGCTTTCGCAGGCTCTGGAAATGCGCCAAGCAGTCAAGTGGAGAAAATGGCGTCGTCAGCCAAAAGGAAAACGTCATGCATAGGGTACATAGGGCGACGAGATCGCCGCCAGAAAGGAGGAGTTGCGCACTGCCTGCAGTGCTAAAGTAGAGGTAACCTTAAGCGAAAGGAGGTTTGATGAGCTCAAACACAGCACATCTGCCCACCAATCCATTACAAACAATCAATAAGCGGGTTCTGATAGCCGTAACGGGCTTTGTGGTCGCCGCGGTTGTAGGAGCAACTACCCTTGTAGGGGCCCAGCCGCTCAATAAGCCCACCAAAGCTTGGTGCACAGCCCATGGTTTTACCAACTATGGTCAATGCGTCAAGGAGTGGGCGCATGGTCACGGCTACGGCGGCAACACTAACACCGCTAACACGAATATCAATGTCTCTACTCATGGAAATCACAACGCCGTGAGTATTGTCATAAACTATATATTCGGTAGCTAGGGATAGCCTGGAGAGCACATAGTCTTTCTCGGGTTATGACGCAGAAATGGCCCCGCCAGGAAGGGGCCATTTCTGTTACCAAAGCGTTTTTGCTTAAACCCGCATGGCGTTGCGGAGAATTACTTGAGATAATAGCTATATATGGAGGAGTTCCAAAAAATCTACGCAGCGCTGAATGATGCGCAGAAACAGGCAGTGGACGCCGTTGACGGGCCAGTATTGGTGATAGCCGGACCGGGTACAGGCAAGACACAGCTACTCAGTGCACGCGTGGCGCAGATTTTACGCAGTACCGACACGCTGCCGCAGAATATCTTGTGCCTGACATTCACGGAAAGCGGTGCGCAGAACATGCGTACGCGCCTGTCACGCTTCATAGGCAAAAGCGCCTATGACGTACAGATCGGCACCTACCATGCGTTTGGCGGTGAGCTGATACGCCGCTACCCCGAATATTTTATCGATACGCGACTGGAACGTCCGGTGGACGAACTGGGCAAGCGTCAGATCTTGACGGGCATCGTCGACAACCTGCCGTACCGCAGCCCGCTCAAGCAGTTGCGCTGGCATATCGGTGATCTGATGAGTACGGTCAGCGAAGTAAAAAGGGGACTTTTGAGCCCCAAGGACCTGCGGGATATCTCCGCGGGCAACCTTGCTGTGATAGAAGCCAGCAGCAAGCTTATCCAGTCCACACTGGCTGATTACACCAAGCGTCTGCCGGGCAAGCTTGCAGTCGCTGAGCCGCTGTTCGGTGAGATATACGGAGAGCTCGACAGTCTGGCGGCCGAAGCATTCACCCGTGAGCCGTTCGATAACCTGGCACGTCTGGCCGCCGACCAGCTGGAAAAAGCGCTCACTGCTGCCAGCGAGTCCGGCAAGACCACACCGCTGACAGCCTGGAAAAATGATTGGCTCGCCAAAAACGCCGATAACCAATACATACTCGGTGGAGCGCTCGAAGCCTTGCGCATGGCCGAGCTTGCCGGCGTACTGGAAGCCTACGAAAAGGCGCTCGACGAGCAGGGCTTGTACGATTTCGACGACATGATCCTGCGTGCCATCCGCGCGCTGGAACAAAATGACGATCTCAAATACACCCTGCAGGAGCGTTACCAATATGTGCTGCTGGATGAGTTCCAGGATACTAATGCCGCGCAGCTGCGGCTAGTGGAGTTGCTCACCGACAACCCAGCCAATGAAGGCCGCCCGAACGTCCTGGCCGTGGGCGACGACGACCAGGCCATCTACGCGTTCCAAGGTGCGCAGTATAGCAACATGCTCGATTTTTTCCGGATGTTCCGCGATGTGCTCGTTATCAATCTCAGCGAAAATTACCGCTCCACGGCAGACGTCCTGCAAACCGCCCGCGGGGTAGCTCAGCAGATTACCGACACCTTGGCGGCAAGTTTTCCGGGACTAGAGAAAACATTGGTTGCGGCCAATCCAGGGCTAGCGAAGAGCATCATAATCCGCACCGAGTATACCAGCGAGATCGCCGAGCGGGCAGGCGTAGCAGCGCACATAAGACAGCTACTGGCAGATGGCGTAGATCCGGATGAAATCGCCGTGCTCGCACCCAAACATCGCTACCTGGAATCGCTTGTGCCCTACCTGCACGACGTACCGTTGCGCTACGACCGCCGCGAAAATATCTTGGAAGCACCGGTGGTACGCCAGCTACTCACCATGAGCAAGCTCGTATTGGCACTACACGAACGCCAGCTTGCCTATGCCGATAGCCTGTGGCCGGAAGTGCTCAGCTATCCGTTCTGGGAATTTCCGGTCAGCCAAATCTGGGAGCGGAGCTGGGATGCCGCCGACCAGCGCAAACATTGGACGGAGCTGCTGCTGAAGCACGAGGATTTCCGCCCTGTAGCACTATTATTTTTGGGCCTGGCAGGGCAGGTGGAGACAGAAACGCTGGAAGTGCTGCTCGACCGCCTGACCGGCACGGAAGAAGTCCGTACCGGCGAAAAGGACCTGCCCAGCGTGCGCAGCTTGCTGCGCACGCATCTGTTGCAAGAGGATGAAAGTGCCCTTTACCGCGCTGTTACCGAACTGACGGTACTGCGCGCCAAGCTGCACGAACACGCCCAACAGCAGGGCAGTAGTCTGGGGCTGCGCGATCTGCTTGCATTCGTCAGTGAGTACGAACTGGCAGGCGAACAGATGCTCAACACCAGCCCCTACAGCGAAGCGACCGATGCCGTGCAGCTGATGACCGTGTTTAAGGCCAAAGGTCTGGAATTTGCGCACGTGTTCCTGCTGAGCTGTCAGGATGATGTGTGGGGCAATGGCGCGCGGGGAAGTGGTAATAAGTTGACACTGCCCGCAAACTTGGCACCCATCCGTCCAGCCGGCACCACCGAGGATGAGCGGTTGCGCATTTTCTTCGTGGCCATCACTCGTGCCAAGCACGGCTTATACCTGAGCAGCCACGCTGCTACACACGCCGGCAAACACCCGCCACGGCTGAAATACCTGGCTGAAACCGAAGCTGCAGACGGCACCGTACAAAGCGCCGTCTTGCCACCGGCCTTTGCTGCACTTGTTCAGGACACTAGTGAATCACTGCCGCTGGAAAGCCTGGAAACCAACTGGCATGGCCTGCATACCACGCTCACGCCATCCCTCCGCGAGCTACTAGGTACACGCTTGGAACGCTACCGTCTCAGCCCAACGCACCTCACCAAATTCATCGATCTGGAACACGCTGGCCCACAAAGCTTCCTGCTGGATAACCTGCTGCGTTTTCCGGGTGCACCGAGTGTTGATATCTGCTTCGGCAACGCCATGCACGAAACCCTGGAATGGCTGCAGATCCAGACCAGCAAAGAAGGCGCTACACCCGGCCACAGAGCGGCCTGCGATTACTTGTCTTCGCGTCTGACACTGCAGGCGCTCACTAACGAGCAGATAGCACTACAGCAAGCCCGTGGCGAACAGGCACTGGAAGTGTTCCTAGCGAAACAGGCATTTACACCAGGCCACCGGCCGGAATACAGCTTCCGTGACGAAGGTTGTGTACTGCCCAGCAGTGACGGCGACGACACGTGGAATGTCCGCATGGGTGGCAAGATAGACCTCTTGCAGATCGACGAAGATGCCAAAACAATCACGGTAGTAGACTACAAAACCGGTGCACTGGGGAGCGACCCGGCAAAGCGCCACCGCTACGAACTGCAGCTGTATTGCTACAAATTACTGTTGCAGCATTCACACACGTTCAAAGACTACACGGTGGAACAGGGCTGTTTGGTATTCGTAGAGCCCGACGGTGACGGCAAGATCGTCAAACATACCGTAACATTCAAAGACGACGAACTAAAACGTGTAGCCAAACTCATCACCGCCATGTGGCAGCGTGTCACCGCACTTGATTTGCCGGATACCAGCGGCTATGGCACAACACTCGCGGCCATGCGCCAATTCGAGGATGACCTGATCATGGGCCCTCAACCGACAGCGGCGGCTGGTTCTGGCACAGATACTATACAGCAGACCAGCCTGCTGTAAATCCATTCGCTCTGTACGCCTGCTATACTACGAATACATAACGGAGGTATACGGCAGATGGGTGAAGTACTGATCCTGGGTAGCGGCGGCCGCGAGGCGGCACTAGAGCAAGCAATCGGTGCATCAGATGAGGTTGAACGAGTCGTTACTACCAATAATCTGCAAGAAGGGTTAGAGCGGCTTTCACGACACGAAAAACCGCTGGTCGTGGTCGGCCCCGAAGCACCGCTTGTTGCGGGGATTGCAGACGAACTTCGCGCCGAGGGCTATCCGGTATTCGGCGTTGGTAAAGAAGCTGCACGGTACGAGGCAAGCAAGTCGTTGGCCGTGCGCATGATGCGCAGTGCTGGCGTACTACATCCTGCCACGGCCATTGTAGAGAACTGGAGAACCGCCGAGCGATATATCAACAGCCCTGGCCGACACCCCTTGAGTTATGTCATCAAGGCAGATGGGCTTGCTGGCGGCAAGGGGGTCGTGTTACCCCAAAGCCGCTTTGAAGCGCTGGATGCAGCCTACGGCATGTTAAGGGGCAAGCAGTTTGGTGGAGTCAGTCACGATGTTATCAACTTCGCCGACAGACACCATGGCCCCGAAATATCCGCCATGGTAGTCGTAGGCGATACCGATGAATTCATCATCCTGCCTGTTGCCCAGGATCACAAACGGCGTGATGACGGCGACGAAGGGCCCAATACCGGCGGCATGGGTGCCTACGCTCCTGTCCCAAGGTCCATTATGAGCGAACAGCAGTACGGCCAATTGCAGGAATCCGTGGAAAAAACGCTGGCCGGCATGCGTGCCTTCGGCGCACCGCTTGAACGCGGCCTACTATATGGCGGCTTCATGCTTTCTGAGGAAGAAGGCGGCAAGCCGGTCGTCATTGAATATAACGTTCGGTTTGGCGATCCCGAGACACAGGTAATCATGCCTTTGCTGCAGGCTGCCGGCGTTGACGTCTATCGTCTCTTGCGCTCTGCGGCTGAGGGCTCATTGGAAGCGCCCACTCTCGATATGTCACAGCTCGCAGTTTCAGCCCTCACGGTCTGTCTGGCAGCCGAAGGGTATCCAGAATCGCCCGTCAAAGGCGACCGCATATGGGGCCTCGGCGAGCATTATCCAAATGTAACCGTGCAGCCAGCTGGCATCAAAGACGGCAAAACAGCTGGCGGCCGCGTACTGTACGTGACAGGTACGGGCACTACACTTACGGAAGCAGCGGACGCAGCCTACGCGGCAATCGACACTCAGCACGGGGGGCCAGAAAGTGGCAAGGTCGGCTTTCCGAGCATGCAGTTCCGTACCGACATTGGTCATCAGGCGCTTGCGCACGCCTAGGGTTATGTCCTGTGCGATTGATGCTGTCCGACCGTTCGTGCAGCGCAAGTACCATCAGAAAAACCGCCGGAATTTCCGGCGGTTTTCGCGTCTTCGAACTACTGATTCTTAGGCAGCGTTCGGGTTGCGGCGAGAAGTGCTCTTGCGCTTTGCGGTCGCAGCAGTCTTCTTCTTTGCAGTGGTCGTGCGAGACTTGACGGTGCTGCTCGTGCGGGCTTTGCTGGCAGCAGTGCTTACAGTAGCATCAGCTTCAGTCGCAACCTCTGACTGGGTCAGCGTGGCGTTCAGCTTGCTGGTCTTGGCCTTTTCGTCTTTGCTCTCGGCAACCTCGGCCAGTTCAGTCTCTACGAACAGCAGGTTGTAGAGGTTGAAGCCGATAACAGCGCCCAGGATTGGGCCAAGCACGTATGTGCCCCAGCCCCACTGGCGCAGGCCCAAGGCAACAGCCGGGTTCATAACGCCGGCAGAACCGAGGGATGCGATCAAGGCGCCGGTAGTCAGACCGATACCGATAGTTGCAGCCTTGGCTGGCAATGTAAAACGCTGATAAATTGCAGATGCCCACGCGAAGGCGAAGATGAACGTACCGACGACTTCAGCGACTAGTACGCGCGCACTGTAGGTGCCTGTGTTGTGTACACCGTTCAGCTTGGTAAAGTACACGAATAGCCACCAGGCCAGAGCACCACCAGCCAGCTGGACTACGATGTAGCTGAGTGCTTGTAACGTGCGCAGTTTGCGGACGGTCCACAGACCGAGCGTCATCGCCGGGTTGAACACTGCGCCGGAAATGCCAGCCAGCGCCAAAGTCATAATCAGTACGATCAGACCTGCTCCTATGGCGACGAAGAAGCTGAGGCTCAATTGCGAGTGACTGATTGCCAGCACCATAAGCGTCAAAGACGCGGTGCCCAGAAACTCACTCACGAGCATCGCGAGCTTATTTTTACGAAACATATAGTACCTCCACTTTGTTTGTAATAGTTTTAGCGTACCGTGCAATACGCTGTTTGTAAAGAGTTAGACACCGAGAGGCATATGAAGGCTGCTCGCACGAGCAGCTACGCACGCGAACATCTGCCATCCGACACGCGCCAAACAAACCTTTTTTGCTAGGAAGATTTATACGCTATCTCATGATAGCTGGTCTTGTACGGTCCGAAGAAAACCTTGGTGTACAAACGCATAATGCTTACGCCCACCAGCAGGTACATCACACAAAAGAGCACTATCTGCAAGCCATGACTACGGGGGATAAAGCTCAGAAGAATATCTTGTGCTAAAAAGGATGTGCTGATGGGAAAGGCCATAAACAGAAGGCATACGATGAAGAAGACATGGCCTAGACTGGTAGATACCTGTATGGAGCCGTGGTAATCCCGCAGCGTCGGCGATTCACCCTTCATCTTTAGATACCACAGGCAAACGTGGCCCACTATAAACGCAACTCCTACTCCTGCACCATACATCACCAGGTACTTCCAGCTGCCGCCAGAGGCTAAGCCCAAAAAGAGCGTCCCGAATACGTTCCCCAGCATGATAAGGTTCCAGCACGTTCTGGCGGAATTTTTGGTAGCGTAGGCCCGCACGTAGAAGACAATGCTTATGACGGCCGCAGCGGTAGAGGTGGCCAGTACTGAACTGCTGGGTGTTGCCGCAGGTGCAGCAATCCATGCCGCCGTCAAAAAGAGCACTACAGAAGCCACTTGTGCGATGGGCCGATCCAGGAAGGCAAGCGGTCTCCCAATGGCTTTGAGCGGCTTCCATAAGTACTGGCTCACTGCCGTATTCATATTCCATTCCTTGATGCTTAAAACATACAGCGTGGCGCGCAGCTTACCAAAGAGCGTATTTTTGATCCTCTGTGGAGGAGGTACAAAATAGAAAAACTGATCATGCACCAAATAGCTTACAGCCGAAGGGGAGATAAGCAACTGATACGTCCTGAGCGAGGCGTTGCTTGCAAAGTGGATCAGCGCCAGCCATGGCAGGCCGGCAGCAACTTCTATGAACATTATGCCGATCTGCGTAATAGACGCATAGGCGATCTGCGTCTTGATAGACGATTGTACTCGCGCAATGCACGTGGCGACAATTGCCGTAATTAGGCCCAGAACCGCAATAGCGATCCGGAGCCAGGTGCTGTCTTGCCAGAGCGGGAACGTCCTGAGCAGCAAGAACAGACCCATGTGCACCGAGAGGGCACCGTAAAAAATCGCGCTGGATGTAGTGGGGCCTTCCATGGCGCGTGGCAGCCAATACGAAAATGGAAATTGGGCAGATTTGATGAGAGCCGCTACAAGCAGGAATAGGCCGAGCAGGCCCAGTTGGCCGCTATGCCGGGCGGCTACATCCGCTAGTTCGGAAAAGTTCACGCTTCTTTCAAAAATATGGTGCGCATACCAAATGGCGACCAACAGGAAAGCATCGGCAATACGGTATACCGAAAAAACTTTCAGGGCATTTCTGGCCGGCAAGAACCGGTCCCTATAAAACGCGATCAGCAGCACAGAGCTGATGCCGATGAACTCCCAGCCCAGCAGCAGTACTTCAAAATTACCGGCCAGGATTATGAGTGACAAGCCAACAAAGAATAGTAATACCGTGTAATAGAACCTTTTGAAGCCCGGTTCACGGTGCATGTAATACTTGCTAAAGATAAAAATGAGGGTCGTCAGGATCGTGGCCATCCCCAGAAATACTGCGCCCGTCCAGTCAAAATAAAAATCAAGCGAGAACGTGTAGTGTGAACTGGCGTACAAAGCTCCGAGGCTAGCAGACACAGGGGAAGCGCCGGTGCCAAGCCAACGGCAGGCCAAGAGCAAGAACGTCGCGAGTTCCAAAAGTATCGTAGCGATGGCGATAGAAAATATGATGCGCTCCCGTTTGGGCGGCATCAGGATACAGCCGGCGAGGCCGATGAGCGGGATAAGGACTAGGGCAGTAAGAAGGTGTGTCAACATAGTGGTTACTTAATAATATGTACCGGCAGGTTTTCCTGCGTGGCATCCAGAATATGGTTAGTTTTCATCTTGGGGGTCGTATTGAACATACCAGGCAGATCGTGTACGGTGGGTAGCTTTTTGGTAAGTGGGGCATACGGTACAAACGCTCCTTCGCGGAAGACGTACAGTGCTTGCTCTTTCGGGTGCAGCGCCACCAAATGGATCCACTCATTGTCAAACCACTCGTAGAGCGCGGGGTTTGATTGCACCACCTTCTTGACCACTTCTGGGTAATGCTCAACGACCATCAGCAGCCGCACCGGATCATGTACTTCGATCATTTGCAGCGGCAGCCCGGAACGGAGATCGCCATCGCTGCTGTTCGCAACTCCTATCAGCCCCATAACATTGTGGGGTAGTTTTGTGCCGGCGCCCAATTTGTAATTGTCCATGCGCGAAAAGAAATATTCCAGGTTTATGCCGCCGCACACCACGCCAAGCGGCGCAAGTACGCTAGCCAGCAGTTTGCCCTCTGGATCGCTCGTGTAATCGTAGGAATTCAAAAACGCTCTTCGGTCCAGGAACAGGTGCTTCGTCAGGTCCCTTTTGCCTACGATGCAGAGCGCGTTGGTGCCATGTCCCAGTTCGGGCCGGGGTTCGAAGTAGGAAACCGAACGCTTTTTTATGTCGCTCCTGATCTTTTCTATGGGCTGTTTTGTGTCGATAGACATAAACCGGCGTGAGCGCTCTTTGGCATCCAGGTCGAGCGCCTTTTCGAACAGCCGCTTGTTTTTTGCGTGGAGCCGACCGTTTTCCGCCAGTAGCGCTGCTTCGTCGTAAAACTGGATCTGGTCGGAGGCCGTATCGTGCATGCCACCCACGAACTGCGTGGTAGCGGGTACTATCAGCCCGCGTTCCTTCAGCAGATCCCGCACCGGCTGGTAATTTGCCATATAGGCAAACACCCGGGCGTTCACCAGGCCTGGCCGGCCACTGCATGCACCGCAATCGTGCGCACCGTGATGCGGGTTGTTGGCGCTGCTCGACCCGTGGCCAATCACATATACCAGCGGAGAAAAGTTACGAGTCAGTCCTATACACCGCAGCAGTTTTTCAACGCGGTCAGCCATTTCGTGCGTGGTAAAACCTATCTGCAGACCTTTTTCCTTATCATGCTCACCGGTGTGTACGATGGTCAGGCTCGCACTCGGGTCCATATGTGCAAATGCATCGGCAATCGCCGGGCTCATGGTGGGGTTTATCAGGTTGGCAATGAGCTTGCCCAGGGCTGGAATGCCGAGCAGGTACGAAAAAAAGAAACCCCTGACCAGCTTATGTGTATGCTTGGCAAACATAATTTCTTTTTTGTGCGCGTGAGCCTCAGCTTTTGGGACTTCTTTGATAAGGTATTTGGGCGTAACGGGCGCAGGACAGAGCTTGTCATAAAATTTGGCGTGTGCTGGGTGAAAGTAGAATTCAACCCCAAAAAAACCTGGTGCGCCGAATGTTTCGGAGTGGCCATCTACTTGCTCTACGTATGTGCGCAGGGAATACTCCCGTTCGTCGATACAAAAGATAGACTGAAAACTTTTCGGGGCTTTTGCGGTACTCGCTGCCGCCTTTTCTGCGGCCGCGCTGGCGGGCAGGGTAAGCATCAGGCCGGAAAGCGCCGTATCGTAGTAGCTCCACTCAAACGCATCCTGCCATATCTTGATAACTTCTTGCAGTTCGTTGTTCGGTTCGTCCGCGAACATATCTACCGGCGGTTGAACCACGCTATCTCCGAGTGGTTCCCATGTGTTCCCTAGGGCAACCGTGAGCGCGTCAATCTCGAGCAATAGCTCTAGGATTATCATATCTTCCAGAGCAATCTTTTTTGGATACAGCAGCGATTCTGGCTTGTCCTCTAGGGTGGATACCATACCCGACCACCCACGGTGCGCGAACTGTTGGTCGTATAGGTACTGTTCGAAGTAGGCTTCGTGGCCCTTACCCACGACTATCTCCAGGAGCTTAGTGATGGTGCAGGATTTGTCATGCAGTAGGGCGCGGGCCCTTTTTGTTTTGAAAAAGCTCACCAGGCTGCGGTCTTCCAGGTCGCGCAGTGCATTCAGCAGGCCTTCGTCTTCGAAGGGGAACGACGAGATTGCAATGCCCTGGTCGATATAACTGCAGATGATACGGAACAGCAGTGGCTGCACCGCGTTATCTATGTTGATAGGATACAGCCGTTTCCATTCGTCCCGCAGCTTGCCGACACGGGATTCTACGGTCCAACTGTACATTTTGTGGAGCGCCCGGAACTGCCACTCCTGAAAATCTGCGTTGCCTTTTCTTTCCTGTATAGCCCTGGTTAGGATCTCCGGTGTAATCCGCTTGATCCTGTAAAGATCCCGGTATTCGGCGAGTGAGAAGGTGGTCTGATACCCAAAAATCGTTGACGCTTTAAAAATCGCGTCATAAAATTTCATGTCCTGGAAGGCATGCAGGGTGTTGTGGTGTACGAAGTCCTTGAGCGGGCCTTGGGTCGGTAAATAATGCTTCAGCTCATGCAAAAGGTGCGATTCGTCGAAATGATTTTTCTTTGTAGAGTTTGCCATGGGTACGCATGAAAAACCGGAGTAGTTTTGCTACTGTAGACTGCCGCAAACGGCAAACCTATCAGCAGCAGAACTAACACTCCGGATTGGTTCGTAAAACATAATACTCCCGCGGGAGCGGCAAGTAAATAGGGGTGTCATCAAAAAGCAGTAAGATTTTATACAGTAATGATTGTGATATTTATCACCAAGGACTATACTGGGCTATTGTTTCAAAAATACAGGTGGCAAGCCAAATAACTTATGACCAATCACGAAATCTCAATACAAACGTTTACGGTTGAACACCCGCTGCGCGGCCCGGATGACCGCGGCTTACTCGGCTGCATGGACAGACGGCGCGTAGTACCCAGCGATCCAGTCTTGGGTGGCGACAAGCTTTTCCAACAGATTCGCGGAGGCCGGTACGGCATTGGCCACGGATTGGCGCTTGCCATGGAAGCGACAGGGCCAGGTAGTTTTACAGATCTGGGGATGCCCGTGGCGGATTTTGCCCAAGGTCTTGGTTTTGCGCTGGAGCTCAATGGGATCCTCACAACCAAGCATGGCCCTACGTGCGGCGCTATTGAAGGTGCGACCGTCATTCATGACGGTGTAGCGGCAGGTGAATATGACGAAGCTATGTTCGCAAACGCCCTACGGCTCAATCCAGATCTTACGGAAAAGCACTACCTACGGACTGTGGCAGCAGCCAAACGAATCAGTAAGCTGGGCCTGGCATCGACTCCAGATGAAGTCAAGACCGCACTTACTACACCAGCAGGTGTTATTCCGAAATCTACAGCCCCTCATGTCGAGCTTCAAGACACCAATCACGATACCATACGATTTGTGACAGATTACCGGCCTGGCGTTGCGCTCGACCGAGCTGCTGCTCATGCCAGCGGATTTGGTGCGTATTATTCCAGCTTCGGCGATTTGGAAGGGGTACGAAGCGCTCTTCCGACAGCTGTCCGCAATCAGGTTAGCCTGGAGACATGGTGGGCGACAGAAGCAGTGGTCCTTGGGCGCATTGCAACCCACGACATCACCGCCGGTGGCACTCCGTACGATATTGAGACTATTGGACGCTAGCAGATATACTTACATCCGGCCCCAGTAGCGGCTGCCGTGGGTAAAACCTGAGACCCAGAAACCCAGCGTAAAATCTTAGCGTTTCTGGTGCCGGCGCTTCAGCCCTGCTACCTGCAGGCGGACCGCATGACGGTCAACCAAGGCTTGGGCGTGCTCCAGGCTGACTTCGTCAGTCGCTTCGGCCTTCAACGCCCGGGCGCGCTCGATAGCAGCTTCAGCTTCGGCCTCGTTGATGTCATCGGCATGGTCGGCTTCGTCTACCAGCACCCGCAGTTTGTTGTCGCTGACTTCGATGACACCACCGCTGATAGCGAAAAAATCGCGGGCAGCATCGCCGTCACGGGATTCGCGGCGTACCGCGATCGCGCCTGTGGTAGCCACGCTAACAAGCGGCATGTGGTCTTGTAGTACGCCGATTTCACCTTCCAACGTAGGCAGGATTACTTCGTAAACATCAGCATCGAATTTTGTGCCACTCAAGGCTACTAATTGAAAATGTATCATTATTTTGTAACTCCTTTAGCGCCGCTACGGCGTAAGACCCACGTGAATAGGCAGGCGCCTGCCACCGCAACAAGCAGACTGTAGATATTGAAGCCGGTAATGCCATTTCCACCGATGAGCGTCACGATGGCACCGCCGAGTACTGCGCCGATGATGCCGATGAAGCAGTTAGCCCAAAAGCTGGTACGCAGGTGCATGAGCTGTGCAGTAATCCAACCAGCCAACGCGCCGAACAGGATCCAGGCGACGAGGTTAGTCAGGAAATGCATACGGCTACTTTGCCGCCTTTGCAGCTTTTACCACATCTTCGATAGTACCCTTCAAGTTGAAAGCGGTTTCGGGGACACCGTCGTGCTTGCCAGCAAGAATTTCCTGGAAGCCCTTGATGGTATCAGTCAGTTTGACGTACTGGCCAGGGTTGTTGGTGAACTGTTCGGCCACGAAGAATGGCTGGCTAAAGAAGCGCTGGATGCGGCGGGCGCGGCCCACGAGCTGCTTGTCCTCTTCGGACAGTTCTTCCATGCCTAGAATAGCGATGATGTCCTGCAGGTCTTTGTAGCGCTGCAGTACGCGCTGGACTTCACGGGCCACATTGTAGTGCTCTTCACCGATGATTTCGGGGTCGAGCAGGGTAGAGCTGGAGTCCAGCGGGTCGACAGCCGGGTAGATACCGATTTCAGTCAGGGCACGGTTCAGGTTGATGGTGCTATCTAGGTGGGCGAATGTTGTTGCCGGAGCCGGGTCGGTCAGGTCGTCGGCAGGGACATATACGGCCTGTACTGATGTAATAGAACCTTCGCGGGTAGAGGTAATGCGTTCCTGCAACTGACCCATTTCCTCGGCTAAGTTTGGTTGGTAACCCACGGCACTTGGCAGACGGCCAAGCAGCGCAGACACCTCGGCACCGGCCTGGGTGTAGCGGAAGATATTGTCGATGAACAGCAGCACGTCGGAACCCTTATCACGGAAGCCTTCAGCGATAGTCAGGCCACTCAGCGCTACGCGCAGACGGGCGCCTGGCGGCTCGTTCATCTGGCCGAACACCAGACTGGTCTTTTCAATAACGCCTGATTCTTCCATCTCGTGATAGAGGTCGTTACCTTCGCGGGTACGCTCACCGACACCGGCAAATACGGAGTAGCCAGAATGGAATGTGGCAATGTTGTTCATGAGTTCCTGGATGAGCACGGTCTTGCCCACACCGGCGCCACCAAACAGGCCAGCCTTACCGCCCTTGGTCATTGGACAGATCAGGTCAATAACCTTGATGCCCGTTTCCAGGATCTCTACGGAACCCGACTGGTCAGACAGGGCAGGCGGAGCACGGTGGATCGGTGCGCGCTGTTTGAAGCTGCCGCCCTTGCCGTCAATCGGCTCACCGGTTACGTTAAACATGCGACCAAGCGTTTCATCGCCGATAGGCACGCTAATGGCCTTCCCGGTGTCAGTGACCTCGGAGCCGCGCTGCAGGCCATCGGTAGAACCAAGTGAAATTGCACGGACCGATGATTCACTCAGGTGCTGGGCTACCTCGAGTGTCAGCTCATGGTCACCATTCTGCACTTTAAGCGCGTTATAAATTGCAGGCAGGCTGTCGGTAGAGAATTCTACGTCGATCACCACGCCCACGATCTGGGTGATCTTGCCTGTCTTAGTTTGTTCCTTTGTAGCTGTTGCCATCTATAAATCTCCTTCTTGTTCAATAATTCCTGTAGTGCTGACTATGGTTCGTGCTACCTGTAGTGCATCTACGCCAGCTACTATACGTTCCACATACTCATCCAAAACTCCCTCGGAAGCACTGGCGCCAATCCTATTTACCTCTGCTGAAAAAATAGGATCTGCAGCCTGTATCGCATCATCGACCATGGCAAGATCACGAAGATGTTGGTCGCGCGGATACTCACCCATTCATAGCCTCCGCACCGCCGGTAATCTCGGCCAGTTCCTGCGTGATCGCAGCCTGGCGGGCAGTGTTCAGTTCCAGCGTGTAGTCGTCGATAAGATCTTTGGCGTTATCGGTGGCATTCTTCATGGCGACCATGCGCATGGCATGTTCGCTGGCGATTGATTCGAGCAGCGCCTGCCACACCTGGGCTTCGATCAGCCGGGTGGCGACCTGGTCGATCACCGTCTCGACGTCCGGTTCGAAATTGCTGATTGCATGCGCTGGCGCCTCGGCCCTATCGGGCGTCTGTGCCGGCAGCAGCTGCAGGCTTTCGGCACGCTGGGAAACGGTCGAGACAAACTTGGTGTAGAGCACCCGGACTTCGTCCACTTCGTCGTTACGGTACTCTTCCACGATGGTATTAAGTACCGGACGGAGGTCGTTAGCGGTCGGTTCGTTGCCGAATCCTGGATAGGACGCATGCAAGTCGATGCCATGCACGCGGCGCACGAACTGCGCACCCTTGTTGCCGATGGCAATCACATGGCTGACAATACCAGCCTGTCTGTCTTCGGCAACAGCGTGCGTCAGCAGTTTGATGACGTTGGCGTTGTAAGCACCGGCCAGACCGGTGTTACTCGTCACCAGAATGTACAGACGATTTTTGACCGGACGTTGCTCGAACAACGGCTGCTGCGCAACCTCGTTCAGGCCGCTCAGGCGTGTCAGCAGCTCATTGGCAAGCTCGGCGTAGTCTCGTGAGCGGGCAGCATATTCCTGAGCACGGCGCAGTTTACTAGCCGCAACCAACTGTTGTGCCTGCGTAATCTGACGCGTGTTCTTGATAGACCTGATCCGCCGGCGAAGGGTGATTGTGCTGGCCACTATTGGGCTCCTCCTTCGGGGTTTAGTTGGGGTTCAACCATTTCCATTATTTTTCTTCCAAAGTGAGCGAGAGTTTGCGCACTTCCGTCAGCAGCGCTGCTTTCGTACGCTGCTCTCAGTGCTTGTCTAAAGACCCCATGTACGGCATCCAGATCATACGAGCCTGATCGATAGACATGTCCTGCCGCAGCTGCGGCTGTTTCGTCGTCTGCTCGTCGCAGCTCATCAGGGTATGAATCAAGCCTGCTCATGTCCGTACTACTTCGCTTCCTTCTTTACCTCGTAGGTCTTAGCCACTTCGCGAGCTACCTTGAGCACTTGTTCGTTCTGCTCGTCGGTCGGCTTGTCGCCGGTGTTCAGGGCATCGACCAGCTTGGCATGCTTGCTCTTGAGTTCACGGTGCAGGGCCTCGCGGGCCGCTTCGATTTTCTCGAGGGGCACAGTGTCGAAGGCACCATTGTTGGCGGCGTAGAGTACGCTGTACATTTCCCAAATAGCGTAGGGACTGTACTGTGGCTGCTTGAGCAGCTCGGTCAGGCGCTGGCCACGCTCGATAGTGTGGCGCGTATCAGCATCGAGGTCGGTCGAGAACTGACTGAAGGCAGCAAGCTCGCGGAACTGCGCCAGAGCCAATTTCATACCACCACCAGCAGCCTTGATGGCCTTGGTCTGGGCATCACCACCCACGCGGGAGACCGATAGACCCACCGAAATAGCCGGACGGATACCCTGGTAGAACAGGGACGTTTCCAAGAAAATCTGACCATCGGTGATGGAAATGACGTTCGTCGGAATGTAGGCAGAAATGTCACCAGCCTGGGTTTCAATGATTGGCAGGGCAGTCAAGCTACCTGCACCTAGATCGTCAGAGAGTTTGGCGGCGCGCTCGAGCAGGCGTGAGTGCAAGAAGAAGACATCGCCAGGGTAGGCTTCGCGGCCTGGTGGGCGACGCAGCAGCAGTGACATCTGGCGGTAGGCCTGGGCGTGTTTGGTCAGGTCATCATAAATGATGAGGGCATGCTGCTTATTATCACGGAAATATTCACCCATGGCGGCACCGGCATAGGGCGCCAGGTACAGCATGGCTGCGGGATCCGATGGGCTGGTTGCCACGATGATGGTCTGGTCCATGACACCTTCGCGCTTCAGGCGCTCCTGCAGGGCAGCGACCTTACTCAGCTTCTGACCGATGGCAACATAGACGTTTACCACACCGGTCTTCTGGCGGGCCTGGTTTACCATCGTGTCGACGGCGATAGCGGTCTTACCAGTCTGACGGTCACCGATGATCAGCTCACGCTGGCCACGGCCGATTGGTACCATGGCGTCGATAGCGACGAGGCCGGTCATTAGCGGTTCATGCACGTGCTTGCGTGCTAGTACTCCGGGAGCGGTCTTTTCAACAGGGCTGGTCTGCTTGGTTTTGATGGGTTCGCCACCGTCGAGTGCGTTACCCAGCGGGTCAACCACACGGCCGACAAGTTCTGGGCCAACGGGGACTTCCAGCACACGACCAGAAAGACGCACGGTAGCGCCCGCACGGACGTTCGTGCTGTCGCCCAAGATGACGGCGCCGATCTCGTCTTCGGCGAGGTTGAAGGCAAAGGCCGTTACTTTTTGGCCGTCAAGCCCGTCAATGTCGAGCATTTCGTTATAACCGGCCTTGCTCAAGCCGTAGATCCAGGCAATGCCGTCACCCACACGGGTCACGACGCCGACATCTTCAATTTCAGGGCGGGCCTTCAGCTCGGCGATAGCCGCACGGATGTCGCTACTGAGGCCCGTAATTGATAGTTCTGCCACTTTATTGTTCCTTTCCTGCTGCGGTCAGCTGCTTAAACTTGTTCATCTTTGCTTCCACAGTCATGTCGAGTTGCTGGTTCGCCAAACTCAGACGGACACCGCCGATGACCTCCGGATCATGCACCTCGGTCACGGCAATCTTCTCAGCATGAGGATAGAGTGCCTGTATCTGCGTGGCGATCTCAGACTTTTCGGCTTCGCTCAGTGCATGAGCAGTGCGTGCCAGCACCTCGACGTAGCCATGGTCGGCCCAATTTGCCTGTATGTCACGCAGAAGCGACTCTAGCTCGCCAACCCGGCCTTCTTCTAGCAGCATAGCTGCGATCTGACGGACATACTCAGGCTCGATACCCTTGTAATAGGTATGAGCAGCGATAGTCTCTGCGATATCATGACGAGGCGTTTTCATCAGGCCTGTTGCTCCTTGAGCGCGCGGTCGATAAGCTCCGCATCTTTCTTGGCATCGACTTTCTCGCCGATGATGGCCTCAGTCGCATCGCTGATAAGGCTCACGAGCTCACCCTGCAATTGTTTGCGGGCGCGCTGCGTTTCACCGGCGATGCGGTCGTCGGCTTCTCTTAGGATTCCATCGGCTTTCGCACGGGCCTTGTCTTCGGCCTCTCGCACGATCTGGCGGGAAGATTCATTAGCATCACCAATGATGCCTTCGGCCTTAGCACGAGCTTCGGACAGGGCCGCTTCGACCTTGGTCTCAAGCTCGGCCTGGTCTTTCTTCATCTGTTCGCCGATACGCACGCCATCTTCGATGGTCTGACGCCGCTCGTTCAGGACCTTCATGATCGGTCCGAATGCCCACTTGCGAAGCACCAGGTACGCCAGCACAAAGGTGACGAGCTGGATCAGCAGTGCCTTGCCATCAACGCCAAGGGCGCCGATGCCATCAGCGGATTCTGCGGCTGCGAAGTGCGTTAGGTTAGTAATCATCTGTCTTGTACCGTACCTTATTTAACGATGAAGGTTGAAGCGAAGGCGAGCAGACCAAAAAGCTCGACGATAGCCACGAATACCAAGGCCTGGCCAAAGAACTTAGCTGCTTCCGGGTTGCGTCCAACCGCCTTCAGGTAATTACCACCGATGAGGCCGATGCCGATTGCCGGGCCGATAAAGCCGAGACCGATCATCAAACCTTTGCCAAGGATGGCGGTGCTGGCTGCTGCTGCAAACATATCCATTATATTTTCTCCTTTAAATTATTCATTACATTTACGGCTATGACACCGGTGAGTCCACTCATGCGATCTTAGCCTTTCGGACTTCAGCGCGATCAGGAGTGGATTCAGGGGTTAGGGTGTGGGTGGCGGTGTCTTCGACCTCATCAGCGTGGTGGCCGGCATGGTTGACGGCGATGGCCAGATACATAAGAGCGAGCATGGTAAAGATATACGCCTGCAGGGCACCGACGAACAGCTCGATGAGCGTGAATGGCAGGGCGGTGACAGGGGCGGCAGCGTGGCCGAGGTAAGCAAACACCGCGATGACGATCTCACCGATGGTGACATTCAGGAAAAGTCGGAGACTTAAGGAGAACACACGTGTCAGATCGGTCAGCATTTCGAGCAGGCCGATGATGAGGTAGAGCGGGTTCAGAGGGCTACCCACAAAGAAGTGGGCAAAGTAACGGCGGATACCGCCGGATTCACGCACCGACGATATATAGACGAACAGCATGGTGACAATGCCCATAGCGAACGTACCGTTCAGGTCGGCCGTAAAGGGACGCAGGATAGGGTTATCGCCACGCGTGAACGCTTCGCCAACACCGGGGATAAGCCCGAACCAGTTGTTGAGCAAGATGAAGAAGAACAGTGTCACAAAAAAAGGCACATATTTGCGGCCAACTGCACGGTTGTCAAACGCGCCCTCTACGAGGTCACTGATAAATTCCGCACCCGCTTCGATGAACTGGCTGAAGCCGCCTCGCGGGCGGACCGAGACTTTCCGCGCCACACCGATCAGCAGGGCGATGATGATGACCGCACATGCCCAGCCGTACAAGATCGAGTTGGTGATGGTGAAGCCCCACAGATGGAAGGCCGGCGCCGGTGCCACATGGATAGCGGGACCATCGGCTGCAAATAGGGTCATTACGCTCATTTGTCTTCCTCCTTGTCCATACCCATGACATCGTTGAGTTGCAGTATCGTCTGTCGCACGACCGTAACGGTGCCAACCAGGCCGATGACCATACCTACTACCATCCAGACAGGGCTCGTGTGATAGCGTGTATCGAGCAGGTGACCGCCCACGATGGGCAGCACGATCACCACCAGCAACTGCCAGCTCATACCAAGGGCAATGGCGGCGCTGGACTGTGTTGAGCTGGCGGAGATATTTGAGGAGGCCTTGGCACTGCCCGCTAGAGAAGTCGGCGTATGGTGCGCTGGCTTAAAGGACGTACTCATTCAATCGCCAGTATATCATCTCTGTTGTACAGCGTGCAAGCGCTGTGCTATACTATGTATAGTAATTCCGCCACAGTTTATCGTAAAACGAAAGGAACCTCTCTATGGCACAGACCCTTCAAGTTACTGTCTATAGCGCAACCTGGTGTGCATTCTGCCACGCCGCCAAAGATTACCTGGATAAAAAGAACGTCGCCTACACCGACAAGGACGTCGATAGCGACCCTGCAATCGCCCGCGAGGCTATGCAGGTCAGCGGCCAGACCGGTATCCCGGTCCTGAACATCAACGGCCAGATCATCATCGGCTTTGACCGGCCACGTATCGACGCTGCTCTCGCAGCCTAAACAGGTTAGCCACGACCGTTTTTTGCCAGCTACACCACTAGCTGATAGTATGCAACTATGACTGAAATTGCTACGCCTATACATGTGGATTCGCTGCTCGTTGCTGACATTGCTACCTTAGTGCCCGATTTAAGGGAAGCGGACCGGATCCGCCTGGCCGGACTTAGCGGACTTGTTGAGCAGTATGACGTACCGGCGCCTTCTTTACAGGCAATTTTAGACGAGGCGCACATCAATCCTATAAACACTAGCCTGGCCCTACGTCCCGATATAAAGAACGAACATTTCCTGGAAGTAACTATAGAGCGGCAACCGAATGTCATATTCGATGACGACAGCAATAGCATCCCCAGGGAGTGGCGCAAGCTGGTTGGACTGACCCCACCTGATGTACGAGTCGTAGCAGCCGCCCAGAAGATTGCAGAGAGCAGGCTGGTTGCACGCCTAACGGCGAATCCAGGGCTTGCCGATACTGCTGCGCTGCCGAATGCAGACTTCATGGCCGAGCTCAGACGCGATAGACTTTTTAACGACCGGGTACGGAAGTTCAACCAAAACCCGCAGGACCGTTTCCATTATCTCCGGACGCAGACACGTCTGATAGCCGGCCTGGCGCTTCATGCCGTTGGGCGCACATTCTAGTACAATAGAGCCTGATGGCATTTGAGGATTTCCAGACCAAAGAATCAGTCGTGGTCGTATACACCGGTGAGGGCAAAGGCAAAACCAGCGCCGGGTTAGGCCTGCTGACACGGGCGCTCGGCAACCGCTGGAATGTGGCATTCGTGCAATTTATCAAATATTGGGGAGTAGGGGAGCATGTGTTCATCCGCGACATCATGCCAATCTACAAAGACCAGCTGTTTTTCTACAAGGGCGGAAAAGGCTTTTATGCAGCGGGCGAGCTCAGTGCCAACCAAGTCACGCCTGCACAGCACAAAGAGGCCGCACAAGAGACATACGAAAAGGCATTGAAGTGCGCCACAAGCGGCAAGTACCAGCTGGTAATCTGCGATGAGATCAACAACGCTATCCACGACGGCTTGCTCACGGCCGGGCAACTGGAGCAGCTTATCGCCAAGCGGTCACCTGGCACCAGCCTATGTCTGACCGGCCGTGACTTTCCCGAGGAGCTCCTCGGGA
>DATIIK010000011.1:0-55148 GCA_035479715.1 Saccharimonadales bacterium (SeqCode) | reverse complement strand
CGCCGTAACATCGATACAACCGCGGATGTCCTTGCTGTCTACTACAGTGTTTGCGGTGGAGATATTCATATCGCCGCTCACGACGGTCAGACTGGTGCCAGCAGGTACACCAGTACAGGTTGCGTCAGGGTACTTGGGAAGAGCGCAGGTACTGCCGGTATTACCACCACCGCCACCACCAGGCGGCGGCGCTGCCGGTGCGTTGAACTGAATCGCCTTTCCGCCGGAAGCTGAAGCATCGTTCACTACTGTTGCATTAGATGATACTGTGCCCGATTCCGGCTCGGCAGAAGTAAAGAATCCCGATGCCCGTGTAAGTACCACGGCTACACCGACTACTACGACGGCGACGGCTACGCTGGCTGCTATGATTTTCTTACGGTTGTTCTGTAGATTGAGACGTGAGATAAGTTTTGCGGAATATGGTGACATGCGCAGTTCCTTTAATGTTTATAGTGCACTACTGCGGAAGCCAAGTCAATTCCATAAGCGAAATCGGCGATAAGGGTATTTTGCTATTGTGTATGTGTCAGTATGTGTTTAAATGTATCTAACACGGTCGTCCCATCTGCACCCATGCGCCACTCATTCGGCGAACGACATGGACGGACAAGTAAGACCGCTAAGGCGAATGAGTACGTCTGCGCTCGGCTGGAATGTCGTCGGGTCCACGGTGCGACAGGCATTCATCAAGTAATAAGGACTATATATGCAACACCAAGGCAAAAGTGTCCAGGACACACAGAAAGACTACGATTGGAACTACGAAGCCAGCATGAAGAACTGGCGGGCCTGGGGCTCATGGTTTAGCTGGGGTAGCCCGGTTGGCCTCGGCTTGTTCTTTGTATCCATTGCGGCTACACTCTGGATTCTGAGTGAAGCTTTCGGCTGGAAATAGCCGTTCCGCCTCCTAAAACAGCATCGCTCATATAAGCGATGCTGTTTTAGGTATAGGGCGTTGCCGCGAATGGCCGACAAACGCTCATGAGAACCAGAGCACTCCTAACCATTAGCATCTATAAAATCTAGTTGCTGAAATTCAAATAAAATGATACTGTTATAGCTGTTAATATCTCTCGGCCCTTGTGGGAAGGAACAGCACAGTGATCAAGAAAATCGGTAAATGGACCCTGCACAAACTGCTTTTGAGTTTGCCTGCGAAACCTTATCTCTATATCTTTTATTACTTGCACACTAAACAGCGCCTGACGCTCAAAGACCCTAACTACTTCACGCACAAGCTGCAGTGGCTCAAACTATATGGCCGGCTGGAACGCTTCGCGCTGTACGGCGACAAATTCAGCGTGCGCGCGTATGTCTCAAGCAAGCTCGGCGAAAAGCATATGGTTCCGCTCATCGGCGTGTGGGACCGCGTGGAGGACATTCCATTTGACACACTGCCCAGTAGATTCGTACTCAAGCTGACTACTGGTTCAGGCTATAACTTCATTTGCAAAGACAAAAAGACCGCCGACCTGGCAGCAGGCAAGCAGCTGCTACGTAAAGGCCTGCGCGAAAACTTCTATCGGGAAGAGCGTGAGCCTCAATACAAGCAGCACATTCCCCGCATCATCGCAGAGGCGTACATGGAAGATGAGACGGGCCAGCTGCGTGACTTCAAGATCCACTGCGAAAAGGGCGAGCCGCGTATCATCCAGGTAGACACCGACCGCTTCACTAACCACCGCTCTGATCAGTTCGACGTGGACTGGAACGAGATCGACTACATGGTTCCGGCTATGTTCGGCGGTGAAGAGCCAGCGCAGAACGTCACCCCGATTCCTCGCCCCAAAGAACTGCCGCAGCTGCTTGATGCTGCCCGCAAACTGTCTGAAGGCTTCCCCTATGTCCGCGTGGACCTGTATCTGGTGAGGGGCAAGGTCTACTTTGGCGAAATGACCTTTACTCCCGGTAGTGGTATCGTGGCGCTCGAAGAGCGTGCAGAGCTCGAAATGGGTAAGCTGGTCGACCTGCACGCCTATTAAGCTACATTGCCTCTAACAATCTGCCACCTCTATAAAAATTATTGATTTTTTACAGAAAAGTGATAGAATAGCAGTAATATGAGTCTTGGTGGTGTCACTTACGGCGCAAGTGCCGATGATCTACTCCATGGTCTGGAAGCGCCAGATCATGCCTTTGAGGCCTCATTCGACGAACGGATGCCGTATCTGGACACACACGCCATGTCCGAATCTGCTCTCGGCACCGGCCTCGATCTGCGCATCGTCATAATCGGCGCTGGCCCTGCAGGCTTGGTACTGGCACGTAATACAGCCCGCTTCGGCGCCCAAGTCACGGTACTTGAACAAGCTGGCGACCCCCGGGGAGCCGACCCGGGCTACACCAACCGGTCATTTAACATTACGCTCGACGTGGTGGGACGACAGGTATTGGACGACCAGCGTGCCTGGGCGGGCGGCATTTGGATATACGGCCGGGCATTGCATCATTTTCGTGGTAGCCTGGATACGCACCATACCATGTATGGCAACACCTCTGATACGTTCCTGGTCAGCATCCCACGTCCTGTGCTGCGACAGAACCTATGTATGCTTGCCGAGGAAGCTGGTGCCCAGATCTGTTTCCGCAGTGCAGTCACTACGACCGACACTGAAGCGGGCTTAGTATTTTATACTGACGAAAAGGGGCAGACATGCAGCATCGAAGCGGATCTGATCGTATTCGGTGACGGTCTGCATAGCATGGCGAACGACCTATTGCGTGCCAATGACCCGGACGCTGTTGCAATGTGGCCGGAGCACCGTGATTACATCACCGGTACCGTACCGGCCGAACTAGCGCGAGGTTACTCCAAAGGCCACGTGCATTTCTGGCACGAGCAGACGCCTGACACATTCACGGTAGGCATCCCAAATCACGACGGTAGCCTGGACCTGCTCATCGCGTCACCATTCGCTGATTTGCCGGCCGGTGTGCACCCATTTGAACAATCCGCCGAGGCCCGCCGCCGTCTGCAGCGTGATTTCCCACGGCTCTACACGGAATTCCCGCATCTGGCCGAGCAGCTCCCCAGCAAATACCGCGGTAGCTTCTGCTATAAAGCTGTCAGACGCTACCGCGTGGGTAGTCGCGGCGTACTCGTGGGCGATGCCAGCCTGGTATTCCCTCCATGGGCAGGCTATGGTGCTAACAAGGCTATGTATACTGCCGCCTCGCTTGCGTATGCGCTCACCAGTGCGCAAGGGGTGGTTGATATTGCACTTGAGGCTTTCCAGAATCACCAACAACGGATGGCTGCCGGCCTGATAGAGTTCGGTGAAAAACAGGGTGATTTCTTGGCCGGATCGGTCAAAAGCAATCCTGCTGCCCGTTCGCAGCCTGGTCTGGCGTTGCTGATAAAGTCGCTCAACGAGCCGGCTGCCGCGATCAATACAAACGAACCAGCCGAAGAGACGGTACCTGGCCTAATCGAGGATGCGGCAGTGATCCGCTAAGAGGTGTCGACACATGATGAATATGAAAATGCACCTACTAAACCTCCTGCCGGACCGGCTGTATGTGCCACTGGTGTTTTTTGTTCGCTACAGGCGGTTCCCGAACTTACGCAAGCCGGTACGCTGGGCTGATAAGATCCAGTGGCTCAAACTGAACGGCCACATGGAGCGCTTTGCGCAGTACGCCGATAAATACACGGTTCGCGCATACGTAGAGGAAAAAATTGGCGCCCAGCACCTGATTCCCCTGATTGGAGCGTGGGATACGTTCGATGAGATCCCTTTTGACGAACTGCCGGGGCAGTTCGTACTCAAAGTCACCCATGGCTGTGGCTACAACTTTATCTGCAAAGACAAGTCAAAGCTGGATCTGGGCATGCTTCGTGCCAAGATCACCGGCTGGCAGCAAGAGGATTTTTATAAACAGGAGCGCGAGCCACAGTACAAAGATAGTCCGCGCAAGATCGTGTGCGAGCAGTACCTGGCAGACCCGCGTACCGGCGATCTGCCTGACTATAAGTTCTACTGCGTCAAGGGTGAGCCGAAAGTGGCGCAGGTGGATACGGACCGCTTTACTGATCACAAATCTGCCTTCCTGGAGATCGATACCTGGAAGCCGATCGACTATATGTATATCGCGACGTTCGAGGTACCCAGCGACCTGCCGCCCAAACCCAGGAACCTCTTGCATATGTTGGATATCGCCCGCAAGCTGTCGGCGGATTTTCCTTTTGTACGTGTTGATCTGTACTCGGTAGGTGACAAAGTGTATTTTGGCGAGCTGACATTCACGCCGGGCAGCGGTTGGGTTGATTTCCGCCCGGTGAGCGGAGAAATCCGCTTCGGCCAAATGATCGACATCAACGATTACAAACTGGCTGCGGGGAAAGTGTAGGGTCTCGGTGCTATGACACGCGCACGAACACTGGTCGCCTCCATTATCATCGTCGTCAAAAACGACCGCGGTATCGATCAGACTATCGCCGGTATTTACGACTGTGCATTCAGCGGGGCCTTTGAAATTGTCGTGGTAGACTCATCGGAACCGGCACGTTTGGGTGACATCCGCGCGAAATACCCTGATGTTGTCTGGGACCAATACCCAGTGAGCAACCGGCGCACCACGCCGGAGCAGCGTAACCGCGGCCTGGAGCTTGCCCGTGGCAAATATATCATCTTCATTGATGCCAACTGCGTGCCGGCCAAGACCTGGCTGTCTGCCATGGTAGAGACCCTGCAAGACGGTAAGGATATCGTCTGCGGTCCGGTACACGACTTGAACGAGACCAACCTAGTGCATTATGCCGTAGAGCAGACCAAAGCCGACTATGTTGAGGAATGTACCACCATCAATGTGGGCCTGAGCCGTCGTGTGATTGAAAAGGTAGGGAACTTTGACGTGCGGTTCTCATTCGGCCAGGATGTGGACTTTTTCTGGCGGACGGCCGATGTGGGCTTTCGTATATTTTACAATCCGCTCGTAGCCATCGGCCATGACTGGGGTAGCCGGGGAGAGCAGCTTGGCCGTGCATACAAATACGGCTATGCTCGTGCCCGCCTGTTCCGCAAGCATTGGCGCCGCCATGGCAGGCAGCTGCTCGGCGAAGTGCATGTGTGGATGTATCCGGCCTTTATCCTGGGCCTGCCCAGTATGCTATTGTTTGAGTTGAATCCGTTATTCCTGCTGTATCCGCTGCTCATCCTTGTGCCACTGCTCAAAAACCGCACTGCAAACCCGCTTGGGCTGATGGTGCACCACATGACATTCGGCTGGGGTGTACTGCGCGGCGCGGTAAGCCGACTGTAAGCCTGCAGCCAGCTTATCAAATACTGGGTATCTGCTGATTTTGCTTGTGTTTTTTGGTATAGTTGAGCTACCTGCAGCTAAACAAGGAAGCATATGCATACACGCACACGTTCAAAATTCCTGACGATCGCATCATTAACGGCCCTTATGGTGGTGGCAAGTCCGGCAGCGGCAGTGTATGCCATGCATGGCAGCGATGACGCCGATGCCACATCCAGTACGCCGGGTTCTTCGGTTATATCTGCGGACGATTCCCAGACAGACAGCGTGGCAGCCGGTGATAGCCAAAGCGACCACTCAAGTGACATAGTAACGCTGCATACAGGCACTACCACCGAGCGCGAAAGCTCGTTGAGAGCCCGTGCGGCGCAGTTGCTTACCGATAAGCGACAGAAGGGCAAAGAGCGTAGTTTGGCTGTCCGCCAGCAAGCATGCAAGCGGCATGAGCTCGGCATTGATAACCGGTTCGCTACATTGGGTACAAAGGCCACTAAACACCTGGACGCTTTCGATAGTATCTTCGTCAAAGTCCAAGCCTATCAGACTGCCCATGACCTGCAAGTTGCTAATTATGACACGTTGCTGGCAGACGCACAGGCCAAACAGGCTTCTGCCAAGGCGGCCGTTGATGCTCTGTCGGCTCTTGCCGGCACCAAGATAGACTGTACTGCCGCTGACCCGGCCGCTACGGTCGCCACGGTCAAGACGGTCGCCGGGGATGCACGGACCGCACTGCAGGCCTACCGTGTTTCGCTCAAAACGCTCGTACGGGCTTTGCTGGCTGCAAAGCGGTCAACCTCCAGCTCTTCCAGTCCAACAGATACGAGTGGTACCAGTACTACACCAGACACTACGACTTCAGGAGGCAACTAACCATGAAAAGACTCAACCAATCAGGTTCACACATCATAGCATTGGCACTTGTAGTGCTGGCGCTAGGAGTCGTTGGGTTCGCAGGCTATAAAGTGATGCAGCGCAATCAGAAATCGCCCGTTGTCACCGCGAACGGCACTAACATAGCCATCCCTACTACCATCAAGACGAAGACGGATCTGACCGTGACCGCCAAGTCGCTCGATAGCGCCTCGGCAGAGCTGAACAGCTCGATCGACACCGGCTCGCTCGATAGCAGTATGAACGACCTGCTCTAAGGGCTGCGCACCTTTTTGCTGGTGCGCCGTCTATGGAATACGTTTAGCTGGGATATGTAGTGCCACAGGACTCTTTGCCGGGCAGCCCTCAGATACAGAGATAGCAAATTAAGGTGTTTTACTGATACAATAAACGGGTCTTTTAGATAATCCACACCTGGCGCCTTGGCGGAGTGGTTACGCAGCGGTCTGCAAAACCGCGTACACCGGTTCAAATCCGGTAGGTGCCTCCAATTTAGTTTTTTAAGGGTGAGTGGCGGAATTGGTATACGCGGCGGACTTAAAATCCGCTGGTCTTAACAACCTTGTGGGTTCAAGTCCCACCTCGCCCACCACACAAAAAGGACTGCAGCAGGTGCAGTCCTTTTTGTGTAGCCTACAGCGCTGTATTCAGCTACACTATCTGTATATGAGTAGCACCAATTGTCCATTTTGCGATGCCAAAGACCGTGTGCTCAAAGAGAACGCGTATGCGGAGCTTATCCTGAGCAATCCGCGCAAGGTCCCCGGCCATATGCTGGTGCTGCCGAAACGGCATGTCGAGCAGCCGTGGCAGCTGGCGCCGCAGGAGCTGCTTGATATCTTTGAGCTCATCGCTTTCGCAGAGCAGCGAATCCTGGGCCGCCTGGGCGAAGGTGTGGACATCCGTCAGAATTATCGCCCCTTCAAGCGGGAGGATGACCTAAAGAAAAACCATGTCCTGTTCCATGTCGTTCCCCGTAGCAAGGATGACTACATCTATGCGACGGCCGAGAAATTCGAACGCGACCTGTTCGCTGCGCTTGATGACCTGGAACGCGATGAAGTCGCCAAATTACTGCAATAATGCTATAATTATACCCGTTATGAAAAGCTTCATCCACTCCAGCCGCACCACGATGCAGATGACGATGCCCTCACGGGCATAGCTTTACTTTCTCTTTTTCTTCATATCAGATTAAACAGGTACAATAGTAGCAATGACTAACTACTACGTAACAACTTCTATTCCCTATGTAAACGGCGAGCCCCACCTAGGCCATGCTATGGAGTTCGTGGCGGCCGATGTGCTGGCGCGGGCGGCCCGCAAACGTGGTGACACCGTGCTGTTCAGTACCGGCACCGACGAACATGGCGGCAAGATCGCCGAAAAGGCGCACGAAAAGGGCGTCAAACCCATCGAACTGGCCAATGAGATGTCGCAGAAGTTCCGTGATTTGGTCACGGCGCTCCAGGTTGAGCCCGACCGCTTTATCCGTACCACCGACAAAGGCCATGAGCAGCGCTCGCAACTGGTGTGGAAAGCACTCGCCAAAGACATCTACAAGAACAAGTATGTCGGCTGGTACTGTACCGGCGATGAAGAGTTCTTTACCGAGACGGTGGTCAAGGAAAACCATGGCATCTGCCCCGATCACAACCGTCCATACGAAAAAATCGAGGAAGAGAACTATTTCCTACGACTGAGCAGCTACAACGAACAGATCCTGAAGGCGATTGAGTCTGATGAACTCAAAATCGTCCCGACCACCCGCAAGAACGAAATCCTGAGCCTGCTACATGAAGGCCTGGAAGATATCAGCATTTCACGTCCGAAAGACAAGATCGACTGGGGTATTCCGGTGCCGGGCGACAAGAACCAGGTCATGTACGTATGGTTTGAGGCACTACTGAACTACATCACCGTGCTTGGCTACCCGGAACACGCTGATTTCAAGGAGTTCTGGCCGGCTGACGTGCAGGTCGTGGGCAAGGGCATAATCCGTTTCCACGCAGCTATCTGGCCAGGCATTCTGCTAGGTCTGGGCCTACCGCTACCCAAAGCCCTGTACGTGCACGGCTATGTCACGGTAGGCGGCAAGAAAATGAGCAAATCACTGGGCAACTCCGTCTCGCCGTATGAGGTCATCAACAAATATGGCGCTGATGCATTCCGGTATTACTTTTTGCGCCATGTGCCTTCATACGAAGACGGTGATTTTACCTGGGAAGCATTCGAAACGGCCTATAACAATGAATTGGCCAACGAGCTTGGCAACGCCGTCCAACGGACTGCCGCAATGCTGCAGAAATACCAAGGTGGCATGATAGGAGATGTGCAGGGAGGCGAGCACGACACCGGTGCATATGACGCATTTCTTGCGGAGTGCCACTTCGACCGTGCGCTGGACGAGGTCTGGCGGCAGGTACGCGGACTCAACCAGTTCATAGACACCGAAAAGCCCTGGCAGATCGCCAAGAGCGGCGAAGAAGACCACTTGCGTGAGGTGCTGGCTGCCCAAGTAAGCGACCTGCTCGAAATTGCCGACCTGTTGGAACCGTTCCTGCCCGAGACGGCAGCCAAGATCGTTGGAATCTTTGGAACGGGCATCGTAAAACCTATCGAAGGCACCCTGTTCCCCAAGTTCGAAACTGAAAAGGCCTAAGAATATACGATGATCGAACTGTTCGATACCCACTGTCATACGCATGAGATGGTACGTCGTACCACGCCCGTTTATGATAAGTGGTATAGTGACGGTGATCCACGTACGCCAGAGACGGTAGTATCTGCCGCCCACGAAGCCGGTGTGACCCGTATGCTCTGCATCGGGACCACGCTGGCTGACAGCAAGCTAGCGGTGGAATTTGTGGCAGGTCGGGAAGGGCAGTGGGCCAGTATCGGCATCCATCCGCACGAAGCTGACAAGCATCAAGATAGCCGCTCGAAACATAAGTTCGCGGCACTCGTGTCAGATCCCAAGGTCGTCGCTATCGGCGAGTGCGGTCTGGACTATTTCTATACCCATTCGCCGCGGGAAGCACAGATTCAGCTCCTAAAGTTCCAGATTGAACTGGCCCTGGAGCACGATCTGCCCGTTAGTTTCCATGTCCGTGAGGCGTTTGACGACTTCTGGCCGATATTCGAAAGCTATCACGGCGCCACTATCCGGGGCGTGCTCCATAGTTACACGGACAGCCTGGCGAACCTGGAGCGGGCGGTTAAGCACGGCTTGTACATCGGCGTGAATGGTATCGCCACCTTCACCCGTGACGAAACGCAGCATGTGATGTATCGCACAATTCCGGCAGATTTACTCCTGTTAGAGACCGATGCACCCTTCTTGACTCCCGCTCCGTTCCGTGGTACAATTTGCGAGTCAAAACACGTGCGCGTGACGGCTGAATATCTGGCTGGACTCCGCAAGGAACAACTCGAGGAACTAGCGAAAGCTACGACCGCCAACGCCCGCGCACTGTTTAAAGTGTAGCCGAGCATAACCCATGAAAAATCCCGGACAGAACGAACGACGTGCCAAGGCGCCCCAAGAGCGCATGTCTGCGCATGTAGCACGCCTTGTCGAAGGCTATATGAGCACAGCCCTGTTTTCCTTGCACGCTGCCTATCCCCATGAAATGCGTGCATTCGAAGAAATACGGACGGGCAAGCGGGTTATTGATCCGTCCACGAATCTGCAGGAAGCAGCGCATGATTTCTTCCAGCCCAAAACGTACGGTGCTGTGGCAAACCAGCTTGTTACGGCTTCCCACACTATCGCCCGTCCGCAGTTTGAAGCTGCCCCAGTGGTTCGGAAGGCCGTCCCACGGCCCGCTGCACCCGCCACCCAACCAACACCGGAGCTGACATCCGATCCTTTCGCACATGTACCTGGAATTGAAACACCAATGGACTATCCTACCGTCGCCTCGATGGGTGACACGCCAGGACAGGCCGCATATCTGGAGCAGTTTGACGCCGCACTGGATGCAGGTACTGCAGGCGGCCGCGCGCACATGGATGCGATCGACCTGTACCAGGCCGAAGGCGCAGGAGCTGGCTACCTGGATGGCGGCGCAGATGCTGCCCGCCAGATGGTACAAGACGCCTATGACCACGGAGAACGTAATGCCCTGGAGCAGGTAGGCTAGTATGCTCCGCAAACTCCTTGGCATCCTGATGCCGGAAGACCAGCGTTCGCGCGATGCGCAGATTCACCGCAATATCATCCGCGACTGTGCCCGCATGGGCGGTACGCTGTTCGGCGAGATTCCTAAGGGCGGCCGCCGCGAATTCTTCTGCCTGGACGAACACACCTGGGTCTGGCATGAGGAGTGGACCGACGCCAACAATATCCGCCACACCCGTACTACCCGGTATGATATCCGACCACATGGTATCTTCAAGGCGCAGGATGGCGCGCCGTACCAGCCGCTGTCGGCAGACGAGACCCACCGTTTCTACATGGCCGCGTATCAGTACGTGCAAAACTTGCATGCCCGGTTTGATCCGCTGATTGCGGCTGCTGCAGCGTAAGCTACAATTATTGTATGATCTACCTGGACCACGCGGCGGCTACACCCCTTGACCCCGAAGTGCTAGCAGCACAGCAGCCATTCTTTGCCGAGCAGTTTTATAACCCGTCGGCCAGCTATATGGCTGCCCAAAGGGTACGAAAAGCACTGGAACAAGCCCGTGCGGATGTTGCTGCAGAGCTTGGGGCGCGGCCAAGCGAAATTATCTTTACTGCCGGTGGGACCGAGTCTGACAATTTAGCGATTAGCGGTGTACTACAGCAGTTTCCCGAAGGGAATGTGGCTGTGAGCGTCATTGAGCATGATGCCGTGCTCGAACCGGCTTGCCAGTTTGCGCATACTGTCGTGCAGGTGGACGGTCAGGGCATTGTAGATCTCGCTGATTTGCGCGGACGGATTGACGACCAGACCGTGCTCGTGAGCGTCATGTACGCCAATAACGAAGTGGGGACTATCCAGCCGATCCGCCAGGTGGCGCAGCTGGTTGCGGAAGTGCGTGCTGCCCGCCGTACGGCTGGTAATGCGCTGCCGATCTATCTCCATACCGATGCCTGCCAGGCCGCGAACTATCTGGACCTGCATGTTTCACGCCTTGGCGTGGACCTGATGACGCTGAACGGCGGCAAGATCTACGGGCCGAAACAGAGCGGTATCCTCTATGTGTCCAGCAGCGTGCGCCTGCAGCCGGTCATCCGGGGTGGCGGCCAGGAGCGGGGGTTGCGTAGTGGAACCGAAAATATTGCAGGCGCCATCGGTTTTGCCCAGGCTTTGCAGCGTGTGCAAGCGGTGCGGCACCAGGAAGCCGAACGGCTTACCCGTCTACGCCAGTTGGGGTTTGAGCTGGCTAGCGAAAAGCTACCAGGGGTGGTTATAAACGGCTCCCTGAAGCACCGTCTGCCCAATAACATCCACCTCACAATGCCCGGCCAGGACAATGAGCGCCTGCTCGTAGAACTGGACGAACGAGGTATTCTGGCGGCAGCCGGCTCTGCCTGCAGCGCCAGTGATGAAGAGCCAAGCCATGTCCTGCGCGCCATGGGCATATCTGAGCAGGACGCTCAGGCAAGCTTGCGCCTGACTATGGGCCGCACAACCACTGAAGCCGACATCCGCCAGCTCATAGACACTCTCGCCGAACTTATTACACAATAAAAAAGCCTTAAAGAAGGTCCGTCCTTCTGTAGTGTTTTTAGCTACAAGGGAGCGGGGATGGCAGCCAGAGGGGTTATACGCTATACTATTTGCAGTAAACAGTAGCATTTTACTAAAACCAACATGAAAATTGGCCGCATCGTTTCCCTCTTGACCGCCAGCGTCGCTTTGCTGGTAGCTGTTTGCGTGCCACTGGCCAGCGCTGCCACCAAAGCTCCCTCCACGGGCTCTACCGGTAAGTCCGGCGATAGTTCCAGCACGGCGGCAGGCGGCGGCAGCGTGCAAGGCTATGCATCCACTGGCGCGCTGCAGATCGGCACCATCGTGCAATTGCAGCAGGCCAAAGACGGCGCTCACACCGTAGCTGCCGCCAGCAGTAAGAACCCGAACCAGATGTTCGGTGTTACCGTAGACCCGCATGAACTCTCGTTGACGCTGTCCAGCGACAATCTGGCAAACGAAGTCTACGTGGCTAATTCCGGCACGTACACCGTGCTAGTTAGCAACCAGGGCGGCCCCATACAGGTGGGCGATTTTGTGACAATTTCGGCTATTAATGGTGTGGCCATGAAAGCCAGTACCGATGACGCCACCGTATTCGGCCGGGCGGTCAGCGCCTTCAGTGGCAAAAACGGCATCGGCAATGTCACGCTCAAGAACATCAGCGGGCAGACAACCCAGACCGTGACGCTCGGCACGGCTACCGTATCTATCAATATTGAGCGTAACCCCGACAAGATCAGTACCAAAGAGGACCTGCCCAAATTCCTGCAGGACGTCGGTCAGGCCGTCGCCCGCAAACCTGTCAGCCCTATCCGCATCTACCTCAGTATCATCATCACCGGCCTCACCATCGTGGTAGCGCTCGTCATGCTATATTCCGGCATCCGCCACGCTCTCATCGCCATCGGCCGTAACCCCCTCAGCAAAAAAAGCATCTTCCGGGGTCTGCTTGAGGTTATCCTGACAGGCTTCCTGATTTTAATTATCGGCCTTTTTGCGGTATATTTACTACTAAAGCTATAAGCATGAAGGGGATGGGCAACACACAATGACAATCTGGTGGCTAGTACTGATCGTAGGCAGCCTGGCCACGGCGTTCGGCGGATTTGTGTGGATCGCCCTTAAGCTGAATCATCTGCAGGGCGGCCCGGGTGGTCAAGTCCAGAAGTCGAAAGCAGACCTGGACAGGGCCTATACCGATATCGCCGAAGAAGACGCCTCGCACCTCTTCAATAAAGAGTTCCGCGAAGAATTGCGTAACCGTGGACGGCTGCGGTTCGAAAAGATCATCGAAGAGAACGCCACCTTCATGAAGCAGGATCTGGATGCGACCATCTCGCAGCTGAACGACTACATGAAAGACCAGATCGCCGCTAAGCTCGACGTGGAGTTCGTAGCTTACACCAAGGCCATGAAAGAGGCACAGGAGCTCGCACTCGGCACGCTTCGTAAGACCGCAGAAGAGATCGAGACGCAGCGCCAGCAGCTGGCGACAGCTATGAAAGCAGATGTGTCCCAGCGCGAAGAAGCGCTGCTCAAAGTGTACGAAGAAAACATGGCCAAGATCGTGGAGCACTACGTGCTGCAGGCACTTGGCGACCAGATCGACCTCAAGAGCCAACTGCCGTATATAATCGCCCAGATGGAATCTAACAAGGAAGCGATCATGGAGGACATGCGGCTGTGAGTGCACCGGCAGCCGAAGTTTATATATTTCCGCCAGCCCTTATTACGAGGGCTGATTTGGCGCGTCTGGTACGCGAGGTTGAGGCTATCGACAACGAGCTGGAGTCGCAGAAGGCCCGCAATCGCACCACCGGCAAAACGGGTTATCGCGTGCCGAACCTCAGCAAAAGCCTGGGCGACTTCGTGGACCTGAACAAAGTGGACTTTGCGAACGACCAGAAACGCATGCATCTGAAAGAACAGCTGAATATCCTTAAGGACAAAGCGCCTATCATGCACATGACATTCGCGGTGGAGGCCGACCCGGGTTCGCTCCAGTACCTGGTGCAGTATCTGCGCACCCAGGTTCATCCGCAGACATTGCTCAGCGTGGGCTTGCAGCCGGCACTCATCGGCGGCGCATACGTGCGTACACCCAACCATATCCATGACTTTACCCTGCGCGCTAGACTTGCCGAAAACCGCGACCTGATCGGCAAGGAGTTGAAGAGCTTCTCGAATGTCATACCAGTGGTGGAAGCGCCGGCCGAAGAGGCGCCCGCACCAGCTGCCGCTGCTCCGGCGGCGACCGCCACGCCAGCAACACCCGCCACCGCTTCCGCACCAGCCCCTGCCGCCGAAAGGAAGGCAGCCTGATGGAACAAGACAAACTCTTTGCTGAGCTCGTCGAAAAGGGTAATCCGGTCGGCGAGATTATCGGTATCGACAGCTTCCTGATAAAGGTCCGCGGCCTACAGCCCACCAACGTACATGCGCTTATCCGTTTCGAGGACGGCAGTAAGGGCTATGTGCACCACGTGTACGAAGATTACGTCATGGTGATGAAACTCGGCACCACCATACTGAGTGTAGGCATGGTCTGCGTTGTGCAACACACAGACCTGGTGACCAAGGTCGGCAAAAACTATATGGGCCGTGTCATCAACATCTTTGGTGAGCCTATCGACGGCAAGGGAGCCATCCAGCCTGACACCGTGTGGGACGTGTTCCATAACGCGCCCATGCTCTACGAGCGCAAACTGCTCGAGACCCAGCTGGAAACGGGCATCACGGTGCTCGACATCAACTTCAGTCTGGTACGTGGCCAGCGTATGGCGGTGCTCGGTGATGGTAAGGTCGGTAAGACGGCTATGACTACCCAGATCGCTATCAACCAGAAGAACACGGATATCACCGTCATCTACGTACTGATCGCCAAGCGTCAGCGCGATGTATCACAGCTGGTGGACCGCCTGGACAAGAACGGCGCCTTGCAAAAGGCCATTATCATTGTCACCAATATGTTCGAATCGCTGGTGTGTACCTACTTGGCTCCCTACGTCGGCGCGGCGCACGGTGAGTATTTCTGGCAACAGCTGGCCATGGATACGCTGATTATCTACGATGACTTGACGAGCCACGCCCAGGCTTACCGCGAAATTTCTCTGATTGCCGGCGTGTCTCCGGGCCGCGACAGCTATCCTGGTGACATGTTCTATACGCACTCGTCCCTGGTGGAGCGAGCGGGCCGGTTGGACCGCAATGGCGCTACACAGACCATATTGCCGCTGATTTACGCGCCGGCCGGCGACATTACCGCGTACTTGCCAACGAACGTCATGTCCATGACGGACGGACAATGGATCCTGGACGCCGCCATCTTCAAGGAAACCATGCGGCCGGCCATCAGTACGGGACTGTCAGTAACCCGTGTGGGTGGTGTGGGCCAGAACAAACGCCAGAAGGCATTGGCCGCCCAGCTGAACAAGACATTGGCCGGATACCGCGTGGCCGAGGAATACGCTCACTTCGGTACCGAACTAAGCCCAGAGGCCCAAGCCGATTACGACAAAGGCAAGGCGTTGTTCCAGATGATGACCCAGGCCATCGGTGAAGGCTACTCGCTGGTCGAGCAGCAGTTCCTGCTTGACCTTATCCTGGGCGCCAAAGATTATGAAAAGATCGATATCCCCAAACTGAAGCAAATGGTGCACGATGTGGCTAAACAGCTGCAAGAGGATAAGAAGACGCTGGAAGGCAACTACAACCAGCTACGCGACGGTCTGAGGGGCCAAGTGACTATCGTGGATGAGAAGCTTAAGGCCCAGCGCGAAAAAGAGGCCAAGGATGCCGAAGAAAAGGCCGCTACCATGATGAAAGAGCAGGCCGGTGGTATGGCTTCGGAAGATGAGAAGAAAGATGGCGAAGGCGAAAAGAAGCCAGATGCTAAAGACGCCAAGAAGGATGACAAAGACAAGAAGGACGATAAAAAAGGCAAGGACGAGGTAAAGTCCGAAGAGAAGAAAGATGAGTCCGCCAAAGACGCCGGAAAAGCAGAGGAAAAGAAATGAAGCGTCCACTAGAGATCAAGGCCGAAGAGAACAATATGCGTACCATCGTGTCCCTGACGAGCGCCTTCGAATCGCTGTCCAGTATGCAGATCACCAAGACCAAGAACAAGGTGCTCATATCCAACAAGTTCTTTGAAGAGGTCTGGGGTATCTACAAACAGATCCGCATGGATGTCATGTTCAACTTCGGTCGTTCTGTCGACGAGACGCCTATCGACAAGGAACTGCTCATCCTGATCACCGCGCAGGGGGGGTTGAGTGGTGACATCGACTCGCGGCTGATCAAGAAGTTCCGGGAGTACTACGATCCTGCCAGGCACGATGTGGTCGTGATTGGTCACCATGGCGCCGGGCAGCTGGAACAAGCCCGCATCAAATACAATGCCTATTTCGACATGCCCAAGAAAGACTACATCAATGTTGACCCTATCATGAACGAAATTAAAAAATACCGCGGCTCGCGCGTGTTTTATCAGGACTACATATCGCTCTCCCAGCAGCAGATCAAAGACCTTGACCTGTCCGAAGTGGTGAGCCGCATGGGTAAGATTGCCGACCTCGATACGGTGGACGAGGACAAGATCACCGAGCGCAACTACATATTCGAGCCGAACGCCTATACGGTGGCCGCCCATCTGGAAACGTCCATCTTGCGGCTGACACTGGCCCAGTTTATCTATGACTCAAGGCTGGCGCAGCTGGCTAGCCGCTTCCGCGCCATGACGGCTGCCAAGGAACGTTCTATTGAATCGGCGGCCGATCTCCATACGCAGTTTTCTCGGGCCAAGCGGGCCATGGTGGACGTCCGTCTGAAGGAAAGTCTGGCCGGACTCAAGAAGATCCGCAGCGGAGGGGCACAGTAGCTATGGCAAAAGGAATCGTACGTGTACTGAAGGGTCTGGTTATCAAGATCCAGTTCGACGAGGACATGCCCGACGTCAACGAGATGCTCTACGTAGAGAATGCCAACAAGACACCGCTACTCGTGAGCAGCGTGGACCACGGCGACATGGCCATCTGTCTGAACATTGCCGGGGATTACTCGGTGCAGAAGGGCAACGCGGTCAACCGCAGCGGACACTCTTTGGAAATTCCCGTCGGCGACGAGATGGTGGGCCGCGTGTGGGATGCCATGGCGCGCCCCATCGACGGCATGCCGCAGCTGCCACAGGAAGTGCTCGATAAGATGCCCAAACGTTCCATCTTCCGGCCCGCGTTCCAGGAAACGAGCCTGCTGAGCCGCCCCGACGAGATCCTGGAAACCGGCATCAAAGTGCTTGATTTCTTTACGCCGTTCGTCAAGGGCCGCAAGATCGGCATCATCGGTGGCGCCGGTGTGGGCAAGACGGTGCTGACCATGGAGATGATCAATAACGTGGCCGTCGGTGCCGGAGCGCTCAGTATCTTTGCCGGCATCGGTGAGCGCATCCGTGAAGGACACGAACTGTACGACACCCTAAAGAACAACGACCTGCTCAAAACCACGGCCATGTTCTTCGGTCAGATGAACGAGAACCCGGTACAGCGTTCGCTGATCGCACTTTCTGCTATCACGCTGGCCGAGCACTTCCGCGACGACAAAAAGAAAGACATCCTGCTGTTCGCCGACAATATGTACCGCTATATTCAGGCCAAGAACGAGATGTCGACTATCATCGACCAGACGCCGGCCGAGGGCGGCTATCAGCCGACGATCTTCAGCGACATCAAGGCCATGGAGGACCGCCTGACCACGAACCAGAACGGCTCCATCACCGCACTGCAGACCATCTACGTGCCGGCCGACGATATGTCCGACCCGGCCGTGCAGCTGATCGGCCATGAGCTGGACTCCACTATCGTGCTGTCCCGTGCGGTGGCGGCGCAAGGTATTCGTCCGGCGGTGGACATCAACGCCTCGTCATCAAGCCTGCTGACGCCGGAAATCGTCGGCGAACGCCACTACATGCTCCATACCCGCGTGGAAGCCATCCTGCAGAAGTACAACAGCCTGAAGGGCATCATCGCTATCATTGGTGAGAGTGAGCTAAGTGCCGAGGACCGTGACGACTACAACAAGGCCAAGAAGCTCATCGGCTACTTCAGCCAGCAGTTCAATGTGATGGAAAAGATGACCGGCATCCCCGGTGAACACCACACGCGTGAAGATACTCTGAATGGCATCGAGGAGATCATTGTCTAATGCCCAAACGAACACTCGCCAGTACCGGTGAGATCGTTGATGTCGACAAAAACGGCAAGCAGGTCGATGCCGCTGATGTCGACCATACATCTGCCGATGGCAGGCCGCTGATGTCCGTAAAAGTGTATGCGCCGTTCAAGATTTACTTCGAGGGCGACGCCTTCAGCCTGACCGCCGAAAACGAAACCGGCCCGTTCGATATCTTGCCGCGCCACCACAATTTCTTGTGTATGTTGGTGCCGTGTAACCTCGTGGTTACTACTCCTGACGAGACCAAGACTATCAAGATCGCGCGGGCGCTGATGCACGTGAAGGCCGAAAAAGTCACCGTGTTCGTGGACGTATAAACGAGCCTGTGTCGGCCTAATCAGTTATAAAGTAGTCGTAGGCGAAGACCGAGTTGATGGGCGGGGCGTTCGCGGTGCACAGACTGAAGCCGGTGGTGGTGCGGTTGCCCACGTAGTACTGGGTTTGTCCGGCGCCGTTTTCTACGGGGCTGACGAGCACATGCGGAGTATTGGTAAACGGCCGGTTGAAAGTGATTACCAGGAAACAGCCAGCCGCGGTGTTCGCGCCGGTGTGGATGTTTACGGTGCCGGTGGTGTCGCTGCCATTGAGCGAGGCGGTGCCGCCAGGCCCAAGCACGGTCTGGTTGATGGACGATCGGCCGGGTGACGCGCCAGTGAACGCCAGGTGGTTCGGCACCTCTAGCACGGCGTTGCCGCTCAGGGTCAGGTGGGTGACGTTCAGGTTACCGATGGTCACGGTGCCAGTGAACGCAGCTGCTCCGGCCACGTTGATACCACCCTGGAATGTTGCTACACCCTGGAAGGTGCTGCCCTGGGCTACCTGCAGCGTATTGGTCTGAGTGGTGTTAAGGTTGGCGGTGTTGGATACGGTCATCTCGGTGAAGGTGACTGGGCTGCTGACGCTGATAGTCCCGGCGACGCTCAGGTTGTTGCGGACCAGCATCTGCCCGGTGACGATGGCATTGCCCTGGATAGTCAGGGTCTGCCCAGTGTCGCCGACGGTAGCATCGGAATTAGCGAGCTTCTTGAGCGTATCCGCGGTGAGTGACTGTGAGGCAGTATCGGGTGCCTTGGGTGTTTTTTTGCTGTTCAGGTAGCTGACAACCGCTACGGCGATGCCGATGACGAGTACCAGGCAGAACAACAGCAGGTAGATGTTGATCTTTTTCCAGAGTTTTTTAAAGCCGCTCAGCTGCTTGGCAGGCTTTTCACCGGCTTCTACTTTGGTGCCGTCGGGATTAAGGTCATCATTGCCGCCCTTGAGTCCCAGTTCCTCGTTGGTTTTTTCCAGGGCGTCTTTGGGCGTGCTTTGCTCGGCCGACCCTTGGTCTGCTCCGGCTCCATCTGGTTTTTTGTCTTGTTCCATAACGGTACTATGTACGGGTGTCTTATACGCTTGTGCTTTACTGCTTATTGTACTAAATTTCTGCCCCTTCCGCCACAGATAACCAACAGCGGTTTGCGTACAGGACGGTTTTTTAGGATAATAAGCGGATACGGCTATGCGTAGGGTAAAACAAACAGCATCGGATTATGTGCAGGCGGCACGCGCCGCGTGGGGACGCCTTGTCCGTCGGCAGGTCGGTATGGCAGGCCTGCTGGGCCTGGTGCTATGTATGAGCATCGTCGGCACGGCCGCCGCTACCCAGACTTCTACCAGTCCTCATTATTCAGTCAGCGAGACCCAGTTCGGCACTGGTTCCATAGAGCATCAGTGCTCCACTAATTACTGTGCCAAATCATCTACCGGCGATACTGCCGTGGGCAGCACCAGCAGCGACAACTACTCGGCGCAGGCGGGCAGTAATACCAACGGCGATCCCCGCCTAGATGTGAGTGTGACCCCAAATGGCAGCCAGGACCTGGGTACGCTGGATAATACACAGACCGGCGCCACCAGCGCCACCATTGATGTGCGCATTTACAATAGCAATGGTTACAATCTGCTGCTGAGCGGCGCTGCGCCAAGCCAGGGCACGCATACTATCACTGCGCTCACCACTCCCGGCTACAGCCAACAGGGCCAGGAACAGTTCGGAGTGAATATGGTAACTAACACCTCGCCGTCTATCGGCGCTGCTGCTACCAAGCAGCCTTCGGGTGATTCAGCAGTCGCTTACCTGGCCGATGACTACAAGACTACAAATATGTTCAAATACGTCCCTGGCGACGTGCTCGCCAGTTGTCCCGACAACGGTGAGGCAGTCTATACGCTCTCTATGATTATGAACGTTTCCAATGTCACCCCAGGCGGCCGTTACACCGGCGCTATCGCAGCCATCGTAGTACCGGTCTTCTAGCTGTCTGTAATCCAGCATACAGACCTGTGGATAAACTGCTTGTGCTAATTGCATCGCCCTGCTAAAATCCGTGGTGTACCCCATAAAAACAAAAATTAAACAGGAGAAAGTTTATATGTATAAACTTAAAAGCATGGTTAAGCGCGGTTCTGCGTTTGCCGGTGCTGTAGGCTTGCTCGCGGCAATAGGTTCGTCCGCGTTGCCAGCGATGGCATCGGCCGACGAGCTGAACCCGCTGACTGAGCGTAGCTTGACGCTGTCGAGTTCATCGCCCGGCTGGGCGTATACCGACGGTTCGGGCAACAGCACCTACGCACCGCCAAACAGTGGTGCAAACGGCCAGAAGACCGGTAACTACTTCAGCTTTAAGGTGAGTAGCACGGCCACCGTAAAGACAATGTCATTCCAGTACTGTACGACATCTGCGGGCATCTGTCTGATCCCGGGTAATGACGCAACGCGGGGCACAGATGTGCCCGGTTCTACCTCTGACTTAAATGTTAACTACCCGAGCGCAGCAGAAGTCGACGGCACCGAGAACACTGGTACCGGTACAGTGTCGCTTACAAGCGGTAGTGCGGCGGTTACCGGTAGCGGCACCAGTTTCACCACTGCTCTTGTAGTGGGTGGTACCATCAAAACTGCAGGCAACCACGTCTACACGGTTAAATCGATAACCGATAACACGCACCTGACGCTTACTGCTAATGCGGCAGCAACCGAGGCCGGCGTTGCTTTCAAGACGAGTGACTTCCTGCAAGTCGTTGATCCCTCGAAAGGCCTCGTGAAGGCTGTTCCGGGCTACACCGACGAAAACCCCAAGTACCAGGCAGACCAAGGTGGCAAGGGTGACCCTGCCGAAGCAGCCAAAGCTGTTGCCGGTAACTTCATTGTCATGACCTACAACGGCAGCGCTTGGGTGCAGAGTGCCGGTTGGACGGCATCGGCTCAAAAGGTGAATGATGGATCAGACCCAGGCACAACGAACAACTATATCGTCCTTACCAATGCCTCTGGTCAGGCGCTAACAACCGACGAGCAGGTAAAGGTACTGTTCTTTGCCACCGCTAGCGACTACATCACTAACCCAGGCGTGGGTGCATTCTTTGTAAAGATTAATACTTACAACAAAGAATATGTTGCCAGTTCCCCTGGCGCCGGACAGGTTGACGTAAGCGGCCTTGCTCCTGCGAGCACGGCGAACATAATCGACGGTGGCGTTACGGTTGCCAACGTGATGAACCAATCAATCCAGATTACCACCAAGGTTCTGGAAACGATGGAATTCTCCGTGGGTACAGTGGATCCGGATACGCTCTCAGGCGCGCAGTTAACTGCCTCAGACCACGGTAACAATCCGCACACTGCCTGTGACACAATCCTGACGCGCTTTGGCAACAGCGGTCCACAGAATGTCCTGCAACTCGGTAACCAAAACGCCGAGAGTTCACTAGAGACGGGTGCAACCTATGCGACACACTCATACTGGCGACTGAGTTCCAACTCTAGTGCCGGTGCTACTGTGTACTATTCTGGCCACACCCTATCCAACACCTCTGGTGACGAAATTGCACCTATCGGTACGACAGCAATGAAGTCTGCGCCAGGTTCAGAGCAGTTTGGGCTTGCGCTCGACACAATTGCTCTTAGTGGTACAACTGGCGTAGCAAAGCTTGATAGCGGAACCTACGGTGTTGACTACAGTACTGCGGGAAGCCACGAAAACGGTGCGGATAACACCGCAGCTGGTGTTGCTGCCGCAGGCACAACACCTGGTGCTGGCGGTGTCGATGACTCGCTACTGACCGACCTCGGTGCGGACTTGGTCACACCCGACTACACTGCTTTAAACAAGAGCTACCATACGCCGAAGCTTGACCCTATTGTGCCAACTGATGGTACAAATGGTACAACCAACTATGGTCTCGGCTCTGGTCTCATTACGGGCGCGAGCGGCGCTGGTCAGGCACAATTTGCCTTCGACCCACTGTCAGACACCGTTCCCGCCCCAATTGCGACAGAGAACAATCAGGTAGTAGACTGTGTAACCGGCAAGATGCGTTACATCGGTAACATCGCTGCAACCACTCCAGCCGGTATCTACACTACCAAAGTCAACTACATCGCAGCTCCTCAGTACTAAACATAGTTTTAGGTCAGTCACGAGATGCCACATAGTTTGGCAGGAGGAAAACAACAAAGGCTCGGACATAGTTTCCGGGCCTTTTTGTATTTGGATATGATATTTCTCAGCTTGTACTCGGGCAAAACCTAACATAAGCTATAAATACAACTTAAAAAAGGAGATGGCATGAAAGCTCACTTAAAAAGGATCAGAGTCCTGGCATCACGTGGCCGTTTTCTTCTATTAGCCCTGGTATTGACTGCAACATATGTGTCGATTAATATCTCTACTCCGAGGTCAGCCCACGCTGCTGTCGGATCAATTACCGAGTACGCTGCGCCCACATCAGGGGTGAATCCTGAGTATCTAACACTCGGTCCAGATAATAACATCTGGTATACCGGTAATGGGAAAGTTGGGAAAGTCACGACCGCAGGGAGCGTTACGCAGTATACGACCTCGAATAGCTCTCACTGGGGTATTACAACAGGGCCTGATGGCAACCTATGGTATAGCGAATGGAACAGCTCTAGCGCGACAGGATACATTGTGCGCAAGACCACATCCGGAAGCACAGTTGGCCAATTCAGCACTAGCTCACAAACTGTTTCGGATATGACACTTGGGTCTGACGGAAATGTGTGGTTTATTGAGAGTGGCTCAGGTGCCCCTGCAATTGGCAGCGCTTCGGCATCGGGAATAAACGGCTACTATTCAATCTCGCCGTCATATACATGTAGCACAACAGTGCCGGAGTTGGGCGGCCTTACCATTGGCCCAGACGGTAATATATGGTTTACGGTATATTGCACGGGCTCTACCCACAACGCGATTGGCAAAATCACTAGCTCGGGTACGATTACAATCTATCCAATTCTCGGAGTTAGTTTACAGCCAACCGGTATCACTACCGGGCCTGATGGCAATCTTTGGTTTACCGAAATCAATGCTAATAAAATCGGCAAAATGACTCCCACGGGAGTTGTCACGCAGTACAGTATAACCACCGCAAATTCATTTCCCGCTAGTATTACGACAGGCTCTGATGGCGCGCTATGGTTCACTGAACGGGAGTCGGGCAAGATTGGCAAAATCACTACATCTGGAACGGTGACTGAATACAGTGTTTCAGACGCGCCCGCTAACAATCACTGCCTTCACCAGATAACTACCGGCCCCGACGGTGCCGTATGGTTCGCGAATAGCTGTGGAAATAAGATAGGGAGAGTGGCTACCCAACTGACTAATCAAACGATTTCCTTTACTTCGACAGCCCCGACTAACGAGCCTGTTAGTGGTCCCACATATACTCCAATAGCATCCGCTACTTCCGGCCTAGCGGTAGCAATTACGGTCGATTCCACTTCGGCGAGCGTGTGCTCGATTGACGGCTCTGGTAAAGTCAGCTTTCAGGCTGCCGGCACGTGTACGATTGATGCGAACCAGGCTGGAAATGCCGATTACAATCCAGCCGCACAGGTGCAACAGTCATTTACAGTTTCCCCGATAGACGCAGACAGTTCAGTAGCACTGAGCTGTCCATCAATAGTCCATGTAGGTGATGCTGTATCGTGTACTATTACGATAGCTAACAGTGGTCCGGCGGCGTCTAGTGATGCTACCCTGACTGCGCTTGTTCCTGGCTCGCTGAGCAGTCTCTCTATTACTGGTGCCGGAGCAACATTGTCAGGGCGGACTATTACATGGGCCGCTTCGGCATTTGCTTCTGGAGATTCTCAAACAATAACTCTAAGCGGAACCGCGTCTACGGCAAGTAAGGCTCAGTTCAGCGCCTCTCTATTACAGACAAGTCCTGACCCAGACAACTCGAATAACATTGCTAGGAGCGTATTGACCATACTCTGATTGTATTTTCAGTAAAGCTTGCATAGGTTTTGCGTTTGATCAGGCGATAAAGGTCCGGACATAGTTTCCGGGCCTTTTGTTGTGTCAACCTGCTTACGGTTTAGTACAATAGGTATATGAAAAGGTTGAAGCGGCTTTGGGGAAGCCTGATGCCGCACCATTTGGTGTACATCCAGACGTTCTTTTTGCTGTCATGCTGCTTTGTGATATTTACTGCGCCTGCTACTGTAGTGATCCGTTTTCAGAACCGCTCACTACTGGTCAACAAATCCGAACCGGGTGCCACCGCCCAGTACAAGGTCTCGCTCACATATACCACCCAAACCACCATTGGCTCGTTGGACATGCAGTTCTGTATCGATCCTATCCCGATTAATCCCTGTGTAGTCCCACCGGGTCTTGACCTGAGTAACGCCGTACTTTCTGATCAAACTGGCGAGACGGGTTACACGATGAATCTGGTCGGCCCAAACCACATTATCCTAAGCCGGACGCCCGGGGTAGTGGGCCAAACTCCGTCGACCTATACATTTGATAATATCGTTAACCCTACCTATACGATCCATTCGTACTCGATTCGTTTGGCGGATTACGCCAGTACCGATGCCACGGGAACCATAATCGACCTGGGTTCGGTGGTAACGCAGGTGAACGACAGCATTACACTAGAAACGCAGGTGCCGCCAATATTGGTTTTTTGTGTGGCTCAACAGATTGATGCCCTTTGCAACCAGCCGATCGGCGGCAACTACTCGGACTTGGGTGAACTGGATCCCACCAAAACCTTGACGGCGATGTCGCAGATGGGAGCGGGCACGAATGCTTCAGGCGGCTATTCTATAACCGTGCACGGCACTACGATGGCCGCTGGAACGCACGTGATAGATAACCTCACCGCGCCTACGATAAGCGCCCAGGGTAATAACCAGTTCGGTATCAACCTGGTGGCTAATACCGCTCCAGACATCGGACAGGATCCCGATGGGGCATTTGTGAATGCATTGCCGACTCCCGAGTATTCTATCCCAAACAAGTTCCTGTATCGCGATGGCGACGAAGTGGCTTCCGCACCGAATGTGAGCCTCGTGCGTCGTTTTACTGTCAGCTACATTGTAAATTCTTCGCCGAACCTTCGCGCCGGTGTCTATACCACAACGCTGACCTTTCTATGTACTGGCAGGTTTTGATGGTACAATAGCGCTTATTGTTAGATAGTAAAAAAGGTGAAGAGATACATATGAAACGTTTTTCCGGCTACCTAGGCGCTGCTTTGGCTGTATTATTCATGGCGATAAGTGTCCTGCCTGCATCTGCTGCAACTCCACAAAGCAGCACCGGCACTTCTGCGGGACTTAGCATTACGCCACGCAAAAACTACACCATCAATCCGGGGGAAACCGTTACCGATAAGCTCGTTATTGGTAACCTCGACCATGTCGATGATCTGCATTTAACCCTAAGGATGATTGATTTTACCTATACGAATCAATCGGGCACGCCAAAGCTGAATCTTGCTCAGAATGCTGAGCGAACTCCCTGGTCGCTGCGCTCGTTCACGAATTTGCCTAAAGCAGTAGATATAGCCGCTGGAGAGACAAAGACGATCAACTACACCATAACTATTCCTAAGGACCAGGGCGCAGGTAGTTACTACAGTGCAATTCTGTATCAGGCCGGTGGAGCGAGCGGTGGTAACGTGGCGCTGAATGCTTCGGGTGTGACGTTGGCGTTTGTATCGGTTCCGGGTAAGGTGAACGAAAACATGGCGCTACAGAAATTTGGCGCATACAACAGTGAGGACAATGGTAACACTGGCAGCTATGTATACATAGACGTTCAGGAGCAGCCAAAGATGGTGGCCTTTACGCTTAAGAACAGTGGTAATGTGTTTGAGAGTCCGGCGGGCCAGATCCAGGTCAAGGATCTATTCGGTCACCAGGTTGCAAACATCAAAGTAAATAACAATCAATCCCTTGCACTTCTAGGCCAGGCGCGGTTGTTTACGTCATGCATAAAAACAGTACAACAAACAGTGAAAGCGCTGGGGGGTGCCTCCAAGGACGTTACCTGTGTTAATCCAAAGCTCAGGCCGGGACTCTATACGGCTAACCTTGATGTCTTCTATGGCCAAAATGGTAACCAAACACATGAGATTACGGCTACGGCGCATTTCTGGTACCTGCCATTCTGGTTCTTGCTCTTGGTAGCGATTATCATTGCCCTGATTACGTACGGTGTATTCTGGGCCAAAAAGAGAATCAAGGCTGCCGTAAAGGGCACTACCTACAAACAAGGCAAGGGTGTTCGCCGGCGCTAAGCTTGCCTGCAGTGGGAGCCGCTGGTTGCGCTTAAGCACTAGCGGCCCTTTTCATTTCACGCTAGAATAAACATAAACTATGTGGGTGCGCCTAAAAAACAAATGTCGTGGTATTGGCTCTTGGGCCTTACTATTTGTGATTGCCACGATGCTGGTCGGCCAGACCGCTTCGGCTGGTATTTTTAATCCTATTCCGCCTCCGCCACCTCGGCCCGGCTCCTACGGTCTGGAAGCCACCAAGCTCCAGCCACCGCCTACCACTGCCGCTACTATAACCAGCCCTGGCAACGGCGGATCGTATACCACCTCTCCAATCACGGTAGCCGGCCTGTGTACCACAGGGCTGTTCGTGCAGATATATGACAATAATGTGCTCGTGGGCTCGATCGACTGCAAAAACGGCAGCTTCAGCATACAAGTCAGCCTGTTCACCGGCACTAACGATCTGACGGCGACGCAGTTCGACGATCTGGGCCAAGCCGGCCCCGAAAGCAACAAGGTAACCGTCACGTACAACAATGCTGACTTCCAGGCGTTCGGCACACTCATAACGCTCACCAGCAATTACGGCCGCCGCGCGGCCAATCCGGGTGACACGCTTACGTGGCCGCTGCTGCTTTCCGGTGGCAATGGCCCGTATGCTTTCAGCATCGACTGGGGCGACGGCAGCAAGCCGCAGCTGAAGAGCCAGGCGCTGGCAGGAGAGGTCGAGATCTCCCATGTATACTCCCAGGCGGGTATTTACCATGTGACCATTCGGGTGACGGACGTGAACGGTGTATCAGCATTCCTGCAGGTGGTGGCGATTGCCAATGGCAAGGCTACGACTGTCAGCAGTACGTCCGGCAACGGTGCTACGCGTACAGTGGTAGTCACAAAGATACTTTGGATTCCCGTAGTCATTGCGGTCCTGCTCCTGCTGCCTGCCTACTGGCTTGGCCGACGCAGTGAACTCGTCAGCCTGCACAAGAAGCTGGAGCACGATGCGGCCAACTTCAAAGACCTCTAAGGGGTAATCGAAACTCAGGGCAAAATCTGTCAAGCAGTTTCTGATATTTCCTACCTCTGTTGTGGATGAATTTGGTGGATAACTTGTCAAGGGGCTATCGCTAATTTACCCCTGTTAAGGGTAAAACTGTGGATAACTTGTCAAGCAAAAGACTTAAAAACACTTGCAGACTTATGCACAAGCATGATAAAACTAGTAGTGTTACAAACAAAATAAACAAACAATATATAAAAAAGGAAAGAGATACATGAAATCTTTACGATTTTTAGACCGGCGGGCTGGCTACAGCCTAAGTGCCATAGGTCTAATGTTGGGTATGGTGGCCCCGGCCGCTATCCCTGCGTTTGCCTCAGCCGGTGTTACTACATCTCGTAGCATAACGTTGAGCAACAGTGCAGCTAGCGCAACAAATGTTAGCTACGAAGTTAAGGCAACATTGCCCTCAGGCCTATCGAGCGGTGGTGGCGCGGTGATCCAGTTTTGTTCGAACAGCCCACTTATTGACACTGCCTGTACTGCAACTGACATGGATGTCTCAGGTGTGGCCGTCGGCAGTGGCGGTGGTACCGCGGCCGATATTGACAGCACTAACCATGGAACTATTCAATGGACTGCTGGCGGTGCAATATCTGCTAGTGGCAACCTAGACGTGGTCTTTACTGGGATCAATAACCCAACTACGACCGCAACATTCTTTGCACGTATTACCACCTACGATGACGCAACTGCATTGGCGACCTACACAAATGCAACCACACTGGGTACCTACGCAGACTCAGGCGCAGTCGCACTAAGCACCACCACGACTGTTGGTGTAACGGCCTACGTTCTGGAAAGTATGACTTTCTGTGTTGCTAGCGTTGCTCCAACTCCCGATTGTGCTAACGCTTCGTCTAATCTTCCGAGTATGACCATCGGTGAAACTATCGGCAACGGTCAACTTGCATTAGACACTGCCCACGTGAGCACTGGTACAGACTACATGCAGCTTTCAACAAACGCTGTTGGTGGCGCTGTAGTGAACCTAAAGAGTGATGCAACAAGTTGTGGTGGGTTGAAGCTCTTCGGTGCAACGGGTTGTATCCCTGGCCAAAACAGCAATGGTAGTACTGTAGTTGCTGGCACCGCAGGATTTGGTCTTAAGCTTGGAACGGTCGCCTCGGCTTCAGGTGCAACTAACCCATCGGGCACCTTACAAGCCGCAGCTAGCTCACACTACGACACCTCTAACTACTACGTTGACTCCGCCTCAGATAACTCCACGGGTGTAACGAGTACGTATGGTAGTAAGTTTGTTGACACCAATAGTGCAGCAGTGAGCAACAAGAACCTAGGCTTTACCGTTGGCGCAACAATCGGCAACAACACTCCGGCCGGTAAATACACTGCCAATCTGAACATGATTGCAACCGGTACGTTCTAATCTACATTCGCAGATAGCTTAGAACTCTCAGGTACAACCCTCGTAGCAATACGGGGGTTGTTCTTTGTAAAAGCTGCCTATGTTTGGTACCATGAATCTAAGAACGAAACGAGGGGATATCTAACAATCGTGAAACGAACAAAAATTCGCAGCTACCTATTGGCCTTAGCGATGGGTGTAACGCTCGTTTGCGGACAACTGGGAGGCTATGCTGTCGCGGCGACGCCCAAAAAGGCTCCGGCTACCTCGATCAACAACAACTCCAATAGTTTGAAACTTTCTCCGCTCCGGTCGGATCTTACACTTGATCCGGGCAAAAGTGGGGTAGTAAAAACCTATGTTACGAATCTGACTAAAGATACCATTATGCTCAAGGCAATAGAGAACGACTTTGTGTCCGGTGACGAAAAGGGTACCCCAAGTCTAATCTTGGATGAGAACAGCTTTGCTCCAAGCCACAGCCTAAAGAAATTCATGGTTCCCATGCCGAATGTAACAATTTCCGCTAACGCAACTGCAGAAGTAGACGTTAAGGTAAATGTACCGAAGAATGCACAGGCAGGTGGATATTTTGGTGCGATTCGGTTTGCTCCTGCAGGTAGTAGCAGCCAGCAAATTGCACTGACCTCCAGCGTTGCCTCGTTGATCCTGCTAACGGTCAGTGGTCCTGCAGTCGAGCGTCTAACACTTACAAACTTTGACGTACAGCAGAATGGTGGTACTGGTAGCAGCTTTAGAACACCTGATGACCTCGGCCTGTTGATCCGCTTTATGAACCAAGGTAGTGTTCAGGAAGCGCCCTTCGGACAAGTGAGTGTCGAAAAGGGTCATAAGATACTCTATAGCGCTAACTTTAACCAAGACCAGCCCCGTGACGAGATACTACCGGATAGTGCGCGCCGCTGGACAGTGCCCCTGAAGAAATTCGGCAAATTCGGCAAGTATACGGTAAGCGGTACATTTGGATATGGAGCCAAAGGGGAAACTATCCAGATTTCCAAGACAGTTTGGATTATCCCATCAACAGTTATCATGGCTATCATTGGTGGAATTCTGTTCCTCATAGCTATTATCGGCGCCTTCTGGTTCATGGCCCGCAACTATAAGCGCCGTATTCTCAAGAGCTCTCGCCGCCGCTACTAAAGCCACTAAAAGAGCGGGCCAGTAAGCCCGCTCTTTGTTTTGTCATACTGTCGTTAGTAGTTTGTCGGAGTATAGCCTGATTGAGCTACGAATACATCATGTTTCGAGTTTGTGTCCCCGCTGACTGCATTTGAACTGTACGTTGAAAAGCTTACGTATCTTCCGTCTAGGCTAATACTGGGAGTAACTGCTTCACTCTGGGGGGATTGCAACGATGTTGTGGTGCTTGCCCTGCTCACCTGCTCGGTAGTATTGGCACTGCGGTTACGCAGGTATACATCGGCGTAAGAGTTGTCATCGTAGGTAGATGAGCTTAAATTATTCGCTTGCGAGTTAAATGCAATTAGGTTGCCATCCCAGCTGATAGCATCATCCCGAACTCCATTGTTACCGACGGTGCCGCTAGCACTTTTATCGATGAGTTCAAAAGAGTCATTGAAGGTATTGTAAGCGTATAGGTGATATTTTGTGGTTCCAGTAACGCCAGAGGTTAAATTACTTGCCTTAGATGGCACCAATACCGTAGAGCCATTGCATGAAACAACTGGAGCAAGAGGTGCACTATATCCCTCCACCCCTGAAGTGGCATTAGCGGACAGTGTTAAGTCCTTGATACTGTTGCCACCTACGCGATTTACCAAAAAGTCATCGTCTACGCCGTTTGTGTCGCTTGACACAAGGTTAGTAGCCTGAGAACTAAAGGCAATCATAGAACCGTCGCAGTTTATAGATGGCCTTGTGCTATCGCCGTTCGCTGCGGTTCCGCTATCAGCTTTGCTGAGTAAAGTTGTCGTGCTGAGCTTGGTGTCTCTAACGAAAATATCCTGCTGTGAGTTTGTGTCGCCGGAGACCAAGTTGCTTGCTCCTGAGGCGAACACCACATAACGTCCGTCGGCGCTAATGTCCACACTTCTTGAGTCACCTCCAGTATTTGGCATTGCTCCGCCCATTCCGACATCAATAAGGTCAGTAGATCCTGTCGTCATATTATGTAGATAATAATGTACTGAGTTAGCTGGGAGAGTGCCAGAGACAAAGTTTGTAGCATACGACTCAAAGGCCACATACTTTCCATCGGCGCTAATTCTCCCCCAGATGTCACCGCCAATGTTTGCTTGTGTTCCGGCTGAACTAACGTCTACTCGTGTAACTGATCCAGTGAGTCGATCTTTTACAAACAAGTCAGCTGCATTATCCGTATCTCCAGAGACGAGGTTGCTTGCCGAAGAGCTAAAGAGTACATATCTTCCGTCTTGGCTCATACTCACCTGTGAATTTGAGTCAGCGCTATCGTTTGTGCCTTGATTGCCTGAGCCATCTACACTAATTATTGCATTTGTATAAGGTACTGTCGCCGAAGCTTGGTTTCCTCCAAAATTAAAAGACGCAGCCGTAATGGCTACGCCGAATGTTGCTATGAGCAATAGAATTCTTTTCTTCATTAGCCCATCCCCCTGTGATTAAGTTTGTAGGCTTACTGTATCACGCTGCGCTTTGGCTGCATTGTAAGCGTTTTGATTGCAGATTTGCTATAATGATACTAATATGTCACAAAAAGTATACGTCGGGATGTCCGGCGGTGTAGATTCGTCGGTCACGGCTGCCATGCTTATCGAGCAGGGCTATGACGTCACGGGTGTATACATGAAAAACTGGAGCCAGGACTTGCCCGGCATGGTCTGCCCGTGGAAGCAGGACTACCAGGATGCCAAACGTGTGGCAGTGCAGCTAGGGATTCCGTTCAAGATGTACGATTTTCAGACGGAATACCGCCAAAAGGTGGTGGACTATATGATTGCCGAATACAAAGCCGGCCGCACACCGAATCCGGACATCATGTGTAACCAAGAGGTCAAATTTAAGCTGTTTTTGGATGCCTGCCTTGCGGACGGTGCTGATCTGATCGCCACCGGCCACTATGCCCGCGTGCAAGATGGCCAGCTGCGCACCGCTGCAAATGTGGATAAGGATCAGACGTATTTCCTCTACCGTGTCACCGAAGATGCACTGAAGCGGAGCCTGATGCCCATCGGCGATTTTGCCACCAAAGCAGAGGTGCGCGAAAAGGCCAAAGAGCTGGGCCTAGCCACCGCTGATAAAAAAGATAGCCAAGGCATCTGCTTTGTGGGTAAGGTGGGAATCAAAGACTTTTTGCTGTACGAACTGGGTGAGCAGCCGTATGGTCGTATCGTTGACCAAAACGGCGCAACCGTGGGCGAGCATGATGGCGCACTATTTTATACCATAGGTCAGCGCCACGGCCTGCAGGTAGGTGGCGGTCTGCCGTTCTACGTGGTGGGCAAGGACATGGACAAGAACGAGGTCTACGTGACAACTGATCTGGATGACGCCCGTCTGTGGAGCCGCAACCTGCAGCTGACTGACCTGCACTGGATAAACCAACCGCCAGAGGCCGGCAAGACCTACCAGGTGCGCACCCGCTACCGCGCAGAGCTGGTGGACTGCACACTAGCGCCCGGTCAAGATGACACAACGTATAGCGTCCAGCTGGCGGACGACATCCGTGCCATCACGCCCGGCCAGTCGGCCGTCGTCTACGCCGGCGACCGCGTGGTGGGCGGCGGCATCGTCATCTAACTTGTCTAAATATCTTAAGTGGGAGCAAAGCCTACAAGGGGGAAAGTGTAGGTCGTGCGGATAAAGGTAATGGAAGGTGAGAGGGTTGGGGGATAAGCGGAAATAGCCTGTGGGCGGCCAACGTCGGTTATCTCCCATAGCTCTTCCTGTGCTATCCGCATGACCTGCCCCTCCGGAGCCCTGAGCGCTGGGTGGCCGTGGAAACGACCGATGGTTGGGATGATTGCAGCGCTTTTGAGTCCGGAGGGACAGTTCGTTCTGGCCAGCTACGCGACCAGGCGTGTGAAGAAGGTGCCGAAGCCCCGGGCAATGTCACCGAGGGTGCTGCCAAGGCTGCTGAAGACATCAGCTGCCTGATTGGGGTTGAAGGCAATGAAAAAGATCAAAAATGCGATACCAAGCCAGGTGAGGACCTTCTTGATCATGACAAATTCTCCTCCGGGAGCGTAGTAACCGATGGACGAACTACATTACTAAGTATACTCGGGTGTGGCGATTCCTAGGGTGACCCGTCGAATGACGGGCACGAAAAAAGCCGCAGTGACGAAGGAAGAGGAAATACCTCGATTCCCGCATATGCGGCTTGCCTTCGCGGCTTCCTGGCGGTAACGTCAGGCGTCTTTGTGGCGCGAAGGACTTTTCGTCGTAGGGGATGGTTGAGGTAGAGGGGTGGTTGTTTATTGGTAGGTCTTGCGGCCAATGAGTGATTCCGGGCGGAATGTCAGCACTGCATAGAGTGCAGCCGAAACCAGTGTGACTGGAAGCTCAACCCGTGCCAGTACGTTGCTTGAAAGCAGCGGGTACACGCCATATGCCAGCAAAAGCATGGCGAACGCGTACACCGGCAGCAGCCAGCGGATCAATCGGATAGGTGCGGACCAGGTGAGCTTGATCGCTTGCTTCGGCATAACGTCGGCGAGCAGCAGGATTTCCGCTGCGGGCGCGGGCATGACTTTGGGCTGGGGGTCGGTGATGACCAGGATCGGGGCAGCCTCGTCGAAGACGTAAGAGTCCGTCAGCGAACCGCTGTTGTCGATTAGGGCAAGGGGGCGGTCCAGTAGGAGGGCGGTGGCAACCATTATTTAAATACCTCGATGTTCGTGAGTGGGTACTCATTCTTATCCGCCTATGACGAATTAGATATAATTATAGCATAACTACTACGGAAAGTCAATATAGTGTCTGTTTGCTGACCTCCGGTATACGAGATAAGATTGCAGTCTTTTTTGGTCGAAAAAAGCCGCTGGGAGTGATGATAAAAGATGAGTGATGGGGATGGCAGTATGCCAGCTCGACCAAAACGTCGGAATCTTCTTCATGCTCACAGCGGCTTGCCCGGTTTGATCTGCGCGCGAATTGCGTGCGATCCGTCTGTATAGCCGGGGCTTGTTCGTTCGAAGGTCTGGTTGTAGTGGGTTACTCGGCGGCGTCGAGCGGGAAGACACGGCGTGTCTCGGACCGCTCGTGGAGCAGGTGGACCGTGGAGCCGGTGAAGGGCTCGTAGGTGATCTCCTTGACGAAGCCGAGCCGGGTGTAGGTGACGACGGCCGTGCCGGAGTGCTCGAGCTCGCGCGCGTGCATGAGCTGGGTGAAGCGGGTCTCGATCCGCTCGAACACCATGCGGTAGCAGTCCCGGGCGAGGCCGAGGACGGCGGGCGCAGTGCCGAAGGCGAAGATGGCCACGGCGAAGATGTAGGCGTTCAGGAAACTGCCGTGGATCTGGGGCTGCCAGGAGGGAAGCTCGGCGACCATGGCCAGCGTGCCGACGTATCCGACGAGGATGAGGGCCTGCACGAAGGGGCTGCTGTCGATGAACTTGCCGTAGTGGCGGTACTGCCGCAGCGCGAATGCGCCGGAGGCGTTGAGCTTGCGGGCCACGTACGTGAGCGGCGTGCGGATGTGCTTCATGGGAGCTCCTTAGGCTCTTGGTGGAACCACTAAAACTAGAGGTACTTCGGGTAAAACATTCGGTAATGTTACACGAACTGCGTTATATTAGCATAAGTTCAATGATTTGTCAATGTTTATGAACTCTATCACCTCTGTTATACTGTGGCTGATGAACGCACAAGACATTCGTAACAGCTATCTGAAATTCTTTGAAGACCGGGGACACAAAGTGATCCCGCGTGCACTGCTGGTGCCACAGAACGACCCCTCCACGCTCTTTACGGGTTCCGGTATGCAGCCCATGATCCCCTACCTGCTCGGCGAAGAACACCCGGAAGGCAAGCGAATCACCGATAGCCAGACATGCTTGCGTGCACAGGATATCGAAGAAATCGGCGACAACCGCCATACCACGTTCTTTGAGATGCTGGGCAACTGGAGCCTGGGTGACTACTTCAAGGACCAGCAGATTGCCTGGATGTGGGAATTTTTGACAGAGGTAGTCAAGCTTGATCCAGCTCGTCTCTATGTAACCTGTTTTATCGGTGCACCCGAATACGACATTCCCAAGGACACCGAGGCAGCAGATCTGTGGGCCAAATTGTTTGCCGATAAAGGTCTGAGTACTGGCATTGCCGATATTGGCAGTGAAGAAGACGGCTATAAGCGCGGTATCAAAGACGGCGAACGTATCTTTTACTACGACGGCAGCAAAAACTGGTGGAACCGTGGTAAGACAGGCCCAGAAACAACACCGGTCGGTGACCCTTGTGGTCCTGACAGCGAAATGTTCTACGACTTTGGTATACCGCATAACCCTGAATATGGCGAACACTGCCACCCCAACTGCGACTGCGGTCGTTTTGTAGAGATCGGCAATAACGTGTTTATGGCCTACCGCAAAGTATCGGAAGGCAAGTTCGAGCCGCTCGAAAAACCGAATATCGACCATGGCTCCGGGCTTGAGCGCTTGGCCGCCGCCGCCAACGGCGATTCGGATATGTTCAAAATCAGCGTTATCTGGCCGATTATCCAAAAGCTCGAAAAGCTGAGCGGCAAGACCTACGATAGTCACACCAACGCCATGCGCGTGATTGCCGACCATCTTCGTGCTGCCACATTCCTAGCCGTAGACGGCGTGGTGCCGAGCAACAAAGAGCAGGGCTACGTGATGCGCCGCCTGGTACGCCGCGCCGTGCGCTTTGCGTTCGACTTGGGTGTGGAGCAGAACTTTATGCCAGAGGTCGTGCCGGTAATTGCTGATATGTACGAAGCCGACATGCCCGACGTGCAGGCCAACCGTGACAAGGTTATTGAAGTGCTGGTAAAAGAAGAAAAAGTCTTCCGTCAGACCCTGCGCAAAGGTATTGCCGAGCTGCAGAAACTGCAAGGCCAGAAGGTAAGTGGCGCAGATGTGTTCAAACTCTATGACACCTACGGTTTCCCGGTGGAACTCAGCACCGAAGAAGCATTCAAGCAGGGTATTGAGCTGACCGATGACTGGCAAAAACAGTTTGAGGCCCAGATGGCAGAACAGCGTGCCCGTTCCCAAACTGCCGTAAAAGGCACCTTCAAAGGCGGCCTCGGCGGCCAGCAGCTGATTCACAAAAAATACCACACCGCCACGCACCTAATGTACCAGGCGCTGCGTCAGACGCTGGGCGATCACGTGGTCCAGCACGGCAGCAACATTACCGAGGAGCGCCTGCGCTTCGATTTCAGCCATCCCGACAAACTCACCCCGGAACAGATCAAAACCGTCGAAGACATTGTGAACGAGCAGATCCAAAAAGACCTCAAGGTCAGCTATGCCGAATATCCCACTAAAGTCGCCCGCGAAGAAATGGACGCCCTCGGTGCATTTGGCGACCGCTATGGTGACACAGTAAAAGTGTACAAAATGATTGCGGATGGGGAAGACAAGCCATTCAGCTTCGAGATCTGTGGTGGCCCGCATGTAGACCACACGCTGCAATTGGCTGAACCCGACGAAGGCTCCACTGAACCGAAGCGCTTCAAGATCAAAAAAGAAGAGTCCAGCAGCGCCGGTATTCGCCGCATCAAGGCTGTACTCGTATAGCGATTTGATCCTTCGTACCATGAACAGGCCTGTACGGCCTGTTTTTTGTATGTACGCTCTCCCGCTGACGCTCTCGCGAAAGCTGTGCTAAAATACAAACCATATGCTCGATAAGTTGAAGGGTTTGAAAAGTATCAAGGATGCGGCGATGAGCCGCGTTCAGGCAGCAAAGGCGCCTACCGATGATACGCGCCATATCATAGGCCTTGATATCGGTACGGAATACGTCAAGGCGTTGATCGGCCGGGTCGAAGACGACGAGATTACCATCGTCGGGATGGGCCGGGCACATCAGGGCCTCAGCGACATGCAAGCCGGTGCAGTAGCCGACATCGGTGCGGTGGTAGAAAACTGCGACCGTGCACTCAATGAGGCCGAAAAGCAGGCTGGCGTGAGTGCCCGCGGTGCCATCATCGGTATCGCTGGTGAGCTTGTCAAGGGTACCACCACCACGGTGCGGGTAGCCCGCAAGACTCCCAACAAGGCCATGGATATCGCCGAAGTCGAGCGCATCATCAAGCTGGTACAGGAACGGGCCGAAGCCAAGGCTAAAAAACAGCTGGCCTGGGAGCTGGGCGGCAAGAGTATCGATGTACGGCTGGTAAACAGCGCCCTCGTGGGTATCGAGATTGATGGCTACACTGTTACCAACCCTATCGGTTTCCAGGGGCGCGACGTGGTTGTACAGCTCTATACTGCTTTTGCACCGCTGGTGCACATCGGGGCGCTTGAGCGTGTGGCGGAACAACTAGACCTCGATTTATTAGCCGTAGCAGCCGAACCGTTCGCGGTCGCCCGCAGTGTCATCGGCGACGACCAGACTAACACTATGAACGCCGTGCTGATGGACGTCGGTGGCGGCACGACCGATATCGCCGTCATCAACGATGGTGGCGTGCAGGGCACCAAGATGTTCGGTATCGGCGGTCGTGCCTTCACCCGGGGTATCGAACGTGACCTGGCGGTTGATTTTGACCTGGCCGAAAAGCTCAAAGTGGCCCTCGGCCAAGGCAGGGTGCCTGCCAAACAGACCAAGAAGGTCGAAGATGCGCTCAAGAAGACGCTGGACGTATGGGCCAGCGGCGTAGAATTGGCACTCGGTGAGTTCGACAAGCTAGACCATCTGCCACACAAGCTCCTGCTTTGTGGTGGCGGCTCCTCATTGGGTATGCTGATGGACCGCCTGAACCAAAGTGACTGGTACAGCAGGCTGCCCTATACCCGCAAGCCTGTCGTACAACACATCCACCCCGACCAAGTAGTGGGTATCACTGATGCTACCGGCGACGTCAACGATCACACATTTATCACGGCCATGGGGCTTCTGCGGGTAGGACTTGATACGGTACAATATAACGGTGCGGGTGGAAGCTCCGTAAAAGACAAAATAGACAGGATATTGCATGTCTAAACTGCAATCGGTGGGTAGTGTCGCCGGCAAAGAGGTCATCTACGTAGATGTCGACGACGAAATCACCGCCATTATCGATAAGGTACAGAGCGCCAAGGGCAAAGTAGTTGCCCTGGTGCTGCCAAAGCGTGCCACGGTGCTGCAAAGCATCGTCAATATGAAGCTGCTCAAGCGTACGGCGGATACCGGTAAGAAGAACCTGGTGCTCGTAACGAGCGAAGCAGGACTTATGCCATTGGCCGGGGCCGTGGGCGTGCATGTAGCAAGTACACCGAATAGCCGTCCCGAAATCCCGCCCGCCCCTGCCGGACCAGTTGATGAACCTGAGCTGCTTGACGACCCATTGGATATCACAGACGGCAACGCCGATGAGGCAGATGATTTTGACCCGGGCACTGCCCGGGCTAAGAGCGTTGGTGAGCTGGCAGCGGCCAGCGCCGGTAAAGCGGCGGTCGACGAGCAGATTGATGAAAGTATTGATATGTCTGATGACGCCGTCGATGCGGCTGATGCTGGCGCAGGTAAGGCGCCAAAACCCAAAAAGAACCGCAAACTAGCGGTGCCGAATTTTGATAGTTTCCGCAAGAAAATAGCGCTCGCCGTGGCGGCTGTCATTGTGCTTATCGTCGGATTGGTATTTGGGCTCAGCGTCCTGCCGAGTGCCAAGGTGAACATCGCCACCGATAGCAGCACCATCGCCACCAATGCCAACTTGGTGCTCGATACCAGCGCCAAGGCACTTGATATCACAGACAATATCGTACCCGCCAGTGCCCAAAGCCAGCAAAAGACTGACACCCAGACGGTGGCGGCGACAGGACAGGTCAACAATGGAGACAAGGCGACAGGCAGCGTGAGTATGTCCGCCGGCACTTGTACGGGTGAGATACCATCGGATGTGCCTGCAGGTACCAGTCTCAGCGCGAGCGGACACACCTACATATTGAATGGCAATGTATCCTTCGTACCGACCGCTTCGGGCAAGAAGTGTACGTTTACGAGCAGCTCTCCTGCGGGAGTCACTGCGCTTCGTGGCGGGGCTGATTATAATGTGTCATCGGCCACCTTTACCGTGACGGGCCGCTCAGACGTATCTGCTTCTGGGTCGGCAAGTGGTGGTACAGACAACATTACGAAGATTGTCGCACAGGGTGACATCGACAATGCTACCAACAAGATCAAAGCTGCCGACAGCAGCAGCGTCAAGCAGCAGCTGGCGTCGGGTCTGCAATCCAAGGGCTTATTACCGGTAAGCTCTACATTCCTGGCTGCCGAACCCGTGGTTACAACAAGCGCCAAAGCGGGAGATACGGCTGACAATGTTACGGTCACGGCGGTTACTACGTTCACGATGTTCGGTGTCAAAAAGTCCGACTTAGTAACTATTGTCACCAGCAACGTCGACAAGCAGATTGATAAGAACAAGCAGGAAATCCTGGATGATGGCGTCGCTAATGCCAAGTTCAGTCAGCAGTCTCCCGGTAGTGCCACAGGGGCGAACGTGAGCATGTCAGTCAGCAGTCTGGCAGGTCCCGACCTTGATGTTTCCAAGCTCAAAACCCAGATTGCGGGACTCAAGAGCGGAGATGTTAAGACTCTCATCAAGCAGACGCCGGGCGTCACCGACGTACAGGTCAAGCTCAGCCCGTTCTGGGTCAACGCAGTACCAAAGAAGACCACCAAGATTACCATAACCATAGATAAGACGGGTGCGCAGTAGGCGCCGGGTATGGGAACGGTCCAGTACATCCTCGGGCTCGATTACGGTAATGCCCGGATTGGGGTGGCGGTTGCGAGTGCCATCGCCCGGTTACCGCGCCCTTTGACTGCTATTGCGAATGACGAGACCACATTTGCCCACGTCCGTAAACTTGTCGCCGATGAACATGCGGGACTGGTCATCGTAGGCCTGCCGCGCACCCTGAGTGGTGGTTATAGCCAACAGACGCACGCTGCCGAACAGTTTGCCCACCAGCTGGCCGCGGTACTGACTGTTCCGGTAGAACTGGCCGATGAGACGCTGACGAGCGTCGATGCCGAAGCGGCACTTGCGGGCAAAAAACATTCCAAGGGTGACATAGACGCCTTGGCGGCGGCCTATATCTTGGAGCGTTACCTTGCCGAGCATCCTGCCGAGGTACAGGCATGAGCTACCAGATGCAGACACGACCCCGTCGGTCCTGGCTGCGCCGGGTACTGATCAGCTTTGGTATCGTCATATTGCTGCTTGCGTCAGCCACAGCCGCGGTCTGGCACTATTACAGCCAGAATTTGCAGCCGGTCAGTAGTACTGGCGCGACGCAGACAGTTACCATCGCCAGCGGCAGTAGCCCATCGCAGATCGCGAACTTGCTCCATCGGGACGGTCTGATACGCAGCTCCTGGACATTTGAACGGTATGTACAGAGCAAAGGAGTAAGTCAGGACCTGCAGGCAGGTACCTATACTCTGAGTCCCACACAGAGCGTGGCTGAAATCGTCAGCCAACTGACGCACGGCAAGGTTACGACTCAGCTTGTGACAATCCTGCCGGGCCAGCGGCTCGACCAGATCAAGCAGTCGTTGATAAACCAGGGTTTCAGCGAGGCTGACGTCGCCGCTGCCCTCGATCCTGCCCAATACGCCGGTAATGCCGCCCTTGTCGACAAGCCTGCTGGCAATAATCTGGAGGGTTATCTGTACCCCGATTCGTTCCAGCGTGCCGGCACGACCAAGGTTTCCGATATCGTCAAGGAATCCATTGCGGAGATGCAGACACATCTGACGCCTGATATCCGGGCGGCATTCGCCCGTGAAGGGCTCAACCCTTATCAAGGCATCATCTTGGCTTCTATTATCGATCAGGAAGTCTCAAAGACAAGCGACCGTGCGCAGGCGGCACAGGTCTTCCTGAAGCGGTTGAACATCGGCATGTCCTTGGGGAGCGACGTGACGGCCATATACGGCTCACGGCTTGCCGGCCAGGGTACTTCGCTCAGCTACGATACGCCGTACAATACACTCATCCATACGGGTCTGCCACCTACGCCGATCAGCAATGTCGATGAAAGTGCCCTGCAGGCGGTCGCACATCCGGCCGCTACCGATTGGCTTTACTTTGTAGCGGGCGATGATGGCACGACATACTTCTCATCCACCCTCCAGCAGCACCAGGCCTATACACAGCAGTATTGTCATAAATTGTGCGGCCAGTAACAGGGGTAAGCACTACTTTCGGCCTTGCAGGCGTTGCGGCGAGTTGCTACCATAAAATGGTAACCATTTGTGACAAGGGTGCATTTACCTAGTCTTTGGTTACGCTCTTGCTGGTGCTAAAATTTGAAGCTGTGTGTACGCACGCAGCATACGTACTAGAAGTTAATAAGCGGCAGGGCCTCTAGACGAGCATGGTCTGCCGCCCTCAGGAGTCTGTATCAGTACATCGAATACTGGGTCGATTTCGACCCGCATGATAAATCAAAAACGGCTGCAGTTGAGCGGTCGTTTACAGAAGTCATTACGTCATAAATCAGTGCGGAAGCGCCTGGTCCGTTATGGGCTGATAGGCGCCAATGTGCTTGTTTTAGGCGTGGTTGCGTTCTTTGTCCTTACGAGCTCGCATGCCGACCATGATGTCAAGGCTGGCGCTGCAGTAGCAGCCAATGCCGCCGGAACCAAGCCAGTCGACGGCCTGACCTCATATGACATCGCAGCCAATGTTGCACGTATGGCAGACCTGCCCGAAGGCGTCGCCATTAACAACCAGGCCCAAAGCGCCCGTGTAGCCCTGACGGTGAGCGTGAGTGACGCGACCGTTATCGCGAAGCCACAGATTGTCACCACGGCGCTCAAAAGCCGTAAAGATATCCAGGTATACATCGTCCAGGCGGGTGATACGGCCACCTCTATCGCCCAGAAATTCGGGGTAACGACTGACAGTATCAAATGGTCGAACAATCTCACCTCCGACACGGTGACGGCTGGCACTCACCTGAACATCCCACCCGTTAACGGCATCATATATACGGTACAGGCGAACGATACGGTGCAAAGCCTGGCAACCAAATATAAGGCGAACGTCGACCAGATCGTCGCTTACAACGATGCCGAGATCGCGGGTATCCAGCCAGGCGAGCAGGTCTTGATTCCTAATGGTCAGGTGCAGGTTACTGCGACAGGTGTGAGCCGCCTGCTGAGCGCCGGTTCATTCTCGGCCCAATACGGCAGCAACGGCTATGATTACGGCTACTGTACGTATTATGCCGCCGCCCGCTCTGGTGCGCCGAGCAACTGGGGTAACGCCAATACCTGGGCCTATTATGCGGCCCTGACTCCCGGCTGGGTGGTCAGCTCTTCGCCGAAAGTCGGCGCCATTGCCCAGACCTCTTCAGGATACCTTGGCCATGTTGCCATCGTTGAAGCTGTTTCGGATGACGGCACGCAGGTCAAATACAGTGATATGAACGGCATCGCCGGCTGGGGCCGTGTCGGCTACAGTGACTGGACTCCGGTCAGTCATTTCCAGCACTACATCTTCCGGGGATAGTCACGTCAGCTTATGCACATTGCTTCGTTGCTGACTTGTGCTACTCGCTCATGTATGTGCATACAGCTCGTTCCGTGGCTCGCTGTCGCTTTGCACTGCATGCAACGCGTTACATGATTATCTAGAACATAAAATTCGTGAGTTAGCTAGTCTATCTGCTATAATGAGTCTATGAAATTTATTGACCATGTCACGGTTTTGGTGCGTGCAGGTGACGGCGGGAATGGCCGTACTAGCTTCCGGCACGAAAAATACGTCGACAAGGGCGGCCCCGATGGCGGTGATGGTGGCGACGGCGGCGATATCGTGTTCGTGGCCACCACGCGTGAAAACACGCTCGTAGCGTTCCGGTACCACCGTGAGCTCGAGGCAGAATCCGGCGGTGCGGGCGACAAAGTCCGCAAGCACGGCAAAAGCGGCAAAGACCTGCGTGTACCTGTGCCGGTAGGCACCGTTGTGACCAATGGTGAGGGCTTCACTCTCGCCGACCTGACACACGACGGTCAGGAGGCGGTCGTGGCGCAAGGCGGTCGTGGTGGTTTCGGCAATGCACACTTTATTAGCTCTGTACGCCAGGCACCGAAATTTTCCGAAAAGGGTGAGGCAGGGGAAGAAGCTGAATTGACGCTTGAGCTCAAGCTGATCGCTGATGTGGGTCTGGTAGGCCTGCCGAACGCCGGTAAGTCCACGCTGCTCAGCGTTATCAGTAACGCCCGGCCGGAGATTGCCGATTATCCCTTCACTACTCTTACGCCGAACCTTGGCGTCGTCGACATCGACACCGAAAGCAGCCTGTTATTCGCTGATATTCCCGGCCTGATCGAAGGTGCGGCCGAAGGCAAGGGCCTGGGCGATGAATTCCTGCGCCATGTTGAGCGTACCGCCGTGCTGTTACATCTGGTTGATGTAACGGGCCAGGATCCAGCGGCTGATTATAAGGTTATCCAAAACGAACTCCAGACCTACCGCAGCAACCTCGCCGCCAAACAACAGATCGTCATCCTAAGCAAGATCGACCTGGTCACGCCGGACGATCTTGCCGTACGTCGCAAGGCGCTTGAGAAAGCACTGCCAGAGGGCACGCAGTTCTTTGCCATATCTTCGCAGGCGCACGAGAACCTGCGACCTATGCTGTATGCCGTAAAGGCTACCGTCGACGCCGAACGTCGTAAACAGGCAGCCGTTGTACCCGAAGAAAAGGCTGTGCCTGTGCTGCGCCTGAAGGACCAGTCAAGCTGGCGGGTCAGCCGTGAGGGTGATGTGTTTACCGTGAGCGGCAATAAGATTGAACGTTTTGCCGTCCGCACTGACTTTGAGAACGATGAAGCGGTACATAGGCTACGTGTCATCATGCGCAAGCAGGGCATCATGCATGAACTCGTCAAGCAAGGCATCGTACCGGGCAATACAGTCCGTACGGCCGGCGGCAGTTTTGAATACTAGATCCTAAATGTTCAACTTTACCAGTGCGGCAGTATGGATTTCTGTAATGTTTTATACAGAAACGTACATATTTACCCAGCTACTATACAGCGTATAGAGCAAAGGGGGTGTGGCATGAAAAAGATCTTAACAAGGGGCACGGCGTCCTTTATGGCTGCGGTGGTAATGGCAGCTGGCATTCTCGGTGCCTATGGCCCGGCATCAGCTGGCGCCTCCGCGCGGCCCGTGATGCCGAAGCGTGCCCTGTCGATGAACTCCAAGTTACGGCGGCTGCCGGTGCCTGCTAACTTCACACCTAGTAGATTATCTGCTGGCAAAAATGCAGCCAAGGACAATCCACGCAGCCTCGCTCAGGTCTCAGCTCGTAGTAGTAGCGCGTCGCTGTCGCCTAGCGTGACATCGAGTGGCCCATACTACTTCTATGCGCAGGGCCAGCAGGCTGCGGACAACGAAGGAGCTGGTGCAGCGTTCGATATCGTAAGCCCGGGCCAGGTCGTCTCAGGCACACACTCATTGGCCGAACTGGCACTTTCGAACACGTCCGGTTCGAACGTCGTAGAAATCGGAATCAATAAGGATCCCGATCTATACGGTGATACCGACACCCACCTGTTTGTCTTCTCATGGGAGAACAGCGTCCCACAGGGCTATAACGGTGGCAACTTGAACTGGGTGGATGCCAGCGGGAACTCGATTGATGCGGGCTCGTCGGTTGTTGCCGATGTCGGTACGCTGAAAGCCCTCCAATGGCAGCACGAGACAACTCCCGTCAATGCATGGTGGGCATACTACAACGGCTCGGCAATCGGCTACTTTCCCGACACGGCTTGGAGCAATACGTTTACGCAGTCAAACTATGTGCAGCTGTTCGGTGAGATTGCCAGTACCACGAACGCATCACCGTGTACCGACATGGGCACTGGTGCGTTTCCATCCGGAACCGGGCCGGCTCGCATGGGCAGTCTGACATACTTCGGGAGCGCCACTACGCCGTCCCTAGCGATCAGTGCCGACCATCCCAGCCAGTACAATGTGGCATATAACACGGCGACAACGACGCGCAGTATAAGATACGGTGGTCCGGGCTATTGTTAGCCCTCTGCCCACATCTCATCTCCATACCTCTTGGGACACGGGCTTTAGTTTGACGCGGAGCGTGCTACACTGATACCCATATGGCAGCGAGTTTTTTCTGGTACGACCTAGAGACTTCAAGCATTTCTCCGCGCACCGGGCGCATCATGCAGTTTGCGGGCCAGCGTACCAACATGGAGCTTGAACCGGTCGGTGAGCCGGTCAATGTTCTGGTGCGTCTGAGCGACGATATCCTGCCGGATCCGGACGCAATCATGGTCACCGGCATCACCCCACAGCAGACGGTGCAGGATGGTGTGACCGAAGCGGAATTCCTGCAGCAGTTCCAGGCGGAAGTTGCTACGCCTGGTACTATCTTTGCCGGGTACAACACTGTTCGGTTCGATGACGAGTTCGTGCGTTTTCTGCACTACCGCAATTTCTACGACCCATATGAGTGGCAGTGGCAAGATGGCAAAAGCCGCTGGGATCTGCTTGATGTGGTGCGCATGACCCGCGCCCTGCGTCCCGAGGGCATCAACTGGCCCATGACCGAAGATGGTAAGCCGACCAATCGCCTGGAGCTAATCACCAAGGTCAACGGTCTCGACCATGAGCACGCCCATGATGCCCTGAACGATGTGCTTGCCAGTATTGCTGTAGCCAAACTGATTCGGGACAAACAGCCCAAGTTATTCGAGTACCTGTTGGAACTGCGTGGCAAGAAAGAAGTGCGCAGGTTTGTCTGCGAAAACAAGACATTTTTGTACAGCAGCGGCAAATATGCCAATGAGACCGAAAAGACGGTCCTCGTCACACTGGTGCATGATGATGATCGCAAGGACGGCATCGTCTACGACCTGCGATTTGACCCTAGTGAATTTGAAGGTATGAGCGCCGAAGAGTTGGTGGAGCGCTGGCGGTGGACGAAAGATCCTGAGGCGCTAGCGCGTCTGCCCGTCAAAACCATGAAGTACAACCGCTGTCCAGCAGTCGCCGCAGCCGGTATCCTGGCAGATAAAGCCGTCCAGGAACGGCTGAAGATTACTCCCGAACAGGCGGGTGCCCACTACGCCAAACTCCAGGCCTTGCCTGAACTGCGCGCCAATATTGTCAAGGCACGTGACCTGATGGATGACGAGCGCGGTGAACGCTGGAAGGGTGAAGTGCCTGACGCCGACTGTGCGCTTTATGACGGCAATTTCTTTGACGAGAATGACAAGCGCCTGATGCGGGTAGTGCGCGCCGCTAAGCCGGATGAGCTTCCGAGGCTGGTGGATGATCTCCATGATACCCGCCTGAAAGAACTCTTGCCGCGCTACAAAGCCCGTAACTTCCCTCGCAGCCTGACCGGTGAAGAGCGTGCCGAATGGGAGAAATTCCGGCACCATCTGCTCATGGATGGTGGTAGCGAAAGCCAGCTTGCCAAGTTCATGCACCGCCTGGGCGAGCTTGCCAAGACAGAACAGTCAGAAGACAAACGTTACCTGCTCGAAGAGCTGCAGCTATACGCCGAGAGCATCATGCCAGTACTTGATACTGATCAATAACCTGCGCGATACGACGGGCCGCAAGGTAGACCATAACCTGTTTGCGCCGTCGCCATGCTGCGGCTAAGAATGGCAGGCATAGCGCTAGGACAGCAATGCTCAGCCAAAAATTAAAGGTTAGTTGAATATTGGTCCCAGGCACCAAACCTAGGACTATGAAGCCTTGCATCGCTGTCACCCCTCGTTACTGTGAGTACAAATATAACAGAGTATTTGCAGTGTGCGCAACTATATTTTATTAACGCTTATGCTTGCCACGCAGGCGTTTCAGGCGGTCGCGGTTGCTGAGTGCGATTAGCAGCGCGATAAAGAATGCCGAGACGCCTAATGTCATCTCTATGACACTGGCGTGACGCAGTTCCAGTACGAAGGTCAGGGCAAGGAGCAGCGCGGCCAAAAGGTCATATGCCCACTCCACCAGCGAATTCTTGGGAAAGAGAATGTCGCCTAGTTTGCCGGCGTGCGCAACCAGCCATTCACGGATACGCCGGGCCCATTCATTATTGATGGATAACAGTCCAAGACCGGCGATAGCCAAGGGTATGCCACCCGGTCCAGGCAACCAGCCCGTCAAGATCGCGGCGACTATCAGGGCATAGCCGGCAGCGTCCGTTAGGATACGTTTCAGGTTTCTCCGCATAAAGTCCATGTCCACAGTATACCGCGTGCACGAAGTGAGAAATATCACCACCATAAATTGTAAGAATTCTTACAATAAGCGTAAGCGTTTGTGCGGTGCGTTATAAAGAAAGAGGAGCATATGGGCAGACATACACATTTTCAGGGCAGGCCAGGGCCACGGTCCATGTTAGCGGCCAACCAAGAAATACAGAGGGCACAGCGCAAAGGCGTCGAGCCCTCTTTTGGTATCCGCCGACAGCTTACGGAAGCCTCGGCACACGCGGTCAGTAAAGTTATCTTCGGCTTGCAGGAGGAGGGTGACATACCTCCCTATCCAGACGTGACCCTGCGTGACCAATTGGGCGTGACCATACTCAGTAAACGGACACTGGGACAGCGGATACTGCGCGGTATGGTAACAGGCTATAACTTAGGCCGGGTCAGGGCCCAGTTTGACCGTCACGGTGCCTGGGAGGAAACTGACGGCAACCTTCCTGTCTCAATAGATAAGTTTGCTGTCTACCAAAACCGCCTGATATACGCGGAGCTGGAAGACAATCCGCTGACGGATGAGATCCGGGCGGTCGAGGGTATACTTGAGAGCGCCGGAGTGCGTGGACTCTCCAAGGGTGCAAGCCCACGAAAGCCTCGCCTTGTGTTAGGATCAGCAGACAGGGCCCGGCCGATCAGCATGGTAGAGCAGAGGCATATAGTACATAGGCTGGAAGAGACCGTACCGCCAGAAGTGACCGTGCAGGATTGGGAATCGTATCCGAGCAATATTTTTGCATAATCCGTGAGCTGCCCGGTAGAAAAAATCTTGCAAAAGACGTATACTATACGGGCCTAATGAATGACGAAATAATCGTACAAGGGGCCCGGGAGCACAACCTCAAAAACATCAATGTCACTATTCCACGTGGCAAGTTGGTGGTAATCACGGGGTTGAGTGGTTCGGGCAAATCTAGCCTGGCATTCGACACCATCTATGCCGAAGGCCAGCGTCGCTATGTCGAAAGCCTGAGCGCCTACGCACGGCAGTTCCTGGGACTGATGGAAAAGCCGGACGTCGACCAGATTGATGGCTTGTCACCGGCAATCTCGATCGACCAGAAATCAACCAGCCGCAACCCGCGCAGTACCGTCGCGACCGTGACCGAGATTTATGACTACTTGCGCCTGCTGTTTGCCCGCATCGGTGTGCCACACTGTCCCATCGACGGCTCAGCCGTGGTGCGCCAGACCACGCAGAACATCGTCGACCAGATTGCCGGGCTGCCAAAAGGTGCGCGCCTGATGATTCTGGCCCCTGTGGTGATCGATAAGAAGGGTGCGTTTGAACATGTCCCGGAGCAGTATATGCGGGCTGGTTTTGCTCGCGTTCGTGTGGACGGCGTAGTGTATGCCCTGGACGAATTCCCCGAACTCGACAAGAATTATCGCCACCGCATCGAGGTCGTCGTCGACCGCCTAGTCAACGACGATGAGTCGCGCTCACGCCTGGCACAGAGCGTGGAGCAGGCCTTGGAGGCGGCTGAAGGCAAAGTGGTAGCCTTGAACGCCGACAGCAATGAAACATGGACCTACAGTCTTATGTACGCCTGCCCCAACCACCCGGAGGTGACTATTCCTGAGCTTGAGCCGCGCACCTTCAGCTTTAACAGCCCGCACGGCGCCTGTCCGGTGTGTACCGGCCTGGGTTCCCGCCTGGTCGTGGATCCTGAACTGGTTATCCCTAATGGCCGATTGACCATTGCCGAGGGCGCGATACGACCCTACAACCGCATCAACGTCGATAACTGGTATATGAAAAAACTCGCTGCTGTGGCCGAAAAGTACCGCTTCGACCTGCATACGCCTACTGGACAGATCAGTCCCGAAAACATGGAGCGCATTTTGTATGGCACCGGCGATGAGACATACCGTGTCTCTTTGGGCGGTGGCCGCAGTTTCAACACCACCTACGAAGGTGTTATTCCTAATCTGGAACGTCGGCACAAGGAAACCGACAGTGATTTCATCCGCCGAGACATTGAGCGGTTCATGCAGGAAAAACCCTGCAGCGCCTGCAAAGGCCGCCGTCTGAAGCCAGAAGTCCTGGCTATCACCATTGGTGATAAGTCCATCATGGATATCTGTGAGCTTTCCATCGATGACGCAGTGACCTACATGAACTCACTGGAACTGAGTGAAAAGGACATGAAAATCGCTAAGCTGGTGCTCAAGGAGGTCTGTTCACGCCTGCAGTTCCTGCAGGATGTGGGGCTCAACTACCTGACCCTGCTGCGTTCTGCTACGACCCTCAGCGGCGGTGAAGCGCAGCGTATCCGTCTGGCAACACAGATCGGCTCGGGGCTCATGGGTGTGCTGTATGTGCTGGACGAGCCGAGCATCGGCCTGCACCAGCGTGACAACGACCGGCTGATCCGCACGCTAAAGCACCTGCGTGACCTGGGCAATAGCGTCATCGTCGTGGAGCACGACGAAGATACCATCCGTACTGCGGACTACCTGCTCGACATCGGTCCCGGTGCCGGTGTGCACGGCGGCCATGTCGTAGCAGCCGGTACGCCTGCCGAAGTGGAAAAAACCAAGGACAGTATCACGGGACAGTATCTGAGCGGTCGCAAAGAGATCGCCGTGCCAAAGAAGCGCCGGAAGGGTAATGGCAAAAAGCTTCGTATCGTGGGCGCGCGAGAAAACAACCTGCAGGACGTGACAGTCGATATTCCGTTGGGTGAACTGGTAGTCGTCAGTGGTGTATCAGGTTCGGGCAAATCAAGTCTTATCAACGACATCCTAGCCAAAGAACTGCAGGCCCAACTGCACCGCGCCAACACTGTCCCCGGCAAGCATGATGACATCGAGGGCATCAAACAGCTCGACAAGGCGATCATCATCGACCAATCGCCCATCGGTCGTACGCCGCGCTCTAATCCCGCAACCTATACTGGGCTGTTTACGCCAATCCGCGAGCTGATGGCCAGTACGCCGGAAGCTAAGCTGCGTGGTTACAGCGCCGGACGTTTCAGCTTCAACGTCAAGGGCGGCCGCTGTGAGAACTGCGCCGGCGATGGCATCATCAAGATAGAGATGCACTTCTTGCCAGATGTATATGTGCCCTGCGAAGTCTGTCATGGCAAGCGCTATAACCGCGAAGCGCTGGAGATCCACTACAAAGATAAGGACATCAGCGACATCTTGGGTATGACATGCGAACAGGCGCTGGAGTTCTTTGAGAATCAGCCATCTATTGCGCGTAAACTGCAGACAATGGTAGACGTAGGCCTAGGCTACATCAGTCTTGGCCAGCCGGCTACGCAGCTATCCGGTGGTGAAGCACAGCGCATCAAACTTGCCAGCGAACTCAGCCGCCGCCCCACCGGGCGCACGCTATATATCTTGGATGAGCCGACCACAGGCCTGCACATGGCTGACGTCGAAAAGCTATTGGGTGTGATGCACGCGCTGGTAGATGCCGGTAACAGTATGGTGGTAATCGAGCATAACCTGGATGTGGTAAAGAGCGCCGACTGGCTGATCGATATGGGTCCTGAGGGTGGTAATGGCGGTGGACACGTACTAGTGGAAGGCACCCCCGAAACGGTCGCCAAAACTCCCGGAAGCTATACCGGCCAGTTCTTAAAACGGATGCTGTAATGTCCGGCGCTGAGCAGTTCAGCGAGTACGAAGCGATATTGGCCGAGTATGCTGCTCTGGCCTCAGATACTACCGCCGCAGAGACGGCGCGGCGCAACCAGATTGCCGCCGCCGCTATCATTCAGGCAGCTATCTGGGAGATGTCATCGCACCCCACAGTGCAGCAGATGGTGCATCTGCGACACCCAGAAACCGACCGCTTAGCTGCACGCCGCCAGCGCCTGGTATTCGCCAGTATGCGCTCGTCCGGAACGGAAACCCCCGAGCCCCTCCAGTTCTTAGCTATGCTGTGTAGTGGAGAGGTGGACTACGATCTTTCTATACGGGTGCCTTAGCTCGTCCCCTTACGTTGGGCGCACCAAAGGTGTCGTAAGGAGCGGGCGCAGCCGGTCAGAAACTAGCTCTGTGTAGCGCTCCATGAATGTCTTCTGGGATTCACCCAGGTATTCAGGATATTGGTAATAACTATAGATAATGGCACCACCATCGCCAACGTCGTGGAGCGGATGGACAGCACTACAGGCGATGGCGCCGCCCGCTTGGTTCAATCGTGCTTCCTCGGCTGTGAGGGCAGGGGCGAACAGATACTTCCAGTCTACTGTACGCTGCGGCTGCTGCGTACGGATGGCTTCAGCGATGATATTGCTGGGATAGTCGAGGGGTATTTTGATATCTTCAAACCGTTTGGCGGAGACATTCTTGGCTGCGGCGGCGAGTTCGGTAGAAGACAAGGCGACGCGGTGGATAAGACCATCCTTTGTATTAGCTAGAAGCAATACGATGATGCCAAGCGAGAATTTGGTCATTTCCATCTGGTATCTGAAGGGTGCGTCAACTACAGCCTGAAGGAGATCGTCTTTCGTGTTGCAGCCGGACAGAATCTTATCCAATTGACCGTACATGGCGTCATGCATCCTCTATAGTATATGCAATTATAGCGCGTAGTGACACTGTTAGCCCTGATCCGTGCTACTATTGGTAGACTTTATGAGCGCTGAACACCCTGAACGGGCCCGTGGGCTGATCGCTCTAGCCGAAACATCCACGATTGCTGAGCGTTTTGACCAGTCCCGGCTGGTGCTGGAAGAATGGGTGGACAATCCACCGGCAGACGATATGCATATTTCACGGTACGCCAAAGCCATGCTGCCATATCAGGACAGACCGGGGCCGATCCGCGATACTATGCATGTACTGCTTGAACAGCGGACCGCCATGGGTGCGTCACACTTAGAAACACTGAAGCTGCGGGCGCTGCAGGTGCAGTTCATCGCATTATATGGTGATGCGTATCCTGCGGCCTTGCACACGGTGGACGACTGGAGTGAGGGAATTCAGACAGTGCTTTCGACCCCTGATCTGCTTGCCGGGTGGCTTGATGATATGCGCCACCGTGACCTTCAGAGCAACGATCCGAACCGTGGCAACAGCCTGAAAGTCTTCCAGTCGATGGCTGCCGAGTTAGGGCGCCTGGCGACGGGCCACGTCCTCGAGATCGGTGCCAGCCAGGGACTGATCCAAAAGCGCCTCGCGTGGCAGGCTCTGCATGGATTCGGTGTCTCGTTGCCTCATTTTGGTCATACGGACCAAGATATATCATTGCCCCACGTCATTGAGCCGGGCAGCAGCCGGGTCGGTATCGGTCACACACAGGCGTTTCGCCGGTATCTGGATCGGGCGGTACCGGTCGGGACCTTAGTCTGTATGGATCTGAAAGATCCGCTTGAAAGCCGTGACTGGACCTTAACCTCGTTGTATCCTAGCGAGCACGAGGACTCTGCTCGTAAGGAGTATGTGCGGGCGCTGGCATATACCGATTTTGATAACATCAGGTTCTATATCGGTGATTTTGATGCGTTGGATCCAAATGCATATCACCAGGACTATCCGCAGGCTGAAATCATCTTTCCATCGACCTGTTTTTATCAATCGCCGCCCGATGTCCGTGCCCGCATGACCCAGAAGGCTATCGCTATGGCCGGAGAATTCGTATTCTTGCAGGATAACTGCGTGCTTGACGTGCAGGACCCTACCCAGCTTATCTATCCGACCGACTGGCAGACGGTACCGTATGGATATCGTAGTTATGTGTGGGATAAGCGGGCACAGAATCCCCAGTGGCAGGAATTTGCCATGAGCCCCAATACGCGTGTCAATACGGTGCGGATGGGTGCTGCCGAAATCGTCAGTGACCGTAGCGAGGACCGTGGCCGAAGCATACGGGCACTAGATATCCTGATGGCAGCGATGTAAACGGGCAGCTATTCCTGGTCGTTTTTTTGTGGCTTACGCGACAGCTTGCGCCGAACGGCAGCGCGGATCTTTGGGTCGGTTGTCAGGCGGTATACTGTGGGCAGGGCAAATATGATCACTACTGCCAGGATGGCAGGCTCGATGTACTTGTCGATGTGCGGGATCTTGCTGGCGATGTAATAGCCGAACAGGGTGAAGCTGACCGCCCAGGCGATGTCGCCGATGGCATTGCAGATGAAGAACAGACCGTAGTTCATCTTGCCCGCGCCAGCCGTGACAGGAGCGAACGATCGGATAAGTGGCACGAAGTGCTCAACCAACATGGCACGGGCGCCGTATTTTTCGTAAAACTTCTCGGCCTGCTCAATGTACTGCTTACGGAAGATGATGCCGTCTTTTTTACGGAAGAGGCGCGGACCCAAGTGTTTGCCGATGAAGAAACCGGCATTGTCACCCAGGATAGCAGCTAGTGCGATGACAATGATGACCGAGGTGATGGAAAGTTTGCCGGTAGCGGCCAGTACACCTGCGCTGAGCAATAATGTGTCGCCGGGCAGGAACAGCCCGACCATCATGCCTGATTCAGCAAAGACGAAGCCGCCGATCAGGAACAGGCCGCCGACTTCGATAAGGTGGGTCACGTTGAACATAGGCTCCATTGTACCGTATTTCGCATGGAAAGCTGAAAAGTGATACAATAGCACCGCAATAAGAGGGAGTAACAATTCTATGTCCGAACAGATTTCGCTAACGGTGGATACCCGCGAGTTGCTTGGCAAGGGGGTGAAACGGCTGCGTCAAGATGGCATCGTGCCAGGCGTGATCCATGATCATGGCAAACAGTCGGTGCACGTCCAAGCCGAATACCAGGCTTTACACAAGGTGTTCACGACGGCTGGCAAGCATCATCCGGTCGTCTTGACTGCAGGCGGCAAAAAGTACACGACCATCATCAAGTCGATGACGTTCGATCCAATATACAATTCTATAATGCACGTCGTGTTCGGTGCGGTAAAGGCCAATGAGAAGGTTGATGCGGAGATACCGGTCCACGCCACGTATGCTGAAGGCAATGACGCCAGTCCTGCTGAGCGGGCCGGCCTGATCGTACTGGCGCAGACCTCTAGCGTACATGTAAAGGCCTTTCCAAAGGACCTGCCTGACGCACTGACCTATGACGCTGAAAAGCTCATTGGCGTGGGTGACCAGCTGACGGTTGCGGACCTGAGCGTGCCGCACGGTGTAGAAATCGAAGAAGAGGCTGAGCATGTCGTAGCAACGGTCTTCGAGCCGAGTGCGCTGGCTGCCGCCAACGAAGATGCTGCGGGCGATGCACAGAGCGGCGATGAGCCTGACGTAGATTCCGAACACGAGAGCACTGCCGAAACCGGCACCCAGGCCGGCGAGATTCGTCCAGGTGGCAAAGAACAGAAAGAAAGCAAGGACGAAGGCCGCAATCCCGAAAAGGCATAGCGGTCTTGTTCTGTATATAAAAATACCCTGGGCTACCGGGGTATTTTTATGCGCGTATATGGTAATGCCGAAGCGTCTGCTCTAATGGCTATTCTTCGATGAATCCGCCGCTCTGGTGCTTCCAGAGCCGGGCGTACTGGCCATTTTTCTGCAGTAATGTGTCGTGACTGCCCTGTTCCACGATCTTGCCGTCATCCAGTACGATGATTCGGTCCATCTTCTGGATGGTTGAAAGTCGGTGGGCAATAACGATCGCAGTGCGGCCTTCCATGAGCTTCCAGAGAGCTCCCTGGATGAGTACCTCACTCTCACTATCA
>DATIIK010000010.1:0-110629 GCA_035479715.1 Saccharimonadales bacterium (SeqCode) | reverse complement strand
CGCCGCCCGAGAAGGCGACATTACCAGCCCCAGCATTCGGCGCCGAAATGACTATCGAACCATTTGATATGCCAACCGAAGCCGCGCCTGCTCCCTGGAAGCTAAGGGTGCGGGCATCCATGGTACCGGATGTGCTCTGGGTGGTGTTACTGACAGCATAGAGTCCCAATGTCTGGTTGGTCTGTACGGGTGCGCCGATGCTGATAGTGCTGCCGTTGCTGCTCATGCTGACCGCACCTGTGTAGGTCAGCTGCGACACAGCTGGTGCAGAAAGCTGTACCGATCCGTTGCTATAACCAACTGTCATGGCACCAAGGCCGTTCAAACTCACACTACGGGCGTCAAGTGATGTACTGGAATTCTGCGTAGTGTTGCCGAGCCCGTACATGCTCAGCGTACCACCTCCACCGCCAGCCCCACCGTAAATGGAGAGGCTACCAGAAGCGCCATTGGCCGACTGGCTCAGCGTAATGTTGGATCCGGCATAGAGGTTATAGTGCAGCTGTGCGCCAGTAACCGAAACAGAACCAGCGGTCGCGCTGCTGCCACCGGCGGTGCCGCCGATACCGATAGACTGGTTTTCAACGGTCTGCGTGGGCACCGAAACCTGTATGGAGCCGTTGCTATAGCCCATGGTTGCGGCGCCAAGGCCATTGAACGATAGGTTGCTCGCGTTTAGCTGAGTTGAGCTGTTCTGAGTGGTGTTCCCAAGAGCGTAGAGGCTGATGTTTGGACTGCTCTGCGCGCCAGCCGAAAGGGAGAGGGTTAGTCCATTGCTGGCACTCGCGGTAGTGCCACTCAGGTTAGTGAGATTCAGGGTGGGGTTGCCGTGGCTGTGGTTACTAGCAGCATAGGTAGTTGCAACTGAAAGTTGCAGCGTGCTCCCGGACATACCGGCGTACATGCCCTGGCCGCTGACCACAAAGCTGCGGGCGTCCATAGTGTTGCTGCTGCTCTGGCCGGTTGTATTGGCGCCAGTAGCGTAGACGCCTATCGTCTGGTTGGTTTGGCTGGTAATGCCATTGTGTGAGGCTGTGACAACACCGGCATTCAGCCCAAAACTGACGCCGTTGCTATTGCTGAAGGTGACAGAAGCTAGGTTGGCACTGGTGTTGCTGGCAGAGAAGTTGATGCTGCCAGACGGTGCGTTGGCGCCAGAGATGGTAACGCTCGCACCGTTCTGGCTCAGCGTGATGTTGTTGCCGCCAGCCAGGTACAGGGTGCCGGTCGACAGCAAAGAATACCCAGCACCAGCACTAGTGGAGTTACCGCTCAGGCTGGCATTGAGCCGGCCGCCGTTGAGGGGTGGTATGTAGGCCATATCTAACTCCTACAGTATATACCAGTTAGACCCATTAGATACGACACCAAAGGCGGTGTATTGCAGGTCAAGGGTAAAGCTAGTCATGCCATCGATGGTATCGCTGCCACTGCGTGAAATAGTGACGGTATTTGCGCTGCCATCGATTCGTTTTACATAAAAACGATAGCCGGCTACGCCGGATGCAGTAGGCAAGGTTATGGTTACATTGCCACTAGTCGCGTCGGCAAATACCACCGTGTCGCTACTGGTAACAGTGTAGCCGGTAGTTTTAGTGGTGGTAGAAAAGGTACCATTTGCAGTGCCCCAGCTGGGCAGCCCACTGGCAACCTTGAGCACCTGGCCACTGCTGCCTACTCCAAGGCGTGTAAAATTGCCCGAACTATCCCGATAGTAGGTGTCGCCCGTGGCACCAGAAGTGTCATCGTAGATGGCTACTTTTTTACGGACTGTACCGGTGGTGATGGTGAAGTATAACTGGTCGCTGGCGAATTCAACAGCGCCTGCCTCGGGTGTGGTTAGCAGCGTGCCCGTGGTGAATTTGAGCGGGGCAGTACCTGCGGTGGCAGTACCTGCGCGGACGGTGATTTTCTGGTGGCCACCGTTGATAGCATTGTCGGTACCGTCGTCATAATGCTCCTTTTGGAGGTACTGCCGAATAATGTCACCCCAGGTGCCATCATCACTATTTACAATCGGCAGTCGTTGCGGCGTTGCCATTATTTAGTCCCTGGTTTGCAGAGAATCCCCACTGCAATAAAACATAAGCTAATTATAGCGTATCGTGGCGTGAGGGCTAAACGCCGAATCTGCGGGAACCGAATCCATCCTGGGAATCGGTGTTTCCGGAGTTCACCAAAATACGCTGCACATCCCGATGATTGCCGGTGAGCAGTGAAAGCAGATTGTTCAGACCGAATAGCGCAAGCGCCGCTGCAGCCAAATACTGCAGGAACTGCTTACGGGTAATCTCTGTGTTTAACTGATCGCGCATGCTATCGCGCATTTTAGTATCCCTTTGATTTCGAATTTGTATCTGTGTTGGATGCTCTTTGTTACACCGAACCCAGTATTGATTTTCCTGTGGCCCACATAAGGCTTATGTTTATTATAGCATGGCCTGTAAAGCCTATCTGCGCGCTAAGCCTGCGTTTCCGGGCTGGCCGGAGGGGTCGGTTCGGATGGTTTTTTGCGCCGCTGTATCCGTTTCCGGATGAATTTCACGATTGCCCGGATGATCATAAAGACCGAAAACAGCATCAGGAGCGCCACGAGCGTTAGGCCCAGTAATATCTTCCATGGTATAACCCAGAAACTCACGCTGCCTTCGATGGGTACGTCCCGTCCCGCCTGGCTGTACACTGCTACCAGATGGGCGGTGTAGCGCCCGATCCGGAGCTTAGATAGGTTCCCCCAATCCCAGACCAGCTTCTGGCCGGTAGAGCCGTTGCTGTTGGTGACCGTTTTGTAGTAGGGGAAACCGTCGCTCCAGCTAGTGCTGATGACGCGTTCGGTGCCCGGCAATATGTAGCCGTGCTTATCGTTGACGCCAAGAGTGGCCAGCGCAGCGCCCGATCCGGGTCTCTGCACGAAAATGTTGCCGAGTGGCTGGGTGATGGTATTGCCGCTGTTGCGGAAGCGTATCTGGAAGGTAGCAGGCAGGTACTCGTACATCCGTTTGCCCACGCTGAAGCTGCTGACCGAAAGGTTGCTCGTTGCTCCGGGGCGGTCTACATTCACCAGAGTAAACACGGCCAATGAACCTTTGATCACCCGCGAGCCACCGGTTGGGGCAGCATCTTTCTGTCGGCTGATCACCAGCGCGAACGAATAACTGAAGCCAGTGTCTTTCGGCAGGTTAAAGGTAATCTGCTCGCTTGTCCATTGTCCCGGCTGTACCGTGAGCTTCGGTGCCGAAAAGCTGACCCAGCTGCCGATATCGGGTGGGCTTGTATCTTGCAGATCAACTTTGGTGCTGTCATTGCTGAGTGTGAAGCTGCGTGGCTCGATCTTGAGGCTTTCAGCGCCGCTGCCACCGTTGCGGATCTTGAGCTCAACTTGCGTCCTAGTGCCTGGCTTAGCGGTGATGACCAGAGGCGAAGGTGTAACCTGCAGGTTAAAATCCGTCGGGATGGTAGCTGGGGCGGTAGTGATAGCGTGGGCAGTACCGGTGTGGCCCCAGGCCATAGATACAACTAGGCCGGCTGCGAGCACCAGACGGTGGAGGCGGTGGCTCATGGTTTTGACTCCGTGTTGTTGTCGGCAGGTTTTTTAGGCGCCTCATGTGCGGCTGCTTGGGCAGCCAGAGCACGCTTGACGGCCTTCTCGGTGCGCCGTTTGCCGCGCCAGCGGGCAAAGAGCCACAGCAGGACTATCACCACTATGAACAGCGCTATGGCACGCCAGGGAATCACCCAGAAGCTCACCGTGCCCTCGATCGGTATGTCGTGATGGCCGTCGCTATATACCGCCACCAGGTGAGCTGTATATCGCCCGATCCGGAAATGAGACAGCTTCGACCAGTCGATCGAGAGGTGCTTGTTGGCGCCGCTCACATTGTTCGTATCCGCCTTGTAGACGGCAAAGCCATCGTTCCAAACAGCGTTCACGGTGCGGGAAGTATTCGGCAATATATAGCCGCGCTTCTCGTTGACGGTCAGGGTAGCTAGTGAAGTCTTGGCAGTGGCAGTGCGTGCCACGAATATGTTCCCGAACGGCTGCACGATGGTATTACCTGTATTCTGGAACCGGACGTTGAAGGTGGCGGGCAGGTATTCGTATAGACGCTTAGCGCTCGTAAATGACACTACTTTCATGCTGCTGGTGGCTCCTGGCCGGTCGACATTCACGAGTGAGAAGACAGCCACGGAGCCTTTGATGAGCCGTGAGCCACCGGTGGCCTTCGGTTCCTTCTGTCTGCTTATGACCACGGCGAACGAATAGCTGAAGCCGGCGTCCTTGGGTGTGTTGAAGGTGATAGTGTCCGTGAACCACTCGCCGGGACTCACGGAGAAGGTGGGCGTCGAAAAGCTGACCCAACTGGACACCTCAGGGCTAGTCGAGTCCTGGAGGGTTACCTGGCCGTCCTTGCTGTTATACGTGAAGGCGCGCGTCTCGATCCTGAGGTCTTCAGCGCCGCTGCCACCGTTGCGGATCTTGAGCGGCACCTGTGTCTTCTGGTCTGGCTTTACTGATGTGACAATAGGTGAGGGTGTTATCTGAAGATTGAAGTCGCTGGGGATGGGATTGCTGGCCGCTTGGACAGCGGCAGGGAACACGCTCGCAGCCAGCACAAAAGCTACTCCCACAGCGATCGGCAGTCTTTTCCCTCTGATCATTACAGATAGTATAGCAAAACCGCGGCATTGAAGCCGCGGCTAAAGTGTTGCAGAATTGTGTCTAGAACAGGCCTGCGCCTACCACCGTAATAGTATCTGTGTAGTCGGTGGCAGCAGGAGTGGAACCTTTGATAGCTGCGTTGTTGGTCACAGTAAGAACCGCAGTGTCGGCGCTACCAGTGCTTTCAGCCAGTGGTTGGAAAGTGGTACAGAGTCCGCCACCCTTACCAGTTACGCCACCGACGAACGGTGTCTGAACGGTAATCGTACCACTACCGCCTGCCTGTGTCTGGGTGACGCCGGTGTTATAGCCTTCTGTACCTGCACCCAGGGTCGAGTTACTGCCCGCGCCAGATGAACAGTTACTGGGTATGGTGTAACTACTGCTGGATGAGTTCAATCCCGCGTTTGCGTCTTTGGCCCATACGATCCAGCCGTTCTTGGCGTTGGTATTGACCGTTGCGGTTCGTGGGGTCGGACTGACTGATACGGTGCCAGTGCCTAAGGTGCCAAGGGCGTCGGTGTTAGCGCTGAGGGCAAAGCTGAAGGCGGTTGGCACAGTGGCGGTTACGACAATTTGGTCATCAGTAATGGTCGCGGTTGAATATTGCGCGCTATCGATCGTGGCCGGTGCGCTTGTCTGGGTGGTAACTGTTCCCAGTTCTGATGCGCCAGTGCCTGAAGGTTCGGTCACGGCGCTCGTGCTCGTCCAGTTGAAACAGTAAAGCGTGCCGACTACCAAGTCGCTGCTGGCAAACGTAACCGTCTGGCCGCTGATGTCGCCGCCTGATGCAGGAGCGGTAATGCCGAGCCAGGCAGTTCCGCCGGTGGGCCATGCCATGTTGGTGCTTGTTGAGTTTACGGTAAACGTACCGAACGCGCCCAAGGTGAAGCCGGTTGGGAAGGTTACGGCTACTTTTGCTTCTGTTCCTGCTGTGGTGGGCTTGGCGCAGACAGTACCCGTAGTGCCTTGACTTGCTTTCATGCGGTCAAAACGTACCATGACCTCGGCAAGTGTGGCAGCATGCACGGTTTGCGTTAAGATGGCAGAACTCAGAGCGCTCACAGCTAAGAATGTTGCAAGCAACAGGTGGGACGATTTTTTATTTTTGAACATGCGCATGACGTTTCCTAAATAGTAGTTATGCTTTCTTGTTGCAAGTGTACAGGATTACTTTAGTACAAGCAATATATCGTACCAAACCTGTGTATAACTGGCTTATCATTTCCAGCTCCAGCCTGCAAATATGGCTTTGGCGGACGTATCAAGCTGGTTCTCGGTGGCTCCGCCTTCGGTGCTCAGAGTAACTTCGCCGTACGTGGTGCCCCGCGGTAGGAATACCGTGACAGAAGGAGCTCCACTGACGGAGTGGAAGGCAGTGGCGCCAGCTGGCAGATAGCTGGGATGGTAAGGCTGATAGGTATCGGTCTGGGTGGCCCGCAGATGGTAATCGCTCGTTTCGGCTATGCCACCGGTAGGGCTGACCCCTATCGTGGCGGCGAATTGCTGGCCGACAGTACTATCGGTGTCGGCTGTGAGCCGCAGCAGGAAGATATCGGCGTTTGGCGTCGCAGTGTTCTGCTTAAGCACGAAACCGGCGGGTAGGGTAGCGGTAAAATAGGCTGTGTCCAGTGGTAGTGCTTGTGTTGGTTTTCTGTGCTTTGCCGAACTGGCGACCGGCGTGCCCACGTGCACGGTGCCGGTGGCAGCGCCGCCCATATAGTGGCCCAGAAGCAGGATAGCGGCCGTTACTAGCGCAGTACCACTTATCACCGAAGCCAGCAGTACTTTGCGTTTCCGGCTCACTGGCTGCGCCTCCGGCTATGGCTCGCGGCGACTTTCACGGGCCGCCTTACCGGTGTTCGGGCGAAAGAGAACGAGGCATTACGGTGGGCGATGATCCAGGCAAAGCCGACACCCGAGATCGCCAGCAGGTAGACCCCATACATACCAGTCACGATTGATCCCCGATAGGGGCTTGTGGGGGCAGTGGAGGCAAAGATCGGTGTTGGTCTCAGATAGGGAGTGACAGCGGCGTAGTCCCGGATAATGCCGCGACCCGCACTGTCGGTGACATGGAACGTGATGATATGCGGTTCCATGCTGGTGTAGTGATGGCTGAATTGCTGGGCTCCGCTTTTTCGCACGGTGTAGGTATCGTGTTTGCCATCACCCCAGCCTATACGTACTCGGTACGGCAGCGTGCCGCCCGTGATGCTGCCGCTCCAGACGCCATTCTTTTCCGGACCAAAGACCACGAATGGAGTGTCTTCGGTCATGATGAGCGGGCTACCACTTTGTTCCTCGGCGGCAAGCGCCTGCGCGGCGTTTGAAGTGACTGGAGCAGGCGCACTATAGAGTACATGGACCGGGGCGCTATCAATGCCCGCCTGACTGGTTATGGTCCACGGACGGGCGACTAATATATGATTGCCCGGTGTCAGGACGATAGTAAACGAAAAATTATCGCTGCTGTCGCATGGGGTGGAGCCAATGCCGCTACCGTCGACCAGCAGCTGGATGACGATCTGTGTAGTAGAGCTGGGGCAGGTGCCGCTAACGGATAGGGTTGATTTCTGGGATACGAAATCATTTTCCGGGCTTGTGATGACCGGCGGGTCGGTAGGGATGGCCGCATAAATGGCCGCATAGACCGTAATGGTGTCGGCGGTGGCACGTGCCATCTGGTTGAGCCCGAACATACAGACGCCGGCGACGGCGAGCAACAGCACGAGCCCCCGGTACGATGTGTGCCGGTGGTGCAGTAGCTTGCCGGTGTGCGCATGATGCTGTAGACGTAAGTGCCGGTGCAGCCTGCTGGCGGGTGGGTTAGGCTTGGGCATGATGGTGCAGGGTTAATTCCGTAAAAGCGAATGGCGTAGCATGCAGGCGGACGATGCCAAACAGGGCCAGCATCGTTATGTACAGGCCATATATACCGAGAAGCGTGGTCTTGGACGGTGTGGCAGTATCGGCGCTGGCCAGTGTAGCTACGTCCTGGCCTGTGGCGGTGGTATAGGCGGCCACTGCGTACTGCTGCTGATGGTAATTGCCGCTGCTATCCTGATATATAAACACTGCGTTATACCCACGGGTCTGCGAATACTGGTGGCTGATTTGCTGGGATCCTGCGGCCAGATTGTAGGTATCCTGGTGGGTATCACCCCAGTTTACAATCAGGATATGTGTACCGGGACTGACTGGGACAGTGCCATTCCAGGTAACTGTGCGGCTTGGGCTTAGGCTAAGGTAGGGAACAACGCTAGCAAGCTGATCGTCGGCGTTCGTGGCTGCAGTCCTAGTGCCGGCCACCGTAAAGTGTACCGGATCACTGGCGGGGCCGGTGTCGTCGGTGATGGTAAATGTCCTGGTGGTAAGTTCGTGTGTTCCGGCCGGTAGGTTCAGGGGCATAGCAAAATCATTGTTTGCATCACAGGTTGCGGTTCCGGCCGTCTGACCGTCCACATCAACTTCTACGATGACCTGCGGGGTGATGATGGGGCAGCTGCCGGCTACTGTAGTATTGTTGGACACAATGCGTGTGCCGTCTTCGGGTATGGTGATGGTGGCGGGCAGTATCGGTACGGGTGCGCGTACGGTAGCAGCCACTCCCAGCAGCTCATCAGCCGCGGCACGTTGCATGATGGCTAGGCCACCCATACACATGCCCGCTAGTACCAGCACTATAGCGAGCCCCCGGTACGACGTGTGCCGGTGGTGCAGCAACCTGCCGGTGTGCGTATGATGCTGCAGGCGTAGTTTGTGATGCACTTGTTTTTGAATGTGATGTGTTACGCGCATTGTTTGTTTATATAGTTATGCTTACTGTAAGTATAACACCGGCTGTGTAAGGGTCTGTGTCTTTCAAAGAAACAGGCTCGCCGAGTGACGGTAAGGCGGTCCGCCGGACCCCTTCCGGAGCAGCCTGTTTCGTCAAAGATGCAGACCCGTTCAGTACAGGGTAAGCTATACTGATAGACAAAGGAGTAACGGATGGCAGAGCAGGCACGGAAGAAGTTAGCAGTGATAGACGGTAAGTCGGTATTTTACCGGGGTTACTACGCTATGCCCAACCTCACCACGCGGGACGGTGTACCCACGGGCGGCGTCTTTGGCTTTGCCAGTATGGCGCTCGAGGTCATCAAGCGCCTCAGGCCTGATTACGTGGCTGTGGCCTGGGATAAGCCCAAGACCAATATCCGCCGCCGCCTGGAACTCTACCCCGAATACAAAGCCGGCCGTAAACCCGCGCCGCCTGATTTCTACGAGCAGATTCCCGTGCTCCACGAACTGCTACAGGCCTTCGGCTGGCCGCTGTATGAGCTGGATGATTACGAAGCTGATGATATCTTGGGCACATTGGCGGTCCAAGCGAGCGATCAGGGCATCGAAACCATGCTCGTTACCTCCGACCTCGACATGCTCCAGCTGGTGAATGACCACGTCAAGGTTTATGCGCTCAAGACCGGATTTTCCAACATCGAGCTCTACAGTCCGGCTACGTTCGAGGCCAAATATGGCATCAGCGTGCACCAGTTCGTAGATTACAAGTCACTCGTGGGGGACAGCTCCGATAACATTCCGGGAGTGGCCGGTGTCGGACCCGTCGCTGCCCGCAAGCTGCTGGGTGAATACAAGACGCTCGATGGCATTTACCAAAACATCGACCTCATTTCCGGCAAGACCCAGAAACAGCTCATCGAACACAAAGATATGGCGTACCTATCCCACAAGCTGGCCGAAATCTGGACCGATGCACCACTCAGGCTCAACCTGAAAGAAGTCGACGGCAGCCTATGTCAACCCGAAAAACTGCTGGCTCTGCTCGAAAAACTGGAGTTCAAGAGCTTGGCCCGGCAGCTGCCGGACGTGATGCAGGTGGCAGTCGCAGACCATCAGGCGGCCACCGGTGCAGTCAGTCTGCATCCTGGCAAGAGCATCATTATAGATAGTGACGAAAAGCTGGCAGATGTAAAACTGCCTGATTCCGAATACATGTATATCCATTCCCGTGCGGCTGGCAAGCATGGCCGCGATCCGCAGGCGCTGATCTTGAGTACCGACGGTAAAACCACCTATACCTTTGACCTGTCCAAGATCAACACCGACAAGCTGGTCGAGAATTTCCGTGATGTCCGGCCGCTGGTCGGCTACGATATCAAATCCACGCTGCAGGTACTGCTACATCTTGGCGTCAAAGAGCTGCCGCCCGTGGGGCATGACGTGCTAATCGGCTCGTTCCTGATAAACAGCTTGCGCCGCGAACAGACACTGACAGAGCTAGCGCATGCCGACCTCGGCTACGAAGGTTCGCCGTTCGAAGAACTGGATGCCGACGAACTCATCACCCGTGCTCCCGAATTCATCGCCGTCATCCACGCACTACACCAGCAGCAGGCCAAAGAGCTGGCCGATATGCCCAAGCTACCCGCGCTAGCCAAGAACATCGAGTGGCCCGTCATCCCGGTGCTGGCCCGCATGGAATACCAGGGCATACAGCTAAATGTCGATTATCTGAAGGAATTTTCCGGCGAGATAGAAGACAGCATTACGCTGCTGGAACACGAGATCTACGGCCACGCGGGCCGTGAATTCAACATCGGCAGCCCTGCGCAGCTCGGTGAAATACTGTTCGAGACGCTCGGCCTGTCTACCACTGGGGTCAAAAAAGGCAAGACTGGCTACAGTACCGCCGCTGATACGCTCGACAAGCTCCGCCAGGAACACCCCATCATCAACCTCATCACGCGCTACCGCGAGGTGACCAAGCTCAAAAACACGTATGTCGATACGCTGCCGCAACAAGTAGACGGCCACAACCGTCTGCACACCACCTTTGCGCTCACGGTGGCCCAGACCGGACGGCTCAGCAGCAACGATCCCAATCTGCAGAACATTCCCGTGCGTACCAGCCTTGGTAAACGCATCCGTACGGCTTTTGTAGCGGGCAAGGGGCGGAAGCTCGTCAGCGCCGATTACAGCCAGTTCGAACTGCGCCTGGCCGCAGCCATGAGCGGCGACGACGATATGGTAGCGCAGTTCAACCGTGGGGCAGACATCCACGTGACCACCGCCGCACAGATATACGGTCGGCAGATAGAAGATGTGACCAAACAGCAGCGCAGTGCCGCAAAAACCGTAAACTTCGGTGTGCTCTATGGCATGAGCCCGCACGGCCTTTCAGCCGCTACCGGCATGAGCTTTGAACAGGCGCGGCATTTTATCGACGAATATTTCAAACTGCGGAAGCCGCTGATCGGCTATCTGGACGGGCTCAAGCAAATGGCCCGCGAACAGGGCTATGTAGAGACACTGTTCGGTCGCCGCCGACCGATGCCGGACATCAAATCCAGCAACTTCATGGTGCGCAGTGGTGCCGAGCGAGCCGCCATGAACATGCCCATCCAGGGCACCGAAGCCGATCTGATGAAGATGGCGATGGTAGCGGTGGACAATGAACTGGCCAAGCAGGTACCGACGGCGCGGCAGCTGCTGCAGATTCATGATTCCATTTTGGTAGAATGCGACCAGACGGACGCTGAAACAGTCGCCAACATCCTCAAAAAGACCATGGAGAGCATCTATCCCGAACTGTCGGTGAAGCTGCTGGTAGACGCCAGCATTGGCGACAATTGGGGTGAATTGTAGAATGGCCGAGGAACTTATTGACGTGCTGGATGAACATGGCAACAAAACTGGCGTAGTTTTGCCGCGTTCCGAGGTGCACGAAAAAGAGCTGCGCCATGCCTCGGTTTTTGTGTGGATTTATAACTCGAAGGGTGAAGTACTTTTGCAGCACCGGGCGAAAGATAAAAAAATATTTTCGGATGTATGGGACGTGTCAGTCGCTGGGCATATTACAGCTGGGGACGAACCAGTCGAAGCTGCTATACGGGAAGTTTCAGAGGAGATTGGTATCGCCATTAATCCAAGCGAGTTGATCCAGGTTGATTACACGTTTGATGTAGCGCCGTGGCCACCTGATAAAACACATCCCGAATTCTGCTGGGTCTATATCCTGCAGAAGGAACTGGATCCAAAAAAGCTTGCCATACAATACGATGAACTGAGTGCGGTAAGACTTGAATCGATTGATGCTCTCGAGGCTGCTCGGAAGCAAGCAGGCCACGAAAAAATATACGCCAATCGTAACACCCGCATATACGATGTTGCCTTTGCAGAAATCCGTAAACGTCTGCATGAGGGCTAATATATGGACGATATGCCAGTCAAAATAGCCCGAGCCAAAGACCTCCTAGCCACCGTAAACCACGCTGCCATGGCCACGGTAAATGCCGACGGCTCGCCACACAACACGCCGTATTTTTTCATGCGCGACGAGACGCTGGAACATCTGTACTGGGGTTCACATCCAGATTCAGAACATTCCAAAAACGTAGTGCGTACCGGTCAGATTTTCGTGGTGCTCTACGACGCTGTGGAGCGGGGTGGGCTGTATATCCGTGCAGATGATGCCCACATCGCCGAGGGCGACGAACTGGTGCAGGCGCTGCATTATCACAACGAGCGCCGGGTGCGGCAGAACAAAAAACCGCTCCTGATTGATTACTATGAAACACAGAGCCCGCAGCGCATGTGGGTCGCCACCGCGCGTCAGTTCTGGGTGAACGATACCGAGCGAAACAAAGACGGGCAGATGGTGCGTGACCTGCGCATCGAAATTACCCGTGGGCAACTGCTACACTAAGTGCAACCAGGAGGTACTATGATTAAGACATTCAACAAACTCGTCCGCGATAAAATCCCGGAAATCTGCCGGGCAAATAACGAAACACCGGTTACACGTGCGCTCGGTGACGATGAATATCTGCACGAGCTTATCTGTAAGCTTGCCGAGGAGTCCGAAGAGTTCAAAGAGGCGCTGAATGTCGAAGAGCTGGCCGACATCCAGGAAGTAGTGCTGGCCCTGGTCGATGTGATTGCGAGCCGCACGGAGCTCGAAGCTGTCCGTGTGCAAAAAGCGGAAAAGCGCGGTGTCTTCAAAGACAAGATATTTTTGGAACGGGTGGAGTAAAATAGCTGCATGACAGAACACATTGATCCCAAATTTTCACGCAGCGAAGATGCTGGCGTGGCAGCGATGCCTGCGGACGCGGCAGAAGTATATAGCGTTGGTATTTCAACCGGCGGCGTGGCCGAGATACGTATGGCCGCTGAGGCGCCGCAGGCACACATCGTCGCAACTACAGTCGACGAAAAAGGTGTCGCCTTTGCACGGGAACGCATTACCGAACAAGGCGTCGCCGACCGTATCCAGGTGAAGCTGGAAGATGTGGCTCAGCCACTGGCGTATGCCGATGGCTATTTTGATTACGTGTACGCGCGTCTCGTACTACATTATCTTGCCAAAGCAGATCTGGCCTCATCACTGCTGGAACTGTACCGGGTGCTCAAGGCTGGCGGCAAATTGTTTGTAGTTGTCCGCTCTACAGAGTGCCCTGATGCGATGCGGGAGGGTGTGACTTATGATGACGAAACTGGGCTGACAAGTTGCACAGTGCATGAAGACGATAAAACCTATAGCTATTCCCGCTATTTTCATACCCAGGATTCCATATCGTCTGCGCTGAAAACAGCCGGCTTTAGTATTGAATCCATCGAGCAGTATGATGAAAAACTCTTCAAGGATTTCATGCGTACGGTGCCTTCCGATTTTACTGATAATGTTATCCAGGTGATCGCGGGAAAATAATGGCAGAACAACTCTTCCAAATCGGCATAAAAGGCCTGGTGCGGAACAAAGACGGCAAAATATTGCTGCTCAAAACACCGGCGTGGGGCGGCAGCCCCGAATACTGGGATCTGCCCGGTGGCCGTATGGATCCGGGCGAAACGTTCGAACAGACCTTGCGGCGTGAGCTGCGCGAGGAAATTAGTGTGGATTACACCCGCACTGCAAAACACATCGCGACAGTGCTATCCAACCTCACCATCCCCGTTGGGGACATCCGTGTGCCGCTGGTACTCATGGCCTACGAAGTCGATCTGCCGGAAGGCGTGGAAATCAAACTGGGCGAGGAAGACCACTCTCTGGCATTTGACTGGTTCACTCCCGAGCAGGCCGCGCAGGAACTACAAGTAAAATACCCAGCCGAATTCTGCAAAAGCGTCCGCCAGCTTGCCTAAGCCGCGTAACTTCCATATAACGGCAGAATATTTTATAATAATACTCTAGCAATGAGTAGTATCGTACGGGGTGCCGAGGGTGCTCTTCAGTTTGAACATGGTGACGGCATGCCCTTCGGGCATGAGCTGGCCGCTGCATACGATACGATGAGTCTTGACCGTATAAATGAGGAAACCGCGCACCTTAAACGGGCGGTGGCTCATTTTGTGGCGGATAAAGATACCGCCCTTGTAGCAGACTCCATCCACGCCAACTATCTTGCTAGCCCGGTGCTAAAAGTAGGCGGCACCGTGTTGGAATGGCTCGCATGTGCATCAGACGATGACCTACTGACGTTCAGTGTGGCTAATGCCAGGCACCACACGAAACGGAGTGAACAGCTCGGGCGTGCAGAACCACAACTGCGTGAGGATATGCTCAGCCGTGCCGAATGGCTTAAAGAGATTGGCTATCTGCCACCACATGCAAGCGACGTATACAAAAGGGCAAACAGTGTCGCACAGAGGTTACGTCGCATGGACTTTTTTGAGGCAGGTGCTATGGCGGCCACTGGCTACTATCAGCTCGGTTCAGGCACCATCACCCTCGCTGATCAATTCTCGATTCTACATGGCGGCCCCACGACAGCCCTATGTGACACTAGTTTCCACGAATTTACCCATGTGGCGGGCGATATCAGTGGCGGCTTCGTAACCCAAGAGGCACCTCCTGATGACCTCGTCCTGGTCGAAGAGGCGATAGTTAGCCACACTACCCAGATAAGCGATAAGCTGTGCAATCCCAGGCCCGATATCCTTGATCCGGATGCACGCGGCGAAGTGGTGCAGGGCAGCTATGCGGATGTGCGCAAGCTCGTAAGTATTTTGGCCCGGTGTGCTACCCGCACACTCTGTGTCAGTGACATGTCGGAGGCATTCTTCACGCCTCCCGCCATGAGCGTTCGGGCGCGTATGCATGTAGAACTTCGCCTGGATGCCGCTGTCCGCGAATTGCTGCCTGGTTATCACGCCACAGGACTTCGACAATTTTCCCAGGATTACAATGAACATCACGCGGCCAATACTGCGGCCGGGTGGGTGGATGCACAGATCCGTGCCACCACCGGACTACCCTCATATGAAGAACGGCCTGCGGAGCTGACGCCAACCAGCAGGGCAATCGTCCCTAACCTCATAGGGGATTAGAAGTAGCTATTTTTACAGAAAAAATAAGTGTTTTAGCGTAACACTATAGATGATAGTGGGCGCGCTGGAACTGATTATGTAACACCCCACACGAACTAACCTGGGGAGGATAGCATATGAAAACAGCAGGAGGAGACATCTTAGACCTGGATCCGCCGGAGACAGGGCATCACCAGGGTGCTGATGATGGTAGTGGTGACGCGGGTTTTTGGGAGTACAAAGAAGGCCAATTTACCAGAGGAGGCAGGGGACTTGAGCTCACCAGGGAAGGCATGGCTCGGCCTATCGGCAGGCCGGCGCTAGTGCCTTTCCGGGTAGGATCGTTCGTTGCACAAGCTATGCGGGTAGAAGCACGGTTCCCTACGCCGGTATTCATCCATGGTGGTGAGCAAGCTGCATAGCTGGTTCTCTATTCGGCAAATAACGGGGAAACAGCAAGAGGTCAACCTCAGTAGGTGGTCTATTGCGCTATTGTTTCTTTTGTGATACAATAAACATTCGGAACACCTATGGAGAACCGCAGTTTATTACGCACCATCATCGCTGCACTTGTCGGTATCGGCATTGTAGTCGTATTTATCATACTTATGTTCCGGCTCATATTCGGTGGCAGCAAGCCGACCGAACCGGCCTACGACATTACCAAGTACGCCGATAGCGCCGCCACGGTCACGCTACTCATCGACGGCAAGACCAATATCGACCAGGACCACCGTCAGCTGCGCATCACAGTCAGTGCCACGCAGAACCAAGTCCAGCTCATCCAGGGCTACCAGGGCAATGTCATCGACAGCCGCACTTACTCCAACAACAGCGACGCTTTCGCCGTTTTTCTCCAGTCACTGCGTCTACTGAACTTTACCAAGGGTAATACCAAATCCACGGTAGATTACCGCGGCTACTGCCCGAGCGGCCAGCGCTATGTATATACATTCAACGACGGCCAGCGCGACGTGCTCAGCTACTGGACTACCAGCTGCAGCCAGGGTACCTATGCAGGTAACCGTCCAGGTACACGCGAGCTGTTCGAGCGCCAGATCCCATCGACCGACTTGCAGAAGCTTGATGTCACCGGCGTCTCACTCTACTAGCCCTGCTACAATAGGGGGATGATACAGGCGATCGTTTTTGACCTCTACGGTGTACTTGCGCTCAATGGCTGGCAAGCCTTCAAGGCCAAGCACCAGGCATTGAACCCAGACATGTGGGAAGAGTTCCGCCGGCTAGGAGATAGCGTGGACGAGGGCAGGGCATCCTATGATGACCTCATTGCGTACACTGCTAAAAGCACCGGCGAGACCGAAGCCACGGTCCGCTACCAGCTGGAACACACCACTAGTAACACCGAACTGTTCCATTACATCCAGAATGAGCTCAAACCCCGCTTTCGCATCGGTATCCTCAGCAATGCCAGCACCAACAAAGTTTTTGACGAGGTCTTTACGCCCGAGCAGCACGCGCTGTTCGATATGATCACGCTGTCGCATCATGTGGGTATGCGCAAACCCGATTACCGTATGTACGAGGCCATCGCCGACCGCATGGGTGTGCCGACGACCGCTTGCGTATTCATAGATGACCAGCAGCGTCACATCGATGGTGCACGTGCTGCCGGCATGCGCGGAGTGGCGTATACAGGTGTGCCGGAACTGCGCCGGGAGCTTGGGAGGATCCTGATATGATCCGTGCGGTTGTGTTTGATTGTTTCGGCGTGCTAGCTTCGGACGGCTGGTTACCCTACAAAGCACGGCATTTTGGCGATGACCCAGAGCGTATGGAGCAGGCCACGGAACTCAACCGGCAAGTGGACGCCGGCATCATCAGTTTTAATGATTTTATGCGTAGCATAGCCGATATGGCTGGGCTCAGCGAAGCCGAAGCGCGTCAACAGATCGAAAACAATATTCCCGACGAGGACGTGTTCGCAATTATCGCCCGTCTCAAGCCACGGTATAAGATCGGACTACTTTCCAACGCGGGTGACAACTGGCTCAATGACATTTTTACGCCCGAGCAGGTAGCCCAGTTCGACGCGGTGGCACTCTCGTATGACATGGGACATAGCAAGCCCGAGTTCGTAGCCTATCAGACGATTGCACGGCGACTCGACGTAGTGCCGGAGGAATGTATTTTTATAGATGATCAACCTAGATATGTCGCTGGCGCCGAGGCTGCGGGCATGCACGGTATCCTCTACACTGATGCTGAACATCTGCAAACTGAGCTTACCAGACTCATGCAATTATCTTAGCCGACCCGCAGCATGATCCGTTTGTCCGTACTGGCCGCGGCCTGCAGCTTGGGCAGGTTAGCTCGCAAGCTGCCAATAAGCCCTGCACTCCGTCCCGATACGATGATGGCGTGCTGCTGCATGGTTACGCGCACCTCGGTCTCGTAATACCGCCGTACATACTCCTTGATAGCACGTACTTCGGGGGGCTCGTCCAGATCACGTTTGCGTAAGATATCACCGAGTCCATCCATAGGGTATTAGTATAACAGCCCCTGTGGCACAGAAAAAACTGGAAAACCACAAGCAAATCTGTTAGAATTCTTACAGATAAGTAAGTGACACTACTTGCCACCTAGGAACAGAAGAGTTTTACATGAATCATCTCATCGGTACTCCAGAAACATCTGCGGATGCCTGGCTGCTTGTTCGGGCGCTTGATCGGCCTGGTTCACGGGATGAGCTTTTGGCGCGCTATGATTCCGATCTTGTCGAGGCCACTATAGACACAGCCTATGATTGGGTGGGTGCCACGTTTGAGCGGCGTCCGGTCGGGCAGCTTGGTACTCGTGTTGGCGCCGCAGCGGTGGCCGGCGAGGCATCCATGCCAGCTCCTGAAACCACGGCTGTACTCCATCTTGATACGCTCACCGTTCCCAAATCACTGACACTTGCAAGCGCCTATGAGCTTGCCCAAACGGTGCCCGAAAATTTCCCCAATCCAAAGGACCGGTTTTTAGGACGCAAGCCCGAGGCGTTCGATGTATCCGAAAGTCAGGTGGTGCTTTCTGCGCTGCACTGGTTTGGCCGCACCGATCCTGAGCCGGCCGTGCGCCTTGAGGTAACGAGCTATCTTGCCCGCAATGCGCCGTCTGCCGTGGAACGGACACTATCACGGCTGGCGTTCCGCAGAATGGTGCACGCAAACAGCCTGGTACAATATACAGATGCCAGAACTACCAGAAGTCGAAACAGTCCGCATTGGCTTGCAGGAATTATTGGTGGCGCGCACAATCAGCGCCGTTACCTCCGACACGGATAAGAGTTTCCCCAATGCTGCGGCCGATGTCAACGCCTTCCTGATCGGCGCCTCCGTCACCGCGGTGCGCCGCCGTGCCAAGGTGCTGCTTATCGATTTGTCCAGCGAATACAGCCTGGTTATCCACCTGAAGATGACCGGGCAGCTGGTGTTCGTGTCTGCAGAAGCACGTTTCGGGGCAGGGCACCCAAGCGACTCGCTGGTCGGCAACCTACCCGACAAGTCTACACGGGTCCAGTTTGGCTTTGTCGATGACAGCAAGCTGTTCTTTAACGACCAACGCAAGTTCGGCTGGGTGCGCCTGATGCCCACCGCCGAAGTACCGAACATCGATTTTATGAAAAAGGTGGGTCCCGAGCCGCTCGATGCAGATTTTACGGCCGAAGCGTTCACGGAGCGTTTCCAGCGCCGCAAAAACACGACTATCAAGGCGGCGCTGCTCGACCAGACCGTGGTGGCTGGCGTGGGGAATATTTACGCCGACGAAAGCCTGTGGGGCGCAAAGATCCATCCATCTACCCTCGTAAAAGACGTCTCGCAGGCGCAGTTTGCGCGCCTGTTTACCGAGCTGCAATACGTGCTCAATCTGTCCATACAGAAGGGCGGGAGTAGCAACCATACCTACGTGAATGCCGAAGGCAAGCGGGGAAGCTACATGGACTTTGCCCGCGTGTTTCGCCGCGAGGGCTTAGCATGTCCGCGGTGTGGTACAACCATTGAAAAGCTCAAGGTCGCCGGCCGCGGGACGCACATCTGCCCGCATTGCCAAAATTACGTTAGCGTACGCAGCTAATCTTTTGCCAGTTTTTCCAGCAGCTGCAAGAATATCGGCACATTCGCCACACGGAACCGTGCCTGTGTGCTGCCGGCGCCGACCTTTATGCTGTACGCCTTTGGCGGGAGGATGGTAAACATCGCCTCATCGGTCACGTCGTCGCCCGCGGCCAGCAGGAAATCGTGGTCGTGTATAAGCCACTCCTTGATGACCTGCCCCTTGTGCACGCCAGCTGGCCGGACTTCCAGGATCTTGCGGCCTTCTTCCAATGTTAGGCCGTATTGGCGCAGTAATGGCTTCAGCAAGCGCCGCAGGGCAACCAGGTTCTTTTGGGCGTAATACGGACTTGCACGGCGGTAGTGCCAGACCACTGACCATTCTTTGTTCTCGACATGCGCGCCGGGGGTTTGGTCGGCGTAGTACTGGAACAGGTTGGCGACGTACGGCTTCCAGGCGCGGGCGTCAGTGCTGGTAGAGTGCCAGGTTTTACCGCCACGCCGGCGGAACAGGGCGCCGTGTTCTGCCGCGATGCCGATAGGCAAGTGGCCCAACCAACCAACCAGATCTTCCTTTGCCCGACCGCTGACGATGACCACCTCGTTCTTGGGGTTTGCGGCCAGGTTTTTCAGGGTGCGTAGCAGCTCCGGAGTAGGGGCGGCCTTTGCGGGATCACGCTCTATCTTGCGCAGGACACCGTCGTAATCCAGCAGCAGTACGCGGTGCTGCGCATGATGATAGCCGCGAAGCAGATCATGCTCGAGCGACGGGTTCAGCGTGCGGGTACGGCGTGGAGCAAGTGAACGGCTGGCCTGCAGTACGTCCATAAAATTATCAGCCCACTTCTGCACGGTGTATTCCTGCACGCGTTCCTGCATGGCACGGGCCCGCTGCCGTAGCTCGCGCTTAGGCATCTCTAGGGCGCGGCTCAGCCCGTCGACCATTGTCTGCGGCTGTGCAGGATTGACCTGGATGGCGTCGTGCAGCTCCTCGGCTGCGCCGGCGGTCTCACTGAGCACGAGTACGCCGTTATTGAACCGTTTGCTGGCGATGAACTCCTTTGCAACCAGATTCATGCCATCGCGGATCGGTGCGATGAACGCTACATCCGCCAGTTGGTAAAACGACATGACGCGCTCCAGGGGTACCGGCTCGTATATGAAGTGCACCGGCTGCCAATTCTCACGCGCGAATTCGTTTTCAATCTCGCCAAGGATAGTGTCGAGCCGGTCTTTCAGGCTCTTGTATGCATCAATATCGGTGCGTGACGGCGCCACGATCATTACCATCGCCAATTTGCCGAGCCACTTCGGTTGCTGTCGCAGGAGTAATTGATAGGCTTGCAGCCGCTCCGTCAGTCCTTTCGTCGGATCCAGCCGGTCGACCGTCACGATCACCTTGTTGCCCTTGAATTCTTTGCGCAGGCGCCGTACCTCACGGTGTTTGCTACGCAGACGCGTGGCTGCGGCGAAACGGCCATAGTCAATGCCCATGGGAAACTCGGTGGCCTGTACCGGCCGCTGGCCGATCAACAGCGTGCCAGTCTCGCTACGCAGTCCTAGCAGCTCATCACAGGCAGCCAAAAACTGCCGGGTGTAGCCGCGGGTGTGGAATCCGACCAAGTCAGCCCCAAGCATGCCGCGCAGCAGACTTTTGGCCTCTTCGTCAGTACGGAACACTGCTGGTTCAGGGAAGGGTATGTGCAGAAAGAAACCGATATGGTCATCACGTCCGGCACGCCGCAGCATTTGCGGCACCAGCATCAGCTGGTAATCGTGCACCCAGATGGTGCTGCCGGGCTTGCTTAGCCGCAAGACTTCGTCGGCGAATATGCCATTTACTTTGCGGTAGGCTTTCCAGAGCCGCAAAGGATAGGGTTTTACCTCCAGGGTATGCAGCAGCGGCCACAGCACGCTGTTACTGTATCCGTTGTAGTACTCGCCTATCTGCGCGCGCGTCAGGAACACCGGGTAGCAGTGTTGTCTCCGCAGCTCACGGGTGATCTGCGCCTGCTCCTGCTCAGTCAGGTCGTCACTGGGGATGCCGGGCCAGCCGATCCACTTGGTACCGCGCTGTTTCGTATAACCACTCAATCCGGTCGCAAGGCCGCCCATGCCTTGCCCGAACTGTAATTTCCCGTTCACACGTGCCACGCTTACCGGGAGCCTGTTCGACACTATGACCAAATTCGGCATTCTAACCTCTATTTTTACCATACTTTTGCATGCATCAATGCAAGTTACTTTACAATTATACAATTACCTCACATTGACAAAAGCACAATAAATTGCTAATGTTTATGTAAATCCTAAAACAAAAGCTATGAAAGAAATCTCCGACACACAACTCCCACTGGATGCTTTTTCAGACGTAGATGACTATGGCACGTGGTTTGACGAGGTGCCCGACACACCGTTTAACCGGGAGGTAGAGCTCGCCGAAGCTAGGCGAAGTGGACCACTACGCCCTCGGGTCAAATCAGTCGCACTGCGAAACGTATGCAGATGGAGCCGATTATCTTCAGAAGACTGGTGGTATCTCGCCGGTTTTGTCGACGATATTGGATTTCATCCAAACGGCAATTTTATGACTGACATGCCTGCACAGTTTGCGGCAGAGTCACAGGCTGCCGGTCATGATTCAGAACCTGTGGTCACAGCCGGATCTGACTGGATCTAGGCGGCATTGCTGCGCAGGTTCTGTATATGTACCCGACTCGACCAGTAACCTCGGAAAATAGCGGAGTAATCTGTCATACTAAGTCCTGATGATAACCACACTCACAGGAGAAAATGATGTGATGCGCTCGGGCGCACTGCATGAGCTGGTGGATTCGTTCGTAGTGGAGCACGGCGACATGGCGCTGGAGCGTCTGGACGGTGAAGAGGCGAGTTATGAGCGCATGCTGGGGGCGGCACAGAGTCTGCCATTTCTGGCGCCGCGCAAGCTTGTAGTGCTGCGTAATCCTGGTGCCAACAAGGAATTCGCCGAGAAGTTTGAGCAGTTTACCGAAGACGTGGCCGAGACCAATGACGTCGTGCTGGTAGAGCCCAAGCTCGATAAGCGCACCGGCTACTACAAACTACTCAAGCGCGACACTCGTTTTCAGGAATTTCCAGTATTGGACGGCAACGGACTAGCACGGTATCTGACAGATTACGCCAAACAGCAGGGCGGGGTACTGAGCACTACCGACGCACGGTTGCTGGTAGATCGGGTGGGGCAGAACCAGCTGACGCTCCAGCACGAAGTTGACAAGCTATTGGCCTATGCGCCGAACATCAATCGGGCCAGTATCGAACTACTCACCGAACGTACGCCGCAGAGCAGCATATTCGAACTGCTGGACACAGCCTTCGCCGGTGACGCCAAGCGGGCCATGGCATTGTATAACGAGCAGCGGGCGCTGCAGGTAGAACCGCAGCAGATCTTGGCTATGATCATCTGGCAGCTGCACGTGCTCGCGGTGGTCAAGACTGCCGGCAGCCGTGCTACCGATGACATTGCTCGGGCATCAAAAATAAGCCCGTTCACCATACGCAAGACGCAGGGGTTGGCACGTCATATCACCCTTGTCCGGCTGAAACAGCTTATTACCCAGCTGCGCGAGTACGATGTCCGCCTCAAGAGTGAGGGCATGAACGCTGACGAGATGGTGCGCTACTATTTACTGAGCCTGGCCGTATAGCAAAGGAGCCGCTATGAGCGGCTCCTTTGCGGGCTGGTATGGCCTACTCTGTAACCGTCACGGTGCCAACCATGCTGCTATGGAAATCGCAGTGGTAGCTGTAGGTGCCAGCGGCGGCATAGGTAAAACTGTAGCTTTTACCCGTGGCCAGCGTGCCACTATCTGGCCCGGTTTTGCCATCGGTTTCAGTTACGGTATGGGCAGCGCTATCCTGGTTAGTCCAGGTCACGGTGGTACCGACTCTGACCGTTATATCAGCTGGGCTGAAGGCGAAGTCCTTGATAGCTACGCTGTTGGTAGCAGTGCTCTTGCTGGAATCATCTGTGCTCGTGGATGATTTTGCGGGCATATCCATGCTGCTATCCGTGGATACTGCGGTAGTATCCTTCGACGCATTGTTTTTGGCCATCACTATACCGACTACCGCTGCCACGATAACCACAAGTGTGACCAAGCTGATTACGACTTTCTTATGCATAGAAACCCTCCTTGCTTTATAAAATATAGTGTAGCGCGTTTCGTCGCATAAAAACCACCTCCCGGAAAGGAGGTGGTGATTTGGTTCCACGGAAAGGGAAATCTACTTCTTCTTTGCAGCTGGCTTTTTAGCCGGAGCTTTTTTGGCTACGGTCTTCTTGGCCGGAGCAGCTTTTTTGACTGCCGGCTTCTTTGCTACGGTCTTCTTGACTACTGGCTTTGCGGCGGCTTTCGCCTTTGGCGCGGCTTTTTTGGTGACGCCGGCAGCAGCCTTGGCACTTTTCGCCAGTTGGCTCTTCTTGCGGGCAGCCTTGTTCTTGTGCATCACACCTTTTTTGGCGGCCTTATCGAGCTCGCTCTGCGCTTTGCTGTGGGCGGCGCTGGCGCTTTTACCGCCGAGGGCCTTACCGAATGATTTGATAGCGGTCTTCAGTGAACGCTTGGTTTTGCTGTTGCGTACGGCTGCTTTGTTTGCAACCTTCACGCGCTTTTTTGCTGATTTGATGATTGGCATTAAGCTTGATCCTTTAGTGATCTTTTAATTGTTACCCTATAAACTATAGAGGTTAGAAGGGCTGTTGTCAAAGGTTCTACGTATGAAGTTCTTGGCAAGGAGAAAGGGCGTGTGCTACTATTCAGATAAACGTAACCACTTATATACATGGACGAACAAAAACAAAAAATCATCGACCGCATCGGACAAGCACAGAACGTTCTGGTTACCGTCAGTAAAAACCCAAGTGTCGACCAGTTGTCGGCTGCTATCGGCCTGACCCTGGTACTGAACCATCTGGACAAACATGGCACTGCTGTTTTCAGCGGCCAGGCGCCAGATACCATCGAATTCCTGAAGCCCGAAGAAACCCTCGAAAAGAACACCGACAGTCTCCGCGATTTCATCATCGCTCTCGACAAGAGCAAGGCCGACAAGCTGCGCTACAAGGTGGAAGACGAAGTCGTCCGCATATTTATCACACCATACAAGACATCCCTCAGTGAAAAGGACCTGGAATTCAGCCAAGGCGATTTCAACGTGGATGTGGTGCTGTGCCTGGGCGTAAACGAGCAGGAAGACCTCGATGCCGCCATCACCGCGCACGGACGCATCCTGCACGATGCTACCGTGGTATGTGTAAGCACTACCGGACAGGGATCTTTAGGTAGCATAAACTGGGTTGACCCGCAGGCGAGCAGCCTGTGTGAGATGATGGTTGGCCTGAGCGACGGACTCGATAAGAAGGCACTCAACAATCAGATCGCGACTGCGCTGCTGACCGGTATCGTCGCCAGCACTGAGCGCTTCCGTAACGACAAGACGACACCGAAGACCATGAGTATAGCCGCCGAGCTGATGCAGGCGGGTGCAAATCAGCAACTCGTCGCGACCGAGCTGGAGCAGGCGGTGCAGATCCAACAGGCCCCGGCCAGGCCGGAACGCGCTGACCAGGACGACAAAGCCAGCCAACCCGCATCTCCGGCTCCGCACGAACCCGGAACGCTCCAGATTACCCATGAGGACGAAGAAGAGGAGCCTGAGCCGGCCGAGCAGGAACCGCCCAAACCCGAAGAACCTGAGCCGTCGCAGATCCATGTGGACGAAAACGGCCAACTGCTTATGGGCGAGCCGTTGCCGCCGCCTCCGAAGATCCCCGAGATTTCCCATGTCCGTGGCGTGGATTCTGACGGCCAGCCGATTGAGGCTGACCAAGCAGAGCATACCTCGGTACATCGCCAACTGATGACCAACGCGCCTAATCTGCCGCAGTCCGGCCTAACGGCTAATGCCGCTCCTGAGCAATACGACCTGCCCACCGAAGAGCTGACGCTTCCGGCTATAGATTCGCCACTGCTGACGCACAACGAGAGCGTCCTGCCACCCGCGCCACCGGTACCGCCCATGCCTTCAACGGTCGCCAATCCGGTAATGCCGGCTCCCACTGCGCCTGCAGCCCCGACTCCCGCGCCATTTGTGCCTCCCACCTTTACGCCTGCGCCGCCAGCAGTAACTATGCCCGTACCCCAGGCTCCTGCGTCACCGGTCCCTCCGGCTCCCGTACCCTTTATTGATGCCGCCGAGCAGACGAACGATACCCAGACCTTGCGTGAAATAGAACAGTCAGTACACAGCCCGCACCTTGGCAGCGCAGCGCCCCAGCCTGCCGGTTCCAATGTTGATGATGCCCGCAGTGCGGTCGCTGCTGCTTTCGGCCAGGCAGACAATCCGCTGCAGCCGATAGCGGCACTCAACGCCCAGCCGCTTGGCACAGACCTTCATCCGGACGCATCGCAGAGTACGGCACCAAGCGCGCCTCCTGCCCAGATGGCATATGTACCGCCCGCTAACTTGTTTTCGCCCACACCGGCGGCAGCTGCTGCCCCGACCGTAGCCAACACAGGCTTCAGTGAGCCTACGCCGGGCAATACTCCGGCCGATGACGCACTCGATATGCCGCTCCCAGCAGCTCAGCAGTCATTCAACCAGCCGCTGATCACGCCGACCGTCCCTGGTGGCATGGGTAACGCAGCACCGAGCAGCTTTCCCGGCACACCTCCGCAGGGTGGCATGAATATGGGCGGCCAGACTCCGCCACCACCGGTACCGCCACCGATGTTCCCGATGCAGTAATGTCGATCCCACAATTCCCGCCAAGGTGAAAGACCCCTCTATCCATGGTAGGATAGTAGCTATGCAAGGAATATTGCTCGTAGACAAGCCCAAGACCTGGACCTCGTTCGACGTGGTCAATTATGTGCGCCGCATCGTTGCGGCCCAAGAAGGCAAAAAGCCCAAGAACACCAAGGTCGGCCACACCGGCACGCTCGATCCGCTGGCTACGGGCCTGCTTGTGCTGCTCATCGGCAAGGAATACACCCGTCGGGCAACGGAACTCACCAAGCTCGACAAGACCTACGAAGTCGTTATGAAACTGGGTCAGGTGAGCAGTACCGGGGACGAAGAGGGCGAGAAAAGAGCCGTATCCGATACTGTTCCCAGGCTGGAAGCTGTCCAAGAGGCGCTCCACACGTTCCAGGGGCCTATCATGCAGGTGCCACCGGCCTTCAGTGCCATGAAAATCAACGGTCAGCGAGCCTACAAACTGGCACGCGAGGGCAAGAGCGTGGAGCTGGAAGCGCGGCCAGTCACCATTTATAAGAACGAATTGATCTCGTACGAATATCCGTTTGTCCGCTTTACCAGTAGTGTCGGCAGTGGTACCTATATCCGCAGCCTGGTGGAAGATTTGGGGAAGGCGCTCGGTACGGGCGCCTATATGAGCGACCTGCGGCGCACTAGGGTAGGGCAGTTCAGTCTGGACGATGCGGTCCAAAAAGAAGCGCTTGATGCCGATATGATCGCCTCCCGGCTACTGACCTTGTAAATGTACGAGGCAGCCGTATGAAGAGTAAGCAAACAGATTGACAAGGTTTTCTGGCGGTTGTACTATACACTGCGGCTTTGTTGAGTTTGTGATATATATCACACTGCTCCGAAGCTACCTTTACAGAGTAGAAATAGATTGAATCGACCCCGGTGCGCACTTGCGGAATGTTAGTGCTTAGCGGGGTCGATTCATGGCCAAAAGTATTGGTTCCCTAGTAGTCCCAGCCGCCCTGTTCCCCCGAGGAGGAGAACCATGGACACCGCTGTCCAGCCCAGATCCGATGTTGCCGCATCGGAAGCATTGCCCGCTCGGCCGGCCGCTGCCGACCCGTGTGAGCTCGAAGAGATCATCATGACGACGCTTACTAACCGCGGGATCGGCGTGGGTGACCTGTTCGAGAGCACATATCCGGCGGATGCCGACGGAAAGCGAGTCTTCGGCAGTGTGCTGAAGTTCCGCGCGGAACTCGTGCAGTCGCTGCTCGATGATCTGCTGAAGCGCCTCGGTGTCCCCGCGACACTGAAGGCAGCCAAGCTGAATCACGAAGAGCGCATGGCGCTGTACGACCGTTTGCTCGACTTGCGTAAGCAGGCTGGCGTCACTCTCAAAGAGATGATCCGGATTCGGACCATCGATAACCGCACGGTGGCGATCCACTGGCTCAAAGAGAGTAGCCTCAAACACTACGCGCTCCGCTATGAAAATTATCGGAGTTGCAGTCGTGACGCTTGCATGTACGCGAACGTAGTGACGGCGCTCTACGCAGCCTTTGCTGTGGCGTTCCGCCGCTACGAAGCCGAGCACGGCACACTTCCAGAGTAATCGCTGGCGTAGCCGACAGAGCGCTAACGGTTTGACTGAGTAGGACGGAAGAGGGATGGCTGACGGCCGCAGCGGTAGTTCACGCCCAGCGTGGATCATCAGCTGTCGCCGTCGGCACCCGCTCGCGCATGTGCGTGAACCTCACTTCCAGCCACTATTTCTACTCTCTCGACCCTAGGCGCTGATGCGTCAGCCTTGAGGCCGGGAATTGATAAAAATGCATAATCATTGTAAAATGTGTGCTGCTTTCGTTGTACCCATTTTGGATCCGAAGCACATTTACAGAATGGTAGGTTTATTACGCACTTTCCGCTCGGCAAAGATGTCATTACTGATGATGACATGCTTGCCCAGCGGAAAATCTCGCGCTGTGAGCACCGGAAAGGCTCCACCATGGTACAAGCCCAGTACGATCCCGAGCGGTACGCCCGGAGCATGGAACACGCGCTGCATGTCGTCTCCCTGAACACCGACGAAGAGACCCTTCGACGGATCATGGTGACGTTTGTCGGCGGCTACAACGGCCAGGACTTCGTGACGGACCGTGACGGCTTCGAGCTGCACTACACCGGACCGAATTCCGAGCCTTGGACCGTGGGGCACCTGAGCCACGAGCCTCGCCTCGTGATCGACCTCAGTCGTCCTGAGCACTACATCCGCGCACTGCGTATTTTTGGGGAGGTGCTGCTGAGGCATGTCAGGACCCTGGCCCATTACCCCGTAGGAGGCGTGTACGAGACCACTGAATTCGAGTGGTTGCACATCATCTCGGAACTCAAGCGCTTCGACTCGCGGGCCGAGCCGGTCTCCTTCCGTAGGAGAACCGCCTAGGCGCATCGGAGTAGCTGCTAGAGGGGAGAGCACGGATGCTCGTGTCAGACGGGTACGCGGACGTGCTGATGAGGACCGCAGCAGCGGAAGGCTGGCCTCTTCGGCTGCCATTCCCGCTGCCTGTCGGCCGCACACTCATCATCTACATCAACCGCAAACCTACCATTCTGACCCCCACCCAGTACTTTGGTATATTCCGAGTATTGAGCAGGGGCTGTATACTTGATAGACAGGAAGCAACATAAAAATGTCCCAAGAACCCTTACACGTCACTGACACGGTTGAACCTGTGCAAGACCCCAGCTGGGAGAGTCTGGCTGAACAGATCGATACGATACACCCGGCACTACGGGCGCATGTGGAGCACAACCTGGCGATCCGGGGCATACAGGCTGCCCATACTAATACTCGGGAAGTAAACAAGCCTGCCACCGTGGATAAATCGCCACAGCAGCCGGCTGCCGGCAGCCACGAAAAGAAGGGTGGGCAGGAGAGTTCGGCAGAATCAATTGCCGAAGCATTCGCCGACGCGCAGAATAGTGTCTACAAACTGAGTGCTGACCCGCGCCTGCACAGGGCCTGCGAGAAGCGGGGGATTGATCCGTACGATGATGTATCTACACCAGGTTATTGGCGGACCGTATCAGAATTTGGTCGCGAACGCATCGCCCGTATACGCGAACAGCATGGCGACAGCCTGAAATTGCAGGCCTTGGAACTGATGGTGACGACGCCCGAATATTTGTTCGCACAGTCTGCGCTTCGCCGAGGATCAGGATATAGGCAGACAGCGGAGGGGCGCCGTGACCGCGACACGACAATTGGCTTTAACGACCAGCTGCGTGACTTTGCTACGAAATATCCTGAACTCCGTGCCAATAAGGTCAGCTCGATGATGCTCACAATGGCAAACATGTCCATAGAGGACAAGGATGTGCGTCAGGCAGCCTCACAGACAGTGCTCGACGTTGTACGTGGCGCGCGCTATGAATTGGGCTTTGGACAGCTGTTGGCAGCCGGAGGCCGTAAGTTCCGCAAGGGTACCGCACAAGAAGACGGTAAGGGAACCGACTACATTGTCGAGGGTACGGGTGGCCGGGAGCTGCACGTGGACGCCAAGGCATCGTTGTACGCCGTAGAAGAAGAGGGCTCCAAGGGCGTATATGCCATCCGCAGGGATGGCAGGATAACCATGTATGCGCTACTCCGGGATTACGATTTCAGAGGCGGATTCTTCGTGCCGGAAGAACTGGCCGCAGAGCGGGGTGAGGCACTGAATCATCAATTAGACATGGCTGAACGGGAATTGCTCGGTGTGGCCTAATATGTTATAATACTATAACTATGAGTGGCGTTCGGGAATATGCCGTGGTGCAACCTCCTACCAGTGGTGAGGTATTTTCGCGCGTTACCGATATGATCGCCGAAAGAACAGGTGTGCTAGCGCTGACTTTGCTTGAGGAACGTGACGTGCCGCGGCCTACTCCCCAAGAAGTTGACATGAGCGTGCGGCGGCTTACCTTTTCCAGTCATGGCCATACGGTGGAAGGGACTGCGGCGCAAATTGCTTCGATAGTCATACGCCTGAACGCTGAAGACGATCAGCCGGCCACGGCCAGCATTGTTTTTGATGAGGAGCAGCTGAATGTCTGAGACGAGAGGTTGTAATAGGGGTGGAAAGCTGCTATACTGTGCCCTAACGCCATCTACAAAATCTCTAATTTAACAGACTATAGGATAGGAACTGCATGATTTCATCAGAGAAGAAGACGAAAATCGTTACCGATTTGCAAAAAGCCAAGGAAGACACCGGCAGCGCTGCTGTACAGGTTGGTATCTTTACCGAGCGCATCCGTGAACTGACCGGACACCTCAAGATCAACAAGCATGACTTTGCTGCCCGCCGCGGCCTGCTCCAGCTGGTCGGCAAGCGCAAGCGCCTACTCCAGTACATCGCTGCAAAAGATGGCCAGGCGTACCTGGACCTTATCAAGAAACTCGGCATCCGCCGCTAAACGTGCTCGAACCAGGCATCTCGTGATTACACGAGATGCCAAGCTTGTGCACATTAAATCGTCCTCTTTCCACGTGGGTAGGGCTACAGATATATCGCTTGACTCCCTTCAAGCACAAGGTCAGCCATATATTTGCACTCCGCTCGCGTCCTAGCAGGACAGAAAGATTTGGTATCAATGAGCCAAACAAATAACAACGCAACCATCAATCCTTACGGCAAAGACCTGATTGTGGTTGAGACTGAATTTTGCGGCCGTACGCTGACCCTGGAAGTAAACCGGGTTGGTTTCCGTACCACCGCAAGCGTGCTGGTGCGCTACGGTGAAACGGTCGTGCTCGGCACGGCTATGCTCGGCAACCCTATCCCTGGCATGGATTATTTCCCGCTGAGTATCGACTACGAAGAGAAGTTCTATGCCGCCGGCAAGATCAGCGGCAGCCGCTTCATCAAGCGCGAAGGCAGGCCAAGCGACGAGGCGATCCTCATCGGCCGCCTTATCGACCGTCCGATCCGCCCGCTGTGGCCAAAAGGCTACCGCAACGAGGTCCAGGGTGTAGCCAGCGTGCTTTCCATGGATCCGAGCTTCCGTCCGGACATGGTGGCGATGATTGCCATGAGCACTGCCTTTATGCTGACCGGTGCACCGTATGACGGCCCAGTTGCCGGTGTACGCGTCGGCATCGACGAAAAGGGTGCCTACCAGGCATTCATGAGCGCTGCCCAGCTGGCGGAGAGCAAGCTCGACCTGGTCGTTGCCGGTACCGACGGCAAGGTGATGATGGTGGAAGCGGGCGCCAAAGAAGCGACCGAAGACGAAGTTATCAAAGCCATGGAATTCGCGGTCGAGGCTATCAAGCCGGCTCTTAAAGCCCAGCAGGAGCTCGTAAAGAAGGTCGGCGTAACCGCACAGGAATACACCCTCGACCTGCCTGACGAAAAGTTCCAGCAAGAAGTTGACACATGGGTAGAAAACAAGCTCGGCGAAGACCTGCGCCTGCCATACCCAGAACGCAATGAAATCGTTGCGACGCTGAAAAAGCAGATGCACGACGAGTTTGCCGCTAAAACCGGGGAAGAAGCGTACAAGGCGCTCCGCGGCGAATACGACGAAGCCCTGCAGCTGGCCATCCACCGCGATGTCCGTAAGGGTATCGTGGAACACGGCATCCGTCCGGATGGCCGCAAATTGGACGAAATCCGCCCGCTGAGCACCGAAGTCGGCCTGTTGCCACGCGCACACGGCTCCAGCTTGTTCACCCGCGGTATGACCCAGGCGATGAACATCGTTACCTTGGCGCCGCTCAGCTACAGCCAGATGGTCGACACCATGGAAGTCAGCGACGGCGAACGCCGCTACATGCATCACTACAACGCTCCAGGATACACGGTGGGTGAAGTCCGCCGCCTAGGCTCTCCGGGCCGCCGCGAAATCGGCCACGGCTACTTAGCGGAGCGGGCACTAAGTGGCGTACTGCCAAGCGAAGCAGACTTTCCGTACGCTATCCGTTCCGTAACCGAAATCATGAGCCAGAACGGCAGCACCAGCATGGCCGCGACCTGCAGCAGCTGCTTGGCGCTGATGGACGCCGGTGTGCCATTGAAGGCCCCCGTAAGCGGCATTGCTATGGGTCTGATGGTGGACGGTGATAACTTCTACGTGCTGAGCGACATCGCCGACGCCGAAGACTTTGCCGGTGATATGGACTTCAAGGTCACGGGTACCTCGAACGGCATCACGGCCCTGCAGATGGATATGAAAGTCCATGGCCTGCCAGTCTCTACCCTCACCAAGGCCTTACAGCAGGGCAAAGAAGGCCGCGCCTTCATCCTTGCTCACATGCTGGGTACTTTGGCCGAACCGCGCACCGAGCTCAGCCCGTACGCACCGCGTGTCGAAAGTATTACCATCAACCCCGACAAGATCCGTGAGGTAATCGGGAAGGGCGGTGAGACCATCCAGAAGATCACAGCTGAAACCGGTACCGAGATCGATATCCGCGATGATGGCACCATCATGATCAGCAGCCCTGACAAGACGCACATCGATGCCGCTATCCAGTGGATCAAGGGCATCACCGAAGATCCCGAAGTTGGCGCCATTTACTACGACAAGCCTGTGGTAAGCGTGCTAGATTTTGGCGCCTTCGTGCAGATCATGCCGGGCAAAGACGGCCTGGTACATGTATCCGAGATAGCAGATGAGCGGATCGACAAGCCGAGCGACGTACTGAAGGAAGGCGATAAAGTGACTGTAAAACTGGTCGCTATCGACGACCGAGGACGGCTGCAGCTGAGCATGAAAGCCGCTGTGCGCGAACTGGCCGACAAGGGCAAGAAGAAAGAGAAGTAATAGCTCATATGGAAGGCGACCGACCACCACTGAGTCCGTACGCTTGGGCAGAGGAATTTGTCCAAGCTGGGGCGGCTGATGAACCGGTGGATGATAGTTGGGTAACAGCAAGTCCGTCGGATGAAAAGGCGTTTATGCGCGCCTCGGTGGGATATGCCTTCTATCCTGCTCACGCGGCTATCGAAGAAGCGACCAAAGCATTAGGCGGCGCAGATGGCGTCGCTGAAGTGGAGGGCATGCTGAGCGAAGCTACTGACACTTCTGCACAACGTGAGATATTGGCACGAATGAGCCCTCAATACCGTGCAGCAATCATGGAATTGGCAGCGCGTAAGGTACAAGCCATGCTTGAAGAGGAAAGATCATAGCCATGAACCTGCAGAAGTTGGATGAATTCCACAAAACCCGCTGGGGATACCTGGCCTTTGGGCTCGTTGAGCTGGCCATGTGCTTTGGTTTTATAGACTGGGCACTCGACACTGGTGCGCTCTGGTGGTGGGCCGCAGCGTTCGTACTGCTACTCGGTGGTCTGCACAATTTGTTCCTGGCCGCCTGGCACCAGAGGGTACAAAAGGGGCCCAGGAAATGACCGCCGAGCATTTAGTGAACCCGGAAGTGAAGCAAGAGGCAGAATTGGCCGTAGACGAACTGCGCCTGAGATCACTCGCTGATTGCGCACCGGAGACATATGAAGGACGGGGCATCGCAACCTATGGTGCTGCAGTGTCAGAAGAAGTCACCCAACGCCGGACGGCTAGCTGGCTACGATATGTGCAGGAGCGCATTACGATCGGCCAGACAGAAGCATATGGTATATATGACGATACTAATACACTTGTGGGCGACGTAGCGGTCAGTGGCTTGCGGCATCGTCACCCAGCTATGTCGTACAGGCTTGCGGCTGATAGCCGCGGGCGTGGGTATGCCAGCCGGTCGGTCAGAGCGGTAGCCGCGCATGTATTTGAGACATATGCAGGAGTGGAGGCTATTGAACTGGTAATCCATCAGGATAATGCCCCAAGCCGACGCGTGGCTGAACGCGTGGGCGCCCAGCGCCAAGCTACGAGCGAAGGAGTGGGCTGGGAGATGTGGAGGATTGCGCGATGACTGCCGCCAAAACCAAGCAACAGCTGCTCGACGAGCTGAAGGCCCGTATCGAAGCCGAAGATCCCACACCAGCGCTCCGAGAGGGCGCTACCCAGTTGGTGTTCGGCGATGGCAACGCAAGTGCGGACATCGTGTTTATCGGCGAGGCGCCCGGCAAGAATGAAGACCAACAGGGTATACCATTCGTGGGTGCCGCCGGTAAGTTCCTGAACGAGATGCTCGGTATGATTGACCTCAAGCGCGAGGACATCTACATCACCAATATCGTCAAATACCGTCCACCCAACAACCGGGATCCGCTGCCCGACGAAAAGGAGGCATTTCTGCCATTCCTGCAGGCACAGTTGGATATAATTCAGCCAAAATTGATTGTCACCCTAGGCAGGCACAGCATGGATGTGCTGCTGCCCGGGCTGAAAATCAGCCAAGTCCATGGCCAGCCCAAGCGCTACCATGGCAGAGTGTTCCTGCCGCTTTTTCATCCGGCAGCAGCACTGTATAACGGTGGGATGCGCCAAACCCTCATTGACGATTTTGCGCTCATCCCGGCCATTCTCAAGAAAATTTAAACGTACATCTCCGAAAGGAAAGGAATAGTAAATGGAACCAAACAACAATGGAAACGCCAAGCCCCCAAGACAGAACGGCGGACGGGGCCGAACCCAGAACAGTGGTGGCAACGGTCGGCGTAGCGCCGGTGGTGGCCGCCAGCAGAACGGCGGACAGAACGGTAATGGCGAAGGCGAAAAGCGCGGCGTGAGCCGTGGTGCAGCCGTACGCGCCCAAAAGCGCACCCAGATGGATGCACAGCGTGTAGCAAACCAGTACCTGCCAGCCCAGACCGACGAAAAGCGTCGCCCGAACTTTATCGACGATAGCCCGCGCCTGAAGATCATCGGTCTCGGTGGTATGGACGGCGGTGGTAGCAAGAACATGATGCTGGTCGAATACGTGAACGACGCGGTCGTCATCGACGCAGGCAACGACCTGGGTGTCGACCTGCCAGGCATCAACTACGGCATCGCCGACACGGCTTACCTGGAAAGCATCAAGCACAAACTCCGTGCTTACGTTATTACGCATGGCCACCTCGACCACATCGGCGGCTTGCCGCATATCGTGCCTAAGTTCCCGGCACCGATCTATGGCTCTAAGTTCACCATCGGCCGTGTCGAGGAAATCTTCGAGAACTTCGGCCTGCCCATGCCTGACGGCTTCGAGCTACAGACCGTGACTATGAACGAAAACACCCATGAGCGCCTCAAGGTAGGCGAGTTCTATGTGGAGCTCGTGCGTATCACGCACTCCATCCCGGGCAGCACCTGTGTCGTGATTGACACACCTGTCGGCCGCGTCATCAACACCGGTGACTTCCGCTTCGACCCGAACCCGCTCGACCACGAGCGTAGTGACATCGAACGCCTGACCGAGCTCGGCAACGAAGGCGTGCTGGCGCTGCTCAGCGAATCTACTACGGTAGAGCGCATGGGCCGCACTCCCAGCGAGAGCACCATCGAGCAGAGCTTCGTCGACATCATGGAACAGGCGCCGGGCCGTATATTTATCGGCCTCTTCAGCACTAACATGAACCGTGTTCAGATGATCGTGAATGCCGCCGTGCACCATAACAAAAAGGTGGCTATGGATGGCCGCAGCATGGTCAGTACGCTGGAAATGGCAGTACGTAACGGCTTCATGAAGATTCCGAAAGGCACCTTCGTACCGATTGCTGCTGCCGCGAGCATGAAAGACGATGAGCTCGTCGTCGTGGCTACTGGTAGCCAGGGCGAGCCTAGTTCGGCGCTCCAGCGCATGGCCAATGGCGAACACAAGCACATCAAGCTCAAGGAGCAGGATACCGTTGTACTAAGCTCCACTCCGATCCCGGAAAGCGGCAACGACAGCCTGGTGGGCCAGATGGTGGACAACCTGGTAAAGAATGGTGTGCATGTGTTTGAGGCTCGCAACCACGAGCTCGATCATGTCGGCCCGCTGCACGTATCAGGTCATGCCAGCCGCGACGAATATGCCGATATGATCAACATCACGAAGCCCAAGTTTTTCATTCCGATCTACGGCGCATACCGTAGTAAGCAGCGCCACATTGACCTTGCTGTCGAGCAGGGCATTCCGCGGACTAACACCGTAAATGCGCTGAACGGCGAAGTCATCGCCCTGACACCTGATAAGATGGAGGTCATCGGCCAGGTGCCATGTGGCACTATCCTGGTTGACCAAACCGGCGCCATCGTCAGCAATGTGGTGGTAAAAGACCGTGTGCTGCTGGCCGAAGAAGGCCTGGTGGCCGTAGTGATTACCGTGGATAAAAAGAACGGCAATTTGCTAACCAGTCCTGATATTATCAGCCGTGGCTTCATCTACATGCGTGAACAAGAAGAAATCATGAACGGGCTCCGCAACGAGGTCCGCCGTGCTGTGCAGCAGCGCTTCAAGCGCATTGATCTTGACCGTTTCAAGGTTGAGCTCAAAGACCACATGACACACTATCTGTTTGAGCAGACGCAGCGTAGCCCAATCGTCATTCCTGTGGTAAACGTCATAGGCGGTAAGACCGAGAGTGTCAAGACCGTGCACCAGGGCAAGACCAAGACTGCCGAAGAGATCGCAGCCGAACAGCAAGCCCGCTTCCAGAAGATGCGTGAGCGCTTGCTCAGCCAAGACGCCCGTGTCGACTAAGAACGTAACAGATCAGAAATAAGCCACAATAGAAATACTATTGACAAAAGCGCTAATGTTTGTTAGAGTGTACGTAGGCTAAAGAAAAACAAAAAGACTTTCTTACCAAAGAGCCTAACACCAAAACAAACATAGAGCTGCACTAAACTGCTCTAAAACCGGAGGCCAAAAGCTTCCTAAAAACCAGGAACCAAAAGCTCCTGGACCCAGGGATCTAAACAATTCCAAAAATCTTAGAGAATACTCTAAGACCCGAGACCCCTACACAAGGTCTCAAAAACTGAAATTATCCCGTAAAAACAGATAATTTTCGCACCTTCAGAGGAACCGATAAGAATCTACGTTATTCTTTTCTTACCTCATCCTCACCCAGAATCGAAAGATTCTAACCAAACATCAGAAACACACTCCTAGGGCAAAACCAAAGGAGTGTGTTTTTTATGTGGCCGGTCTGTAATAACAGCGCGAACCTGCATGATTCCTGTTATACTTATTGCCATATGGAAGGCCAACAGCTCGTTGACTATGTTCGAGACCAGCTTGCCGCTGGCCATAGCGAAGGGACGCTGCGAAAGCATCTGGTTGTGCATGGTTGGCCGGAGCATCTGGTAGACCAGGCTTTTGACAATCTGCATCCTGCCAAGTCCGCCAAAAAAGAAAAGACGCCGATTCCGGGCGTGCAGACGCTGGGACATTTACGCCGGCGCAGCAAGCGGCAGGCCTGGTCGCTCGGTACTTGGCTCAAGAGCATCATGTTCCTGTTTGTATTGGTAGCGGCTGGTGTTGTTGGGCTGCGCTACTATGCCGACCATCACAAAAAGCTCGCCGCCGCTAAGGCGCCGGGCTACAACTTCATCCAGATGCAAGCGGTAGACGTGAGCAACATCGGCGGTGCCGTCGCCCTGTACGCGCAGGCGAATGGTGTGTTGCCGACCAGCCTGGCTGTTGCCGCGGATAGTAACCTCGTGGTCTGTGGCTCGGTGTGCGACCCCGTTGCCAACGAAGTCGCCCATCTTATGGTATACAAAGCCAATAACGTCAAGATGACGGAATACTATGAAGGCGTACAGGCATCCGATAATCAGACCCTATACGTCGTGACCCATGCCAGCTGCACCGGGCAAGGCAAGACGATCGCCCCTGGTAAGACAGACCGCTCGGCGGCGATCCTGTATGGCCGGGGTGAGGGCGTCAGTATCACCCAACGCTGCGTGACGCTATAACCATAAGCTTATTGACCAATGTTGTAATTTTTGTTATAGTATATATGGTTACTCCTACGGCAGTCCGCCAAATGGCGCTTCAGCTGCGGTAGACCATCGCCAAGTAGAAGGGTATAATTTCGTTAGTATGGCAAAAAAGAAAAAGTCGGGTAAAAAGAAGGCTCCCGAGCCCATAGAATTCGCTGAACGTTCGCCATTCTGGGCGTACAGCTTTGCTGTATTACTGATACTGTTGGCGCTCTTTATGCTGCTTGGCGGCTTCGGCACCGGTGGCGCGCTCCCCACGGGATTATTCAAAGGCGCCTACTGGCTCTTCGGCTACGGCGCCTGGCTAGTACCATTCGTACTGGTGTACTCCGGCGTCTCCAAGTTTACATCAGAAGATCATAGTGTTCCCAAGGGTCGGTTGTTCAGCATGATTGCGCTCCTGCTGTTCGGCAGCGGCTGGTTCCACACAGCATTCACGAGCAAGGACACTGCCGGTACTATTACCGGTGGCCATGGCGGTATGGCGGGTAAGGGCATCGGTGGAGCAGTACTGGCGCTACTCGACAAAATTCCGGCGAGCCTCCTGCTGTTCGTATTCGTAGCCTTTGCCTTTATGTTTGCCTTCGGCATCTCGCCCAAGGATGCCATTATGCGCCTGTTCCACCGCGGCAGTCGCGAGGAAGAGGATGAAGATGGTCTGGAGGGCTTGAAGAGCCGTGCCGCTGAAAATGGCTTCAAGCTGAATGAAGGCGTACCGGTGGAACACTACGGCGACGCTGCAAAGGCAGCACCGATGCCACGGCTGAAGAGCCTGCGTAATACCGCACAGAAGCTGTCGAGCCAGGAAACGCACGCCGCGTTGACGGCCGCCAGCGATCCCGATTGGAAATTCCCAGGGGTAGACCTGCTTGACCAAAAGCAAGATAAAGCCGATGCCGGTAACGTAGAGGGCAATGCCAAGATCATCCGCGAGACATTCCAGAACTTCAATATTGACGTTGAAATGGAAGGCGCCAACATCGGTCCGCGCGTTACCCAGTACACGCTCAAACCGCCGACGGGCGTCAAACTCACCAAGATCACTGCGCTCGAAAACAACCTGGCACTCGACCTAGCTGCTACCAGTATCCGCATGGAAGCGCCCATTCCAGGCAAGCGTGCCGTAGGCATCGAGGTACCGAACATCAAAGGCGCTACGGTGCGCCTGAGCAGCATTTTGCAGTCGCGTGACTGGGTCGATGAAAAGGGTCCGCTGAGCTTTGCCATCGGCAAGGATATTGCTGGCCGGCCCGTGGTGGCCGACTTGGCCAAGATGCCTCACTTGCTCGTTGCTGGCCAGACTGGCTCCGGTAAGTCGGTCATGATAAATGACATCCTCACAAGCATGCTGTACCGCAACAGTCCATCCGACCTCAAGCTTATCTTGGTCGATCCGAAAACGGTCGAGCTTACGCCGTACAACGATATTCCACACTTGCTGACACCAGTTATTACCGAGCCCGAGAAGTGTATCAGCGCGCTCAAATGGGCTGTGGCCGAGATGGAGCGCCGTTACCGTACACTCAGCGAGCAAAAGAAGCGCAACATCGGTGAATACAACATGATCAAGACCGAAGAGAGCATGCCCTATATCGTCATTGTCATCGACGAGCTGGCCGACCTGATGATGATGGCAGCACGCGATGTGGAGGCGCTGATCGTGCGCATCGCTCAGAAAGCCCGCGCCGTCGGCATCCACCTGATCCTGGCTACGCAGCGCCCGAGCGTAGACGTCATTACTGGCCTCATCAAGGCTAACGTGCCGGCACGTATCGCCTTTACCACGGCTAGCCAGGTAGACTCCCGTACTATCATCGACCAGATGGGCGCCGAAAAGCTGCTCGGCCGCGGTGACATGCTCTTGCTCACTAGCGACATGCCCAAGCCGAAGCGTGTGCAGGCAGCATTCATTAGCGACGATGAGACCGTGAAGGTTACGGGATTCATCCAGCTGCAGCGGGCACCCGACTACAACGATGAAGTTGTCAGCCAGCCAGTACAGATCGGCAAGGGTGGCAATGTGATGGATATGGGCGGCTCCGGTAGTAGCGACGCCGATGACGACATGTTCCGTGACGCCGTACGCGTGGTAATCGAGAACAAGAAGGCCAGCACCAGCCTGCTGCAACGCCGGCTGCGCATCGGCTACGGCCGTGCAGCCCGCCTGATCGAGGAAATGGAAGAGCAGGGCATCATCGGCGCAGCCGACGGCTCCCGCCCGCGTGAGGTGCTCGTGAGCAGCCTGGCACAGGTATTTGGTGGTGACGGCGACACCGTAGGCGAACCCGAAGCCATTCAGGACGTCTACCCGGTGCAGTAAGCGGTGCCAACCGGCTAGTTAAAAGCACATCACTTGTGATGTGCTTTTACATTTCAGGGGGTAGTTATGGAGGCGGCATGGACGGATGGGGCAGGGGTGTGGCGTATCGCCAAAGAGCGCGACGCCACACCCACCCGGACTACCGTCTTACCTGCGGCGCGCTGCCATCCCGATGGAGAGGCGCACCATTTTCCGCGACGACACGATCGTAAACCTGAGGGCTGATTCACCCCGTTCGGGTACCAGGAGCGCCCTGTTCAGCAGGAACATTACCTGGCGGCGTTGTGTACCGCTGAGCTGCCGCAGGATCCGTACCGCATGCCGTCCGGTGCCCTCCAGTGTATCGAGCTTCATGGCGAGCGGTGACATGTCCTGGCCAGCGCGGATGTCGCCGACCCAGCTCCAGAAGGTGTCCAGGAGCACGAGGGCGTCATGTTCACCGACCAGTGCCGACAGTGCCAAGAGATTCCGCCAGCCATACTTGATGTTCGGCTCGCTGCCCGGGACAACGAGCTGGTGTTGGCCACGTGCTGTCGGGGCCAGGGCTGTTCTAGCGCCACTTATGGCGACAGCCCCCAGTGCGCGGGCTGCATGGCTGCGCATCATTCTTACCGCCTCCAAATAATGCCTGTTGTTAGGCAAGCATGTATTACAGCGGGGAGTCGCGCTTGTGTCAAGTCCAGCGTATGCGATTGTTGTGGAGACAGGGGTGGATTCTAAAGTGCTTGCGCTTTTTCTGTAAGCGTTCTAACATAATTGTAAAACAAACAGCCAGAATGGAGGGGAGCATGGCAGCTGAGTTTGTTACTTTGAGAGACGGTAGCGACCCGACTTGCCAGCTCCTTCCTCCGGGCCAAGCCAATGCGCCCATTATCCACCCTGAACCCTTACTCACTCCTATCGAACCCGATAGGAGTGTTTTGTTGGATCCTCGGGAGGCGGCGCGGGACTTACGCCACAAATTGCCTATCGAAGAGCGCGTCCGGCGTGACCAAACGCTGGAACGGTATATGAGGATGCACAAAGTATTGGTCGGTAAAGCCGGTGCTGTGCAGCTTGCTGAAATACATCATACGCTAAAGGGTGAATTTAACACCGAACGTCTTTCGGTAGCTGGCTGGGCGGCCATAGAGTCAGCCCTCATGGCCACCGATATACCACTTGAGGATCGCCTGGATCTGTTCCAGAGTGGCGCTACGGCATGGGCAAAGGCATACAACCACCAGAATGCCACAGAGGAGTACCGCAAAAGTTATGACCGATCAGCCTCACATCGCATCGCACTCGATATGGCGGTGCTACCACTGTTTGAAGGTATCATCAGAGGTAATGTGAATGATGAGGCAATCGTCAAAGCATTTGACGATTGCCTCATGGTTGCGCAGTCCAACGCGAACTATTTGCGCGCCGCACGAAAGGCTGACGACTCTGGTGCGATGGGCAGCCACATCGGGCTGGCATATGAATGCAATACCTTGCTAGCGCACAACCGTAAGTATTCATCCACCTGGTTCGTTGTCCCCACTATGGAACGGTGCGACCGGGGCACATTCTACCGGCGGCAAACCCACGACCTCCTCGTGATCAATCAAAGATACGGCTCAATTTTGAGCGCCACGCCCGTGGAGGTGAAAGCGCGCGGTGGGCTAGCTGACCAGGTACGGTACTATGCGTTGCTCGTACAGGGAAAGATGCACCTGTCGGTTCCGGGAAAAGACAGGCCTGAGTACACACTGCACGCCATAGAAGCAGTGATCGCGGGTACGGCAAGCGAGTACGAGGAGGCAGTGGCGGAGGCGGCCACGCAAAGTCTTACCAACTTGATCAGGGCATATCATGCAGGTAGGGTGCTCAGCCGGGCGGCCTCGAAGCGTAGCGTGACACTGTTCCGCGGCAGCGAGGTAGTACGAGAATGGCATGCAGACCCATGGCCTCAGGGCATGCTGGGGCAGGCAGCACTGGCTGCATAGGTGTATCTAATTGACCAAGAGGTTAAATTAGGTTAAAATAACAGGGTAATATCAACTCAGCTTATGTCCCCTAGTGAGCATGGGCTTTAACCAAAGGAGTAGATTCGTGAATCAGTACGAAATCGCTATTCTGTTTGACCCAGATCTGGAAGTAGACCTGGACAAGGCTACCAACCGCGTAGAGAAAATCTTTACCGACAATGGTGCCGTAATCAAGAACACTGACAACTGGGGCAAGCGCAAGCTTGCGTATCCAATCAAGAAGCACGACATGGCCGTGTATGTGTTCTATAGTGTGGAAATGCCCGGCGCGAACGTTCAGAAGCTGGAAAGCATCCTGAACATCACCGATGAAGTCATTCGTTTCCTGGTCACCCGCCCGGACCTGAAGGCTATCGCCAAGGCGGAAGCTGCCAAGGCTGTGAAGGCCGAGCAGGCTGCCAAGCGTGGTGAAAACAGCGACGACAAAGAAGACGAAGAATAATAATTCTTGACGGCGCGTTTGCGAACGCGTACCGTGAGAGTACAAAATAATTGCTGGACATAGTTTCCAGAGGAGGGAGTTGCCATATGGCACGTAGTTTCAACCAAGTAGTTCTAATGGGGAATCTGACTCGGGATCCCGAACTTCGGCAGACGCCGAACGGTCAGCAGGTCTGTAGCTTCAGCCTTGCGCTGAACCGCAGCTACAAAGGTGCGGACGGTAACTGGCAGGAAGCCACCGATTTCATCGATGTGGTTGCCTGGGGTCCGCTGGGCGAGCGCGTTGCGCAGTACCTATCCAAGGGACGCCCATGCCTGGTAAACGGTCGGCTGCAAAGCCGCCAGTGGGAACAGGAAGGTCAGAAACGAAGTAAGGTAGAAGTCGTGGCTCAGGACGTAACATTCCTGGGCGGCGGCGAAGGCGGCGGTAACGGCGGCTCCGGTGGTGGTTACCAGGGCGGAAGCTCCAACGGCGGCGGCTCAAGTAAGCCGGCTCCGAGCAAGAAGCAGGACGACGTGGTCATTGAAGATATCGGTGACGACCCCATCAATTTAGACGACATCCCGTTCTAGAGGGTGCATGACGTACACCTTGTGTGATGGCAAGCCACCAGACTATTGTCCGGCAGCCGGTCTTTGCGAGGATTTGCGCGAGACCATGTGGGCTGGACTCACGGCTAATGTCGCCCATCAGGGTGAAGAGGGCCGAAGAGAGGCGGTGATGGCCGCAATAAGTAGGGCGGCTACCGAGGCGGGGCTTGATGCTGGTGCTTCGGATGTTGCAAGGTTGGCTATGTCGACTATGCATATAGCCGCCGGAAACTGTCCCCACGACAGAATCTCGTACCCCGGTAAAAGATAATTGATGATTTAAGAAAAGGATTTAATACTATGGCAAAGATTTTTAAGCACCGCACTGACGTAGCTTACTTTGACTACAAGGACTTCAAGACCTTGCAGCGCTACGTAAACCAGTACGGCCAGATCGAAACCCGCAAGAAGACCGGCCTGACCGAATCACAGCAGCGTCGTTTGGCACAGGCTATCAAGCGCGCGCGGCACATCGCGCTGCTGCCGTTCGTCGCGAACGCCTAGGCTGGAACCTATGGCCGAGGCTGCATATCGTTCAGCAGTTGCAATCGTAGAAGTAGGCGATAGCCTGATTCTAGAGGGACGTCCCAACCTGCCGGGAAAGCTTCGTTGCGCCGGTAAGGTGGGATTGTTCGGTGGTGGCTTGGAAGAGGGTGAGACACCAGAGGATGGCATACGCCGTGAACTAAGCGAAGAGCTTGTCATGCCGAGCGGTCTGCAAGACATCAAGGAGCTCACGCAAGTATGGCATGGAACTGTCGGAGAGGGTGACGTCAGTTTATTCGTGGCTCGACTGGCATGTGGGGCCGGGGAAGTTGATATTCACCCAGATTTGGCACAGCAGGGGACCGAACTTGTCCAGATCGGGGTAGATACGTACCCGCAACAGCCTACCACTATGTTTACTCTGCGTGCTCTTGCCGCTCATTCGACCGGCGAGTACGAAAACATGTAAGCGGTATGAGATAATTACAGGATGGAGAACCAATCACCATTCCTGGCGATGAAGCGGGCGGAAACGCAGATCAAAGCATTGCTGCGTGGCGTAGATATGGACTTGCTTACGCCCGACGAAAGAAAGGCCATGGCCAGCCTGCGTCGTTTGAGTGCAGACGCCCGGCTAGACATCCGTGATTACGAGCTGAGTGAGACACGAGAAGAGCAGTTAGGCAAAGCCCACGATGCGCACAAGGTCCTGACCAAGCTCAAGACTACGCTGCTTGCTGTGAGTACGGCCTTCGGGCCGGCCGATATCGCTCATTTGGATGCGCAGCTAGAGCAGATCAAGGAAGGGGTGTACTAGGAATATGGCAGGCACGAACCTGACGGTATCACAGGCAATCGAACTATTGCTCGACAAGATGAACACCCGCCGGCAATATGTAGGCGGCACCTTTGCAGGTTGGGGTGGTGGCACGACGGGCAATATAAATATCCAGCAGCGTGACATGAACGCTGCAATCACGCTCTGGCGTGAGAGACATGACGTGAGCGGCCTCCGCCAGATTACCGCAGAGCTACATGCATACGGCAATTTGACGGATACTGAACACGACCAGATAATGAAAGTATTAGACGGAGATAACTAACAATGGCTTTAAGCATTACGAACCTCAAAAAAGGCGTGCTGTTCCAGATGGACGGCGTGCCGTACCGCGTGGTTGATTATAATCAGAAAGTGATGGGCCGAGGCGGCTCCATCGTGAACGTACGCATCAAGAGTGTGCTGGATGGCAAAGTACTCGACAAGACATTCAAGGGTAACGAAACCGTGGAAAATGCTACCGTGACCAACGAAGCAGCGCAGTATCTGTACAGCGACGGCGACACGTTCTACTTCATGAACCCGGATACTTTCGAGCAGTTTGAAATCGGCTCGGATCTCGTCGGTGACGGTGCCGGCTATATGAAAGAAGGCGACATGGTGAGCCTGCAGTTCTTCGAAGGCCGCGCCATCAACGTGGAACTGCCAAAGAACGTACCGCTGCTGGTGACCTACGCTGAAGACGTCGTCAAGGGTGACACCACTAGCAACGTCATGAAAGACGCCACGCTGGAAACGGGCATCACCATCAAAGTCCCGGCTTTCATCAAATCAGGCGAGCTGATCTCGGTTGATACCGCGACCGGTGCCTACCGCGAACGCGTCAAGGAGTAGTACGATATGTCGTCCGATAGTACGCTGCCTGTTCCGGGCAAGCAACGGCTCGACGTAGCAATGGCGGCCCGCGGAATGGTGTCAAGCCGCAGCCAGGCGGAAAGCTACGTGCGGCTGGGCCAAGTGAAAGTCAATGGCCGTGCCGCAGCTAAATCAGGGCAGCTCGTATCGGAAACCGATGACATCAAACTGCTGGCCGAAGAGCAATATGTAGGCCGTGCCGCGCTCAAGCTGAAGAGCGCTGCTGAGCTGTTTCAGTTGAACTTTGCCGGCAAGACCGTGCTCGACGTGGGTAGTAGCACCGGCGGGTTTACGCAGTATGCACTTGTACACGGTGCAACCAAGGTAATTGCGGTTGATGTAGGTACTAACCAGCTCCATACGTCTTTGCGTGGCGACGCACGTATCGAGCTGCATGAAAAGACCGATATCCGCGATTTTACCACTCGCGAGCATATCGACATGGTAGTGAGTGATGTGTCGTTCATATCTTTGCGCGAGATCCTGCCGTATGTCGCCAGTCTGGTCGATGTCCGGACCGATATCGTCGCTATGGTCAAACCGCAGTTTGAAGCAGGACAATCCAGCCTGAAGCACAAAGGCGTCATCAAGAACGACAAAATGCGCCGAGACATCCTAAAAGACTTTGAAACATGGGCGCTGCAGCAATTCCGTGTGCTTCAGAAGGCCGATTCGGGTGTGGCTGGCAGCAAGGGTAATGTGGAGCGGTTTTACCTCCTACGCAAGCTCGCCTAAAGCTGTTACAATCGGGTTATGCTTATTCGTCGTGTAGGGCTCCGTAGCGCGGGGCAAATCTAGGATGCATTACTTCCCAAGCCGGAAAGTCGCCGGTTCACTTCTGGCCGATGAGCTCGAGGTTAAATACCGGTTCGAAGATTGTGCCGTCATGGCACTCAACGATGGTGCCGTGGTGGTTGGCGCCCAGATCGCGATGCGCTTGCACTGCCTGCTCAGTATGTTGTTGACGGCGCCTATCAAGCTGCAGGGCGAGAGTGAGATCATGGCGCAGATCGACCACTTCGGCGAGGTGACATATAACGATATGTATTCTGCCGGTGAGTTGGAAGACATGAGGACCGAGAACTTCAACTACATCGAGCAGCAGAAGCTACAGAAACTGTTCGAGATGAACCGTCTGCTTGGGCAGGGTGGTATCATCAGCCGTGAGCTGCTCAAAAACCGGCATGTCATCGTAGTCTCGGACGGTCTGACCAATGGCCTTTCACTGCAGGCTGCTGCTGAGTTCCTCAAGCCTATCAAGACCCAGAAGGTGATCATGGTAGCGCCGTTCGCCACGGTGCAAGCGGTTGATAAGATGCACATCCTGGCTGACGAGATCCTCTGTTTCAACGTGCTCGAGGACATCATTTCGGTGAACCATTATTACGAAGATAACAGCATCCCGCCGCACGACCGCATCATCCGCATCCTGGAAGACATTATCCTTCACTGGAAATAGGCTGGCGACCGAGCGGCTATAAAAAGTCGCGCATGCTATCAATGTCGAGCAGGGTGATGAGTGATTGCTCACTGCTGATGAGGCCTTTGCGCTCCAGTTCGGCGAGCGCGCGGCTGGTGGTTTCGCGCGTGGCGCTGATGGAGCTGGCGATGTCCTGGTGTTTCAACGGCACGCTGATCTGCGTGCCTTGGTCGGTCTTCGTGCCAAAGCGCTGGGCGGTGGTGACCAGGAACGATATCAGCCGCTCACGTACAGTGCGGTATTCGAGCGTCATGATACGCTCACTGTGCAGGCGGTACATATCGGTAATCATGTCGAGTACAGGCAAGGCTGTGGAGGGGTTATCGTTCAGGAATTGGCTGAACTTGTCACGGCTGACCACATAGACGGTTGTCGGGGCCAGTGCCGAATAGATGATATGGCGATCTTCACCGGTTACTGCCCAGGTCAGACCCAGTACCTCGCCCTTCTTGCGAATAATGAGGAGGTTTTCCTCCCCATACTTCGTGATGTCATAGGCCTTGACCAGACCTTCCTCTATGTAGAAAACACCCGGCGGGGAGCCGCCGGGCCTGATAATAAATTCACCTTTTGAGTACGCCAACTTTGTACCACCATGGAATAAGTTGACGAGTGCGCGCAGTTCGGATGCGTTCGCCAGCATATTCGCATTATTGCATAAAAACAGATGAAAGTCTACTGAAGATGTGACAAATATCCTGTAAAAATTGTGACAAAATTAACTGTTGCGGGATATCTGCAGGCTTCATACTGTAATAGTACAAGGCGAGCCACCGCCATGTACGGCACGGCAGCCCTGAGGAGGGATCAAATGGTAACTTTACACCACGTAGAAGAGCAGCTCAAAGCAGTTGGCTGCAATTTCAAGATGTGGGGCCGCGCCGAGGTACGTGAATTATGCAACGTACTGATGCCCGAAGAAGTCATCGCCCAAGCCACGAACGGCTCATATGAAGGCGGTTTTGCCATGATATGTGTCACGAACTATCGCGTTCTCCTCATTGACCGCAAGCCGATGCTCCTCACTATAGAAGATATCCGCTACGACATGATTTCAGAAGTCGACTATCACAACCGTCTCCTCGGTGCTACAGTCCGCATCTTTACGCCGATGCGGAACCTTGTGTTCAGCAGCTGGAGCGATTATCGCCTCCGCAAATGCGTCAACTACATTCAGCAGCGGGTGATGGAAATCCGCCAGCATGGTTTTGTCGCACAGCAGATGCAGCAGGTATACGGCGGCCAGCAGCCGCAGCAACAGCAGCCCGCTGCTGGCCAGCAGGCCAGTGTTCCTTCAAGCGTACCGTACATGCCGATGAACCCCTACACCAAGGCCCCGATGCTCAGTCGCAGGCGCAGGTTCCCTAGCTTCTACTAAATAACCATGCACCAAACGCGTCCCAAACAACCGGGGCGCGTTTAGTGCATTCCCTTACTTACTGACGTTGAATTTGAATTCGACTACGTCGCCGGGCCGCATGATATATGACTTGCCTTCGGTACGGAGTTTGCCACCGGCGCGAGCTGCGCCCAAAGAACCTGCCGCGATAAGGTCGTCGTAATCCACGATGTCGGCCGCGATAAAGCCACGCTCAAAATCGCCGTGAATCACCCCTGCAGCCTGCGGAGCAGTGCTGCCATGCGCGATAGTCCAGGCACGGACTTCTTTGTCTCCCGCGGTCAGGTAGCTCTGCAGGCCGAGCGTCTCATATGCGGCGTGGATGAGCTGGTTTAGTCCCGGTTCGGTCACGCCATAGCTATCCAGCATCTCAAGCCGGTCACTGTCGTCCAGGCCACGCAGCTCATCTTCCAGCTTGGCGCACACGAACAGCGATTCGGCCGGTGTGACAAGTGCGCGTAGTCGCTCCTGCAGAGCAGTATCGCCCAAGCCGTTCTCGTCGACGTTGAACAGGTAGATAATCGGCTTTGCGGTTAGCAGGAACAGGTCGCTCAAACTCGAAACATCAACAGTTGGGTCGCTCCAGACCGGCTTGCCGCCGTCTAACAGGTTGTGTACCTGTTGTAATGCCTCGTACTCCGGCTTTAGTTTAGGATTAGCGCGCGATTCCTTTTCAAGCTTAGGCAGGCGCCTATCAACCGTCTGTAGGTCTGCGAGCACCAGTTCGGTGTTGATGATGTCGATGTCGTGGGCAGGGTCATGCTGGCCGGTAGCCTCATCAGTGACGACATTGGGATCATCAAACGCCCGCACCACCTGAACGATGGCATTGGTGGCCCGGATGTGGCTGAGAAACTGGTTGCCCAAGCCTTCGCCCTCGCTCGCGCCCTTGACCAGTCCGGCTACGTCCACAAACGTGACGGTCGCAGGCTTGATCGGTGCGCCATGGTACAGCTGGCTCAGGGCCTGCAGACGGGTATCGGGCACGGGCACGATACCCGTATTCGGCTCGATGGTCGCAAACGGGTAATTAGCCGCCAGCACGGACGAATCAGTCAGGGCATTGAACAGGGTAGATTTACCCACATTCGGCAGACCGACAATGGCGATAGACAGTGAACTCATTGCCAGTAATTATAACAGAGGTAATGCCGGAGCCCCAAGTCAGCTATAGCTATAAACAATGCTATTGCTAATAAAGCAATAATATGCTAATGTTTATATCTGAACGCCATACTTCTCCACTTACCGTGCCGCTTCGCCAAGCAGAGCAAGCTATTACAGACATTGTAGCTGCGCCGAGCGCTGAATGGGGCATAGATGCGCAGGATTGGGTCGTAGGGGTGAATACTGCGGCAAGTACTGAGGCCAGGGATAATCCTGACGTACTGGTGTCGCAAGCGCTGAGCCCTAAACCCGCCGAGCATTCCCCCTTGTATACCGCACGTACGCCCTACGGTGCACTGCGGTGGCGTGAAGGTGCACGAGATCTGAAGGACCTACGCCACCCGGATAACCGCCGATGGACGGACTTAACGCAAGCCAAGAAAGCGCTTGGCGCCATGTCTTCTGCCACGGTAGTTCAACCTAGTAATCCAAGCCGGCCCCAGTAGTCTGCTGGGAGAAAACTTCGCCTAGTGTGCTGCATAGGGCACGAATAAAATTATTTATACATTGGCTGCCTCGGATGGAGCGCCTATAGGCAGGGCAAAATGCTTAACATCCCGCACAAAGTGCGCTACTATTAAGCGTAAGAGCTATGGAACAGGCAGTAATCGGTACTGGCGGGGAGGGCAAATTGCCAGCGTTGCGTCCAAAACGTACTGTGTTAGTGTGGGCTGTCGCTGGTGTTCTGATCATTATCGTAGCGGTGATCGCACTGCTCGTATGGCACCAGAAATCCAAGCCTACCGACACGGACGATGCCATAGCGGCTGGGCTTAAGGCTTCTCAGACGGCCTATGGCCAGGGTGCGTATGACGTGGCGCTGGCCGACCTGAACGGTCTTGAGCAGAAGGCAACCAAAAAATCGGACAAGATAGCGGTCTACGACCAGCTGGCTTCCATCTATACAACGCAGGGTACCCTGGACAAAGCAGTGCAGTACTACGGCCTTAAACATACGCTAGATCCGGGTTCAGCCAAAAAAGACGCGAACGTGCTGGGGTCTATTTATGAACGGATGGGCGACAACCAGAAGGCGATCGAGCAATATCAGCTGGCACTGCAATACCGGAAGAGTCTGCCGAATGTTTCGGGCAGGAAGATGGATATCGATACATTACAGGGCCAGATAGAGAGCCTGCAGGGAGACACACAATGAAAAAACTGAGGCAACGGATCGTATTGTTCGCGCTGGCGCTCTCGGTGATCTCGCCCATGCTCCTGACTACGGCTTCCTTCGCGGCCGGCTGCCAATCGCCATCAATTATGTTCGGTCGCTGGAAGTGGTGTGGCTATTGGTATAACAGGTTCGAAGATACAGGCGATCCGGTCCGTACTGGTGGAGTGCCAAGTAGCGTCAACAACGTGAATGATTTTATCAACCTGATTAAAGGCGACTTCTCGGGAGATGCCAAGCATCAGACGGAGGCGAAGTTCATCATCCGTACCATGCTGGGCTCTCCCTATTACTCGCTTCCTTCTCCGCCGCAGGCTACCGGAAGTACCAAGACGCCGACAAGCTGGGCCGATCCCAAAGTGACCCAATGGGAGAATGAGCTGAAGACGTACGCGAATATCAGCGAGAACGGCACTACCTCCAAGGGCCAGAACGGCAGTATCGATTGGTTTTATGTGCAACATCTGCCTTGCGGGGTTTTCAACACCTATTGGCAGCCAACCTACAACGATATTGCGCCATATGTTAACGATGCCAGCAACTCGACGTGTGCCGACAATGCCGTCAAAGAACAATTCATCATCTTCCGGAATACCGCTGGAAGTGTGATATACACCATCCGCCGCCCGTGTATGAACCCGATGGGCAATTTAGGCAAGCTGAGCCAGGTGCCGCTGAACAATTACACATTGACGTCGAATGTGACATCGTCCGGCTCGACGGCGATCGCTGGCGGTTCGGCAACCTTTACCTATGCGGTAGGCTATTCGGGCTCGACTACGGCCACCGGTATCAGCTGTGTTATCCATGCCAATAATCACCCAGGTAGTATCTCGCCGAACCCACCCAGCCCAGCCGAAACGACCGGCGCGAGTCCTCCGGGCGTGAGTACGGGCTGTCCGCGTAGTTTCAGCTCCAGCGCGACACTGACGACAGAAACGGTTACGAACCTGCCGGCCAATACTACCGTATGTCGGACACTGGTGGTGTCACCAGCAAACAATGGGGCGGGGTCATCAGCTGATGAAGCCTGCGTAACGGTGTTGAACGAACCATACCTGAGCGTGCTCGGTGGTGATGCTGCCGCTGGCACCGGCTTCGGTCAGGCCTGCAGCGAAGTATCGGCCCAGCTGAAGTCCTGGAACCTGAATACGGCGGCCAGCAATTATTTCGGAGCCGGTGCAGAGGTAGGCGCTTGGGCGACAGGTCCTATCAATAACTTCGTGAGCGGTATGGGGTTGGCGACAGGTGCAGCTACCCGCAGTGGCTACCCGCTGTCGTTCGCGAACACGGTGAACATCGGTGGCGGCAACTATGGCGGCCAGTTCGGTACCGGCAGTGTGCCATGTATGTACAACTACTATGCTAACAAGCCCGCCACGACTAATTTGGGAGTGAGCCCTACCATCGGCACGTTCCTAGCCGGTCCAGGTACGGCCGCCGGAGACTATAGTGCCACGGGTACCCTTACCTTGGGCGATGCAAGTGCGGTGCACAATCCGCTAGCGATGGTCCTGAACGGTGGTAAGCAGATCTCGATCTATGTACAGGGTTCGGTGTATGTCGCAAGCAACATCACCTATGCATATGGCAACCTTGCAGATATCCCGCGCCTGAACATATATGTGTCTGGTGATATATATATTGATCCGCATGTCACGGAGATGCATGGCGTGTACATCGCCCAGAAGAATGGCGCAGGCACGGGTATGATCACCACCTGTGCTACCGGAGCCGCAGCAACCACTTTGCCGTACGCGACCTGTAACACACAGCTCAAAGTCGTCGGCACTGCCGCGGCGGAAGGGGGCCTGAGGCTCAACCGCACCTGGGGCAACCTGGTGGCCGCTCCGGGCGTGGCGAACACTCCGGCAGAGACATTCCAGTACAGCCCTGAAATGTGGTTGTCCGCACCGACTGCCGCCAGTGGGAAGATACAATCGTACACTAGCTTACCACCGGTATTGTAAACAGAGTCTAAACGAAGCGAGAAAACAGCTTGCCAGATAACACAAAGCTTATGTATAATTCGAAGCAATCATGAGTATATTGAGTGGGGTATCATCGTTCTTCGGTCTCGACATCGGCACTACAGGTATACGTCTGGTAGAACTCCGCGGTAGCGGGCCCACCAAGACGTTGGTGAAGTATGCCTATGTCCCTATCGACGCCAAGGTTGCACAGAGCGACAGTAAGGCCGACCAGCAGAAACTAGCCCAGGCTATCGCAAATCTGGTAGCGGAGGCCAAGCTGGCTACCAAGAACGTAGCGCTAGGTTTGCCGAGCAGCCGAGTGTTTACGACGCTCGCCGACATGGACCGTTTGCCGGCGTCAGAGCTGGGCAAGGCACTGATGTACCAGGCGGACTCACTTATTCCGACACCGCCAGCCGAAAGTAAGATCGACTGGGCACTTGTCGGCGATTCACCTAAGGACAAGACAAAAGTGGAAGTGTTGTTGAGCAGCGTGCCGAACAGCTACATCGAGCAGCGCCTTGATCTTATCGAGGGTATCGGCCTGAATGTCATCGCTTTTGAACCGGACACCCTAGCGATGCCCCGGGCTATCGTACCGGCTGGTACGAGTGCGCCGCAGCTGCTGGTGGACATGGGCAACCTGACAACCGACCTGGTCATCACCATGGGCGATGCACCGCGCCTGAGCCGCTCTATTCCGACCGGAACCGAAGCAGTCGTACGGGCCGCACAGCAGAACCTGAACATCGACGACAAGCAGGCCCAGCAGTTCGTGTACAAGTTCGGTGTCAGTAAAGACAAGCTGGAAGGGCAGGTCTACCAGGCTATCGTCGGTACGGTGGATGTGCTTGTCGGCGAGATCGACAAATCTATCAAGTTCTTCCAGGCTCGCTATCCTGACGTGAAGCTGGAACGCATCATCGTCACGGGCGGCGCCTCATCAATCCCCGAATTCCCCCTGTATATCGCAAACAAGTTTGGCATGAACGTGGAAATCGGCAACGCCTGGCGCAATGTGGCATTCGCCCCAGAGCGACAGAATGAGCTGCTGGCTGTCTCGAATCAGTTCAGCGTGGCCGTCGGCCTGGCGGAGAGGAACGAATAGTATGGTACAGTTCAATCTCCTTCCTGATGTAAAGCTGGAGTATGTCAAGACGCAGCGTACCAAGCACCTGCTAACACTACTTTCCGTAGTGGTGAGCGCTGCCGCGATAGGCATACTGGCTGTCGCGATCATATCGGTGGATGTAGTGCAGAAAAAAAGCCTGCATGACCTGAACAATGACATCTCGCGCTACAGTGGCCAGCTGAAGGACGTGAAGGATCTGGATAAGATTCTGACGGTACAGAACCAGTTGAGCACCCTGACTGGTCTGCACGACCAAAAGCCAGTAACTAGCCGCCTGTTCGGATACCTGTCGCAGCTGATTCCTCAGAAGGCTGCTCTGAACAAGCTGACGCTTGATTATACGACCAACCAGCTGACAATGGGAGGCACGGCTGACACACTCGACACCGTCAGTACGCTGACCGATACCCTCAAGGCGACCAAATATACCACTGACGCCGGTGGCAAGGGGCATGCGTTCAGCGATGTAGTGCTATCGAGCTTTTCGCGCGATGACGCAGGCGCGAGTTTTACCGTAACGTGTACCTTTGAGCCGGCCATCTTCAATTCTGGTGCAACCGTGACGCTCATCGTGCCACCTACGGCAAACGCAAACCAATCAAAGGTATTCGGGGACTAAAACTATGGCGACAGTACCTTCTGCAAAACGAATGATGATCGACAAGAACAACGCGCGTATCGTGGTATACGTGAGCGTTGCGGTGTTTATACTGATCTTTTCTCTGGTGGCAACCAAGACATTAATCGGGCAGGGCGCCTACCAGAACAAGGTCATCGGCGTAAAACGCAAGGCAGTTGCCCAGCTGCGCACGGATATCTCGGCCACGACTGAGCTTAAGTCGGCCTACGACGCATTCAACACTACGCCGCAGAACGTCCTAGGAGGCAGTCCGACCGGCACGGGTGCGCAGGACGGCACCAACTCCAAGATTGTGCTGGACGCACTGCCAAGCGGCTATGATTTTCCCGGCCTGACGACAAGCCTCGAGGCTATGCTCAACAGCCAGCATGTGGCCATCGGCAGTATCGCCGGTACTGACGACCAGGTGGCGCAGGGTGGCAACCAGACCAGCGAGTCACCGACGCCGGTAGCTATTCCGTTCACGACCCTGACGAACGGCAGCTACGCTGACGCCCAGAAGGTGATTAGCGTGTACGAACATTCTATCCGGCCCATCCAGATCCAGACACTTGATCTTTCGGGCCCGTCGAACCAGATGGCAGTTTCCATTACGGCCCAGACGTACTATCAGCCTGCCAAGTCGCTCAACATCAAGAAGGAAGTGGTGAAATGAAGCAAAAAGATGTAGCTATCATTATCGTTGTCGCTTTCGTCAGCGGCATCGGATCGTTCCTGATCTCGAACAAGCTGTTCGTGTCCCCAGATAACCGCAAGCAGAAGGCGGAGGTTGTTGATTCTATTGATGCTTCATTCCAGACGCCCAGCAAAACCTACTTTAATAGCAGTAGTATCGACCCGACCCAGACATCTGCCTTGGGCGATTCGTCTAACTCGGATCCATTTAAGCCCGGGGCCAATGGCCGCTAGCCTGCAGGTGGAGTATTACGCATGAGCGTCCTGTCTGCCGCAGCCCAGAACCAGGTTGAAGAAAAACTCGTCGCCGACAAGATATTGTCGCGGGCAGACCTTGCACAGCTGAAAAAGGATGCCAAAGACAAGGCGACGCCGTTGTTCGGATTGCTCGTGAGCAGCGGCAAGGTGACGAATGAGATGCTGACCAAGACTATCGCACACGTGACCCACGTGCCGTACGTCAACCTGAGCGAAGCCAAGATCGACCCCAAAGTGCTCCAGCTGCTGCCACAGGACGTGGCTGAACGCTACATGGCCGTACCTTTGGGTGAAATGCAGCACCGTCTGGTAGTAGCCATGCTGGACGCCGACAATGTCCAGGCGGCGGATTACCTTAGCAACCGCATCGGCCGCCCGGTAAAAGTCTATGCCGCCAGCGAGGAAGGCATCCGCCAGGTACTGCAGCAGTACTCTGCCAAACTGAGCGACGCCATGATGGGCGAGTTCGCCGGCCTGGGCGAAGACGTCAAAGTAGATGATGCAACCGAAAAGGAAAAGAAGGCCCAGAAGGCCGCCGAGCGTGCTGCCAGTATCGGAACCATTGTGCAGGACTCACCGATCAGCAAGGCGCTCAACACTATCCTGGAATATGCTGCCAAGAACCGTGCTAGCGACATCCACATCGAACCGCTCAAAGAGAGTCTCAAGATCCGTTGCCGTATTGACGGCATTTTGCGCGAGATCATGCAGCTGCCCAAGAGTACCGAGCCGCCGCTGATTTCCCGTATCAAAATCTTATCTAACCTAAAGATCGACGAACACCGCGTGCCGCAGGACGGTGAGTTCAGCGTGGTGGTGGACAACAAAGAGATCGATCTGCGTATCTCGGTCAGTCCGGTGGTATGGGGTGAGCAGGTGGTTATCCGTTTGCTGGACAAGAGCGGTACCAGCCTGCACCTAGAGGACATGGGCTATGTCGGCCGTAGCCTGCGAACCATCAAAGCGGGCCTGACCCGTACTAACGGTATGGTGCTCACCTCTGGACCGACCGGCTCCGGTAAATCTACATCGTTGTACGCACTGCTCCAGGAGATCAAATCCGACGGTGTGAATATTGTCACGCTGGAAGACCCGGTTGAATACAAAATGGACGGCATCAACCAGATCCAGGTGAACGCCGACGTGGGCCTGACGTTCGCAGGAGGCCTGCGCTCTATCCTGCGTCAGGACCCGGACATCGTCATGGTGGGAGAGATTCGTGACCGAGAAACAGCCGAGCTGGCCATTCAGGCGTCCTTGACGGGACACCTGGTGTTCAGCACGCTGCACACCAACAGTGCTGCCGGCATCCTGCCGCGCCTGCTCGACATGGGTATCGAACCGTTCCTGATCGCCAGTACTGTACACACCGTGATCGGCCAGCGGCTGGTGCGGCGCATCGGCAAGAACAAAGAGACCTATCAATCCGACGTCGCCGAAACGGCCGCTATCAAAGAGGCGCTAGGCATGTACCTCCCCGAAACCAAGGAAAGGATGGCCGAAGCGGCCAAGGACCTTGGCTATGATACCTTGCCTTTGCGGGGTGATTCCGCTTATACTCTAACCAAGGGCGTAGACAGCCCCGACTCGCCCGGAGGCTACAAAGGCCGTATGGGGGTTTACGAAGTGTTCGATATCAGTGAAGCCATCCAGGAGCTTATCCTGAAGCGGGCAACCAGTACGGAAATCGAGGAGCAGGCCAAAAAAGAAGGCATGGTCACGATGCGCCAAGATGGATACCTGAAGGCACTAGCTGGACGAACAACCGTCAATGAAGTAAACCGGGTCGCGTCTGCTAATAGCGCATAATCAGAAAGAAAGAAGAACAGCACGGTGGCAATGCAAGGACAACCCAGAATAGAAATCCTCCTTGAAGAGGTCGTCAAAAAGAAGGCATCTGATCTTCACCTGCAAGTCGGCCTGCCGCCCATGCTCCGTGTCGACGGGTCACTTGCACCGGTAACGGGTGCAGACATCCTCACCGAAGAGTCGGTCGAGACGCTGATCTTTGCCATCCTGGACGAAGACCAGAAGCAGATCCTGCTGAAAGACAAGGAATTCGACTTCAGTTTCGCCTTCGGCGATCTGGGCCGCTTCCGCGTGAACGCCTTTCACGAGCGCGGTAATCTGGCCGCAGCCCTGCGTCTTATCCCCAGCGAAATCCGTACCATCGAGCAGCTTGGCCTGCCGCCCATCGTTTCTAAGTTCGCCGATTACCCACGTGGCCTGGTACTGGTGACCGGCCCGACTGGCTCCGGTAAGTCTACGAGCCTGGCGGCGCTTATCCACAAGATCAACCTAGAGCGGGCCAGCCACATCATCACCATCGAAGACCCCATCGAATACACCCACAAGAGCAAGCGCAGTGTCATCGTCCAGCGCGAGGTTCACTACGACACGTATTCATTTAGCGCTGCACTCCGCAGCAGCCTCCGTGAAGACCCAGACGTGGTGCTGATCGGCGAAATGCGCGACCTGGAAACCATCGCCAGCGCAATCACCATCGCCGAAACCGGCCACTTGGTGTTCGCGACTCTGCACACCAACAGTGCTGCCCAGAGTATTGATCGTATGGTGGACGTGTTCCCGCCGCACCAGCAGCCGCAGATCCGCGCCCAGCTCAGTAACATCCTGATGGCCATTTGTAGCCAGCGCCTGGTGCCGAGCATCGGCGGCGGCCGTATTTCTGCAGCAGAGATCCTGGTGGTTACGCCAGCTGTGCGTAACATCATCCGTGAGGGCAAGACGCACCAGCTCGATGCCGTCATCCAGACCGGCGGCGAGTTCGGCATGCAGAGCATGGACAAGACGCTGGTCAGTCTGATCCACAGTGGCACCATCAGCTACGACGAGGCGCGTAACTTTGCCGTTGACCAAGACGAATTAGACAGGTTGATGCGAGACTAACCCGATGCTGAACTACCAATACACAGCACGCAATCCCGCTACGGGCGAGCAGGTAAAAGCTATGGTAGAGGCCGACAGTGAAACGGCGGCCGCTAAGCTGGTCAGCGGCCAGGGCCTGGTGCCGACCGATATCAAGCTGGTGTCTGGTGGCGCGAGCATATTCGGTGCTTTTACTAACCGGGTGAGCGCCAAAGACCGCGTGCTGTTCAGCCGCCAGCTGAGCACACTTATCAACGCTGGCCTACCGCTGTTACAAGCGCTGCGTAGCGTTAGCCAACAGACCGTGAGCAAGCCGCTCAAGGTCGTGCTGAGTCAGATCATCTCAAATGTGGAGGGCGGCTCCACACTGAGCGCAGCCATGGCCAAGCACCCGCGTGTCTTCAACCAGATATATATCAGCCTGATTGCCGCCGGTGAGACATCCGGTACACTCGATGCTGCCCTGGAACGCTTGGCAGTCCAGCAGGAAAAGGAGGCCGATTTGAACGCCAAGATCCGCGGCGCCATGACGTATCCCGTAATCGTGCTGCTCGTGATGGGCGGTGTGGTCGGATTCATGGTGGTCAAAGTGCTGCCACAGGTAAAGATACTATATGACGGCCTGCCCGGTGCTAATCTACCGCTGGTCACCAAGCTTCTCCTCGGCCTGTCCGATTTTATTATCCATGACTGGTGGCTTGTAGCGATCGCAGCGGTGGTAGCCGTATTCCTGACGACGCGCTGGGCCCGTACTGGTCCGGGCAAGTTGTTTATCGACAAGGCAAAGATGAAGATGTGGCCGATCGGCCCGTTATTCATGAAAGTCTACATGGCCCGGTTCGCCCGTACGGGTACGACATTGGTCGCAAGCGGGGTGCCACTGCTGCAAATGCTTACCATCACCGGTGATGCGGTAAACAACATCCACATCGAGCACTCCATCGCCCGCGCCATCGACAAGGTGAAGGGTGGTAAAAGCTTGGCGGACAGCATCGAGCATGACACCAACTTCCTGCCGCTCGTACCGAACATGCTGCGCATCGGTGAACAATCCGGTTCCATCGAACAGATGATGGCCAAAGTAGCTGACTACTACGAAAAAGAAGTCGACACTGAAGTTGCCAATATTTCCAGCATCATCGAACCGGTCATGATGGTGCTGCTAGGCGTCGTTGCCTTTACTATCGTGGCCGCTGTTTTGCTACCTATCTACGGTCTTGCCGGTAACAGTAGTTTCACGAGCGCTACCTAGCCGGTGAACCTGTGGATAAGTAGTTGCTTTTTGCTGCGGTAATATCGTACTATCCTAGCATTAGCAGTTTCGATAATAGTAAACAAAAGGGGGGCATTCACCAATGCTAAAGAATTTACAGAAAACTAAAGACCAGAAGGGCTTCACTATCATCGAAGTTCTGATCGTGCTTGCGATTGCTGGTTTGATCCTGCTGATCGTGTTCCTGGCCGTTCCTGCCCTGCAGCGTAACTCACGTGATACGTCCCGCAAGAACGACGTTTCCCGTATCCTGGGTGCCACACAGGAAGTTGTCAACAACAATGGTGGTGACCTCACCAAGCTTACTACGGCTAACTTAAAAGCTGCTGTAGGAACAATGGGCTACTACGACCCCACAAACGTTACAGTTGGCGCTAAGCTGACAGCTGACACGACCTCCACTAACACGGACGATGTTACGGTCTACCCAAGCTCGACCTGTAAAGATGCTCAGACCGCCAAGGGTGGTACGTCTCGTCAGATCGCTGTCCTCTACGCAGTAGAGAGCGGTGGCGGTACGTCTCAGTGTACTTCTAGCTAGTCTGCATAGATTAGGTAAAGCTGAACAGGCTCCGGCAACGGAGCCTGTTTTTGTGCTACTATACCCACTAATGATTGTTGCGATTGTAGTCCTCTTTGGGCTCGTGCTGGGGAGTTTTGTAAACGCGCTCGTATGGCGCCTGCATGAGCAGGATATGCTGCATGGTAAGAAGACCAAAACCGCTGCAAAGCGCCGCGCCGCGCTTTCTATCACCAAAGGCCGCTCCATGTGCCCGCATTGTGGCCACGAGCTCGCCGCCAAAGACCTGGTGCCGCTATTCAGCTGGTTGTACCTTCGCGGCAAGTGCCGCTACTGCCAGACTCCTATCTCCCGGCAGTATCCCATAGTGGAGGCCGCTACTGCTGCGCTGTTCGCCTGGTCCTACCTAGCCTGGCCGTACGGTCTGCATGGGGTCGGCCTGTTCCAGCTGATGTGCTGGCTGCTGATGCTCGTGGGCTTTGTGGCACTTGCCGTATACGATCTGCGTTGGTTCACCTTGCCAGACCGGATTGTGTTGCCGCTGACGGTACTCGGCCTGGTGTTGGTAGCTGTTTCGGCTGTGTGGGTCCAACGGTTTACGGCACTGTGGCAGCCACTGGTGGCTGCGGCCATCATATTCGGACTGTTCTATGTGCTGTATCAGGCTTCGGGCGGAAAGTGGATCGGCGGAGGGGACGTCAAGCTTGCCGGGGTGCTGGGTCTGCTTGCCGCCACGCCCGCAAAAGCGTTCCTGGTAATCTTTGTGGCATCGCTGCTCGGTACGCTCGGTAGCCTGCCTGCGCTCGTCAAGGGCAAGCGGGGCCTGGGCATGCACATCCCATTCGGCCCATACCTCTTGCTAGGCACCGTCCTGACCGTACTCTACGGGACGCAGCTGATCAATTGGTACCAAAGCCTACTTGTTGGGTAGCGTTTTGCTTATGCTTCCTGCTATACTGGGCTCATGAAAGTGGGCGGTACCCCTAGGGCCGAAAACGGGTTCACTATTGTAGAAACCCTGATCGTACTGGCTGTGACAGGCCTGTTATTCATATCCGCCGTTATCCTCATCAGCGGCCGGGCAAACAAGACCCAGTTCACTACCAGCGCCAACGATCTCAAGCAGCAGTTCGAGCAGATTATCAATGAGGCCTCCAGCGGCTATTTTCCAGACTCCGGCAGCTTTACCTGTACTAGTACGCCTCCTATCATGCCAAAACTGAAGGATGGCGCCCAGAAACAGGGTACCAATGGCGGCTGTGTGTTCCTGGGCAAGGCCGTCCAGCTTGGCGTACCGACTTTTCCCGACAAGATCCTGGTGTTCGCCATTGCGGGCAACCGCTTGAACAGTACGGGCGATGAAGCCAGCACTCTACACGAAGCCATGCCCGAGGCGATCGCGCCCGGCAATGGCTTTAATAACACCAGCCTCACCGGCATCACGCAGGACCTGCAGCTGGAGAGTGGCCTGGCGCCGGCATGGGCAAAAGCCGACGGTACGCCCGTAGCGGGATTTGCCATGCTCAGCACGCTCGCCAGCTACAGTACCAGCTGCAACGGTATCTGTTCCGGCGCTCAGACCCTGCAGCTCTATGGGGTCAAAGGTACGGCCGTCAATGCGACCGATCATCTGCAATTTGCAGACAAGCTTGATGCCGACCCCAATTACGTCCCGGCCAAACAGATTACCGCCTGCTTCAATAGCGGCACTACCAGCAATCAATCCGCCTTATATACCATCGGTGGTAGTAGCGGCTCCGCGCAAGGTGTAGCCGTAGATATCCAGATCCAGTCAGGAGCCTGCTCATGAGTCTGCGTATCCGCAATGAGCGGGGCGACACCCTGGTAGAGGTGCTCATCGCTATGGCGATCATCAGCCTGGTGCTGGTGGGCGCATATGTGACGAGCAACCGTAACGCCGCGACCCTGCAGGCCACCCAGGAACGTGAACAGGCACAGCGAGTAGTAGAGGCACAGCTTGAACTCCTGCGTAACAGCGGCACTATTACCAGCGGCAACTGCTTTGACCCGATCAGCGGCAGCCAGACAAGTGGCGCTGGCTGCGATATCAAATCCTCTACTACGAACAGCGGCGCTACGTACAAGCTTAGCATCACCGGCCCGGTCGGCGGCGTGTACACTGTTATGGCACGGTGGACGAGCCTGAATTCCAATACCGACCTCGACAGCAGTGTAACCATGTACTATAGGTTGAAATAATGAAGACTGCAGCGCACTCAGACCAGGCGGGCTTTACCATCTCTGCGTTGCAGCAGTGGTACCGCCGTGTCGCCAAATGGCAACACTCTCGCTTCGCTCGGCCTGGCTTGCACCAGGCGGGCTTTACCATCGTAGAACTGATGGTGGCGACCGTGGTGTCTGCCATCGTGGTGCTCGTGATCACCTTTGGCATCGTGCATTTTACCAGCGACTACTACAGGGGTGTGAATAGCTCCGCAACTCAGGCGGCCACCCAGAATGCCATCGACGCTATTACCCAGGCTATCCAATTCAACGCCACGGACACGTCGTCCACGAATGGCACCGAAGGCTTTTTCTGTGCTGGCTCAAGAGAATTCATCTATACCCTGGGAAAACAGCCCAACTCGTCGATCTATGGCCTCTACGAATTTGACCGTCCGGCAGGCAACTGTGCCATGCCTTCGCCCGTACCGGCAGGAGGGACTGAGCTGCTTGATTCACATATGCGCCTTGCTGACATTGACCTGCAGAAGATCGGCGTGACCGCCACCTGGTCACTGACGGTGCGCGTAGCGTATGGTGATCCGGACTTGCTGTGTAGCCCCAAGCAGGGGTCAAGTACTGGCGGGTGTACACCCGGTGCAGCCAACTATGCAAACAGCGCAGTCGTTGCAGCTGATGACCTGCAGTGCAAGACCCAGACCGGTTCGCAATTTTGCTCCGTTTCGGCATTAAGTACGGCAATTGGGCAGCGGGTAAGCGGATGATGCGGTACAATAGGCTAAGTATGAGCGGAATGCGTATCAAATCCCAGTCTGGCATGGCTTCGTTCCTGATCGTCATGATCATGATGTTGGTCATCACCCTGATCGTGCTAGGCGTGGCACAGGTGACCCGCCGCAACTCGCGCGAGGCGCTTGACCGTCAGCTGAGTGCTCAGGCGTTCTATGCGGCCGAATCCGGCGTTAACGTTACTGCCAGCAATATCCAGAACTACATCAACACGAACGGCGTAGGTGCGATGCCCACGAAGGCATCATGTGATGGTGATTACGACCCCTTGCAGCCCACTGGCATCGGCGGAGCAATCACTCCACTAGCCACAGGTGTGCAGTATAGCTGTATCCTGGTTGATCCGAACCCCAAGTCGCTGCAATTCCAGCTGACCCAGACCGGTTCTGTTGTGACGCCGCTGATTGCAACCAAAAACTTTACGTCTATGACGTTCAGCTGGAAGCCGGGCGGTAATGACACATCATGTACCGGCGCAGACGAGTACACATTCCCGACGGCCGCTAGCTGGAGCTGTAGCTACGGCGTGTTGCGACTTGATCTGGTGCAGGATCCTGATACAAATCTCGGTGCTCTCGCAGGCAACACAGTGTCGGTCTATCTGACGCCACTTGGTAGCAAGACGATCAATCTGCCTAGTTTCAATACCGCCGCCCGTGCCTATGTCGGTTCGGCGTCATGCAATGCGAGCACCTGCCAATCCACCATCAATTTCACCCCGAATTCCAAGAATTACTATATGCGTGCCACGACGCTATATCATGATGCGCCGAGCGTGACGGTCACGGGCACGGTTGTCGGTGGTACCGATGCTACATTCTCCGGCTCCCAAGCAGTGCTCGATGCCACCGGACGGGCACAGGACCAATTACGCCGCGTACAGGTACGCATGCAGTTGGCAGCAACCCAGAATCCTGATAGTATTCCTGCCTATGCTATCGGCAGTGGCGGTGATGTCTGTAAACATTTCACTATCGGTACGGGCACGAACGTGAACCCGGCCGCCCTGTGTAACTAGCTTCCAACACGCCCGAGGTTCGGCCGGCTTTTAGGTAGTGCGTTACGATGAAAACCCTCATAGAGGGTGTCTTATGTATTACAAGTGGTGAAATTCTTCGTGGATCTTTTTCAGGTGGGGGTCGGTTACATGGGTGTAAATCTGTGTAGTCGCGATGTTGCTGTGGCCAAGCATGGCTTGGACGCTGCGGATGTCAGCGCCGTTCATCAGCAGGTTAGTCGCAAAACTGTGCCTGAGCGTGTGCGGGGACACATGTTTGGTTATGCCAGCCAGCAGGGCATAGTTTGCAACCAGCCGCTGCACGCTGCGGGCGGTCAGCCGGTGATAATTCCCGGTCAGATCCACTTTCTTGTTGCCGGCAAAGCGGATGAAGAGCGGTTTGGTATTATCCTTGCGCCCGTCCAGGTACTTCTGTAGCCACGCTGCCGCCTCGGCGCTGATGAATATCGGCCGGTCTTTCTCGCCCTTGCCGCGCACCATGAATTCACGGCGTTTCAGGTTGATATGGTCGCGGTCGAGCCCCACGAGTTCTGATACGCGCAGCCCACTACTGAACAGTAGTTCCAAGATTGCCCGGTCGCGCATGCCGCCTAGCTTGGTCAGGTCAGGCTGTGCAAACAGCCGTTCCAGCTCTTCTTCATCTAGCCAGGTGACTTGTTTGCGCTTGGCTTTGGCGAGTTCGATCTTGTCTGCAGCCAGGGCAGGGATGTCGCGCTTGCTGCAGAACTTGAGGAAGCTGCGTAGGGCGATCAGGTGGTAGTTCAGGGTAGATTTGCCCAATTCGTCACTAGTATTGGTGCCGAGCCGGTTCAGCCACAGCCGCCATTTGCGTACTATCTCACTATCTATGTCGGACACAGCAATATCGCCTGCAAAGTCGCTAAGGCGCATCAGGTAGTGGTCATAATTCGCGATGGTTTTTCCGGAGCGGCCTTGCTCGATCTCCAGGTATTCCAAAAAGTCAGTCCGTGCCTTACTAAAACGCATATGTTTCATTATACGCGTAAAATCCCGCGTTACCGCACATGTTTGCTCTGGCAGGCTAGTCTAGCTGGACCGGTAGCAAAGGGTTCTTACATCTGTTAGAATGAGCCGTAAGATTAAACTAAACAAGGATTCTAAATGGAACATGTAGAACGAACCCTTATCATCTTCAAGCCTGACTCAGTGATGCGCGGTATCGTGGGCGAGGTGATGCAGCGCTTTGAACGTGCCGGCCTCAAGATTATCGGTCTGAAGATGTTGCAGCCTGGCTATGATGATTTCTTCAAACACTATGAAGGCATCGGCGGCCTCAAGACACGTAAGGGCGATGACATCTTTGAAAGCCAGCTGGCAACCATGCAAGATGGCCCGGTCATCGCGATGGTACTGGAAGGTATCGAAGCCATCGATTTCGTCCGTAAGATGGTCGGTCCAACCGAACCCAAGAGTGCCCAGCCTGGAACGATCCGTGGCGACTACGCCCACGTCAATTACGGTGCGCCCAGCAAGATCGGGCGGGGAGTGGCAAACATCGTCCACGCTAGTGCTGAAAAGGGCGAGGCTGACCAAGAAATTGCTCACTGGTTCAAGCCGGAAGAGTTGTACGATTACGAGACCGTGCATGAGCGGTTCACACAGCCAAAATAAGGTTGTAACAGATCAGAAATTGAATAATAAAATTGTTCAATGGCACATTTACGAGCTAGTAAAATAGCACCAAAAACAGCGATTTTGCTCCCACTTGCCACCAAGCATGGCGTCGGCAATACGCTCGTTCGCCCCCACGTTTGCTATCGCAAACGCCTAGGCTCACTCGGAGGTGCAGCATATGTAAACACATTCTGCACACTCCTCGTTCGCCCCCGTAGTTCAATGGATAAAACAACTCCGTCCTAAGGAGAAGCTAGCGGTTCGAATCCGTTCGGGGGCACCAAGAAAAAGGCTGGTAGTACCCAGCCTTTTTCTATGCGCTAAAATTTGAATCTTTTCGGCGTTATGCCTATAGTTACGTGTACAAAGCTATGCCACGAGACCTTGAACGAAGAGTTCATCGGCTCGCTTACGAAGCGAATGCGTTTTGTAACGAGCCTTGTGGGTTTTGTTTTGCCACGTTCAATACGCCAGCAGAGATCACGGAGCAGGTGCATGCCACTTCGCCTGGCGTTGATACTGACACCACGCTTACTACCGAAGAAGTAAAAACCCGGCTTATCGATCCCTTTAGTGACATGGGCGGCTCGATATTCCACTTTACGGGCGGCGACCCCTTTTTGCGGAAAGACCTTCCAGAGCTTATAGACCATGCGATCAAAAGACGCCTAGCGGTCTCCGTAGACACTAATGGGCTGGTTATGACGCAGCCGCGAAAACGGGACTTATTCGAGCGCGTGATCCCAAAGCTCGTCCGGGCTGGCATCCCAATCGACGCTCCGAATGCAGCGCTTCAGATAGCCATGCGTGGCCATAGGCTCGCCTATCGGGCGCCACTGCGCTTTTTGGAAATTGCCCAAGAAGTGCGGCCTAGGTTCCAGTCGTTCCCCGAAATCAAAGTCAACACGCTGGCGACCGGCCTGACCTATCAACGCATTCCGGAAATGGTTGACATATTGGAACCCTTTATCATTGGAACGAAGACACCAGGGCTGCCTGGAGTAATCAGCCGCTGGAGTATCGATAAGTTCCTGCCGATGGAGCGGGGTGCTGCCAACGAGTCGCAGTATGCTCTTGACGAAGATATATACAGAGAAACGATAGCGAGAGCCCGGCGCGAGCTGGCGGCACGCGGTATTGGGGATATCATCACCGGTGACCAGGTCAAACGTAACACTACGCTGATTGTGTCTCCGCAAGGTGTGGCGTATGTGCCAAATGGCATCGAAAAACAATTTGTTCCCCTGAGCGTGCGGGATACTGCCCTCAGTCATATCGTAGGCCAGACCGCGCTTGTCGGGCATGATGAGCAGTACGTTAGCAATACGGCAGAAACATCGGGATCAGGCTTGTATCGCCATCCAGAGTGGGAAGCTTTTCTTTTAACCCGTCCGATACTGCCTGAATAGTTGATGCGGGCAGACTCTAGGCGCTAGCATAGCGACGAGCTGATACATACCGCGGCATTCTGCTACAATACGCTTACGGATTATTGCCATATGAGCAAAGACAAATCAGAAGCAACAAACAGCAAGGTTAAGTACTTTCCCGACCAGTTCGATGACGAGGAAGTGCTCTATGTGTTCCGCAAACACCCTATCGTGATGCGCAAAGGGCTTATCTGGGGCTCGCTGGGACTGCTGGTCGGCCCGCTCTATACGCTCATCCTTACCTACGCCAAGCCTAACAGTCCGCCCACTATGAATTTCTTCTATCTAAGCTTTGTGGTCAGTATCGTGCTGTCGGCACTATTGTTCTTCCCGTCCTGGATGAGTTGGTACTACAGCGTGTTTATCGTGACCGATAAGCGGTTCATCCAGATCACCCAGAAAGGTTTTTTCCACCGTAGTGTGGTCGATATGGGGCTCAACCAGATCCAGATGGTCAACTACGAGGTAGCCGGACTGCAGGAAACGCTGCTCGGATTTGGTACAATAATGATGCAGACGTTTGTCGGAGACCTGGTTATCCACTACATCCACAAGCCTGCGCATATCCAGAAGAGGCTTCTTGAGATCCTGCGCAGCGAGGGAATAGCGGTGAATAACGCACCGTCTGCGCCTGTTAATTAGATTGTCATGAAGAAACCACATCCTCATATTTCTACGGAGCGCCTGCGCAAGGTAAGGACGGTACTGCCGCCGGTGCCCAAGCGCTTTAAAAAAGTGAAGAGCGAACAGCGCATCCAAGAGGCGTTTGAAAACATCCCGCGTATTACCAACGAGACGGTGGCAGAACACCGTGAGGACGTGCTGCGCGGTGCCCGCAAGTACAAATATCCCTTGCAGCACTCCAAGCATAAGATTGTCATCACTTCTACGGCGCTGCTTATCTTGGCTATCGTCGGGTTCTTTGTGTATACGCTGCTTTCGCTGTATAAGTTCCAATCTACCTCGTCGTTCACATACCGCATCACCCAGGTGCTGCCATTCCCAGCCGCCAAGGCGGGCGGGCGGTTCGTGGCTTACGAGAACTACCTGTTCGAACTGCGCCGCTATGAGCACTACTACCAAAGCCAGCAACGGGTGAATTTTGCTGGTAAGGACGGCAAACGCCAGCTGCAGCGTTACAAGCCCATCGCGCTCAACCAGGTCGTCCAGGACGCCTACGTCAAGCAACTGGCTGATCGTAACCACATCCGTGTCAGTTCCGCCGAGGTAAACCAGGAGCTGGAAGCACTGCAGGCGCAGAATCAATCGAGCCCACAGGAGCTCGCCAATGTGGCTAACATCTTCTTCGGCTGGTCCATCAGCGATCTCAAGCGTGAAGTCACGCAGGAGCTACTCGCGCAGAAGGTCGCAGCTACGCTCGACACGGTTTCTGGCGCCAAAGCTAGCAGCATACTCAAGCAGCTGCAGGGCGGGGCAGATTTTACCGCGCTTGTGGCCCAATATTCCGATGCCCCTGATAAGGCGGCCGGTGGCGCCTACGCTGACCAGTCCATCTCAGAATCCAGCACTGATGTACCTCCGGCGGTCGTACGTGCGCTCGAGAAGCTCCAGGTGGGTCAGACCAGTGACGTTATTCAGGCTGGTGACACATTGGAAATCGTCAAGCTCACCGGTACTGCCAATGGCAAGATGCAGGCCTCACATATCTCCATAAAGCTCACCGATGTCGCCTCATTCGTCGCGCAGTACGAGCAGGCCCATCACGCACACCGGTTTATCACGGTTGATTAGGTATGTTGTAGTAGGGGGCGACTTGCTGGGGCCTTTTGAATCGGTCCTCGCCCGTAAAGCGCACCTCGTTGCCGGCCCGTACGTAGCCTAACTCTCGTCGGGAGACCCACAGATACCGCTTCCATTCCTCTAGCGGCCATAGGTTTTTTGCAACATGCAGTTCTTGTGCCGCATTTTCTATATCTTCGATTGTCAAGATGGGCACTAGGTCCTGCAGTGTGGCCTGGAACAGTCCTAGCGGCATAATAGCCAGGTTCGGTATTGCGCGTGGGTTGAGACCTGGTACGCAGCGTTGGGCGACCAGGAACTTTGCCGTGTATGGCTGGATGTGTTTGTTATTACGAATCGTATTCGGGGCGAGATCTAACCCGAGCCCGCGCCTTTCAAGCTCCCGATATTCGCGGCCGAGCCACATATAGTGTCGGCGTTCATTCGCATCAATCACTTTACGGTGTTCGGCGACCTTCTCCTGGAATACACCCAGATCATCAAACTTGTTCTCTAGGGTACTTACCGAAGGCCCTCGTTTCTTTTTGGATAAAACTGTAATGAGCCGCGCGGTCAGGACGCCGTCTCGGTTAGCTTTTTCTACCCGTACGCCCCATTGCAGATAATCCTCTTCGTTCCAGCTGTGGATATTTGGATAGCCAATGAGTTCGTTGAGCTTACGAATACCGCCGACTCGCTGGGCAATCTGGTATAGAGTCGGACCTTTGCCGTCGTGGGCCAAGGCCTCGTAATCAGGTTCACGCGGTTTGCGCCTGAGGCCGGTTGCCAGACTGTGTGCGTACTTGACGTATTCAGCCAGCGGCCAGTTGTCATAGAGCGTGTTCTTGCTCATGCGTATCTCGGCGGCTTGGCCGAGGCCACTGAGACTCCCGAACTCTCGGCGGATAGTAAACCGGCTGGGGAAGTGCCCCAAGACGTACAGACGCTCAGCGTGTTCACGGGTGAGCCGAGGTGTCTTGGCGGGCTTGCTCACTTCCATGGACTGACCAACCCGCTCTCCGGGGGCTGGTTCCAGTAGGACGGATACCGCTAGCCGTCCGGCTTCTATGCACCGTTCACGTGGCCACTGTGCCGGCGGGTCGATAGGGAAGTCACCAGCATGGAAGGGGAAATCATGCGTGCGTAAGAGCCCGGATACACTAAGCAATGCGGCAGTATCAGAATTGATGCCATCCGCTTCTATAGTCTCGCGGTCCACCAGGCCGCCGGTGCGTGTGTCGAACAATGTCTCACTCATCTTCTTATCTAGCCAGAGACGAGGAGGCGGGTCGGTGATATTTATCACAATGCCATTGTCTTACCAGCTACCGCTGGCTACACGTGTGCCGCTGCGCACAGGCCGGGCGGCTTGACGGGCTGCCTCTTGGGCAGCTGTGGTCTCCATCGCCTGTTCTTCGAGTGCATTTGCCATGCGCCCCAGGCGCAGCCGTGCGTCTGATTTCATATCGAATTCCTCTGCGCTATCAAGTCGTCCTTCACGGACTCCGGCAGCGGCAAAGTACGCTACTTTATCAAAAGTGGTGTTCATACCAGAGCCGTGACCAGCAAAAAGGCGGGCACCTTCTATATCAGCGTCCATTTCGGCCAGGATGCCGGCCATGGCCAAAACACCCGCCGGTTCATAAAAGTCGGTAAACTTGCGGACCACGTTCATCGCTTCGGCTACTTGGCCATCGGTTGCCTCCATGCCACTGTGCACATACCGGTCCGAGCGTGCAAGGACGCTGGCGTAGGCACCAGGATTCCGTACGGCGGCGCCGTCAACGCTAGCGTCAAATTTTCCGGTGAACGGTTTGTTGTTTTTGATGCCGACCAATGCGGCGGCTCCAGCTGACTGGACAAAGCGCAGCATACTGCCCGGTAGCTGCCGCTCGAGTGCCACGGCTTGGCCGGTGAGATTGCCGCCGCCTCCAGCGGGCACAATGTACTCCAAGGGCGTTTTGTCGGCATCTACCCCATGCGCGAGTAGCTGCTCGTAGAGTTCAAGCGCTGCCGTGCCTTGGCCGGCGATGACTCTCGGTGTATCAAATGGGTGTACGAACCGTGCTCCCGGCCGTTCGCCATGTTCTGCGGCTGCAGCTAAGCACTCATCTAGGTCAGCCAGAAAGATGATGTTGCCGCCAAACCGTCGGACGTTGTCCTGCTTGGTCTGCACGGTGCCCTCGGGCATGTACACGGTTACCCGCTTTTCCCGAAGTGTACCCACCAGGGCTGCCTGCGCAGCATGGTTTCCGGTGCTGCCCACTACAATTTCCGTAAACGGCTCGCCAGTCTGTTCAGCTTCTAGTTCAGCGCCCAATACGTCACTGAACATGCCCCGGCCTTTGTACGAACCACCAGCCAGCTTGCCGTCTGCCTTCCAGAATATGCGGTGGCGGGTGTTTTGGTGGCGGGTAGGCAGGGCATAGCGCGGCACCTCGAGCGAGGGTGTTTGCGGCACATATGCCTGGAAGCGCTGCGCTAGCTCGCCGTCGCCGCGCAGTGGTTCCATCACTTGCCAGATGGTATCGGCTACCGCATCGGCTTCTGCCTCTACGAACATATCTTGCGTCTGTTCGTCTGTATACAGTGTTTCTCTGGTTGTCGTCATGGTCATTGCTACTATCCTTTACAAAAAATAAAAATCCCCTGGGTGTTCCAGGGGATTTGATGGCTTTAGTATTGTGTGCGTTAGGCGCGCGCCATTAAATCTCCCCGGTGGGGAATGATAATGGTCATAATTTGTGCGCGCATGCCGCTCATGTGCGCTAGTATGCCAAGTCTGCATACATTTTGCAAGCTTTAAGCATCACCAAACCCGGCGGCGTGCGAGTACACCGGCAAAGCAACCCGTTGGAAACTGACAGGAGGCAGCGCACCACCGTTCACGAATATCGCATACCAAGCTTACCGTCGGCAAAGGGTAGCCGCGCGGCATCCACGCCGTATATCTCGCTGCCGGGAGTAGGGCGTTGGTTGGCTGCAAATAGCTGCCGTCCGCCTCTCGTCGTGGCTCGTGTTCAAATGATTCTGTCACAGTAACCTACGGTTCCTGCGGCTTTTCGCTGCCCGGCCTTTTCCGGATGAGTATGGTAGCTGCTACCGCCGCATTGGCCAGCATCATGCAGAACGGGTAGAAAAACGTCGTAAACGTGACGGCGCCCAGCGCAAACAGCGAGATGAGGCTGCGCAGGGCATTGATGCTGAACGTGGCCAGGTTCTCCTGGTCTGGCCGCCGGTACGCCTTTTTGATGGTGAGCACGAATCCCACGGAAGCGGCGATGGTCGCAAGTAGGGTAGTGGCCACATAATTGCCGCTGAGCAGCCGCATGATGATGGCAATCACGGCAAGTCCGAGCAGCCATAGGTCGAGCCGGCTCAACCGTCGTTCGCCATAGCGGATAGACACCAGGAACACAGTGAAACACACGATAGCTGTAAAGCCGGTGTTCCAGGCGCCAGGCCCCGCATGGGTGCTCCTTTGCGCGGTGTAGCCGATACCCGCCAGCACTGCCCAGATCAGCCACGAATACATGTGCGGCACTGTCTTGCGCTTATATACGCTATATAGGTAGTGTGCGTACGAGGGGACACCTAGTATCAGCGGCAAAAGCCCAATGATCGTTTTCATGCCACTACTATAGCAAACAAGCCCCGGAGGGCTTGTTTAAGCTCGGGCACCCTACGTAGGGTGCGGCTATGCGCTCAGTGCAGCAGCTCCAGCTTGTTCGGCCGCTAGGCGTCGACTGAGCACTCGCTCGAGCCGTTGAGTCTCGGGAGAAAATAGATGGTCATGTACCTCGTCATACGTACCGTGTACTTCCAATTTTGCATTCGCTTTGCGTATCTCTGTATGTGCTTTGCCTTGATGGCCGCTGTTCCCACGGGCAACGTCAGAAAGTAACCCAAGCCGCTCCGCGACGATTGCCATCTGAGGGTTGGTATTTCCGTATAAGACCTCAGGTTTTTCTATGATGCCGGCCTCGACAAGCAGTGCATAGTTCTGCATGCCGCGTAGTCCCATTAGGGCATATGCAGTTGCACGATCGGGCCGGGGGGTGGCATCACCACTTACGAAATCACCATCCTCTTCGAGTGTAGGCGTGAAGTCTAGCTGTGCGGCAGTTGTTCCGAATCGCTCCGAGAAGGCAGTACGCCTTACTTCTACGCCGTTCGTGTCCCAGAAGACTATGGCTGGCTTGTGGGCCTCAGGGTAACCGGAAGCCCTTTTAATATAGGCGGCTGTCGCAGCAAGCTGTGCCTGTCTGTTCTCGTCCAATGAAATGCCATGAGTAGCCGCCACTTCGGCGATGGAGCCTTCAGCTGTTTGTGTTGGGAGATTGTTGTGTTGTGCTACTGACATAAAATGATCATCCTTTTGCTATTTGACCAATACGAGGCGTTCGATGCCGAAGCGCTTGGCGATATGGGGTGGCAGATTCTCTACATTGTCGTATGTCTGCCAAGGCTTAAGTTGGGTTTGCTCATAAGCCCTCGGGCCATGTATGACATCGAACTGCTGTGTGCCGATGGTCAGCTTGCCGTTCTTTTGGTCATAATGATATTCGGTAATCTTTGGTTTGCCGCCGGCTGCCGGTGCAATGACGGTAGCGTCGGTACCGCGCAGGACAGTTATGTTGCCAAGCGTATCTTTGGTGACTTCACCCGTGACAGCCATGGCTGTGTTGAGGCCCGCCTGTTCAAGCGCCTTCGAGGCTTCGGTGCGAGCGTTCTGGGTTGTGCTGCTTTCTTGCTGAGCGCGCGCTTCAGTGCTACCTTCGGCCGTAGGGTCATCGGTATCCGTAGCCGTCTCGGCTTTTTCAGCCTGTTTCTTGTCCTTGTTGTCCTTTGTCGTCAGCTCAGGGCTCTTGGATGCTTCACGCTCTTTGTCCTCCTTGAGGGCTTCAAAGTGCGCATCTTCTAGCAGGGCTTCACTATAGGCGTCGAACAGCTTGTTCTCTTCCAGGGCTTCGGCATGTGCGTCAAAAATCTGATTCTCCAGATTGGCAGCCTCGTGGGCCGCTTCGATGTCGTGTTCGCGGTTGCCTTTTCGCGCTGTAGGTGCCGCTGCTTTTTCGGCAAGGTGTGCCTCGATCTGATTGATACCGGCAGTAACATAGGCATCATCGATGTATTCGCTGGCCAGGGCAGTGTGGCCGAGTGCTTCGGCGACATGCTCGGATACCTCGGCTATACGTTCTTGGTCCGGCTCGACGTCAGGATTCAGTGGCTGAAGGGTAGGTTCGGTCTGGTGCATAATTTTTGTGTTTTGTTCCTGCATAAACATTAGCATAATGTTGCTTTAAAGTCAATAAACTGTGCACTTGAATTCTGGCTGAAATGCTTATGGCTATTGCAGGGTCTGGGACGGCGGTGCATACTGCTGGCTATGTTCGGCTGTAACTGGATAGACCTGGTTATCATCGTACTTTTGGCTGGGGTGGTTGCGGAAGGTATCCGGATTGGCGTCCTTTCGCAGCTGTTCGTTATCGCTGGTTTTTTCTCGGTGCTATTCATAAGTGGTTGGTTCTTTCCGCATGTGGTGCGTTTTGATGACCTGACGCTCCGCACTGTAATCAACGCAGCGCTAGTACTGCTGAGCGCAACCTATGCCGCCATGCGTAGCTTTGATCTGGGGCAGAAGATCCACTGGTCATTCCGACAGGGCAAGCTGCAAAAAAACCGCGGACTGGAAACCGCCGAAACAATACTTGGTAGTTTGCCAGGGCTAGCGGCCGGCGTTATGCTGGTGTGGCTGTTGGGCGTAATGGTAGGCCGGCTGCCGTTCGTGGGCCTGAGCAACAGTGTGAACGATGCCCGCATCATGCAGGAGCTGACGCGCCGTATGCCACCGGTACCCGCTGTCTTCGCTGAGTTTAACGGCCAGATCAATCCGAACGCGCAGCCGTATGTATTTTTGCAACCCAGGCCGCAGGCCACCTTCCAGTATGATCCGGCGGCTGTGCAGGCGGCTGCAGGCAAGGCGACGGCATCAGTGGTGCGGATCACGAGCTTCAGCTGTGGCGGGGTGGCTGCTGGCTCGGGGTTTGTGGTGGCTCCGGCGCTTGTGGCGACGAATGCCCACGTAGTGGCCGGATCACGCCGTCCGATCATCAAATATGGCGGCAACAGTTACGAAGGGGTGCCGATTTATTTTGATGCGGGGCTGGACCTGGCGCTACTGCGCGTGCAAGGGCTTACGGCGGCGCCGCTTGAGCTGGCCCCTCGGAATGTCGCGCTCGACACTACCGTTGCAGTGCTGGGTTATCCGGGCGGCAACTATCGGGTCGCACCAGGAATCATACGTGATACCCGGGCAACGGCAGGCGCGAGTATTTACGACCAGGGAAATTTTGGCCGGGGAATCTATCTGGTGCAAGGGCAGGTGGATCCCGGCAGCTCCGGTGGCCCGATCGTGATGCAGAACGGCCGGGTGGCGGGCATCGTATTCAGCAAGTCAACCGATGTGCCGAACGTGGCCTATGCGCTGACCTCGGTGCACATTGGCGATGCGCTACGGCAGGCGGGGACATCGCACCGGCGGGTGGGTACTGGTGCCTGTATGGCTGAGTAATACTACGAACGGTGGACTGCGGAAGACCGGATTTTGAACTGTTTCATAAATCAAGCTGGTATTCGACCTGTCGACCGTACTGAGATTCTTTCGTGACTCCAGTGGATGCAAACCCCTTATGCTCATAAATGCTCCGAGCGTGATCATTATCTGCTGCACGTGTCCGTAGTGTTAGCCTGCTTCTACCGGCAAGACGGGCCCGCTCAGCCACTAAGTCTAACAGCCTGCTAGCTATGCCTCTACCCCATGAGTCCGGCTCAACCATAAGTAGGGATAGATACTCTGTATCTGCTGACTCAGGGGGCGTTGCTTCATCGGTACGAGGGTAGCCTAACGCCAAGCCCGTTACTTCGTCGCCTTCGACCGCAACATATGCCCACGTATTAGGTTTATCCATCCTGTCCTGTAGTTCCGATAGTTGGCCGTCATTCACGACAATGGGAAGGGCCTCCCCGTCACGTTGGGCATTTGCACGGGCGATTACCAGGGCTATTGCACCAATTTCTTGAGGCTGCGCATTTCTAAATTGGAGTGTCTCGGCGCTCATGAAGAAATAATGTCATGAAAATATTATTGAATCAATTTGGCAGGCTGCCACGTTGCAGATAGAGAACTATTTCGTGAGTATTACCGGCGAAAACTATATCTGAATTCGCTGCTTGCGGGAAGTACAACTGCCGCGCCAGATCGAACCAGCGATCTATGCTCACGTTCGTTCGCTGATCGCCGATTCTAATCGCTGGAGCTCACAAAGAAAAAAGAGCCACCAAATGGTGGCTCTTTTTTCTTGGCGGGCCCGACCGGATAGCGCACTTCGTGCTTTGCCGTTCCGGCGTGCTCGGAATAAATTCCTGCGCGCGTCCTCGCTCTACCGAACCGTTGCCTTCGGCACGGTTCGCATCGCAAGCAAGCTTGCCCAAAGTAAAAGGCCTAACCTTACGGCTAAGCCTTTTACTTTGGCGGGCCCGACCGGATTCGAACCGGCGATCTCCTCCGTGACAGGGAGGCGTGATAGGCCGACTTCACTACGAGCCCTCGGCCTTATTTGCGGCAAGCGCAAAAAAGTAACAGGGGTAAGTGTAACAGGTGAAAGGGTATAACGCAAGCTTTGCAGCGGCTCCTCAGTGGCTTATTGTCGGCAAAATAGTATTTTCGTATACAAGATGCGGGCAGGTGGATTACTATACTAAGTATATGAATAAGAAACAGCGTTTGGTACTGGTGGTGAGTATATTGGCGTCCGTAGTTTCAGCCATAGACGGGTTCATCGTAAATGTGGCGCTACCGACGATCAGCCGCGATCTGGGCGGTGGCCTGGTGGTGCAGCAGTGGACTGTGGATGCGTATCTGCTGACACTCGGCTCGCTTATCCTGATAGCCGGCTCACTCTCTGATCTGTTCGGCCGTAAACGGATACTGATGGCAGGGCTGATCTGGTTCGGGATTGCCTCGCTACTCTGTGCGCTAGCACCGAACGGGACATTCCTGATATTTGCCCGGGCCTTGCAGGGAATCGGCGGCGCGCTGCTGGTGCCAAGCTCACTGGCGCTGATCATCTCGGCCTTTTCGGGTCCAGCTCAGGGTAAAGCCATCGGTACCTGGACGGCGTGGTTCAGTGTGGCGACCATCGTGGGGCCGCTGTTGGGCGGACTTATCGTCGCCGCTACCTCGTGGCGCTGGATATTCGGGGTGAACGTGCTGCCGATTGCGGTCACCATATGGCTGCTCAGGCAGGTGGAACAGCCGGAAGCTATAAAAAGCTCTACCAAAATTGATACGCTTGGTGCGATTTTGTGTGCAATCGGTCTTGGAGCTCCGGTGTTCGCGCTGATTGAACAACCCTCGTACGGTTGGGGCAATCCGCTGATATGGATCCCGCTTGCTGCCGGAGCGGTAGCATCGGCGGCGTTCATCCGCTACGAAGCCTGGAACAAAGCGCCGATGCTACCCTTGTCACTGTTCCGGGTGCGCAATTTTAGCGCGGGCAACATCGCGACCCTTACTATTTATGCGGGGCTATCCGTTTCCAGTTTTCTGCTCATCATCACCCTGCAACAGGTGGGTGGCTATTCGGCGCTGCAGGCTAGTGTCGCTACCATGCCGATCAGCATCGTCATGTTCTTTCTTTCTGGCAGGTTTGGGGCGCTGGCCGGGCGCTATGGTCCGCGGCTGTTCATGACGGCCGGTCCGCTGACTGCAGCGGTAGGATTTCTGCTCATGTTGCGGGTGCAGGCACACATCAGTTACTTCGGTGGACTGCTGCCCGGCTTACTGTTGTTCGCACTGGGATTGTCGATGACCGTCGCGCCGCTGACCTCGGCAGTACTGAGTCAGATCGACCCCAAGAATGCCGGAGTGGCATCGGCGGTGAACAATGCTGTCGCACGTGTGGCCGGCCTGATTGCTATCGCGTTGGTAGGGGTAATCACGGGCCCACATCTGGATATCGCCGGTTTCCATCGTGCACTCATCGTGGTGGCGGTACTGCTGACGGTGGGCGGCATCAGCTCATACGTGGGCATCCGCAATGTGCGTCCAGCCAGCTAGGATTTAGCCAATGGTGTGACCTTGGCAGTACAGAACGCGCAGCGCTTGGCGGCTTTGGGGATTTCGCTCAAGCATTCGGGACATTTGCGTTCGGTCGGCTCGGCAGGGGTCTTGTTTTTATTCGCCAGGCTCTGCAGTTTGTTGATCGGCTGTACTACCAAAAAGAACACCACGCCGGATATGACCAGGAACGAGATGAGCGTGTTCACAAAATCACCCCAATGGAATGTGAAGCGGTTCGCAAGCGTAAAATCTCCCTTGGCGAACTCGGCGTTGCCATGGTTGACGCCCTGGATGAGCGGCGTGATGAAATCTTTGACAATGCTCTGGACGACGCTATTGAATGCAGCGCCGACGACGACGGCTACGGCCAGGTCTACGACGTTGCCGCGCAGTATGAATTTACGGAACTCTTTGAGCATACGGTTGGTCTCCTGAATTGTTAGGTTCCATTGTACATCGTCCTGGTCTCTGTTGTAAGAAGGGACTGAGTGCTTGTATAATAATGCGGTCGGCAGGCTCCCAGGCGGATGCATGGAGACAAAGGGTGTGCCATCTTAGCTCAGTTGGTAGAGCAGCGCATTCGTAACGCGCAGGTCAGGAGTTCGAATCTCCTAGATGGCTCCATTTTTATACCTGGCGGGTATCGTATAACGGCCATTATGTGACCTTCCCAAGGTTGAGACAGGAGTTCGACTCTCCTTACCCGCACCAAGTAGCACCAGTATTTCCGGCACTTTATAGGCAGCCTCTTCTGCTACAATAACTAGTTAGAATCTATGGCAACACAAAAGCACTTTCTCCAGGATAGGACCGCCTTGCTGCTCGTCAGCGGCACTTCGTTCCTGACCCTTACGGCCGTCGTGCTTATCGTCCTAAAGCTGCTGGCAGGACAGGGGACCAGCAGTTACATCATCTCGTATCGCGCTTCCTTAGGCATAGACCGGTATACCACTGGTACGGTTACCGACATCATCGGCTTTGCGGTTGCCGCCGTACTGTTTTTTGGCGTCAGCCTGACACTGAGCTATCGGGTGTACAAAGTGAAGCGCGAGCTATCGCTCGCAGTGCTGGGCCTGACCGTCCTGCTCCTGCTGTTTTTGATAGTAGTAAGTAACTCATTGCTAGTATTGCGCTAGGCGGACATGCACGGTATATGGCAGACCTAGAGATTCCCTTCGAAAAAGACCGCCGTGGTCATTACCGGTTCTTTGAGATCCTGCCAGGGGCGCTCTCGTACTTCATGCTGTTCCTGCCGGTTATATTGAGTTTTGTGAACGTACCGTTCATACCGGGGCAGGCTCCGCTGAATCTTGGCGTACTGTTCATGCTAGTCTATCTGCTGATCAACTTCACCCGTGGCATTGCCGGGGCGGTGCGTGGCCTGCATGGTTTCCACGTGATGAAAGTGCATCAGAGGTTGCCGTGGAGCCAGATGCTCAAGGAGCTGGAAGCAGGCGCAGTGGCTAGCCACAACGCCAAGCGGCCCAAATGGCACCTGGATGCGCTGACGCGCAGCAAGATCCAGCCGCTGCTTATGCCACCGGGCGAGGTCATCCACGCTATCATCGTTGCGACGTACAAAGAATCGCGCGAGGTGCTGCAGCCGACCATCGAATCAGTACTCAGCAGCGACTTCAACATGAAGAATGTGCTGCTGGTGCTGGCCTACGAAGGCCGGGCGGGCGAGCAGACAGAAGAACTAGCGCAGTCACTCCAGGCTGAATACAAGAAGAAAGATGTATTCATGGACTTTATCGCCGTGGCGCACCCTGCCGGGCTGCCCGGTGAGATTGTCGGCAAGGGCGGCAATATCAACTTTGCGGCACGCAAGCTGCAGCAATACCTGAAAGACCACGATATAGATCCTGTCCGGGTGATGGTAACGACGCTGGACGCCGACAACAGGCCTGATAAGAACTACCTGAACGCGTTGACCTATGTGTACGTGGCGGCGCCCGACCCGATCCACGCTAGCTACCAACCAGTTTCCTTATACACGAACAATATCTGGGACGCACCGGCGCCGATGCGCGTCATAGCCACCGGCAATTCCTTGTTCAACCTGGTGGTCTCGTTGCGTCTGCACGCGCTGCGCAACTTCAGTAGCCATGCCCAGCCGATGGCCGCGCTCATCGAAACCGATTTCTGGAGCGCACGCACGGTGGTGGAGGACGGTCATCAGTTCTGGCGCAGCTATTTTGCATTCCAAGGTAAATACCGGGTATTGCCGCTGCACGTGCCGATCTCCCAGGACGCGGTGCTGTCGGAAAGCTACCGCAAGACGCTCAAGGCCCAGTTTATTCAGCTGCGGCGCTGGACGTACGGTGCTTCGGATATAGCCTACGTGGCAGAAATGGGCTTCTTTCGCAAAAATAAGATATCCAAGCTCGATCTGCTGGGCAAATTCTGGCGCCTGTTGGAAGGGCACGTTACCTGGGCGGTCGGGCCGATTCTGATACTGGTCGGCGGTTTTATTCCATCTCAGATCAACCACAAGTTCGTGGGGGTCTATGAACTGCCGTTGCTGGTGAGTCGCATCCAGACCGTCGGCGTGCTGGCGCTGGTGGTTACACTCTTTTTATCACTGCGCACGCTACCCCCCAAGCCTGCCCGCTACAAGCGTCATCGCACGGTGTTCATGGTGCTGCAATGGGTGTATTTTCCGGTAACCACGCTGCTCTATAACTGCTTGGCCGCATTCAACAGCCAGACGCGCCTCATCTTCAAGCGGTATCTGACCAAGTTCGATGTGACTGAGAAGGCCGTGGTAGTCGAGACTGCTGCCGGTGGCGTCGAGACTAAAAAATAGCTCTAGCGTACTGACATATCAAGTTCTTATCGCCCGGTCGCTGGTTGTGTCGTGTGCAACCGGCTCGGGCCATCTCCAAAATCAGTTCGAGTGGTAGGCCCGGTACTGCACACCGGCCGCATTGTCGAAATTTTTGAGTACCTGCAGGGTTATCCGGGTGATGTCGGCCGGGCTGACGGCGGCTTGTACGGTTGACTGGAGCAATTTAGCGATGACGGTGGCGCAGAGGGCGCTGGCGTCGTCTACAGCCGTCTTCCGGTGCCCGACGGCCTTCAGGATGCTCACGAACAGCTTATCGCGGTTAAACGGGCTTACAGCGCCTTGGGCAGATGCACGGACGCTGACGCTGGTGCTGAGCTCGGCGGCTTCTTCGGTGGTAAAGACCGCATGGCACTGTACACACTCACGCCTACGCCAGACCTGGTTCAGCCGCTTCTGGGGCCGGGAGTTGCCAACGTGCGTCTTGCCGCCGCAGTAAATGCAAACCATGTCTACATGTTGACATAACGCTATTGTTTTTTCCAGTGGAAAAGTGGTCGCCACCCTGTGGGGAACTCTAAATAACAGCGGTACTAAAAAGCCGAAGGCATATGCCTTCGGCTAGGGTTTTGCTTTTTCGATCTGTAAACACTGTTATCTTATGAAGTTCGGACTCGGCGGACACGCACTACTCGCTTAACGCTCGGCAGTTCTTCATAAAACAACTGGAAACTCCCAAGGGAGTCCGCTTGTTGTTTGGTACTCAAAACCAAAACACCTCGTTTAACTCAGCTATGTTACTACCTATGCAAAGGCGTGTCAATGCATCGCCGTGTTGGGAGGGTCAGTGTAACAGGGGTCGATCAGAAGATCCGGGGTTGATTTATCAGGGGTAATCCGGTATATTGGGTTAAGTTCACTATGTGAGGGCGATTAGCTCATTTGGCTAGAGCGCCACATTGACGTTGTGGAGGTGATAGGTTCGAATCCTATATCGCCCACCAAAGAAAAATGGTCTGTCCCTTACAGGGGTCAGGCCATTTTTCTTTGGTAAAACAGGCCGATACTGCTCCCGAAGGGAGGTATGTCACCCTTGAAGATGGATGGGAATCGGCTAAAATCCCAAGATTCTTTGGTGTCTATAGAGGATTATACGGTGATTTTGCGACGCAAGGTGTAGGCTATCAGAGCACTGCCATACCACCGGAAACACAAGCAAGCCGCCAAATCGTAACTAGCCTTTTAAGGCTAGTTAGTGTCATATCTCATATGATATAAATCAAGCAAAATGTGACTTTCCACATTATCCACAGGTGGGGATAACTTACTGTAAAAAAGTACTAGCCAAATACAGCTACAGGCTGTATAGTACTGGATGTGAGGCGAGGTTTTGCCGAGAGGTTTTACCGGCCAGAGAGCTTCAGCGAAGTTGCGAGATCGCTGAAGCTCTTTTTGTCTAAAAAAGACAGGCACACATTTTGCTACCCGTAGTGGTGGGTGGTAGAATAGGTTCGTAAGCGGTGAAGTGGCCTCACCAACCATCGAGCTTCATCTGAGGGACAGATGTAAAACAATCCAAAAGAGAGCTTCTATGCGGCGAGCCAACCAGCTCGGTGCGCCAAACAGAAGAAGTCCGGTGGAACCGCCCGGGGATAAGCATCGTAGCTTACCACGGGTCCGAGACGTGAAACATACGCAAGCAGATATGCCTATGTTCCACGTCTTTTTTAGTTCCTGCTATCGGTACATAACATAAGGAAAGGGGATGGCATATGGGGCAGATCAGTGAGATCCAGAAGCGCATCTGGCAGAACAAGTTGGCCAAGGGGTTTAACACCACCAATGTGGAGCGCGAGTTCAACTACACGTATGCCGAACTGGCCGAAGCGTACGATGCCTACCGCAAGGGCACTGGCACCGTCGGTGAGGAGCTGGCCGACACCGCCATCTTTATCCTGAGCCTGGCAGAAATGCAGGGAATCGACCTCGAGGCAGAGATAGCTGCCAAACTGGCCAAGAATGAGCAGCGTATCTATGTAGCACACAATGGGCACCATATACAGCAAGATAAGGAGAAGAAATCATGAGCGACAAACAACCAGACCAAATATATGCGATGCGCCACAGCCTGGCACACATCATGGCCAGCAGTATCCAACACCTGTGGCCAAATGTAAAATTAGGCGTGGGTCCTGTGGTAGAGAACGGCTTTTATTATGACGTAGACCTTGGTGATGAGCAGCTGTCCGAAGCTGATTTTGCGCGTATCGAGGCCGAGATGGCCAAGATCATCAAAGCGGCCGAGCCGTTCGAACGGATTGAGATGCCGGTGCTTGATGCTGTTTCCTGGGCTGAGCAGAATGAGCAGCCGTACAAAAAGGAGCTACTGAATGACCTCCAGCGCGCTGGAACCACTGTCGCAAAAGATTTGGATGCAGCCACCTTGGGCGTGGCCACCGAAGGTGATAGCAAGGTAGAAACGGTGTCGTTTTACCGCAACGGCGACTTTACTGACCTTTGCCGCGGCCCGCACGTGGAGGCTACGAACAAGGTAGGCGCGTTCAAGCTGATGCGCGTGGCCGGCGCCTACTGGCGCGGCAAAGAAGGCAATCCACAGATGCAGCGTGTCTACGGCGTGGCGTTTGCCACCCCCAAGGAACTGCGCCAGTATCTGGATATGCTCGAAGAGGCCAAAAAGCGGGATCACCGCAAGCTTGGGCAGGAGTTGGATCTGTTTGTATTTAGTGATCTGGTAGGCAGCGGTTTGCCGCTGTTTACGCCTCGCGGTACGGTGCTACGTGAAGAGCTGGAGCGCTTCAGCAACGAGTTACGCAAAAGCCGTGGCTTCGATAAGGTGTCAATCCCGCACATGACCAAGAAGGATTTGTATGAAAAGAGCGGCCACTGGGCTAAATTCGGCGACGAGCTGTTTTTGGTAAAAAGCCAGGAAACCAGCGATGAACTGGTACTCAAGCCCATGAACTGTCCGCACCACACCCAAATCTATGCGAGTCGACCTCGAAGTTACCGTGAGCTGCCTATCCGCTACCTGGACACCACCATGGTGTATCGTGATGAAAAGACCGGTGAGTTGGGCGGCCTGAGCCGCGTGCGCAGTATCACCCAAGATGATAGCCATGCCTTTGTGCGACCGGACCAGATTGAGCAGCAGATTGATGACTTGCTAGCCAGTGCCGATGAGATGTATTCAACGCTGGGGATGAAGCTGCGGGTGCGCCTGAGCTGGCGTGACGATAGCGACGCTTACTTAGGATCGAAGGAACTGTGGGCGAGTGCGCAGGAACAGCTCAAGAACGCGGTGATTACCAATAAGTTGGAATATTTTGAACAGGAAGGCGAAGCCGCCTTTTATGGCCCCAAAATCGACTTTATGGCCAGCGATGCCATTGGCCGCGAGCACCAGGTTGCTACCGTACAGCTAGATTTTGTGATGCCTGAACGCTTTGGCTTGGAATACATTGCCGAAGACGGCTCGGCACAGCATCCCATCATGGTTCACTGCGCGCTGATGGGCTCGACCGAGCGGTTCCTATCCGTGTATATCGAACACACGGCTGGCCGCTTCCCGGTGTGGAACGCGCCGGAACAGATCCGCTTGATCAGCGTAAACCAAGAACCAGAGACGGTTGCGTTCGTAGAAAAGATTGCCGTCCAGGCAAAAGCTCTTGGTCTTCGTGTGAGCGTCGACAACTCGAACGAATCAGTCGGCAAGAAGATCCGGAGTGCTGAAATCTGGCGCGTACCGTACACGGTAGTCTTTGGCGAAAAGGAAATCGGCGGTGGTGAGCTGATGCCACGTATCCGTAAGGACCTGGCCGTGAGTGAAGATGCTACATCCTACACGGTTACTGAATTCCTGAAGACGGTCGCCAACGAAGCTAAGATGCGGGTCAGCAAAACCAGCCTGTAATCTGTTAAAATAGCTGCTATGAGCAAACCGATCATAGCTGTTGATATAGATGAGGTGCTGTTGCCGCACTTTCAGGACCTGATGACGTGGCACAATGTCACCTATGGCACTTCACTTACGCTGGCTGATAACGGCAGTAAAGACATCAGCAAATGGGGCGCGGCCTCATACGAGGATGCTATCCGCCGGGTGCATGCGTTTTTTAAGGATGAGATGTTCCTGTCTCAGCAGCCGTTCGGCGAGGCCCGACAAGTCTTAGGGTGGCTGGATAGTTGCTATGACTTGGTGATAGTAACCGCGCGGGATACTATCATCGAAGCTGTCACCCGTGATTGGCTAGATGAGCACTTTGCCGACTTGTTCAAGGGCGTCCATTTTACGGCCCAGTATAATCTTGAGGGCAAAAGCCGGACCAAAGCGGAAGCGCTGCACGAAATAGGTGCTTCGTATCTGATAGATGATTCGCCGAGCAACATTTTGCCGGCACTGGAAGCAGGCCTGTGGTGCGTACTATTTGGTGACTACCCTTGGAATCAGTTGGAGCCACTGCCAGAGGGCGTGGTGCGCTGTAAAGATTGGGATGCGGTAAAGGAGTATTTTGATGGGATCACCGGTTAAGCCGATCATAGCCCTGGATATTGATGACGTACTGTCGCATTCGGCGGCAGCGATTATTGCATATGCTAATAAGCGTTGGGGGCATATGCATACGCTTGAAGATTTTAATGAGCATCTGCCGTCCCTCTGGCAGGTTACTCAAGAAGAAGCTGAATCACGTTGGGCAGAGTATATGGCATCAGGCGAAATGGAGCAGTACCAAGTGCTGGCAGATGCTCGTGCTGTCTTACAGAATCTGGCCAAGCGATACCGTATCATTGCAGTAACGTCGCGGCGCGAAGAGCTTATGGGTCTTACTCAGCGGTGGCTTGATCAGAATTACCCAGGCGTAGTGCGGCGGCTCGTATCCTCTAACTTTTATGGGAAGGGTGACCCACATGCTGCCAAGCGTACCAAGGCGGCTATTCTACAAGAACTCGGCGCATCGTATATTATCGATGACCAACCCAAGCATTGTAATGGGGCTGCAGGCATTGGTGTGCAAGCAATTTTGTTCGGTGACTATCCATGGAACCGATCGGCTGAGCTGGCAACCGGAGTTGTGCGTTGTCTGGACTGGGATGCGGTAAAGGGGTATTTTGATGGGCGAGACGGCTGATCCGAAGCTCGATCCTAGTTTTGCCCGGCGTGTCGAGGCAGTTGTGGCGCAGATTCCGCCGGGCCGGGTGATGACCTATGGGCAGCTTGCGGCCATCTGCGGTAACGCCCGGGCGGCACGGGTCGTGGGCGGCATTGCACACTTTGGTGATCCTGATTTACCGTGGCAACGTGTTGTAAATAAGTCTGGTGGATTAGCTGCGGGCTATCCGGGAGGCCGGCAAGCGCATGCTGCGCATCTGCGTGCTGAGGGTGTGTTCGTATCTGATGAAGCGGGTGATTTCCGGGTAAATGTGCACGATTTGTTATGGTGGCCGCCGGGTGAAGAACCCGCGCAGCAGGGGCTTTTTGGATGACTGATTGGCGAACAGGACCACTCGTAGTCGTTGTAGGAGAAACATCATCTGGTAAATCTGCTCTGGCCTTGGAGCTTGCCCGGCGCTTTGACGGGGAGCTGATCTGCGCTGACAGCTGGACTGTCTACAAGGGTTTCGATATCGGCACGGCCAAACCTACGGCTGCGGAGCGCGCCGAGATTCCCCACCATCTGCTGGATGTGGTCAACCCGCGGGATGGCTTCAGTGCGGTCCTGTTCCAAAGGCTGGCCCGTGAAGCCATCGCTGACATCTCGGCACGCGGCAAACTCCCTATCATGGTCGGCGGTACTGGCCTCTATATCGACAGTGTGTTGTTCGACTATGGCTTCTTGCCGCCGTCTGATCCAGCGCTGCGCGAAGAGCTGGACGCACTGACGCTCGATCAAGTGCTTGCTCGTGCGGCGCAGACGGGCCTTGATACCACGGGCATCGACCTGCGTAACAAACGGCGGGTCATCCGTCTGATAGAAAATAACGGTCTCCGGCCAAGCAAGGGTGAAATGCGTCCGAATACGTTAGTTGTGGGCGTACAGGTTACATCGGAAGAGTTGCGTGAGCGGGTGATAGCGCGTGTGCAGCATATGCTGGAGGCGGGACTGGAAGCTGAGGTCCGAGGGCTGGCGGAGCGCTACGGCTGGGATGTGGAGCCGATGAAGGGTATCGGGTACGCCGAGTGGCAGGCATACATTGCAGGTGAACAAGATCTGCCGCAGACGGCCGGGCGGATAGTAGCTGGCACCATGGGACTGGCAAAGCGGCAGCGTACCTGGTTCAAGCGCAACTCTGGTATTCAATGGTACTCTGACCGAAGTAAAATTGTAGATTCTGTTACAACATTCCTGAACAAAACAAATTAGTGCTCAAGCGAAAGTCTGCTACAATGTAGGTATGATTGAGCAATTGTTCGGTTCCAAGACACGGGTAAAACTACTGCAACTTTTTTATAGCAATCCGAACCGCTCGTTCTACGTGCGGGAAATCACACGCAAGATCGATGAGCAGATCAACTCGGTCCGCCGTGAGCTGGCTAACTTACTGAATGTGGGCATCATCACGAGCGACACCAGCAACAACAAGGTCTACTATGAGGTAAACCAGAAATACGAATTCTTCCCACCGCTCCAGGAAATCTTCGGGGGCGGATCCACGAAGGCCCGCCGTGCAGGCACTGCCAAGCCTTCCAAGGCCATTGCACTGCCGCTGCCAGACGATAGCGCCGACCTCAAGGCACTTGGCAATGTAGAGGTGGCCGCGCTTATGGGTCAGTTTACTCGTGACGAGTCTGCCGGGATCGACGTGCTCATCGTGGGCAACGTCAACCAGAATGCTCTGGCCAAATATGTGACCGAGCTTGAGAAGCAAGAGGGCAAAGAGCTCCGCTATACGGTCTTCTCGCTGGATGACTTTACCTATCGTTTACAAATCAAAGACCGGTTCATCAGTAACGTGCTGCGCGCCAAGAAGCAGGTGCTTTTGGACAAACCTGGCCTGTTGAACTAAGGAGGAACGGCAATGGATATGCAATTTTACGGTGCTAATACAATTGTGCTTTCAAGCAAAACTAACAGAGTAGTAATTGATGACAATCTTGCAACATTAGGTGCAAAAAGTGTCGCCAAGCCGGGTGATATCTGCATTTTTACGGGTGGTCATGCGGCGGCAGGCAGTGAGCCGAAAATCATCATCGATATGCCGGGCGAGTACGAGGTAAGCAACGTCTCGGTCTTTGGTATGCAGGCCCGGGCGCATATGGATGAAGCCGGCAGTGAGTCCGCTACCATCTATAAGATTACCTGGGGCGAGACACGCGTACTGGTTACGGGCCATATTTTCCCCAAACTCAGCGACGACCAGCTTGAGAGTATCGGCATCGTGGACGTCATGTTCGTGCCAGTAGGCGGAAATGGCTTCACGACTGACGCGGGCGGTGCGTTGCAGCTGATTAAGCAGATTGAGCCGAAAGTCGTCATCCCCACCCACTATAATGACACTCGGCTGCACTATGAAGTGCCGCAGGCCGAGCTGGAAGATGCGCTCAAGAACATGGCCATGGAGCCGAAGGAACGGGTCACAAAATTCCAATTCAAGCCGGCTGAGGCAACTGATACGACACAGATCGTTGTAATAGAAACAACGAAATAAAACAGGGGTACAGCACTCCTGAATGGCACAAAAACGGCGCTAATCTTAGCGCCGTTTTTGTGCCTGCGTGCATACATTTTCATGCGCAGTTATGTCTGACTGGTGAGGCGAATGACGTACCCGCATACTAAAAAACCTCTGCCGTGGCAGAGGTTTTTGGTGGCCGTAAAGGCTGGGCGGATTAGGCGATCAGACCCTTTTTCTTCAGCGTGCGGATAGCCTGCGTGCTGATCTTGAGGGTGATCTTCTTGCCGTCTACGACGACGGTCTTGTTCTGGAGGTTAGGCTTCCAGACTTTCTTGGTGTGGCGCTGGCTAAAGCTGACATTGTTGCCAAACTGCTTGCCTTTACCGGTGAGTTCACACTTCTGCATAATTTGTTCCTTGATTCAGATGGGTATTGTACCTGATTAACAGGGAAGAGTCAATCGGCTGCAGGATTAGGCGCGCCTAATCCTGCTATACTAGTGTCAGATGCTGACGGATTTTACACTTGGGAACATCGTACTGGTCATCGTGACGTTGCTCGTCAGTATGACCATACACGAGTTTATGCATGCCTATGTCGGCCTAAAGCTGGGTGATACGACTGCAATGGTGCGTGGGCGAGTTAGTTTCAACCCTCTGCAGCACATCGACCCGATCATGACGGTGCTGTTGCCGGCAGTGACTATCCTGCTGTTCCATGCGCCTATTCTGGCCGCCAAGCCGGTGCCATTTGATCCGCGGCAGATAAAACACGGCGAATACGGTGTAGCGCTCCTGGCCCTGGCGGGGCCGCTCAGTAACCTCGCCCTGGCCTTTATCGGTGCGCTTGTGGGTCGTTTCGTGAGTCTGCACGGCTGGTTGGTAAACGCGGACGCCTTCTTTATTGAGCTGAATGTGGCTCTAGCTATCTTCAACTTGGTGCCGATACCACCGCTTGACGGCTCACGCGTGCTCTATGCCTTCGCGCCGGAGCCGCTGCAAGAGCTCATGGAGCGGGTAGAGCCGTTCGGCTTTTTCATCATTATCGCCCTGGTCCTGTTCGGAGCTGGAAGCTTTCTAGCCACTTTGAACGTTTGGGTACTGAATCTGCTGCCATAACAGGGTATAATAGGGGAGCTGGGGTATGGGCCGTTCCTTCCTGAGGGACGATTCGCCGATGAATGATTATCTGATACTAATCATTAGGGAGTCCTGATCGCGAAGACCGTGGTTTAGCGTGTTGGACACCCACCTGGAATTTTTCAGGTGATCAAGTCGGCACCCAGCGACTATGATATTATTTTCATGTATCGGGGTGTATCGCAGTTGGTAGCGCGTACGGCTGGGGGCCGTGAGGTCGCAGGTTCAAGTCCTGTCACCCCGACCATTTATCACGATTTATAGGGTTGATGATACATCAGTTTTATGCCATAATAACTATATAATTATGGCCGAAATTAACACCACGGTTAAGATTCTCGACGAGATCAACCCTGATAACGCCGGTACTGGTGAAGCGTATCTGGCATATGATGGCCTTGCCACCGCTGTTGACCATTATCGCGCAACCAACCAGCTGCGCGGCCAGAAGGTCTGGGATGCCGAACCTGGCAGTACTGCCGAAGAGTCTAAGGCTCGCCAGCTAGCATTTGAATATATGGTGCGCACTGCCGAAAAATCTGTCCACGCCCGACCCGAAAGCCGTGACCTCTGGGCGGACCGCTACACCCAAGCTTCTATTGAACTCTATGGACAGCCAGAGGTTACAACGGCAGCAGAGATACTTCGTGAAGAATACGACACCTTGGTGGCTCTCCGTGGGCATGGAACTGTTTCGCAGAAACACCTCAACCTCGTCCTAGATGCCTACCGACCTAGTGCAGAACTGGCCAGCCGCAATCCTGGTGCTGCCCACGCCGAACGTCTGCGCGAACAGAACGCTGTATGGCAGTACGGAAGGGTGCTCAAAGACCGGTACCAACCACTGTTCGATATGGTTGATACCGCCGACAAAGACCATTTTGGGCCAGCCGACCTCCAGGCGGTGCTTACCGATAATGTAACATTGCTCGCCGAGCGTGAGGACCCAGCTTGGTCACGGTGGACGGTACCGCTCAAAGAAGGTACTTCGTTGTCGGTAAACTCCAAAGAAGAACGGATCAAAGTGGCCGACAAGCGTGAACCTGCAGATGTGGCAGCAGTGAAGGGCTTAGTTGCCCATGAGGTACTGGTGCATGCCCTGCGTGCCAAGAACGGTAAGAAGACTGGTATCAGCAAGCTCGGCACTGGCCTAGCTGGCAGCGTCGACACTGAAGAAGGCCTGGGCATATTGTCTGAGTACGCTATCAATGGGGTGATGCCAGACAAGGCGGTAGACCGCTACGTAGATATATCTTTGGCGCTTGGTGTGGTAGACGGCAGGCAGTACACGCGCCATGAGCTGTTCGAGGTTGCCTACGCCCGCAGTCTTGTACGTGCCCAGGCGCGGGGAGAAACCGCTATTGATACCGCGTCACTTGCCAGGACCACCTGGGTCCATGTCGACCGTATCTATAGGGGTGGAACTGGGGGTCCCGAAGCTGGCCGCCAGGCAGTATTCACAAAAGATATAGCCTATTATGCGGGCTACAAACAGATGGCGGGCTTTATTGCAGATAAGCTCGAGGAGGGCTATAGCATAGAACAGATCTTTGATTGTTTAAGCTCTGCAAAGTTCAACCCGCTCGATGAGCGCCATCGGGAAGAAATTGCCGCCGCAGGCATACCTACCATCTGGTAGTTTGTCACGGGGTCTAGGGGGTAGGGCAGTATCACTGCAGTTTATCTTGAGGGTGCTGTACAATAGCGGCATACCCTAAAAGGAATACCAAAATGGACAACCTGCCACAAAACTCACCTCAGCTAGAAAATCCTGAGGCACCCGGCGGCATCCAGAGCAATCTAGCAAGTCCCTACCAGCAACCAGCAGCGCCTCAGGCTGCTCCGATGAATCCGGTCTCCCCGGCACCGACGAGAATCGGCTTTGGTCAGGTAGGCGCCACGTCCCAACAGCCTCAGTTCGCTCCGCCTACTGCAGGCGCCTATCAGCTACACGCGAATGATGGCATGTTTAGTCGCCGTATCAGCCGTAAGGGCTTTGCATTGGCGTTGCTCTATTGGATATTGACAGTCGTTGTGCCGCTTATAGCCATACCTCTTATCTTGTTTTTTATATCGGGCGACGGTGCAGTGCCAAAAGGCGTTCAAGCCCTGCTGAATGTATGTGCGATGCTCCTCAGTATCGGTGGAGTGGTGGTAGGCATCCCGGCGGGGATATCATTGCAGGTACGACGTTTGCATGATATCAACCAGCCCGGAATCTTATGCCTGCTGAGCCTTGTTCCTGCCGTTAACCTTTTCTTTGTACTGTGCCTGCTATTTGCTCCTGGTACGGGCGGAGCAAATAGCTATGGTGAGCCAGTTGCCGATAATAGCTTCTGGGTTATCCTTGGTTTTAAAAGGCCTAAGCAGCCTATGTCCGTCGGTTCAGTAGTCTATTAGATTGAACCTATGCTGCGGCCCGATGGGTCACGCGGTTTGGGTATGATGCCGCTTGTGTCTGGCGTGCTATGCTATAGCTATGTGGGCAGAAACAAAACATGGTTTATACAAACAATTCAGCTTTCAGGACTTTCAGGAGGCATGGGAATTTATGCAGCGGGTGGCTGTAGAAGTGCGCCGGATTGACCATTATCCGCGTATGCAGATCGATGAAAACCTGGTCGATATCTGGCTCAGCACACACGTGGATGGTATACAGGTGAGCGACCTGGACCGCGAGCTTTCGAACACAATCGATACTCTGGTTTCAGCTGGTATTTCCAACAACATGGAAGCTAATGATGCCAGAAGAACAACAGTTATAACAGAGGTACAATTGTACGCAGACGGGGGTTCTCGCGGGAATCCTGGACCAAGTGCAAGCGGCTATGTTTTGCTTGATATGGCCGGTCGGATCGTACATAAAGACGGGCAGTACCTGGGTGTCACAACGAACAACCAGGCGGAATACCAAGCACTCAAACTAGGCCTAGAGCACGCACTGCACGACTACCAGGCAAAAGAAATGCACGTGTATATGGACAGCATGCTGGTGGTCAACCAAATGAAGAATATCTTCAAAATCAAGAACCGTGATTTGTGGCCGATCCATAATGCCTGCGTGGAGCTGGCGAGCCAATTTCAGAAGATCAGCTTCGACCATGTGCCGCGTGAACTGAACAAGCTGGCGGATACTGAAGTGAACCGTGCCATGGACGAGGCGCTGAGGCACGACCATGACACCCATCGGCTGCACTAGGCGTCCAAGGGTCCGAAAAGGCCGTAACAGTGGTATACTAGAGCCAGCCAGAGTGCTGATTGGCCGCGTGCCCCCTGAAAAGGGTACGAGGAAAGTCCGGGCAGCATAGGGAAGGACAGTCGCTAACGGCGACCGGGGGCGACCCTAGGGAAAGTGCCACAGAAACGAAACTACCGGCCCTGCCGGAAAAGATGAAACGAGCGAGGTAAGAGCTCGCAGTCTCCAGGGGTGACTCTGGAGAGAGGTAAACCCTGTCTGCTGCAAGGAACGGGCCCTTTAGGGAGTGTATAACACTCTTGGTTCCCACCAGCCCACCATAAACCGCTCGAGCCGGTTGGCAACGACCGGCCTAGATAGATGGCCAATCTCGACAGAACCCGGCTTACAGGCTTTCTGGCGCAATACGAAAACACCTCGGTTTCCCGAGGTGTTTTCTGTTTTGGCCTAGGCAAGAGCTAAGGCCGAAGCTTATTTAGCGGCTTTGACGACGTCCGTAAAGGCTTTTGGCTCGTTCACGGCCAGTTCAGCCAGGACTTTGCGGTCCAGGTCGATCTTGGCGCCCTTGAGGGCTGCAATCAGCTTGCTGTAGGTGGTGCCGTTCAGGCGGGCGGCAGCGTTGATGCGTGCGTTCCACAGGGCGCGGAAGTCGCGCTTGCGGTTGCGGCGGTCGCGGTAGGCGTACTGCAGGCTCTTGGTGACGGCTTGCTTGGCGCGCTTGACGCTCACCCGGTTCGGATGGGACATGCCCTTGGCGGCAGCGCGGATTTTCTTGTGCTTGGCGTGACCAGGTACGCCTCGTTTAACTCGCATTTTCTTAGACTCCTAAGTTCTTCTTAATCTTGTCGCTGTTCGACTTGTTCATCGTGACCAGTCCGGCCATCAGGCGCTTGCGGGAGCCGGTCTTCTTCTGTAAAAAGTGGCTGGCGTGTGACTTGCGGGCACGAACCACACCGTTCTTGCTGACTTTGACGCGGTCTTTGGTGCCGCTGTGGGTTTTTAGCTTGGGCATAATTGCTTTCTTCTCCTACGCTTTGCTTTAGTTAGCTTCTGGTGCTGGCTCACCTGATTCCGGGCGCTTGGCGGCAGGCTTGCCGGTGCCACGGATGACGAATGTCAGTTGTTTGCCGTTCAGCTGGGGCTGCTGATCGACTGCGATGCTTTCACCGAAACTTTCGATGACGCGATCGGCCAGTTTGAATCCTATATCCTTATGCGCTAGCTCACGGCCGCGGAAGAAGAGGGTGATTTTGACTTTGTGCCCAGTTTCCAAAAATCCGGTGACTTTCTTCATCTTGACGTCTAGGTCGTGGTCGCCGATCTTGAGTCCGAAACGCATCTGTTTCATTTCAAGCGCTTTGGCGTTCTTCTTGTTGGCTGCCTGTTGCTTCGTTTTCTGGTAGTTATATTTGCCCCAGTCGACAATCTTGACGACCGGTGGATCGGCATTTGGCGAGATTTCGACCAAGTCGAGTTCTTGCTCCTGCGCGAGTGAAAGGGCTTCTGCACGGCTTAAAATACCGAGCTGTTTCCCGTCGCTGTCTACTACCCGAAGCTGTGGTGCCCGAATTGCTCCGTTCAGGCGAGTGCTAGTGCTGATAACTAGGATCTCCTTATGTGTTTTACAAGGGGTTATTGTATCAGATGTCCAAACAGAGGTCAAACTGATCGTTCATCGGCTTGTGTCAGCTCGGGGTATAGTGCGGCAAAAAGGTTGCTCAGACGCCAGGCGGCTGCTTCGGCTTTGGCTCGCTCCGCCACAGCAGACCGGTATCCAAGGTTATTCGTATCAAACCATTGTTCCCTATCGAGGTAGCTGGTGATTGATGGCGATTGTTCACCGTAGCGGCCAATGGCCGTGCTGATTGCCTGGAGCATCTCAGGTTCAGTAATTTCAAGCCATAACAGTTTGCCGTCTCTGGCGCGCTCGAATTCTGATGCGTGGCTTGTCGCATCACGAGCATTGCAGGCTGTATCAAGTGCATCGGTAAAGCGACTCCCCATCAGGTCGCCGCTGGCTAGTCCAAAGCTTGCGAATAATTCTTCGTCGGTGTCGAGTCCGATCTGGTTGTTCTCGGGATTGTATACGACCATGGCCACTCCTTAGTGGCTGCCAGTATTACACCGCTGCCATCCAGACGCAACCATAAGGTTTATCCGGAGTGGTACGCTTGCGGCCGATACTGGAGCGCCTCGGCGACATGGGAGGGGAGAATATCGTCACTGCCATCCAGATCGGCGATGGTGCGGGCTACTTTTAGGCTGCGCATGTAGGCACGGGCGCTGAGGCCCAATGCGTTACCGGCCTGGTCGAGCAGGGTTTTGGCCTCCGGAGTGAGTTTCGCGTGGAGCTGAAGCTCGCGGTTAGTCATATCAGCGTTGAGCCTAGTTGTACCAGTAAAGCGCTCATGTTGCCGAAGCCGGGCGGTAGAAATACGACTTTTAACGTCATGTATGGTATTTTTGCGTGCTTTTTCGTCCAGTAGCTGGCTGGTATCAATCTCGTGCACATCGGTATAGAGGTCGATGCGATCCAGGATAGGCCCCGACAGCTTGCGGCGGTACTGGAGTATCTGGTGCGGCTGGCAGCGGCACGGCTTGCTGGTCTGATAATAGCCGCAGGGACAGGGGTTGGCAGTGGCTACCAGTACGAAGTGGGCTGGGTAGTCGATGCTGCCCGCTGCCCGCGCGATGGTAACGGTACGGGTCTCCAGCGGTTGGCGCAATGCTTCGATGCGGTCGCGGGCAAATTCGGGAAACTCATCGAACAGTAGCACGCCACGGTGGCTCAGGCTGAACTCGCCTGGTCGCACCGGTGTACCACCACCTAGAATGGCAGCGGTGCTTGCGCTATGGTGCGGAGAGCGAAAGGGGCGTTCAGTGATGATCTGGTTGAAATCATGCGTGGCCAGACTGTGCAAATGGGTGACTTCGAGCATTTCCTCACGGCTGAGCGGAGGCAACAAGCCGGCAAGGCTCCGTGCCAGCATGCTTTTACCGGTGCCGGGCGGCCCGCCGAGGAGCAGATTATGGCCTCCAGCCGCACTGATCTCTATGGCCCGCTTGCCAATTTCCTGGCCGATGATGTCATCCAGGTTGTAGCTATCAATGTCCGCTGAGACAGCTTGTCCGACTGGTATCACATCGCTCGCCAAGGTGATTACAGGGGTAGCGTCAGTGGGCTGCAGAAGATATTCATGTAACTCACGCAGGGTACTGACCGGAACAAGGGCTATGTCGGGCACGAGGCTGGCCTGCGCGAGGTTGCCGGTAGGAATGACGAACGTGGTCAGCCCGTGCCGTTTTCCAGCAATGAGCTTGCCGATGACGCCGCGTATGGGCCGGACATCGCCGTCCAGACCGAGCTCACCCATGAATGCCGTGCGGGCCAGCGGATCCGGCTGGGCGCCGTGAGCTGCTGGCTGAAGAGCTGCAGGGCGGGTGGCTGGAACTGCTGGTTTGGCAGCTCGGATGATCGCGGCGGCTACACCCAGGTCGAACGCGGTGCCGGCTTTGGGCACGTCGGCCGGCGCCAAATTGATCGTGATGCGTTTGCGCGGCAGGTCAAGATCGCTGGCCGCAAATGCGGCGCGGATGCGTTCGCGGGCTTCGTCTACAGCCCGCCCCACGTAGCCGACGATCACAATCCCGGGCAGGCTATTGCTCAGTCCGCATTCGATCGTCACGACCAGCCCGCTGCTGCCCGATTCCATCAAACTTTTGATGCTACGCTCATGTCCCATGATGGCTGGAATTGTATAACAAACCTGGACTGGTGCAACTAGATTTATAAGGGTTAGCGGATTGAGCAGTGAGGGAAATGCCAGGGTAAAGGACCCGATAAAACGGAAAAGACGACTTGCGAGAAGTCGTCTTTCACCTTTTGTCTTTTTTGTTTTTGAGCACTTTTTTTATTCAGTGCTACAGGTATAGTAATTGACCCCTAGCATGCTGTCAACAGCAAAATATAAGCATTTTTGATGAAGGCTGTGTATAACTTTTGACTCCTCAAAGAGGCCTACGCATTGCCTTGGTAAGCAGGGTATTACATACGAGCAGGCCAGCCCTTGGCGTGCCAGGAACCAATTGTCCAGCCTAGCCTGTCTACGCCCCGCCTAGCAGGCAGTGGCAGCCCGGAAATATGGGCCTATGACCAACTAGCCATATAGGGCTAGTTATACGACAAAAGAGACTGCGGAAAATACTAACTCGTGAGGGCGTTCCGAGCTATATTTTATATTTTGCGGCCGTAAGCGCCACGGGCAGGTAAACTGCCTGAACACATCCTAAAAGCAAAAGCATATTGACAAAACGGATAAGCTGTAGTAGTATGAGACTCAGTAAGCAAAAACAAAAACGGTTCCCGGAAAAAGACTTACTACATTATCGCTCGATCTGCCTTACCGGCAGTGAGAGCGGTCAGTCACAATAGCTGCAGGCGGTAACTGCCATACATTCAATTTTTATGGGCGGATTTCATCGCCTGTGGCACCATTTTTATCATCAATCGGTCCAAATACGCCCTAGCACCTGCCGCACCTCGGCCGGAAGGGCGTATTTTGGTACTATACATATATACATAACCGGAAAATATGAGAAAAGCTTGGTATGCCCGCTAAAAAACACCTGATCCGCACAGCGCTCCTTTGGGCCACGCTCATCGGCTTTATGATGCTGACTCGGCCACAGAAGCTGCCGGCGCTGCTACTCATCGTGCCGTTTGTGCTCTTATTCGCGGCATTGGTACATAGCTGGGTACTGTTAGTGCCGTTCGCCCGTCACCTAACAGGCAAACGGGGCTACGCAGGCAGTCGGCGGCTGCGCTTTACGGTGTGCGGTGGTCTGGTATTGGTGCTTGTCCTACAATCCCTAGGGCAGCTGACGGTGCGGGACTTCTGTACGATCATAGCCATCATGTCCTTGGGTTATCTGTATGTCGGCCGAAGTCGCTCCCAGTCTGCCGGCAGGTAAGCCTGTTATCTGGAGCTCCAGCGTTATATACTAAAGGCAATGTTTCCCGATGCTAACCCTCACCAGGCTCCTGGTCCGGCTTCTTTGCCACAAGTACCGCTGCAGCCGCAGCCAGTTGCCCCGACGCCTGCCCAGATTGCTCCACGTCACGACCTGGAGGGGGCAGTTACTCAGATAAAAACCCTACTGAGCCAATACGGCAGCAATCCCTATGCCTTCAACGCAGCCTTCCAGCAACTTAAGACGCAGTATTTGCGAGATCACTACCATATAGATCCAACAGCAGAGAAGTAATAATGGAAACACTTATCATCATCGGTATTATTTTCCTGGCAGTCCTAGTGATTGCTGGGCCAGTGGCGTTTCTGAAGTTCCGCCGTGCTTCCCAGGAAGATGTTGCCTATGAGCGCTCCCTCGAGATGGTACCGGTACTCATCCATCTGCCGCCGCTCAGCGAGGATACTGAAACCAACGGCCGCGACCTGCGGGACATCGTGGACGAGAACATCTCGAAAGCTCAGATCATATATAACATTATCGCCAGCACCACTCAGAAGAACTTTAAGAACTGGTGGCACGGCCAGCGCCATTTTGGATTTGAGATCATTGGTACCAAGGGGTTTGTAAACCTGTATGCGGCGGTGCCGGCCGATATGATCGACGTGCTGAAGCAGGCCGTGACGAGCGCCTACCCGAGTGCACGGCTTCAAGAAGTGGCTGAACACAATATATTTAATGAGATCGGTGGCGTGAACGGGGTCGTGGGCGGTGAATTCAATCTGAAAGAGTCGTTCGCATACCCGATTGCGACCTACCAGGACCTCAAGCGCGACGCATTGCAGTCGCTACTGAACGCGATGTCGGCACTCGACACCATCGAGGGCGCGGCTATTCAGATACTGTTCCGTCCGGCGGAAAGCGGCTGGCGCAAGAAGGCAAGCCTGCAGGCGTCCCAGAAGCGCAAGGGCAGTAAAAGCATGAGCGCCTCGATCTTGGCACGCGAGGTAGTGACAGCTTTCGTAAAGCCGCCTGAGACCAAACCGGAGGGTGGTGACAAGCCCAAGGAGCTTTCGGCACTTGAGCAATCGGTGCTCGACAGCATCGACGACAAGACTCGGCACCCGGGCTTCGAAGTAGCCATCCGCGTGGTTGCCAGCTCCAACATCACGCAGCGCGCCCAGGCGATCGTCAATAATATAGTCGCCAGTTTTTCGTTGTTCGACGCGCCGGGCAAGAACGGCTTTAAGTTCGAGCAAGCAAAAGACCCTGCCAAGCTCGCCAGCGAATACGTACTGCGTGTCGTAAACCGTAGTGCGAAACGCAACATTCTTAACTCTGTTGAGCTAGCTACTTTGTTCCACTTTCCTGACCAGCGGAGTATTCCAACATCCCAGCTGGAACGGCAGGAATCCAAGCAGGTCGATGGCCCGCGCAACATGCCGAACGAGGGACTATTGCTGGGCTTCAACGTATTCCGTGGCGTGAAGAAGCCGGTCCGTTTGGGTCTAAAGGACCGCCAGCGCCATATGTATGCCGTGGGACAGACCGGTACCGGTAAATCAACTTTCCTGGAAAACCTGGCGCTGCAGGATATGCTGAGTGGCGACGGTTTTGCATTCGTTGATCCGCATGGTGATACGGTAGAGAAGCTGCTGGCCATGGTGCCAAAGGAACGAACCGAGGACGTTATCTACTTTAGCCCGGGCGACATGGATTTCCCGATGGGACTTAATTTGTTCGAGTTTAATAACCCTGACCAGAAAGACTTCCTGATCCAGGAGGCCATCAGCATGTTGTATAAGTTGTATGACCCACAACATCAGGGCATTTTGGGGCCTCGTTACGAGAACTTGTTCCGCAACGCTGCGCTCACTGTTATGGCTGACCCTGCAGGGGGTACGTTCATCGATATTCCGAAGCTCTTCCGCGACCCGCAATTTGTGAAGCAAAAGTTACAACACGTGACTGATCCGAACGTGCGTGAGTTCTGGGAAAAGGAAATGCCCCAGTCCCAAAAGAGCAATGAATTCGGTGAAGTGGTCAGCTGGTTCGTCAGTAAGTTCGGTGCGTTCCTGAGTAACGAAATGATGCGTAACATCATCGGGCAGACTAAGAGCGCTTTCGACCTGCGCTACATAATGGACAACAAGAAGATACTGCTCGTGAACCTGAGTAAGGGCCGACTAGGCGACCTGAACAGCAAGCTGCTGGGTATGATGTTCGTGATGAAGTTCCAGGCGGCGGCTATGAGTCGCAGCGACACACCGGAAGACAACCGGCAGGACTTCGCACTGTACGTGGATGAGTTCCAGAACTTCAGCACCGACAGCTTCGCAACCATCATGTCCGAGGCCCGCAAATACCATCTGAACCTGATCGTGGCCAACCAGTTCACCACGCAGCTGACCGACGAGATCCGCGACGCCGTGTTTGGAAACATCGGTACTATCGTCAGTTTCCGCATCGGCCAGAATGATGTAGAGGCACTGAGCAGGTACTTCCAACCCCAGTTTGACGGGGATGATCTGCTCCGTGTTCCAAATTACAACAGTATTGTCCGAACCTTGATAAATGGCGTGCCGACGCAGTCGTTCAGCATGGCCACGTTACCGCCGCTCGGCAATCCGAACCCTCATTTGAGTGACGCGTTGAAGCAGCTGTCCGCGGCTAAGTATGGTAAGCCGAAGGCGGTGGTTGAAAAATCTATCTTTGCTCGGCTTGAGACTAAGGTGCCCCCACAACCTGCTGCAGCTGCTGGCGCCAAGCCGTTCCAGAACCCGTTCACGAGTCCTCAGGCCGGGGCCGGCGTAGCACCGCCACGAAGTGGCTATAGTACACCTGGTGTACCACAGCAACGCCCCGCGGGGCCACCGCCCACCAGCAGGCAGGGTTCATTCCTGGATGAATGGCTTGCAAAGCAGCGGGCAATGGCACCAACGCCGACTCTCGGCTCTGCGCCTGCTCCTGCAGCGCACACAGTGGCGCCTACACCTGGTTTTGAGCCGGCGCAGCCATTTTCGGCGAGTAATACCAGGCCTGTCCACACTGGTGATAGCCAGCCATTGTCGACATCACAACACCATGTCATGGCGGGCGCCCAACCAGGTGCGCTCAGGCCCCTGAAATACGCTCGCGAGAACGAGATCATAGCCGAACAAAATGACATGGCAGGCCAGGGCGGAAACGTGTCGAGCACGCAGATTGATAAGCGTGAGATCGACAGTATCGCCAGCGAATTGAAAAAGGGGCTACGCAGTGATGTCCCGCTGGCAACGGCCGGTACCGTCGTGCCAACCCAGCCAGCTGCCCCCGTTCCTGCCGCAGCGCCTGCTGTGGCTGCTCCAGATCCGCTTGCCGCGCCCCTGCAGTCCACAGCCGCTCCGGCTACCGCTGCGCCCGTCCAGCCACCTTTGAGCGCCACGGAAGGTACGGTGCATCTCAATCCGCGGCCCGCTGCTGTCCGGCCCGAAGAGGACGACACCATAGCCATCGATGCCGACGGCAACCTGGTCTTGCAAGAGGATACCGAAAGCCCGAAGCCGTAGGGGTCCGTAGGTGGTACTGTATCTGGTATAGCACCCCTTGTAGATGTGCATGCATACAAGCGTACGCGACTTGTCCCAACAGGGAAAACAGGCTATACTGTAAGAAGTAATAAGGTGTAATCCATTCTAGGAGAGGGTTTTATAGTGGCTGACCAAAAGGGATATTCGGCTGACCAGATCCAAGTGCTCGAGGGTCTGGACCCGGTGCGTAAGCGTCCGGGTATGTACATCGGCTCAACAGGTCCAGAGGGCCTGCATCATATGGTGTGGGAAATCGTGGACAATGGCATCGACGAAGCACTGGCAGGACATGCCGATCATGTAAAAGTTACAATGCTTGCCGACGGTGGTATTAGTGTTATTGACAACGGTCGTGGCATCCCAACGGATATCCACCCCAAGACGGGCAAGAGCACAGTAGAGACCGTGCTGACCGTCCTCCATGCTGGTGGTAAGTTCGGTGGCGGTGGCTATAAGGTATCCGGTGGTCTGCACGGCGTAGGCTCGTCCGTAGTGAATGCACTGAGCACCCGCCTGATCGTCGACATCTACCGCGACGGCAAAGCGCACCACCAGGAATACACTCGTGGTGTGCCTGATGGCGACCTCAAGCCAAGCGGCAAGGCACCAGCCGGGTGGCCGAAGGGCACCGAGATTACGTTCTACCCTGATGATACGATCTTCACCGAATCAACCACCTTTAGTTACGACACCATCCTGGACCGCCTGCGTCACGCTGCCTATCTCACAAAAGGTGTACGGACTACGCTTATTGATGAAAAAACTGGAAAGCGCTACAGCTTTTATTTCGAGGGTGGTATACAAAGCTACGTCAAGCACCTGAACATCGGCAAGGAACCAGTCGATGACGATGTCTTCTATGTGGATAAAGAGGTCAAAGACTCCCAGGTGGAGATTGCTATGCAGTACACGGATAGCTTTACCGAGACCATCAAGCAGTTCGCGAACAACGTGGTTAACCCTGGTGGCGGCTCGCATCTGACCGGCTTCCGCGCGGCACTGACGCGTATCATCAACGACTATGCCCGCAAGAACGGCTTGCTCAAGGAGAAGGAAGAGGCGCTGAGCGGTGAAGACACCCGCGAAGGCCTCACCGCCATCATCCTGGTGAAACTGCCTGATCCGCAGTTTGAGGGCCAGACCAAGGACAAGCTGGGTAACCCGGAGGTCCGCGGCTATGTCGAGCAGGTAATGGGCGAGTACTTTAGCTACTACCTAGAGGAGCACCCCCAGGTTGCAAAGAAGATCGTCGGCAAGGCGCTCTTGGCCGCCCGTGCCCGCAAGGCTGCCCGCGCTGCCCGTGAGAACATTATCCGAAAAGGCGTGTTGGACGGTGCAAGCATGCCCGGTAAACTGGCGGATTGCAGTAGCAAAGACCCTGCCAGCAGCGAAATCTATCTGGTAGAGGGCGACTCTGCCGGTGGCTCGGCCAAGACTGGCCGCGACAGCAAGACGCAGGCTATCTTACCGCTCCGCGGCAAGGTACTGAACGTGGAGCGCGCTCGCCTCGACAAGATGCTGGCCAATAACGAAATCCTCAGTCTGATCAAGGCGCTCGGGGTTGGTATCGAAGACAGCTTCAACTTGGCAAGCTTGCGTTACCACCGCATCATCATCATGACCGACGCCGATGTCGACGGTAGCCACATCGCAACCTTGCTCATGACATTCTTCTTCCGCTACATGAAGCCAGTAGTTGATGGCGGCCATGTATATCTGGCTAAGCCACCGCTGTTCGAGCTGGTGAAACCAGGCCGCAAGAGCAGTGTCTTCATCTACGACGAAGCAGAGCTGGAAACGCAGCTCGATGCGATCATCGCTAAGCGGAAAGAAGAAGGCCTCAAGGTCGACCCTACTACTGAGCGCTTCCGCCAGGCCGGCTTCATCGAGCAGAAGCGTTACAAAGGTCTTGGTGAGATGGATGCCGAACAGCTGTTCGAGACTACTATGAACCCCGAGAAGCGTGTGCTTGTACAAGTAAAAGTAGACGACGCCGAGAAGGCGGATGCAATTTTTAACAAACTGATGGGAACGGAAGTTGAGCTGCGTAAAAACTTTATTCAGGCCAACGCAAAGTTCGTAAAGGATTTGGATATCTAGGATGGCAGACGTTACTGATAACGTGAACGAAAACACTGGCGCCGAGGCCGAAGACCTGAACGCCGCAAGCACAGAAAGCCTGAACACAAGCGACATGGACGCCCAAAACGTGCCTCCTGAGCCTCTACGGGGCTCTGAGATCAGCGATAGGCCCGAAGTCGAGGTATTGAGCGGTTTTGACCATTCGCGCCTTGTAGAGCGCCGTACAGTCGAAAATGTCATGGAAGACAACTATCTGCGCTACTCCATGAGCGTCATCATCGATCGCGCACTGCCAGATGTGCGCGACGGCCTCAAGCCGGTGCACCGTCGTATCCTCTACAGCATGAACGAAGACGGCCTGCGTTCTAGCAGTCGCCACCGTAAGAGTGCCAACGTGGTCGGTGCGGTGATGGGTAAGTACCACCCACACGGTGACAGCTCCATTTATGACTCAATGGTTCGCCTGGCGCAGCCGTGGTCAACCCGCTACTTACTCGTAAATGGGCAGGGTAACTTCGGGTCAATGGACGGAGACCCGCCGGCCGCTATGCGTTACACCGAGGCCAAGATGCACCGCCTGGCCGACGAGCTGCTGCAGGACATCGACAAAGAGACCGTTGATTTCCGTGACACCTATGACGGCGAAAACCAGGAACCGACGGTGCTGCCGGCGAAATTGCCAAACCTGTTGTTAAACGGACAACTGGGTATCGCCGTCGGCATGGCTACCAATATTCCGCCACATAACCTCGGTGAAGTAGTCGATGCTACCGTATATAAGATTGATCACCCTGACGCTTCTTTGGACGACCTGCTGCAGTTCATCAAGGGCCCAGACTTCCCAACTGGTGGAGTGCTCTATGGTGCCGACAGTCTGCGCCAAGCCTATGCAACCGGCCGCGGCGGTATTGTTACCCGTGGCATCGCCGAGATCGTGGAGGGCAACAAGGGCCGTCACCAGATCATCATCACCGAGATCCCGTATGCGCTCAACAAAGAGAGCCTGGTCATCAAGATTGCCGATCTAGTCAATGCCAAGGTGATTACCGGCGTCAGCGATGTGCGCGATGAGTCTGCCCGTGGCAATGTGCGCATTGTCATCGACCTGAAGAAAGATGCCTACCCTAAGAAGCTGCTGAATCAGCTGTACAAACTGACGCCGCTGCAGCAGAGCTTCCACTTCAACATGATGGCGCTCATCGACGGCATTCAGCCGCGTGTGCTGGGCCTGATCGACATCCTGGGCGAGCACATTAAACACCGCGCGATTGTGGTGCGGCGGCGTACAGAGTTCGAGCTGCGTAAAGCCAAGGACCGTGCTCACATCTTGGAAGGGCTCAAGATCGCCCTCGATAATATCGATGAGGTTATCCGTATCATCCGTGCCAGCGCAACGACCGATGCCGCCCGTGAGGGTCTGATGAGCAAGTTTGGCCTGAGCCAGCTCCAGACCAATGCCATCCTGGCGATGCAGCTGCGTACGCTGACCGGCTTGGAACGGCAGAAGATCGAAGACGAATTAGCAGAACTGCGTAAGCTGATCGCACACCTGGAAGAGATCCTGAGCAGCGAGCAGCTGATCCTTAACATCATTAAGGACGAGATGCTGGAGCTGAAGAAAGCGTACGGCGACGAGCGCCGCACCCGCGTGGTACTGCAGGAGTTGAACCGTCTGAGCGACGAGGATCTGGTGCCTGATGAACAAGTTGTTGTAACATTAACATCAGCTAATTACATCAAGCGCAGCCCTATTGCAGACTACAAACGACAGGGGCGGGGCGGCAAAGGCCGGCGTGGTATGGCTACGCGTGAGGAGGACGTGATTGAGCATGTGGTCAATGCCAGCACGCACGATTTCCTGCTGTTCTTTACGAACCGCGGACGCGTCTTCCGGCTCAAGACATACGAAGTGCCGATGGCTTCTCTGAGCGCCAAGGGCGTCGCTATCGTAAACCTGCTGCAGCTGCAGCCGGAAGAAACGGTCAGTAGTGTCATCAACATCAATAAGACCGACACGGCTGCCAACCTCATCATGTGTACGATGCGTGGCGTCGTGAAGAAGACGCCGTTTGAGCAGTACCAGAACGTCCGCAGCAACGGTCTGATTGCTATCAACCTGGACGAGGGTGATGAGCTGAAGTGGATCCGCATGACGAGCGGTGACAACGAGGTTGTCATCTCGACGAGCCAGGGGCAGGCTATCCGTTTCCACGAAAAGGACGCCCGGCCAATGGGCCGCGTCAGCCGCGGCGTGCGCGGGATACGCCTGCGCAGTGACGATCATGTCATTGGCATGGATATCGTGGAAGCGGGCTCAAGTATCTTTGTGATTAGCAAGTTCGGCTACGGCAAGAAGACCAAGGTGAGCCAATTTACGCCGCATGCCCGTGGTGGCGTGGGCATCCGGAGTGCTGTTGTAAACAATAAGACGGGCGCATTAGTAGGTGTGAAGACGCTGGGTGACACCGATGACCAAGAGGTGATCATCATCAGTAAGTCAGGTCAGACCATCCGGCTCGGCATCAAGGATATTCCATCACTGGGCCGCGCTACCCAGGGTGTGCGCATCATGCGCCTCAACAGTGATGACGAGGTAGTGAGCCTGGCGCTGGTAGACAAGAGCGACGAACCCGAGGACGAGGACGAAGTGGTGCTCGAACCAGGTGGCGAGGCTGTCAAAGCGTAGGTAGTCCACCAAAAGCGCTCCTGCACCCGCAGGAGCGCTTTTATAAAAGACCCGCCTTGTTGGGCGGGAAGCAGGAGACAAATAATGGCGCTAAAACAGGGTGTGTCACCGGGGGCAATCGGGCAGCTGCCGCGCAAGATCGTGGTGATTGGCGGTGGTACTGGTGGCTCCACAGTCGTGCGGGCACTGAACCAGCCACCATTTATGGAAGCACAAGTGACCGCTATAGCCACGACCTTTGACGATGGCGGTGGTACGGGCGAGCTGCGGAATGTCTATCGTGACTTGCCGGCAGTAGGCGATATGCGCCAGTGCTTCGAGGCTATGAGCGCGCTGTCACCGCAGGTGCTGAGCGCGCTGCGCAGCCGGTTTGGCGGTGGGGATCTTGTCTCTGACCGGTTAAACATAGAGGGACAGGCCGTGGGCAACCTGATTATTGCCCGCATTATGCAGGACGAGCTGGCACATGGCGGCACGTTCGGTTCAGCCCTGAGGATGGCAGGTGAGCTGTTCCAAGCCAAGGGTATGGTGGTGCCTCCATCGAACGACATCCGCCGCCTTGTCTTTGACCTGCCTGATGGTACGCGTATCATCGGCGAGCACGCGGCTGAAGTGACGACGCTGGCGAGCTTGCGTGGGACGCGGATTGCATTTTTGGATGGCCATCCTGACCTCGGGGACGCTGCGGCAGTGCAGGCCGCCATCCGGCCGGCGGTAATCAGCGCTGAAGCGGACGAAGCCATCCGTTCAGCCGATGTCGTGCTGCTGGCGCCCGGCGACCTATATACGTCGCTCGGTCCGAACCTGAGGGTAGACGGTATGCCGGAAGCATTGCAGGCGGCAGGGACAGTTGTGATGGTGTCCAACCTGATGAACCGCGACCGCCACACTGTCGGGTACACGACGAAAGATTATGTAGACGAATACGAGCGTATCATTGGCATGAGGGTCATCCGACAGGTGTTGTACAATACAGTGCCGCTCGATCCGTCAGCGGTGGCGGCACAGCGCCGCACGGGCAGTCAACCAGTCCTGTCCGACATGGAAGGGCTAACAGCAGCAGGGTACGAAGCACGGGGATTCGACCTACTATCGCACGAGCCGGTACAGATAGACTTCAAGAACGACCAGCTGGCGGGTTTACGATCGCAGATCCGCCATGATCCAGCCAAGCTGGCCGCGGCGATACGTGCGATGTATCTGCCAGACGACGAAACCTCTGCCAGCGCGTAGTACGCGCCGATCCATTATTGGGTGATCCAATAGTTCCAGATGTAGGTGGTGCTACCGGTAGGAGTGGTGTTGGTGCCGATACTGACACTTGTGCCGCTGGCGGTGCCATTATTGACGTAGCTGCCCAGTGATAGTGCTGCGGCATTGCCAGGGGTGAGTAAGACACGCGGTGCGCCCGCGAAAGCGGTTCCGAAGGTAAGCGTGGCCAGAGTGCCATTGGTGCCACAGCCGGTACCAGTTACGACGCTGATCGTGCCACTGGTGTCATTACCGGTAACGGTCACCGTGGGGGTGGTGCAAGCTGCCGCACCGGCTGCGATCGCTGGGGTAGTGCCGCTAGTGGTTATATGGCCACTTATGGCTAGGTTGCTGACATGCACGGTCTTTGCGCTGGTGTCTACACTCAGGATCGTAGCCGATCCATCGGCGTTCTGTATCTGGAACGCAGTGCTGGAATTGGCCTTATTGGTAAACGTCGCCTCTCCGTTGCTATTGATATTGAGGTATGTATATAAAGTGTCGGCATTCCTGACGGCGAACCCACCGTCTGCCTGGACGGCTACCATGCCGCCGGGCATGAAGTTGGTGACTGATATGATACTGGCGTCCGCATTGCTGTTCAGGACCTGCAAGCCACTGAAACGGATGGAGTGGCCATTGGAGATATTGATGTCGCCACCGGCAATGTCGAGCTTGTACTGCGCGCTGGCTTTGCCGATGGAGACACGCCCATTCAGGGTGTCGATATTGAAAATCGTGCTCGTGCCGGCGGCATTCTGGACCTGGAAAGCGGTGTTGGAATCAGCCGAGTTCTGGAACAGGGCTTGCCCATTGGCGCCGATGGCCATGGCGGCAGAGCTCAAAGAACCGCTGGTACCGGCCCCCAGGAGGTAGTTCAGATAGATGCTGTAGACATTATCATCGTAGAAACAACCGGTAGTCTGGAAGGGGTCTGGCATGAAGCCATAGGTGCTGGACTTGAAACAGCTGGCTTTGCTACCGCCGTTGTACGCGCGACCCACAGTGTTGCTATCGGTGTTGACGGCGAGCCAGTAGGTGGTGTTCGCATTGAGCGCTACCGAGGGTATGGGTACGGTAGTAAAGCCGTTCGGGGTAAGGAGTACCGAGGCGCTTGCGGCAAGCTGGGCGCCGGGCTTGCTTGGAACGTCGCCGTTATCTTCATAGAGGCCTACCTGTACATGGTCGCCGACTGTGCCGCCATTAAAGTAGACCGATATAGCAGTACTGGTGCCACCGACGTTACCCATGGTTATCTTGGTGCCACTTAGGTCGCTGTGCCAGCCGCTGTTTGGCGGTCCTACCGTAGAGCCGACCACGCTGAGCCCTGCAGTAGCCGGCGTGCCAACGGCGATTGATTGCTGGGCAGTACTGCTTACCGGATTGATATAGAAAGTACCGCCCTGACTGTCAATGACGGTGGTATCTAAACGGCCTACGGTGCCAGTCCCCGAGATATTGAAGTTGCCGATCTGCTGTGACCCCGGTGTGGCAGCCTGCAACTGTACACCGTTGCCGACGCCGCTGAGGATATTGGTAATATTGCTGATGACGTTGCCGCTGCTGGCTCCCGTTCCTACTATCTGGAAGTCCTGGCCGTCGTAGTAAGATAGGCGGTTCGTTATTTTGTCGTAGTACAGTTGGCCCACTTGCGGGTTAGTGGGCTGCGACCCGGGATTAAGCACCAGCGAGCCTGCCACTTGGAGAACGCCGTTGACATGCAATACCTGGCCAGTACCTAAATGGACATGGTTGTATTTGCCGAGGTCTGCCAGTGAGACCTTGGTGATAGCGAAATCACCGGACTGCAGGCGGGACTGGTTGCTTTGCCCACGGCGCAGCGCGAGTGCTCCGCCTCCTGCAAGTATGCCACATACCGCCACTACCACGGCTGTCTTCCATATCCATGCCTTACTGCGGGGAGGGCGAAGGTCAGGTATCCTCGTTTCGGCGAGGGCGCCGGTGTCTTGGACTGCTTCCAGAGAGCCACTAGGAATAATAGTATCCGTAGAATTGGATACCGCTACAGAATCTGAACCGCCGGTCGTTTCACCCGGTATGCGGTTGGGTGGCATATTTTTGGATTGTTTTTATTTTGTTTATAGTTCCTTGTTCATTGTACATGCAGGAACTACAGGGGGCAACAAATAATGTATGCAAAAGTCGGGCAATCTATGTCACGAGGATAAGATAGGCCCCTAACAGGGTGGCTGCAGCCACGGCGGCAGCGACAGCGATGACCTGGTAGAGGCTCTTGCGGATATCGTGTGCCGCAAGGGGATTACGGCCCAGAGAGATCATGGCGGAACGGGTCGCGGCATAGACAAGGGCAGTGACGCCAATGAAGCTGACGATCAGCAACAGACCGCATGCCAAGATCCGGAGCAAGGAAACAGGACGGCCTGCCAAGGTGCTGGCAATGCGTTCCACAAAGGGTGGCAAGAAGTTGCTGCCTGGCGCCTGGTAATATGCGGTACCGACCTGTAGCGCGACATATCCGACGTGGACTGTGTGCTTCTTGCCTGATTTATCCGTGATAGTGCGGGTCTGGGCGCCGCTTGTCTTGAGCGGCTGCAGAGTAGTACCGACCACTTGTGTGTCAGCGGTAGCACGCATGCCGATACCTATCAGTGGCGAGGCGGTTATCTTGTCGCTTGCTGCTATGGGGCCATTGATGTCACTGACCAGTACGCTGGCCGTACCGCTTAGGACCACATGCGCACCATCTTCGTTGGCGGAAATGACGACCAGGGGGTAGGCGTCGATGACGCCTACGAGCCGTTTGGTGCTGGCGCTGGTGGCCAGCTCGACCTTGTCTGGATTATTGGGCGTGGCGCTGACGATGGCTCCGGAGACAACTTCGGAACCTTTGGCGATATGAAAGGCCTGGGCAATTGTCTGGTTGCTCCCCGCCGCCTGGGCGTGGAGGGTCTGCCCCATACATATAAGTACGCAGAGCAGGGTCGCCGCCTGGGCGGTATGGTAGTTTTTGCGTCGGATACGAGATGTAATAGTCACTGCTCAAAGCATACCACAAGCAGTATCACCGTCTGAATGCGTACAGCGAAAAGACAATCCTAACAGGGGTAGACAGGCGCTGCGAACCATCCGTTATTGTGGTGTTAGAAATACTACGGAGTAGTTCAAATATATTCTTGACATAAGAGGTCGCCATAGGTACAATTACTGACTAGTGCTTCAGAGGTTCTGTATCGGTGTCCTTAGGACGAAAGCTTATATAGTGCATTGAAGCGATGAACGTTAAAAATTGAATAGTGCAAATCAACGTCAGTTCACTTTAAGTGAATTGTTTTAAACAAGTATTCTAGTAAAAAAGATATACAGTAAGTCAGTTTCACTGACGCCTTAAGACAAATTCTTATGATGCACATGAATCCTTTCGAGGATGATTGTCATTTTTTTGGAGAGTTTGATCCTGGCTCAGGATGAACGCTGGCGGTGTGCCTAATACATGCAAGTCGAGCGGTAAGGCCCCTTCGGGGGTACACGAGCGGCGGACGGCTGAGTAACACGTAGGAACGTACCCCAAACTGAGGGATAAGCACCAGAAATGGTGTCTAATACCGCATGTGCTCTAAGGA
>DATIIK010000009.1:0-34967 GCA_035479715.1 Saccharimonadales bacterium (SeqCode) | reverse complement strand
TGCCGCTGCCAAAGACGCCCGCATCGCAGCCGCCAAAAAGGCTGCCGCCCGCGCCGCTGCCAAGGCTGCCAAGTCCAGCGACACCCAGACCGACAAGACCGAAGCTTAGCTACGTCTGCACTAAAACCGCCCACCATATTTTCGGGGCGGTTTTTTGTACGCAACGAAACTCGCTATACTGAAGGAAAAGGAACCACATATGGAAGAAAAAGAACGAACCCTGCGCGCTGAATTCGCCGAACTGGATGCCCGTATACAAGACCCCGGCATTTACAGTGACCCTGGCTACCCTAAGCTGGCCAAGCGTCGCACCTGGCTGGAGCGCGTACTGGGCCTGTTCGACACCCGGAAGCAGCTGGCAAACGAGCGTGAGCAGGCATCGGTACTGGCCGGCGGCTCGGATGAGCTGGCAGAGCTGGCTCAAGCCGAACTTGCGGAGCTGGAAGACAAAATCACCGCGAATGACGAGGCGCTGGCCGAAGCCCTCACGCCCAAAGACCCTAATGACGACAAAGACGCCATCATCGAGATCCGGGCCGCTGCGGGTGGCGACGAAGCCAGTCTGTTTGCTGCCGACTTGTTCCGCATGTACAGCCGCTGGATCGAGCGCCACAATTACAAGACAGAGCTGCTGAGCGAAAGCCCGTCCGATGTCGGCGGGTTCAAGGAAATTATCTTTGCCGTACGTGCCGGCAGCAATGCCAGCGCAGACGATCCAGGCATCTACAGACAGCTCAAGTTCGAAGCCGGCGTGCACCGCGTGCAGCGCGTTCCATCCACCGAAAGCCAGGGTCGCATCCACACCAGCACCATCACCGTTTCCGTGCTGCCAGAGGCTGAGGAAACTGATATCGAGATCAACCCGAATGACCTGCGCATCGACGTGTTCCGCAGCGGTGGACATGGTGGCCAATCGGTCAACACCACCGACTCTGCCGTCCGTATCACCCACCTGCCTTCGGGCCTGGTGGTCGCCAACCAGGACGAGAAATCGCAGATCAAAAACAAGGCCAAGGCCATGAGTGTGCTGCGCTCCCGCCTGCTCGCCATCAAGATCGAAGCGGAGCAGAAAGAACTGAGTGATGCACGTAAGAATCTTATCGGCTCGGGCGACCGCAGCGAAAAGATCCGCACCTACAACTTTCCGCAGGACCGGATCACCGACCACCGCATCGGCTACAGCCGCAGCAACATCCCCGGCGCACTGAACGGCGAAATCGACGACCTGATCGAAAAACTTGCCGAGTACGAACGCCAACTGATCAACGACGGGAAATAAGGCATGCCAAAGGTCTTCATTACGGGGTCGGGCGGGGTCGGCAAATCAACCATAATCCAGCGCTTGCAAGAGCGTGGTTTTACGGCCTACGATACCGATGACATGCCGGGAGTCACCCGTTTGGAAAATTTGGTCGGTGAGCACGTTGACTGGCCCGAAGATTACGTCGATTGGAATAAATATCGCTGGAATTGGCAAAGAACGGCCATCGAAAAACTACTCGCTTCAAGTGAAACTGTTTTCTTGGGCGCACACCCCAGCAACTGGGCCGATTTTGTACATGTCTTTGACGTGATGATTGTGCTCAGTATCGACACTAAAACGCATGAACATCGGCTCCGCACACGCAATACTCATACATACGGCCAGGGCGAGCAGAATATTCGCGAGCAGATGTATGCACAGAACCAAGAGCGTGCGGCATTCCTAGCGGCAGGCGCTATTGAAGTAGCGAACAACCATTCCGTCGATACAGTCGTCGATGAGATTTTGAGCATTGCGCATGTTGATCAGTGAGTGGCTCCAAAATGCTCAGCAGCAGCTCACCGAGGCGGAAATCCCAACCGCACGGCTTGATGCACTGGTACTTTTAAGCGACGAACTAAAGCACGATAAAGCTTGGATACTTTCGCACTCAGAGCATACATTACAGAGGTCAGCATTAGAAAATTTGAACACTAAAATTGTTCAAAGATGTCAACACATCCCGCTTGCCTACATCCGCGGGCACGCAGAATTCTATGGCCGTGAGTTTGCAGTGAACGAACACACGCTGGTTCCCCGACCGGAAACCGAAGCCATGATCGAGCTGCTCAAGCACATCCGCAACCGTGAGGCAGACGTGCTTGCCTGGCAGGTCGAACGGGGTGGCCGGAAGCCCATCAAAAAACAATACAAGTTCGAAAAATCGGAACCCACGAGCAGCCTGGTAAAAACCGACGCGGGCTACAAGGTAGTCTGGCCGAAGCAGCCGCGTGCGCCACTTATCCAAACACCTGCGCCTGTGCATGGCCAGAACCTGCGGCGCCACGATGAAGACCTGCTGCTCATGGACATCGGCACCGGCAGTGGCGCCATTGCCATTACTGTAGCTTTGGAAATACCCGGCAGCGCCGTCTATGCAGGTGATGTCGACGAAAAATGCCTGGAGACTGCCCGGCGTAATGCGGCACGCTTGCAGGCCGATGACGTCGCATTCTATCAGGGCAACCTGCTGGAGCCCATGCCTGCTCCACCCGATGGCAAAATCACCATTCTGCTCTGTAACCTGCCCTATGTGCCCGACGATTTTCAGATCAATACGGCGGCTACGCACGAGCCTCACCGTGCGCTGTTCGGCGGCGCCGACGGCCTGGACCTGTACCGGGAACTGTTCCAGCAGATACGTACAGGCAGCTGGAGGCCACAGCACATCCTGACCGAAAGCCTGCCACCCCAGCACACCGCACTCGCAGGCATAGCAGAAGCCGCCGGTTTCGTTCTAACGGAAACCGACGACTTTATCCAGCACTTCGAAACTGAGCTGTCGTAAACGAGCCAGATACTCTGGCTGAGTGGACTAGCTAGACGGTGCAGCTTCCAACGTAACGTTCTTGGTGATGGTACCACTGCCACGCACGATGGTCAAGGACACACTGTCGCCCACCTTGTGCTTGTCTAGCAGCGACACCAGGCTGGTCGACTGGTCGATATCCGTACCGTTCACCTTGGTGATGATATCGCCAGGCTTCAGCCCTGCTTTGTCGGCCGGACCACCCGAGATTACCGTAGCAGAACCATTATTCTGACCAGTCGTGGGAATGTATGCACCTTTGTCGACCTTTAGGCCGTACTGCTTGGCGACATCTGCAGTAATCGGCACATACACTACACCCATGTAGGGACGCTGCAGCTTACCGGTCGTCTTGACGCTTTCAATCAGACCGGACAGGTCGTTGATGGGAATGGAGAAGCCAATGCTTTGACTGTCGGTTGCCAGTGCGGTATTCATGCCGATGACCTGGCCGTCCAAGTTCACAAGCGGGCCACCGGAGTTGCCTTCGTTGATGGCAGCATCTGTCTGGAAGAGATCCTCCAGGTTTTCTGATGATGACCCGTCACTGGCACTCGCCTGCAGGGAGCGTCCATAGCCGGAGATAATCCCGCTGGTGACGGTGTTTTGGAACTGGCCCAGGGCGTTGCCGATAGCTACGACCGGATCACCCACCTTGACGCTGGCCGAATCACCAATGCTAGCTGGTACCAGCTTGCGCCCTTTGGTGTCCTGGACCTTCAGGAACGCCACATCAAGGCTGTCGGTGCTGCGGGTGCGGCCGACCACCTGTACATCGTCGTAGATCGTGCCATCACTCAGCGTGATACTGACATTCGTGGTGCCCTCAGGCACAACGTGGCGGTTCGTCATAATCAGTCCGTCGCTACTCAGGATGATACCGGTCCCGGCACTTTGCTCGGTCTGACTGCCGCTACCACCGCCATCATTGAATCCAAAGAAACTACTCAGGCCGGTGTCGGCCGTCTGGGCAGTCACGTTTACCGAAACCACACTCTGGCCGACATTCTTGGCAATACCGCTGATGAGCGCTGCCTGTCCCTTAAGGACAACTGTCTGCTTGCTGGGACTCTGAGAGTCATCACCATGGCTTGCGGCACCCAGCCAGCCACCGCCGAAGCCGAGTGCCAGTACGATGATGGCACCGAGCGCATAACTGAGCGGTTTGCTCGGATGTGGCATGGTCAATTGTGGCCGTGTACCGTCTGCACCGCCGCTACGCGTGCTCCGGAGGCGATCAAGCGCGGTCGTAGCTGGCGGTGCTTTGGCCGGTCCGGCGGCTGGCGGCTGGCGCCACGAACTACCCGGGGAGCCCATCATCTCGGTCACATGCTTGGCATCTGCCGCATCCGCGTCATCACCATGCTTTGGTTCGTTATCAATAGCATCTGCCATATTACCCCTCCTATGCCAGTCGTTAATTATACGGTTTTGTCGCTCCAGCTTGAAAAGAACAGCACCACGAGAGACACCGCGATCATCACACAGATGATCTGCCGCCGTGCATTTAGGCTGAGCTTATCAAAATGGTCCAGATAATAGAGTGATCCCAGTCCAAGGCCGATGGTTACCATCACCAATGTCGGCTGGGCGACCGGGCCGTAAAAGACCAGCCAATGCCCTAGGATCCACGCTAGCGCCGCACCGAAATACGCCCACAGATACGCCAGCATCCGGGCGTACGGCTCATCGAAACTATAAAAGAAATGATGTGCGGTAAAGAAGCAGAGCATGCCGGCAGCACCGACCAACAGCGCGAGTGGTGCGTGGTCCCAGCTTAGGAATACGGCGCTTAAGCCCACCGCAAAACCGATGAATGCCTGCAAGCTGACCCAGAGGACATCAGCCCGTGGCTTGACGGCGATGAGCCAGGTTGCCCAAAGCACCATCCAGACCAGCTGCGCCATCTCGCTGCCCGTAGCGACCATGAACGCCAACACCGACACCCCAACGATGATGTCGATCGCATTGGCCCGGATATTGACCGTCCAGAAGCGTGGCCGCACTGCAAACATACGCCACTTACTTAACAAAATCAGGCTTAAGGCGAGCTGGACAAAACTGATTCTGACCAGCAGGAACACAATGACCGGCAGCAAAGCGTTATACACGTAGTAAAAAGTGTGAGAAAAGCCACGACTCGGTGTCAGCTTATTGATTAGCGGCCTCATTTGCCACCTATTATAACAAACTTTGCATTCCCAGCGGCAGCCGTGATGCCCGCGGGCATGGTCCGCGCGGCTTTGACACCGTAGCGCGACTCTAGGTAATGCAAGGTGTAGGGGTCCTTATCCTTCGAAAGGTCAACCAGCACTGGGCTGGATGAGGCCGCAGCTGAAACATCAGTGGAAGTCACATCGTAACCATACCCCTTCAGAAGTGCGGTGGTAGCCGCCGCCGACGTTGCAGTCTGCCCCACCACCGCTACGCCTGCGTGTTCCTTTACGATATACCCGTCAGGAATCTGACTGCGGATGTAGTTTTGGATGTCGGTATAGTTGCCAAATCCGGCCAGCGGCCGATCCACCGAAGTCGTCCCGACATGGTCGGTGGTAATGAGTTTGCGGCCTTCATCGGTCAATCCGATGGAGTTCACTTTACTGTCAGCTGTCTTTTTCATGATACCCACCAGCCGCATCGCACCCCGGCTGCTCAGATCGCTGTACACGTTATCGCCGAAGGCGTTTATCAGCCCATCAATCTTGGCCGGACTACTCAGCGTACCGGCGCTCAGCACCTTGTCCTTGAGCGCCACCAAGATCTGGCGCTGGCGCTGGCCGCGTGCGAAGTCGCTGGTGGTCTCGCGCGAGCGGGCATAGAGCAGCGCTTTCACACCGTCCATCTGCTGCACTCCGGCCGGCGCCAGCGTGGAATTCCAGTGGTTTTCCCATGCCATCGTCGGATCGACCAGCGGCGTGGGCACATTCACGGTAACACCACCGACCGTATCGATAGCCTGCCGGAATGCCTGGAAGTTTACGAGCAGATGGTAATTTATATTCACGTCGGTGACCTGCTTGAGCACCGTGTCGATGTTCTGGAAACCCGCTTCGACGGCTGCAGCATTCTTATTGCTGGAATCAAGCTTACCCAAGTAGTGATATTTGGCGCTCTCGTAGGCCGCGTTGATCTTTTGTTGCTTACCGAAGTAATTCACCGGCTGGTCAACCCACAGATCACGCGGGACGCTGACCATAGCGGCAGTATTATTGACAGGATCAATGCTGAGGATGACGATGGTATCGGTCAGGTCAGGTCCGTCGTGGCCCGGTCCGCCGATACCGAGCAGCAATATGTTCACGCGGCCGTCACCTTCGCCCTTGAGTAGTATCGGGGCCACCTTTTTAGTAGATAATGCCGCCACGGTGGTCGTGCCATGGAACACCTTGTGGAACTTGGCATAACCCTTCCACACCAGGAAACCGCCTGTCAGCAGGAAAACGGCTGCAACTGCGCTGGTAATACGCAGCGTAAAGATGAGTTTGCGGCGGCGGCGCGATTTAAGCTTGTGCTTGACGATCTTCTTAGGCCGGGCTGGTGCCTCGTATTTGGGTAGAGGGAATTTTTTAGTATCAGCCTCCGCGGCCTGCACTGCAGAACGCATGGGTTGTCCGATACGGCGTGATAACTGCGGGCGGCGGGCGGCGGGCCTCACGGACGCGGCGGCCATCCGAGTGCGGCCAGCACCTGACACCACTCCATCCATTGAGCGCCGTGCAGTACCGGCTTTTGCTGCCTGTTTGTTCCTTACATCCATAAGCGACTTACCGTACTAGTATACCCTGCCTGCTGCACCCCTCCAAACGCAGCAAATGCACTCTGCCGGAGTGGCATATTTGCCACAACTGCCGTATAGTACTGCTAGTGAATCAAGAGAATCAACCTTTGCATAGTCCAGCCGGCCAAGGTCCGGCTGCAGGGCCCCAGCAACCTGTCCAGCGTACTCCCACGAATAATCCCGAAGCCGAGAAATCCGGCCACGGACGTATTGCCAGCACTCTTTCTACCATCGGTATCTTGCTGTTGGCGCCCATCATCGCCATCCTGTTGACGGCCTTCGTCTTCCAGTCATATCAGGTCGACGGCCCCAGCATGCAGACCACGCTTTTCAATAACGACCGCCTGATCGTCTGGAAGCTGCCCCGAACCTGGGCACGCATTACCCATCATCAATATGTACCGAAACGCGGCGATGTCATCATCGCGACCGAAAGCGGCCTAGCCAACTACGGCGACGCCCAGGATACTAAGCAGCTCGTCAAACGCGTCATCGGCTTGCCCGGCGATCGTATCGTCATCAAAGATAATGCCATCACGGTATATAACAAGCAGAATCCGAATGGCTTCAACCCCGACAAGACTCTGGCCTACAATGCTGATGGCCACATCCCGCCCACCACGAACAACGAAGACGTCACCGTCGGCAAAGACGAACTGTTCATCTGCGGGGATAATCGTGGAGACAGCCTGGACAGCCGTATCTTCGGCCCTATCAAGACCAACCAGGTCGTGGGCAAACTAGTCCTGCGCATCTTCCCGATCAACGAAGTCAAGAAGTTCTAGTAGGCAATCAGTTCTGAACAACCCTGATGATAGGTTGGCTGATTGCCTACTGCTCCAGATCTGATAGCAATCGTGCCAGTTGCTCGTCGGTGGTAAAACCGATTTCCACCCGGCCGCCTTTTGCCGTCCGATGGATACGCACCTTGGTGCCGAAACGCTGGCTGAGCCGTTCGGTTTCGGGTGTGTCGCCCGTGACACGCTCAGCTGTTTTCTTCGCCTCTTTGACACCCGCCTTCAGCGAGCTGACGTAGCGTTCGGCCTGCCGCACCGACCAGCCATTCTGTACGATCAGCTTCAGCAGCTCAGCCTGTTGGTCGGGCAGGTCTTTGAGCGCCAAAACCTGACGAGCATGACCTTCGCTGATTTCTTTATTGTGCAGCGCTTGGCGCGCATCTTCGGGCAGCTGTAATAAACGTACAATATTGTGCACGGTCGTCTCGGCCTTACCGAGACGCTTGGCAATTTCGCCATATGCAAGGTTGAACTGCTGGTGCAAACGCTCGATGCTCACCGCCTGTTCGAGCGGGCTCAGGTCGACACGCTGCACGTTTTCGACGAGTGCGATTTCGAGCTGTTCGAGCTCCTTGCTGGTACGCACCAGCACCGGCACGGTCTTGAGGCCGGCCAGTTGGCTGGCGCGCCAGCGCCGTTCACCGGCGATTATAATATACGCGTCACCACCACCTTCACGGGGACTTGCAACGATCGGCTGCACCACGCCGTAGCGCTTGATGCTTTCTGATAATTCCGCCAAGGCTGATTCATCAAATATGGTACGCGGCTGATCCGGATTCGGGTGCAGTTTTGCAATGTCCAGCTTTTGAATCCGCTCGCCGTCCTCGGCGGTCAGTAGTCCTGCGTCAAAGCTCTGTGGCAAAAGCGAGCCAAATCCACGTCCCAACCCTGTTTGTTTTGCGGCCATAGTATCGTTCCCTCTCTGTGGTAACAGATTACCATTTTTGGCCACACGCGTAAATGAGATTGGCTACGAGGACAGGTTGTAGCCAGACCAGACTTATACCCTAGTGGCGCCCATGGCTACCCGGCTCAGCCAAGCCGGGTAATTATCTCTTCGCCCAGGTGCTTGTAGGCCCGAGCACCCTTACTCCATTTATCGTGCTCAAAAATTGTTCGGCCATAGCTGGGCGCTTCGGCCAAGCGTATATTACGTGGCACGACAGTCCTAAAAAGTTTCTCACCAAAATGTTGAGCCACTTCCGATTGCACCTGCTCGCTCAAAACAGTCCGTTTCGTGAACATCGTCAGCACGACGCCAAAGATTTCGATACCGGGGTTTACCGCTTGTTTTACAGCCTGGATAGTTTGGACCAGCTGGCCTAGACCTTCGAGTGCGAAATATTCTGCCTGCACTGGGATGATAACTTTGTCAGCCGCCGTCAGTGCATTGATGGTCAGAAGACCCAATGCTGGTGGACAATCAATGATTACGATCTCAGCATCAACATGTGCTAGAGCATCCCGCAGTCGGAATTCACGGTGTTCCATTGGTACTAAATCTACCTCGGCCTGGGCTAGCCGGTTATTAGCCGGCAACACGAACAGGTTTTTCACACTCGTCGGCAAGACTATATCAGCCGGCCCTACGGACGAAACTAGTACGTCGTACAATGTTGCAGCCGCGGCATCTTTGTCGATGCCGAGTGAACTAGTGGCATTGCCCTGGGGGTCAAGATCCACCAGTACTACCCGGCGTTTATCTGTAGCGAGCTGGGCCGCCAGGTTTACAGCGGTAGTGGTCTTGCCTACGCCACCCTTTTGGTTGGTCACTGCAAATATATGTTTCATAGCCTTCGTCCCATTTGCCTTCTATTGTAGAGTGCTGGGGCCAAATAGCAATAGCGTAATCCTGGAGGCGAAGCATTCGTACTATGATTCATAAAACTAGTATTATACAGCTATATGTGAGTATACACACCCTTATGAGTACAGTTGTGGATACTGTTTGTAGTACTATAAGGCTAGTCATAAATGGCTACCTCCGAGGTTACTGCAGTAGCGGTTATATGAAATTCCGCATTGCAGAGAATACCCTGTTACAATGAGAGTCAGTATGGATAACGAGGATCCGAGGGATAGAACAAAGCGCCGTGCCGCCTCTGAAAAGCGTACGTCGCACAAGATACAGATTACCGGCCTGCTTACGGCAGGACTACTAGCAATCAGCCTCATCTCTTATGGAGCATGGGGTATCGCCCATCGCCAGCGGTGGCCCGATCCAACCCTGACGCAGGCCGCCCGAAGCTTCAGCTTCCCCATTTATTATCCGTCCACCCTCCCCAGGGGATTTTCGCACACGGTAAGTGGTGTACCCAAGACCTCATCAGACGTATTCATATACACCCTCGTGTATGATGGCAACAAAAAGCTCTTCGTGAGCGCCATACCGAAGCCAGCAGGCGTCAAATTCAACGATTTTTACAATCGTATTCTGAGCAACAAGAGTACGGTGCTCAATAACGCCGGGACCGCGGTAATCGGCAACGCCAACAACCAACCCATCGGCAGCCTGGTAACCAGCAAGACCTGGGTTACCATGAATGCTCCCAGCGGCATCGATAGCGCGCGTTTACAAACGCTCGTCTCTAGCCTACGGCAGCTCTAAAAAAAACTATTAGGTAATGAGCAGCCTATCCAGCGAAGCTGGCCGTGTATAGACCCATTGACCTCTTGCAGCACCCATGTGATGTATGTCTTTCATCATTTTTTCCTTTATTTTTATGTTTGATATCAGTCACAGTGTTTTCCAAGCATTTCTCAAGGAAAACTCTGTGAACCGAACGGCCGGGTGGCGGCCTGTGCGGATGGCTTTTGCATAGCTTTCTCCTTTCCTTTCTTATGTATGATCATCATGGACCAAGCTCCTGTACGTCGAACGTCTGGAGCGTGATACTGTTACCGCTGCCACTCCATTGGCCCGTTACGGTCAGGTCCTGCGTAGTGGTCGTATCTACGGTGGCGGTGTCATACGGGATCGAGTAGGTCGTAGTGCTGGTACTCATCGCGACCGTACCTTGGGTGGTAATGGTCGCCGAAGAACCGGCTGCATCCGGACACATGATGTCTGCTGATGCAGACCAGCCCTTGCCCGTCTGGCTTGCAGCCACGGCCACCACATCACTGGTGGCGACTACCGTGCTGCCAAGCTTGAGCCGTAGTGTCACGTTCGGTGTACCGGTCGTACTACTGAATACGCCGTACAGGTTCACCCGTACGATACGGCCGCTGGCACAGAAGTTAGCCGGAATGGTGTAGCTACTGCTGAAAGCACTCGGGCTAGCATTCGATGTAACCGCACTGCCCACCTGGGTACTGCTTGTAAGCAGTCCACCGATACAGCTGACCCAGGCACTAGCCACACCACAGCGGAAAGTACCGATGCTGCTGTTGTAGTACATGGCGCCATCAATTTCGCCCGGGTCACCCGAGTCGGTCTTTACACCGAGTACCAACAGCGTTGGTACGGTGTCACCTCCGGCAGGGCCCAGCGTAATGGTACGGCTAGCTGTATCTGTGTTGAACATGCTCGTTCCGCCAGCGTCCTGGATTTGGAAGGCATGCGAGCTGTCCGCGCTGTTCTTGAAGGTAGCAGCGCCACTTTGGCTCAGACTGAACAGCGAGTTATCAAAGGTATCGGTTACAGTACCGGCAGATTCAGGCTTGAACGCAAGCATTGCACCTTCGTAGTACTTGCCCGACGAGCTTATGGTAATACTTGCAGCAATGGACCCTGCAGCCGGCTGTGTAAGATCTTCGAGGGTTAGCTCATCAGTATTTGCAGCTACACGCCTTGTGAATCCGGTACCAGCAGATGTGCTTGAGCTGCCCCAGCCGATGTTCTCAAAGAGGCCGACGATCAGATCACCATTCCCGGTCGTGGTGGCGCTATGGGAAGCAGCATTGTCCGTACCACTGCTTGACTGTGGGTCAGAGTCGGCGGTCGCTGCTACATCGAGCGGACTGGACGTATCAACACCACTATACTCAGCCGCAACCATCTGCCTGAAGCCCACGGCACTACCAAATGTAACGGTTATCATGTCCGTGCCGCCCGTAGGCGTAATAGCGTAGCAAGATTCGAAGTACTGGGTGGTACCACTGGCGTTAAAACCGTAGTAGGCAAATGTAGAGCCCAGCGAGTCACTACACGTTACCGTATCACCACTGGCGTGCGTCCAGCTGAAGCCAGCCACTACCAGGTGATCAGCTCCGACACTGCCGAGTGTTACGGCACTGCTAGTATTGGAGCCAAAGTTTGTATAGTTGCTGCTCTGCACGTAGTTAATCGACGAACCAGACGAAGCCGCAGCTGATGAGTTAATAGTAAATGCATTTGCATTACTCGTATCCTGTCCGATATAGAAGCTAGAAGAGCCATGATTGAACTCAATACTGGCGTCACCTGCCCCCAGCTGCTCAATCAGTACTGGTGGTCCATTCACTGTCGAGTCGTTAACCGTTGCCTGGAGCGCACGGGAGGTCGAACTCGCGCCGATTGCCAAGCCGCCGCCATTTATTGAAGCACTGCCATTCACCGTGAGCGCGCCGGTTACCTGTGCACCTGTAGTATCGACCGAGAAGTAGCTTGTGCTGGCGGCGTTGTTTTCTACATCAAAGAGGTTGCCACCGACGCTAGTGCTTGCATCCTGAATGGCAATGCCCTTTGTCGTGCCATTCAGTGCAATAACAGCGCTGGACCCAGAGTTATCATAGGCATCCTGTAACGTCGAGGTGGACCCGCCGCCACAACTCTGGTGAGCGAGAGATTCTGTGCCGCTTGCTACGCTTGAGACCACCAAACAGTCGCCGGCCGTGCCAACGTTACTTGGCAGATTTATCCGGTACGTCGATGAGGTACCCGTCGCTTCGATAATAATCTTGGAGCTATTGCTGGAGTTCGACAGCTCCAGCAGACCGTTCGTACTACCCGCCTGGCCGATGCTTAGGTTAGCGCTGCTGCTATCGCTATATATAGTAGCCGCGTTGTATCCATCTACCTGGAAGCCCAGTATATCAGTGCTGCTCTTTAGTACCGGCATCGAGTTGGAGCCGTCCCAGCTGATACCGAAGTCCTGGGTCTGGTTTGGGGACATCAGGTCGATACTTGGTGTATGGCTGCCTGCGCGTGCATCATATATAGTAAGCGCCTTGGCAGTACTGTCCGCACTGGATGTCAGGCCGAATGCAACAATTTGTCCACCAGTGGCCGGCGTAAAGTTCTGTATGTTGATTTTTGTACCCGTCGTACTGCCGCCCGGTGTGGTGTAACTGGACGTCGTACTGCTTTGTAGTACGATTGAGCCGCCCGACGATGAGATGTCGCCTGCAGTCTGGATACCCGCCCCGAACGAGCCGGTACCCGTAATACTCAGATATCCGGTCTGTGCGCTGGGCGAGGATCCCTGCAGTTTGATGTAGCCAGCATCTGCCTGGTTGGTGGTCAGCAGGTTATACGTACCGGCGGCACCCTGGTCCTGGATGATGAAGTTCTGGTTGCCGCCCGTGGCAGATTCTATACCAAGGGTGGAATTGTAGCCATTACTGTTGTTGTACTGGGCGAGCTTGTTCGCCTGGAAGGCGTACGGTACAGCCGTCAGTTGCAGTCGCGGATCCATTTCGCCGTCCCAGCCCGTACTGCTCGAGCTGGATGCGACGACACTACCGCTGTTGCCACCGATGTTCATCGTTAGCCACAGCGGCTGGTTCCAGTTGATGGTACCGGGGAATGCGGTACGGCTACCTAGCTGAGCGCTGAAGTAGCCGTTACGGGTGTCCAAGCCATGGGCAGCACCCACCAGATAGTCTTCGCTCCAAAGAGCGGAGCCGCCACTGTCTGCACTGTAGAGTTTGAATTCGATGTTATACGAACCATCGGGCACGATGCCGCCGGTAGCAGTCTGCAGCCGGGCTTCGAAGTTGATGGTATTGCTTGCGTCGGCCGACGCAACAGGGGTCGCGCATACGAGGTTTACCAGTGAAAAACAAAAAACACCGAGAAGAGCGAGTAACGCAGGAGTGAACCTGCGCACAAAGAGTACTCGCTTTCTCGGTGTTTGTTTGGGCATTTTGTTTGAATTTGGGGTTTTTGTGTTGCAAACGGTTTTTGTTTACGACCCTTTCATTTTCGCTCTCGGGCGCCCCTGTTTCAATAGAGAAGTGAGCAAATAAGTTCTGCAGGGATTTTGGCATTGTTGGCTACTTTTCTTCTTATTTCTGTTGTTATAATAGCTACATTGCTTTTACTCCACTCTGTTAAGCTCTGAAACTAGGTAATGAAAACCTTGCTTATTCACTGCATATATTGTTGTATGGATTACTACATCATAGTCTTGCGTAGAGTTTACAGTCAAAGTTATCCACAAGCTGTTTTACACAAGGCTACCCTCTCTTGGCGAATTTTTGATTTCACCGAGCTACTGCCAACAGATTAGGAATAACAAAAAACCACCGTTTCCGGTGGTTTTTTCAGCCAAGTGGCTTTGGTGCTTACGCGATCTTGTCGATTTTCAGAACCGTTTGGAGCTGGCGATGACCGTGAAGCTTGTGCACGCGCTTCTTGGCCTTGTAACGGATAGCAGTGACCTTGTCGGCCTTTGCTTCGTTATCAACCACAGTGGCGGTAACAGTTACACCGCTTACTAGTGGAGTACCGACAGTGGTCTTATCACCGTCGACGACCAGCAATGCATCAAATGTAACGGTTTTCTCGGCGTCTTTGAGGCGCTCGACGGTGAACGTTTCACCTTCTGCAACGACGTACTGATGGCCGCCGGTTGCGATTACTGCTTTCTTCATTGCTTATTCCTTAAGAATTAAAGTACCAATAGATAATAACAGATACAGCCGCCCCTGTAAAGAGCCCCTACGGGCAGATTTCCTTCCCGACGAAGAGAGTGTTACGCGCGAGGCGCCAGGGGCGGCAGGCGCTCCGGCTGCACTTTGCAAACTCTCTCCTTACGGAAATGGGTTCTGCCCTGCCGCCGGTTCTATGCCTTGGCGAGGTTGATCGCTACCGGGTATCCATCTACCGTCAGGTCCACTCCATAAGCTTCTGGGGTAGATTCGTTGAGGCTGACGGCAAGTGTCTCAGCTTTGATCGTTTCAGCATGCTCTGTCAGAGCTTGCTGCACCTCAGGCTCGCCCGAAACGATAGCCAACACAATACGGTCGTCCACGTTCAGGCCGGCACCCTTGCGGGCAGACTGCACCTGACGGACCAGCTCGCGCATCAGGCCTTCGCGTCCGAGCTCCGGGGTCAGGTCCGTATCGAGAGTAACGCTTAGATGGCGGACTCCCTGTGTTTCAACTGCCACCAAAGCCACGTTCTTAACATTAAGTTCCTCTGCAATGATCTCAACAAATTCCCTAGAGAGTTCACTGACGCCAGATACAGTCACGCCGGCTAATGGCTGCCGAACCTTTAGGTGTGCTTGGGCACGCTGTGCAAGCCCGAAGTTAATTGCCTCTCGTACCTGTATCATCTTCTGCACGAGATTTTCGTCTACTGCGCCAGCCTTCGGCCAATCCAACAGATGCACGCTCTCGCCTGCTTCACCACCGGTTAGTTTCAGGTACAGCTCCTCGGCCAGGAACGGCACAAATGGCGCCAGGATGACACTGAGGCGCAGCAACACATAATAGAGCGTCTGATAGGCTTCATTCTTGTCGCTATCATCACCGCTCTTCCAGAAACGGCGGCGGCTGCGGCGGACATACCAGTTGCTTGCATCGTCCACAAATGCCATTACGGGTTCAAGCGCGCCGGGAATGTCATAGGCATCCATGTGTTCGGTAATGTGTGCTTGCAATTGATGTAATCGTGACAACACCCATACATCCAGCGGGTTTTTAAAGTCACTCAGAATAGGCTCTGTAACAGATTGGCTTGAGTTCCATCCATCAACCGATGCGTACAAGGTAAAGAAATCGTACATGTTCCAAATCATGGCAAGCTTCCGTTGTATATCTTGCACATCTTTGTCTTGCAAGGCGAAGTCCTCGCCGTTCATGAGCGGTGAACTCATCAGCAGGAAGCGGAGTGCATCGGCGCTATAGCTGTCCATCAGCTGATTCGGATCGGTATAGTTACCGTAGCTCTTACTCATCTTGCGGCCATCATTGCCCGCCAAGGTGCCCGTGACATTCACATGCTTATAGGCGTACTTACCAAATAGTCCCACGTTGACGGCATGCACATAGTAGAACCAGGCACGGACCTGACTGACATATTCCACTATATAATCACCTGGGTAGTTGGCCTCAAACTTCTCCACGTTTTCGAATGGGTAGTGGAATTGGGCAAACGGCATGCTGCCGCTTTCGAACCAGCAGTCGAGCACTTTGTCGATGCGCTTGTATTCCACGCCATCAATTGTGAACACAATATCGTCAACCCACGGCCGGTGGTAATCATCCAGCTCACGGCCGCTGAGCACCTTTAGTTCATCATAGCTGCCGACGACTTTAACGTGCTCCTTGCCGTCCGCATCTACGCCCTTCCAGACCGGCATGGCCGTCGCCCAGAATCGGTCACGGCTGATGTTCCAGTCGGGCGCGCTTTCGACCGTCTTTTGGAACCGGCCATGTTTGAGATGCTCCGGGAACCAGCTGACGTTTTCGTTCTCGTCGAGCATCAGTTGGCGCTGGCCGTCGATGTCCACGAACCAGCTCGGGTGCGCACGGTACATCAGCCGGGTGCCGCAGCGATAGCAGTGCGGATAGCTGTGGGTGATGTAATCAATCTTCCAGACGACACCCCGAGCATGCAGCTCCTTGGCGATTGGCTTGTTGGCATCCCAGACGTTCTGACCCTTCCATTCACCTTGGTCATAGAAACCGTTTCCATCGATGACACTCACAAACGGGAAACCCATTGCACGACTCAGCGCGTAATCTTCCTCACCGTAGGCAGGCGCCAGATGGACGATGCCCGTTCCCTCTTCCTGTGCGACGTAATCGGCATGCCAGATCTGATGGGCCTTTTCGCCGCGATCCTCGAATAGCGGCTCATACCGCTTGCCCACCAGGTCAGTGCCCTTCAGCGAGCCGACCAACTTGAATGGGACGGCCTTGTGCTTCTCATCAGTCAAGACACGCTCCAGCAGTTCGGTCGCCAAGATCACATGGCTGCCATCTTCCAGCTCCACTTCGCTGTAATCAAAATCTTTGTTAACAGCCACTGCCGTGTTTGCTGGCAATGTCCACGGCGTGGTGGTCCAGGCCAGCACCGAGCGGTTCTCACCTACAAGCTTGAATTTCACATACACGCTCGGGTCGACGACATCTTTGTAACTGCCGGCGTCCATGGTAACTTCGGCCTTACTGAGCGGAGTTGCATCACGCGTGCAGTACAGCAGCACCTTTTCGCCTTCGTAAATCTTGCCTTTTTCGTACAGCTGCTTGAACGCCCACCAGACGGATTCCATGTAGTTTTTGTCCATGGTGCGGTATGCGCCCTTGAAATCTACCCAGCGACCGACGCGCTCAATAGTGTCTTCCCACAGGTTACCGGTCTGCACCATGTTGTCGCGACAGGTGGTGATGTACTCTTCCAGGCTGATCTTGGTACCGATGTCACGCCTATCCTGTACGCCAAGCTTTTTTTCGGTAAAGACTTCGGCCGGCAGGCCGTGGCAGTCCCAGCCCCAGACACGCTCAACGCGTTTTCCCTGCATGGTCCAGTAGCGTGGCACCACGTCTTTGGCAATGGAGCTCAGCAGCGTACCGTGGTGCGGCACGCCGGTGATAAACGGCGGACCGTCATAAAACACGTAGCCGTTCTCGGCCGGGCGGCTTTCGACGGACTTTTCGAATGTCTTGTTGCGTTTCCACTGCACCACTAAGTCCTTTTCGTACTCGATGGCTTTGCGACGTTTACCTGCTTGGAATTTCATGCTGCCTATCCTTTCCTGCCCGGAACGCGGGCAAATAAAAAATCACTTCTTTCCGGGTTCTGGAATCCGCTGCCTTTATGAGGCTTCACGCGGACGGTACCATCCAGATTCCAAAAGAAGTGATTCTTTTAGCACTTACTTGTATGATCTGACGAGTCATTTCCGGCGAGATCTACTAGGGCGCTTGCCTGTTCTGCTCGCTGCTTCGCGGTTGATGGCCGCTCATGTGGAGTGTACAATCCACAACGCATTTCTGATATATAATACCATAACTTATGCCAGAGATCGATCGAAATATACACCTTATCATAGAGCACGGCGACGAGATCGACGCGGTTACATATGTCGCGGCACTGATGCTCGTGAAATACGACGGCATCGATGCAGATATGGGCAACCGGCCTGCAACGCTTGCCCACAGGCGATACATCGGTAGAAATATGGTCTTTGCCTATCCAGGCCATCCCAACTCAGACGTACCGGAAGAGCGTGAAGCAGCTCGCGCCATAGCCAAAAGTATAGGCCATTATGCAACCATAGCGCTCCACAGTCCGAACGGATATGGAGCACGCACGGCATACATACACCCCGAGCGAGGTGTCTCGCCAAGAGCACTCGGCTTTCTGGCGGACATGGGCGTAGAGTCTCTCATCATGTCCAAGGGCGAAGGCATAGAAGCACATGCGCAAAACAGCTTCAGGTTCGAATACGATTTCCCTTCGCCGCTCATGCGTAACCCAGATGATAAGCCGCTTATCCGTTGCCTTGAAACACTTGCGAACGACCCACATGCGCCAGTAGCCCGAGCAGCAGATTTTTCGTGGTACAAGGAGGCGATCGGGCTGCATGTTGATATGTACGATCCATACGTCCAGGGCCGCAGACTGGACAGTAGCTGGGCCAAACCGTTTGAGCGGCTCAGCCCTGAGCTTACATGCGCCGCGGGCTACGACTACGATAACGACCCTCCCCTGTACATGTTCCACTACCGTGAGAAGTCACCAACTCCTGACGGATTTTGGGGCGAAGCCGGCGTGGCAGTCGCCGCACCGGATGATACCAATTGGCCCCATCGATACGAGCTGGCCGTCTAGACCAGGTTCTTTGCCGAGCTATTACTGCATCTGGAACGTATAGCTGGCGACTTCCTGGGTCACGGGCAACGTTTCGCCCTCCCAGCTCTTTATGTAGCCACCTTGGTCGGATACGACAAGTACCGCCGGTTGGCGCATCAGGTCATACATACTGGCGGTGGCCGCACCTTCGCGACTGTCGTAATCAATCACCTGTAGGTGTTTCTCATCGAGGTTGTGACGGGTTTGGAGCTCTTGAACAAACTCCTCCACCGTGCGGGAGAATTCGGAATTCGGCCGGTAAAGCACAAGCACCTTCATTACTGGATGTAGTGTAGCATATCGATTGTTGAATCTATGATAAGAATTTTTACGGAATAAATGATAGTTTTATATAAGCAAAATAGCGGACTCTCTCAGGGAGTCCGCTATTTCCGCAGGGGTCTTATGCGGGCCTACGAGCAGCCGGTGGTACTACCGCAGCTGGAACAGACATAGCAGCTACCACTGCGCTGGGTCTGGTTACCACTGTTGTAGCAGAGCGGCGCAGCCGGGTCGGCAGCAGGAGCCTTTGGTTCTGTAACCGGCGCCGGTGCAGCTTGTCTGATAGCCGCGCCACTGATGGCAGGTCCCTCGGCGACCCGGGATTCTGCGACCTGGACCGTTGGAGCCACTACAGCCACTTCCAGTTGTACGGGAGCAGTTTCTTCGAGTAGGCTGGTCTGCGCTTCCGGCATATCGTCGAAGCTGGCCAGGCCGAGTTCCAACCGGTCGTCAAAGCTCAGATAGTCGAGCGCAAGCCTGCGCATGATGTAGTCGGTGATAGAGCTGGCGGTGCGGATATCAGCATCATCGGTGATGCCGCTCGGTGCAAACGACGTCCCACGCAATGTCTTGACGTAGCTCTTCAGTGGTACGCCGTACTGCAAGCCGTGGCTGACGCTGATTGCGAACGAGTCCATCAAGCCCGAAAGCGTGCTTCCCTGCTTGCTAACTGATACGAACAGCTCGCCTGGTGTGCCGTCTTCGTACTCGCCTACGGTAAAGTAGCCTTCCAGATCAGCGATTTGGAATTTGTAGGTACGGCCGTTGCGAACCTTCGGCAAGCGGCGGCGGATAGCGCCCTTAACTACGATACGGCCACCCTCAAGCGTCGCCTCGGCAGCTGAAGTGCTTGCAGGAGCAGGAGCCGGTGCAACTGAAAGCGTTGCCGTCAGCTTGGCAGCAGCTTCGGCAGCCTGTGCAGCGTGGCTTTCTTCGGCACTCACCTTTTCTGATGACTTGTCATCTTTCTTGGCCATGCTCAGCGGCTGGGCGACCTTACAGTTGTCGCGGTAGATAGCGACAGCCTTCAGGCCGAGCTTCCAGGAATCCAGGTGGATCTGTTCGATGTCTTCGACAGTGGCGTCTTCGGGCATATTGACAGTCTTGCTGATAGCGCCGCTCAGGAATGGCTGTACAGCACCCATCATCTTGACGTGACCGAGGTAGTGGATGGCATTGTCGCCCATGGAGCATGCAAAGACCGGCTCGTGTGCTTTCTGCAGGTGCGGTGCACCCAGGATAGTCTTCTCGGTGTCGATGTAGGCCACGATGTCGTTGACCTGCTCTGGGCTGTAGCCAAGCGCCTTCAGAGCACGTGGCACCGTCTGGTTTACGATGGTCATCGTACCGCCACCGACCAGCTTCTTCATTTTTACCAGGCCGAGATCCGGCTCGATGCCCGTGGTGTCACAGTCCATCATCAGGCCGATGGTGCCGGTAGGCGCCAAGACCGAAGCCTGGCTGTTGCGAACGCCATAGAGCTCGGCAAGCTCGTTGGCTTCATCCCATGACTGGGTTGCGGCGCTGAGCAGGTCTTCGGCTACAAGGCCGGCGTCAATGGTGTTGACGGCTTCACGGTGCTTACGTAGGACACGCAGCATGCCTTCACGGTCCTTGTGGTAGCCAGCGAACGGGCCAACCTTAGCAGCCATACGGGCGCTGGTAGCGTAGGCGTGGCCAGTCAGAAGCGCAGTGATAGCTGCAGCCTGGGCGCGGCCTTCTGCGGAGTCATAGGGCAGGCCCTGTGCCATCAGCAGTGCGCCCAGATTGGCGTAGCCGATGCCGAGTTCGCGGTAAGCCTTGGCGTTCTTGGTGATGCGTGGCGTCGGGTATTCGCTGTAACCCACCAGGATCTCCTGAGCAGTAAAAATCAGTTCGACCGTGTGCTTGAACGCCTCGATGTCGAAGCTAAAGTCGTCATTCAGGTACTTGAGCAGGTTGATGCTGGCCAGGTTGCAGGCGGAGTTGTCGAGGTGCATGTATTCGGAGCAAGGGTTGCTGCCATTGATACGTCCGGCGACAGGCGTAGTGTGCCAATCGTTGATGGTAGTGTCGAACTGCAGGCCCGGATCAGCACATTTCCAGGCGGCTTCGGCGATCTGACGCCAGATATCGCGGGCTTTGGTAGTGCGGACCGTGTTGCCGGTAGTAACAGCCCGTAGGCCCCAGTCAGCGTCATTTTCGACTGCCTTCATGAAGTCGTCGGTGACACGTACGGAGTTGTTGGCGTTCTGGTACTGGACACTGAAGATGTCTTTACCGTCTAGGCTCATGTCAAAGCCTGCGGCCTGCAGCACACGTGCCTTGTCTTCTTCGATGGATTTACACCAGATGAATTCCTCGACGTCAGGGTGGTCGACGTTCATGACAACCATCTTGGCCGCGCGGCGGGTCTTGCCGCCACTCTTGATAGCTCCTGCGCTGGAGTCAGCCCCCCGCATAAAGCTGAGCGGGCCGCTGGCCGTACCAGCACTCTTACCAAGTGGCTCCACGCTGCTGCGGATGGAACTGACATTCACGCCGCTGCCTGAGCCACCCTTGAAGATCATGCCCTCATCGGTGTACCACTGCAGGATGTCCTGCATAGTATCATTGACACCCAGGATAAAACAGGCGCTCGCCTGCTGGGCACGCTCCGGTGCGCCGATATTGAACCATACCGGGCTGTTGAATGCGGCCCGCTGGGTAGCGAGTACGTATTTGAGCTCTTCACGGAATGTCTCGGCATCGGTGCCGCTATCGAAGTAGCCTTCCTGCTGCCCCTGGCGTACCACGGTATCGACCACGCGGTCGATGAGGTTGCGCAAAGATGTCTCACGGGTTGCCGTACCTGGCGTACCGGTAAAGTACTTCTGCGCCACGATATTCAGCGCGTTCATGCTCCAGCCATCAGGAATCTCCACGTTTTTCTGCTCGAACACCGCCTCACCCGTAAATGGGTTCTTGATGGCGGAATCACGTGTGACCCACGTCAGCATGTCGTATGCTTTGCTCTTCGGCTGCGTAAAGTACCGGCGTACCGAATTATTTGTTGCTTGTTGTCCCATGGTTGTTACCCCTCACTCCCTACTACTGTTCTTCCGGCGTAGCCCCGCTTAGTTTTGATTGTTTTTGTTAGAGCCTTGTTCGGCGCCGACATCGTACCAGCCCCACCTCTTGGACTGGTACGGTCAGATGCTCAGCAAGCTCTCCGTGACCTTGGCTGAGTGTATCAGCGACACATGTTTGCCGCCTGGCTACACTTCCAAGCCCAGGGAGAGCCGACAAGCCTCGCCTGCCCTAACATTCTCTCTGCCTATACCCTGACCGGATCATTATTTTTGCGATCACGGATTTCCGTGAGTTCGCGTTCGAAACTTGCGATGTCCTTGAACCGTCGGTAGACGCTCGCGAAGCGCACATACGCCACTTCATTCAGCCGCGCCATGCGTTCCATCACCAGCTCACCGATCTTACCCGAAGGCACTTCATTCTCGGCGCACGTGTACAGCTGCTGTTCCACGCTCGCCACCAGACTCTCAAGCTGCATACTTGTCACGGACGTCTTCTCGCAGGCCCGATACAGGCCAGCAAGCAGCTTTTGGCGGTTAAACAACTCACGAGTGCCATCGTTCTTGACGACGACAAGCTGCGGCCGCTCTACCCGTTCGTATGTTGTAAAGCGGTATCCGCACGCTCCGCATGCCCGGCGGCGGCGCACTGACTGGCCGGCATCCACATCACGGCTCTCGATGACTTTGGTGTCTTGAGCGTCGCATTGGCCACATTTCATGCTGCCTCCTTTAGAAGTCCGCCGCTTGATACCGGCGGACTGATTACTGATTAAGGTGCAGGCTAATTGCGGTACAGGGAGTGGTGCGCCGATGACGTACTACTCTGCTGCGTTACCCTCCACATATAGCGTTTACATACAAAATAATACCCCCACAGTTAGCGCTTGCACAAGCTTTTTGTGGGGGTATTGTATTTAATACACGTGGATAAACCGGCCACTACAGGGATGCGGGCAGCCGGAGCCGGCTCGTTACTGGTGCCCGTCGGAGTGATCGTCGCCCTGCTCTTCTTTGTGGGCGGCACGCTTTGCCAGACGGCGCAGGAATGAGGGCCGTTCAAGCTCATCTTCGTCGTGAGCCGAAACAACTGGTTCAGATGATTGCTCAGAGCGCTCATGGGCCGGTTCGTCCTGCTTTTCCTCATTTTGATCTTCGTCCTTGATAGACCATATGCTAGGCATAGGCGTGTCATTGGTAAAATCACTCGCCTTTTCGGCGTGCTCCTTGAGGTCCATGTCAACATCAGACAGGTCGGCGTCGGTGGTACGGTCGACCGTCTTGGAAACGTCGTTGTTAAGGCTTGGTGCCTCCAGTGCAGTACTCCGCACTGCCGCAGGGTCTACAGGCGCCGCAGTGATGGCGGCGGCGGAAGCACTGCGGTTACTGAAGTATGACGCATCAAAGCCGGTTGCCACCACGGTGATGATGATTTCGCCATCGAGATCTGGATCGATGGTAGCACCGAAGATGATGTTGGCGTCGGGGTCGGCGGCGGTCGTAATCGCCTCGGCCGCTGTGTTGATCTCATGCATGCTGAGGTCATTACCGCCGATGACGTTGAACAGGATGCCACGGGCGCCGTCGATGCTGACTTCGAGCAGCGGGCTTTCGATTGCCTGCTGGGCGGCCTGTACGGCACGGTTGTCGCCGCTGGCGCGGCCGATTCCCATCAGGGCGCTGCCGGCGCTGCTCATGACAGCTTTGACGTCGGCGAAGTCGAGGTTGATGAGTCCATGGACAGTGATGAGGTCAGAGATACCCTGTACGCCTTGGCGCAAGACATCGTCGGCAACCTTGAATGCTTCGAGCAGCGGTGTAGCCCGATCGATGGTCTGCAGCAGACGGTCGTTCGGGATGATGATAAGCGTATCGACGCTTTCGCGTAGTTTTTCGATGGCGCTTTCCGCATTGCGGCGGCGTTTTTCGCCTTCGAACGCGAACGGCTTAGTAGCAAAGCCCACCACCAGGATGCCTGCATCATGTGCAACTTGTGCAACAACGTGCCCTGCACCGCTGCCGGTACCACCGCCCGCACCGAGTGTCACAAAGACCATGTCGGCACCTTCGACGGCCTTGCGAATTTCGTCGACCGATTCGAGCGCAGCCTTTTCACCCACGCCCGGGTCGGCACCCGCGCCGAGTCCACGGGTGGCATCACGGCCAATGTGGATTTTGGTTTGTGCCTTAGAATTGTGCAGAGCTTGCGCATCGGTGTTCACGGCCACGAACTCCACGCCTTCAATGCCCGCCTCCACCATACGGTTGATGGCAGCCCCGCCGGCACCACCCACGCCAATCACCTTGATTCGTGCAAACGTTTCAATCGCCGGATCTACTGCTTGTGCCACGCTCGCCCCTTTCGCTCACGTTGTTATGTATATACACCGAGTATACCGGCTGCGCCACCACAGTTCAAGCACGGCCGTACACATATAGTGACTAGCCGCATGTTGCTAGTGGTTATTTCGAACACACCAGGCCGCATACGGCCGACGTCCGCACAGGTCCACGAACAAAAATAGCCGGGCGAATGCCCGGCCCGATACCCGTCTGTATAAAAATTATGGCTTGAGTTTGCCAAACAGTTTGCCGAATGCTGCCGAGACACCTGCTGCTGCCTGGCCACCCATGCCATGCCCTGCCGGCTGCTCCTGGGCAAACGGTGTCAGCAGGATATCGAGCAACATCAGGCCCCCGGCCGTCGCGAATGCCGGTGTATCGACCGTATCAACCAGTCCCGCCAGGCCACGGACCTTGCCGATTCGTGCGGGTAGTTGGAGCTTTTCACGGGCGAACTCAGCCAACCCCGGCAGCACAGCGCTGCCACCGACAATGACGACACCGCCCGGCAGTTTGCGCGCCCGGTGGATGCGCTGCAGCTCTTTCTCAACGAACTCCAACAGCTCTTCCACGCGTGCTTCCACGATCATATTCACCTCTCCACCCGAGAAGTTGTGGGCGGCATCGTCAACCACGACGCGTAAGGGTTTATCGGCTGCATCGCCCAACCGGGCATGCTTGAGCTTGACTGTCTCGGCGATATCCAGGTCAGTCTTGAGGCCGATAGCCAGATCGTTCGTAATGTGTGTACCACCCATGGGGATGACTGCCACGTGCTGGATCTCGCCGTCTTCAATCACGCTGAGGTTAGTGGTGCCGGCGCCGATGTCGAGCACGCATGTACCCGCTTCCTTCTGCTTGCGGTCAAGTACTGCTTCCGCTGCAGCCAGCGCCGAAACGGTGTGGTGCTGCGGACGTACCTGCGCCTTTTCGAGCGCCAGATCAAGGTTACGGATGTTGGGGGATGCGGCTGTCACGATGTGGCAGTCCACTTCCAGACGCACGCCGTGCATACCTACGGGGTCTTTCAGGTTGTCCTGGCCATCAAGCCGATAGTTCTTGGCAAATACTTGTACGATTTCACGGTTGGGCGGCAGTTTTACGATAGTGGCGGCTTCTTCTACACGTTCGCGGTCATCGACCGTAATCTCACGGTCGGGACTAGATATGGCGATCACACCACGGCTATTAAGGCCGGTCACATGGCCACCGTTCACATTGACGGTCGCCCGACTAATCTGCATACCACTGATACGTTCAGCTTCGGTTATCGCTTGCACGATAGCTTCGGCGGCATCATCGATGTGCATAACCACACCCTTGCGCATACCCTGGTTCACACATGAACCGTGGCCAATAACTGAAATAACACTCGGATCCTGAGGGTCGCGCGTCCCCACCACGCAGCGCACTGTAGACGTACCAACATCTAGGCCGACGTAATATGGGGCGGCTGAATCTCGCATACCCCGAGTATACCGCTTATCTTTCAGATAACGCAAGCTGTTAAGGCTCGTCCGCATGCAAAAACTATTAGCTGCGGATACATTTCGTGGTCCATATGAGCATGCTACAACTGTGTCAAAATCTCGCAGCCGTCACGCGTGACGAGCACGGTGTGCTCGAACTGCGCGCTGCGCGAGCCGTCCTGGGTCATCAGCGTCCAGCCGTCACGCGTCTGGAAGATGTGGTGGTCGCCCAGGGTCGTAATCGGCTCCACGGCAATCGTCATACCGGATTTCAGGATCGGACCGGTACCAGTGTGTCCATAGTTGGGGATATCCGGTTCCTCGTGCAGCTGATGCCCCACGCCGTGCCCTACCAGCTCGCGCACGATGCCAAGGTCATATTGACGAAGCACCTGCTCAATAGCCGCAGAAATGTCACCGACATGGCAGCCGTCTTTGACCTGTCCGAGTCCGGCGTACAATGCACGCTCGGTCCCTTCCAGTAGCCGCCGACCGGCATCGTCGGCCTTGTCCAGTCCGCCGATACTTACGGTAATACCACCGTCCGTAACCATACCTTCGTACGTCACGCCGAAATCAAAATTCACGATGTCACCGTCGTGGAACGGGCGATCATTGGGGATACCATGCTGGACCTCATTGTTATTTGAGATGCAGATGATATCGGGGTAACGCGGCACGCCCGGGCCGCCATCAAAACCTTTGAAGGTCGGCTTACCACCCAGCCGTCCGAGCTCCTGCACGGCCATCTTGGAGATATCTTTCGGCGTCATGCCGGCACGGACTTTGCGCCGGATGGTGTCGAGCACCGTCGCAAGTATGCGCCCACTCGCGCGCATAGCTTCGATTTCTGCCTCAGTCTTTATGGCGCTCATCGGCTTGCCTTGCTCGCATGTGCTTAGACTTTGAATTCTGGGTTAGTGGCCAAAAGGTGTCCCAATGCGCGTAGGACGTCCCGATGGATTGCCTGTGGACTTCGGCCCGCGTCGATAGAATGCACAGCGATGCCATTCTTTTCCATGTATTCGAGCAGCGGCCGCGTTTCATCCAGATACAGGTGGTACCGGCGCGAGATCGCCTCTTCGGTGTCATCCAGTCGTCCCCGCTTCTGCAGACGCTCACGGAGCGTATGTTCGGTCACTTCCAGGTTGATAACTTCGGGTAGCGGCAGGCGTCCGGTTTCATGCTGTTTGAGCAGCCATTGTACTTGCGCCTTGGTGCGTGGAAATCCGTCCAGGATGAACTGTTCGTTAGTGTCAATCAGTTCCAGCACCTTATCGACTACTCGTATGACTTCTTCATCAGTCAGCAGGTTACCTTCCAGCATCTCTTTGCGGCGCTTGCCGGTAATAAGTACACGGAAGATCTCGCCGGTTGATATATAGGCGTAGCCGTATTGGTCAGCAAGTTGGTGGCCCTGGATGCTTTTGCCGGCACCCGCTGCGCCCATCAGTAGGATCATTTAGGGGTTCAGCCTTTCTTTTACAAGACGTGCGATGATGCTGCCATCGGCCGCATTGCCGGCCTTGGCTTTGACGGCGCCGATGACCTTGCCCATGGCCTGCATGCCTTCGGCACGCTGCTCTATGATAACGGCATCGACCAGTTCGGCGATCTCAGCCTCGCTCAACTGCTGCGGCAGATAGCCTTCGATAATGGCTTTTTCGGCCAGTTCCTTGTCGGCACGCTCCTGCGAACCACCCTGTACATACAGGTCGGCGCTTTCCTGGCGCTTCTTGGCCTCGCGGGCAAGCAGCGGGATGATCTCGTCGTCCGGAATACCTCCGGTGTCGCGCCTTTTGGCGGCGACATCAGCGTACAAGATTACCGACTTCAGGCCGCGGAGCGTCTCTACTCGCAACGAATCACCAGCCAACAGGGCGGCTTTTACGTCGTCGTCAAGCTGACTCCGCAGTGGCACTTCCCTACCTCTGACCGAGTTTAATTTTCTTGAGCTTGAGAGCTTTACGCTGAGTACGGATAATCGCCTTGTTACGGCGCTCACGCTTGCTCATTGGCTTTTCGAAATACTGTCCTTGTTTCACTGCAATGACCATACCGGACTGCTGTACACGGCGGTTAAACCGGCGTACGAGGTTTTCGGTTGATTCTTTGCTGTCTTTGCGGGTTACTTCTATCATTTCGAGATTGATTATAGCGTAACAGGGGCGGCGGTGCAAGGGTCAAAACGGTGTTTTGTGACAAAAACACGTGTGCAGCATCTCCACTATGCACTGGGGTATACTATTCGCATGCATTCACTCGAAGAAGCGTTGCTAGCAGCGAACCAGACACGCTACAGCGCAGCGCCCAGCCCGCTGAAAAGTCATGGGCCCGACCACCACTGGCGGGTATATCAGCACTCGCTGGCATTAGCTGATGCATTACGGGTACCTTATGACGCAGATGTTTTGGCAGCGGCTGCACTATTGCACGACATGGCAGCGTACTATCCCGATACGACCGGCGACGATTACCATGACTTCGACCACAAGATCGCCGAAGATATCCTGCGCGAGATTGATTTTCCAAGCGATAAGATTCCTGCAGTCACATATGCCATCGCCCACCATGGCTCAGACCCCAAATACAAGAAACGCGACGAACCCATCGAGGTTACGATTCTGCGCGACGCCGATAAATTAGACGTATTCGGCCCTGTAGGTACGGCCCGCATCATCATGGTACGCACGCTCAAAGATGACACATTGGCTGACATCGTAGCTGATTTTTGGACCGGCGGCCATCTGCAGCGCAAGTGGGAATCGATCTCGACGCCCGAGGCACGAAAGCTCGCCGAAGACGATTATGCATACAGCCGGGACTTCTTTGGACGGCTTGCTGTCACGCTTACGGCTAGCGACGCTCAGTAAGCTTACGAAACGTGGCGCTTGGTAGTAGTGCGCTGGCTCTTGAGGACGATGCTCTGCAGTTCCTTGAATATCACGAACTGCTTGTTGGTGTAATAAATCTTGGTGTTGCCTTGTTTTTCACTGATAAGGAAGCCGGCCTTCTCGAGCCGCTTGAGTTCACGCTGGATGTTGCCGGCGTCTTCCTTGATAAGCTTTGCCAGGCCACGGACGTGAGTTTTGAAATCGGGGTACTTCGCATAGATGACGATAATCTTGCGCCGCACTCGTGAGGTAATAAAAACGTCTAACATCTAAATGATTCCTATGCTTCCCTATCCACTTTTGTCGTATTGTGCTTACGACAACGTACTATCGTTCAGTATAGCGAGCCGCTGGTCAGTTTTCAACAGCATTCTAGCTAATTGCCCATGCCAGCTCTTATACTACAGGCATGTATTACGTTGAGGTGTTGGTCGGGGCGATGGCCTACCACGGGTCAGAAGCGCTCACTTACGGTGCAGACGAAGCGCTTGTGCCCGGTCAGGTAGTGCGTGTCGCCCTCAGGGCCCGCAGTACGCTCGGCATAGTGCTGCGCTCGGTGCCGAAGCCGCAGTTCGAGGTCAAACCTATCGCCGCAGTCGCACCATTTCCGCCGCTGCCGGCGGAAAGCCTCCAGCTCATGGCCTGGCTGCGTGCCTACTATCCTGCGCCGCTCGGTGCACACGTCCGGCAGTTCGTCCCCCCCACCGAACTCTTTCCAAAGGCACCGGAAGCGCGCGCATTGCCCCGGGTAGAGCTAGCTGGTTTGCCGCCGCTTGGTCCTTCGCAGGAACGCGCGCTGAGCGCCATCAACGGCGCGGGCTCGTTCCTGCTGCATGGCATTACCGGCAGCGGCAAGTCACGTGTATACGTAGAGCTGGCAGCACGCGTAGTCGCAGCCGGCCGCTCAGCCGTCGTACTGACACCGGAAATCGGACTGACAGCACAGCTGACCGAAACGTTCCGTCGGGTGTTTGGCGACCGGGTGTTCGTGCTGCATTCCCAGCTGACTGCCGCCCAGCGCCGTAATATCTGGTACGACATCCTCGCTGCCACCGAGCCGGTCATCGTCATCGGGCCACGCTCGGCATTATTTTCGCCCGTCCGTGACATCGGCCTGATCGTGCTCGACGAATCGCACGACAATGCCTACAAGAACGAATCGGCTCCCCATTACCATGCAGGCCGCGTGGCGGCACGGCTCGCGCAGCTGCACGGCGCCACATTCGTACTGGGCTCAGCCACGCCAGCCGTAGAAGACTATTTCTTGGCACGGGAACGCGGGCGGCCGATCGTAGAGATGCAGGAACTTGCCGCCCGCGGCGAGAGCAGCCTGCAGGTGCAGTTCGTAGACCTGCGCACGCATGATAATTTCAGCCGCAGCCCGCTTATCAGCAATACACTGCTAGCAGCCATCGCTGCCGCCATGGAGCGAAGTGAGCAGGCACTGGTCTACCTAAACCGACGCGGTACCGCCAACGTCATACTCTGCAATGCCTGCGGCTGGCAGTCGCTCTGCCCACACTGCGACCTGACCCTGACCTACCATGGTGATGAGCATATGCTGCGCTGTCATGTGTGCGGGTTTTCGGCGACACTGCCCACCCAGTGTCCGGCCTGCGGCAATGCCGATATCCTACTGAAGAGCATCGGCACCAAGGCTGTAGTAAGCGCGCTGGAAAAGTTGTTTCCCGCGGCCCGCATTGTCCGCTTCGACACAGATGCAAAGAAAAACGAGCGAATTGAACAAAATTTGTATTCACTTGTTAACGGGGGTGCAGACATCATCGTGGGCACTCAGATGGTGGGGAAAGGCCTGGACCTGCCGAAGCTTTCGGTGGTGGGAATCATCAATGCCGACTCATCGCTGCTGATACCCGACTACACGGCTGCCGAGCAGACCTACCAGCTCATCAGCCAGGTCGTCGGACGGGTTGGTCGTGGCCACCGCGCCGGTAGCGTGGTAGTGCAGACATACGATCCTGCCAACCCCACGTTACAAGCCGCCGTAGCGCGCGATTGGCCCGCATTCTACGAGACAGAGATGGCCGAGCGCCGCATGTTCCACTTCCCGCCGTTTACCTACCTGCTCAAGCTGCGCGTGCTGCGCGCTAGCAGCACGGCGGCTGAAAAAGCTGCCCTGGCCGTAGCTGCCGAACTCCAGACAAAACACCCTGGTGTGACCGTCGATGGTCCTGCGCCCTCCTTCCACCCGCGCGAACGTGGTAAATACAGCTGGCAGCTGCTAGTAAAATCCTCAAGCCGTAGGACGCTCGTAGCTATTATCGCTGCCCTGCCATCCGGCTGGAGCTACGATATCGACCCCACCAATCTGCTCTAAATACACGCTAAAAACAGTCTTAGATACTAGCCGATAACATCGGTGTTCAGGTATACTGTCTGCAGAATGAAAAATATACTCATAACCCTCCCTAACCAACATCTGCGCGCCGCCTCCAAGAAGGTTGGCTACATAGACGAGCACATTAAGGAACTCGTCGAGCATATGGAAGATATCACGCTGGAATGGGAAGCTACGCGTGAGCACGAAGTAGGCGTCGCACTAGCCGCGATCCAGATTGACGTGCCACTCCGGGTAGTAGTAGTCCGCAACGATTTTGACAACAAAGCAGACCGCACCTTCCGCGCCTTTATCAACCCGGTCATCACCAAATATGAGGGTGAGATGACGGAAGACTTCGAGGGCTGTCTGAGCGTAAAAGACGTGTATGGCAAAGTGCCCCGCTATGGCAAGGTGCGCATTAAGGCACAGGACCTGACCGGTAAGGAAATCCGTTTTTCGGCCGAGGGCTTCCTGGCACGCGTATTCCAGCACGAGATCGACCACACCAACGGCAAAGTCTTTCTGGACCACATCAAAGATGCCCCGCAGGCCTTCTATACGCTGAGTGACGACGGTAATCTGCAACAGCTCGACTACGAAAAAGAGGTGCGCGGCAACGTGACACTGTGGGGTGAATAGCCGGTATGGATAGCACGCCTGAACCGATCAGTATCGTCTTCTTTGGAGCGGGTGACGTAGCAGCACGGTCGCTGCAGCTGCTGGTCAAAGATTTTGCCATAGAAGCGGTTGTTACCAAACCACGCCCTGCCCATCATCACGGTCCGTGGGAAGTTATGGAACTCGCTGAACAGCTCGGTCTGCCTGTCATTACCGCAGAGAATAAGACGGCGCTGACGGCAGCCGTGCAAAAGGCAGCCTTTCATTCGTCGGTCGGCGTGCTGATCGACTTTGGCATCATTGTCGAACAAGCTGTCATCGATGCTTTTCCCAAAGGGATCGTGAACAGCCACTTCTCACTGCTCCCGCAGTGGCGCGGCGCTGACCCCATCACGTTCAGCATCTTGAGCGGCCAGGACAAGACGGGCGTCAGCCTGATGCTGCTTGTGGCGGCCATGGACGAGGGGCCGCTCCTTGCTATCGGTGAGGCCGACATCGACCTGAACGCCGTAACCACGCCGGAGCTCACGAGCAATCTGATCGGCCTGAGCGGCGCCATGCTTGCCGACATCCTGCCGAAGTATGTCAGAGGCGAGATCAAGACCGCGGTCCAGGAAAAGGTCGCCGAAACCGTTGGCTACAGCCCTATCCCCAGCTACAGCCGCAAGCTGACCAAGGAGGATGGCATTCTGGACTACCACAAGCCGGCAACGCAACTGGCGCGCGAAGTCCGCGCCTACCTAGGATGGCCCAAAAGCCGTACTATCCTAGGTGGTCATGCTGTTATCATTACGCAGGCACACGCCGCTGACGGCTCGGGTGAACCTGGCCGAGTGTGGCAACACGACCGTGTACTTGGCATATACTGCACGACCGGCATCCTGATGGTTGATCGGCTCAAACCAGCTGGCAAGCAAGAAATGTCCATTGATGCGTTTCTGAATGGCTACGGCAGAGACCTGAGCTAAAACCGAGCTATCCCCTACTGGTCGATAAAGATGCCGTGCGCGATGGCGAACGCATCCAGCATAGACTGCTGCTCCGACATATGCAGCCCTGCACACGCGAAGACGCCGCGTGTATCGTCCGCTGGACGCACCTCATCATAGAGCTTTTGCGGGCCGCCTTCTATATACCGCATCTCCCATCGTTCATCCTCTGGTAACGCTAAATAATCAGCAAGGAGCAGCGTGCCCTTGCGAGCCGTATCGATAAGCCGTTCCGGCCTAGTTACACCCGCTTGTAGCACCTGCGCCGTGTCTATATCTCCGGCAAGAGGAATCTTCAGGCGCGTCCGATTGGAATCTGCCCGGAGCCGCATGTCACCATACAGCGTCAGGGCAGGCTCACCTTCGTCCGTTACGCCACCCATCATTTCGAGCGTAAAGTGCCTTGAGCGAACTACTGGGTCTACCATACTCGCCACACTTATGGCGCCCAGGCGACCACGATACACAGACACCTCACGATGTACGGCGAGGAGCTGTTCAGCAGTTTGGGGACGGATGCGTTCGGGTGTGGCCATTTTTTCTTCCTGAATAAAACAAATCTGGTGGAGTACTCCTGTGATTCTTGCCGCACTATACGAATTCGATGTCACGTGTCTGAAAATCGATAGCCCGCAGTATCACCGGTTCAGAAGTAGAGTATGCACCATAATCATCTGGTCGTCGAGTCTTGGTCTTGAGCTCAATAGTTCTAGTGGAACCGTTGTTGGTGCGCTGGAGTAGTACGATCGGCTGTCCTGCAACTAGCGTGTCATCGGTCCGTACATCCTTGCCCGCCTCCAAGTCATAGCCCACACTTGCAATGCGCACAAACCGGTTCGTCTCTATCTTGGGATTATAGCCCTGGTCACTCACAAGCTTCCCGCTACAGTGGGTATACACCCAGCCTTCCTTGTCCTTGCTATCCTTGGTCCATGTAAGCACGATGCGGTCTCGCCGCTTACCTCTGCCTTCATCGCCATACAGGAGCTCAACTTTATCACCAGGCCGGATCCAACGCTGGAGCTTCTCGGCGCTGACATCAAGCCTGCCTTCAAGTGCAAATTCCACGTCCAGCCGATCAAGCTCTACCTGCCGCTCTGCCTCACGGTTAACAACTTCCTGCTGTTCTTCACTGATTTCGCCGCGCACCACATTAGTCGCCCGCGCGGCCAACTCTTTCCGGGCGCTGTTTCGCAGCTCCAAGGCAAGCTCAGGATCAGTTTCGACCCGATTCCGCACTTTGTCCGATATGGAAGCTCCTTCAGCAACTGCGATCTCACCGAGCAATCGTTCGTACAGCGTACGCCGATGCTGTTGTTCGTATTCGGCGGCAGCTTCGTCCCGCGCCTGATCGATATGCGTCTCTAGTACCTTCCGGTAGGCAAGTTCGCCGATCTGCTGAGGGCTCATTGTCGGATCATCCGTCACGCGTGTAACTAGCTCATCACGCAGCTCTCCGGCAAGCTGCAGGAACGGCCGCATCTCATCATACTGTCGCAGCCGTTCAGCCATTTCAGCATTCTCATCCTGCAGTGCAGCGAGTTCGGACTTTGGTACGAATGGCATGGGATTTTTCCTTTTCCCACCCCTAAAAGACTAGTATGGATACTGCTGCTGACCAGATCCAGGTCCCGCTGGCGGTTGTTGCTGCGGAAACGGCTGGGCGGACTGCTGTGGCTGGTCGCCTTGCGGCGCAGTCGAAGCGCCTGGCTGGCCATATTGTGCCAGAGGATCAGGAGAAGTACCGGCGGACTGGCCATATCCGGCCATAGGGTCAGCTGACGGCTGCTGGGGAGGTGTCCCTGCCCCGTTTGCCGCCATAGCAAATCCATACGGATCGTCGGGTTGGATCGTGGTTGGCTGCTGCGGCTGTGCGGCGGCTTGGTAGCCTGATTGGTATTGACCCTGCGGCGCTGCAACCTGTGCAGGGGCCGTGGGGGCCGGAGCACCACCAAAGCTATTCTGAGAAAAGCCAGCAGCGGACTGCTGTGGCTGCATCGATTGGCCTGCGAACGAACCCTGCCCTTGTTGCTGCTGCGGCACATCAAACGCATGAGGATTGTAGCCAGGCTGCATCGCAGGCACAGATTGGGCCTGCTGCTGGGCAGGTGCACCGGCGGCAGGCATACTTGATGCCACAATCTGTGGCGCCATCTGCCTGATCTCCGCCTTCAGCTCTTCGAATACCTGATTCACTACTTGCTTGTAATGGGGCAGATTGGCCTCGAGCCACTGCAAGGCCTGGGCCTGGCTGGCATCGCCGCCCTCGTCGATGAACTTTTCAAATTCTTCGAGCTGCTGGTCTGTCATCTGGTTGGCAAGGTTGGTACCGACGCGTAATTCCAACGTCTCGTAGATATGCTGGAGCATGGCCTTTTTCTGGTCAGCGTCCAATACACCCAGTCCGATTTCTTCGAGCAAGCTATTATCGAGTTTCAACATAGCTCTATTGTAGCACTACAGCGTGCGCTCCACTGTTTCACGCGTAAAGAATTCGATACGATCGCCGATTTCTAGCAGCAAACGTCCGTTTGTGGTCAGTGAAATACCACCAAGCTCAC
>DATIIK010000008.1:0-16605 GCA_035479715.1 Saccharimonadales bacterium (SeqCode) | reverse complement strand
GTAATGACGGCGCCTGGGATGGTGGTGTAGGTGTGGGTCCGTGTGTCGTACTTGCGGGCTACCAGTTGGGTAGCGTCTACTCCGTAGAAGTACTGGTTCACGTGAGCAGTCGCGCCGGGGCCGCTGCAGATCAGCTTGAAGTTCATGAGGCCTGCCGGGTAGTTATAGCTGCCGTCGGTTTGGGCTAGGCTGGCTACGGCCAATTGAGTGACATCGGTGTTCTGGCAGCCGCTGGTGTTTTCCAGCACGGCGTAGGTACTAGTGATGGGGTTTACGAAACTGGTGACGGTGCTCTCATCGGCGTCGGTTGTGCCGTCATCGTTGGCGTCACCACTGTTGGGGGCGGCTTGCTCTTCGGTGGGGGTGGCACCATCGTTGTCGTCGGTTGGCGGCGGTGGCACGGAAGTGTCCCATACTAGTGTGAACGTGTCGCTGGCGCTATTGCCAGCATTGTCGGTAATACTCAGGCGTAGTACGTATGTGCCATCGCTGCTGGCAGAAATCTGCGGATGCAAACTGGTGGTGTTATTGAACGTTAGCGTGCCAGGGCCACTGACTTTTGCCCAAGCGTAGCTTGCAATGCCGCTGCCGCTGTCGGTTGCGCTAGAGCTGCTCTGCGTAAAGCTGCTGCCGGTGGTCTGATCGATGCCAGCATCGACAGTCGGAGCTGTGCTGTCCCACACCAGCGTAAATGTGTCCGAAGCGCTATTGGCAGTATTGTCGGTAGCGGTCAGTCGGATCACATACGTGCCATCGGCACTGGCAGAAATCTGCGGGTGCAAGTCTGATGCATTCGTGAATGTTATTGTCCCCGGCCCACTCACCTTCGTCCAGGCATAACCGGCGATGCCAGCGCCAGCGTCGGTAGAGGTTGCAGATGTCTGTGTAAAGCTGGTGCGGGCAGTTTTATCAGTGCCTGCATCTACGGCCGGTCCGGTGTGATCCCAGGTAAGCGTAAACGTGTCCGAAGCGCTATTCCCCACGGCATCCGTTACGGTCAGGCGCACGACGTATACACCATCGGCACTGGCAGAAATCTGCGGGTGCAGCAGTGTGGCATCATCAAAGCTTAGTGTGCCTGGCCCACTTACTTTGGCCCACGAATAGGTGGCAATGCCGCTGCCGCCGTCACTGGCGCTGGAGCTAGTCTGAGTAAAGGCATTGCCGGTGGTCTGATCGGTACCCGCGTCTACAGTGGGTGCGGTCTGGTCTAGAGTTACCTGGCAGGTGCTGGACCAGACACTCGTATTGCTTGCGCCATCGATTGCTCGGACTTTAAAGGTGTGAACACCATCCGCCGCGGGCATGGTCCAATCGTATGTGGCATTGCCGCTAGTGCTGGTGGCTGAGCCGCCATCCAGTGATACTTGGTAATCTGCTGCCCCGCTTACGCTGGTCCACGACAAGTGCATGGAACGGTTGCCGGTGGTGCCGCTGCAGCTCAAGTTGGTCGCACCATCGGTAAATTTGAGTCCACTTGGTGCGTCCACTATCAATACGCTCAGCGTGGTGGCAGAAACGGGTGCCGGGTTGTTGCCGCCCTCGGTGGCCTGCCCTACATCTACGCTGCTGGCGATACTGTCACCACTGTTCGCGGTGTTCTTGATGCTCGCCGTGTAGGTAATGGTGCAAGTCTGGCCGGCGGTTACGGCGATGCTGTTCAGCGCTAGGCTACTGGCCGTGGAAGTATTGCCAGGAGTGCCACAATTGGCATAACCAAAGCTGCCAGTATTCAGGGTTGAGTCACTGGCGAGGGTACTGCTGGCGGCAATGCTGCTACCATCAGCTCCGCCATTATTCTCGATGGTAATGGTGTAGCCCACAGTTTGGTTTAGGAACACGGTGTCATCGGCATCGTCTTCGCTGTGTGTGATTACCAGGTTGGGCGTGCTGGGTGGTGCGGCGCTCAGTAGCGTGCTAGAGCTTGGCGTGGCCCCTACCCCGCCCTCGGTGGCTGCCCCAATAGATGCCGTATTGCTGAGGGATGTACCAACCGTGAGCGGTGATTTTACACTGACATCAAAGGTGATGACACAATTGGTGCCTATCTGCACGGTAGCGCCGGTAACATTCAGCTGCGTGCCCGTGCTGCTATTGGTCGAGCTACCGCAGTTACTGCGGCTGACATTGGTGAGGTTCTGAGTGTCGGTATCGATGGTATCGGTGATAGCCACTCCGGTTGCCTGCCCATTGCCAGTGTTTATGGCGGTAATGGTGTAGCGGAGCGTGTCGCCCGGCAGCACGGTACCACCATCGAGGTCGCTGACCGTTTTGGTACTGGTGGAAAGGTTTGGCGTAGCATCTACCGTAAGAGTACTGGCTGCAACGGCTGCTGGATTATTGCCACCTTGGCTGGCTGCGGCTACGTCGACGCTGTTGGTAAGTGTCGTGCCTTCGTTCAGCGGGCTATTCACGGCTACCGAGTAGGTCACGATACAAATGTTGACGGTATCGATGCTTAGGCTGCTGACCGTGAGTGTCGGCGCAGAATAACCGGATGACGGCGTGCCGCAGTTCGTGTAGGTAAAGTTACTGGGTGTGCCCATGCCTGTGGGAATGGTGTCGGTAAACGAAGTAGCGCCAGACAAACCACCACTGTTGGTGATACCCACGGTGTAGGTTACTGCCTGGCCGGGCGTAACGACATTGTCGGCATCATCCTCGGTTTTGCTGACGCTCAAAACTGGGTTAGATGGTGGGTTCTGGGCTACGAAGTTCAGAATAGAACCGTCCACGAACGAGCTGCAGTTCGAAGTGGTGCAGGCACGGATTTTGTAGTAGTACGTAGTGCCATTAGTAAGTGCGCTGACGCTGCTAGAAAATGGCTGCAAGCTAGCCCCGCTGGCGGTCAAGTTGGCACCACTGCCGTCATCGAGCGTAACGGTAGTGTTGCCCGACGCTAGGCTAGAACTGGTGCCGTATATAAACTGGATGGCTAGTATACTGGTAAGGTTTGGGTTGATAGTGCCATTCAGGGTGGCTCCGGTAGAGGTAACGGTGCTTGCTGCGGTAGTGGCAACCGTTGGTGCTGCCAACACTGCATTCGTAGTAAACGACAAAATATCACCCTGAGCCGTCCCAGCCACTGCGCGGTAGTAGTAAGTGGTATTGGCAGTTAGGCCACTCAGGCTGTAGCTGGTGTTGGTCGGATCGGTCAGCCCACTTAGGGTGCCGCTACTCGGCGTGGTAGCAGTTACGGTGGTGGCGCCGGTCAAATCAGCCGCAGTGGAATACTGGAATGTGCCCGTAAGCGGTGTGGTGCCGTTCGGATCAACGGTGCCGTTTATGGTGGCTGCCGAGCTGGTGATGCTCGTGGCAGGCATAGTGGTAACAATGACGCCCAACGACTCGGTGGTTACACTAACGCCAATTGTCCCTGATCCATCCGGGGTAATGATGACTTTTGACATGGCCGAGGCGTTAGCGCCAATCAGTAAATCGCCTAGTTTTGCGTAGGCCGTGTTCGTGTAGGCCCCAGTCGGCACCCACATCTGGTAGTCCAGATATGCAGATGTAGCTAAACTAAAATTGAATGGTCCCACAAAGTGTAGTGGTCTGGGATTAAGTGAGGCTTCGGAGCTGAGATATGAAGGATCGTCTATCGCCGTGCTAGTGCGACCAATATCGGTAATTCTGGCGGTACCCGTTTTGTAGATGACGCCGGTCTGTGGCTGATCGACTATTTCGTCGAGGGTGACAGCCGTGGAGTTGGTGGACGCGGCCGTGAGCCGATACGGCACCGCAGTGTACGTGGTGCCGTTCGTGCCTCCCGGGACGACGCAGCTACTGCTGCAGGTTACGGTCGAAAGACCGGTGGTGCTGGTGACGTTTTTGGTAAGGCTGGCGTTGATGCTGACGCTGGAAAAGTTAAGGTTTACGGTAGCGCCGGTGGCAGTGGTGTCGGCATGCTTGATTTGTGTGCCGCTGGCAATCTGGGCAACGGGCACAGCCTGCACGCTACTGGTCGGAATACCTACGACACGGAATGTATAGGTTGCCCGGTATTCGGCGCTGGTAGACCCAGTGCCGCCAGTACACGAGGCATTGGCACTCTGTTTCAGGCAGTTCTGGGCATTGGTAATGAGGAGCTGATTGGCATAGGTAACTTGATCGCCGTTAACGGTCCATTTTTTGCTGGCGTTCGTGTTGCGTTCAAACGTAGCCGAAACACTCTCTAGCCTGAGCGACCGCGTCGGCCACGAAGACACTGCCGCCGGGGTCAGCCATACGATTGACCCATCTGGCGACGAGCCAGCACCGATAGTACCGGTCTGACCCTCAACCGTAATGGTTACCGTCTGCCCAAGCGTAGGTGAAGTGTTTGATACTTCGATGGCCGCAGTGGTGCCATAGCCGGTATCGGAAACTTTGTTGGCGGCCGCCTTGATGGTTTCCTTGACGGCGCTAAAGGTGTATAGGCAATCGTATAGCACCGAAGAAGTTGGCAGATCGGGGCGGCCGTCCCATACCTTGACGCGGTGAGTCTGCGGGGTGGTCGTTGCCGAACTGGCTTTGAGCAAAAAATATGATGCAGCCGTAGAGCCGTTGCTAAGACTGGAAACCTGCCGGTAATTATCCAGCGAGTTGGCTAACTGTAAGTCTCCGCCAGTAAAGCTACCAACTTCTGTCCAGAGGTCACTCTGTGCCGAGCCAGTACTGTTGGTTACGCGGTAGCCGATGTAGCCAGCGTCGAGCTTGGGCGATGCCCCGGTATCTATATAGAACGCTGAACCATGGCTCGGTGCCACGCTAATGCCATTTTGAGTGCTAGCGCTCGTGCTGCACGCGGCAACCGTTGCTGCGGCTTTGTGAGTATGGACGTACATGCATGTTGCCACAACCAGTAGGACGAGCATGAGCCGGAGCGGCACCAAGAGCGCTCCACTCCAGCGCTTCCCCTGCCCCGCCATTTTTTGTTTCATGCCTCTGTTATTTGCTCGAGGTGTGCCGTCTCTTGTGGCATGCCTCTTATCCTTAGTAGCTAGTTTATCAGTAATTACTCAAAATAGCGTGTGATTTGAATCACTAATATGGCTTTGTGGGGTAGTAATAGGAGTGGATTCCAAATATTGAAGGGGTGTATTACCTAGGCGTCGCCCAGCTCGGCAAATTTGGCTGCCATGGTGGGATTGCCACGCGTCAGGCGCTTGATGGTCAGGTCTTCAGCTTTGTTGTTGGCCAGCCGCAGGTTGTTTTCCGATGACAGCAGCGCATCCTTGGTCTTCTGTAGGTGGTCGATGGTCTTGTCGATCTCATCGATGGCGGTCTTGAATTTGCGGCTGGCCAGGTCGTAATTACGGGCAAAGCCTTCTTTGAAGGTATTGATGTTGTCTTCGAAATTGGTGATATCCAGGTTCTGGGCCCGCATGGCGGCCAGCTCGGACTTATATTTGAGTGAACCCAGCGCAGCGTTGCGCAGCAGTGTGATTATGGGGATAAAGAATTGCGGACGGATCACATACATCTTGGCGTGCTTGTGTGACACGTCCACAATGCCGGAATTGTACAGTTCGCTATCAGCTTCCAGGAGCGTCACGAGCACGGCGTACTCGCATTTTTTCTCGATACGGTCTTTGTCGAGCTCCCGCAGGAAGTCCTCGTTCTTGTGCTTGCTAGCAGTTTCATCGCCCTCATTCTTCATCTCGAACATGATCGAGATGATCTCGTTGCCGTCATCATCTGACTCACGGTATATGTAATCGCCCTTGCTGCCGGTGCGGGCATCATTATCTTTTTCGAAGTAGGCATGCTGGAAGGCGCTGGCGCGGAGTTTGTTGAATTCGGTTTCGCAGTGCTGCTCCAGCGTTTCGCCCACCATCTTGGTGCTGAGCCGGGCCTTCATGTCTTTGCGCAGAGCGATCTCTTCGTCTTTGAGTTTGATGATGTCGTCCTTGGTTTTGAGCTCGGTAGAGTATTTTTCTTTCAGCGAGGTCTCCAAAAGCTGTTTTTCGGTATCTTTGACCCGCAGCTCGCTAGCTAGTCCATCGCGCTCTTTCTCTACTTTGTTGACGGCCTCGGCGACGGCCAGCTGCTTTTCGGCTTCGACGGCCTGCAGGCGTGCTTTCAGCTCGGAAAGCTCGGCGTCTTTCTGCATTTTCAGCTCGGTCAGGGCTAGCTCTTTGCCGGCGCTCAGTGCAGCGGCATCGGCTGCCTTCTCTGCCTTCAGTGCAGCCAGCTCTGCTTCCCTTTTGGCTATATCGTCTTTGAGCAGGCTTCTGGTCTGTTCCTCGGCCAAGCGTACGGCATTTTCCTTGTCTTTTTCCAGCATGTGTACGCGGTCGAGCAGCTCGGTTTCAAACTCGTGGTCACGCACCTGCTTCAGGATGTCGGCAAAACCCGCCTCATCGACCTTAAAAGCTTTTTTGCAGTGGGGACAAACTACCTCATTCATACTTAGTAGTATACCCTTGTTCTGGACCCATTGCTGTTTCTTCTGGGTTAGGTTTCGTCTACCTTGTGCACCGAACGCATCGGGCTGGTGGAATTGTCTTGCAGTAACGCCTGTTTCAGGCGCTGGAGCAGCGCAGCCTTGTCGTTGTTTGGAGACTGACATCCTGGCCGTAGGACTGTTGCCGCCGGCTCTCCTTGCGGCTCCGCCTGGCTACCCACCAACCCCTGTATACCGAAATGTTCCGCTAGCGCGCGTCTTTCAGCAATTTGGAACACTCGGTAGACTGCTGGTACAAAATCACACGTTCCATCTGGCCCCCACGCAATGGCGTCCAGGGCCTGCAGCTCCAGAAGGCCACGTACCATGGTGACCTTTTCCCGACGGCTCAATGCCTGCCGGCCGACACGCTCCCTGAGCGGTGGCGGCAAACGCAGGCTAGGGGTTAATGGTTGTCGCGCAACCACATCTTCCTTGGTCAGGTCGGGCCCCGTACGGAACGGCCTGAGCAGGGCTGCGGTGAGCTGGCGGTTCCCAAGTATGGTGTGGGCAGCCGCTTCGGCATGGGCACGATAGGCATCGTCCCGCAGGCTGCACAGGGCAAGTAATAATTCAAACGTGGGTGCTGTCATCTCGGGACGGATTGCATACTCAATGGGACGACTTGCTTCGCTACGGGTAAGCACGTCATCGTTCACCAAGCGGCGGAGTATATCATGGGTAGCGCCGTGCCCCAGGAAGGGTACGAATTCGCTGCTGGTAACAGGGCCAAAAAGAGCGGATTGGATAATGCGCAGACGGCCGGTAGGATGGTTGGGATAGGGACGCTCAGATGAAGGCCGCAAGGGGTTGCCCGTAGGGGCACTGCCCCAAAACTTGGCCAATGGCACATCATGTCGTATTTGAAACGTCGCCAAAGCGCCAAGTGCCGGCAGGGTCTTGCGGCCCTTTTCTGTGGAGGCAAATAGTGCCGGATTCCTGCCAACCTGATTAGAAACGGCCGTTTCATCGTGGCCCACCACAGCCAATCCTTCGCTCGCCAGCCACTTGCGGGCGTACGCGCGGTAAGTGTGCGCCGCTTGTTTGCCAAAAGTATGCTGGCTGTCCGGGCCCTGCATATCCTCGCACCTATCCATCAGAGCGGGTATGGTGAGAGGTGTCTCGGACTGCGCAAGCACCATTTGGACCAGCAAGCGGACACGGCTCCCCGCACTTACGTCGATAACCGGTCGTACGTCTGGTAAAAATTCATCCTGCAGATCATGTATGGTACGGGTCGGATGAAGAACGGGGGCTTCCATGCTGTCCGTCATAGGGTGCGTAAAATTATATCACGGTGGCAGCGGACGGTGCTCGCATCCCACTGTGGGGACTACCGCACCGCATACTTATTGGGGGCTTTCGGGGCCCTGGCCAGTAGTGCTATTTATGATTTTGGCAGGCGATGACTGACGCCAGTTCTCATTCGCCGGCTTTGGGCATTTTTTGTATAGTGTAATTGTAACTAGTCAGTCACTAAGGAGGATAACCGCATGGCAACTATAAACCCTTACATCAACTTCAACGGAAACGCCGAAGAAGCCTTCAATTTTTATAAATCGGTGTTCGGTGGAGCGTTCGGGAGCGTTGTACGCTTCAAAGATTTAGAAAGCGCTGAGTTCCCCGTGCCAGAAAACGAAGCCGATAAGATCATGCGTATTACGTTGCCGATCGGGGGAAACACCCTGATAGCCAATGATGTTCCCGAAAGCATGGGCCCCGTGAACGAGAACGAAAACAGGTCAAAGATATCGGTTACTACGGAGAGCCGCGAGGAAGCCGACCGGATATTTGCCGGCCTTTCAGTAGGCGGAGCTGTTGAGATGCCGCTGGATCAGAGCCCATGGGGTACGTATTTTGCGATGTTTAGAGACCAATTCGGCATCGAGTGGACGGTGGAGTTCGATCCAAAGGGAGATGAGCAAGCGTAATAAAATCAGGTTCAAATTAACAGAGACTTTCGTCTCTGTTAATTTAGTTCTAACCTTGGCTCCGGGGACTGGATTCGAACCAGCGACCTAGTGGTTACACTTTATCCTATACTTTCGTATACGTGTGGACTATCTCATCGTCCGTGCCGCTATGGCACTAGGACGCAGGGCGCTAATGAAGGATTATTGTTCGGCTCACCTTCTAGTCTCTGAACCTTCCAAGCTCTCTAAACCAAAGCTTGGCTTGGCTGCGGATTATCATATTACCTATTGGCAACGTAGATTTCCCGGCAATTCACCCTGTTTTCACTGCATGGTTTCCCATGCAGGCTGCATTTTTGAAGTAACTTTTCGTGGCTTACAGCCACCCGCTCTACCGCTGAGCTACCCCGGAATATATATGAAATGTACAAGCCGGAAGCCCGGCTTTTTTGCTCCGCCTACCCTTGTCTTATCAAGTGAAGACTTGGGGCATTATACCCGACCGAAACAGAAGTGGCAACAGCTTATGCCTGCGCCCCACTCTCGGACTGGCACTGCTTGTCGCGGACCACGCGCACATGCTTAGCGCTCTTTGTCCCGCACCACCCGCACGCCTGCTCCGTGGACCCCGCGCTGCACCTTGGTGATGACGCGCCGGCCCAACCGCTTTACTGGGCTGCCCTGCAAAAGCAGTTGGTGGTAGGCGGCCTCGTACTGCTCAACCATCAGGCGCATGCTGAAATGTGCTTTGACGTGCTCGCGGCAGGCTCGCCGCTCTATCTTGTTCACCTTGTGCACGGCCTCAATCATTTCGCCTACGCTTTGCACTAGATAGCCGGTCTTGCCGTCCTTGATGATTTCTGCCATGGAACCGCGGTTGATGGCGATCACCGGCGTGCCGCACGCCATGGCCTCGATGCTGGTCATGCCGAACGGCTCCTCCCACTGGATCGGTGCCAGCAGCGCCTTGGCCTTCTGGTAGTACGGCTGCACCTTATCACGCTCCATGTAGCCCAAGTACAGGACCTTGTCGTTCAGATATGGCTTGATGTACTGGTCGAAATAACCCTGGCTGCTCGGCGGCGTGGGCCCAATGATGAGCAGGCGGTGGTTGGTCGCCTCGGCGATCTGCACTGCTTCCTTGACGCCCTTTTCTGGCACGATACGTCCCATATACAGCAGGTAGTCTTCGTGCTCTGCCGAGAATGGAAAGTCATCCATCTCGACACCGTTATATACAGTCTGCAGGTAGTTGAGGTCGGGCGCATCACGCCGCTGGTTGTTAGAGATAGAAATATAATGTTGGTTCGGTGATTCGTATAGCTCGAACATCTCCTTGTACCATGGATAGACCGGGTCGTGGAGCGTGTAGAGCACAGGCACCTCGGGATAGCGCCGCGCCAGTGCCAGAGCGACTTCGGGGTGGTGAAAATGCAGCAGGTCGTACTGCCCACGGCGGGCGCTGCGGAACATCTCCTCGGCCAGGTAGGTGTCCCATAGCGCGGGCATGTAGTGGTTGAGCTGCTCGCCGCCCGATAGTAGCTGCGAAAACTCAGCGTAATTGCTGGCCAGCGGGCGCAAATGCCGACTGACCACGTGGGCGTGCTCCAGCTCGGTGCCGGCTGGGCCGTAGTAATCTACATGGTGTCCTTTTTGCGCCAGCGCTTCGGCCGTACCTACTGCCAGGTCTATGGGCGCATAAATCATGTCGCTCGGGCGTGGCGAAGGCAGGTAGCCCCGTACCATCATGCCGATCCGTAATTGTTTGTCGCCTCTCATAATTTCTGTACGTGCCTCGTTTAGACCATGCTATTTTGCCCCGCCCGGCTGGAGCTGGCTGTAAAGATTATCGCAGTTTTAGCGCAGCGCGGCTTTCGCGGTCCTGGTCCCGCGCCTTGAGTGTCTGTCGTTTGTCGTACTGCTTTTTGCCCTTGCCGACTGCGATACGGAGTTTGATGAACCGCCCGCCGGTGAGTAGCTCCAGCGGCACGATGCTGCGCCCCTGCTGCTTAGCTGCGATGAGCGCTTCGATTTCCCGCCGCTTGGCAAGCAGCTTGCGGTTGCGTGATTGGTCGGATTCGGGCACAGGCACACCGTGCGTGCCATTGATGGTGCCATTGAATAGGTACAGCTCGCCGTTCTGCACGGTCACGTAGGCGCCGCGCAGCTGCCCGTGTCCCATACGGAGGCTCTTGGTCTCGGCGCCGGTCAATGCTACGCCCACCACCAAAGAATCCCCGAGTTCGTAATCGAACCGGGCGCGGCGGTTTTGGATGCTCTTGGGAGCATTCGGCTTCTTTTTTGCCATAATGCTATCTATTGTACCGGCAAGAGTGTAGTTTCGTCTATCGACAGAGATGCTTATGCGTGCTATATGTACTCGTACCATGGCATACCGGGAACAGGCACCTATCACCGATCGGGCGCTCGCACACATGGCCTCTATCGCCACATTTATTGGAAAACACGTGCGGCCGGTCGGCGACCTGTATATGCACCGCGATCCTCGTGTGCGCCGCTTGCACTATGGCGTGGCAAACGAGTTCAATTCTGATACGGCCACCTGGGCAACATATGCCGGTGATCCGGATGGCCCAAAGGGGCCTATCCAAAAGCGCTACAGACAGGTTGCGCGCACGCAAGTCCTGGCCGGCCAGCAACTGCGCGAGATCCATCAAAACCACCCCGACGAATTCGCGCCGGTCATTGCCTGGAAATTGGGCAAGGCGAGCGTAGCGGGGATATTGGACGCGAGCGAATTAGATGAGATTATCGAAAATGGCTACTACGATACTTTGCTCGGCGGTGGCGAGCACACGACTACCCTGGCGATGATGGCCCGTCGTACCCGTGAGCTCGTCATACCCGAGGGCGGCGTGATACCCGGTCCTGTTATGAACCTGCATGGTACTGATCCGGCTACTACCTATCCACAGCACGGCACTATCTACTAAGCTGGTCATGCACGGCGTTCCAGATGCTTGCATCGCCATTTTTATGGCGCCAGTACCACCATTCGGCACCCCATAGGTCTATAGGTGTTAAGCGGGTTTGGTGTGCTTTAGCAAAACTGTTTACGATTTGCTCAATGCTCATCGATTTGTCCTGCTCTAAGTGGTCCATCTCCCAGATTGCTTTCGGCCCCCACGGCTCACATTGGAGTTCATGGATGAAACTGGGTCGGCGCAGGAGCGTGCGGATCAGGCGGGCGCGCAGCCGGTGTACTGCCGCCGAATGCCCTGCACGGGTGTACTGCTTAGTGCGGCCATTCCAGGCAATGTGGTAATACGAAAAGCCGACCACATCCGGAACGGGACGTCGCATGGGAATGCCCCACGACGTACTGGTGGTCATGATGACGGGCCGCGCGGGATCCAGCCGGTGCGCCAGTGTATATTCCTGGCGCAAACGCCGGCGGTCTACTTCGGGCCGGCGGCCGAAATTTTCCAGCAGCGCCTCATTCTCTAGCTGGTAGCTGACTATGCAGGTGTGTGACCTATAGCGCTCCACCACGGTTTGAATGTACTGCAGTAATGCCTTGCTCCGCTCGGCTTTGCTTGCCTGCCAGGCCCATTCCGGCCAGTGATTTTCGGGCCAGCGCGGCTGGCGGGCGCCAAGACAGAGCGAGACCACCCCACCCGCTTTCTCGATGCGCGCAATCTGCTCGTCCAGCGCTGCAAAATCGTATGTTCCCCGCGTGCGCTCGTGTTCGTCCCAATAGCTCATCAGGCGGAACCGGCGTAGGCCCCGCGCCAGCAGCCAATCGAGCGTTTCCCTTTGGCCAAGGCCGAACGCCCTGCACTGCTTTATTGAAAAGCTGACGCCATATTTCTGCGGGTCTATCATCTACTGCGCGTTCGTAGTGTTGGCTTGGGTAAAGATTTGCTCCGCCGTGTGCCATACCGAGGGATCGTGCAGAGTTTGGGCGCGGTAATACCAATATTCGGCGCCCCACAGGTCGATGCTGCGGATGCCAGTTTGTTTGCCGTACCGTACGGTAGCGGCAAGTTTGGCTGCGTCAAAGGTTTTGTTTTGCTCGGCCAGTGAGGTGGTGGGGATGCCTTGGCCATCTGGTGGCCAGGGTTCAGTCTGCAGTTCGTGGATAAGCGACGGCTTGCCGGTAAGCAATTGCTCCGCTCCGGCCAGGAATGCATAGTACCAGCTGGGGAACGGATAGGTCAGATAGCGATGGATCGGCGTAGACCAGACATGCCGGTACAGCGAAATACCCACCACATCCGGCAATGGCGCACGGAGTGAGAAGCCAGCATAGTTGTTGCTGCGGCTCATAATGACCTGGCGGCTTGGGTCCAATCGGTGCACCAGTGCTAGCTCGTGGCTCAATCGGCCGCGGTCAAAATTGTGGCATTCTCCGAACGCGTTCAGGTAATATTCATTTTCCAGCTGGTAACTTTCGAGTGCGGGATTATGTTGGTAGCGCTGGATAACGGCCGTCATATACGCATTCAGGGCTGGTTCCCAATTGCTGGCAGGCTTGGTCGTATCGACCCAGGACGGTGGATGGCACTCGGGCCAGCGTGGTTGCCGCAAGCCGATGGCCAGTGATACTTTGGCGCCGTGGGCGGCCGCTTGGCCCATCTCATAATCCAGCTCGCTAAAATCGTACTGTCCTTTGGCGGGCTCTACATCCGACCAGTAGCTGACGAGCCGCAGGTGCTTGACGTGCAAGTCACCGAGGATAGCCTGATAGGTCTGGTGTGCATCCAAACCGAGATAGGTGGCGTAGCCGGGGATGAATGTGACGCCTAGGGCAAGCGGTTTGTTCCGCTGGGTGTGCTGATACCAGACGGCGATGCCGTACATACCACTTGTGCATAGGGCTGCCGCGATCACACCGCAGGTAACAGTTTTGCTCCACCAGCTGCTGTGCCAGTAGCGGCGCAGTTGCCGCCAGGCCCATCGTGCGGGTGTCAGAATCTGCAGCTGTTTTCGGGGTAGTGCCATACAATAAATACTAATGTCACGTTTGCAACGTATCAGTATTATCATACCCGCTTACAACGAGGAGCGCTATCTTGCGCGCTGCCTGGATGCAATTGCGGTGCAGACCATGCGGCCCTGGGAAGTATTGGTGGTGGATAATAATTCGTCTGATGCGACGGCAGCGATAGCCCGGCAGTACCCGTTCGTGAAGCTGCTGCGCGAAAAACGGCAGGGCCGCGCCTATGCCCAGCGTACCGGCTTTAGCGCTGCAATGGGCACGGTGCTAGCGCGGATTGATGCTGATGCAGTGCTGCCGCCTGATTGGACAGCACATGTGGGCGGATATTTTGACGGTCCGGGCGCAATGCAGACCGCCTGGACGAGCGGCGCGCTGTTTTATAATGTCCGGTTCCCCCGGCTTGTCAGCCGCGTGTACGGCTGGATAGGATTCGGGGTCAATAAGTTTTTGGCCGGGCACCCCAGCCTCTGGGGATCAAGCATGGCAATTCCGGCTGAGCTGTGGCGCGCTGTATCATCGAATGTCTGCCTGCGCAGCGATATACACGAAGACCTTGACCTATCTATACATTTGTATACGCATGGCTATGCAATCGTGCCCGACCCGCACACCCGGGTAGGCGTAGAACTGCGTCCGGCCTATGCTAACCCGCGAACGGTGTGGCGCTATCTACAGTTGTGGCCGCGTACGCTGCGTATACACCGCAAATGGACATGGATACTGTGTTGGCCGATTAACATCGCAGTGTTCATAGGTATGCCATTTTTTGGCATCTCGGAGCGGATTGCGCGGCTGTTCGGCCGGGCCCGGCTCGGCGGCTAGTTGCCCGCCTGGGCCTGTGTTTCTTCCATCTTGTAGCCGCCATCGTCGCTTGGTGTAGGTGTGCAGGCTCCCCACAGGCCTTTTTTGGCGGCTATGGCCTGTTGTTCGGCCTGCTTGAACGTATCTTTTTTGGTGAACGGAAAATACGGGTAATAAAAGGCATGGCCGCTCTCGACCAGCCGTTGGTTCAGATTGGTGCCATCCGGCAGGTAGACATAGCGCAGTAGACGGTTGTAGCGGTCACGGTTGGTGCTCAGACTGTCCGACACCAGCCGGACCTTACCCCCGGCTGCCGTGATGGTGTTCTTGGTATAGGCTGCCGCGGCGGGGCCATAGCACTGTACCGGCGTGTTCGGCTTGTGTGTTTCGGGTGTGTCGATGCCGATGAAGCGGATGGTTTCCTTGGTCCCATTCATATCTACCGTGATGGTATCGCCATCCACGAAGTGGTCGATGGCGTACAACCCCGGCTGGCTAGTCATGACGCCCTTTTCGGGTGCACTGAACCAGCCCTGTTGCTGCCCGTAGGCGAACACAGCCACGGCGATGGTGATGAGCAGGCTCATCCAATGTTTGCGGCGCATACGGCGTGTCATGCCAGCTAGTATAAATGAAAAGCACCGCAGCGGGTGCGGTGCTTTGCTCATGCCCTGCACGGGCGTGATTATTTTTGGCCGGATTTGCTGTCTTTGCCGCCGGCTTCGATAGCGACGCGCTTTGGTTCGGGCAGCGCCTGCATGGGTACGGTCACCTTGAGCACGCCGTCCGTAAAGGTGGCTTTCACCTCATCGCCATTGGCGGCTTTGGGCAGGACGATGCTGCGGTAGAAGCTGGCGTGGCTTTCGCGCACCATGTAGTTGCGCTTGTTTTTGCCATCTTCTTCTTTTTGGTGCTTTTCACCGCGGATCTCCAGGATGCCGTTGTGGGTAGTGACATTGATGTCGTCCTTGCCAAAGCCGGGCGCCTGAACCTCGGCCACGAGCGATTTGTCGTCATCGGTAGTGTAGACGTCCATCGCAGGCATGCCCTGTGTGGTCATGGGCATTCCGGAGCCAAAGAAACTATTGAACATATCATCAATTTGAGAGTGCATGCTGGTGAGTCCGGCGAACGGGTCCCAGCGCTGTAAGTTTGCCATAGTAGTAGCCTCCTTTCAAACATTACTAACAGGGGTAAACCCTGCTTATGGTATAGCAAACCTGGCACTCCCATGTCAAGAGTGCCAGATTACAGTTTTTGGAGACAGCCGTTAGGCGTACATAAGCACGGGTACTGCAATCTGTCCCATGGTAAGTCGTACGATATGCTCTGGCGGCAAACTGAGCTCTGTCCCTGTCTCACCGTCAGTATGGAGCGGCATGGTGTGTTCACCGACGTTTTGGATGCTTACGGAGGTAGTCGAAAAATCAACCGGCTTGCCGGGGAGCATGCCCGTTGCTAGCTGCGTGCCGAGTATGGCCAGATTGCCCAGTCGTGCAGCTTTGAGTGCGATATGCCGCGCGATGAACAGCTCGAATTTCGGGCTATCGATATTGACACCTGACCTGCCTTGCTTGGCATATATTTTGCTGCCGATAAGCTCAATCCCGTTCACCTCGGGGTAGTAGCGGGAGATGTCTGATCTTTCGTTGCCGACCGTTACTATGGCCTTGTATGGCTGGGCATTGTATAGCTCCTGGGCTACCAATCGCCGCTCCCGGCGGGTCCGTATATGCTTGTCCAGCTGGACAAGCTCCGGCTTAGCCTGCTCCAACTCATGGGCGACCGTAGCACTGGCACCGGCACCAAAGCAGCTGGTGGCAATGCCGGATGCCGTTACCTGCCCATCCTTGTCGCGGATCTGGTATTCGAGCGGATGATGGTACCCGATCCAAAAGCGCTTGCCCCGGGCAAGCCTGTCCGGATGGGCGGCGTAACCTTTGAGGGCAGAAAGAGCAAAATTGTTGGCATTGCCGCCTGCACCGGGTACGTACAATATTTTGTGAGCGTACTTGGTATGCCTATTTTTGTTTTGCTCGGTGCGCTTTAGGTCGTTACGGACATTGCCGGTAATGGCGGCTACTGCGAGATTGACGGTGCCATCGCCACCGTGGCTATATACCAGCAGCTGATCATCATCTATGCTGAACTCGGCGATTTGGTGGGCCTTTGGCCTGGTCGTAAGGGGGTAATAGGTATCTTCGCTATGTGGTACGGCGAAGGTCTCTCGTACCGAGTGGGCGCTCTCATCGGCAGTTTCGCCGTGCGTAGCATGTTTGTTCAAAAAACTGACCATTCGCGGGGGCTGGGCAAGCTCGGCGGCATACATGGTTTGATTATGTCATAACGTTGTAGGTGGAGCTATATAATTGTATATGTAAGAAGCTTATGCTTATGGACTTAGAAATCGATGCCCTTGTTGGCTAGGAACTTGTCGTCGTAGTGGTGCTTGAGCTTGGTCATGTTGGTGGCGATGTCGGCTTTCCCGAGGAGCTCCTCGG
>DATIIK010000007.1:0-74184 GCA_035479715.1 Saccharimonadales bacterium (SeqCode) | reverse complement strand
AAGTGAACCCTATAGAAGTCCGCGCCTCTGATGACATCCTGGATGAGCGTGCCAACCCCATCGCCCAGCAGTTCGACAATATGATGAGCGCCGCCGCAAGCAAGCACCGCCAGCAGATCATGGCACAGATGGAGAGTCCGGCACCGGCGCAACCGCCGCAACAGCCAGCCGCAACTTACGCACAGCCCAGCACGCCGCCCAACTACTGGTTTATGCAACCGCCGCCAACCACGCCCGGGCAGGCGCAGTTCCTAGACGCACCCGTTGTCACGCCTGTTACGCCGACAGGCATCCCAGCGGCCATACCTGGCGCTACGCCAGGACCCCAAGCCGCCGCGCCCACACCCGAAGAAGAAGCTCTGATCGCGAAATTCAAGGAGGAGAACTCGCTCTCAACGGTAGCAACCAGCCATCTGAAGACCGTCAAGACCCCCGAACAACTTGCCGCCGAGGCCGCGCGGGCCAAAGCAGCCGCCGCTGTGGCACAAACCAAACCGGCCGTGACAGCACAAGATCAGGCTGCTATAATAAATCTTGCAAACAATGATGATCTGGACATCGCTACGTTAGCTCGACAAGCCAAGCGTGAAGTCGAAGATGACGGCGAAGTAGTAATTTCTTTGCGATAACGCTACTGGTCCCATGATTGTCGTGAAGAGTGGTGTGGGCAAAGACGACTGATGGATTCAAACCAACAACAGCAAATACCAAACCCTGGGGTGGGACAACCATACCCCATGTCTCCCCAGATGCAGCAGGCCACGCAGCCTGCGCCGCAGATGGGCCAGCCTATGCAGCCACAGCAGGGTATTGCTAATCCATATGCCGTGCCGCCACCCCCAGCACCCCAGATGCAGCAGGCGCAGCCCATGGCCGCACCAATTCCGGCAGCACCCATGCCGCCGCAGCCAGTGGCGCCAATGGCATCAGCTCAGGCAACCGCCCCTAAGATCGCTCCCAAGGCTAACCCCAATAGTACTCAGAACGCCTTGCAGATCGCTGAGATCCGCGATGGCATCGTTATCATGGGGGATGGCACTTTCCGTAGCGTCGTCATGGTAAAAAGCATCAACTTCGACTTGATGAGCCCTCAGGAACAGGAAGCCGTAGAATATGGCTACCAGGGATTCCTCAACTCACTCTACTTCCCGGTGCAGATATTTATCCGCTCACAAAAGGTGGACCTGCAGCCCTACATCGCGAAGCTTGATAAGATCCGCACCGAGCACGATAACATGCTGCTCGCCCTGCTTATGGATGATTACATCGGCTACATCGATGACCTCTCCCAGCAGACAAACATCATGGACAAGAAATTTTACCTGGTGATACCGTATTTCCCAGTCATTACCGCCCAGAAGGCACTGGGGCAGAGCAAGAACTTTTTTACTGGACTCACCCAGATGTTCAGCACCCGGGAAGACCACGTGGTCATCAATGAGCCGGACCTGGAAAAGGCCAAGGCCGAGCTACGCAACCGTGTACAAGCCGTGCTGGGTGGATTGCAACAATGCAACATCCAGGGCCTGCCACTCGACACGCAGGAGCTTATCGAGCTTTACTACGACACCTACAACCCTGATACCGCCACCCGACAACAGCTCAAGAACTTTAACGACCTCCAGGCCGATATCGTCACGAAGGGGCAGGGCGTGGCACAGCAGGCACACCTGCAGAGGGAATTACAGTAATGGCAAAGAAGAAACAACTAGACCCTGTCGCCATAGCGCAGCAACAGCAGGCACGGGAGCAGGCAGAAGTAGAAGAAGCGTTCCGCAAGGGCATTACTGCGCTGCGCGACTTTATCGCGCCGAGTTCGCTTGAATTCTTCGGTACCTATTTCCAACTCGGCACCCGTTATGCCCGGACATACTATATCTACGGATACCCCCGCCAGATCTATACAGGCTGGCTGAGCGGGCTCGTCAACCTCGACGAAGTGATCGACCTATCTATGTATGTATACCCCGTGGAGAGCCAGGTGGTGCTCGAAAACCTGCGCAAAAAAGTGACCCAGTTGGAGGCAGGCATCCAGATTGATTCCGAAAAGGGCCGCGTCCGCGATCCAAGTAAGCAGGCGGCCATTCTGGACGCCGAAGAGATGCGTGACAAGCTGCAGGTCGGTGAAGAGCGTTTCTTCCGGTTCGGCCTGTACTTCACCATCTACGGCAACAGCTTGGAGGAGTTGGAATTTATCAGCCACAAGGTGGAAAGCATGCTCGGCCAGCAGCTGGTCTACAGCAAGCCGGCCACAAGCCAGCAGGAACAGGGCCTCAACAGCGTAGTGCCGCAGATGACCGACCAGTTGCAGATCCGCCGCAACATGAGTACCGGCGCCATTTCGACCAGCTTCCCGTTCACCAGCGCCGACCTGTCCCAGGATAATGGCATCTTATACGGCATCAACATGCACAACTCCGGCCTGGTCATCTTTGACCGGTTCAGCCTAGAAAACGGCAACTCTGTAGTCTTCGCCAAATCCGGCGCAGGTAAGTCATTCACGGTAAAACTCGAAGCACTCCGCAGCATGATGTTCGGCACCGAGGTGTTCATCATCGACCCCGAAAACGAATATCAGCGCATGTGTGATGCCGTGGCAGGAGCTTACGTACGCCTGTCCCTGAACAGTCCGACCCGCATCAACCCGTTCGACCTGCCGCAAGTGGTCGACACCGAGGAAGCAGATAACGCGCTGCGTTCCAACCTTATTACGCTCCATGGTCTACTGCGCCTGATGATGGGCGGGGCACAGGCCCAGATGCAGGGCACTAACGGTTCGGTCATGATGCCCGCCCTGGCACCGAGCGAGGAAGCCGACCTGGACTCAGCCCTGATCGAGACCTACGCCAAGGCCGGCATCACCAACGACCCACTCACACACACCAGCCCACCACCGACCATCGCCGACCTCTATGACACACTGCTGCACATGGGCGGCACCGGCCCGCAGCTGGCCCAGCGCCTACGCAAATACACCACAGGAACCTTCGCCGGCATATTCAGCCAGCCGAGCAACATCGATATCAACAACCCACTCGTCGTATTCAACATCCGCGACCTGGAGGACGAACTGCGTCCGGTGGCCATGTATATCGTCCTGAACTACATCTGGAACAAGACCAAATCAGATCAGAAAAAACGCATTCTGATCGTGGATGAAGCCTGGCAGCTTATGAAATACGAAGACAGTGCCAACTTCTTATTCTCCCTGGCAAAGCGCGCCCGTAAGTACAACCTGGGCATTACTACCATCACACAGGACGTGGAGGACTTTATGGGGTCACGCATGGGCCGAGCCATCGTCGCCAACGCCAGTATGCAGTTCCTGCTCAAGCAATCTCCCAGCGCCGTGGACGTGCTGAGTGACGTGTTTAAGCTGACCAGCGAGGAAAAGAAGCGCCTCAGTCAGTTCCCCGTGGGACAGGGCTTGTTCTTTGCCGGCCAAAACCATGTCCACATCCAGGTCGTTGCCAGCCCCACCGAAACCAGCCTCATCACGACCAACCCCGCTCAGGTACAGGCAATGCAACGGGGTGGTGAACTAAACCAGCCACAAGGAACCATTGATCTGCAAAATCAGCTGACTCCAGGCAGCATGAATAACTTCTAATAGCCATGGCTACCTACGACGATCAAAATCCGAACCGTCAAAAATCATCAGAGGAGCTTGCTGACGACTATCGTCATTCGGCATTAGATAATCATGAGGTAAGCAATGCCGAAAAAAAGCGGAGGCTCAATGAGATCATTGAGAAGCAAAATGCGGAAAAGGCTGCAGCTGACGGAGAAAATCTGGGTGGTCAGGAAACTGCTGCCATCGGTAAGAATTCCAATGCCAATCGCAAATATGATGGAGCAGACGACAAGGGCCTGCTTGAAAGCAAGGAAAACCAGGTAGGTAAGGGCTACAAAAAAGATAACAAGAACGCCAAGACAAAGGGTTGGTCTCAGGCGGACAAGAAAAAGCTTCTGAAGCGCGGCGGTATCTTTACCGTTGCCACCGGTACGGCAGTCGGGGGAAGCTTACTTGGCTTGTCGATGCTTTCCGGCCCGGCCCGCCTGATCCAAAACTCACATATGCTACAGAGCCCGTTCTCGCTGGGCAACAAGAATTCGAGCAGTTCCTACGGCCGCTTATTCCGCTATGCTCGCGCCGCAAGAGTCGGCAAAGTATCCGAGACCAGGCTGAACGCATTGGGCAGCAAATATTTTGGCAAGGCAAAGGCAGACCTGGCCAAGAGTGGCGTAACCATCACCGAAGACAGATTGACTGGCTTTCCGACCCGCACCAACATTGATGTCGCCAAGCTGAAGACGAAATTTCCTGAGATGAAGGGCATGGGGCCCGAGGCCACCAAACGGTTCCTGGCCAATAAGCTGGGCGTTTCAGCAACAGAACTAAGTGGATCTGGCAACAAACTATTCATCGACCAGCATAAATATAGCGTTAGTGACGCACGACTGCTCGCCAAGAGCACCATCGCCAACCTGGGTGATGGCAGTGGGCTGTTCGGAATGAAAACCCGGTCTATGATGACTGCTTACAAATTACCGAACGGTCTGCTGCATCCGCTGGACAAAAAGATAGCCGAGATTGAACGCAAGGCGCTTTTGGCAGGCAAGACGCCGAGCGAAGCTGACAAAGAGGCCACGGATGCCGAGAACGAAAAGGTAAAAGCCATCAATGAGCCTATCACCGAAAGAGGGCTTACGGCGGTTGAGGACGTAAAGGCATCATCCGCAAAATTCAATAGCATCGCCATGAAGGCGCTCCTGTTTACCGGTGGCGTCTGTATGGTGCGGGAAGTGGCAGATAAGATCATCACTGTAAATCACGATGTGGTAGCCATGCCGGCGGCGGCGGCATCACTGCGTATGGTCGCCATAGGCGAACAGATGCAGTACGGTGGAAATGATGTTTCCCTCGAAGAACTGGGCACTGTCTCCCGGCAGATGGGTCCCTCATTTGAGAGTGCCCGGGCCTACGAAGCTCTGGGAGACGGCAAGGCACATACTGGTGACCCTGATATCAATGCCGACTATCAGCAAGCCTTCTCCACCCATACCACTGCAGCCACCTTTAGGGATTTTGCAAGCACGGCACTCGGTGGAGAGACCATAGCAGGCGCCGTCTGCAGTCCGATCGGTATCGGCGTACAGCTTGTAGGGGGGATTGCCCTAAGCCTGGGCAGTGTTGTAGCCGAGGCTGGCTCAGCCGGTACGCTGACTCCAGTTGTCGTAGGTAGCTGGGCGGCTAAAGAGGGTATCAGTACTGCCATATCAGCCGTTGCAACGCACTTCCTAGAGAACTTCATCCTTAAGAAGACGACTGTAACATTGGCAGCCAATGCATTCAAAGGGCCTGAGGGCGCCAACCTGATCGCCTACGGTGCCCGCGAGGCAGCCAACATGACCGGCATCGTGTCGGGCGGGGTAGACGTCGGCAACACAACCTCCACCTTCGGCCTTGCCGAGGCCCACAAGGCAGAAATGGACCAGTTCAGGTCGCAGAGCTTCTTTGCACGCATGTTCAATCCATATAGCGAGCACTCACTGCTTGGGCACCTGGCGCTTTCAGTCAGCCCCAGCTTTAGTCAGAACCTAGCCAGTCTGCCGGGTACGATCCTAAACATCGGCACCATCGTGCCGCACATGTTCAGCAGCCTGATACCCCGTGCCAACGCGGCAGAGCAGCCCTACAACTGGACTTTCGGGCAGATTGGCATTCCCAATACCATCGAGAATGATCCGAACCTGCAGGATCCGAACGATAATGCCGAAAATCATATCGCCCCCTTGTTCAGCTCCGCCTGTGCGGCCGGCACCAACGGTACCGCCGTAACCTGTTCCTACGCAGACCGTATCATGGCATGTTTCGGCAATAGTCTGATCCTGAATGACAGCCAGTGGGACGTCGTTGGAACGAATGATGTCGATGAACACAGCCAGGCCTATCACGATGCCCACTGTAACGACATCGGCAGCGCCCATGACACCACCGCAGGCAACGAGAAGGGCACCTGGCGCCGCATCGTGAGGTGGGTATTCGACACTCATACGATGAATGACGCCGCGTGTTACCAAGGCGAGGGCTCGGCCTGCGCACAACCATTGGCAGATGGAGCGGTAATATGATACGGCCTTTGAAACGGCTTTCAGCAAGGCTCCAGCATATCCGATGGGCAGCCTGGATCACACTGCCCGTCATGCTCTATGCAGCGACTGGCCCCACCTATGCCCTTACTCAAAATGACCTCTACACTGAAGGCATCAATTACTTCGACCTGAATGTTTCCCAGTGTGGAGCAAATGGTAGCGATGCCACCGGCGGAAATGGCAACAGCGCTAGTGGATACATCGCCACTGCGCCGCAGGGTAGCACTAACCCCGATAAAATCTGGTACTTTTTGACGCAGGAGGTACACATGACACCCGCTGCGGCAGCAGGAATAATGGGTAACCTGAATCAGGAATCAGGAATGGATCCTACCAGCGAACAAAGACCGGGTGCGTGGGAAGATATGAGTTCGCGCAATATTAACGAAGGAGGCAAAGGTGGGGTAGGCATTGTGCAGTGGGACGGCGGCCGGCGGCCGGCGTACATAAACTATGCGCTGCAACACGGTGCCGACAAGAAAAACATCGTACCTCAGCTCAACTACCTGTGGTACGAGATGAACCATGATCAGAATGCCGTACTCAAAGGAGGCGACTGGAAAGGAGTCCATTACCCGGGACTTACAGGTATCAAAGACCCACATCAGGCCGCCGTATCATTCCATGCCCTGTATGAGAGATCCGGAGACAGTGCATCGGGCATCGAAGAACGTGCCCGGGACGCAGTAAAGTATTACGCCAAATACACCGGCGACGGCTCGTTTAACACAACTGTTGGTGGAACGGCCCCGGCAACCTGCACCGGTGGAACGGTGGGTACTGTCAACGGTACCAACTGTGCCAGCATCGGCAAAACCAGTGAAGCCAACGACCCCAAGACTAACCCATACATCTGTGTCAACACCGAAGTCAAGTGTGCGGCTGGAACTGATGCCGGGATAGGAAAGGGATATAACCACCGCAAAGAATATGACATACGGCTCTGTAAAGTGGACGGCGTCACGGTCAATGCATTCGTCGCAACAAATATCGATCAGATGGTGAAAGCCGCTAAAGGCGCACATCTGAATATGACGGGTAGCGGATTCCGCACAATGGAGTCCCAAATTGAGCTCCGGTCAAAGAACGGCTGTGGCACGACACACTACGATATCTACGAAAGGCCTTCGAGCGAATGTAGAGTACCGACCGCCCGACCGGGTGAATCCAACCACCAGATGGGACTAGCGGTGGACTGGGATATGGTCGGGGGATTATTTAGCTGGATGAGCAAAAATGCCGCCACCTATGGATTTAAGAACTTCCCAGCGGAAAATTGGCACTGGTCAGTAGACGGAAAATAGGAGAAACATATGTATCCGGAATATCCTCAGCAAAACCCCTATAACAGCACTACTCCAAATCGTGCGCGCACCATAGCACTACTGCTCGCAGCAGGTGTCATCATCGTATTTTTACTGGCGCTACTAATGCATAAACGTACAGACGTAAGCACTACCCAGGGAACTGTAAGCATAACCTACAATCCCTCGCCTATCAGTGAACTCTCCATTGCATTTGATGGTACCGAAAGAGACCCAGCCACTTCACCGGCTAGTTACAAGCTATCTACCGGCAACCACAAACTAGTTATGAGCGCCCCTGGGTATGAAACATTTTCCGTTACTGTGCATGTGACAGCGCAGCAGACAGTCACAGTGAATGCGCAGTTACATCTAAAAAATACCGCACCGGTTACCAGTTCAGACCAAATAATATTGCCCGATACCATTCATGGCGCACAGATACTCGACACCCAATACTTCTATAATAAAAGTTGGGCAATAGTGCGCGCTAATACCACCGAAGATACCAACCTGATACTTATATTGCAATTCGATACGAGTAGTAATAAGTGGATCACAGCCATTGACCCCGCTACCATATTTGAAGGCAGCGCCATTGCCAACTTACCGGCACTGATCCAGCAATATTTGAATGACCATGATTTAGTGATTAACGGGGATTAACGATATGCAGAGAAAGCTACTATTATCCGGCGTTGTGCTTTTGGCACTCACTTTTCTAGTACTGGCCGGCGTGTCTGTTTTGCATCATCCCGCTGCCGTTGCCATCACGCACCAGCAAAAGCTGCCCAGCCAGTATACTTCGGCAAGCCGCTACAGCGAGAAAGCCATACTATTTGCAGAAGGCGGTAGCTTTAAGCTCTATGACTTTGCCGGTGGTGGCAGAAAAACTATAAGCAGTTTTGCCGGTAATGCCAACGCACTCGACACCATTGACAGCGTCTCGGTAAGCAGCGACCATCGCTACATTTTATTTCATAATTCCACCAATGCAGATGGTTCAGTATTCGCAAACATAACGACCGCAAAAGGGCTGGATATGACATCCGACTACTGGTGGATATATAACACCATGACACAGAGCTATACGCCATTGCCAAGCGGCACGCGGCTCGCAAAACTTCACGGTGGCCGTGTATATACACTCACCTCGAACAGTGATGGGGATCGCATAAACAGCTACAGCCCGGACACCGTGCAGCAACAATCATCGGTAAGCATCGTACCCAGTGTAAACTTCCTGGTAACAGATAGGGGGTACATACTGGAGGCCTTGGACGGCAACATGTACCAGACGAGAGACGGTGTTACCAATAGCCAGCTTCTGAGTCACTTGAAATTAGTAGCGTCGACGGACGACGGCAAACAGATCATAGTTACACAGCTTGTGCAGGATACGACCAACTTGCTTATAATCGACAGTGGGACGGCCACCGTAACCGTAATCGCCCAAAACATAGGGGGTTGGCCGGCATGGAACAACAGTGGGCTCATTATGTACGCTACCAAGGGCCTCACTACAGGCTACAACATATACAACCTCACGACCCAAAAGACTACTGGCTGGAAACTAGCCAAAAACATACCATACAGTAGCGACCCAGTAGCCTTGCTTTCCCCGAATACGGCTTTACTGAGCACTACATCCGAAAACTACTACTTGATCAGCAGTACCACGATATCGGCGCCACAGTAAACCTTTAGATCGCTCTGCGTTCCAGCGGAATGATGGTGCTGTCGGTAAAATGCTTGACCACGACGTCCGCGTCGGTGGTAGTAAGAAATGTCTGGTAGGATTGCAGATAGCTGGTAAGATGGCGGCGGCGGGCGCCGTCCAGTTCGCTGAAGACGTCATCAAGCAGTAACAGGGGAGTCTGCGCGGCGGCCTGCTCTAATAGCTGCAGCTCTATGATCTTGAGCGCCAGAATGGCCGTACGGGTCTCACCACGGGAGGCAAATTCGTCGGCGGGCCGGCCATCGTACCGCACCACGAAATCTTCACGGTGCGGACCGTACGCCGTAAATCCGCGCAGCACATCTTCGTGCAGATGGCCCTCCAATTTGGAAAGCAGCTGCGTCTCATAATTTTCCAGCGGGAATTTAGGCTGATAGGCCATAGTGACCACAGTAGGGGCCTGAGAGATTGCCGCGTAGGTCTGTCCCAGCACCCCATTCAATTCCTCGCAGAGCTGCGCACGTGCCCGTGTGATCGTCGCGCCCAGTTCACTGAGCCGCAGGTTCCATGGGAACAGTTCCTGCACCGTGGGGGGCTTAGGGCGCTTGAGCAGGGCATTACGCTGAGCAAGGATACGTCGGTAATTCCGCCGGAAGCTCATAAAGCCCGGCGTGGTCTGTTCCAGGACATCATCAAGGTAATCACGGCGTAGCTGCGGTGTACCGTGGAGCAGTTGCAGGTGGTTCGGTTCGAACAGTACGATCGGCATCATATACAGCGCCGACAGGCGCTGGTATGTCTTGCCGTCCAACTCATAGGTCTTAGCCTGGCGTGGTTCGGTTACCAGCTTGACCGTACGCGTATGTTCGCCCGGCTCAATATCGGCATCGAGCCGGAACCAAGGTGCGCCGAACTCCAACAGGTCGGCATCGTTCACCCGATATGAGCCGCCGCGTGCCACGACCAACACTGCCTCGAGCAGGTTCGTCTTGCCGCTGCCATTCGGCCCCACGATGATATTGACGCCCGGCCCGAATTCGAACGACGCATCACCGTACGAGCGGAATTGTTGCAGCCGCAAGCTGGAAATCATACTAATTTATTATAAGGTGCGTTAAGGAAAAAGAGCAGCCGGAGGCTTTGGCCTCGCCAAAGCCTCGCGTGATGAGAAAAACTACAGGTTTGTCTCATGCTAGCTTTTCAGCGGCATGATGATGTGTAGATAATCATCACTGTCGCCGTCCGTCAGCATGACCGCCTCCAGCTTACCATTGAAGCCAATACGGACTGTCTTACTATCCATCGCCTGGAGCGCATCAAGCAGGTAGCGGGAGTTCAGCGTGATCGAGCCAGAACCGTTGGCCTGTACCTTCAGCGTCGCATTGTTTTCACCCAGCTGCGAGGCTACGGCGTGGATCCAGATACTTTCACTCGGCTCGTCCACACTCACCACGATACTGCCCGCACTTTCCCGGGCGAACAGGCTGGAAACTTTCGTCATGTTTACCAGTTCCGATCGGGGAAGGATGGCGCTGGTGGCAAACGTACTCGGTACCAGCTTGCGATAATCGGGGTAATTACCCTCGATCAGCCGGGCGACCAGTTCAACGTCATCAGCCCTGAACTGTACCTGCTGGTCATCGTGCACCACCTGCATCTCGCCGTCAAAATCATTGATGATACGCAGCACATCATGCAGGGCAGTGGCAGGGATCAGCAGATTCACCTCTTCCTTCAGTTCCACGAGCCGCTTTTCGGCCAGGCGGTAGCTGTCGGTCGCGGCTGCGTACAACACGCCATCTACCGTATGGAACAGTACACCGGTCAGCACCGGCCGGCTTTCATCGCCGGAGGCAGCGATCAACACCTGCTGGAGCGCCTTCTTCAGCAGCGGCGCAGACACCTTCCATGCAGTACCGCCTTCGATAGCTGGCATGACAGGGAACTCGTCAGCAGCGACGCCATTAATAACTGATTTATAGCTTTCAGTGGTGATCTTGAGCCGCTGGTCATCTTGTTCCAGCTCGATCACGCCGCTCGGCAGACCATTGACGAAATCCTGGAGTAAGCGGGCAGGGACGGTCAGTGACCCTTCGGTCTGTACCTGGGCCCCCAGTTCGCATGAGATAGCGATATCTAAGTTGGTTGCTGCTATGTTCAAGCGGTTTCCTTCTATTTTCAGGAGTACATTACTAAGAATGGGCAGTGTGCCCCGGGTGTTAGCTACCCGGGCTACGAGGCTGAGCGCCTTATTCAGATTTTCCTGTGTGACTTTGAGTTTCATGGCTGCGGGTATCCTCCTGTTCTACTAATTAGTTTTTCTTCTTTTTCTTTGTTGCTTCTTATTATTAGGGGTGTGGAAAATGGGGATAAACCCGGCATGACCACTGTTTTTTGTATACATAAATGTGCGTAAAACTGGGTACCAAAATTGTGCACGTAGCCGGGTACAACTGGGGAGTTTACCCACTGTGTTTGGATGCGGGCAGCAGGGCCTGTTGATGATTGCCGTAGTTTCCCGCTGTGCATCCCCACTACTAACACAGGTTGTGCACAGCTTTTACGCATAGAGACGCTCCTTGATTTCTGCCAGGGCGGCACGCATGTCGGCGTCGATGCGTGATTCTTTTTCTATCTTTTCTACCGAATGGATGGCGGTGGTATGATCTTTGCGGCCGAGTTCCCGGGCGATCTTGGGGAAACTGAGATGAAGTTCGCTGCGCAGCATGTACATGGCTATCTGGCGAGGCACTACGATGTCCTTGTCGCGTTTTGGTCCGACGATGTCTTCGACACTGACCTGATAGTGTCGTGCACAGCGTTCGATGATCTGCCGGGCACTGAGGTGTTTCGGCCGGGTCTGCGATGCGCCGAGCAGTCCGGTGGCAATCGCTAGGTTCGGCTCCAGGGCGCGCATTTCACAGAAGGCAAGCAGCTGGTTCAATGCACCCTCCAGCTCACGAATATTTGTTTGCACGTTTGTTGCCAGATAGTCAACTACATCGTTTGGTAAATTCGTATGGTGCTGATCGGCTTTTATCTGCAGGATGGCGCATCGTGTTTCAAAATCAGGATTCTGCATGTCGATGCTCATGCCCCATACGAAACGGCTTCGTAGCCGGTCTTCGAGGGTGGGAATTTCACGTGGCGGCTTATCTGAACTGATGATGATCTGCTTGTTTGCCTGGTGGAGGGCGTTGAAGGTGTGGAAGAACTCTTCCTGGATTTTTTCTTTGCCCGCCAGGAACTGGACGTCATCTACGATAAGCACATCGGCGCTGCGGTAGTAGTCGGCAAAGTCGGTATTTTTCTTGTAGCGTAGGGCGTCGACGAATTCCTGCACGAATTGCTCGGTGGATACATACACCACGCGGCCGCCCTGGATGTTCGCCAGTACTGCGTTGCCGACCGCCTGAATAAGATGGGTCTTGCCGATGCCGGAACCACCGTACAGGAACAGCGGATTATATTTGGTGCCGGGGTTGGCGGCAACTGCCTGGCAGGCGGCGTAGGCGAGCTCGTTGCCGGAGCCTACGACGAACGTGTCAAAGGTATAGCGTTCATTCAATCCCTGCCGATAGTTCCTGGCCAGACCATTGCCACCCATGGCAGGCTGTGCAGTGAGCGGAGAAGTGGTAGATACCTGCTGTGCAGTGGCTGTCACTGAGGTGGGCAGGGCAGGCTCATCTACTTCAGCCCGCCGGACGATGCTCTGGATCTTGTATTCGATGACGGGTGATTCAATGCCATTCTTACGCACCGTTTCGGTGACCAGGTCATTGTATTTACGTTCAAGCTGCTGCTTGATGAATACGTTCGGCACACCGATCGTGAGCTTTTCATTGTCCTGGCGGATAAGCTGGGTATTTTTAAACCACGTCAAGTAGTTTCCGCGAGACAATGAAATCTCGATATCACCTAAAACGGCCTGCCAGAGCTTATCTTGCTGCACTGCTATCCCTCATTACCCTTCCTAAAAGCTGTGTATAACTATAGCGCACCTCTGGGGAAGTTTTCCACAATAATTTATACAACTCTTTTCGTACCTGTGGGGGGCAGTGCAGGGGTGAAGTTATCCACAGGGTCGAAGCTCATCTGTTAAACTGTGGAAAAGGCTTGGATAATGGGGGAAAACTTGCTAGAATATAAAAAGCATAAATAGGGAAGCTCATCAGGGGTGCACACCTAGCTGATGTGCTATACTAGTAACAAGAAGTAAATCAGAGAGTAATACGGATATGCCAAAACGTACATTCCAACCAAAGAAGCGCCACCGTTCCCAGGAACATGGCTTTATGAAGCGTATGGCTACTCGTGCTGGCCGTGCTGTCTTACATCGCCGCCGCCTCAAGGGCCGCACTCGTCTTACGCACTAAACCAACTAACGAACAACCAATAGGAGCCGCCGGTGATAAGCCGTACGCATCGATTCCACGGACGTAGCAGTCTACACAGACACTACAACCAGAGTAAATCGGTCCGCAGCGGCTTCTTTTCATTGCGGTATGCGGAGAATACGCGTCGGAAAAGCTATCGGGCGGCCGTTGTTGTGAGCCGTAAGGTCAGCAAATCCGCCTTTGTCCGTAACCGGGTCCGCCGACGGGTCTATGAGGATGTTCGTATTTTGTTTAAGCAAGCTGACATGCCAGTGGACCTGGTTTTTATAGTCTATGACGAGCGTGTAGCACGCATGCCTGCTCCCGAGCTGGCTGCGGAGATAGCAAAATTATGTCAAAAGGCCGGACTGACTCCCGTGACACACCATCAGCATGCTATAGTTGAACCTAAGGATTAAGAGATTTATATGTTTACTACGCTTATTGTCCAACCAATATTTAACCTGCTGGTTTTGGTGTATGGCCTGATTCCCGGCCATAACTTCGGCCTCAGCCTCATCATCTTTACTATCATTGTGCGACTCTTGATGTGGCCGCTAGTGAAGCGGCAGTTGCACCAGACGAAGGTCATGCGTAAGCTGCAACCCGAACTCAAGCGCATCAAGCAGGAGACTAAGGGTAACAAGCAGAAAGAATCCATGATGATGATGGAGCTGTACAAGGAGCGCGGTGTCAATCCGATCGCTACCCTGCCTATCTTGGTAGTGCAGCTAGTCATACTCATTGGTCTCTACAGTGGGCTGAACCGGGTTATCCACGACCCAAAGAACATCTACGATTTTGCCTACCCTGCACTGCAGCATATGGGCTGGATGCAGCATTTGAGCCACCATCCGAAAGATTTTGATAACACGTTCTTTGGAATTATTGACCTGACACGCAGCGCGCTCGGTCCCAAGGGTACATACATTCCTGCCCTGCTGCTCGTAGTTGGTAGCGCCGTGGTACAGTTCCTGACCAGCCGCCAGCTGATGCCGACAGACAAGAACGCCCGCAAGCTGCGCCAGATACTGAAAGAGGCCGGCAATGGTGGCCAGGCTGACCAGACAGAGGTCAATGCGGCCGTGGGCCGCAGTACCCAGTACCTTATCCCCTTCATGGTGTTCCTGTTTACCGTAAACCTGGCTTCGGCACTGAGCCTGTACTGGCTGACTGGTGGTATCGTAGCTCTCATCCAGCAGACCATCGCTCTCCGCGACGATGAGACAGAGATGGAAAAGCAGGCCGATGCGCCTGACGCTGCCAAGAAAAAAGATGTATCCAAGATCAAGGAAGCAGAAGTCGTAGCTGAACCGGTACCACAGAAAGCCAAGACCACGAAGTCAAAGTCTAAGTCTGCCAAGAAGAAGTCACCCGCTAAGCGGAGGAAGAAGTAATGGAAGCCTCGATCCAGTTTGCCAAAAAGTACCTGGAAGATCTGCTGTCGTTCTTCGGCCTAAACACAGATGTCTATGCCACCAGTGAAGATGGTGAAGTGATCGAACTAAATGTCCCCAGCACGCAGCTGAATGGTTTTCTTATCGGGCAGCGCGGTGATACGGTGCGTTCCATTCAGTTTCTGGTCAGCAGCGCGCTCAAGAGTCAGAACTACGAGATTACCCGAGTAAACGTGGATGTGGCTGATTATAAAAAACAGCGGGCAAACCGCCTGGCGCAAACCGCCGAAGAATGGGTCAAGCAGGTACAGGACAGCGGCGAACCCTATGAAGTGCGTCCGATGAATGCCGCGGACCGCCGCGTGGTACACAAGGTGGCCGCGGAAGCAGGGCTCGTCAGTGAGTCAGTCGGCGAGGGCCGCAACCGGCATATCGTATTGAAAATAACTGCCTAGGGGCAGTTATTTTTTTCGAGCGGATTTTGGGCGGTCGTGCTGGTCAGCCAAAGCGGCTTCATATACCGCGAGCGTTTGCTCGGCCATGTGTCGCCACGAATACGATGCGGCGTTCTTGCTGCCGCGTTCAATCAGGTCTTCACGCAGAATCGGATCGTCCACTACTTCCCCGATCTTGGCGGCCATATCTTCTATGTCCAGCGGATCAAAGTAATGCACGCTGTCACCGTAGACCTCGGGGAGGCAGGTCGCGTTGCTGCAGACGACGGGAGCGCCGTGCTGCTGTGCTTCCAGGCCCGGCAAGCCGAAACCTTCGCTAAGACTGGGGAAGCAGTAGGCCCGGCAATTCTTATACATCCATTTAAGCTGGGCATCGCTGACAAAGCCGGTAAAGTAGACGTTGTTAAGCTCAGGATTACGCGTACGCGCCTTTTGCTCCACCAGTTCGTACATGGCATCCTTTTTGCCGGCAAGGGCAAGCACCAATTCCGGCCGGTCACGCTGCAAAAGCTCGAAGGCTCGAATGAGCCGGTCAAGGTTCTTATGCGGCGTGGGACGGCCCAGATACATGATGAATTGCTTGCCTGCCAGGTCGGGTATGGGTTCTGCAGGGCCCGGTATGGTATCGGCGGCCTCATGGGTGACGGTGATCTTATCAGGGCTTACATGGGTGTACTTGGCGACATCTTGCCGGACGAATTCGGTGGGTGTAATAAGGGCGACTGATTTACGCGCGGCACGTTTGTTGACCCATTTGTAGACCTGTAGCTTTGTCCAGAACACAAACGGATTCTTGGTAGGGTTCTTGAATCGGAGAGTAGTCAGGTCCTGCATGGTGGTGACGACCGCACCGCGGTAGAACACCGGCTGTTGAACCATGGGGAAATGCACAAGGTCGGCTTCACAGGTATTGACCTGTTTGAACAGTCCGATCTGCTCCTCGAAAGTAAACTCTTTAAATGGGGTTTCAAATACCACGAAGCGCGGCGCAAGTTCGGCCAGGAATTTGAGCCGTTCGGCCCGGGCGAGCAGGATGATGGAATGCTTGGGCGCGAGTATGTGCAGGTACTTGATCAGATTGTCGACGTAGCGGCCAGTACTGGTGCCTGATTCGCGGGCATCGATAACGATCTTTGCCATGCTTCCCTACCGCTCCTTTCTACGTAGTGCGTGCCAGCTATCTCGCAGCCGGCGGAGGGCTACGGCATTCGGCGGCAAGTCACGTACGACCATGCTCCAAATATAAGCGTCGCTGACCTGTTTCGTCTGTTGGATTTTTCGCCGTTCAGGAATTTTCAGCACTAGTAGTACGATTGCCTTGGACGAGCCCTTGAAAGCTGGCCAGCCCTGGCCGCGGGTTACGGCACGGCCGAAGAACAGCGTTTGGGCAAGGGCGAGTCGCAGGCCCACGTGCCAGAAATACGGCTTCGGCACGTTCTTGAACCAGAGCAGCGGCAGGTTCTTCATGGTCTGATAGGTAGTGAAGCCTTTGATGCGTCCGCTGGTGAGGCCGATGTGGTGGTACACCACCGAACTGGGCACGAAGGCTACTTTCCAGCCAGCGAGCTGCAGACGGAAGCTCAGATCCACGTCTTCGTAGTAGGCAAAGAATGATTGGTCGAACAAGCCGACTTGTTCCAGGGCTTTGACGCGGTACAGGCTGGCCGCGCCGCTGGCAGCAAAGATTTCGGTATCTTGGTCGTATTTACGAAGGTCGTATTCGCGCCGGCCACGCGGATAGGGCAGGCCCCAATCGGTGTAGTAATCGCCCGTACTATCAAGCCGCTCACCGTCGCTGGTCACAACTTTGCAGGCGGCCGCCCCTGCTTTAGGGTTAGCCTGCAAGTATTCCACGAGCTGTTTGAGCCAGCGCTTGTCGGCGATGGCGTCGTCGTTGAAGGGGGCGGCGAATTCGGCGCCCAGTTCGATTGCGCGCCTGAGTCCGGGATTCACGCCACCGGCATACCCATAATTCTTTTTGTTGCGGATAATCTTGACATCTGGGTATTGCTCCGCTAGTTTTTCGGCTGATCCATCGGTGGAGGCATTGTCTACGACAATGATGTATGGTTGTAGACTTTGTTCGGTCAGCGACTGCACTGCGGCGAGTAGTTCGTCGCCGCCATCAAGGTTCGGAATAACGACGACCGGTTGGGTTGGGTTGTAGGCCATGTATGTACTATACCGCACTCATCCGGGTATCTAGTACGCTACCAGTGGTGGTGAGGCGGTCCTACTGGTTGTTATCCTCGACTTTGGATAGGTAGTTCCTTATAATCAATCCCTAGTAATGAGGCTATTCCGTCGAGTTTTCTCCAAGCATAACCGGGCACTCCTGAGCGAACTGGTGCGTACTGACTTCAAGTTGCGTTATCAGGGATCGGTTTTAGGTTATGCGTGGTCGCTGCTGCGGCCTCTGTTCATGTTCGCGATACTGTACGTGGTATTCGTAAAGGTTTTTCCACTGGGCAAAGGAATTCCCCACTACCCAGTGTATCTGTTTACGGGAATTGTGTTGTGGAACTTTTTTCTGGAAATGACGGCACAAAGCCTGGGTTCAATTGTTGGGCGTGGTGACTTAATCCGTAAGATACGCATTCCGCGGTGGATAATCGTGTTTAGTAGTAGTATCTCTGCATTGATTAACCTAGGCCTCAATCTAGTTGTACTGGCAATCTTTATGGCCTTGAACCACGTTGACCCAATGAGGACACTCATATTTGTACCGCTATTGCTGGTGGAATTGTATCTGCTCTCTCTGGGTGTTTCGTTATTTCTGTCTGCTCTTTTTGTCCGGTTTCGGGATGTTAGCTATATATGGGATGTCGTGTTACAGGCGGGTTTTTATATCACTCCAGTGCTGTACCCGTTAAGTAGGGTGCATAATCTGCTAGCCGAGAAAATTATATTGCTGAATCCTGTTGCGCAGGTAGTGCAAGATGTCCGCTATGCCATTGTCAGCCATGCTGATTCAGTAACCACTATCGGACGTATATTCCAGGGTGGCTGGTACCGACTTGTGCCGTTCGGTATCGTTTTGATAGTATTGGCCGGAGGGCTTGCATACTTCAAGAGCCAGGCGAATAGTTTTGCGGAGAATATCTGATGGATGATGTTGCAATCCGGGTTGACCACGTCAGCAAGACCTTCCGTTTGCCACGCGAAAAGCAGTCTTCGGTCAAAGGCGCACTCATCAGCCTGATGCGAGGTGGCAAGGGTGGCTACAACAAGCTAGAGGTGCTCAAAGATGTCTCGTTCGAGGTCAAAAAGGGTGAGTTCTTCGGCATCGTGGGCCGCAACGGCTCGGGCAAGAGCACGCTGCTCAAGATGCTAGCCGGCATCTACACGCCAACACAGGGCGGCATGCACGTGAATGGCCGGCTGACGCCGTTTATCGAACTAGGTGTGGGCTTCAACCCGGAACTGACCGGCCGCGAAAACGTGTTCCTAAACGGCGCCCTACTCGGCTTCAACCGCAAAGAAATGAATGCCATGTATGACGACATTGTGTCGTTTGCCGAGCTGGAAAAGTTCATGGACCAAAAGCTCAAAAACTACTCGTCGGGTATGCAAGTGCGCCTGGCGTTTTCTATCGCGATACGTGCCAATACTGAGATATTGCTGCTAGACGAAGTGCTTGCCGTGGGCGACGCCGCCTTCCAACGGAAGTGTTTCGATTATTTTATGCAGCTGAAGCGCCAAAAACGTACGGTGATATTGGTAACGCACGACATGAATGCGGTGCGTGAATACTGCGACCGGGCAGTCATGATAAACGATGGCAAAGTTATCAGCTCTGGCTCGTCCGAAAAGGTCGCTCAGGCCTACCAGAAGTTCTTTAGCCAACTCGAAGTAGTTGCCGACGAGTCCGATGATCGCTGGGGCGATGGTAAGATACAGGCGGTATCAACCGACGTAAAGGTGACCGATAAGAAGGTCACGATCACTAGCGTATTCAAAGCACACGAAGCGCTTGATCCGCCGCTCTACGGTTTTGTTATGTACGAAGACAGGGATCATATCAATGTGGTTGAATCAAACACCAAGCGGCTCAAGGCCAAGACAAAACGGGTGGTGGCCGGACAGTCTGTTCAAGTCAGCTGGAGTTTTGATAATATCTTGCGGTCCGGTGGTTACACGGTGAGTGTCGCTTGCTGCGATCAGTCGGCACTGCATTACTATGATTGGCAGAACAACGCGGCTCGGTTTGAAATAACCAAGCCAATGCAGACGGCCGGGATAGTAGATCCATCGGTAGAGGTAACGGAAAGGACAGACGGATAATGTCGCACTACACACAGAATAAACTCGCAGAGGACCCAAACCACGTCTGGGCAAAAATGCTTACGATTATACCTGATGGCAGCGAGGTCTTGGACGTTGGCTGTAGCTCGGGTAACTTCGGCGAAGAACTGCAGCACAAAAAGCACTGCTTGGTCGATGGGGTTGAACCCGATGCGGGCGATGCAAAGTTGGCGGCCAAGAAACTGCGTAAAGTGTGGGCATTTAGTATCGAAGATGAAAAAAATATCGAGCAAATCCAGCGGACCTACGATGTAATAATCTTTGCGGACGTACTTGAGCACCTGGTGCAGCCGGCAAAGGTCCTAGAGAGCATCAAAAAGTTGCTTAAAAAAGATGGCATGGTGGTGTTTTCGGTCCCCAATATGGCGCATGTATCGGTCCGCCTGGCACTCCTAGAAGGTGTTTTCGAATATACCGAGGTTGGACTGCTCGACAAAACGCACTTGCATTTTTACGACTTACCCGCTGTCTACGATTTATTTAAAGAAGCCGGTATGAAGTTGGAACAACTCGACGCCTCCTCGTTTGAATATTCAGACTTACTGATCAAAAAACGTTTGGAAGCCATCGGCTTTAAGCCTACCGCCAAGGGCAACGAATTGCTCCATTCGGCCGAAGCCGCCGCCTTCCAATATATTGGCAAAGCAACCGTTGCAGCCGGTCCTCCGGCCAAGCTTAGGCCTACGACTCAGGCAGTGGCAAAAGACGTCCAAGCTCTTACAAACGAAATCGCCGAAAACAAAAAGGTTATTACCAGACTTAATGATGACATTACTGTGTTACGGAACCACATAGACACTATATCGGACCAGCTTCAGAAATTGGCGGCATCCAAGGCATATCGCCTGGGCAATGTGCTGGTTGGGCCCGTCCGGCTCGCTAAAACACTCAGGAAAAGAGGCTAACATGCTCCGCAACAAAGTTACCCGTAAACTTGGCCGGGCCGGCGTAAAAGCTGCACGAGCTATCATCGTCAAAAACCCACGGATTAAAAACAAGATCCGTGATGTGGTGTTCGCACAGCTGGGCGTAGACAAAGTGGGCAATTTGCGGGGTAGTTACACTCGCTGGCTAGCAAACAATTACCCCGATGCGGTCAAGCTCTACGACCTAAAACAAGAAGCCCAAAAATTCACCTACAAGCCGCTTATTTCCATCCTTACCCCTACCTACAATACCGAGATAGAACACCTGGTGGAGTGCATACGTTCGGTGCAGGCGCAGCTGTATGAAAACTGGGAGCTGTGCATCGTAGATGACGCTTCGCCTAACGCGGAAGTGCGGGCCAAGATCAAAGAGCTTGCAGCCGAAGACGAGCGTATCCGCTACACGTTCTCGAAAAAGAATGGCCACATCTCTGCCGCCACGAACATCGCGCTCGGTATGGCAAAGGGCGAGTTCATTGGCCTGCTCGACCATGATGATGTGCTGTGGCCTAATGCGCTGCACGAAGTGGTAAAGGCACTAAATGCCGACAAGAAGCTCGATTTTCTGTATAGCGACGAGGAAAAGATACACCATGCCCGCCAAGATCACCAGAACCCCTTCTTTAAGCCTGATTGGAACCCAGAGTTCCTGCAGTGCGTAAACTACATTACGCATTTTTCGGTACTCCGCAAAGCTGTGGTCGAGAAGGTCGGTGGGTTTCGCGGCGCGTATGATGGTGCTCAGGACTGGGATCTGTTCCTGCGGGTTACCCATGCCACCAAGCGCATCCATCACATCCCTACCGTGCTGTACAGCTGGCGTATGTCTGCCACATCTACGGCCGCTAGCACCGACGCCAAGCCGTACGTGGTAGAGGCCCAAAAGACAGCCCTCGAAGAGAGCTTGGCTGCAGCTGGCCAAAAAGGCATCGTGGTGCGTGGCGAGGCCAAAGACTATTGGACGGTGGAATATGCACTAGAATCAGACCCGCTGATCTCCATCGTCATCCCTACCAAAAATCTGTATTCCGTAGTGAAACGGTGTGTAGATTCAATCTACAAAAAAACTACCTACAAGAACTTTGAAATAATCCTGGTAGATACAGGCTCCACCGACGGGAATGTGCTGCGCTGGTATAAAACACTCCCAGGTAACCATGAGAACCTACGTATAGTAGCATGGCCAGAACAGCCGTTTAGCTATGCACGATCCTGTAACTATGGCGCCAAGCAGGCCAAGGGTGAATATCTGGTTATGCTTAATAACGACACCGAGGTCATTACGCCTAATTGGCTACAACTGATGCTAGCTGACGCCCAACGGGCCGACGTGGGTCCGGTGGGTTGCCTGCTCTTTTACCCTGGCGGCGAGCTTATCCAGCACGCTGGCATCGGTGTGGGCTTAGGCGGTATTGCGGCCAACCTGCTTTCGCAGGTGAATATGGTGGGCATGCAGCCTATGCAGCACATCTATGGCCGTACCCGACATGAGGTCTCGGCGGTGACTGCGGCCTGTCTGATGATCAAGAAAGATCGCTACGATCAGGTGGGCGGCTTCGATGAAGAGTTCCGCGTGACCTACAACGATGTTGATCTATGCCTGCGGCTTGGTAAAGCAGGCTACCGTAGCATCTACAACCCGGCGGTCAAACTATATCATCACGAATCGATCAGCGTTGGTTTGCCAACTGAAAAGGCCAAGCGCGACACAACTGAATTCGACGCCGCCAAAGAGCTGTTTAAGCAACGCTGGGGCGCGGTGATCAAGCATGACCCACACCTGAACATAAACATCAGCCGTGATAATGCGCGGTTTGAGATTGCTGATAGGCCTGGCGAGTAGTCAGATAAGTTTCGGTATGAATAAAAACAGTGGGTGTCCGAGTGGCCCCGCTGTTTTTAGTTGCTAATCTGTCAAGGTGTGAAGAGCGGTACGACTGACTTGTAGGGAGCGGATACTGCCGGGTAGCTCGTGACGTATACACCGCTCAGTATCTTGTAGCCACTGCCGGCGTTGTAGGACACAACCTGGGCGTCACCAGATGAGTGGTTGAGTCGGATGAACGCAAGGTCACCATTGGGCTCAAACTGTGTTACCACGGAACCATCGCCCGTTACCGCTGGATAGCCCGATAAGCTGTAATTGCTCATGTAGCGGTACCCACTACTGGCGCTATAGGTGACTACTTCGGCTTGCCCGGATGAATGGTTAAGGCGCACAAATGCAAGGTCACCGCTTGGCGTAAACAATGGTGTTACGCTTGCATCAACACCGATCGCGGGGTACCCAGACAGGTAGTATCCATTCAGGCGGGTAAAGCCGCTGCTCAGGCTATATGTCACGACCTCGACAAGACCTGAAGAGTGGTTCATACGGATGAATGCCAGGTCACCGTTGGGAAGATACCGGGGAATTACATTACCGTCTGCTAATATTGCCGGGTAGCCGGCCAAGTTATAACCACTCATACGCGAGAAGCCACTGGCTGCGCTGTAGGTTACGACCTCGACTTGTCCAGAACCGTGGTTGAGGCGCACAAAGCTCAGGTCACCATGAGGGTTAAAGAGGGGTATGACTGCACCATCGGGTGTGATTTTGGGGTAGCCGGAGTAGTTTATGCGTGTGTAATAGCCGTAACTGCCGATAGATGGATAGCCCAGTATCTGCACATTACCGCTGTTGTTAGCTATGTCGACAAAGTTTAGGACGTAGCTATCGGCGTTGGAAGTGGATGGTCCAAACCACTGTTCGTAATTAATAACGAAGTTGTAGCTGCCGGAGTATCCGGTCTGGACATAAGGACCGACGTACGGGGTGTAGCAGTAGAGGCCGGCGGTAGCAGCGTTGGCTAAAGTAATGGTCTGGGCAGTACCGCCTGGATTATTGAAGGTTACGGTCTTACCCGGGTACAGTCCAGTGGAATACAGACTAGAACCTGCGGCGCAAGGATACTGAGACGGGGATTTGCCCCAGAAACTCTGGCCAGTCATCAGCATGATGTACGCCTTGAATTGCCAGGTTGCATAGTCTACCTGGTTGAAGAAACCAACCACACCTGAGCATGATCGGTAACCCATGGCGCAGTTCAGTTGCGAGGTGGTAGGGTTTGGCGTGGTTACTAAACTCTGCTCTTTTTGCAGGGTGCCCAAAATGACTTTCGGGCTGATGCCATACGCTTGTGCGGAGTCGTAAATAATCTGCGCAGCAGAAACACGTGAGCCACATGAGTATACAGTAGTGAAGTAGGCGTAGTGTGGGTCGCTCGTACTACCACAGTCCTCGATGTCGGTGGTGCTTTTGAGTCCACTATTGTGGCTATTGAGGAAGGTTTGGATGTCGGATGCACTCATCGAAGTGTTGGCGGTGAATAATGCATCGCTAATTAATGCTGATGGGCTGTAGGCTGGGTCGGCTGAAGCGATTTTGGTGAATACGCCTGATTGGGTCAGACTGGAAACCACCAGTACGGTTAGGCTGAGGAAGACAAGGAATCTTTTCATTTTAAAAGCTTACGTTTATCTGTACTTCATTATACTCGACACCGCTGGGGTCCGTGCTGAAAACATCCAGTCTTCCTCCCGTCCCTTTAGGTGTGAAGTGGAGCGTGCCGGAGAATTTACCATCTGTGACATTCAGCTGGCCCTGCGAAACGACACCGACGGCGTTGTCAGTTAGGCGGTAGCTTACTTGGTCGACCTTGGCGCTACCGGCTAGTACAGCGCCATCTTGTAGCTTGGCGTCTGCTAAGGGTGATTTGATGGTAATGTAGCCCGTTTGGGAAACAGTCCATTTGCCGGAGTCAGTTGTAGTGTCGGCTGCTCCGTGCGTGTCGGTGGCTCCGCCGGGTTGGGAATTGGTGGTGGAAAGATCTTTTTCACCAGATTGGGTCGTATGGCCAGAGGAGGTCTTGGGAGTGACTGGCGTACCGACGGTGACGATGGCCTTGCTCTGGGGCCTACTATGGAAGATGTGCGTAGTGTTGGTGAGCTCAAGCACCAGGAATACGAGGCCGACAGCTACAAGCAGACCTACTATGAGAGCGAGGGGCTTGAACAAACCTTTGTGTGGTGATTTTTTGGGACGCTGCATAACCATATTTGTTTTTGCTTAAACTATAAGCCTAATATACCAAATGGTTGCGTTTATTTCAAGAAAAATAGGGGAATGGATGAATCCACGCAGCGTAGAAAATGATGAGCTGCGCCGCCACTAAGATACTGAGGAATCTGGGCGACGAACGGTAAATAGCGCGGCCAGCGAGGAGGAACATGAGGATTTCGGTAGCATATGAACCTTGGTGTACTACGGTGCTGCCTGGCGCAAACATTAGTAATACCCACAGGATTAGGTATGCGCTAATTATGATCAGTGCTTCTTTATCAAACTTATCTAGCTGCCGCTTAACAGCCTGATATATCAGGAAAATCGTGCCAAACACAAAGCTTTCTATAGAGAACAGCGTACTAAAGAATGCCAGGTCACGCTGTTTGGCACATTCATCACGTGAGGCGACCACATGGTCGATAGGGCAGATATATATAAAGCCTTCATTGCCCGTGCCATCTATTAGCGTTCGCAAGTTTTGGAGCTTGTTGTGCGCCCATTCACCGGGTGTGAGGTTCGTGTAGGCATCTATTAGCGTTTTAATCGTACCGCGTTTATCGGACGCCTCGGTCACGTTTGCAAACTGGTACTTTACTAATCTGTTTGAAGTGGTGATAGAGCTGCTGTATGCCTGCCAAGGAACCATGATAGCAAGCAGTATTATAATTGCAGCGATGATAGGCTTGTAGTCACTCCGGTCTATCGGTCCTAGCTTCAAAAACTTATAGACCAGGAAGCAGGCAAATGGGATGATGGTAAATATAACGCCACCGTGGGCTTCTAGACCAAGTGCGATCAAACCGAGACCCACCGGCAAAAAGCGCAGTAACTTCCGGGTAAGGGGTGTACCAATAAACGGTGCCATGCCGGCTACGGTTAGCGCAGCTGCAAGCAACTTTGGCCATACGAACACAGAGTTCAGATAAAAGAAGCCGGTAGCGCAGAAGCCTACAAATAGTACCACCTGGTAACGCCTACGGATCTTGAACCGCTGGAAGATAGCCCAAACTACACCAATCCAGCTCAGTTGTAGGAAGATGGAAAAGAGATTGTAGAAGTTTGAGATTGTGCTTGGTTGGGCAGTGGGATTAAGGTCCTGCACGGGAATGGTGGCACCAATTTGTAACGGTGGCCGGTCGGCTATAGACCAGTCGATAACTAAGTCTTTCGGTTCGTGCTTAAGTACAAAAGCCCCATACATTTCGGGTAGACCGTTATCGAGCGGGAATTCGCGGATGGAACAGAATGTGTTGTTGGCAGGCCGTCGCGGGTCGAATGTACCGACACCGTACCGACATCCGTAGAGCAGGCCACTATACATAAAAAATACCACGGCTGTGATTGCCAGTGGCGGCAAAAAATAATTGCGGATAAATTTGAGTTGCGCGGGCTGTCTACGGACGGTTTGTATAAGCGACCATAATGCTAGCGGCGAATAAGCGATGAAAGCAATAGTTAGTTCGTGTCCCGTGTCGGGGCTTGCTAGATACACAAAGAACAGAGCATAGAAAATAAGCAGGCTGGAAGCGATACTCAGTATGTACAGGAATTCTTGCGGAAACAGCCTAAAACGAAGAACCTTTAATCCAAGCCACAGGCCGATGATCAGAAAGGCAAGTGTATATATAAAGAGATGTAGCATGGTAGGGCTTATGGTATCTTTGGTTCAGGTTTGCCGAGCCGTTCCCAAATAGGCTTCAGGCCACTGAAGTACTGTTGCCTAACTGTGGCTAGGCGGGCATTTTCTTCGCTGCGTGGGAACTTACGAAGTACACATATAATTTCATTTTTGTTTTTGATCATAGCCTCGACACTTAGGTTCATCGAGAAGTCGATGGCCGCCCGCTGGAAAAGCTCACTGAGCGCGGCCTGGTCCCATACGTGGTAGTGAATACTGTATTTGCTTTCCACTAAGAATTTAATGCACTTGGCGATATCAAGTTCAGTTTTGTGCTTCTCGGTACGCTGGGCAATTTCTCGACAATGTTCTAGGTAAAGTTTCTGGGATGGATATTGCTTATGCTCTTTCAGGAGGTGGTCGTAGGTAGTAATTTCGCGGTCGATGTCGAAGGTGTATTCCTTGTTCGGAATGGCCATATACAACACACCATGAGCACGAAGTTTTTTGTAAAACGTCATAAGTGTACCGATAGGATCTTGGCAGTGCTCGAAGAAGTGGTTGGCAACTACGAAATCAACCGAGCCATTTTTGACTTTTGTGAGCTTTTCGCCATTGTCCACGATGTCTACGTCTACAAGCGGCAGGTCGCGGAGTTCTGGATAGTGGTTGCGCAATCCCTCGACGGACAGATAGTCTACGTACCTTACTGACGCGCCAGGGGGTATAGAAAGGGGCATATGCAAGGCACCGATCTCGATGCCTTCGCCGCGCAAAAATGAATGAGCCGCCATGATGCGTCGCTCGGTCGTAAGCTGCTGCTTTTCGATGGTTAATATATCAACTGCCCGACGTAAGTCAGATCGATCTTGCATTACTTGTTTTACGAGCGGGACAGTACCCACTACTTTCCTCAGCGCTGTCTTTGCATTCCCCATGCACGCATTCTAACATTGGCAGTAATTTTCTGGAACTGTCAGTGTGTTGTGATACATTAATAACAAAGTAAGAGGGACAACTATGGATACGCTGAAGCAACGGGTGCGGCAATTGGTTCGTCACAGATTCTTTCCACCAGTGCTGGTTATTATATTTATTCTTGGCGCAAACGGGCTGTATCTCACTAATCACTACCTGGCTAATCCTGCGTATCTGCGGTCGGGGCTTATCAGCGGGCAACAGCCTGGCCCAATCTCGGGACAGTACACAATTGACCCAAGTGATGGCTTTTACGCCCAAGCACTTGGTCACCGGGCTGCCGTAGACCTATCCCATGGACACATGCCATGGTGGAACCACTACGAAGGTATCGGCGCCCCACTGATCGGTGGTTTACAATCAGGCGCCTTGTTCCCGCTCGAATTCCTGCTCGTTTTTCCGAATGGTTTGTTCTACTTCCACCTGGCACTAGAAATTATCTGTGGTATCGCTACGTATTACTTCCTGCGGCGTTTGCGGTGTAACAAAGCCGCAGCAATTGCGGGCGCATCAGCATTTGCGATCAACGGTACCTTTGCCTGGATTGCTCACACCATCTTTAACCCTATCGCGTTCCTGCCGGTCTTACTGCTAGGAATAGAGTTTATTCGAGAACATACGCGTGACGGCAAGCGGCGCGGCTGGATACTGTTGGCGTTAGGAGTTTCGTGTACGTTATATGCAGGGTTCCCTGAAACGGGCTTTATCGACATGATGTTTGTCGCATGCTGGGCACTGGTACGTATGACTACGCTGCCGCGTAGGGTTTGGCTGCGCTATATTGGTAAGCTGGCAGGCGCAGCCATCGCAGGGCTTGCGCTGGCTTCTCCCCTGCTGCTGGCATTCGCAGAGTATCTACCCCATGCAAATGTTGGTTTGCACGCTGGCAACACCGCGCATCTGGTGGTGCCGCATATTGGCTTGGCGGGGCTTATATTGCCGTACATATTTGGTCCCATCTTTGCTTTCTGGGGTTATGATGTGTCGCTGGGCCTATATAGCTGGTGGGCTGTTGTGGGCGGCTTTTTAGCCATTGCACTTGTGCCACTTGTTATTGTGGGCGTTGCCGCTCGATCGTTCCGTCGCATCGACCGATATTTTCTGCTTGGTTGGATAGTGTTCTGTGTGCTCGCCTCATACGGATTACTTGGCTTTAACGAGATTGTAGGACATATACCTATTCTTTCATCGGCAGCATGGAGCCGGTATTTCCCGCCGACCTATGAATTTGCCGCCGTAGCGCTTGCTGCAATGGCGCTGACCTATGTATGGGATCGACGTACGGAAGCCACACGCATACTGCGGCTTACCGGCATAGCAACCGGACTTAGTGTGGCCGGTGTGGCTGCCGCTGCGGTTATTGCCTGGCATGAATATCATGTGTTAGCCCACTCGCATGCACCTCATCTGCGCATTTTCTACTACGGCTCTATCCTGTGGGGATTGGCCATAGTATTGCTCATTGGCGCCGGTTTGCTGCTCTCACGTCGTCGTGTGCTTCGCTACGGTGTGATAGCTGTGCTGTTATTGGATGTGACAGTTATGTATGCCATTCCAATGTTCTCGGCGCCGCGGCACGCAAGTCTCGACTATACGCCAGTAAATTATTTGCGGGCGAATCTAGGTGAGCAGCGTATGTTTAGTTTGGGCCCAATTCAGCCCAACTATGGCAGCTATTACCGCACCGCATCAGCAAATATCAATGACGTGCCACAACCCAAAACATACAGCGCATATATTACTAGCAAACTCGATAGCAACGTAAACGCCATTACCTTTACGGGCACGAACTCGGCTGACGGTAAGCTCATTCAGCCACCAGAAGCTTTCCTAAAGAATATGGCGAATTATGAAGCTATTGGTGTTAAATATGTCATTACATTCCCTGAGCTGTTCACCAAGGCACAGGTGCAGTCACATAATCTTAAGCTGGTATTTCACAGCCAAGTCTCCGAAATATACTTGCTACCCAATCCTAAGCCATTTGTGAGCACTATTGCTGGCGCATGTACAACTCGGACATCTGGATTCGATGCTGTTATAGCACATTGCTCCAAGGCATCGACGCTACTGCGGCTGGAGCAGTACTTCCCGGGCTGGACGGCAACAGTGGATGGCAAACCGACCACGATCGGTAAATACCAAGGACTCATGCAGACAGTGGCCGTACCAGCTGGCAAGCATACGGTACAGTTCCACTTTGAGCCACCACATGTGAAGCTGACGTACCTGGTAGTCGCCCTTACACTGGCCGTGATGGGATTTGAATACTGCCTGCCCGAGATGGTACGGAATAGGATGTGGTCAGAGCTGGCAAACTTGGCTTGGCAGCCCTGGATACACGAGTAAGTTCAATAAAAAAGAGGGGAGCTGTCCCCCTCCTTTTTGCCGTATGCTTATTCTGTTACGGGGTTTGCTTCGCTTAGCTGCCGTTGGAACAGGTATCGTCGTGCGCCAAAACTCCAGAAAAAGACAAAAACAAAAGCCACGAGCTTAGAAGCGATATAATTGAGGTTTACGAAATCGGTAAATGCCCAGACGATTAGGTCGGTGAGTGCTAGGCCAACCAGGCCGATGATACCAAAGATCACCGCATCAATATGGCGTTGATGACCCGTCTTGGCAGTCCATACCCACGCGATACTTAGGAAGTAATTAGCTATGAGCGAAAGAGTAAACGATAGGGTTGCCGCAAGCACATAATATACATGGAAGCTTGCTTTGAGAATGATGTACCCACCTAGGTCTATGGGGGCTGCAATTGCCACCACCATGCCATAGCGGATCATCTGAATAAGACCATGGTTAGTGCGATGGACGAAGAGTTCCTTTAGCATATGCTATGCCGCGTCATGGGTCTGGTCGGGATCTTTTTGTAGGGATTGCGGCGATAGCCAACGACTTTTGAAAATCCAGAATAGGTGCGAAAAGCCGGTTTTGTAGTGTGCCTGGTGGGACTCACCCATGCGCTGGTGCTGGGCAATGCTATGTTCGGAAAACTTGATCTCGGGGTGACGTGCGGCGTTTATCTTTATTTGTGGGCTTAAGTTCCAGTCGCCCATAGTAAGGTCGAGCTTCTTGACCGCAGATTTACGGAATACCCACATGCCCGATAGGATGTCGTTTATCTTTACGCCATGCAGGACACGTGTTTCGGTGTTGAGCACCCATACGCCCAGGCGTAGCTTGAATGGAATCTTTGTGCCTGCCTGTAGGGGGTATCGATTGCAAGACAGGAAGTCGAGGTTGTCATCGAGTAAGTGGTCTATGACCTTTTCGAGCTCCTCAACCGGATAAGTAGCATCGCCATCGGCGCCCACGATAAGGTCGCCTGTGGCGGCTTCGATGCCAGATATATGGGCAAAGCCGTAGCCAATGCCCTTTATGGAGCGATTATCCTCTATGACCTTAACGCCCAGCTTCTTCGCTACCGCCACTGTATTGTCGGTTGACTTGTTGCTGATAACGATAATTTCATCAACAATCTTTGGTATACGTGCAATCACTTCTTTTAGGTGATCGCCTTCATTCCTGCAAGGGAAACAGATGGTAATTTTTTTATTGCGGTACACGCTAGAAACCTCCCATTCTTACCAATTATACCATCGAGTTATCTAATAATACGTGCAAATACTTGTGCTATGGCTTCGTCCTGGCAAGCGCTTCTTCGAGCGAGCTGAGACGTACGCCGATTTTCTTAAGATCGGCGGCGGTTTCAGCCGAACGGAGCGCCTTTAGCCCAAGGAGGTTGTCCTCGCCTACGCCGAGCGGCAGGCGAAGCGCCGCGGCGGTTTTGAATGCAGCCAGGAGCAGGTTAAAAGGCAACGGTACAAATATGACCTTGGTGCGGATGGCTCTGGCAAGAGCCTCATAGAACTCTTTGTAACTATACACCTGGGGAGTAGCAATAGTGAATGTTCCATGAAGCTTGCTGGTAGCGGTCTTTTCAATAACTGCTGCAAGGTCTGTTACGGCCACGATCTGCAGGGGCTGTTTACCGCCGCCGATGAGCGGAACTGCGTGCTTTGTGCGCATAAAATCAGCCATCTGTTTTACGATGCCGCCCTTACCGATGATGAGTCCGCAGCGCAGCACTACATCTGTAGATTCCGAGAAAAGCTGCTCGATAGCCAACTTTTGTTTGCCGTATACCGAAAGAGCCGCCTCGTGTGAAGACATACTGGATATAAAGATATTCTTCTGTAAATTTTTCTTGCGGCTGAGTTCGAGCAAACGTTTGGCACCTGCAAAATTTAGATCCATGGCATCTGGATGTTCACGGTCGTATTTTATGTAGGCGGCATGCACAAGATAATCAACCCCATCAAGAACCCTCGGATCAAGTTTCCCAGTAAGGTCGTATTTTCGAAACGTGGCATGTGTATGGGTATAATCAGCAGGCTTACGTACTAGCCCAATGACGTTCCAACCGAGTGCGCTGAAGTGTTCGACAAGTGTCGATCCCAAAAAACCGCCCGCTCCGGTGATTGCGATGGTAGGCTGTTTAGTCTTTGATGGCATCTTGTAGTACATTCTCCGCGATTATATGTGCATTAGCAAGCAGCGAAAAGGTCAAGCCCTTCGCGGGAAGGAAGTTGAAGCCAGAGCTGTCTGCTGCATAAATATTCTTGGTGCCGTGCAGGCGTCCGCTTGGGTGTAAGCTGAGAGGTTTTTCCTTGTGGCTAAAGGGCAGGGTGCCTGCGTAGTGCACACTCGATCCGTGGCCGGGATTGATTCGCTTGGTGCCGTATACGCCGAGCTTTCGGAGACTCCGCAGGTAGATGTCCTCGCGCCGACGTTGATCTTTTGATTCGGTGTCACTCAAAATGTACGTCGCCTCAAGTTCGTCACCTGTTAGGCTATCGGCATTCGGGCGTAAATGCATAGTCTTAGTGTCTGACATGGTATCGGAGTGCTGAATGCCAGTGATAATGAGGCCAGGCGACATATACTGCATGAGCATGCGGCCATCGACAAGGTCGAGCGGTACTTGATTGAGTAAGCGGAATAGCATGAGTTCTTGGTAGCTGTAGAGTGTCATGATGGATGTGTCGGTGTGCGTCTTCTCTTCGGCCAAAAAGCCCGAAAGCTGTCCAAAGCCAATTTTGCGATGTTCTGCTGCATGGCCGAAGAATGCCGGCTGCAAACTGGGCACGTAAGTATATGGGTTACAGAGGAATGATGTTTTTTGACCCTGCTTGCCGGTGGAACGTAGGGCCACGCGTGCAGTGCCCAGACTGCCGCAGGCCAGGATGAGCTTTTGGCAGGCATACGCTACCGCCCGGCGGGTCTCGGTATCGATGCCGTGGATAATAGTCTGACTACCTCGTTCTTCGAATCGTACGGCCAGAAATTTATTGATGTAGGTGAAATTTGATTTTTTGCGTAGGCTGTCTACGGTGATCCATGGGCGCCAACCACTCTTGCTGTTGTCGTCGTAAAAGTCCATATCGCGGTACTGATAGGGCTGTCTTTCGCCGTACTGTTCAGTAATAAGTGCCAGTGGCGTACGGCCCAACACCAAACCAGCCTTTTCTAGGGTCATCTTCTTGGCCTGATACCTCTTGTGGATCGCAACCATGTTGCTATCCATAGTGGGCGATTGCTGGTATGTTTTAAGCTTGCCGATGGTGTATTCGGCAGCATCGTCGTTAGTGGCGCTGATGCCGATACGCCGAGCGATCGTTTCATAAGCTGACTGCATACGCTTTGGGTCGAGTCCTGCTTGCCTCAGCTCTTTGGGACTGAATGGCCAGCACTGCAAACCCCAGCCGATGCCGAGGCCGCCGTAACCCAGGCTTTCCAGCGGTGTGAACGTATCCGATTTGAGGGGTACAAACATGTCCACATTGCGCAGCATGTGTGAGCGGGGTGGTGTGACTTGTGCGCCCTTGCCGCCGTCTTTTATGATGGCTCCCTCGCCCTTTTCCCCGATGAAGTATTTGTACTGACCGATGTCCGATGCGCGTAAGTCCAGGAAATCTTTATCAGGAACGGCTGATGCGTAGCCTGGATTCTGCTCGCCTACATCGAGCATCGTTACCTTTTTACCGGCCTCTATCAAAGTTTGTGCAGCCATGGCGCCGGCGCAGCCTGAACCAACTACAATGTAATCAAATGCTTTCATCGTACATATGCCTTTGCAATGAAAATTCCTACCATGAGCCGGCAAACCGCCCTTACTCCGATGAATAGGATGGCAAGCGCGTACCATGCTGTACGTTTTTTTGGGATAAATCTATCGAGATAATACGGCGACGCTTCCAAGATGGAACACATCAGGTATAGTCGCCTACGAAGAGCGGAGGAGGGCTGGAAGAGGGCAGTATAGGCGTCGAGGTAGGGCAGTAAGCGGGGGTGCTTAAGGGCGCATAGCAGGTATGTATCCGGGGCTTGAGATATAGCGGCACTGGTGACAGAATCTGCAAATAGCCTGATGAGTTTTTGAGGAGGAAGCTGGCCAACCAAGTAGCGGCCAAAAATTTCTGCTTGCCGTTCCAGAGGCAGGGGTTCCTTGTTGCTCACACTGTTATTGTAGCAGTAACAGGTATTAGGCGGCCATATGGATATTGGTGTGTTTTTCTATTTTTCGCAAGCCGACTATAATTGCCAGTAAGCATGACACAATGGCAGGGCGCGTTACACAAGCTACGAGCAGTAGCGCAGTTTTATGGTAAGCCATTAAGCGTACTCTTCATCACCCTACCGGCACTGGCTACACTGTCGCTGATTGTAATATTCGGCCGGACTGTGCCCTTTTGGGACGAATGGGAACTTGTGCCAATCTTGCAACACGTGCACGCAGGACATTGGATTCTTTCTGACTTCTGGCAGCAGCACAATGGCCACAGGCTGCTCTTCCCGACGATAGCACTGGTACTACTTATCCAACTGTCGCATTGGAATATGCTGTTTTTGTGCCTGGTCAGCTTTGCGATCGCTGCCGCAGCATACTCGCTTGTATATGCAACCCTACGGCTAGGTGGTAACACGAATCGGGTGCCATTTGGTGTCGGCTTCTTATCGGCTCTAGTATGGTTTTCACCGGCGCAAGTAGAAAACTGGCTATGGGCCTGGCAGCTTGAATGGTTTATGAATGTACTGGGTGTGATGCTGGTAGTGTATGGCCTTGCACGGGCGCAGACGCTTGGCATAGGGAAACGCGCGGTCACATTCATTTTGGTTGGCGCGGTCCTGGCAGAGTACTCGCTGGGTAACGGCATGCTGCTGTGGCCGCTAGCTATCCTAGCGGTGTCTTACCTGCGCACCTCATGGGTTAAGCTTAGTGCAATCATCGCTGCTGCTGCGGTGTCAACGGGTATTTACTTTATGGGATATACAAATGCTTCGGAATCGTCGCAACACCTTGCATTAACGCATCCGCTGCAATTTAGTGACTATCTGCTGACGTATCTTGGCAGTCCGCTCGTGCATTCACATAAAGCAGCCTTTGCGCTCGGGCTGGTGCTGGTAGTGGCTTTCATGATGCTGTGTGCCTATCTGCTCGTACAGCACAGGGAGCGTTTCCGTCAGGCAATTCCATGGATTGTTTTGGGCCTGTATAGCATGGGAACAGCAGTACTGACAGGTTTGGCCCGGCTGAACTTTGGCGTAGGCGAGGCACTTGCGAGCCGGTACATCACTATGTCTTCATTGCTCCTTATAAGCACTCTGATGATCTGTTTTGTGGCGCACACAGAGTTGCGGATTCTGTTAAAGCGCGGCTATGTGCCGCTACGGAACGTAGCTGTCACAGTGCTTGCATGTGTGTTGCTCACGAGTGCCACCTGGGGTGTACACGCCTTTCATACTCGGTACTACATGCTCCGGACCACCCACATCTGTACTAGTGTACCGGACCCAACCGATGCATGCTTATCTACGACATACCCTGTTCCTGCCTTAGCTAGACCACGATTACAATACCTCAAATCGCTGCACTGGGCAGGATACTAAGATTTGTTTGAGCGCATTGCTATGCGCGCTAAATGCGCCTGCTTTTTGTAATCGCCGCGAGAGAGTAACTTCTCGATCAGACAGTAGAGAATGACATAGAAATAACGACTGCCCATTTCTTTGATCTTGAGGTTTGACTCGCCCGCCTTGCGATTGGTCCACCAGTTGGGTACCACAGTGTAGCTGTAGCCACGTACGATTGCCTTCAGGGGCAGCTCTACGGTCAGGTTAAAGTGATGGCTTAGGAATGGCCGTAGCCCGTCGATGGTTTCACGCCGGTAGAGTTTAAAGGCGTTTGATATATCATTGTAGCGGATGCCGAACAGCAACTTGACGATGTTGTTCGTAAGCCGGTTGAGGAAAATCTTATTTTTGGGGTAGTCAATAACCGTGCCGCCTTTGATAAAACGTGAGCCAAACACGCAGTCGTAATCACCCTCCACCATTGCGCGGTAGTATGCCACCAGGTCGACGGGCCGATCAGACATGTCGGCCATCACAATGGCTACACAATCGCCCGTGTAGTGTTCCAGGCCATTGCGCACGTTGAATCCAAAACCGTGGGGTGGCTCGTTGTTTACATACCGTACCTCTTTGATCTCTTTGCTCAGGCGCTTCATGATAGCTTCGGTGCTGTCTTTGCTTGGATCGACAGACACTAAGATCTCATGGTCGATTTTTTCCCTGCCCAGCTCTTCGTGAAAGGCGCGGACGGTCCCCTCAATAGATGCCTCTTCATTGTAGGCTGGTATGACGAGTGAAAGTTTCATGACTACACCTTAACTTAAAATTGGCCGCAAGTCATCTTCATTTTCTTTGATCCATTTGTAGATGTCTGTAACAGTTTCGCGCGGGCCCTTCTCCCACTCCAGGCCTGACTTTTTTTTGAACTTGCGGCTGTCGGTGATAAAGCTGATGAGATCGGCCTGCCGCTCGTCCATAACTGACGCAATTTCAATGGTATTACCGGTAACTTCTTCGCATAAGCGGGTTAATTCCTGTAGCGAGACGCTATTTTCTAGGCCGCCACCAACGTTATACACATCGCCACTATATGTATTGAAGTTGTCGAGTTGGTGCTTGACGGCGCGGTACAGATCGGCGACGTGTATAAAATCGCGTACCTGCTTGCCTGTGCCGCCATAGCCGATGTAACTCAGTGGTTTTTTAAAGTAGTGCTTGGCTACCCACAGCACGAATACACCCTGATCGACTTTGCCCATTTGCCAGGGGCCGGTAATGACGCCACAGCGGTCGATAATAGCCCGCATATTGTAGGTGTCGACATATTCACCAATCATAATCTCGGAGATCAGCTTAGTGGCGCCGTACAGTGAGCGCGGTTTGTCTAGCGGGAAATGTTCGGCAATGCCGTGCTTGCTGGCGCCGGATATCTTCTGGGTTTCGACCAGTTCAAAACGTGTATCTGTTTCTTTGAATTTGAGGTTGTTGATGTGCTGCATAGGGTACACGCGGCTAGTGGACAGGAACAGAACATCCGCCGTATCTTTCCGGGCTAGTTCCAAGCAGTTGAGGGTGCCGGTCAGGTTAGTGTTGATGAGGTAGTCTGGTGATGAGTTGATGCCTGCTAATACCGATGGTTCGGCGGCACACTCGATAAGCAGGTCGACGCGTGGCATCTCCAGATCCTCGCGGTTACGAATGTCGCCATGGATGAATTCGATGTTGGCATCTTTGAACCGGCGGATAGCCAGTTCTGAGCCACGCCGCTTGAGGTTGTCCAGACAGATGATCTCGGCTGAAGGCAGATCTTTGCGGAGTTGCAGTGCAAGGTTGGAGCCGACAAAGCCAGCACCACCGGTAACCAGAATACGTTTGTACTTTGTGATACTCATGCTATTTCTGCACTGCGGCGCACATTTCCTTTAGAATGGCATCGATGTCGTATTCAAAGTCCCATTCTGGGTAGTGGTCTTTGAACTTAGAAACGTCAGAGATGTACCAGATGTGGTCGCCAATGCGGTTTTCAGTAGAAAGTTCGTAGTTGGCCTTTTTACCAAGCAGCTTCTCGATAGCGTCAATGGCCTCTAGCATAGAGATGTTGCTGTTCCGAGCGCCGCCCATGTTGTAGACTTCGCCGGAGCGGGGATTCTTGTGGAAGTGGTAAAAGGCATTCACCAGGTCGTGTGAGTGGATGTTGTCGCGTACCTGCTTGCCCTTATAGCCAAAGATAGTGTATTTTTTGCCACTCTCGATGCACTTGATGAGGTAGGCCAAAAAGCCATGCAGCTCGGCGCCGGAATGCGAAGGGCCGGTCAGGCAGCCGCCACGGAAAACGGCGGTTTTGAATCCAAAATAGCGGCCGTACTCTTGCACCATCACGTCGGCAGCAACCTTGCTGGCGCCAAAGATGGAGTGCTTGGTCTGGTCGATGCTCATCGATTCGTCGATGCCCTTGTAGAAAGGATGGTCTTCGGGCAGCTCCCAGCGCTTGTCAAGTTCGATAAGTGGCAAGGTGTTCGGTGTGTCGCCGTACACTTTGTTTGTAGACGTGAAGATGAACGTTGCGTCAGGGCAGTGCTGGCGCATGTTTTCCAGCATCACCAGAGTGCCCTGGGCATTCACACTGAAGTCGGTGAATGGTTCGCGTGCAGCCCAGTCATGTGATGGCTGTGCGGCAGTGTGGATGATAATGTCGAATTTGTGCTCCTTGAATATCTTGGCCACCGCATCATTGTCACGGATATCTACGGCGTAGTGCTTGTAGGCATCCTTGAGCTTGTCCTCGACTTTTTTACGGTTCCATTCGGTGCTAGCTTCTTCGCCAAAGAAGTAGCTGCGCATATTGTTATCTATGCCGATAATCTCGAAGCCCTTGTCTGCGAAAAACTTGGCTGCCTCTGAGCCAATAAGACCACCAGAGCCCGTTACGAGTGCTTTCATATATCCTCCATTGATATCTATGAGTATAGAAATATTTCGTAGAGAGGTCAATTTGATAGCTGACTAGAAAACAGATAGAATGAATTTTATGAAAGTGGCGGTTGTCGGAACAGGGTATGTTGGTCTAGTGACGGGTACCTGTCTGGCAGAAAAAGGCAATGATGTCACATGTGTAGATATCGATGCGAACAAAATAAAGCGGATGCAGGGCGGGGAAGTGCTGATTTATGAGCCGGGCCTTGAGACGGTGTTTGAGCGCAACGTGCGCGAGGGGCGTCTGCACTTTACTACCGAGCTTATGCAGGCGGTCGAGGCGGAGGTTATCTTCTTGGCTTTGCCGACACCTCCGGGAGAAGATGGCGCCGCCGACCTCTCTTATGTGCTCAGCGTAGCTAACGACCTCGGTCCGTTACTCAAGCATTACACTGTTATCGTCGATAAGAGCACCGTGCCAGTTGGGACGAGCAAGCTTGTGCGTGAGCATGTCGGCAGGAACGCGAGGGTTGAATTCGATGTAGTGTCAAATCCAGAGTTCCTGCGCGAAGGCCAGGCTGTAGCTGACTTCTTGGAACCGGAGCGTGTGGTCGTCGGTACGTCCTCTGAACGCGCAGCTAGTCTCATGACCCGGTTGTATAAGCCGTTCGTTGAGAACGCAGGCGAGCAAAATATTATTGTCATGGATGAAGCTTCTGCTGAGCTTACCAAGTATGCCGCTAACGCTCTTCTTGCCACCAAGATCAGCTACATGAACGAACTTTCTGCTTTGTGTGAAGCGACAGGGGCGGACATAACCAAAGTGCGCGTGGGTATCGGTACTGATAGCCGTATCGGCAGTCAGTTCTTGCACGTCGGCCCGGGTTATGGAGGTAGCTGTTTTCCTAAAGACACGCTGGCACTCCTTCGTACGGCCACCGATTTTTCGATTAGGCTCGGCATCGTGCAAGCGACCATCGATGCTAATGAGCGCCAAAAAGAAGTCCTTCCCGGCAAGATCAGTCGTTACTATGAGGACGAGTTCCAAGGCAGAACGTTTGCGTTATGGGGATTAGCGTTCAAGGATAACACTGATGATGTCCGTGAGTCACCTGCGCTTGCCATCGTACAGAAGCTGACTGAGCAAGGTGCAAAGGTAGTCGCATTCGACTCACAAGCCATGGGTAACTTCAAACGCGTGATGAGTGGCAATGCGCTCCTGTCTTTTGCAGATGATGAGTACGCGGTATTAAATGGAGCTGATGCGCTCGTTATTGCGACTAACTGGGGTGAGTTTGTTGCTCCAGACTTTGATCGCATCAAATCGGCGCTCAAAGAGCCCGTCATATTCGATGGCCGCAATCTGTATGACCCCAAGGCTATGCAGGCAGCTGGCTTTTACTACGAAAGCATTGGCCGCAAAACAGCCAAGGCAGACTAATGAGCAGCCGGGTACTGATCACTGGTGCGGCGGGCTTCCTGGGCTCCCACTTGTGTGATTACTATCTCGGCAAAGGCTATGAGGTGCTGGGCATCGATAATCTGTCGACGGGCTCGCGCCAGAATATCAGCCATCTGAGTGGAAACGGGCACTTCTCGTTTTACGAGGTCGACATCGTGGAACCGCTGCCGGGCAAAGTCACGCAGGAACCGTTTGATATTATTCTGAATATGGCCTCGCCCGCCAGTCCTCCGCACTACCAGCGGCTCGGTATTGAGACGCTCCGCGTAGGCTCAGAAGGTACGCTGCGTATGCTGGAGCTGGCACGCCACCACGGCGCACGCTTTTTCCATGCGTCTACTAGTGAAGTGTACGGTGATCCAGAGGTTCACCCTCAGCCAGAAACGTACCGCGGCAGTGTTAATTCGTATGGGCCACGGAGTATGTACGATGAAGCTAAGCGCTACGCAGAAGCTCTCGTCTACACTCACCGTAAGAAATATGGCACCAATACCTGTGTCGGCCGGTTCTTCAACACATATGGCCCACGCATGAGCGCCGACGATGGGCGCGTGGTCTCAAATTTTATCGTCCAAGCCCTCAAGGGTGAATCCCTCACGCTCTATGGCGATGGTAGCCAGACCCGCAGCTTCTGCTATGTGGATGATCTGGTGGAGGCGATTGCGCGTTTGGTTGATTCTGATCAAGAAGGCCCAATAAACCTTGGTAACCCGGGTGAGTTCACTATTCGCGAATTAGCCGGTTTGGTACTAGCCAAAACTGGTGCCAAGAGCAAACTTACCTACCTACCGCTGCCCGGTGATGACCCTACCCAGCGTAAGCCTGTCATCGAACTTGCCAAAGAGCGCCTGGGCTGGGCTCCCACGATCCCACTGGAACAGGGTCTGGATAAGACTATTGAATATTTCAAGACATCACTGGGATCAGCGGCCTAACAGGTGTAATCGAAGAGCTATAGATTGTATTTCCATATAAAATATGCTATAATCATAGGATATGATCGCTCCAGGCCAAGAGCTCACATTCACTTCAGAACCCATCGATATTCCCGAAGATGATGTAGCCTATAAGCAAGCGCGTCTAGGGTATTTTGCGCGTATTGCCTGGGCACACATCGACGTATGGCAACAACACTACGACAACCGTCAATTCGATGTACTGCCAGCCCATCTTCCGGGTATAGAAGAACCCAAAGAAATCTGCGCCTTGCCTTCTGTACGCCACTGCTTGGTAGAGGGCGCGCGTGCTGCGATTCTGGGGACTATGCTTGGGCTCGAAGGTGGGCAAGTGCATGACCTGCAAAAGGCCGCAGTGCTGCATGATTCGTTCAAGGGCCAGGAAGTGGTCCGTATGCTCGAACAGAAGCCGAGCTGGGATAGTTATGCCGAGGCGCAGGTCGCTGCGCACGATTCGTGGTTGGCGACACCTGGCCGGTTTAGTGAAGATGTAATCGACATCGCAAGCTCAGTCGCCCATGAATCTATATCTGACATGGAAGAGCTGCTGGCCAAATCGGACGATGAACTAACGGATTTAGACAAAGCCAAGCTTGCTATGCACTACCTGGACGATTACACAGTAGAAGATTACTGGGCTGAGCCAGCCGTGGACGGCCAGAATGACCTCGACCGCCGCATGACCAAGAACGAGAACAATGAACGCTACAGGGCGCTCAATGAAGCTGGGCGTGAGTATTTTGACGGTGAAACTGCATACCAGGCACAGCGTCGCAATGGCCATGCTGTCGAAACGCGTTTGGCGGCACTAATCAAAAAAGCCCAGGGTTTACCTGAAGCTGCCTTTGAGGCAATCGACCTGCCAGTCATTATCGACAACAATATCAAACAGGCGTTGCTCGTTGCCCGCGAAGCTGTCGCTGGAAAAAATCAAATCTTTAGCTAGCTAAAGATTTGTCAGCCGGCACGAAGATAACTTTTTTGTAGACGGGGTAGGTCCATACCATCTGGAAGGCTACGGCGATTGCTTTGGCGTAAATGTAGTTGATGTGCTTGCTGGCGATATTCATAAAAATAAGTACGAATGCGTAGTTGCAGATCAGCAGCATGCCATACGCCACGATATGGCGCTGAAGGCTTTCTTTTTCGCGGGCATCGAATGTCCAGTAACGGTTGAGGACGAAGTTGTAAATAATCGAAATCCAATAGGCAAAGCTGGTAGCAATACCTAAGCCGAGACCTATCTTGCCGTGCAGACCAAACAAGATTGCAAAATCTAGCACAAATGTACTGCCGCCTACGAACAGGTAGCGTATGAAGTGGTGGCGGTAGAGCTGGATAGTGAGCGTTTTTATCCGCTGCATGATACGTAGTGTACTAGACACACAAGTAGTGTGCTAGTGATGGACCTCCCGGCTACCAGTTCACTACCCACGTAGATGTTACTCATTTGTTAGCGAGAGCAGGTATTTGCCATAGCCGCTCTTGTGGAGCGGTTCGGCTAGAGCATGCAGTTGTCCGGCATCGATGAACCCTTCCTGAAACGCTACCTCCTCGATACAGCCGATCTTGAATCCGGTACGCTGCTCGATCACTTCTACAAACTGTGAAGCCTGATTCATACTCTCAAACGTGCCCGTATCGAGCCAGGCGCTGCCGCGCCCCATGGTCTGTACCTTGAGTTTGCCACTCTGCAGGTACACTTCGTTTACGGCGGTGATTTCTAGCTCGCCACGGTCACTCGGTTGAATACTCTTGGCTATATCAACCACGGCATTATCATAAAAGTATAGGCCGACCACCGCAAAATTGCTCTTGGGTTCGGCTGGCTTTTCCTCGATAGAAATCGCCTGCCGGTTCTCACCGAATTCCACAACGCCGTATCGTTCCGGATCGGCGACCTGATAGGCGAAAACGATACCGCCATCAGGATTCACGCACTTCTTCAGGCTGTTACCAAAGCCGTGCCCGTAAAAGATGTTGTCACCCAGTACGAGCGCTACCTTGTCATCCCCAATGAATTCCTCACCGATGATAAACGCCTGAGCGAGACCCTCTGGTTTGGGCTGTGCTGCGTACTGGAACTGACAGCCAAGCTGCGCTCCATCGCCTAATAGCCGCTGAAAGGATTCTGAATCCTCTGGGGTGGTTATGATAAGTATTTCCCGGATACCCGCCATCATGAGCGTACTAAGAGGGTAGTACACCATCGGTTTGTCATATATTGGCATCAGCTGCTTACTGATACCTTTAGTGATAGGGTACAGTCGGCTGCCTGAGCCACCGGCTAATATGATGCCTTTCATGTGTTCTGTTTCTCCTTTGTGACATAGTCTTTTAAGTTTTCATGCCAGTCGGAATTCTGAAAGCCGGTGCTCTGCAGTTTCGTCAGGTCCATGATGCTGTTCAGCGGACGTGGGGCGATGCCTTCTTTGCCGGCGTAGTAATCGGCTGTACTGGTATCGGTAACTGCCAGATCGTAGTCAGCCAGCTGAAAAATTTCACGGGTGATGTCTGCCCAGCTAGCGGGCTCACCATCGTTGGTGGTGTTGTAAGTGCCAAACGGTGCATTGCTGCTAAGCAAGTGGTTGATAGCGCGTACTAGTTCGCTCGTAAAGGTTAGCCGTCCAATCTGGTCCGCTACTACGGTTGGTGCAACACCCTTTTCACCCAGGGAAAGCATGGTGCGTACAAAGTTCTTGCCCTCGCCGATGACCCAGGTGGTGCGTAGCAGATAATGCTTAGGTAGACAACCAACTACCAGGTCGCCAGCTGCTTTACTTTGGCCGTATACGCTGAGTGGGCTGAGCTTTTCAGTCTCGGTATGAGGGATGGCGGTACCGTCGAATACGTAATCACTCGAAATGTGTACGAGCGTGATATCGTGCTTCATCGCAGCACGTACCAGGTTCGCGACAGCTGAGGCATTGACGTCCCAGGCGGCGACACGGCCTTCGGCCGACTCGGCACCGTCTACATTAGTAAAGGCGGCCGCGTTTAGGATGACCTTAATCCCCGCCCAGTCAAAGGAGCTGACCGAATCGGCGTTAGTGATGTCGAGTTTGTCGATGTCGGCACTCTTGGCGTTTGGATATTGGGCCTGTAGGGCGAGTCCAAGCTGGCCCTTTGCCCCGACGATAAAGATTTCTGAATCATTCATGGTTATAGCTCCACAGGTGTTATTTGACTAAGTGGCGGGTGTGCTGCATCTTTGTCAGATACGATAGCCTCGTCTTTGCCGATAGGCCAAGGGATGTGCAGCTCAGGATCAAAGGCATTGACCATAGTGTACTGAGCGTCGGGTGACCAGTGGGCGTTTACCAGATAGGTATAGACGATATTTTCGTCGAGCGTCTGGTAGCCGTTGGCTACGCCTAGTGGCACAAACACTGCTCGGCCAGGGTTGAGCTCCATTGTGTGTGTTTTACCAAATCCGGGTCCCTTGCGCAGGTCTACCCAAGCACAGAAAACCCGTCCATTAGCTACCGATATGAACTTTACCCATGGTTCCATATGCAGTCCGCGGGTAACGCCCTTTTCGACGTTGAACGAGAAATTATTCTGGACAACCCCGAAGTGCGGTAGCCCCAGCGCCTCCATTTTAGCCGCCTGGTAATTCTCTTTGAACCAGCCACGATTATCACCGTGCACAGCCAGCTCAACCTCAAACAGGCCAGGAATAGGCGATTCGGTTACTTTGAGCTCATTGTGTTCACCTGGGTCAAACATACTGGTTCTCCTTCGCCCCTTGGGGGAACATTCGTTGTAATACACGGATACCGATGCGGATGTCGTCGGCATGCAGGTCGTCGAATGGTACTGCATGGAGGGGTAGCTTGCGTACGGCAGCTACATCGTCGGAAGGCTTCAAATCATGCGTACCCTTGAGTCGGGTCCAGTAGAGGATGCTCATGATTTCGAGGTCTTCCCCCTCGTAGGGATAGCGGCTGGTTGCACTCGTGAGATAGCGAAGCGGCTCGTAGTCACCTGGCGCTAGGGAGAGCTCTTCTTGCAACTCACGTTCGGTGGCGGTCTCTAGGCTTTCGTCACCGCTATCAACGAATCCACCGAACGCGTCCAACATGCCCTTGTGTGGCTGGATGCCGCGTTCGGATAGGTACACATGTTGGTCTGCTGTGACAAAAAAGATGCCAACGCAAGGTGAGGGGTTCTCGAAGATGGTGTGGCCATTGGGGCATTCGTGTCCATTGCCAGCTGCTTTGCTGAGTCCTGCGCCGCAGCGGCGGCAAAAGTTCATTTCTAGTTTTTCTGCCATAGGTCTACTGGCCCTGCTTGGCGTATGCCGCTTCGACCGCTTCTTTTTCTGAGCGCCACCATTCGCGGTTCTGGTCGTACCAGTCAATCATGGCCTTAATGCCGCCTTCCCAACCTAGTTTCGGCTCCCAGCCGAGTTCGGTCCGCAGTTTGGTCCAGTCGATGGCATAGCGGCGGTCGTGTCCCGGCCGGTCATTGACGCGGTCGTACCAGTCGCGCGGTTTGCCCATCAGTTCCAGGATAGTCTCCACGACTTCGTTATTGTTCTTTTCGCCGTCGGAGCCAATCATGTAGGTTTCACCTGACTTACCCTTTTCGATGATGGTCAGCACGGCATCGTTATGGTCATTTACATGGATCCAGTCACGAACATTCAAGCCGTCGCCGTACACCTTGGGCTTTATGTCACTCAGCACATTGGTAATCTGGCGCGGAATGAACTTTTCGATGTGCATGTAGGGGCCGTAGTTGTTTGAGCAGTTTGAAATGGTCGCATGGATACCGAACGAACGTACCCAGGCACGGACGATGAGGTCTGAGCTTGCTTTGGACGATGAATAGGGGCTGGAGGGGTTATATGGCGTGGTTTCGGTAAATTTGTTGGGGTCATCAAGCGCTAGGTCGCCGAAAACCTCATCGGTTGATATGTGGTGCAGGCGCTTGCCATGCTTGCGTACGGCTTCAAGCACCCGGTAGGTGCCGATAAAATTGGTGTACATGAACGGCTCGGGATCCCGTAAGCTATTGTCGTTGTGGCTTTCGGCCGCAAAATGTACGACGACGTCTGTTTCACTCACCAGCTTGTCCATAAGCTCGGCGTCGCAGATGTTGCCTTCCACGAACGTGATCTTATCCATCACAGGTTCCAGGTTCGCTTTATTGCCTGCATAGGTAAGTGCGTCGACGACGGTCACCTCGTAGTCCGGCCGGTTTTTAACGGTGTAGTGTACGAAGTTGCCGCCGATAAAGCCGGCGCCGCCAGTTACTAATAGTTTCATGATTGCTCCTTTGTATATCCATTGGGGTTATGAGATTGCCAGTTCCAGGTGTCGCGGCAAGCATCATCCAGATTCAGTTCAGTTTTCCAGTGCAGCTCTGCTGCGGCGCGCGCTGGGTCAGCGTAATATTCGGCCAGGTCTCCTGCTCGCCGCGGCGCGAATTCGTAGGGTATCTTCTGGCCACTGGCTTTTTCAAATGCGTGCACTACACCCAACACGCTTTCGCCATGTCCGCTGCCAAGATTGTAGGCGTGGAAGCCGGTTTCGGGGCCATGCTCAAGTGCCGCTAGATGGCCTTTGGCTAGGTCGGTCACATGGATGTAATCGCGTATGCCGGTGCCGTCGGCTGTCTCGTAGTCATTGCCAAAGATCGAGAGTTTTTCGCGCTTGCCGGTTGCTACCTGAGCTACGAATGGCATCAGGTTGTTCGGGATGCCGTTCGGATCTTCGCCGATCAGTCCGCTGGGGTGTGCGCCGATGGGATTGAAATAGCGCAGGGCGATCATGGCGATACTGGCGTCGGCGGCTGCTTGGTCGTGCATCATCAGCTCGCTGACCAGTTTGGTGTTACCGTACGGGTTCTGTGGTTCGCGCGCGGTGGATTCGGTGTAGGGAATCGGCTGATCGCCATATACACAAGCGGTCGAACTGAAGATTAGCTTGCGTACGCTCGTGCCTTGTAATGCTTTCATGAGCACTAAAGTGCCATCTGCATTGTTTTCGTAGTAGCGCAGGGGTTCATGAGTGGATTCGCCCACGGCCTTGAGTCCGGCAAAGTGTATGACGGCTTCAAACGGCATACCCGCCAGGACTGCTTCCAATCTTTCGGCATCACGGATATCGAACTCATGCAGCTGTACGGATTTACCGGTGATCTGTTCGACTCGTTTGATCGATTCGACCGAAGAATTACAGAAGTTGTCTATAACCGTTACATCGTATCCTGCGTCCAAAAGCTCAACTACTGTATGTGACCCGATGTAGCCAGCTCCGCCGGTTACCAGGATGCGGCTCATCCAGTAATGACGTCCGTTATTTTCTTGACGAGCATGTCCAGTTCGTCTTCGGATGTGGCTTCGGCATTCAACCGCAGCACGGGTTCAGTATTGCTGGCGCGGAAGTTGAACCAGGTGTGGTTGCCGAGGTCGAACGTGACGCCGTCCAGCGTATCCGGTTCGGTGTCAGGGAAGGCGGCGCGGACCCGTGCTAAAGCTGCGTCCTTATCATCTACGACGAAGTTCTTTTCAGGTATGGCAGCATAGTGGGTGTACTGTTCGCGTAGTTCTGACAATTTCTTGCCGGAGAGTCCTGCCACGTACAGGCCGATGACGGCACCGATCAGGCCGGAGTCAGCAAACCAGTTGTCGCGGAAGTAAAAGTGACCGGACGCTTCGCCGCCGAACGGTGCGTCTGATTCGCGCATGATCTGCTTGATGTAGGCGTGGCCCACTCGTGCAATGACCGGCTTGCCACCCTTGGCGGTAATCACATCGGGTACGGTACGGCTGTTGCGGACGTCGTAGACGATGCTGGCGCCAGGATGCAGATCCAGGAAATAATCGGCCATCATGGCAGACATTATGCCGCCCGTCAGGACAGCACCGGTCTCATCAACCAAGAACGCACGGTCGCCGTCACCGTCAAAGGCTATGCCACCGTCCAACTTGTCTGCTTTGATTCGCTCAATAAGGTCGGCAAGGGTCTCGAACTTGAGCGGGTTGGCTTCGTGGTTCGGGAACGTACCGTCCAGTTCGAAGTACATTTCTTCGACTTCCCATGGCACATATGGTTCAAGTTCAGGAAAGATCTTGCCCGCCATGCCATTGCCCGCGTCAACCGCGATACGCAGGTCTTTCAGCTTAGTAGTGTCAATAAATGAAAGAGTATGGGCGATCCAATCTTCGGTGATGTCGTGCTGCTGCACGGTGCCTGCCGTTTCGGCCGCAGGTTTGAAGTTGCTCTCTACGACCGAGTCGCGGACTTCGAGCAGGCCAGATTCCTGGCCGATCGGCCGTGCTTCTTCGCGGCACAGCTTTATGCCATTGTACTCACCGGGGTTGTGGCTGGCCGTAACCATAGCGCCACCGGCCAGTTTGCCGCCGCCGACGGCGAAATAGATCATGTCACTGGTGACTTCACCGATATCTATGACATCGCGGCCTTGTGCCTGCAGGCCGGCAATAACGGCAGCTGCCAGTTCGGCAGAGTCGGGGCGCATATCGCGGCCTACGGCCACAGCACCTTCATTTGGTAGCCAATCGGCCAGTGCCTTGCCGACCCGGTTGGCGACATCGGCGGTCAGTTCGGTACCAACTCGGCCGCGGATATCATACGCTTTAAAAATGTTGTTGATAGCATTCACGGGGATTGCTCCTTTGCTTACGTTTATGCATCTCAACCAATGCGGCTATATAAGCCCCATCGGCTGCTCCCACAGTAACGCCCTATAACGCATGTGTCAATCGCTGTCGTCTGCGGTACACTGTAGGGCATGAAGATCATCGTCACCGCTGGCGGGCAGGGCACCAAGATGTGGCCCTACAGCCGCCAGGAAAAACCTAAGCAGTTTCAACCGATCATCGGGGAAATCTCGAGCTACGAATATAACATTAGAACATTACTTAAGGAATATTCGCCCGAGGATATCTATATCTCCACCAAGCGGAAGTTCATCAAATATGTTTCGGAGCAGTCGCCGCAAATCCCGCTCAAAAACTACATCGTCGAACCAGATATAGCCAAGGACCGCGGACCGGGCGAAGGCTTGGCGTTTCTGAAACTCAGCATATTGCACCCTGACGAACCATTCTTCCTCATCCAAGCCGACCTAGTACGTGAACCGGAAGAAGGCCTCCTCAAGACTATCCGTGCCGCAGAGCAGCTTGTCATAAAACACCGGCGCTATGTTACGGGCGGCATCAAGGCGACGGCACCGAACATGGGTGCCGACTACCTGCAACTGGGCGAACGGGTCAAAGTTGACGGTGTCGAATCGTATAGCATCGACCATTTCCACTATCGCCGCGGCAACCTGGCAGCCACCCGCGAACTGGTCAACAATTTCCATGTCGTCGCGCACTGGAACCACCTATGTTGGTATCCTGAACTGATACTCGAAGCGTACAAGCAGTACCGTCCCGACTGGTACAAAGGCCTTATGAAGATGAAGGAAGCACTCGACCAACCGGGTGAGAACGAAGCTATCGAAAATATCTACGCTACCATGGAAAAGGGTCCGACCGAAGAAGTGACCAAGCACATCATGGAGTCAGGCGATGCAATCGCTATATTGCTGCCCTTCAAGCTGACCGACATTGGCACCTGGGGTGCGGTGTATGACTTCTTTGAAAACGGCAAAGGCAACTACGAGGATGGCAACGTGATAGCCGTCGACACCAGAGGTTCGCTCATAAAGACGAGCTCTCCAGGGAAAGTCATCGCCGTTGCTGGGGTGCGCGATATGATCATCGTCGACACGCCCGATGCGCTGCTGGTGGTCCCCAAAGAAGAGGCCGATAAGATCAAAGATATCCAGGAGATCCTGAAAGAGCGTGACGAGACAGAGTACCTCTAGGCCATCGTTATACCGGGGGTTTACTGCTCAATCTCTTTGGGTGCTAGAACCTGGGGTGTGCCTGCTATCAGCTTGCTGAGCGCAAAGAATAAAACGTCCACGCCAACGCTCCACAGCCGGGTTATGACCGTGACAGCTAGGGCGAGCTCCTTGGGCATGATCAGGGCGAACAGCACCAGCTGGATACCTTCGCGTACGCCTAGCCCGCTTGGTGCGAACAACGCCAGCATGCTGGCAGCCCCGGCCAGAGATGCTGCGCCCATAGCAAAGGCGATGTTGCCGTAGCTCAGTCCTGGATCGACACCTTTAGCGATAAAAAACAGCGACAAGCCGTTCACAACCGCAGTCACCAGATACAACGACGAGCCGCTTAGAATGGTGCGCGGTGTGGCCAGGTGCTCGGCAGGCAGTTCTTTGTGCCGGAGCAGTTTGTAGGCGAGTGTAATCAGCCGGTTGAATATAGCAGGAATCAGGATGATGATGCCGGCGACCGCCACCCCTATCATCAGCGCCTTAAAGCTTACGCTCAGCACGTCCAGCCGCTTATCGAACACCAGCAGCGCCAAGGCAAACACCAGCATGGTCACGATCTGCAGGCCGCCCTCCAGCAGAGAACTGACGCCCAGTTTCTGCTTGGAGATGCCATGCTGCGAAGCAAAGTAGATCTTTCCCAAAATCCAGGGTGCGGTGCCAGGGATGTAGCGGCCCATCCAAGCTTTGGCATAGACATAAATCAGCTGTTTCTGCAGGTGTAGATCGCGGGCACCCAGCGTCCGTAGGATGACGAACCAGATGTACGTTCCCATGTAGCGGGTAATGAGTGCCAGCACGCTGGCAAGTACCAGATACCACCAGTTCAGGTCCAGGTGCCGGAGCTTGGCAAAGTCGATGCTGTGCAAGTACAGTGCCAAAAACAGTACCAGCAAGGCGTAAAAGATAGGTGCGATAGATTTGCCGGCAAGACGGCGGAGGAGCGATATATCGAGACGGCGGGACATACGCCTATTGTACACGTATTTCCGAAGGTGATACGGTGTTTGCTATACTGAGGAGCAAGAAAAACTACGGAGCTATTCACCCTATGCATATTTTATTTGTAACGCGCAAATATCCCCCGAGCACCGGTGGCATGGAAAACGCCGCCTATGAGCTCTATACGGCGCTGGCCCGTACCAACGACGTCACGCTTGTCAAATGGGGTGGCGCTAACAAGGCGCTGCCGGTCATATATCCCTGGCTCTTCGTGATGGCATTAGTGCGTGGACTACAGCATATGCCCGATGTCATCTATCTGCAGGATGGCCTGATGGCACCGCTGGGTTCGATGCTCAAATTCTTCCTGAAGCGTCCTACGGTCATTACCATCCACGGCAAGGAAGCTACCTATGCCAATCCGCTGTACAAAGCAGTGGTGCCCCGGTTTGTCCGCAAACAGACACTGCTCGTGGCCGTAAGCAACGAAACGAAGCAAACCGTGACGCAGGCTATTCCCGGCACCAACCCGCTGGTAATCTTTAACGGCCTAAGCGATACGTTCTACCAAGCTGATAGGCGCGCCGAGCAGTACCAGGCCGTTGCCGCAGCCGTAGGGATGACGGTAGACGAGCTGAAAGGGTACAAGATCCTGCATAGCAATGGCCGCTTGGTACGCCGCAAGGGCGTGCTGTGGTTTATAGACGAGGTTTTGCCAGAGCTTACCCGGCACGCGAAAGTACTGTATGTGGTTTCGGGCGGCGGCAAAGACCACGATGTGATCCAGGCAGCCATCACCGACAAAGGTATGCAGGATCATGTCCGCATGCTCGGTCGTGTGCCGCAGGGTCTGCTTCATAATCTGTATAACGTAGCCGATATGTTCGTCATGCCGAACATCCCCGTGGCAAATGATATGGAAGGCTTCGGCCTGGTGGCGCTCGAGGCGGCATCGTGTGGCACGATGGTGGTTGCATCCAAGCTGGAAGGTATCCAGGATGCGATCATCGAAGGCAAGAACGGTCGCCTGGTAACACCGCTGAAGGCCACCGAGTATGTACAGACTATTGTGGCCGAACTGCACCGGCCTACTCTGAAGTCCGAAGCGATCCGCGCATACACGCTGCAGAACTATTCCTGGATCGGTGTCGCGCACGAGTACCAGCAGGTGATGCAGCGGCTGATCGCACCACGCAGGTAGATAACCTAGTCAGAGAATCTTCGCACCATGTAGGGAGTCATTTATTTGCTTTATAAGCACATTTAGTATATTATTATACTAAATTAGGGCCGTTATAGCCTGAGTGTATGCTACATGAAGAACCTACTACAGAAGCTCTCTGCCCAATTTACGGGTAATAGTCTGCGCAAGAACTCCACGCTGCTGATATTGAGCCAAGCGGTCAGTACTGTAGCGGGCTTTTTGTTCTGGATAATCTGCGCACATGCCTTTCGGCCTGCTCAGATCGGCTTTGCCACCTCGCTGACAAGCTATGCTGGGCTGATAGCGACGTTCGTCAGTTTTGGTCTGGCCAATACTGTTATTCGCTTTTTGCCGACCAGCAAACGCAAAGGCGGACTGCTGGCGGGCTCTTTGCTGGCGGTGCTGGCTGCTTCGGTCGCCGGCGGGCTGATAGGGCTAGGCGGTCTCCATGTATTCGTGCCGCGGCTGAATTTTGTCAGCAGTTCGGTGTCTTTGTCGTTGCTATTGATACTGCTCGTCATCGGCACCAACCTGAGCGCTATCATGGATAGTGCGCTGCTCGCGTTCCGCAAAGCCAACCTGGTATTGGGTAAATCGGCGCTCGTGAGTGCTTTGCGGCTTATCCTGCCGCTGTTTTTGGTGGCCTATGGCCTGGGTGGCATCATGACGGTAGCGGCGGTGGTGCTGTGGGCGGGCATTGCGTATAGCTTGGTGGTCGTGGTGCGAAAGCTGCTGCCGGGCGAATCGTATAAACCGACGCTGGCCGACATCACGGCACATCGCAGCTATGCACTCAGCAACTACTTTGGCGGTATGCTCGGTATGCTGCCCGGTGCACTCACGCCCATCATTATCCTCTCCAAGCTCGGTCCTGCCAGTGCCGCTTATTACTACATGCCAGTGCAGGTCGCCACGTTCCTGGGTATTCTGGCCAGTTCCGTTTCCCAGGCACTCATATCCGAAACGTCCCAGACGGACGATGTGGCCGCGCACCGTGCCCATTTCCAGGCCGCACTGCGCCACCTGTACCACTTGCTGGTGCCTGCGGCAGTCTTTTTGATCGCGGTAGGCTGGGTAGTACTGCGGGTATATGGCCCCGGCTATGCAGCTAACGGCTTCGGGCCGCTGGTGGTGCTGGCGCTTGCCAGCTTCTTCACTGGCATCAACTGGCTCGGTGACACCTGGCTGAACATTCAGAAACGCCACGCCGCATTCATGTATATGAATGCCTTCAATGCCCTTGCTGTCGTTGCCGGCGTGTATCTGCTGGCAGACAAGGGACTTATCTATGCCGCACTTGGCGCGCTGCTCGGCCAGGCTGTTTCAGCCGCCGTGTATGGGGCTATCTTTGCGCGCGGTCAGCTTTTGTCGTTCGTGTCGCCGCGTAAAACACGTTCGTAAACTTCGTACGCCTTGGGTGCCAGCACGCTCCAGTCCAGCGACTGCGCATAGCGCTCGGCGGCACTGCCGTGCTGAGCTAATTGCTTAGGGTTTGCAATAGCGCGGTGCAGCGCATCTTCCAATCCATGTGGATCAGCCGGATCGTAAAAGTAGCCGGCGGCCTCGGGAATGTCGTTAAGGGCACCCATACGTGGGGTAATCACAGGCTTGCCGAACGTCAGGGCCAGGACGGTAGAGCCGCTGGTAGTAATCTCCGCGAACGGCAGGCAGACCGCGTCCGCAGCCCGGAAATACGCCGCGACATCCGTGTCTGCTATATAGCCGCCATAGTACTGTGCCCGTCCGGCTTGCACCGACCGGTTGATCCTTTGGTGCAGCGCTTCGCTGTTGCTCCGGCCGGCCAGCACAATACGGACATGCGGGTCGGTAATCCTGTCGGTTACGTCCAGGAGCGCATCCAATCCTTTGTACGGGACAATATTGCCAAAGAACAGCAGGACCGTATCGGATGACTTTAGCCCGAGTTTCTTGCGGGCTTCTGCACGAGTAATCATATCCGGATAGACGCCTTTGTAATTACCGTGGGGGATAAGATAGGTGTTCTGAGTGCTGACGTGGTGCTGTTCCATGAGCGCCAGCGCACTGCGAGAATGAATGAACTTCGCCTGGGCGAGCTTACCCAATTTCTGCATCAACAGCTCGTCATTCGGTGTCTGCGGCATCTGCGGTACCACATTGTGTATCGTCCAGATCACCTTATAGCCGAGCAATGCCAGCAGTACATAGAACAGCCGGATCTGTACATAGCTTAGCTGCCGGTGCAGAGGAACCCACCGAGGTACATAAAACGGATAAATCCAGTGCAGATGGAACAGCTTATAGCCGCGCAGCCGGTATAGGACGAGGTTGCAGATGAGCAATGGATAAAATGATACAAAACGCAGCAGGCTCTGCTGGCTGACGTCCAGGTATGCCCGCTCTACCTTGCCTTGTAGCTGGCGGTAGAGCAGTTCTTGGTAGGGGTTCGGATCTTTGGGGAAAACGAGCAGTTTCATAGTGAGCAGGGCGCCTAAAACAAAAGAGGCGTAAGTCGCCTCTAACGGTAGTAATTATCTCATGTATAAGGCAAAATTACAAGGCAGCGTTCGCTGCGGGGTCGCACTGCCTAGCTCAGCGCCACTGCCACGATAATCGAGCTTATGGCTACGACGGCGGCCGGTCTGCGCAGGTCTTTGACATCGATGCGCAGGCTATAGTGGTAACGTAGCATGCCGGGCCAGCTCACAAGTATGATCGCCAGGCGCTTGACCCATGGCATCTGCTTCCATTCGTCGTCTTCGTGGACACGGACATGCTCACTGCCGATGCGCAGCGGGTTACCGGCAATGGTGTGCGGCAGGTGGGGCTGGCGAGTGAACAAGTCGGCTGGCAATGTCACGTGCTCGCCTAGGGCGAATGAGGCGATTCTGACCAACTCTTCCGTCGGGTTCGCTACGAAATCTTCGTAGCGCTGCAGGCGGCAGGGCAGTTTGCGCACCCAAGCAAGGCGCGCCGTGATGTCATTGGACATATTCCAGGCCTGCGCGCTTCTCACTACGTTATGGCGCGGCATCTCACGCTTTTCCCAGTGTACTTCAGGCCGTAGACGCCTTCGTGTCCACGAAAACGCTACGGCGCGCGGGTCACGCACCAGCAGCATGACCCGCAGATCCAATTCTGGCATGGTGCTGAGGAACCAGCCATGTACCGGATATTTCGTAGAGTCCACCACTACTTTGGCGCCGGACACTTTGGCTACAGCGTGGTATGCAGCCGCGAAGGCTTCATGGTATACCTGCGCTTCCTCACGCATCCTAGGGGTCATCAGGCGCGGAAACCGCAAGAATGGCAGGCGTACCACGCGGTTCCAGCGCTGTACCACATGCTGGATATATCCTGGATCGACGCCGTCAGGAAATGCCTCGGCTAATACTTTGCCCCAGAACGGACACTCCCGGAAGGGCTGTGAACAGCTGCAGAGTTCATTGTCGCCTAAGGCGCGTCCGAACAGATGGCGAAACTCACCGACAGCCACGATGCTTGGAACGCGGTTCAGTAGTACGTCGATGATCGTGCTACCGCTTCGGCCATACCCACCCACGAATACAACCTGTGTCTTATCCAAAACCTACAGAACTCCTTGTAAATAACGTAGCATGGCCTGCTGGAAATGTTCCCGAGAAAAGCGCCGTGCAAATACCGCTATCGCTGCATGGGAATAGCGTCTCGGGTTGAAGTTTCGCAAGACCTCGGCCAGTGATTCAGGCGTCTGCTCCGTAAAGAATTCACCCGATTTCCCTGGCAATACGTAGTCGAGTGCGCCGCCGCCTTTGTAGGCGATCACCGGGGTGCCCGATGCCAGTGCTTCTACCGGTGTAATGCCAAAATCATCCACTCCGGGGAAAATCAGCGCTTCGGCGCTCGCGAATTCCTCTTCGGTCACCTCATCGGATGCTTTGCCTAGGAATGTGATGTCGTGCCCGGCGAGCTTCCTGAGCCGTGCATGGTCGGGCCCATCACCGAGTACTGTAAGCAGCTGCTCGTTCTGGTTGCAGGCCTGAATGGCGACATCGAACCGTTTGTATGGTACCTGCCTGCCTACTACCAAAAAGCCTTCACGCTTACGTTTCAGATTCTCGGGCTTTTGGAATCGCTCGATATACACCGGCGGGTGGATGACGGTGCTTTCGCGGTCATAGTATTTACGGATTTCGGTAGCGATGTGGTGCGAGTTCGCAATCATATGGTCGGGCCGCTGTGCGGCGGCGTAGTCCCATTTGCGCAGGGGCCCCACAAGCAGCCGCAGTCCGATCCGTGCCAGCCAATCAAACGCACCAAATCCAGGATGCTTCATATATTCGTCGTAGCGGCTCCAGTAGTAGTGCGTGGGTGCGTGGCAATAATTGACGTGGATGGTGCCGTCCGGCACTTTGATTCCCTTGGCTTCGGCGCCGGAACTACTGATGACCAGGTCGTAGCCGCTAAAATTCAGGCGGGTAAACCACCAGATACGCAGGATAGGAATAAATTTACGCAGCCTGCCCAGGTATTGCAGCCATCCGGTGTGCACCACGTCGTGTCCCAGCCGCTCACGCCATTCCCGTGTTGCATACGAGGTATAGATGGGTGCCTCCGGGTATAGAGCGTGTAGCTGTTCTACTACCAGTTCTGCTCCGCCACCGACCAGCCAGTCATGTACGATAGCGACCTTCAGCGGACCTTTCCGCTGGCTCATTTGTAGCGCGCACCTTTGTGTATCAGGCGTTCCAACACCACCCGCACCGTCTTTATCAGGATAGTCAGGTCCAGCCACAGGCTCCAGTTCTGTACATAGTACAGGTCAAGTTTGCGGCGCTCCTCAAAACTGATACCTTTGCGTCCGGCTACTACTGCCAGGCTGGTGAGACCTGATTTTACGCTCAGGATCAGGTTCTTCTTAGCATACTGTTCCATCTCGAACACATCGAGCGCGCGCGGGCCGATCATACTCAGGTCACCGCGGAATACGTTGTACAGCTGGCCTAATTCGTCCAGGCTTGTAGCCCGTATGATGCGGCCCACTGGTGTTACACGCGGGTCATGTGGTAAATAGTCGCCATTTTTGCGGTATTCTGCCAGCAGATCTAGCCGCCCCATTCGTTTGAAGCCTTCCTCGGGGCTGACGCAGTATTTCCAGTACATGCTGCGGAACTTAAATATGCGTATGGTGGTGCCGAACCGGGTCAGGCGCTTCGGCCGATAGAACACTGGTCCGGTGGAATCATTAATTTTTATGGCAATGGCGATGAGCAGCCAGAGCGGGGAGGTGATGATGAGCAGAAGACCACTTAGTAGGATGTCCATCAGCCGCTTCACGACACGTCCCCAGCCAAACAGGGCAGTATGGTGCACGGCGATGACCGGGATAGCGTTGCGGAACAGTTCCACGTCGATGTTCCCTACGAACAGTTCACTGTTGCCCGGCACGAACCGATAGCTCACATGATGTTCCTGCGCGTAGGTCAGAATCTCGGCGTTATGAGCTTCGTCAGCGTAGAGCTCGGTCTGGATGATGCCATGCACGCCGGTGGGCGCACTTTCCAGGAATTCTTGGAACGATGTGTAGGCCAGGATAGGCTCTTCACCGATCTGCCGCTTGTCGCCCACCACGGCCAGCACTTTGTATCCCGAGCGGCGGCTGTTCGCCAGCGATTGTACCAGCTCGCGCGTCATCGGGCTGGTGCCGACCAGTACGATGCGGGTAAGTCCTACATTAAATCCAAATAATTCCGTGCGGATGAGCCGTGCGATATTACGGAAGACCACCAGGAATACAAATGCCAACCCAAAACCATAGATGGGCACTAGTTTGGCAGGGAAGATCGGCTTTACACTCAAGAAGTTCCAAAATATGACGAATAGCAGGCCGATGAATGAACCAACCAGCAAGCGGCCGAATTCGCTGAAACGGCGCTCGTAGACATTGCTGTTGTAGAGACCCAAGAGCCCAAAGATGATGAGCCAGAAGGGCAGCACGCTCAGGAAGACATAGGCATAGGTGTGTCCGGATATGGGATGGGCAACAGGAGTGGCGCTCTGGGCGCGGATAAGGAACGCTCCCACGAATGCGGCGACCAGGGCCAGGAAGTCGCCGATGATAAGGAAGAGGTTATATACCAGTGAAGCATTGCTCTTCATTTATACTGATTGTATCACTTATAACGGAGAAGCGGAGGCGCGGTCGCTGGCTTGTTGACCCCGCTTGCTGCGCGGTATAGTGAGTAACAACATGAAAGTACCTAATACTCCTAGCGCCAAGTTCGCCAACTGGCTGATCATAGCCGTGCTCTGTGCGGTGCCCTTCCATGCCTTTCTGACAGTGTGGGGTTCGACACTACTGGGGCACTATACGTTGCTGCGGCTCTGGGACGATACGCTGCTGTCTGTGCTTGTCACTGTATGCGCCTGGTGGCTCGTGCGCGATGCGGAGATGCGAAGCTGGCTTGCCGAAAGTCTGCTCGCGCGGCTGGTGGTGGCCTACGCCGGACTGACGCTGCTACTGGGCGCCGTATCACTTGCGCGTGGTGATGTCTCGGCCAGGGCACTTGCGTACGGTGTGCTGGTAAACCTCCGGTTTTTGCTGTGGTTTCTTGCGGTTCTGCTGGCCGCCCGGTGTGCACCCCTGCTCATAGGTCATTGGCGCAGACTGCTGCTGGTCCCGGCGGCTGTCGTCATCGTGTTCGCGGCGCTGCAGTACACGGTGCTGCCGCACGATTTTCTGTCACATTTCGGCTATCATACTGCTATCACCATCGCCCCCATCGAGACTATCAACCACAATGATAGCTACATCCGGGTGCAGTCCACGCTCCGCGGTGCTAACCCACTGGGCGCATACCTGGTGATCGTACTGGCCGCATTGGCGCTGCTGGCATGGCGGGACACGGCGCGGCGCCTGCTGTGGATCGGTTTTGGCGCTGCGGGCCTGCTAGCACTGTATGCCAGTGGCTCACGGAGTGCCTGGATCGGCGCGGCGCTTGCCGGTGCGATACTCGCTTGGCGACTGGCAAAAACACGGCAGGGCAGAATGATAACAGGGGTGGCTGGCCTTGCGATACTAGCGCTTAGCGCTGGCGCATACCTGGTTCTGAGGCACAATACCACCGTACAGAACGCACTGCTGCACACTCAGGACCACTCGACAGTCACCACAAGCTCCAACAGCGCCCATGTCAGCGCACTGATGGGTGGCGTGCGTGAGGTACTGCACCAGCCGCTCGGCGACGGTCCTGGTACGGCAGGCCCTGCGAGCACATATAACACGAAGCAGCCCGCCCGCGTGGCCGAAGATTATTACGTGCAGGTCGCGCAGGAGACAGGCTGGCTTGGCCTGGCGCTGCTGCTCAGCATCTTTGCTTTGGTGGCATTGGAGCTGTGGCAGCGGTCCAAATCGTCAGGCCTGGCGCTGGTTTTGTTCGCGGCGTTTATCGGCCTTGCATTCGTGAACCTACTGTCGCATGCTTGGGCGGATGATACGCTGGCCTTCGTGTGGTGGGGTTTCGCAGCCATCGCACTGGCACAGATGCCAAAGCCGAAGCAGGGCAGGGAATGAGGTACAAGATCTCCCGCAGCGACAGCCTCCGCTTCTTCAAATACCTGGTGGGCGGCTCGATTTATTTCTGGGTCGGCTACGGTGTGTTCGCATTCTGCTATTCGGGACTGAGTTGGAAGTGGTTTCCGGCAAAGGTCCTAGCAGATGGTATTGGCTGGACGCTCAACTACCTGGTGCAACGGTTCTGGGCCTTTAGCGACCATGTCTCACTGGGCGAGATGCAGCACGCCGCCCGTTACATATTTATCGAAAGCATAGGTTTTGTGCTCGATTATCTGCTGATCGGTGGGCTGTACCACATCGGTATTACGCCGTATATCGGCTTCTTTATATCCGGCGTCTTTTTTACCTTCTGGAGCTTTCTGTGGTACAAGTACTGGGTTTTCCCCGAAAACGGCGGCAAGAAAGCCGCCAAAGCTTAGCGCCGCACGCGGCAGTGCTACAATGGCTGCATGAACGAAAAGCAAACATCTCAAACGATCACCGTGGCGAAGCCGGCTGAGCTTAGCACCGTGCGTCCCACCAAAAAACAAAAAGAACTTCTGGGCTTTATCGAAGCCTTCATCGCTGAGCATGGGTACAGCCCCAGCTACCGCGAGATCATGAACGGTCTGCAGTATACCTCGGTGGCGACGGTAGCGCTGCACGTGGGTAACCTGATAAAGCGGGGACACCTGCGTAAGCGTGATCATAGCGCACGCTCACTCGAGGTAGTAGCGCCAAGCGGCGTAGAACTTTCTGTGACGCTCCAGACCAACGAGGTCAAAGACGGGGAAGAGAAGTGGCTGATAGGGAAGGTGGAACGATTATTTACAGAGGCAGAAGGTGGCGTAGTACCCAACCAAGATCAGGTGGATAACCTGTACATCATGCTGGGTGCGCTCCGCGTGCTGGGACTGAATGGGGCAGCGCAGAGTTTCATGGAGCGGCTCGGTGCGCTGAAAGGCAAACTGGCAGGGGAGTCCCCTGCTCCATTCACCGCAAGGTCCTAGTGTTCGGATTGTATACAAAAATACTATATGTAGCGTGTGTACTATTTGGTACACTACAGGAACCATTAACAATATGACCGGAATGAGGTGTGAATCCTCAGCTGTGCCGCAACTGTAATCTCTGCGTATACGCAGGTAAGTCAGACCCGGGCTCAAAGTCTTCCGAGCAGAAGCACCGGTATCATGTGGTGCCCGGTGGCTGACCCTCGGAAACAGAAACGAGGGATTATGCGCCGAGCAGCCATAAAAATAAACGTGATAGCAGCCGTGGGGGTGGTGTTTGCCGCCGTCGGTATCACCTGGGCTTCGGTTGCCAACTCACCCGGTCACAAGGTAGCGGTCACCACCAATGCTCAGCACCAGCCGGTGCAGATCAGTTACCGCGGCCAGGATGGCGTCACCGCGCTTTCCCTGCTCAAGCGTCACGCCCAGGTGCAGACCAAACACTACTCGTTCGGCGACATGGTCGTATCCATAAACGGTGCTGCCGGCACCGGCCCCAAATACTGGACATTTTATGTAAACGGTAAAATGGCCGATGTGGGCGCTAGCACCTACCACAGCAAAAGTACTGACAATCTGATGTGGAAGCTGCAGTGATGAGACAGCGCACCCTGCAGCTTGGCATTGCCTGCGCGCTTATCGCTGTGGCGGTATGTCTGCGGCTGCTTCCCCATCCGGCAAATTTCGCACCGGTCGCGGCCATTGCCCTGTTCGGCGGCACGGTCTTGCCTCGGTACATCGCACCTTGGGTGCCGCTGGGCGCGATGGCTACATCAGACCTGTTCCTGGGATTTTATGACATCATATCCATCACCTGGGCATGCTACGTGCTGATCGCGCTGGCAAGTTCGCAGTGGCTGCAGCGGCCGACAGTGCGGCGTGTGGGAGTGATGACGCTACTGGCTTCCCTGTTCTTTTTCGTGGCGACCAATTTTGCGGTCTGGGCGGCGGGCACGATGTATACGCACGATCTGGCGGGACTTGTCCAGTGCTACGAACTGGCATTGCCGTTCTTCCGGGGCACCCTCGTCAGCGACCTGGTGTACACGGCGAGCCTGTTCGGGTTGTATGCGCTGGCCATACAGCTGCCGGCCCGTAAGAATTTTGTAACGGAACGAAGCATCTAGCGCGCCATGGCATTTTCTCCTGAAGGCCATGTGTTGGCCCCGTCCGAATTTGATTGGAACGCCGCCGAAGCGCAGTTTCCTACTCAGCCGGTTATGGAACGCCCGCCGGAAGCTGAAATATATGGACGCTCGCTGAGCACAGTCCATCGGCTTGGCTCGTTCGCAGTCCGCCACTCACTAGCGGAGACACTCAGGAGTCCTGAGGCCGCTCAGGCTAAAGTTGAATTCTTTACGTCCGTGGAAGAAGGCTTCGGTACCGACAAAGAGCTGGGCGGTGGGTTGGAAGTGCGCGACTTTGACGAGCGGCCGGTGCATGGCGGGCGCGTCATGTCCAAAGACCTGAAGACGGCGATATCACACATGACTGCATCGGGTCTGAGATGTGCCGAAGAAAAATATACTGTCGAACGGGCCTTGGGTGACGAACGGTTCCTACCGCAGCTAGTACGCTCTCATTGGGACCACCAGAATGCACTCATCGTCGACGATATGGTACAGGGCAAGACTGGCTACAATACCCGCATTGTCGTCAGCCCGTTCCCCGAGGAAGCCGCGGCTCGGTCGGGCGATGCCTATTGGCGCAATATCGGCTATGTCCCTCGAAACCGCCGCGGGTTTGCGCAGCTGTACCATATAGGCGCTGACGGTCAGGCCCTCTTGGCCGGTTCGCTGTCGTTTGATGGCAGCGACAAGCGGCAGCTGCGGCAGGTATTTGCTGAAGCGGGTGTGGATGTACCGGAAGGTGAAGTGACTGACAACTGGCTCAAGTACGCCATCACCGGCAATTACACCGCTGAACAAGCCAAGGTATTGGCAACGAAGATCGCAAATGTTGCAGCTGATCCACAGTACAGAAAAAATACCAATACCGTCGACGTGACCAAACAGCACCGGGTACTTATGGAACGGGTATTCGACGAATCATATGTGCATATCGGCGAATCGCTCGTACGGGGGCGACAGACAGCGGGGGCCCGGCAACTGGTCTTTCAGCTGGCAAACAATGCGCAGTACTTCAACGGCCGCTATGCGACTGCTCTGCGCCAGCTGCGTGCCAAAGAAAGCTTCAGTGATGATGATTCTATAGTGCTGCACGAACTACTGGTCTATTCCACCATCGAGATGATGCGGGCACTGCACATTGGTAAGACAAAGGGAAATAGCAGTGCTATGACACACCAGAACTTGCAGGCTATCGATGCACAGTCATTCCAAAGCCTGCTCAGTGATCTGGGCGCCGATGGTGCACGGCATAACCGCGGCTACTCTGCCTGCGGCCTGGAGATCGCTGCCGGAGAAGACAAATCAGAAGGAGGAGATCCACAGGCTGCGTTCGCAGGCCATGGCAAGCTGCCCCAAGAGGACGATCTGGGACACCGCTGGTTTACTTGCCCGAAGGGACATCTGAATTACCGGCGCGTCGCCAACGTCAAGGAAAAAAGCTGTACGTCGTGCGGCGTGAGCGTCGGCTGTGAAACTCCGAAGGCCAAGGCCACCAAATCGGATAAACGGATGTTGACCCGAGAATTGCTGTTCGGAACCAAACGGAACGAAAATAAGCGCCTCAGGATGAGCCTCGGCAAACAAGCCGTAGGAATATAAGGAATTTCACAGCATGGACGCACAAGCGGCATATAATAGGAATGTGAATACAGACGATTACGACCCGTACGCAGAAATGGTTAGGGAACGTTCACCATACCTGTTCTGTGATGTATGCATGTATTATCCAATCGAGCCGGTGCATGGGCATTTCATGTGTCCATCCTGCCGGAATATAACAAAATGCTGTGAAGGTGCGCCCATGGCTATACCGGAACCAGATCTAGGGAGGGGATAATGCACAAGACACACCAAGAAGTTCGTTATGATTTTGCTGCTGGCCAGAAGCCGGTCCAACTTACTTCCGCTAAAAAGCAACGCATCGGTATCTATAGCGGTAGCTTCGACCCGGTGCATGCCGGACACATCGTGTTCGCCCTCAGGAGCCAACGTATCGCAGGGCTGGAGCAGGTGTATTTCGTGCCTGAGCGCCGCCCGATATTCGGCGACGAACCAGAGCATTATGTACATCGGAGCGCCATGTTGCAGAAAGCGCTGCAGCCGTATCCGCAATTTTCCGTGTTTGACCTGCCTGATGCACATCTGAACTCACGCAGTGTGACCCGGCTGGCTGAGGCCCTGGCGCCGGCAGATTTCAGTTTACTCACCACTGCCAGCGACCTGCTGTGGCACGAGGGTGACCTGCCTGCCATGTATCATAAGCTGCATCTGGTGATCGCAGTAACGTCGAACGACCAGATGGCCGAGGTGCTGGTGCGCCTGACCGGCACCGACCGGCCACTCGGTAACCTGACATTCGTCGATATCGGCACCGATCACATTAGTTCAGCTGATGTGCGCAAAGGTATCCGTGCAGGTCAGCAGGTCCGTGGCATATTGCCGAGCGTCTGGCGTTATGCCCGCAAGCAGTGGCTGTATGTGCCTCCCATTTACCACAAGCACGCCTCATAAGGCCCTGACAAAATCTGCACTTGACTCTGCCATAAGCGGTTTGATATCATACCTGTACTTTGAAACGCATGCGAGAGCGTTTGCAGAGACAAAAACATTTAAAAAACAAAATGCGACCGACTGTTAAGCGAGCTATTTGCGAGTAGCTTGCGCTATGGTTTGTCGGGAGAAAAACGGTGTCTATATCAGTCCGACTTGAGCACGATCAGACCACGTTCGTGCCGGTGCGCGTGAGGCGCCCGCGATGGCAGGAGTTCATCCAGTATTAGCTGGTGGACCGATCACAAAAAAACCGGCCTTTGCAAAGTCAGGCCGGTTTTTTGTGTGGATTCAATTTCTCGATGATGTGCACAAGCTGCCTGGATTCAGTATCCGAAAGCGGCCCAAACAGGTAGTTGCTGTCGTGGATGAGTTGCTTGAGCATTTGGTCGCGCAGTTCACGGCCGGCTGCAGAGATTCGGACCGTCTTGATGCGGCGGTCGTTCTGGTCGCTTTCGCGGCTGACCAGCATCTTGCGTTCCAGCCCGTCCACAATGCCGGTTATGTTACTAGCATCGCAGTGGAACACCTGTCCCAGGCGTTTCATAGGGCAATCGGTATGCTCTTCCAGGAGCATCAGGGTAATGGCTTGGATACTGGTGAGACCATGCTGGGCACCTATGCTGATCAGATGCTGTTTTGCCGTCAGTAAGAAACCTAGCAGAGATGTATAAAAATTGGTGCTAATGTTTTCGTTATGCATATCGTATGGTTTGCTGGATGAAATTAGTTGACATTGTCAAACATTGAGTTTTACAATGATCATACGTTCTAATACTATCGCTTTTCACGCTAAAACTCAAAAGGAGCAGTTCGTAATGAAAGATAAACCCAAGGGCCACTGGCTTATCCTAGTAGTGCTTGCACTCGCCCAGTTCATGGTGGTGCTCGACACCTCGATCGTGAACGTGGCATTACCAGCTATCCAAAAGGCGTTCACTATGCACGAATCTACGCTGCAATGGCTGGTAACAGCCTACACCTTGGCCTTCGGCGGCTTCCTGCTCCTGGGCGGCAGGGCGGCCGACCTATACGGGCGGCGCAAGATGTTCATGCTGGGTACGGCCATTTTTGGCGTAGCCTCGCTACTCGATGGTTTGGCCCAGTCCGGTGGTATGCTTATCGCTCTCCGCGGAGCACAGGGTCTGGCAGCTGCGCTCATGGCGCCAGCAGCGCTTTCTATTGTGCTAGTAACCTACCGTGAAGGGCATGAGCGCAATATGGCGCTGAGCGTCTGGGGTGCTGTCGCATCAGGTGGCGCGGCTGCGGGGCTGCTCCTAGGAGGCATCATTACGCAGTATCTGGGTTGGCGCTGGAACTTCTTTGTGAACGTGCCGGTGGCCGCCGCGGTGATCGTTGCCGCGTGGCGTCTGGTGCCGGAACACGAATCCGAAGAAACCCACAACCAGCTTGATCTGCCAGGTGCAATCTCTATTACCGCCGCTCTGATGCTGCTGGTATATGGTTTGGTCGAAGCACCAAGCCACGGCTGGACGGCCCACAGTACCATCGGATATTTCACGGCTGCAATCGTGCTCTTTGTGTACTTCGTCATGAACGAGCAGCGCTCGAAGCACCCGCTTGTACCATTCCATATTTTCCGTAACCGCAACATTGTGGGTGCAAACCTGACCCAGATGCCGATCGTAGCGGGTATGTTCAGCTCGTTCTTCTTCATCTCACTGTATGCACAGACGGTACTTGGCTATTCGCCGGTGCGGACGGGATTGAGCTTCCTGGTAGTACCGGTATGTATCGCTATTACTGCCACCAACGTACCGCGGCTGGTCAAGAAAGTCGGCTACAAGCCGATCTTGATGGTAGCACCGCTGTTTACGGCCGCCTCGCTGTTCTGGCTTGCGCATGTGCGTGTCAACGGCAACTTTGTCCATGACCTGCTGCCGGGCTTCGTACTGCTAGGCCTGGGTATGGGCGCGACCTTCATTGCCATCACTATCGCCGCTACCAGCGGCGTGCAGGGCAAGGAATCGGGCTTGGCGTCGGGTCTATTGAACACCTCACAGCAGATCGGCGGTGCAATCGGTCTGGCTATTCTGACCGGTGTATCTAGCTCGGCAGCCAGTAACTACGTCAAGAACCTGACGGTGGCACCAGGTAAGCTGACGCCGCTCCAGGCTGAGGTCCACGGCTTCCATGCAGCATTCTACATCGCCAGTGCCTTCATGATCGGTGCAGTTATATTGGCGACGCTGATTACCAAGCAGCAGAAGGTGTCCGAAGCGGACATGAAGGCTGCGATGACAGGCGGCGGCGCATAGCCTTCGTAAAATTAGTGAAATGGTAGCGCAGTGCGCTACCATTTTCATATGGCGAACATACTCCAGCTGTTTGAACGGGCGCGGCCGTTTACTGAGGCCGATGCATGGCTACTGTTCCGGGTAGCGGCGTACGGCGAGGCGGCAGGATGGACACTGCTGATCGGCGGGATCCTGCTAAAGCGTTATGTATTCCATGGTAACGATACGGCAGTGCTCATAGCCGGGCAGATACATGGCATGATTTTCTTTGCGTATCTGGTGGCTGCCCTGGGGCTATACCCATCGCTGGGCTGGTCACGGCTGCGTGCGCTCGTCTCTTTGGCGGCCAGTGTGCCGCCGTATGGCACACTCCTGATCGAGCTGTGGGCGACTCACAGACGACATAGCGGTGGTTTCAAAAGCTACCGCCAATATGCGGCGTACACGGTGCTGCTGACTACTTGGTAGTCTTGAGGGCGTTATCGATCACCTTGCTGAAGGCGTCGAGGCTTGGCTGGCCGCTGGCATCAACCAGTTTGGTATTTGCGATGTACTTGCCGTTCAGGAAGAAGCTCGGTGTGGCTTTGGGCTGACCAGTCTTTTCGAAGGCGGCGATGTCGGCATTGATCAGGTTGTTTACGGCCGCACTTGAGAAGTCCTTATTGAACTGCGTCAGGTTGAGCTTAAGTGCGCCGGCATATTGCTTGAAGTAGGGGGTGGCATTGTTGCTGGTGGACCATTCCTGCCAGTCCTGTGGGGTGTAGAGCAGGTCGTGCATTTCCCAGAATTTGCCCTGCTTGGCTGCTGCTTCGGCTGCGCGGGCACCGGCAAAGGCATTCGGGTGAATCTGGCTCAGGGGCAAGTTGCGGAATTGGAATGCGACAGTGTCATTATATTTTTGGCCTACTTGCTGGACGGTGGCCTGGTAGTTTTCACAGACCGGGCACTCATAGTCACCGTACTCTATGAGCTTGACCTTGCTGGTTGTGTTGCCTGCAATGTGGCTGGTCGGGGTGCCGCTGTTTTTGGAACTATTGTTGTTTTTTGATGAGTGGTTATTTAGAAAGATAATTCCACCAAAGATCACCACGATTACACCGATGATTGCCCAAAAACGTTTATCCATTACAGCCTGCACTCCATTACTATCAAGGGTATAGTAGCATATTTATGGCCGTGTATCTGGAAAAGCGCAGCCGTTATGCGGTACTATGACACCATGCTTGGCTTTATCTTTGGACTGTTGCTTGCTGGACTTAGCCTGGTTTTCTGGACGCTGGACAGGACATACCAGCATGTACCATCAAAGGAACTGAAGCGTCTGGCGCGGCATGGCGACGATGTTGCGGTATTGCTATACCGGGCGGCGGCGTATGGGATGAGCCTGCGGGTAGTGCTTGCGGGCGGCGCACTTTTATTTTTGATCATCGCCCTGGGCTGCTTGGTTTCGGCGGTGGGCGTGTGGCTGGCCGCGTTGGTGCTAGTAGCGGTCGGTCTGGTGGGTAGTATGTCGATGGTGCCATCGAGCGACCTGACACGCAGTAGTCTATGGCTAGCTAAAAAGGCCGCTCCGGGCCTGAGCTGGTTCCTAGGGCGTACTCAGCCAGTCCTGGGGCTGGTAGCGCGGTTTATACGCAAACGTCGGCCGCTGCATGTGCATACAGGTTTATACGAAAAGTCGGATCTGGTAGAGCTGCTGGAGCTGCAGAAAGACCAGCCGGATAGTCGGATCGTACCAAGTGAGATCGCCCTGCTGCAGCATGCACTGACGTTCGGTGACCGGTTGGTGGCCGATGCATTGGTACCGAAGCGTGTAGTAAAGATGGTTGCGGCCAGTGACGCCGTGGGACCAATACTGATGGACGAGCTGAGCAAGAGCGGGCACAGCCGCTTCCCCGTGTATGACGAGAAGCTCGATAATATCGTGGGTATCCTGTACCTGCATGATCTGGTGGGAGTAAAGAAAACGGGCGCGGTGCGCGACGTGATGAGCCAGAAGCTTACTTATGTGCACGAAAACTTTAGCCTCTATCAGACGTTGCAGGCATTCCTGCGCACCAAACAGCATCTGTTCCTGGTAGTGAACAGTTTTGAGGAGCTGGTAGGCATCATCACTATCGAAGATGTGATCGAGCAGATGATCGGCCGGCCGATTGTGGATGAATTCGATACGTATGACGACCTGCGGGCAGTCGCAGCTGCTGCCGCACACCACGACCACAAGTCCCACGATGAGCCGACACCTGAACATGACGGGCCCACCGGGGCGTCACACGATAGACAAGTCTGATGTAAGGACGGTAGCGGTGTACTAGATTTGGAGTTGTAGTGCGCCGCTCTACCACCATTCCTCCAGAGGTGGTACAATAATCATCAAATGACACGGCACATGAATTCCAATATGAATTCCCGGGTCGGCAGCAACTAGCTGGCGCTCTTTGCTGTGAATCCGACCCATTTCCAAGCCACTCCCGCCAACTAATCTTAGGAAGAATATGAGAACATTTGCGCAAGACACGGTGAACAATGTGGGTGAAACCGTCACACTCAAGGGCTGGGTAAACAGCCGCCGTGACCATGGTGGACTGATTTTTATAGATGTACGTGACCACACTGGTGTGGCACAGCTGGCTATCCGGCCGGAACAGGCCGAAGCGTTCGCCCGCGGCGAGCAGCTGCGCGACGAATTCGTCATCAGTGCCACCGGCACCGTAGTGGAGCGCGAAGAAGGCCTCCGCAATCCCAACATCGCTACCGGCGGCGTAGAAGTAAAGGTTGATGCGCTCACAATCTTGAACCGCTCCGAGCCGCTGCCGATTCAGGTTATGGGTGAGACGATGGCGAACGAAGATCTGCGCTTGAAATACCGTTACTTGGATCTGCGTCGTCCAAAAATGCAGGACATGCTGAAAAAACGTGCTGATATGTACCAGCGTATGCGCGCCTACATGGATGCACACGAGTTTACCGAAATCACGACGCCCATCCTGGCCAATAGTAGTCCGGAAGGCGCACGTGACTTCCTGATCCCATCCCGCCTGCAGGCTGGTAAGTTTTACGCGCTGCCGCAAGCGCCGCAGCAATTCAAGCAGCTATTGATGGTCGGTGGTGTTCCGCGCTACTACCAGCTGGCCGCCTGTTTCCGCGATGAAGATCCGCGGTCGGACCGCCTGTACGGCGAATTTTACCAGCTGGACCTAGAGATGGCTTTCGCCGAGGACGGCGAAGAGGTACGCGCTGTCGTTGAGCCGCTTATCAAGCAACTGGCGACCGATTTTGCAGGCAAAAAACTGCTGAGCGAAGATATTCCGCGCATCCCGTATCTGGAGGCGATGGAGCGCTATGGCTCCGATAAGCCTGATCTGCGCTACGAAATGGAACTGACCGAGCTAACTGAAGAGCTCAAAAACACCGAGTTTGGCGTATTTAAAAACGCCTTAAAAGAAGGTGGCGTAATAAAGGCGATTGCAGTTCCTTGTAGGCATCACATGTTCAGTCGTAAAGAAATCGACGAGTTTACGGAGATTGCCAAAAAGGAAGGTGCTGGTGGTCTTCCGTCCGTTACGTATGAAGCTGGTGGTTTTAGAGGCGGCATAGCAAAGTTTTTGAGCTCAGCAGAAAGTGCGACACTCGAACAAAAACTCCAACTTGATGCGGGAGAAGATTACGGTATATTCTTTGCTTCCGATAACCGCCGGGTGGCAAATAAAGTCTTGGGTAAATTGCGCGCTTACTTGGCAGATCGCCAAGAATTGAAAGACCCAAATGTGATCGCGCTGGCGTGGATAGTAGATTTCCCATTCTACGAGACCGACGAAAAAACCGGCAAACTAGACTTTGGCCACAACCCCTTCAGTATGCCAAAGGGTGGCCTTGCTGCACTTAAAAGAGAAGATAAAACTGCGATTATTGCCGACCAGTACGACATGGTGATGAACGGCTACGAAATCTGCTCCGGCGGTGTTCGCAACCACAACCCAGAAATACTCTACAAAGTATTTGACGTCCTTGGCTTCGATAAAGCCTATGTAGATGAGCGTTTTGGCGCAATGATTAGCGCCTTCAAATACGGTGCACCACCGCACGCCGGTTGCGCGTTCGGCGTGGATCGCATGCTGATGGAGCTGACAGGCGAAAGTAACGTCCGCGAAGTGGTCGCTTTCCCCAAGAACGGCAGCGGCGTAGACGTGATGATGAACTCGCCGAGTACGGTAGATGTCGCACAGACCGACGAACTCAACTTACGCATCATTGAGCACTAGACCACTACGGCCTCTATCGCTTTGTAGGCAGCTTGTTGTAGAATAAGCATATGCAAAGTGATGTGGGAAAACCTTCAGATAATTTAGGCAAAAATCAAAATGGACCCGAAAACCTGCCGCCAGTCGAGACGATAGCAGAGGCTCAGGCTGACGAAGCATTAGCCAAGAAGGTGGATGCGGAAATGGCGGTGCGGCCGGTGGAAATACCTATGGACGCGCCGAAGCCTGCAGAGGGGTCTGCGACAGAAGTAAAACCTGTCTCCATGCCGTCGGCACCAGCAATCGGCACCGCATCCGAGCCAGGCACGCCCCCCGCGGTGCACACAGTCAGCCATGAGGCCCTTTCGCTCATCAAGCCCAAGCGCAAACTGGGTAAGAAAATAGCCATACTGACATTAGGGATATTGGTATTTGCAGCACTGGCTGGCGCCATTGCATATTGGCTGTCGTATGACCACGATGATCCATACTCGTCGGGTACGAACTATGGTACCCAAAAATCCAGCACTCCTAAAAAGACTACGACTACCGCACCGAAAGTAGCTGGTTTGCAGCTGGACACCACCAAAAAGTATGGCAACAAATATGCCGATGGCATCCTGCCTGTCGGCGACGGCAAATATGTGGCAGACGCGCCGAAGACGGGCTATGTATACGCCTGTACCGACTACGCCAAGAATCTGGGCAGCGATCCAGGCGGCGCGAACGCCCGCGGCCCGTGGTTTATCAATAATAACCAGTCGTACGACAGCGCCAAGAAGCTACGCGTAGTAGGCAACGTGGTATGGCAGGCGGACTTTACCAATACTGTCAGTGGAGCGACACGCACCATCACCACCAACGGCTTGCCCTCGCATCCCAGCGGCGTCTTCCCGATTCGCACGACCGACCCGGCATACGTGTATGACCGCAACCCGAACACCATCAAAGGCCAGGCGTTTACCTTTGCACTGGCGGCCACCCCTGCGTACAGCCAAACGCCACACTGCATGAGCGGCACGGTGGGCGTGATGCTGACCGGAATCGAACTCAACAGTGCATTTGATGCCGGCGGACGCGATGCAGGTGCCTGGGAAACCCAGGATAGCTGCGGTGGTCACCCGCAAAGCAGCGGCGTGTATCACTATCACACGCTCAGCAGCTGCATCAAAGATACGAGTGTGCACACGGTCATCGGCTATGCGCTGGACGGCTATCCCATCACCGGCCCGCAGGTAGGCACCGATAATGTTCTGACGACCTCCGACCTGGATGAGTGCCACGGTATCGTGAGCAGTGTACAGGTGGACGGTACATCAGTCACCACATACCACTATGTGATGACGCAGGATTTCCCGTATTCGGTCAGTTGTTATCGGGCCACGCCGATAAGCCCGCCTGGCCAGCCGGGCGTAAGGCCCTAGGTCTTCTTCTTTTTGGGACGGAATGACGTCTTTATCCGGTCGACGGTACGCATAAGCGAAGCGATTTCGCGGTCGCTTTTATCGCTGAGTTCCTGCATCCTTTGCTGAAGCCGCTGTTTGCGGGTGGCTGGAGTATCTTGGGGCTGGTGGAAATTCTTCTGGTTGCGCTTCACAGGTGTTCCTATAGGTTTGCTGCGAGGAGGCGGAAAGGCCAGCTGCAGAACCTATGAAGGTAAAGTCGCTTGGTAAGCTCGCTAGTTCCAGTATAACAAGTTGCGAATGAAGTAAAAGAGGTTTTGACATAAAACTTGCATATTTGCTGCAAACGTAGCGCAGCTATTATATGTGCTCTAAACGAAAAAGGACCCTACTACAACAAACACATACACCACCGAAGTGGGACAAACACCCTGAGGGTGAGTGTGCGCTATGTGCACGCATGTTGTAGTAGTGGTCCGTTCCCGGAGGGGCCCGCCGGCTTGGCGTGCGGTGGGACCCCGTCCGGGAACCACGTGGATCAGGCGTTGAACTCGCTGAGCTTTGTCACGGAGACGACAACGGGGAATGGGTCGAAGTGGACGGCGATGTACATCGCACGGATGAGACGACTCACCGTCAGCTTCATGGCCTCAGCCAGTTGCTCCAGCCTGCTGTCGACGGTGTCGGTGGTCAGGAAGACGCTGACACGAACGGCGCGCCTGGTGCTCTCGGACTCGGTGTTGGCCTTGCAGATGCCAAGGTGAACACTGGTCGTGAGCGTGTAGAACGCGTGCTCGTCCATCACGGCGGCAAGGCTGTTCAGGAGCCGGCGGCGTCCGTCGTTCAGGAACTCGTTCTCCTCGTCCTTGTTGGTCGAGAAGGAGTCCGGGAACTGCACGAAAACGGCTGGCAGGACGAAACGCATGGATTGCCTCCACGGGTATGCAGACAGATGTCTGGCCAAATCACAATGAGATGACAATACATAATAACACTTTTATAAACTAATGTCAATATACTATAAGCGGGATAAAACTACGAAAAAAGACCCTACTAACACCTATGCTGCATCTGCAGCTGCTGCCCACGCATGGGCTGCTAAAAAGTGGTTTCAGGCCGTCTTCCCGGAAGGAGCGCCCATGCGGCAATGTGCGCGCAAGAGGCCGTCTTTGTCCTGTCCGGGACCGCGGGAGGGGAAGGGAGAAAAGCGTCGCTGGTTAGTACTGGCGTAGCAGTTGGGGCTTGGCGCCTGGGCCGTAGACACTGCCCTGAGGCTTGGCGCCGGGGGTGCTGTGTTCTATGTAGAACGCGCAGTCGACAGTGAATCCTTCGACGATGCCCGCCGCCATCATCGCTCCGTAGAGGCATTGTTGCACGAAACCGTATGTGACCGTCTTGAGCCCAGCGAACGGCTCGTTCGGCAGGTTGGCATGGAAGCCGAACATGAGATCTGGCTCGTCGGTGACAGTCAGCTGGTTGTTTGACTGGACAATCACGGTGACATCCAGGGCATCCTCGACGGCTGCCTTGATGTTTGGGTAGTAATCGCGCAGACCGGGCAGGCTGCTGTTGTAGTACTGCGTAAACACGTCCTCCAGTTCGAGTGGGAGCCGCCGAGGCACCGATCTGAGCACCCGGGTTGCCCATGCCAAAGCTCGCTCATTCTGCGAAAAAGCCAGCGCAGTACTGTAGGTGATGGTCGCTTCCATGATTGTCTCCCTCTTGTGTCTAGGAGCCGTCGGCCGGCGTGACACGCCAGGTGCTAGTTTCGCCGTTCAGCGTGTAGCCCAGGGCATAACGCTGCGGTTCCGGACAGTTGGCAGTGTGTGCCGCTTCCTTGATCTCTCTGGTGAAGAACGTGGTCAGCACCTCACTGACTTGGCGTTCGTAGGGGCCGAATGCGCCCGGCAGGACAGTCCGGATTTCAAACGGTGGCTGAGGGGACAGGGTAATGTCGATCCGTGGTACGGTGTTGGCTACCACCAGCGCGGCCTCGGCTGCCGGCACCAGGCGACTGAGCTTGGAGGGCAGGACTACAGAAGTGATTGCGAGCAACTCCTCCCAGAACTGGTTGCGCTGGGTGGTGTCGCTGTGTCCGGGCAACCATGATCCGGTCGCGTAGATGTTCAGCTCGAGTTGCATCGGTAATCCTCCTTGGAGTTCGATCTTTTCGGTCTGTCCGTTGGCTGGGATGCAGGCGCGTCCTAGCTGTCGATCTTCTGCACGTGGTTTGGGTACGGTACAAGTATGCCGTGCGTTCGGCCATTGGCTTCGGCGGCAATCATGTAGACGGGGCAGGTCACGTCGGGGTCCTTGCTGGGGCGTACTGTGTCCCATACCTCCTCTACGAAGTCTTTGCCGTATCGGATATACCGGTTGGCGATCCGCTCGAAGTGGGGCCATAGCGCCTGTGGCAGTTTCAGCCGGAATTCGACGCTGATCGGGGCCGGATGGCCGTTGGTGTGACGATCGACGAAGTCGGCCGTGAGCAGCAAGCTGCTCTG
>DATIIK010000006.1:0-197147 GCA_035479715.1 Saccharimonadales bacterium (SeqCode) | reverse complement strand
GTGCGCTACTACGACGGCAGTGCGTTTCTGCATGAGTTTCCACAGTGCTTTCTGAATCGCTTTCTCGCTCTCGCTATCAAGTGCGCTGGTCGCCTCGTCCAGCACCAAGATCGGTGCATCCTTGAGTATGGCGCGGGCGATGGCGATGCGCTGGCGTTGCCCGCCGCTGAGTTTGACGCCCCGTTCACCGACGATCGTATCGTAGGCAGCCGGCAGGCTGAGGATGAACTCATGGGCGTATGCCATCCGCGCTGCCCGCTCTATGTCGGCCTGTTTCGCACCGGGGTCGCCGTAAGCAATGTTTTCGCGGATGGAGCGGTGGAAGAGCAGAGGTTCCTGGGGTACATAAGCGATGCTTTTACGCAGGCTGCCCTGGGTCACCTGTCGGACATCCTGGCCGTCGATACTGATAGAGCCGGAGGAGACATCATCAAAGCGCAGCAGCAGGCGGGTAAGAGTGGATTTGCCGCCGCCGCTATGTCCCACCAGACCGATTTTTTCACCGGCCTTGATGTGTAGGTTTAGGCCCTGGAACACGGTGTCGTCTGCCGCCGCATCGTCGTAGTGGAATGTTACGTCCTGGCAGTTGATCTCACCGCTCGTTATCTGCAGTGCCTTCGCATCGGATGCGTCAGTTATCTCGATGGGTTCTCCCAACAGCTCAGTCATGGGTGAAGCCTGCAGGAATGATTCCTCTATCTGGCGTACGATCGTGTTGATGGTAAAGAAGCGGTTTATGAGTGTCAGGGTATAGGTGAACGCAAAGATGCCGGCCGCAAGCAGGTGCGGATCGTGCTTGGTAAGCAAGATCAACAGCAGTACCAGCGTGATCTGGATTAGGAGTAGGACGGCCATACGGTTGCTCTCACCGCTTACAGTACGCGTCCAGTCGGCAGTGCGCACCTGTGCCAGCTCGGCGCTAATTGCTTGATTGGTGGCCGCTTCTGCCGCTTCACTCGCGAACGTTTTGATAGTGATAGCGTTCACGATATTGTCGGAGACATGTGATGTGAGCCGCTTGCCAATATGTAACCGAGCATTGCGCAGATGAGACCGCTGCTTGGTAGAAATGGCCGTCCACCATCCCAATCCGGCCATGAGTATCATCAGGGTAACGCCCAGAATCCAGTTGCTTACGCATACTACCGCCAGGCCGATGCCCACGGTGAGTGCAAATCCGACAGCAGAAATATATCCAGCATTGAACAACATCCCATACGAGCTAACAAAATCGAGCGCGTCGGACACTAGCTTGCCACCGATCTGGTTATTATAGAAGCTGACGCTGCGCTGCAGCAGGTTGCTAAACATCATATCGTTCAGCTCACTCATGACGAGTGCCTGCAAACGCAGACATGCACGGATGCCAATCCAGTTCAATATGATGCCGACAGCAGCAGTACCCACGAACCAGTAAAAATGCTGCCACACTGCGCCCGTATGGCTGACGATGCCGGCAAGAACCTTGCTGGCGAAGTACGGTACGAATACGCCGAGCAGTACGTTGCTGATAGGCAGGGCCAGGGCCTGCGCAGAATCACGCCGGTGTCGGAGGGTAGCGCGCAGGTATATCTGCAGCGTCTCTTTGGTGCGAAGGTCGGGGTGGTCTGTCAGCTTTGCCATGATTGTCTATAGTACCTTATTCCTCTATGAACCCACCACTTTGATGATGCCACAGTTTCGCATAGGTGCCGTTTGCGCGCAGTAGCTCCTGATGGCTGCCGAGTTCCACGATCTTACCTTCGTCCATGACGGCGATCAAATCCATGTGCCGCAGCGTACTCAAGCGATGTGCGATGGCGATGACCGTCTTGTGCTCCCACAGGCTCTCGAGCGCTGATTGTACGAGCAGCTCGCTCTCACTATCAAGCGCACTCGTTGCTTCATCCAGGATGAGCAGCGGTTTGTCATCCAGGAAGGCGCGGGCGATGGCGATGCGCTGGCGCTGTCCGCCGCTGAGCTTGACGCCTCGCTCACCGACGAGTGCGTCGTAAGTGCCGTCGGTCTTTTTGATGAACTCATGTGTGTGAGCTAGTTTCGCGGCCGCAATGACCGCCTCGTCGTCGACAGGCCTGTCGCTGGCATAGGCAATGTTGTCGCGGATGCTGCGGTGAAACAGGCTCGTATCCTGCGGGACGTAGGATACGATGCGGGCGATATCGCGTGGTTCCACCACCTTGCCATCTATCAGTATGTCGCCGGTATGCGTATCGTAGTAGCCGAGCAGTAATTTGGTGAGCGTGGATTTGCCGCTGCCGCTTTTGCCGACGATACCGAGTTTCTGGCCTTGCTTGAGCCGAAGGTTCAGGTCTTGCAGTACGTGGTCGTCCGGCTTATCGGGGTAGGCAAAACTGAGGCCGGCAAAGCTGAGCTCTGTGTTCAGCTGCGGCACGATATGTTCAGCTTCGCTGTCTGCCCAGTAGGCGTGCGTCACATTGGTCTTGCCGAACAGGTACTGGTGCGCTTCTTCGACTCGGGCCAGGCGCAGTGTCAGCTGTGATATATACCAGATGAGCTCCCAGATAGTGTTGCTGAAGATGAGCAGGGTGGACAGCACGACGCTGATGTCGGCGAGCGAAAGTTCGCCGTGCAAGAACAGGTACACGTTTATGCCGATGGCGGCCGGCCAGATCAGGTCGCGGACAAAGAACGACATCGATCCCCAGAACACGATGCCTTTGTACTGCGCCTGCTCAACAGATTTGATGGACCTATGTTGTTCGGCATTGACGGCTTCGATTTCCTTGGCCTCTTTATGGAATGATTTTACGTTTACAAAATTGGCGATGGCGTCGATGATCTTGGCATTCTTGGTGGAAAGGACATCAGCATACGCCTTTTCGGTGCGGGTGCTGGGCCGGATAGTCTGCCGCCCGGTCAGGAACATGCCGACAATGCCGACGGCAAAGATGACGGCTGTCTGCCAGTTGATGCTTGCTAGAATGCCCAGGAAGAACGTCAGGCTCACGAACTGGCTGGTGTAGTTGAAGCAGAGGTCCGTAAACAGGTTGCGCTGCTCCTGGCTGATAGTGTTGATGTAGGACGCCAGCTTGCCGGTGAACTTATCGATGAAATAGCCGTAGGGTTTGCGTACGATCTGATGGAACAGGATGCCTTCATACTGGAAATTGAGCGGACTGATGAGTTTGGCGAATAGTATCTCGCTGCCCCGCCACAGCAGGTTGTGTGCGGTACTGAGGCCGATGAGCACCCAAGCGTATATGACTGCCTGATGGCCCTGGACCGGATGGGCTGATAGTGCACCCACCAGCCGGCCGATGAAAATAGGCAGCACGGCTAGGCAGGCATTAGCCAGGGCAAAGCTCAGCATGGTGATGCCAAAGCGGAGCTTGTGTTTGCCGGCAAAGCTGGCAAACGAGCGTAGTGAGTAGGGTTGTTTGGTAGTTTTCATAGTTAGTACATAAGGAAATGAGTTTGTTTATTCTTCGATGAACCCGCCGCTCTGGTGTGCCCAGAGCCGGGCATAGATACCGTTCTTTTGGGCTATCAGCTCTTTGTGGCTGCCTTCTTCGACGATAGAGCCGTTATCCAGTACGATGATTCGGTCCATTTTCTGAATGGTGCTTAGGCGGTGGGCGATGACGATGGCGGTGCGGCCTTCCATCAGTTTCCACAGTGCCTGCTGGATCAAGACTTCGCTCTCGCTGTCGAGCGCGCTGGTTGCCTCGTCGAGCGCCAGGATAGGCGCATTCTTCAGCATGGCCCGGGCAATGGCGATGCGCTGCCGCTGGCCGCCGCTGAGTTTGACGCCGCGCTCACCGACGAGTGTGTTGTAGCCTTCGGGCAGTGTAGCGATGAACTCATGTGCATGTGCCATTCTGGCGGCTGCTTCAATCGCCTGCTTGCTTGCACCGGGTGCGCCGTAGGCAATGTTCTCTGCAATGCTGCGGTGGAAGAGCAATGGCTCCTGGGGCACATAGGCAATATGGCGGCGGAGATCATCCTGGGTTACGCTGGTAATGTCCTGGCCATCGATGGTAATGCTGCCGCTCTGTATGTCCGAAAATCGTAGCAGCAGACGGGTAAACGTAGTCTTGCCGGAACCAGAATGGCCCACCAGGCCCACTTTCTCGCCTGGCTTGATGTGCAGATTCAGGCCCTGGAACAATGCGCCGTCCGAGCCGTCATGCTTGAACGTGACATCCTGGAAACGGATGTTGCCTTCAGGCATATGCGCCACCACGGGGTGTTCAGGATCCTGGATTTCCGGTGTGATATGCAGTGTCTCGATCATGTCTGCTGCATCACCAAGTGCACGGTTGTACGTACGCAGGGCATTGTTGCTGAATTGGAACAACTGGGTCGTGATGGTAGAGGTGTAGTTCAAGATCAGGAACGCCGTCGCGATGTTGGCGTGGTGGTTGACGACACCGAACACCGCCATGGTCAGTGCGATGATCCACAGGCCGCTCAGCACGACGCCAAAATACACCTGCTGCTTCTGATGGGCGCCTGCCATAACGAACAGGCTTTGGCGCGTACGGTCGGTGGCGCGGGCAAAGCGTTTGTTCTCCTGGCCAAGTCCGGCAAAGCTCTTGATGGCCATCACGTTGGTGATCGCATCTGCCAGCACGCCGGTCTGCTCGCTTTCGCGTGCGGCTTGCTCAGCACCGAGCCGCCGTGCCGGACCGGTCACATAAAATGAGCTTACCGTATAGAATATCGCAAACACGAACAAGGTTGCGGCGTACCAGAAGGAATGAAAGCCAAGGATGATTGTTACGAACAAAAGGGTGACAACCATCGGCGCTACCATAAAGATGGTAGTATCTGCGAACCGGATGTAGCTGCCCAGCAGTTTACTGGTGTGCGACACCATCGAGCCTCCAAAGGTATTGGCATGGAACGTTGCGCTTTGCTGCTGCAGGTGGTCGAATACCTCGCGCGCCATGTCCCGTTCCACGTTGCCTTCAAGGCTCCAATCCAGCCAGTCCACCAAGCGCCAGCTGAGTGTGCCGACCAAGATGGAGATGCCGTATACGATCAGGTCCAGGCTAAAACTCTGCCAGGCATGCCCGGCGGTGTAGTCATGCTTGCTCAGACGGTTCAGCACGTCCGCAAGTACAAGCGGTGGAATGATTGTGTTGATGAAGATAGTGACTGGTATGCTCAGGCTCAGGCCTGCAATGTGCCATGGGTATTGCCTGGCATGCCGCCAGTAGTATTGGATTGTCCGTGCGGTAAAGATCTTACGCTTTGTATTAGTGTTCATAGGCCCGGCCCTCCTTGGCACCGACCATGATTAAAAATGGTAATAGATTTTTAGGTTTAGCTGCCAGCTCACAATGCTGGCTTGGTCGTTAAATCGAGAAAAAACAGGTGGACTGGACGACGTTCTGTCCGGTAGTTGTCTGCATTTTCATTAAGGTGTCGCCCTTTCCATTACGTTTATTGATAGTGGCTATTATAACAGGCATGTCAAGAGAACAGATGAAAATATGTTGCTGAAAATACAACTATAGTACAGAAGCAGCTGTATAGAACAAAATATTGTATAATAGCTATGATGCAAAAGATCCTGCTCTACTACAAATTTACCCCGCTGAAGGACCCAGATATGGTGCGCCTGTGGCAACGCACGCTCGCTGAGCATCATGGCCTGAAAGGCCGCATCCTGATTTCACCGCACGGTATCAACGGTACGCTTGGCGGTGAGCTGGAAGACCTGAAGGCGTATGTACGCGGAACGAAGCAATTTGCCGGCTTCAAAGATACGGTTTTTAAATGGAGTGATGGCGAGCGGGACCATTTCCCGAAACTCAGCGTAAAGGTGCGGGATGAAATCGTTGCTTTCGGTGCAGCCGATGAGCTGCAGGTAGACGAGCAGGGCATCGTGGGCGGCGGTACACATCTCAAACCCGAGCAGGTCCACGAGCTGGTAGCGGAAAAAGGTGATGACGTGGTGTTCTTTGATGGCCGCAACGCATACGAAGCGCAGGTCGGCAAATTCAAGAATGCTGTCGTGCCCGATACGCGGACCAGCCGCGATTTTATCCGTGAGCTCGAAAGTGGTAAATACGATGCCATCAAAGACAAGCCGGTCGTTACCTACTGTACAGGCGGCATCCGCTGCGAGATCCTGAGTTCACTCATGAAAAACCGCGGCTTCAGCGATGTATACCAGATGGACGGCGGCATCGTGAAATACGGTGAAAAATATGGCGATGATGGTCTGTGGGAGGGTAGTCTGTACGTGTTTGATGACCGTATGGGCGTAGAATTTTCCGACCACGCCAAAACAATCGGTGTCTGTATCCACTGCGGCGGTCCGACGGCGAATTATGAAAACTGCGCGCTTACCGGCTGCAACGAGCTGGTACTGATCTGTGAGACCTGCCTGCGGGATGATGCCAAGCGATATCACATGGCCGCCTGCTACAAGCAAGCCCTTGCGGCGCATGAAGTATAAAACATAGGACGGGGAAGATGATGGGGCGGGTGCGGGACAGGCGGTCGTCGTAGTGACGAAGCTAGCGCCGGATTGGCAAGCCTGCTTGCCATGCAGCCGAAGCCCCACCATCTTCTAGTGGTTCATTCCCGTCTTCGTAAAATCCTAGGGATTTCTCCTTCGGAACCTCTCTTGGAGTGATCGGAAAGGACGGGAATATGACCAGATTATACGGACATTCCTCACATAGGGCTTAGCAGTTACGCTTGCCGACAACCGGCTGGTTGTAGAGTGTGCTAGTGCTGATGCCGCTACCGTGCTCGATGACCAGCTGGACGTCCTTGTCGTCTTTGATCGGGACGTTCTGCTTTGGCGCTGAGCTGTTCGCCTCCATGGTGCCGGACCCAAAAACCTTGTGGTTGATGATCAGCTTCCAAGGCCGTGGGTCTCCGCTACGATTGGTGATCGTGACGGTGTAGCTGGTGCAGCCTACCCGGGCAAAGCTTGCCGACACATTGTCGCCTTGGCCGCTCCACGCCGTGGTAACGACACCTTTGGAGACGGACGGTGGTTTGGCCGGGTTCCGTTCGCTGCCGACAGCGTAGGCGCCGTATATGGCAATCCCTACGGTAGCCGTCAGGATGGCTCCAGTTCGCAGTCGCATGTACCCTCCCTCTGAGTACGGACAGATTGATGTGTGGAGGAATCCGCACCTCATAACTGTACAACATTATTGACACATCACAACCTTTATTCACATAAAGTAAAAACAGCCAGAAAAGAGTACAATATAAGCATATGAATAAACAGCTCGAAGCCAAGCTGAAGGACCTGCCCAAAGAGCCGGGCGTGTATTTCCACAAGAACGCCGGCGGTGAGATCATCTACGTGGGCAAAGCCGCCGTATTGCGCAACCGCGTGCGGCAGTATTTTCAAGCTAGCCGCAATCGTGATCCAAAGACCGAAGCGTTGGTCGAAGAAATCCATGACACTGACTGGATGGTAGTGGAAAGTGAGCTGGAGGCACTGTTTTTGGAAGCAGAGATGATCCGCCGGTATATGCCGCAGTACAACATACTTTTGCGGGACGACAAGGCCATGAGCTACATCCGTATCGATTACGACAGTGATTTTCCAACCGTTGGTACGACCCGGCGTCCACTCGATGATGGCGCCCGCTACTATGGCCCATATTTCAGTACCTACGGCGTGCGGCAGGCGCTCAAGCTGCTGCGCCGTATCTTTCCGTTCGCGACCCGCCGTGTGCCTGGGCAGAAACGGGCCACGCTGCATTACCATCTGGGGCTCGACCCCGGCCTGGAGGAAGGCAAGACGTCCCTAGAGGACTACCGCAAGAACCTTCGCAAGCTCATTGCGGTCGTAGAGGGTCGGCGCAATTCTATAATCAAAGAAGTTGAGCGTGACATGAAACGAGCTGCCAAAGCACAGGACTTTGAAGCGGCCGCCAAACTTCGCAACCAGCTGATGGCGCTCGAGAATCTCGGCAAACAAGTCATTTTCAGTGACAAAGAGTTCATGGATATATCTAAGGACCATGCCCTGAACGAGCTGGTGGACGTGCTGAGTCTGAGCGGTTTCCCCCGCCGCATAGAGGGCTACGACATATCGCATATGCAGGGCACTAATGTGGTCGCCAGCATGGTCGTGTTCACAAACGGGGTGAGCGACAAAGGCGAATACCGCAAGTTCAAAACCCGCAAAGAGCACAACAACGATTTTTATAATATGAACGAGACTATTGCCCGGCGCCTGAGCGAAAAGAATGTGAAAGCCTGGGGCAAGCCAAACTTGTTTCTGATCGATGGCGGCAAGGGACAGCTGGACGCAGCGGTGCGGGCGCGTGATGACCAGGCAGCCGCCTGGAACCCTTCGCTCGCTGACATCCCATTCGTAGGCCTTGCGAAGCGTGAGGAACAGATCGTCATCCTCAAGCCAAAGTCTACTACAACACAAAAAGTTCAAAAAGAAGGTCCGTCCTTCTTGAAAGATGCATCGACGTTGCGGGCACAACCGGGGACGAGTGGGAGTAATGTGCAGCTGAATGAGCAGGCTATGCACCGCTTGGGCGGATTTGCTACGGAAACGGACGATTTTATCCTGATAAACCTGCCCCACAACACGAATGTCATCAAGCTGCTCCAGCGTATCCGCGATGAATCGCACCGTTTTGCCGTCACCTACCATAGTGTGCTGAAGGTGAAGCACCAGACGGCTAGCGTACTCGACGATATCCCTACCATCGGCCCGGCTACGCGCAAGAAGCTTATAAAGACGTTCGGCAGCATGCGTGGCGTGTTGCAGGCGCGCGACCAGGATTTGGTCCATTTGCTGGGCGAGAAGAAAGCAGCGGTACTGAAGCAATACTTGCGCCCCATACGGCGCGAGCAAAAACAGACAGCCAACCCAGAAGAGCAGCAAGCGTAAGCATTTCACGTTACAATAGGGGGCATGACAGCGCGTACCCATGACCTGGCGGCAGCAACGGCTTTTGCTGTGCTCCTGCTGGTGGATGCGCCTTCGGGCCTGCGTCTCTCTACCTTGCTGATCGCGGCGCTTGCTAATCAGCTTGGTGGCATTGCCCCCGACACCGACCAGCCGACGGCACCATTCTGGCGTAACCTGCCGGAGGGCCATTTCGTGGGCAGGGCCTATGCACGACTGCTGGGCGGACACCGGTTCATCAGTCATTCGTTGGTGGGCTTTGCGCTGTTCGCGTTCCTGGCCAAGCTTCTGCTGCAGTTTTTGCATCCCATCATGCCGCATGTCGACATCCATTTCGTGTGGGTGGCATTCCTACTCGGATATGCGTCGCATCTGGTAATGGATAGCTTTACCAAAGAAGGTGTGCCATGGCTGCTGCCTATCCCATTCAAGTTCGGCATCCCGCCGCTGAAGGCGCTGCGGATCACCACAGGTAAGGCAGGGGAGACACTGCTGGTATTTCCGGTCCTCATCGCGCTTGATGTCTGGCTGTGTGCCAGCAATTACACCGAATTCGCCAGCATCCTGAAGCATCTTGCCCGGTAATCTAAATGGCGTAGGGCAGCTGTGGCGCCTCCGCACAAGGATATGCTGCTTTAAGCATATCCGAAGCCCAGGACCAGTGCCTCAGTGCGGTGTATGATTTGCCTCCGCACGATATACTATTTGCATGAGCCAGGATGTTTTATGGGAAGGCGATACGGCGTATGGGCATTTTTCGGTAGTTGACGGACTCTATGACAACCGTCCGGCCCGGGTGCTGTATAGCGGCGAACAGAAGGCCGCACAATCGGGCATTGCCAAAGACGATAATTCCAACCTGCTTTTTGACTATAACCAGCGTCTGCTCGAGCTTGCCCAGTACCTGCGGCCGCAGCGAATACTCGTTATCGGCGGCGGGGCCCTGACACTTCCAACGGCGCTGCTCAAGGTACTGCCAGAAACACGTCTTGATGTTGTCGAGCTCGATCCGGGCCTGACAAATCTTGCCTATACGTATTTCGATGCGCCGGTGGATGACCGGCTGGCGGTCGCACACACGGATGGGCGCAGTTTCCTAAGCCGCACTGCGCAGACGTATGATCTCATCATAGTTGATGCGTTCGCGGGCAGCAGTATCCCGCGGGAGCTTAAAACTGTCGAGGCATTCCAGGCGTATGGCGGCAAACTGACGCCGGATGGTGTGGTTGCCATGAATGTCATTAGCGCTTACAACGGTCGGGGTTCCCACATTGTGCGTGAGATCCTTGCGGCTGCGGGCTTGTCATTCACAGCAGTCGAGCTATTCTTGGCCTCCCATGGCTACTCGCGCTGGTTGCCGCAGAATTTCGTGGTGGCGGCACAGAAACAAGCTGGCCTAGGCCTGCAGGGTATCCTCCGCTACGATATCGAGCAGCTAAATGATGTATCCAGTGAAGAAGCGCTGCACGATTAGTCGGTACTGCGGAATTTGCGCCACAATTTTGCAGTAATGATAGAAAGTCCGAGCGGTATCGCAAAATCAATCGCCACGGCGATGGGATTGAACTGTGAAGTGTGGCCACCTACGGCCGTTTGGGCCTTGCCTCCACACTCGGCTCGCATGTGCGAAGTGGTGGCGTAATTGTATACCACAGGGAAGCCCAGTTTGGTGTCGAAGCTTTCAGTCGTGGTAACAGGTCCGAGTGTGCCCAGACAGCTCAGGTTCTGGTCGCCTGTCGAGAAGGCCTGGGAGCTGCCAGGTGCATCGTGCCAGATCTTGCCGGGCAGCATCGGCGCGAAACAGAGTATGCCGAGCACTACGAACACGCCGAATCCGATCAGGCCGGCGTGAGCAGTCGGGTGGGGTTCTTTACGCTGATGGTGTTCAGCTGCCTCTTTGCCAATGGCTGCGGCATGGGGATGGACGGCCTGTTGCGGCTGCGGCGTTGCCTGGCCTGGCTGTGGAAGTACAGGGCTAACGGACACGGAAGCGGTCGGTGGCTGGGCTGTCTGCTGTCCGGCATGCATCACGCCAGCCCCAAAGCTACCGTGCCGTGGCGTGGAAGGCTGTTGGGGCTGTAACTTTGGACTTACCGGCGAGGATGGTGAGCGCATATCCATGTTCGCGGTTGTTGCAGGGCGCAGTACCGATGGCTGCTGCACCGCGGATGCTGCCACTTGCGGGACCGGATGGTGAGCCGGAGTGGGGTGGGATAACGGTGCGGCGGGCGGAGTGGCAGTCTGAGGTGGGTGCTGGACTGGCTGCAGAGCCGACAGTGTGGGCTGCGGTGTTGATGGCCGTCCGACCGGTGCACCTAGCCGCACGGGCCGTGGCACAGGAGCACCTGCCACTTGTGGCCTGCGCATTGCCATCCCGTCGAACGATCGCCGTTTGAGTGGTTCCATGATGCTTATGCATAAGTATGGCTGGTGGAGGTAGGAATTACAACCGTTTCTTTCAGGGCTGCCTTCAGGGAGCTACTATGCTATACTGGGCGCCATGGAACAGAGGTCACAGATAACGATACTTGGTACGGGCTATGTAGGCCTGACCACTGCCGCACTCACCGCCATGGCAGGCATGAAAACATACGTGGTGGACCCAAACCCGCGCCGGTTGGAAAGCGTGCGCGCGGGGCGGTCATTTTTCTATGAAGAGGGCCTGGATGCGCTCGTAGCAGAAGCAGTCCATACGGGCATGCTTATCCCTACCGACTCGTACGCCGAAGCAGTGCCAGAAAGCGATATTGTCATTTCCTCGGTCGGTACTCCTGATAACCCCGACGGTAGCTCGAACCTTACCTATGTCTTTGCTGCGGCCAAAGAGGCTGCCCAATACCTGAAACCAAGCGCTGTGTATGTGCAGAAAAGTACCGTGCCCGTTGGTACGGGCGCCAAAGTACAGCAGGCTTTTACTGAGGCGGGTGTGTCGAACGCCTATGTCTCTAATCCAGAGTTCCTGCGCGAGGGCACGGCATTGTTTGACAGCTTATGGTTCGACCGCATCGTAGTGGGCGGCAACCATACGGAAGCACTGGAACGTGTCATGGACATGTACCGGAATATCGAGCAGCAGCGTGATACGATTGCCCGCACTGCAAGCCTTACCCCGCCTGCTCGGATTCAGAAAGGCGCCTATATCAGTGTGAGCCTAGAGAGTGCGGAGCTTATAAAAGTAACTGCCAATGCTTTCCTGGCGCTCAAGATCTCATTCGCCAACAGCATCGCCCGGCTTTCCGATAAAGTCGGCGCCGACGTCGTGGAAGTTATGAGTGCCGTGGGCGCTGATCAACGTATAGGCCGTGCATTCCTGAACGCCAGCCGGGGTTACGGCGGCGGCTGCTTTCCCAAAGACGTGTCAGGGCTGATCGCGGCCGGCCTTGAACAGGGTGTCGAGCTAGAGATCATGCAGGCTGCACAAGCCGTCAACGCATCGATGCCAGGTTATATCCTGGAGAAGCTCCAGCTTGCACTTGGCGGCACTCTACAGGGTAAATCAATCGCTGTGCTTGGCCTGTCGTTTAAGGCTGGCACCAGTGATGCCCGACGGTCTCCCGGGATTGCTATGGCCAACTTACTGACCGAGGCGGGCGCTACAGTACACGCCTACGACCCCAAAGCCCGCGAAGAAGCCGAACATTTATTACACGATGCAGTTACATTCCTGGAAGATGCTGGCCAAGCACTACATGGAGTCGAGGCGGTCATCGTGGCCACCGACTGGCCTGAATTCGTGGATATGGACCTTGTGGCAACCGCTGCGCAGCTTCAGGGTGCACGAGTATTAGTGGATGCTATGAATCGGTTCTCCAGTGATGCCGTCCGGGCAGCGGGTATGCAGTACATCGGCGTCGGTCGCGCCTAGGCGCGCCTGGGGTCATTGCTTTACTGCTGTACCAGATCCAGGTAGAGTGCGGCGGTCCATGAAAAATTGTTCGCCCCAGCCTTCGCTCCATCTAGGGGCGAATAGTATTCGTGAAAACCATTCTTTTTCACGATATCGATAGTCTTTTCACGCAGGCTCTGTGCTTCGTCGCCACGCCCATTGCGCTCAAGTCCCTGGATAATGAGCCAGTTCATATTAATCCAGGTCGGCCCTTGCCAGTAGCGGTTCGGTGAAAAGTAAGGCGAATTGAGCGGTGTGCTCGGCACGGGGTATTTTGCACCATATGTCTTGGTGTCGCCCAACTTGGCGAGCAATATGTCCAGCCGGTCTTTGGGGACGATTCCGGCGTACAGGGGCATAAATGTGCTGATGCTGGGTACGCGCACCAACCGGCCGGTGATCTCATCCCGGTTACAGTACTCCTGTGCTTCGTCATCCCAGAGTGTTTCTAGTGCGTGCGGCGCCACCCGCATAGCGTGGCGGATATCACGGGGCAATTCCTGCCCGAGTTCATCGGCGATTTCTTTCAGCAGCACATTGGCACGGATGAGGATGCAGCTGAATGTCACGTCTACGATTTGGAGCGGGTGGTTAGCCAAAATGGTGGTGCTGTCATACCGCACGCTGCGGAGACGCTTGATCAGGTCATAGACACTATAGAGGTCAATGGTAGAGATACGCTCGCTGGCGGGTACTGCTGCGATATCCTTGCGGAACCGTTCCAGGACCGATTCCATGTTGGTCCGCTTGGCAAGTTTAGTTTTGAGCGACAGGGCCTGCTTGTGCATGATCTCCATCCACGGCGGACTGTTATCCATGCCTGTTTCCCACGAAAGCACGATGACCGGCAGCCCATCGCCACGCGGATTACGCTCGTGGTAGAGCCACTGGTGGTAGCGCACAAGCTTGGGATACATCTCGCTGTACCAGGTGCGGCGGTCTTTGCGCGACAGCTTGCGGCCGATCTGCACGACCGCCTCGGCGGCCATGGGCGGTTGGGTGATGCCGGATGTCCGGATACCTTCTGGGGCCTGCGGGCTGCGTTCGCAGTGCCAGAGTTCGGGTCCAGCATGATAGCCTTTGGCCGGCCCGAAGATGATGTGAGGCAGCATGCCGTTCTTCCACTGTGCACGGAACGGCGAACGGACCTCGTCCATGGCACGCTCGATGTTGTAGTGCCTTTGTCCGATGGCGATAAAAAAGCTGTCCCAGAGCCACTGGTGTGGGTAGAGTCCATTGCTGGTAGGACGGGTCCAACCTTCGCCTGTATCGTTAGCTTGCAGGATGTCTATAGCGGTTAGTTGGTGCTGGGCGTTGTGCAAGGTCATTACTGGTACTATACCGCATTTTGCTATGGCTGTGTCCGGGTACTTTTCTGCGGCAGCAGCTTACGGCGGCTACTGCGATCTGTTTGCCGTCGCTCTCTGTCTTCCCGAAGACATGACCATGTTCTGAGCTTCCTAGTACCTGGGGCAGTTGCTATACTCATAGTAATGCGTGAAATGGCTGAACGCTCGTTTGCTTATCGGCTGCTCAGGTCGTTATCGCCTTCACCGATCAGTGCGATATGGTGTCTGGTACTAGGTGGGACGGTGGTGGGTGGATATCTGGTGATGAGCAGTCTCTCGTTCGGTACGTCGCTTCCTGGCGTAGCCGACGGCGAATGGGGTGTTAATTATACTAACAACGTCGTCCGTCCGCTTCTAGCTCTATTCTCAAGCCTGACGCTGGGTAATCTGGCCGTGGTATTGCTCTGGGGCCTTGCTGGCCTGCTGGTGTATTTCTTGGTCGAATACGTAGTGCATATCGGGCAGGATCTTGATAGTGCTGAACATACCATCCTGATAACCCGGAGCGGGGTCGTCCAACATCCGACCATCCGGGCTTTTTTGCTTGCAACTGCCTGGCGTTTCGGTGTGCTGCTGGTATTCGTGCCTGGCCTTATTGTTGCACTTCAACCGCCCCTTCAGCTGTTGGCAAAATTAGGTCCGCAAGTCGTCTTAGGTGGAGTGCCTGACCAGGACAAGGTGCTGCGCTTACTGGGACTTGTGCTCGCATTCGGACTGCTGTTCCATGGCGTCGTAGCGTTCCTGCGCCTCATGAGTATGCGCACACGGCTCTTTGGCGCGGATATAGCTGCCTAGGTACTCCCTGTGGATAGGCCATCAAGGGGTCCTACCCTTGCTATCGGGCGGCTGTAATGTACGCTGTTATGTCGTTCTTACGGCATGACAAAGGGCGGTTTTGTCCGCCCTTTGTCCAGGTAGTACCGAGGTTATACTACTCTTCTGCGGCTATCGTCCCGCCATTGTCCCAGGTGTTGTTGGTCCAGACGTTACCGGTGTTGGTGGCGCTAGTTCCGGCTACAGGTCCGAAGTCACCACACTTGCCGTTGCTGCCGCGGTTGAAGACATTATCCTTGAATACCATGTAGGTGGCGGTGTATCCGGGCTTGTCGCCGCCGTACAGGCAGTACGAGAGGCTGGTACTGGCGCCCATCAGGTTGTGCTGCACGAGTGCGTGCGAGATGTTTTTGTCGTAAGGGATGAACACGAGGTCGCCCGAGCAGCCGCCACCGACGTTGTTGACGGGGGTGTCACAGATGACACTGTTATGCGTGATGGTGTAATTGGTGCCGCCGATGCTGTGGAAGCCGCCCAGGTGCCAATCGACGCCCTGTGGCATCAGCTGGCCGTGCAGCCACGAATCTTGGATGATACACTGTGCTGCCTTGTCGCCACATTGGATGCTGGTGATGCCGCCGTGGATGTTATCGCGGATGGCCGTGATCGCACCTTCGAAGACGGCTGGTTCCTGGACCTGAGGTGCGTTGACTTCGGAATCCTGGAGGATCAGTGACCAGTTAAGGTTGTATGAGGTGCGTGGGTCGTCAGAGTTGATGTAGACCTGTCCATTGATCACACTGTTCTTTATGACTACCGCCTTGGCTTGGATCTCGACGGCACTACAGTTGATGACCTTGGAATCGATGACGGCGTTATCGGTAGTAATGACACATGGGCCGCTGTATGCACTCAGCGTCTGTTTTGCTGACGCGTCCATCAGGCCGTTGTTCGGGCCGGTAGTGTTCGGGCCGGGCCAACAGCCACCGGCTGAGTCTGCGCCACCAGGGACGTTCGTAGTCGTAAGGCAGGATGCTGAAGTGGTACCACCGGTGCTGCCACCGCCGCTTGTGGGCGGCGTAGAGCTGGCGGTCGTAGTTGAGACAGAGGCCGAGAGTGCGGATGTGGCGCTGGTGCTATCGGTTGCCTGTATCTGGTAACTGTAGGTAGTGCCGGGCTGCGTGCTGGTGTCGGTGTAGGTAAGGGTGCTACCGCTGGTGGTCGCCAGCTTGTTGCCGTTGCGGTATACGGTGTACTGCGTGATGGAGTTAGCGCTTGCACTTGCCTGCCAGTTCAGGAGTACGCTGTTGTCTGCCTGCGCGGTAGCACTCAATCCGGTCGGTGCGGCTGGTGCGGGTTGGGGGCTGAGTAATTGCGTGTTAAACAGTACGTCTACCCAGTAGTTAGCGCCATTGCCGCTTTGGGTCGGAAACTGACTGGTAGTGGAAGTGCTGGCGTAGACGCCGTTCGAGGCGCTGGTACTGTTTTGCGGGGCGATGAGCTTTTTAGTGGTGTGTGGTTGTCTGACAAAATAGTTTGGATTGAGGGAGTAATGTCCGTTCGGTGCAATATATGATATGACGTATGTGACATTGGCGGCGATGCTGACCGGCTTGGCGAATAAGGCGGTCTGCCAGCCGCTGGCCGTCTCATTGCTGAACTGTACGCTGGCTAACAAGTTGCCTTTGTTGTCCCATAGATCGCCAGTGTGTACGCCGGTGTTCTGAGCTGATTTATAAAAACGCACGCCGGTGACGTTGCCGGCGACGGAGGCTTGGAATTTTACACCCAGTTCCTTACTAGTAGTATCCGAAACTGCCAAAGTGCGGGGCAGTGCGCTCGTGCTCCACAGGCTGTATGTAGTAGTTGCGGCAGAGACGATAAACATAGTAAGCGAGCCGACACCCATAAAAGCTACGGCGACCAACAGGGGCTTCGTGGCACGTGCCGACAAGACTCGCTTCAGCAGACCAGGGGAAGATGTCTTGGTGGATTTTCTGCTTGCAGTGGATCTTGTGCTTCTTGTATTGTTGGACGCAGAAGTTTTTTGGGGCATTGGGGCGCCTTTTTTATTATTTATTTTTGTAAGTTTGCCTTCATATAAGCATATCCATGTAACGATAGCAAGCAGTACGGAGTCTGCAGATGCATGTTCAGAGAGGAGTGTGAACTGGTGTCCGGTTGACATTTATACTCTGCCACTTACACTGACAGAGTATATGAAGCTGCTCTTGGTAAATAACGATAGCGACACCTGGCAGGAGCTGTACGATTTGTGCCTGCGCTGCGGCTATGACGTTACAGCCGTACATTGTTCGGGTATAACGACCGAACTAGCCGATGCGCATGATGTGACGGTGCTTTCAGGCGGCTACTGGTATGATGACGCTGAAAAGCACCTGAGCACCTACGCACAGGAAGTGCAGGTTATACGGACTGCCACAAAGCCAATAGTCGGTATCTGCTTGGGAATGCAGCTGATGCACATCGCCTATAACGGCGATGTGCCTTTGCTGGACGGGCCACAGAATGGCTTGCAGCCGGTTGCAGTTACGGAAGTTGGCCAGGCGCTGCTGGGGCTGCCGCCCAGCCTGGTGGTTCACAAAAACCATACCCGCGGTGTAGTGCTGGTGGACCCGGCCTTTGCAGTACTGGCCAGTTCGCCCGGCCATATAGAAATCATGATGCATACCGAGCGGCCACTCTTAGGAATGCAATTCCACCCCGAAATCGGCGATGTGGTGGCAAATACTGGTTTGTTTAAGACGCTGTTAGCCGGTGTCGGCGCACCGGTTCCGGGCAGCTTGCAGACAGGTCTGCGGATAACGCCTGCCTTGAATGCTCTGGATGCAGTATGGTACGAGCAGCTGGTGCAGGTGGCGGGCGTAGTACCAGAGATATATACCTTGCTTGGCCCATCGCCACAGGATCTGCGGGATGCAAAGGCAGCGTTTTTTGCGTCGGGCAAAATGCAGAACCCCCGCTTGCGTCCTGCGGATTTTGATACGGATGCGGTACTACAGTGCCGCGCTGGTTTGCAGCAGTTACTGGAGCAGATCCAGGTGCAGGAGCGTAATCCCCAAGTGCGCGGGGCGTATGAGCATTGCATAACTGAGCTGCTGCAGAAAATTGCCCTGCTGTTCGCGGCACAGCGCGGTGATGACACTGAGTTCGCCCGGCTCAATACACAGATCCACGGCAGCCCTAAGCCGGAAGTCTTGGCAGCCGTGTTGCGATACTTTTACGATCAGGCGCTTGCGCAACTGGAGCATGCTGATAGCCGGGTACGCACCGCCGCCCAGAACGTGCTGGATGTACTGCCGCGTATGCACACCAAGACCGCCGTATTGACCCCGGACCCGGCCGTCTTTGCCGAGATGAAGCGGCGTCACGAAGGTGACGGTGGTTTTTATGCTGAACTTTTTGCTGACACACCACTTCCGGACGATGCGGTCATACAGAGCCAAGCCGGCGATGTGATAGTGCGCGGCTTGCTCAAAAACATTGGCGCTGATAACTACGATATGCTGGATGCCGCTGATGGGTTCTGGGGTGTCCGCTACGATCCGCCCGCCGTGGTACGGCCGGCAACCTATTCCTTGTCTCGCGAAGAATTTATCGCCACGGTAGGTCATGAGATCGGTAGTCATCTGCTGGAGCGGCTGAACGGTGCCAACCAGCCACTGAAGCTGCTGGGCTTGGGGCTGCAGGGCTACGAAGCCGGCAACGAGGGACGGGCCGTACTGCGCGAGCAGATAGTGTATGCCGATTGGCATGCCTGGGAATCCCAGCAGCGCTGGCAGGATATTCTGCGCCGGCATCTTTCAATCTCGCTGGCACTGGGAGTCGACGATGGGCAAGCCCGGTCGTTCGCTGAAACGTTTGCCATAGTGCATGCCATCGATCTGCTATGGGAGTGGCTGCATGATAGCGAGGCGCATGTAGTACAGTGTGCCCAGGACCGGACTTGGGAACTGCTGGTCCGCTCGCTGAAGGGTACTGATGGCACGGGCGGGGCTTATCATAAAGATATTGCATATCTGGAGGGTAATCTGGCGTGCTGGCAGGTTGCGGCCACGCATCCCGAACTGATTATGGCCGGAGATATCGGTAAGTTTTCGGTGGCCAATACCGACCATCTGAAGCTGTTGAGCCAGGTCGGTATGCTTATATAGGTCGATACGTATAGCGTGTGCACATGAGTAAGAGAAGCAGGGATCGCTATGGTTGCAGCCTATAGCGGGCAAGAGCGGGCGATTCTATATGTTCGAAAGCTTGTCGGAAACGGTTGATAGGTTCGTGGCGGTACTTGCCGGAACCATCAAAGTTCGGGTCATGAAAAATCACTTCCTTGTCGCTAATATCTATGAGTACGACCCTGTGTGCCGCAAAGCCCTCTTTCTGGTTAAGAATGTGGGAGTTTAGCACCACATCGCAGATCCCAGCCTTCTCGTGCTCGGCCAGTAGATCTTCCCATGTGGGCTTCCGGTGCGTGTAACTGAAGTTGGGGTGTGCAAAAGCCTGCTGGATATGCCCAGTCACTTCTTCTAGATCGTAGGTATTTTCTTTGTACCAATTGAATTCATCGCTCGGCAGGGAGTTTTGCAGCCCGCTGACTCCCTCTTTCGACCAAGCATCGTAATCAATGACATCGTAGTCAGTTATGTACACGCCGCGGTCCATAAGCCACTTCCAAATCGGAAACTCCCATACTACATAGCCCTCACGCCAGTTGCCGACTTTGCTGAGCTGTTCGAACGTTATGTGGGCGTCGGGCAGTAGGTACTGCGCAATCATGGTGTAGCAGGCGAGTGCGCACGCATTGCCCGGGTTGTCATGGTATGGCACGTTTTTCATAAGACCATGATAGCAAAAATTCAGAAAGCAGCATCAAGCCCGCTATGGATGATGTGGTGGATTGTAGGGGCTACGGAATCGGCCTATAGTTAGATGCAGGAGGAAGTCATGCTATGTCTTCTGAAGTGAGTGCTAAAGTACACGAACAATTCTCACAGTACCCCAATCGGCAATATCCCAAAGGGCAGATATTAGTTTTTGCGGACGAAAATCCAGAACATATCTTCTATATCGTCAGTGGCAGGGTACGCAAGTATGACGTGTCGTACCGGGGGGAAGAGGTGATCGTAAATATATTTAAAGAGCACTCTTTCTTCCCCATGTCGTGGGCGATCAATAAGTCAAAGAACCGTTACTTTTATAAAACCGAGACCGACACAGAACTGCATATCGTGCCCGCTGATGACGCATTGCAGTTCCTGAAGGAGAATCCCGACGTGATGCTTGATCTGCTCAGTCGTTTGTATAGTGGCATGGAAGGCTTGTTCGGACGAATGGTGCATCTTATGTCGGGTAGTGCACGCAGCCGCCTGCTGTATGAACTTATCATAGAGTGCCGTCGCTTTGGCAAGCAGCAACAAGATGGTAGTTATATATTGGCTGCCACCGAAGTAGATCTGGCAGCACGCTCAGGCTTATCGCGCGAAACAATCAGCCGGGAGATGCGGACACTAAAAGAAAAACGCTGGCTGGCTATCTCAAAAAACAGCATTACCGTCAGTGATATTACCAAGCTGGAAGCCGCCGTGGGTAGCGAAGTTTAGGCCCCCTCTTTATATTCAAACGATTCTATCGATTCAAACAGCTGGGCGTAATCGCCCGGTTCCGGACGTGCATAGAGTGCCAGGCGGATGCTGGTGGGTTCGATCTGGAATGCCGTGAATGCGCCCGCCTGCAGCTTTACGATTGGTGGCAGTCCTATGCTACTCTTTCGTAGACTGTCGCCAAAAACTGCACCTGCTATCCTTGCGACACTACGCTGGCTATCCCGCTCTATGGCCCTGCCGGTTATTTGAGCCGTCGTCTGGGTAAGCGGTTCATATACGGTGAGCATTACATGATCGTTATGGATAAGATTGTCGTACTTATGCGTACCTTTTTTGGTCAGAAAGCTTATGACAAAATCATCCTCGATTGCATAGTAGACTACGACTCCGTGCGGGTTGTTGTCGGGTGTTACCGTTGATAGTACGCCGGTACGCTGCCTGTTCAGGAAATCATAGATCCGTTTCTGGCGTTCGCTGAAAGATCTGGCATGCACAGCACGTGCCGCTAAAATCTGCATCGGTAGGTTTCTCCTTTATCCTACCAGTCTGACAAGGATCGCTATCCTGTACCTTGCCCGCTAGCACAGTATTGCTGTGATTTTGGTCAATGATACATGTCCGGCCACTGAGCTATGCTAGCTATGTACACGCGTAATATTAAGTGAAATTAACAGTCAATTCCTCAGGGAACACTAACACACAAGGACATCTATGAATCGCAGCACTTTAGACAAACTTCTCTCCTCAACCGGCCTCATTCTAGCTGTGGTACTTTTGGCGGCTTACGGTGGTTTGTCGTATGCCCATAGTTTCGTCCACTCACAGGTGCATGATCAACTTGCTGCCCAAACTATCAGTTTTCCGGCCGCCGGTAGTCCAGCCCTAGCGGCACTACCACCGGCTGACAAGACGGCGGTTGCCAAGTATGCCGGACAGCAATTACTAACGGGTAAGCAGGCAGAAGTTTTTGCCGATCACTTCATCGCGGTTCATCTGAAGGAAATCGGCGGCGGAAAAACATATGCAGAATTGAGTGCACAGTCCATGGCTGATCCGTCCAACGCGGCTTTAGCCGGACGGGTGCAGATCGTCTTCCGGGGTGAGACACTGCGTGGCCTACTATTGAATGCCTATGCGTTTGACACTATGGCCGTGGTTGCGCAGTTTGCAGCTTACGGTGCCTTGGCCGCGGGACTATTACTGCTGGTGCTTGCTTGCCTGGGCTTTATGCATGCTGGCCGTGCTCAGAAAAGTAACCGGAAATAAGCGCACAGCTAGTTTGCGGGGCAGTGTGCCCGGCAGATGGAGCGTATAACCTTCAGCATTCGAGTACCTACAAAATGCTAACAATATTACAGTTCGAGCATAGTAGCGGATGGTATGCTTACGTTTTAAGTAGTACAAGGAGGCGTTGGTATGGTACATATACAGGTCACTAACTTAAAGCGGGGCAGTATTGGCCTTGCCGGTGTCTTAAGCCTGGTCTCTCTGTTGGCAGTCCCGCTCGGCAGCGCTGCAGCTGACAGCATGAGTACCTTGAAGGCTAATGATACGTTCAGGTACGTAGCCCTGGGAGATTCAGTGGCTGCCGGGCTGGGTTTGTCCCCTGTAAGCAACGCAACTACAGAAGATACTGCTTGCGGACGCTCACCACAGGCCTATTCTACGACGGTCGCGGATGGCATCAATGCTCAGCTGAGTAAGATTCGGCTCCATCTTGTTAGCAGTAATGTAGCCTGCCAAGGAGCAGTAGTGGGCAATCTTACCGGGCCACAAACGGTAGGTCCCCTAACGGTACGGCCGCAGCTCGATGCAGCCTTCGCCGCTGGCACACCCGCACTACTGACATTGACCATTGGTGCGAACGATGTGCATTGGAGTAACTTCATCGGCGCTTGCTTTAGCGCCGCCAACTGTGACACCACAGAGAACACTGCGGCAGCTCACGCCTACGTAGCCACTATGCAGAATCAGCTGACGGATACGCTGGCCAGTATCCGGAGCCGCAGCGCGTACGGTTTGGCGCCCATCACTGTCGTAACCGGGTACTACAATCCTGTCTCGACGCAGTGTGTAAACCCTAACCTCAGTATCGATGAGGTCAACTGGCTTACTGCTGTTACTGCAGGTTTTAATACAGCTCTGCAGGCCGCTAGTCATAACGCTGGCTGGTTTGCGAAATTTGCACCGGTAGACTTTACGGGTCATGACATCTGTTCTGCGGATCCTTGGATTCAACGTCCCGGCGTAGCTGGCGAGCCCGCCGCATTCCATCCGAATGCGCAGGGTCAAAAAGCTATGGGCAATGATGTGCTGCATGTACTTGGCTTGTAGCTAGCATTAGTCCCTATGTAAGAAGAACAGCACGCTCACAGTGTGCTGTTCTTCTATATTTTTTTCGTACGGCAATACATCACTGCGTACGCTAATACGAACCCTGTCGCTGACCATACGATCCAATCCGCTAAAAACGTACCCAGGTTTAGGTGCAGGTCGCTAAACCCGAACAGCTCATCTATCGTAAGCGGCTGCTTCGGATTGTTTACGCCTACTGATATCTGCACGTCACTCGCAATAAAGGTCGCTGGCCAGCCAACTCGTACACCTGTGCAACCAGTTAGATCTGGTGTCTTTGGTGCACTTGGATTGGGCACGTTAGGCAGGCCGGGTGATTGTTCGGTACACCGACTTATTCCATACATAGTATCCGACCAGTAGCTGTGGTGCTGCACATATGTAGAACCAATGATGCCGATGATACCGAGCAGTAAGCTTACACAGACTACTAATGCCCAAGAATGCTTCACTGTCCGTAGGGTTTTATGCGATCGTGGTGTGCTAGGCGCTGTTTCCATAATTTAGGTATAGTATACACTCCCGGGCCGATCGTTTTGGCATCAGATACATGGGCGGATAACGGAGCCTCCGCTAACCAACTTGAAAAATTTCAGCCCGAAGGGATTCGAACTCATGCAGCTTAGGAAAATCACTACTAACAAAAGAATGCCGACCATGTGACATCTTTATACCTTTATTATGCCAAGCACGGCATTCTAGCGGAGGTTAGAGCTATTTCTTCTTCATCGGAAGAGAATCGGCTGTCGTTTGTATAATGGTTTGTAACCACCTGCTGTCATCTAAACGTTCGCCGGAAATGATGTAATAGTCTTTTGAGCCAGGGTAGCATGGACCCTTTTTAAGCCCGACAGCCAACTTCTCGTTGCTGTCTATTATTTTGACAAATAGCGTATCGTCGCAGATGAAAGCTGGCAACTTTTCATCGCAGTAGAGGGCATATTCTCCGAACATTTTTCTTACTCTGACATTGAGACTGTCTAATTGCTCAAGGATGAAATTAGCAGTCTGGGGCTTTGTGCTCATGTGACTATCATAGCAAAGAAAAAGACTTCTAGACGAAGGCTTACCGTTTATCCGTAACAGAAATGGTACGCTCAGTGGATAAAAGGTGGAACTCGCTTTGGCCGGATATTGCTGACATGTACGGCTAGCTAAAAGTTATAACCAGATTTGTCATCTTGCCTGCTGCGCATCAGCACTTGTTTTTTGTTAACCTGCTAGTTATAGTCGATGATGATGAGTTTTGAGATTTGCGCTATGTCAATCGATCGTTCCCGCACATAGCGGTGGGACCGACGCGTTGCAAGCGCTTCTTGGTAACTTCCGCCTCCAAGGCGGATTATTAATTTTAGAGGAGTTCCTACTGTGTCACATATCATTGGATCTATTATTACCGATTGCGCCGACGATAATGCCCGTGCCCGCCAGGAATTGCGGTTTGCCAGCCTGTTCGGTGTGAGGCCTGCTTTTCATGGTGTTACCAGCGCGGCGCCTGATATCGAAGCGGCCGGCAATCTGCTGGACCAGTTGCAGGTGCTGAACGATCTGCCGAAATCGCACGAAGCGGTCCAGCCCGTCATGCTATTAAATGTCGCGCCACGTGGTGAAGCGGTCAAGAAGCAATGGCCGAACGGAACACCGTTCTGCTATGTAAAGATTGGAAATGTACTCGTGGTCAGCACGTATGCTGGTCGCGGCCTGAGCCTAGCAAAAAAACACGGCCTTATGGACGAGGTACAGGTTATGGACATCCCAACCGTTACTGCCGCGGCCGTAGGGTGGGGCGAACTGACGGCCGAAGAAGCTGAGCGTATCAACACCACTCAGTTTCGTAGCCTGGAGTTCCTGCCACTGGCCGCTTATTGGCTGAGTCAAGGGCGGGATGTGCCCGCACGGACTACGGCGCTCGAGCAGCACGATGTTGAGGGTAAAGTATGGGCTATAGATAATTTTGGCAACATCAAAACAACCTGGACGGCTGATGAACTCGGTTTTGATGATGGTAAAGAATTTATCTTGGCAGATGGTCAGAAGGTAGTCTGTCATCACCGTCTGGCCGACGTCCCTGCTGATATGAGCGCCCTGACACTTGGCAGTTCCGGCTATGGCAAGGACCGTTTTGTAGAGTTGGTAGTGCAGTGGAAAGATGGTGGCTTCTACGGCAGCAATACTGCGGCTGACCGCCATACATTTATAGTCGGTGACAACATCCTGAAGCCCTAAGGTCTATCGCGGTCCCCAGCTTCTAGCTTGGCCCCTCGGCAGACTTAGCTTTGCAACGAACTCCCCGACCGCCCATTCGATCTGTAGGTTTCTGGAGACAAGGGTTGGACGAGTAGGCACTCCTCGAAGAGCATTTACATATCTATAATTCTTCAATGGTACGCTTAGTGGATAAAAGGTGGAGCAGGTTATATCCGGATATCGTTCACACTCCGAAAACGCTCGCTTGTTTTGGACTGCAAATTGCAGGCGGTGATGTGGCGCATGGCTCACCTCCAAGTGATCTACGATAAGTAAAGAGTAGGATCCTTGGCCGAGATGGGAGTATGTTTTATGGCTCAGATATTTCGCGCTATGCATAGGTAGATAGTAGGCATTGACCAAAATCACAGTTCAGGTAAACATAACCTGTAATAATGGGGCTATGCTACAAATACCAAAAATCTTTTTAGACAATTTTGCCCACGAAGTCTATGTGCTCGACGCCCATACGATTGACAGGGATGAACATAATCATCATGTAAATATTTGGCATGCACTAAACAGCACCCACAATTGGGTGCTGTTTAGTAGCTTCGCCGTGCTGATAGCTGCCTTATTTGCGTATGCCCTGTATCTAAGGTTCCAGCCGGTCTTCCAGAATATCGGCAAGAGGATAGATAAAACAACCACCATTGCTCCTGATGTTATACGGCTAGCATTTGGCGCGTCATTGCTATTTTCGGCCTCTCACGATGCACTGTTCGGGCCCGAGTTGCCCCTGCATGGCCTATTTGCCGACAAGCTCATTAAAGTTTGCCTGTGGGTATGTGGTACGGGTCTAATTGTCGGGCTTTGGAGTAGGGTGTGGTCATGGATCGTTATTGCTATCTGGACGCTAGCCTTGTTGCTCAAGGGGCCATACCTGCTCACCTACAGTAATTACTTGGGTGAGGCGATCGCAGTTATATTGCTGCCGATCCAAAAAATGTCAGTCGATGGTCAGATGATTGGCAAAGCTAAAGCTGCAAAGCTTATGAAGCACGCCTGGCTGAGCATGCCTATCGCTCGTTTATTGTTTGCACTTTCACTGGCTTATACGGCTATAAGTGTCAAATTTATGGATACTTCGCTGACGCTCGACGTAGTGAATCACTACCATCTGACCCGCTTTTTCCCGTTCGACCCGCTCTTTGTAGTGTTAGGGGCGGCTTTGATCGAAGTAACAGTAGCTCTTCTGTATCTGAGTGGTATACTGCTGCGGTTTACCTCAGTTATTTTCCTCGTCGTTATGTCGCTTTCACTTATGTTTTTCAAGGAAAGCGTATGGCCGCATTACCTACTGATCGCTCTTGGCATTGGCTTGTTCTTGCATAAGCCCGACGATTGGTCGGTGGATGCATACCTGGGCAAATCGAAGAAGCTTGCAAAACTGTTTCGGAAGACGAAGTAGTTACGTTACCACTCAAAACTGATGCCATATGAATATCCTGCCGAAAGATCTCTCCACATGTAACTTACAAAGCCGGAAGCATCTATAGCGAGGCGATTCTGTGTGGTTGGGCTTCCAGGTCTGACTAGCCCACTGATTATGTCTTTATAATGCCAAATGGATTTCGGACGCTGTCCGGGCGGAAAACGAAGTGATACTCGTGCCGACTGTGCAGGGCTCGCAAGTGTAACAAGCCCATACCAATCCCAGCCTCGCTTTTGCAAGACATGCTCAATCTGTGCTTCTACTCGTTTATACATTGTGAACTCCACTGACTCACCATAGCGCACAGGTTGGGGAAATGTAACCTCGGTAACATAGGTGCGCATATTACTTGCCGCGTCTGCGTGGGTGTCGAGAATCTTTATGGTCCCCTGGCTCAACAGAGACAGCTGGGGCGCAGAGGAGATGCCTCGTTCGCGTACATATGCGGGATGGCGATACACGTCTATCTCGTCACACATTGCCCGTAGTCGGCGTCTTTGGATTGATTCTATTGGCCGACTGCTGTCACTCGGTAAAATAAATAGTCCGTCAAATTCTTCAAGCAGCCAGTCTTGGCCGACGAGCCCCGTATGCTCTGACCGAGAATATGCATTTTGGATTGATGAATTGAAGTCTAGGTCAACCTCGCGCTTCAGGCTCAGGTAAATGGTAAGCAGGTGACGGGTCAGTGGTTCCTTTCGGTAATTTTCCCACGTCCAATAAGGATTGTATAACTTAGCGACTGCGCGGTAACGATCCTGAATCGGCACACCCGCATATCCTTCAAAACCAAAAAGTATGTTAGCTGTCTCGGCCTCTTTACCTTCAAGCCGGTGACGTATGACATGCTGGAGTACCTGTATGAAAATGTACGTGCGCTTTGCCGAGGAAGCATCAAGGCCACTGTAACGGATCACTACGGGCAGATTGATAAGCGACGACGTTTCTAGGCTAGGAGCGGCCACCGCTCCCGTTCTTATAAGTGAACGTAAAGCATCCATGAATGGTATATCTGAAGCTAAAATGTCGAGACTTTTCATAAGATGCAAGTACTGAGTGAAAATAAAATTATACTACACAATAAGTGTAGTATAACTGGCAAACTTATCATATACTTCGATTCAAAGCTTACCCTTCTCCCATTGCTGCATACCCCCCGCTGCAAGGATATGAAGATAGAAAGATCAGCTATAGACAGGTGACGTATTCCGACGGAAATCGACGGTTACTTTGCTACTAAAACAAAAAGAGCTACAGAAATAGTTTCTGCAACCCCTGTATGTCTATAAACTATGCTTGGTACGCTCAGTGGATATAGGGTGGAACGCCTTATATCCGGATATCGTTAGGTTATACAACGGGTTAAAAGAAATGGGTGTCGGTCTCAGATGATTTTATTTGCTGTTGAATTAACACGCGAATTTGCTATTATATAGTCATAAAAGAAGGAGGACAAAATGCCTACTATACTACCAATCTCAGACTTACGAAATTACACAGATGTTCTAAACCGTGTGGATGTTGACAAGCCAGTTTACCTGACCCGTAACGGTCGTGGCACTTACGTTATTTCCAAGTTGGATGATTATGACCGAGAAGCTACGGCCGAGCAATTGGTGGCAGAAATCAAGAAAGGTGAAGAATCCGCTAAGAATGGCGTGGCGGTTTCTATAGAGGATGTCGCAAAAAGCCTCAATATAAAACTGTGAAGGTTGTGTTCCTGCCGGCGGCACAGCAAGACTTGGCTGAACTGCTGTCTTACATACATAATGAATTACAGAATCCGACTGCAGCAACCAATATAGCTGACAAAATCCTGCGGCGTTCTCAATCCTTGGAGAATTTTCCTGAGCTAGGGGCTAGCCTAGGTAGCATTGACTCACGGCTTAGTGGCTATCGCTACTTGGTAGTAGATAACTATCTTGTCATCTACAAAACTGGGAACCAAGTGAGTGTAGTTAGAATTTTATATGCTCGCTCTGATTATATGCAGTTACTACGAGACTAAATGTAGGGTATATAACAGGGTACTAGAATTTGCATGGTACGCTCAATGGATAAAAGGTGGAACACCCTGTATCCCGACATTGTGCATTTGGTACAGGGGTTGGAGCGGCTAGGGCTAGAATATTGCGATGGTGAAGTAAGCTACGCCGGACTGGAGAACTGCGATGCTTAATGCGTTCTTCAAACAACGGGTTGCCGCTGATTTTAGTGATACACAGTTACACGACCAGGACAGCTTTTACGATGCTTTTCTGAAAGATCTAAATAAATGCCAGCATGAAGCAATTATTGAGTCGCCATTCATTACACGACGCAGGCTGCAAACACTATTGCCGACGATTCAGAAGCTCAAAAAGCGAAGGGTTCGAGTCGTTATAAATACGCGCAATCCATTGGATGGAGACAAAGACCACATGCGCGACGGTAGCCTACGAGCCATATCCGAGCTACAACATCTGGGCGTGCAGGTACTATTTACGGGCGGTCATCACCGCAAGCTCGCCATTCTTGATCGACAGATATTATGGGAAGGTAGCCTAAATATTCTTTCGCAGAATGATAGCTGTGAAGTGATGCGGCGCATATCGTCAGCACAGCTCGCCTGGCAAATGACGCGCTTTACCGGCATTGATAAATTTATTAGCTAACACCCTTGAGGGAACTAATGATAGAGTGGAGGTGAAATGGATAAGCCTTACGAAGAGAACGAAAAAGATATTGAGAGCGTGATGCGCTGGCTGGCGATTAACGACCCAGAGCGCGCCACCCGTGAGGATGCTATTGCCTTGCTGCATGATTTGCAGAGCGGCTTTCATCAGATTTCGCATAGCAATCCTGAGTTGCTCATGAAGCTCAAGGCGGAGCTCGGCAATAATGAGACTGAACAAAGCTAATATACCTATGCAAGCAAAAAAGACGCATACCAAGCATGCGTCTTTTTTGCTGTCTCCGACATGTGCCTAGAACGGTGGCAGTTCGTCGAGATTGTCTTTCTCAGTACCGTCAGAGTGCGTCTTAATGTAACGCGTGCCTTTGATGGTTACGATGCCGACTGATGCACCCTTCTTCCAGGAACCGTCGTCATTCTTGTAGATAGTCACGAATGTCTTGCCGGAGTCCAGGTAATCGATAACAGTCTGCCGCGTCATATCTTCTGTAGTTCCGCTTACCTCTTCGCCGGTATCCGTATGCACACGAACTTTATCAATGTGTGTGCCGGCGCTGTTAAATCGTACTTCGGAAATCAGATAGTCTGCCCATTTAGCCATTATTCACACCCCTCCTAAGGGCTCTTATGTTATATTGGAGGGACGATAATTTCTTATCGTCCCAATTAGATCGTCAGTTTTGCCTCGGGTAGAAATCGAAAGCAATTCTGGCGATTTTACTTTTTGCCGCGTTTTTGCGGCGCCCGTTGAGATAGCGCAGATGCTGCTACCTTGCGGACTGGCTTGCTGCTGCTTGGTGACTTGAGCACTTTAGATGCTACTTTTGCCACGTTCGCGCTTGTCTTGCGACTTCCGGCCATGCCTTGCGGTTCCCCTTTCTAACTCGTTTCAGTCCCTCAGAGTTTTAATCGGTTTTTGTATCCCGAGGCCGTCGCCTTGTCGTTTCTACCCCTGATAGTAGCACTTCTTCTATTTTTCCACAAGTACTTTTTGTCCCAAACTATTGCTTATCTGTCCCAGCCTGTGATACTATAAACAGTATGAAGGAACCAATAAAAAAGAAAAACATCCTGAATCTTATTAAATACTATTCAGAGAACAATGATGCGGGTTTTCGCGCTGAAGCATATGATATTGCAGACTACTTCAATAGTATCGGCGATATCCAGCTTGCAGAATACATTATGGCCGTGATGTCGGGGGCAAACACTTTCACCCCTCAAGAACACAATGACGACATGCCCTACTTTGTAAAAGTAAACACCAACACTGGTGCTTCTTTACCATTACCTAAAGTGATCGAGGCTGACATTGTTGGAGTTATGAACTCTATTCGTCATGGTGTAGGTCTCCATAAATTCTTATTTGAGGGTGCGCCGGGAACCGGTAAGACAGAGAGTGTTAAACAAATTGCTCTAATTCTAGAGCGCACTCTATACATGGTTGATTTCGACAGCTTAATAAGTAGCCGCTTAGGTGAAACGCAAAAAAATATAAGTGCTGTTTTTGATGAGCTAAGAAACTTACCACAACCGGAGCGTATCATAGTGCTTGTAGACGAAATTGATGCCATTGCACTTGATAGAATCAATTCGCGCGACGTCAGGGAAATGGGTCGGGTTACTTCCTCGTTCTTAAAAGGCATGGATGGCCTAGATGAGAGAATCATATTAATTGCGACAACCAACCTGTACGAGCAATTCGATAAGGCTCTTGCGAGAAGGTTTGACGCTGTAATTAACTTTAATCGTTACAGCCAAGAAGACTTAATTAATGCCGGAGATGCTATAGTTTCCGATTTGTTGCTGAAGTTTAAATTTGCCACTCGCAATATCCGATTGTTCAGAAAGATCCTTGCGTCTAGCAAGCATCTTCCGTACCCGGGTGATTTAAAAAATATCATCAAAACGTCATTAGCCTTTAGTGATACAGGAAACGAGTACGATTACTTACGCAGGATATATGAAGCACTCAGTGCTACCAAACAAGACGGTGATATAAGGGAACTTAAGAAACAGGGCTACACTGTCCGTGAAATTGAAGTAATAACTGGCACATCCAAAAGCCAAGTCGCTAGGGAATTGAACGCGTAGCATGAACAACATATTGCAAATTAAAGGACGGCTCGAACAGAAGCCACATGGAGCGGGAGGTGGTCCACGCAATATACACGCCGGCGCACCTCCCGTAGAAGCTGAGCACCTTGATTTGTTGGTTCGTCAGATGAAATCAGTATTGGCCTATTGGGAAAATAATGATTTGCTACCCGGAGCAATTATAGACGTAGAGTATAGGACTGTGGTACCGAAAAGCAATCGCGTGCATACCTTGCTCGCAGGTCACGGGAAGAAGCCGAATGATACTGTTGTTGGGGCAAGATTCACTGATGGTGGCGAAAAGCACGTGATTACACACTACATAGCAAATCTTGCAGTTCTCGAGAAAACAATCGAGAAGCTAGAAAATGCGAAACGATTACTAAATAGTGTAGATCGTTTTGGTGGTCAAATTACCTACGAACAAATAGGTCAGCTAGATGACTCGATTGATTTTGAGTCCTACGGGCATTCTAAGAACTCATTCCTCGATACTGTCGTAGATGCGTATCATGTTGAGAATTTTAGAATACCTCAGAGGACTGTGGATGCGAGCCAGAATTCCATTGTGACAATCTACGATACAGGGGTTAACATTCTGGAGCTTATGCAGAGGTTAGATATTGATATCCAGTCTGGACGCTTAATGTATAACTCTAACTCTACTGTATTACTGACGACTCGTGAGATTGAAATCCTCAACGAGAGGGCTCCTTTCTTAGTAGCAATGTCAGTTGAAGAAAAAACTACGATCGACTCAGATATTACGCTTGACGGCATACGACCCGGAAGCCCAATCACGATACCTTCACCTTCCGACGAGCCAGTGGTAGGCGTTATTGATAAAGCTTTCAGTGATCAGGTGTACTTCAATGAATGGGTTGAGTACCATGATATGCTAGATGAAAATTTGCCTCGTGCCTCTGATGATGCCGTTCACGGAACGGCAGTGTCATCGATAATTGTAGATGGCCCTTCATTTAACCCTCATCTAGATGATGGATGCGGGCGCTTTAGAGTGCGACACTTTGGCGTTGCAACTGGAAATAATTTTAGTTCCTTTACGGTGATGCGGCTGATTCGTGAAATAGTAATGGCCAATCCCGACATAAAGGTTTGGAATTTATCTCTTGGGTCAGATAAAGAGATCGGTCAAAACTCCATATCTCCCGAGGCAGCAGTGCTTGATGAGCTGCAATATGAGTTTGATGTGATCTTTGTAGTTGCGGGTACGAATAAGAGTTTAAGGGATGGCGCTGACGAGAAACTTATTGGTGCTCCTGCGGATTCAATAAATTCAATGGTAGTAAATTCAGTAGATGCTTCAGGTGCATCTGCGTCATACTCACGTAAGGGCATAGTTTTGTCCTTTTTCAATAAGCCTGATATTTGCACATACGGGGGGGATGGTCGGGACTTTATTCGAGTTTGCACTCCAGCGGGAGAAGGCAGGAAGATGGGGACTTCTTTTGCCGCACCGTGGGTAACTCGTAAGCTGGCGTACCTAGTTCACGTACTTGGGCTTAGTAGAGAGGTGGCTAAGGCATTGATAATAGATGCAGCGGCAGAATGGAGCCCTCAATCTTCCAGTTCCGCCATGGCTCCATATGTTGGTCATGGAGTTGTACCAACCCACATCAATGACATAGTAAATTCACCCGATGATGAGATTCGTTTTATTATCAGCGGTGTTTCGACCGCATGGGATACATACAACTACAATCTTCCCGTGCCTGTAGAGAATGGGTATCACCCGTTTGTGGCGCGGGCTACTCTCTGCTACTTTCCCAAGTGTTCGATCGGGCAAGGCGTTGATTACACAAACACAGAGCTTGATCTGTATTTTGGTCGTATTGCAGATGGAAGGCTTAGTAAATATGTTAAAGCGATAAATGGCAATGTTCAGCAAGTCCTAAGTGGTGAGAGATTCACCGTTAATGAGAGGGACGCGCGTGTCTTATATCGCAAGTGGGACAATACGAAACGAGTGCAAGATAAATACACTCCTAGGACTAGGTCCAAAACTGCTTACGGGAACGGCCTGTGGGGGATAAGTGTAAAAACTAACGATCGCTTAAACAACAACGATGGCCAAGGCATAAAATTTGGTGTCGTAGCGACTTTGAAGGAAATCAACGGCAGGAATAGGATCGACACGTTTATCCAGCAGTGTCAGCTACGAGGATGGTTGGTCGAGCGGCTTGATGTTGAAACTCAAATCGATATCTACAACACGGCACAGGAAACTATTGACCTAGACTAGAGCAGCTCGTTCTCCTTAAAGCTGAAGTAGCCTTCTCTGGTTACAATAAGGTGGTCTTGTAGGCGCACCCCTAGGATTTGCGCTGCGGCGACGAGCTGATTCGTGGTCTTAATATCGTGACGGCTAGGCTCGGCGGCACCTGATGGATGGTTATGGGCAATTATTACGGCCGCAGCACGATCTTTAAGTGGCCCGGCAAAGACTTCACGCGGATGCGCTATAGAAGAGGTGAGCGTACCGATCGTAACCGTACGCCGCACGATCAGGCGGTCTCCGCTATCCAACGACAAACAAAGCAAGTACTCCTGCTTCTTATTCCGGATAAAGCGCAGGTATTGCAGCGCATCTTCGGTGGTGATTATCAGCCGTGTGTCATTCATACAAAATCACTATGCCACCTTTAGGCATCCAGCTCGTCAGCATGTACAACTGTTCTTTGCTGAATCGGTACGTTATATACATCGTCCGGCACATGGGCGGGAATGCCATAAAAGTTCCAGCCGTACCAAATGTAATTGCCGCTTCCAGCGCTTCTTCGGGTGGTTTAGCGGAAAACCTGAGCGTCTGCCGCCAGGAAATCTGTCTGTTGGCTTCTAATTTTTTGATTGCGTCCAGCGTACTTGCGCGCTTGTGCCGTAACCTTCTGGTTTGCATTGCCCACTGTTTTCTCGTTGCCGCGAGCAGAGCCGCAGGCTTATCCGTCACTACTACCGCCTTACCGTAGTAGCTGGTGTCGTATAACCGCTCCGCTAATTCTTTAGATAGAACTTTTGGTATTGTGCGCCGTACAACTGACAAATCGTGCATTTTTATAACCCTTACAATTCGTAATAGTTTTATCTGTTGCAGCATAAAACACTCTGCCAACTATTACAAGTTGTAACTGTTACGGATTGTAATGTTTATTTACTCTTGAAGTATGAGTGACGCAGCAGAATCAAAACTCCTAAAAGCATTCGGCAAACGCGTAGCCGAAATCCGCCGTGCACGTGGGCTTACGCAGGAACAGCTTGCTGAGAAAGCTGACGTCACGCCTTTGTCTATCGCGTTTATTGAGCAAGGTCGTCGGTGGCCTCGTATTGCAACACTTTCCAAGCTGGCAAAGTGCCTCAATATCTCACCTTCCGAATTTCTCAAAGGGCTATAAGTAAGTAGTAGCTCTTGGTGTGCTCCTACGACATTGCTCATCATTGCTACTACGCTAACGCTGCTAGCTCGATTGACCAAATCCGGCAATGCTCGGTTTTGAGCAAACTGCCTAGTTGAGCTGCTTTGTCTGTCGATCAATTCCTGTCAGCTGCACATAGCCAACGAGTAAGATAATGGCGAGCGCTAACACGAGCGCCACTGTGCCGTCGCCCAGTCCCAAGCCACCGACCGCCTTAGCTTTACCGATCCAGTCGGCGAATGATGCACCAAATGGACGAGTGATGATGTACGCAAACCAAAAAGCAAACACCGCATTCAGTCTGAACACTTTGTAGCCAATAGCTGGTAAGGCAAAGATGACTGCAAACAGCAGGCCAGATGACAGGTAGCCTAAATGCAGTGATATAGCAGTCAGATCTCCCGTGGCCGTGCCGAGTGCAAAAGTCGTCAGTACTGTGAGCCAATAAAACGCTTCTCGCTTAAACGTATGAACGCTATGGATAGATAATGTACCTTCGCTCCTATGCCATATAGCGAAAATAACCGCCAAAGCAACCGCGAAGAATACAGCCGTAGCAGCGTAAGGTATGCCGAGCTGGATATGCAGCACATCGGCTGCCATAGTCCCGAACACGGCCACCATAGCAACGGCAAGCCAGTAGGCCCACGGCACATATTTTTGTTGCCTGAGCTGAATGATTAGCGCGACTGCAAACACCATAAAACCTGCGAGTACTGTGAGATACGGGTTGTAGCGTTGTACGGCATAGTCGGAAGCTGCCTCGCCCATTGCGGTAGTCAGTAGTTTGATGACCCAAAATAGCACCGTGATCTGCGGCACTTTAGTAAGCACTTGCCACGACTGGCGTCTTGGTTCAAATTGCAGGGCTTTGTTAGTTGGTTTCATGCGTCTTCAGTATATCGTCAAATGATATAACCTGCTATGCTTTAATGGAATGTAAGCAGGGTAACAATTAGTATGACAGAAACCACAAGCTCACAGAACGGTCTCCGCTACCTGGCTAGTAAAGTGCCCGAAATCACCATCTTCTTTTGGATTATTAAGGTGTTATGCACGACTGTGGGCGAAACCGCTGCTGACCTCCTAAACACCAATCTCAATCTTGGACTAACCGGCACTAGTATTATAATGGCGGCACTCTTAGTCATTAGCTTGGTATTCCAGTTTAGGGCCAAGCGCTATGTAGCTGGCCTGTATTGGTTATGCGTCGTGCTTATTAGCGTTGTCGGCACATTGGTGTCCGATAACCTTACCGATAATTTTGGCGTCTCACTTATTACGACCACGATCATCTTTAGCGTGCTGCTAGCCATCTGTTTTGCCAGTTGGTATCGCAGCGAGCACACCTTGTCTATTCACAGCATTAGAACCAGAAAGCGCGAAATGTTCTACTGGTTGACCATTCTCTTTACCTTTGCCCTGGGCACCTCAGCAGGCGACCTGACGGCTGAACGGTTGAATTGGGGGTACCTGCTGTCAGTTGTCGTATTTAGCGCTCTGATCGCAGCAGTGGCTTTTGCCAGCTTACGGCTACGGCTCAATGCCATCCTCGGCTTTTGGGTGGCCTACATACTCACCCGACCCTTAGGTGCCTCTATAGGTGACTATCTATCGCAGACCAAGCAAGACGGTGGCGTAGGGCTAGGCACAGTTGTAACGAGCGTCATCTTTTTGTCGGCAATTTTAGCCACGGTCATATACCTCACCATGACCAAAAAAGACGTTGAGCCGCAGTCACTAACAAATAATAGCCAGAGCGAGCAGTCCTAGGCCGGTAAAGATAAGCAAGCTGTTATGCCAGGCTTCGCGCAGCAGTTGCAGCCAATTTTTGCGCCAATACCGTTCAGATTTGAACAGGGACCAAGCAATGGTAATAATCGCCACGCTCAAACCGATGCTTGGTAGTCCAATGGTATAAAACTGCCGGGTATGTACCAGCAAGCTGAGGAGGGCTGGCTTTGCTTCGTGGTCGCGTAGCATATGCAGCTGGTACAACGTGGCTAGAAAAAACGGCAGCATACAAGCCGCGATTACAATTGTATTCGTCTTAATAAAGGTAGGTGACGAGCTAACTGATAGTTCGGCCTGTTCTGTGGCTACTCGCGGCAAATAGCGAAGTGCATCCGATGCTGAGGCTATTAGGAGCTGTATCTTTTCGTTTCTCGTTTCTGCCGTACGGAGCATATCCGAAAATAACAAGACCATTTCTGCTTCATATTCCTGGCGATAGGTCAAAGGATATAAGTGGAGCAACACCTTGTAGATTCTTACGTATAGCGACATCTGCTATGCTTCGCTGGGCCTGTCGGCAAAGCGCTTTCTCGACAGTTTTACGCTGGAACGGAAATAGTTCAGCTCTTGCTCCAGGCGGTCCCAACCTGCTTTTGTCAGCTTGTAATATCGCCGTCGTTCAGCTTCATCCTGACGGGGAACTTCTTCGATGAATCCGCTGGCGAGTAATTGCTTGATGGTAGTATAAAGCGCTGCAGGGCCAAGCTTTACTTTACCGCTAGAGTCTTCGTTCACTTGTTGCATAACCTCGTAACCATGACGTGGCTGCAGGCTTAGTGCCAGCAGAATGCTAAAGGCAACTTGGGGAAGCAGCTCCATTGATCGTTTCATGGTTTCTATTATACCGCGTAGGCTTTGTATATCATCATCTGATATACTTCATCTATGCACGCGATTGTTATTGTTGTCGCCAAGTATTTTATCGTTATTCCCGTTATTGGCGTACTTTGGGTGTTGGTGACAGCGCCGCGAGAACAACGCCTAAAACTGGTGGGGCAATTGCTGCTCGGTGCATTCCTTACGGTACTGTTCGCAAAGGCAGGGAGCTACTTGTACCACGACCCTCGTCCGTTCGTTGTGGGTCATAGTACACCGTATTTCCCCCACTCACCGGATAACGGTTTTCCGTCGGATCATACATTGCTGGCAGCCTTCCTCGCATACTGGGTGTACCTATACCGCAGGAATGTGGGAATACTATTGTGTGTGGTGGCGCTGCTCATCGGTGCGGCACGAGTTGTTGCTGGCGTACATCACCCTATGGACATTCTGGGCAGTCTCGTGTTCGCTTGTTTAGGCTTGGCCAGCGCCTGCGTAATTACCCGCCTAGTATGGAAATCTGCCGACACTAAGGACAACTAGCATGTCGGTCGCTACCCAGCATTTGCCCGGAGTTATTCAAACGATTGCGCCTGTCGTGGACCGTTACGGCTACCTAGCTGTGGGTGGCCTGCTGCTTTGGAGAACGTGGGCGTGCCGGTGCCGGGCGAGACGGTGTTGGTTGCCGCAGCTATTTTCGCCGGCCTAGGCAAACTTAATTTATTAGTTATACTGGTGATCGCCATTATCTGTTCGATAGTAGGTGATAACGCCGGATTTTTGCTTGGCCGATACGGTGGCCACCCGCTTATCGAGCGATACGGAAAGTATATATTTTTAACACCGAAACGGATCGCCAAGACCGAGGCATTCTACGCCCGTAACGGAACAAAGATCGTTCTGGTCGCCCGCTTTTTTGATGGTTTGCGCCAGGCCAACGGTATTATAGCTGGCCTGACCGAGATGAGATGGCAAAGCTTCCTCACGTTTAACGCCATTGGTGCTACAGTCTGGGTTATTACCTGGTCGCTCATTGGCTATTTTGGCGCAGGACATGTCGCTACCCTCTTGCACTACCAGCTGTACCTGAGCGTCGCCGTTGTCGTTGGTAGTATAGCGTTCTATCTATATAGACGCCGACAGCAGAAGCGTCGTCCGACAGTTTAGGAATGTGCGGTGCTAATTTAGCTCAACTGAAATATAATCATTACTCCAAAATAACCGAAGCCTGTTTTCTTGCAGCAAACAGGCCAACTTCCATTTGTGGACAAATGGAAGTTACTGTTCGGTCCACTCGTCAAGCTGTCCTAGCGCGTATGACTCACCATTTACTTCAGTCCGCCAGATGGCAGCCTTTTCGCTTAGCACATCTTCTTTAGTCGCTACTGCAAATTCAATGATGTCTTCATCGTATGAGTCGGCCAGGGCTTTCGGTATGCGCCTGAGCACTTGTTTTGCTAAGCGCTCAGATTCACATATCAGCAATATGCTCGGTAGATTAGTTTCCGCTGCTCCCCAATCGCCGTCCTCCGCATATTTGATATGTTTCAGGATTGTGCGAACGGCCACGAACCATGGCTGTTCATTGTGCAGGACTTCCAGGAAGAATTGCCTTTTACGCTCATCACCTTTTAGCGTGACATAGGCGTAGGGCAATGGCTGCGGGAAGTATTCGTAGTCTTCATGGTTTAGTATGCTTCTCGTATAGAAACCTAGATAAGCGCCATGCTGAGATTTTAGCTGGATGTAGATAGTGAGCAATTCCAAAGAATATCGCACGAACTGCTCCGATAAGTCTTTGTCTTTGTAGATGTTCTTTATATTGATCTCGGTACCGCGTGCCGTCTGTAACCGGCGTGCGCCTTCGGGCATTAAATAGTACACACCAGGCTTGCCATGTAGACGGTAGGATTTATCGAATCGCCTACCAATGAGTCCTCGCTCTAACAAGATAGCCATACGTTTATGTACGAATGATCTATCCTTCTTACCAAAATATGCTGCAAATAAATCATTCGTTCCATACCTAAAATCAAATAGTACGTTCAATACTTCTAACTGTCCTTTGGTTACTGTCTGTCTATGTTTTAGTACTGGTTTGTTCATGCCTTTAGTCTTATGCGTTCTTAGCCTTCAAGAAAATAATGTCGCCCTATATGTATATATAATAGGGGGAGAGAATAAAAAAGAAAAGATAACAGAGGCGATACAGTTATATAAAGTTCAACACCGAAATACCTGTTTCTATTGCCCTAACCATTACAGTTTGTTATAGTTAAAGTATTACGAATTGTAATACTTACGAGGGTAACATGGCAAGAACGAAAGGCTCGAAAAACAAGAACTCATCAGCTCTTCCTGACTATGCAACCTTGCCTGCTAGCGAGCGGATAACGGTCCTTGCCAACCTGATTGTAGACAAAATCTATGAGGACTTGCAGGGCAACCAGATTATTTTGAGGCAGCTCCAAGGGGATAGTGATGCCTAGCCAAAACGCTGTTGCCGCTATCCGCGTATCGACCGCCAAGCAGGGCTTTAATGGTGACTCGCCCGAAGCCCAGAAGGAGCAGATCGAACGCTTTGCGGCCGCTCGCGGTATTATCATCAAGGAGTTTTTCGTATTCCTGGAATCCGCTTCCAAAGAGCTCCAGCCAATGCAGCAGGCAATTAACTACTGCAAAGACCCAAAGAATGACGTGCAGCTGTTTATCGTTAAATCCATTGACCGCTTTACACGTGGCGGATCGTTCTCTTACGACTCACTCAAACGCCAGCTTGAAAACGCCAGTGTATCGCTCGTAGATATTTACGGCGTCATCAGCACACAGAAAGTAAACACCCTGGAGCATCTAGGGGTTGAATACAAGTGGAGCACCTATTCACCAACCAAGAAGGCTGAGCTACTCGAAGCCGAACGTGCCAATGACGAAATGCGCGACATTATGAGCCGCATGATTGGCGCGGAGGTTCGCTATACGCGCATGGGATTCTGGATGCGCCAACCTCCGCTTGGCTTCGACAGTGCAAAAATGGACACTGCAAATGGCAAGCGCTGCATACTTAAGCCGCACCTCGAAGAAGCTGACTTTATGGTAAAGATGTTTGAGCTGCGCGCTCAGGGTACGATGAATGACCAGGAAATTGTTGATAAACTGAACAAGCTCGGCTTCAGGACGCGCATACAGACAATGCGCAGTATGCAAGACCGCACACAAATCATTGGCAAGCGTGGCGGCAAGAAGCTAGATCTTAAGACATTCTGGCGCTATATCCAAAACCCCATCTATGCAGGTGTTATATGCGAAAAGTGGACGGACGACAAGCCCATAAAAGCGCAATTTCCGGGCCTGGTGTCGTATGAACTATTCAACGCCGCCAACAAAAGCAAGCTCGTGATAGGTGAGAAAGACGGCGCAGTGTTTCTATATGAACGCCCGATCGAAGATCGCTACGCAACCGTGAAGGGTGCGCGCAATGCCGAATTCTCTTACCGTAAGATCGTCATGTGCCCGGAGTGCGAGAAGCCGCTCTTTGGTAGCTCCTCGCGTGGCAAGTTAGGCAAACGCTATCCGGCATATCACTGCAACAAACGCGGCCATTACTTCCGTGTACCTAAAAAGGACTTCGAAACGACCATTGCTGACTTCGTACACCGAATTACCTACGACCAAGCACAAATAACCGAGCTTCTGGCGGCCATAGAGACCATCTGGGCACAACGCAACCAGTCGGCCGTAGACGAAGAACAGCGCGTTGAAACGCACATTGCCGGACTGCGAGCAAAGGCGAAAGCCTTGGTAGATAAAATCAAGCTCGTCAGTTCAGAGTTAGTCATTAAGTCCATAGAGGAGGATATCATGCAAACAGAAGCAGAGATTAAGGAGCTACAGGAGGAGCGCGATATACGCAGCGCCGAAAAACCGCTCGATTTTGCCGTCGTTAAACAATACCTTAAATATTTTCTGGAACACCTGGAGGATTTGCTCGTGAAACAGATTGACCCACTACAAAAAGCTAACTTTTTTGGCCTGCTTTTCAATGGCGCGCCAAACTACGGCGAAATACTTTCTGCAAATAAAACTTCGGTGGAACCACCGAAGTTAAACGAGCTATTTAAGCTCAAAAATGATACTGGGGGAAATATGGTACACCCGAAGGGATTCGAACCCCCGACCTTTGGTACCGGAAACCAACGCTCTATCCAGCTGAGCTACGGGTGCATAGGTGTGAACAAGAGGTCATTATAACAGATTACAGGGCGGTGGCGTATATTGCAGCTATGGCTAAGCTAGAACTATTTATACTGGGCAAATGGTGCCTGGTGGATTATCACGTGCGCAGCAATAGCCGCTGATTCCATTGTCCTGACACCTGATTGAATTTCTGTGCCATAGAAAGTAGCCAACTGCTAAAAGGAATGCTAGTAAAAGGCTAATGACAATAGTTAAAGTCTTCCGAGCAGTTCGGTTTTGTAGCATAGGCTAAATATAGCATGCTTATGCATGGTACCTTCAGTGGATAAAAGGTGGAACTCGCTGTATATCCCACCTCCCTCAATAATCAGCAATGTAAATCGAGGGAAGCAGGCATTAGGTTCGAGTCTCCGCAATGCTACCGTTGAAGGATTGCGTCCATCTGAAGCCTCTACTCGGTTTTAGAGGGTGTTGCCTCCCCAGTTCCTAGTACCGGCGGCGGCTGAGGCGGGTTATTGTCGGTGGCACAGACGGTGCCGTGCGAAGGCAAGGTCAAGTTGGTAAGGTAGGCGTCTACGTCCTGCTTAATGCAGCTCGATTTGTTGTAGTTTATGTGGCCGTCGCCGTCGCGCACCAGCAAGTGTGCACCGGGTATTTGTGCTGCGATACGGGTTGCCCACAGCAGCGGAGTGGTAGCATCCTTGGTGGCAGATACGACCAATACTGGCGTCTTATCGGCAGTCGTGGAACGCACGGGCGGCGCCTCTACAGGCGGAACGGAAAACCCTACACACTGAGCAGGTCCCTGGTATACATTCACCTGACCGTACCGCGGAGCTACTGCTTGCGAAGCGGCGGCAAGCGCTTGCACATCGGCAGTCGTACGCAAAGTCTGGGACCAGTTGGTGTCCGCACAGGCGATAGAACGGTGCGTACCTTCGCCGGAGTAATACTCGCCGTCGCCCGCATAGCCCGAAGCGATGTCGTACAAGAAGCGGGACAACGAAGCATCGCCGTGTTGTGCTCCGGCGACCATCTGATCGGTCCAGGCAAACGTAGCCGAACCGGCAGCCGTTGTCAGCTCTACTGTCAGGAGTAGTTGCCAGTCATTTACTGGCCGGGTACCCAGCGGACCATTGGGCGCAGGGATTGGATTAGTTCGAGCCCGCGTTAGCGCCGCATCAAATATCTGGTCAATATTTTGGCCATGCAGGCTGCAACTAGAATTCTGCTGGCACCAGGCTTTGAATTGCTGCCACGACTGATCCAGCACGACGTTGCTTTCCATGAACGACTGCTGGTCTGGCACACTTCGGTCGTACACCGAATCTAGTACCATGGCGCGCAGCCGCCCCGGGTACAGCGCCATGTAACGATAGCCTATAAACGTACCATACGATCGGCCCATGTAGCTGAATTTCTGTTCTCCCATGGCTAACCTCAGTGATTCCATGTCTCGCACTGCACTCGCCGTGTCCACATGATTGATGAGCGGCTGGTTGTTGGATATGCATCCCTGATTGTACTGCCGCTCCAGGTTGAGGATAGTGTTGACCTGATCTGTGGTACGGGGCAGGTGGTTGCTCTCCCAATATTGCTCTTGCTGCTGGCTGGGTTGGCACGAAAGACCGTTTGTCGTGCCGCGTGGATCGAACCCCACGATATCGAATCGGTCCACCAACGTTTGCGAGAACGTGGGAGTAAGATTACCATATTGAATAAAATCAGCTACGGAATTGCCCGGGCCACCTGGGTTGTATACTAGTGTACCGATCCGCTGCGAAGCATTGGCTGCGCGGGCACGCGCCACTGGCAGATCTATCATCCCGGCTGTCGGATTGGTATAGTCGAGCGGCACCGTCAGAGTGGCGCAATCACGCGTTGGGACATCTGCGCATGGCTGCCAATGCAATGGCAGTGGGGCCGGCACGCTTACGGGGAGTGTCTTGCTGATTGCTGATGCTTGAGCTATCGGCAGCACAGCTGTCCCAAACAACAAGGCCGCCACTATTCCTGCAAAACTCCTGTGTGTTCTCATATCCCACTCCTTAACTCAACAATCTGTTTACGGAAAGGAGTATATATCTGTCAGGCTGCTTGTCTGTAAGAAAGGTAACAACGTACACGCGTATTGGGCGAGTAGGGTATTTAGGAGACATAAGAGAACCGGTACGCTCAGTGGATAAAAGGTGGAACTCACTTTATCCTGATATCCTTAGTCTTTATGAGGGTTTGAAACGTCTTAATCCGGATCCCTAAGCAACTTCCGTAACATTGCCTGACGCGTCCATCGCATAGAAGCCTTTGGAAAAATCTAATAGCGTCAATCGATTACCGAAAGCGTCTTCTACAACAACGAGCTTACCAACGTCTATGTCTTCAGGCGGACTGACCACTTTGCCACCCGCTTGTTCAAATACCGCCGCAGCATGCCCTACAGATTCCACTAAGATGCTAGTTTCTGGATCTAGGGTAGTGCTCATAACCAGCTGGCCGTCACCCAAATGCACCGAAGCAATGCCTTCCTTTTTCCAAAAAGTCGGCATACCGAGTTGTTCTCTGTAGAAGTCTAAGCCTTCTTGGATACTTGGAACCTTTACTAACACGGCATTTATTTTCTTCAGTACTGGTACGTCATCATAACGAGCGTCTACAGTTATGAGTTCGCCTGCCTTAATATCATGCAAAGCGCTATCAGCACACAGTGCATGGTCATTTTTTACATTTGGGTCTTCGGAATGACTTACGTACCGAACGGGCTCCGGATACAGATAGATTTGTCCGTTAACGTTATGAGTGGCTGCATACTCTTTGGGGGTAAGGGACTTTAGTTCCTGGAAAGTGATTGGCTCTAGCTCATACCTCACCACTACTTCACCCTTCTTGAAATCGCGGGCAGCATAGAGACCCTTGCCGGACATCGCACCTTTCCCAATCATTACGCCATCATTCTTCATAAACTAACTATAGCAGGGCTTAGCCTGCCGCCATAAAGGGTCCAAACCAATGCAACAGATTAGGAATATGGAATTAAATAAAAAGATGTCCGCAATCGAACATCTTTGTCTCTATTATCTGAGAATGGTACGCCCGGCAGGACTCGAACCTGCGACCCCTTGGTTCGAAGCCAAGTACTCTAATCCACTGAGCTACGGGCGCCTAACCTGCATATTCTAACAGATTAGGCCCGGACTGAAAACAAACTGCAAAACCAAAAAGCATGTTTGACAACGCTCGGACTGCTCGATACCATAAGAGGTAACGGGCACTATACTGCCGATCTAGAAAGGAACAAACATGCTTCAGTTTTTGGCAACAACCTCTGCAGATCAGACGCTGCAGCAGTCAACAGATGTCTTCCGTCAGATTACCAATGCGATCTTCGGCGGGAATTCGTTTTGGATATTGGTGGTGAGCCTGTTAGTCTCGGGTCTGGCAGGCAAACTTGTGTCGATAGTGCTGCGGCGCATGAGCCGGCTGTTCGGACGTACGGCCGATGCAGCCACCAATCTGGCAACGGTGAACCGGTTCCGCCGGCTCGAAACCTGGACTATCCTGTCTATCGCTATCGTCCGTGTATTCCTGGTGGTAGTGGGCTTATATTTCTGGTGGGCGTTTACGCATCCTGCCAGCAAACCGTCAGCATTAGTAGGCGCTAGTGCGATCCTGATCGTAGTTATTGGTGGCGTGGTTAGTCCGCTGCTCCGGGATTTTGCATTCGGCAGCGGTATGATGGCTGAGCATTGGTTCGGCGTGGGCGACCTGATCACTATCGTGCCATTTCCGGATATCCAGGGCGTCGTGGAGCGTATCACGTTGCGTTCGACCCGGGTTCGCGGGCTGAACGGTGAGGTTATCTGGATTGCCAATCAGAATATCCAAGGCGTGCGCATCGCGCAAAAGGGTGTCTGGACGATGGCTATCGAACTGTTTGTGACCGACCCGCGCACAGCTGAACGGCTGATTGAAAAACGAATGACCTATTGCCGGTGGGGCCGTCGCTGATTGCAACACAGCTGGGCATTATGGCGAGCCACCGACGATCAAAAGACCTCTGGCATATTACGGCCATTGTTGAAATCGCACCGGGACGCGATTGGCTGGTCCGGGATACGGCCGTCGACCTGCTGAAGGAGCTCGATAGGAAATCATCCCACCCGGTACTTATCACTGACCCTGTGGCACGCTACGCGGACAATGATACGGAACGTCAATTTGCCCGCGCGGTCAGCAACGCCAAAAAGACACGCCGCAAACCGCGCACTATTACCATTGGCAAGACGCGCTGACCGCGCTGTAGTCTAACCGCTAGTTGTTTGGGAATTGCTGTGGTATGGTGCAGCTATGGACCTGCACCATACCTCCGGTACTCCAGATTGGGCGTCCGTAGCGCCTGATGCGCGCAACTCTTGGCAGCGTGCGGCGGCAGCTACCCGCGGTGTGCTGACGCCAGCGAACATCATTAGCGTACTGGGTTTTGTCCTGGTAGTTGCTGGCAGTACAGCGCTCAAGTCAAAACAGTTTGAAGTGGCCTTTTGGTTGGTGGCGGTAGGACGTTTGTGCGATTTGGCAGATGGCTATGCGGCACAAAAGACCGGCACCAAGAGTCCGCTGGGGGAATCAGTGGATGCGGTACTGGATAAGCTCGGACTGCTGGCAGTGCTGCTTGCGCTCGGTTCCGGCCATATAGCGGCGTGGTGGATAGTGGGGATAATCGCTCTGCAGAACGCTGCCAATAGCGTTATTGCCTATATAGGACGGCGGCGCCGGCTCGGCATACAGCCAACGGGGCTGGGCAAATTAGCCACGGTGTTCGAGTGGCTGGCATTGTTCTGCTTCATACTAGGCCGGGCATATGGACCGGCATGGAATGTGGTTGGCTACTGCAGTCTGGTGCCCGCCCTTGGGTTGGGCGCATTTGCGACGGTTGGGTATGGGTTGCATGTGTTTCCGCGCCGCCATGTAGCGCTACAAACCGCGAAGCGTACACGCGGCTAAAGCGGCCGCTCTTTGAGTCCCAAGACAAAGCCGACGTACGTAGAAATGACGTGAATAACCAGCCAGATGCATATCAGCAGCAGGTACTGCGGAATGGTAAGCTGCACGAACGGCATCGTAATAAGTGCGCCGCCGATGATGTAATCGGTTTGATCAAACGGGAACCAACCGTGTCCCGGTGCTACGCCGCGCTGGCGTTTGAAAAAGCTTTCGATGGCGTCACCACCCAATGCGCCCAATCCAAAGAGTGGCCCAAGGATCAAGGTGGGTAAGTGCGTGTAATCGACTTGTGTCGTCAGACGATGGAGCAGGGAGCTATGCTCGACGCCGAGCTGCTGCAGCCACAGGACGAGCGTGGAGCAGAGCACGCCGGCAATAAGTCCGCGCCAGGTCTTGTGCGTACCAAGCAGCCGCTTGCCGCGCCAGGTCAGGCCACCGTCGATCGGTGCGTCAAGGTCGCGCAGGTAGGGCAGAGGGGCTACCAAGATGGGAATCATATTGGCGAGCGCTGCAGGTAAAAAGAACCAGAGTGCAAAAAAGATGTCGTTAAGCATGGGCGAGGAGCTTTCTGAGCCGGTTATATTTGGGGTATATAATGCCACGCAGGCCCACGAGCTCACGGCGGTAGCGGGCGTGTCGCAGCGCCTGCGCAAGTGTGCCGATACGGGGAAGGCTGCCAATTTCGCTGTAAGTGTTGCCCCAACCCACTTTGCCGTGTGCATCACTGCTGCTGGCACCCGGGCAGTGGTGCTGTGCCGCCCATTTTTCACTCATATGACTGCGACTCTGGAACAGGGCACGGCCGTTATAGATCTCAATGATATCCACAAGAGGCGCAACCTTATACAATGCGCTATCAGTCATACCCTTCCGCACCGTTTCGAACGGATGGGGTATATACACCAGGCCGCGCTGGGCGTGTATGCGCTCGGCCGTCTCACGGGCGGTAAGCCCTGGCGGCACGGGCTCCTTCAGGAACAGGCCAATCATCTCACCTTCCAGCGTGTTGATCTCTTCGCCCACGATGATAGCATCACCCAATTCACGCTGTGCTTCCAGGGCAAAATCAATCCGGTTGTGGTCAGTGATAGCGACAAAATCAAGCCGCCCTTCGCTTATCATGGTGGCGTAATCTACCATACGCAGGCCACCATCCGGTGAGGCGATGGAGTGAGTATGTAAATCGATCTTGTAGGTCATGCCACCACCTTGCTGATGCGTGCCAGCCGCTGCAGCGCGGTGTAGCTGGCTAGCACAGCGATAATACCCGTGATGATCGCCAGCTGGTTTATGATAAGTCCCACGAGCAGCAGGAACATACGCAGTTCAAACGTGAGCAGGCCGTCTTTGAACAGGCGGTTGAGCGTGGCGTGGGGAATATCCTGGCTAGCTGCTACGGCTGCTTCGCCCTTTGCCTTCACATAGCTGACCGAGATCGATGCGCCACAGGCGGCCGCAGCCAGGGCTGCTGTCTGTGGGTGGTGGCTGAGCGCCAGCGCGTAGCCGATACCGGTATAGAGCATGGCTTCTTTGAAGCGGTCGGTTGAGGCGTCAAGCAGCATGCCGCGCGGCGAATCACGTTTTTGCAGGCGGGCCAGTTCGCCGTCCAGCGTGTCGAACAGCCCGAAGATAAGCAGGAGTAGCGCCGCCCACAGGTTATAGTGCTGCATGCCTATCAGGATGGCAATGGGGATGTGCATAGCGCAGCCGATGATAGTGACGGTGTCGGGATCAAGTTTGCCACGACTGAGTGCGTTAAGGGTGCCGGCGATGCGGCGCATGAATCTGCGAACGATACTGCGGACGAGTTCGATGGCTTGCACACCTGCATTGTATCATTTTCGTCCGCCCCGTTTCTGTCTTGCGCAGTTCATCTGTATGATGGAACTATGCATAGAGGAGCGTGGGAAAGGTTCGACCATGTCTTGGTACTGCGTAACCCCGTCAGTACGCACGCCTCCCGCGGCAAGGCGTATATCGCTGAACTGCGCAATGTGTTCAGGGGTATCGCAGTACATGTTATCAATACGAAGTCGGGCGGTGCCGAACCGAACCGCAAGCTGCTTCGGAGCCTGGCTCCGAAACTGGGCCCGCGCACACTGCTCTGTGTCGCCTCAGGTGATGGTACGGTAAGCATGGTCATAGAGGCGCTGTTAACTGATCCGGACATGCCCAAATACGCTCATGAAACGGTCATCCTGCCGCTGTGGACCGGTAATGCGAACGACCTTGCACATATGCTGAATGGCCCAGCATACCGCAACCGGCTGCGCGCTGTCCTGGAGAGCGGCAAGGTGGTACAGATACGGCCGATGGTGTGTATGCTGACCGGCAGGGATGGCACGGTCCAGAATAAGATGGCCGCCTGCTATGCCAGTTTCGGAGCGACGGCATTTGCTACCGAGCGGCTTTCGCAGGATGACATGCGCAGCAGCGTACTGCACAAAGTGCCAGGCATAGGATTCCTGACCGAATTTATCACAGGGTTCAAGGCGGCCGTGCATGCCCCGTTCTTCAGGCTGGAAGAGCGGGGGGCGGAGCGTGTGGTATACGAGCGGGTGTACATGAACGGCTCACGGTTCGCCAAAGTAGAACGGCTGCCCTTACGCCTTACCGATGACGCATTCTTAGAACACACACTGACCGAGCGTAATCTGACAACCGTATTTTCGCAGTTGTGGCGTGCTATGCAAAAAAGCTTGGTAGACCGTTTCCGTGTGGACCAATCAGAATTTGTCGTGCGTGAGCGTGTCGCGGCCCAGTTTGACGGTGAGCTGATGGATGTTGCTGCCGGTACGCAGGTGAGGCTCTACGTGTCACCACTGCCATTTTATGCGCTCAGTCTTCTGCTGGAATCAGCAGGCTAGGCCTCTCGATGCTACGGCTGACTGTAGATTTGCCATACCATATAATACTTCGGATGTCAGTAAAGGCACTAGCAGTAATAAGGTGGAATAGGCTGGTACAGTATGGCCTATTAAATAAAAGGCGATGTATCATGCCAGATTAAGGAGCGTCATGCAAAAAGGACTCAGAGCTTTTACCCATGTATTTTTGGTAATGCTAGTGGTGGGTGCGCTTGTAGTAATTAACACAAAAAGAGTTGCCATGGCTGCAACCATTGGCGGAGATGCTTCTACTGCAGCTAATTGTCCGCCGGATGTACAGTGTGAGGTCGATCTGGCTGCGCTCAAGGATGGCGGCTGCAACTGGTCAACAGCAAAACGGCCTAGTGATCTTCCAGTGTACGGCATTACTGAGCATACGACTGAAGGCAGCTTGGCTGAGGCGCTGGCGGAAGCACAGGATACAAGCAAGTGCATCTCATGGAATTATCTGATTGACCAGACCGGCAAAGTCTATGTGTCCGTACCCAAAGACAGCCTGGCGTACGACGTTGGTAACTGGTGGGTAAATACGCACTATGTACAGGTTGAGCATGTCGGCCGGGCGGAAGATTGCTCTACGCTGACACCAGCTGAATATGCCGCCTCAATCAAGCTTGACCATTGGCTGATCCGCCAGTTCCGCATACAACCTTCGTCTGCGACCATAGCCGGGCATGATAGCTACCCTGCCGTGAACGATGCGGGCATGGCAAGTCGTCACTGGGATCCTGGGATCTGTTGGCCGTGGGCAACGTATCTGGCCGCTGTCGGTGCCCCTATAGTGCCCACTGCGGCCCCGAATGCACCGGTGGTTACCATCAAAGCCAAGGATAGCCATCAGTCGGTACAGGACTGTCCCGGCGTAGGATTTAGCGGCTGTGTTGCAGCTGCGCAGGATACGACTAATTTTCTTGCCTTACATACTGCTCCTAGTGCTGCGTCTCCACTGCTAGCTGACCCATATCTGCACCCAGATGGTTCTAGCGGCTCCACTGCGATGCAGGACTGGGGAGATAAGGCGCCCACCGGCCACGCATACGTTGTCTTGGCACGCAAGGCCGGTTGGACCGAGATTCAGTACGGTGGTACAAACGCCTGGTTCCAGGACACCGGTAAGTTCACAGTCCCAACGACGGCATTAGTCGTGCGGCCAAAGGCAAACCAAGCTGTACCGATCTATGGGCGCCCGATGCCGGAATATGATGCGCCTGGATGGCAAAGTATCCCCTATGATCATCAGCAGCAAGTTGCCCTGACTAAGTATATGATGCAGCCCGGGCAGCGCTATGTCGTAGCGTCCGTGCCGCAGCCACGCACTGACTATGCGGAAGGCTGCAATCTGGCCGACTGTTCCGGCCCTGGTGATATGACGGTGGTCATCGGTAATGAGAAATACTACGAGATTTCTTGGAGCCATCACTACGCATTCGTCAAGGCTGCTGACGTAGCAGTAACTCCTGCAAGGTAAGGAGCGCTGAGTGCGTTGACACGACCGAACGTAGTGTGGGAAGGGGCGTGTGAACACACGCCCCTTCGGCATAGCTTTGTGTAGTCTAATCGGTTGCGCTTCTGGCAATGGAAACGCATAATACATAAGCAGTAACCATGGCGAAAAATACCAAGAAAAATGTGGGCGCCATTTTTGGCAAAACCGGTGTGACTTTCCGGGTGTGGGCGCCGTTTGCTTCGAACGTGGCGGTAACGGGATCGTTCAACGGCTGGAGCCAGGCCCCTATGGCGGCCGAGGCAGACGGACACTGGTCCACTTTCGTACGCGGGGCACGGGCTGGGCAGGAATACCAGTTCGTCATTCAGAATGGCAAGGACACCTTCTATCGTAATGACCCGCGTGCCCGGCATTTTCCGACTACCGCTGGCAGCTCGGTCATCGTTGACCCATGGTTCGACTGGGGTGATGATGCCTTTACTCCGCCGCCGGTGGAACAGCAGGTCATCTACGAAATCCATGTCGGTACCTTCTATCGGCCGGACCTGGCTATCACCGGCACATTTTATGACGTCTGTGATAAACTCGATTACCTGGCGGATTTAGGTGTCAACATGATCGAGCTTATGCCCATCAGCACCATGCTCATGGACCGCGGCTGGGGGTATGCAATCGACTACATCTTTGCGGTCGAGAGCCTGTATGGCGGGCGGCGCGGCTTTCTGCAGTTTGTGAAAGCTGCGCATCAGCGTGGTATCGGTGTCATCCTAGATGTGGTTTATAACCACTTCGGGCCCGACAGCGAGATGGACTTGTGGCAGTTCGATGGCTGGCATGATGGTGATATGGGCGGCATATATTTTTATAATGATTGGCGCGCTGCAACGCCCTGGGGCAATACGCGGCCCGACTTTGGACGCGCTGAAGTCCAGCAATACATCCTTGATAACGTGGCCATGTGGATGCATGAGTGCCGGGTTGATGGGCTGCGCGTGGATTCCACCATCTACATCCGCAATGTCCATGGCTCCAACAACGACCCTGCGAATGACTTGCCCGAAGGCTGGCAGCTACTGCAGAACATCAACGGCATAGCCAAAAAGATCAATCCCCATGCAATCACTATCGGCGAAGATGTGGCCGATAATGAGTACATCGTTAAAGCTGCAGGCGAGGGTGGGGCAGGCTTCTCTGCTCAGTGGGAGCTGGGCTTCCCCTACGCACTGCGCGAGGCACTGCATAGTGACGATCCTGCCCAGATCAACCTGACCGGCATCTGCGGCGAGCTGACACGGCGCTATAACGGTGATGTGTTCAGCCGTATCGTATTTACCAACTCGCATGATAGCGCCTCGAACGGTTCGGCGCGCATGAACGAGCAGCTATCACCCGGCAAGTCCGATAATACGTTCGCACGTTCGCAAAGTCTGCTGGCAGCTACGCTGACGCTGACCGCACCGGGCGTACCGATGCTCTTCCAGGGTGAAGAATTTATGCAGCCAGGGTCATTCAACGACTGGGAGGGATTGGATTGGCGCCGGACCGAGGCTTTCGCTGGCATCGTTGACGCCTATCAGCACCTGGTCGCACTGCGCAAGAATAGCGGCGGTGTCAGTGCCGGGCTAAGTGGCCAGGGCATGAACCTCATGCATGTTGATGAAATGAACAAGGTGATCGCATATCACCGCTGGAACGCCGGTGGCCCGCATGATGACGTAGTGGTGCTCATCAATTTCAGTAAGCAGCAGTGTAATGATTATGTCTTGAGTTTTCCGGGCAACGGTGTTTGGAAAGTGCGGTTCAACAGTAGCTGGCATGGCTATAGTACTGATTTCCGCAACGTGGCGGTGCCGGATGTACTGGTAGAAAACGGTGGTGGTACGGTGGTGGTACCAGCGGGTACGGCACTTGTTTTTTCGCAGGACAGCTAGACATACTCATTTCTGCAGTGCCCGGAAGGCATGATGCAATCAATATGGCCGGCAGCCGTTCCGGCTCAGAGAGCTAATGAAAATAGATGTAGGTAAGGCCGCTGGCCTTCAGCCACATTTCGCTGTAATGGCCGTGCAGGTCATAGTTGTACTGGCTGACATATATCATGTCACCACTGACTTTTTCTACCCACATGGCGTGGCCGTAGTAGCCTGCCATGGATATCGCAACCGAGTGTTCTTTTGGTACGGTGCTGGTAGGGATGCCAGCGCGGCGGGCGTCGCCCACCCATTCGTTAGCATTGCCTACGCCGCCCCAATATGGCATGGCGCTGTAGGCCTGGTAGACTTTCCAGGCGGTGTAGCTGACGCATTCGCGGTTATACATGCCCCAGTTGTCGAGCATGCTGTCCTGGCGGGCAGGAAAGTCCCATTTGGCTGGATAGCCACCGTGGTTCGAGTCGCCAGCGATGACCGATCCGGCAAGCCTTTCGTTGGCTGCCAGCTGGGCAGCCTGCAATTTGGTGATTTCCTGCTGTTGCAGGGCGCTTAGTTGGGCGAGTGCTGCCGCTGATGTCTCATGGCTGATTACGGGGACGGTCTTAGTGTCGGCCGGGCGGATGATGCTGCTGACGCCGTGGCTGGTCGAAACTGCGCTTGCCAACCTGACTGGTGCACGATATGGGAAGAGGGCGATGTGTGCGGCGGTGCGGAATATAAAGATGTTTAAGCTGGCGAAGCTACGGGCAAGGAATACCACCCCCTTACCGGTACTCACGGCTGCCGTGGCGCTATCGTGGACGGCCGTTTTACCTGCGTGAGCACTCCCGAGAGAGATCGCTTTACATGTCCTGTATAGGTTCGCACCCATAGAGAACATGGCCTGCTTGCTACTATCGGCAAACTTATAGCCGAACGCTGTTACGGAGTTCGAGCTATCGTACATGACAGCGGCTTCAGGGTTACTGGGCAGCGTCGTGTGGGTGGCGACCATGCTTCCCGCGCCGATCGCGGTGACCACATTCGAGATTGCCACCAAAAAGGCGGTTATAAACAAACCGGCAAAGACCAAGCGGTATCTGTGGAAAATTATGCTTGCCTGCTGCATCCGTTCCTCACCCGTGCCCGAAATAGCACATCAAAACTACAATTATACACCCGATTTGCTAAAAATGCAGTACTAAGTGCTAATAGTGTAGTTTATGTATATGAGCGGGGACCGATACACAGTTCTTCACTTTACTTGGATCGGAGGGCTGCCGTAGGTGCTATCACAACTAAATTTTACGAGCAAAGGCAACCAGGTGCGTCCCCGTGGAATCAACGCTTGCCGGCTGCATTTGGGCAAGGCCGACCTGGTCCTGCAGTTCATTGCCCGGGAATCCTCGTGTAAATAATTCAAAAGCGAACCCTGTATCATGCAATGCGCTTTGCAGGAAGGCGACAGTAACGATGGGCGGTAGTATGTGGCTCTTGTCCCGGCGGTAAACATCCTTTTCGGGATCGGGATTGTTGCTCAGCCATGACTCGGAGTTAGGGCAGATGACATGCAGGAATCCACCGGGCGATAAAACACGACACGCTTCAGATAACGCCTGCCCGGGCTCTTTCAGATGCTCCAGTACGTCCCACATGACTGCTCCGGATAGGCTTTCATCCTCAAAAGGTAAGTCATCCGCGCTTGACTGGGTAAAGGGCGGGCGATCTGCTTCGGGCAGCAGCATAATGCCCTGGTCTGAAATATCTGTGCAAACCACTTCTAGGTGTACCAACGCAGGCTGCTGCCGAATGAGCCTATAAAAAGGAGCCGTACCGCAACCGATCTCGGCTATTTTGCCTGGCTGGGCCGACTTTAGATCAAAGTAATCAATGACAGTTTGGGTGCGGTCAATAAATTTTGGCCCTAGATCCATCAAGGAGAAAGCACCCCGATTCGTTGAGGTACCTAAGAAATATGCACGGTCATAAAATTGAGACGGACTACTAGACATAGAACAATGATAGCAAAAAACTCCTCAAAACAGAGGGGCTTAAATTGAATCTGAAACTGGAGGGCCGTTGGGGTACTATCACAACTGGCGCTGCTTTTAAGTAGTAGTGGATTCCTCTTTGCTGTTGCTGAGCATAATTGGCTGGAATATAGCCCGTATCTCACTAGAAGTTATCGCATTCGCATTCATTAAAACGTAGTTCCAGCCATTATCATCGATAATCTGTATATTTGATGCTCTATCACTTGCATTAAGTGGTATGCGTGTTCGTAGTACTGTCCGATATCCTAGCGTGACTGAACCATATAGAGTCCTGAAACTAGTGCTATCAAAACCCTGCACTGCGTATAACTCAAAAGGTTCGCCCAGTAAGCTGCCATGTATGCGGTAAATCTGTCTCGCCGTGCTACCAAGAAAGCTCCAACTGACGGGCAGGGAAGTGGAATTAGATAGTTTCTGCGTGCCCTCAAATTGCCAATTATTATGCCGAGCAAAAACACGCATGATAGCCTGTTGTTTCTTGATATTGCCAGATAGGGCTCTATAGGCGACATACAGTATGGTTGGGACAGCGATAATTTCTACGGCGCCAGGAATATAACCCAATAAACTCTTAGGCTGTACCTCTGAAATATATATAAATGGCCCCAGTGTCAATAAAAGCAAAAATGTAATTAGCAACGGGAGCTTAAATATTCGCCAAACTGATGGATTGGCCTGTGCGGGTGGTAAGCCTGAAAAATCAATTTGCCTTTCCACCATCTAACTATAACAAAAACTTCTCACCACAGAGAAGCTTATAGCGCTAATGCTTGGAGGGCCATCATTCGCACTATTACAACCGAATTCAGCCGCTCAAAGCCTTTCGTATCTCTTCTGCAATAGCCCAGTCTTTGTCAGTAACTTTCTCTTTCGAAATTCCATGTAGCATGATAGCTAACCCTTCACAGGATAAACTCATGTGAGAATGTTTATCCTCTCGGTGGGACTTAATGATTTTAATTGCCTTGCCCGCCTTAGCGCTCGCCTCTTCAATGTCTGTGACTTTGAAAGCGCCAAATAATGCTTCGCTGCCATCAGGATTGCTTGTTTTTCTCCACTCCATTTTCATACTGACACTATAACAAAAAAGAAGCACCTATCGGCGAGGATAGATACTTCTTTCGTGGAGGGCCATCGTAGACGCTATCGCAACTGAAATCAGCAAGCAATCTACTAAACATATATGGTTATGTCATGGAACAGTCGATGACTCGCTTAAAGGAATGTGACACACGTATCAACCTGTCGGTTTCTTCCAGTGCTTCCTGATGTTTTATCTGTGTAGAGACATTTGCTGTAGGATGAGCACGATAGGCCGTCAGTTCATTGTTGGGATCTGTATTCCAGGTGAATTTGCCTGTTGGTGACACTGTGCCCAATTCTGCGCCTGGTATACCGATAAGGTCTGACGACATATAGCACAAGCCTTTTGAAAGAGGAGTCGGTGGAAGCATGAGCAAACGGTGACCACCGTCAGGTGAATGATAATTACGCTCTTGGATTGGTTTATAACCGAGCGTGTTTATTTCTTGTGCTGTGAGGTAGGTATACGGTATGCGGACTATCGACCCGGCGTAATTGGCTGGGTTATCTTCTGCGTCCTGTATCAATGCATCACGGGCCGCCACCCATTGTTCCGGAGCTATCATAAGATCGATGTTATTGAAGGTGTTGCCGGTAAGTGATACGCAGTGGAAGTTGATAATTGAAACTCCTTGTTCTGCAAAAAAACGTGCTGATTCCCGCATTGTAGGAAGGCTTGTCTGGGTTATGGTCATATTCACACTGGTCTTGATGCCAGCCTCCCGGTACAGTGCTAGCGTGCCGAGGATTCGCTTCAGTGTTCCATTGCCGCGCGTTGCGTCATTAACCTCGGGCGTTATGCCGTCGACACTGACGGATACGTGATCGAAGGCGCAGGGTCTAAGTTTATCCAGATCTAAATAGTTGAGCCCGGTGGCGTTCGTAGTCATACGCCGTTCACGTATGGGACGCTGTGCCATCTCGTTCGCTATTTCTGTTACGTACGGGTTAAGCGTAGGTTCACCGCCGAGCAGAATGCTGCGGTCCAGCGTACCGTCTGGATTGTTTGCCACAAGAGAGTCCACCGTACTAGTGACGAAACCGGTGGACATGATTTCGGTGATATTCCTCGCAGTGGTTAGATAGGGTATTACGTAACAGTAACCACAGCGTAGATTACATGCATCTGTAATGTAGGGGTTGAACTCACCAATCCGTGTAACACCTTGTTCATAGAGCTCACTAAAGTCGGGTTCTATTGGCTCAGTAGGCGCATGGTTTAGCGATGTCTCGCTCATACTGGCTATTGTAGCATTGGAGAACCAAGAACACAGGGACACCTTATTAAACGAAAAAACTCCTCAAACAGAGAAGTTTAAACTTAGTCACTATCGCAACTAAGTTTTGTACATTTTCGATAGAATGAGCCGAATGGTCTTCGGCGTACGACCAGTAATTTCTTTACCAAATTGCTTTTCTAGCCAGGACATATAATCTGGCGTCTTAGCGCCAGATAGGCTAGACAAATCAACAGAACCATACACTGCCCCATCTATCTTGCCCAGAAGCGTGTAAGGTTTACCTTCGGGAGTATAAGGCAAGTCAAATGGAATCGATTGCGTGTTTCTAAAGAACGTGATTAGTAGATACTTTCCTTTGTTATGATCTTGCTCAATTCCTTTAAACGGGTCTTGGTCTATTAAGTTCTGAAGCTCCATCTGGCTTCTTATTACGACACTTCGCTCGTAGCCGAGTTTTTGCGGCAGGGCTTTTTCTATACGTTCAGCCAGTATATCCGGATCGTTGACAGGACTTTCAAATATAATATTTCCACTCGACAGTACGGTCTGGACACCAGTAAAGCCAAGGTCCTCAAAAAATGATTTGAACGCAGCACTCGTCATATTCGGGTTACCTGGTCCAATGCCTCGTAGCATGGCGACATATTTACTCATGAGCTAAATATAACAAAAAACTCCTCAAGACAGAGGAGTTTAAAGAAATCGGAACTAGAGGGCCATCGTTCGCACTATTACAACCGAACTTCTAGAGCTGCATACAGATACTAAGCTTTATCTACCGTCCAACCTTCAGGTTCGCCAATAATACCTGACTGTTTCATAGCACTCGCTAACTCTGCCGAATTGAAGTACTCGCTTGCAGATACCTCATCTCGATACTCGGAAATTATGAACAGTTGGTTTTGATTATCACGAGCTCTGTAAATGTTCACGATAGTGACAGCATACTTGTCTCTTAGCGGTTGGCTTGCTTTGATGCCGTCCATAAAGCTTTTGAAATCTTTCACAACAATTTTGATGATACTTACCATTACCATCAAGTATAACAAAAGACTCCCGAAGGAGCCTTTATGAATCTTGATTGGAGGGCCACAGTAGAGCTTATCAGGACTAGACTTATAACAAGTAAAGTACATATTTCGTATTAACGGTACAGCCAGCACCTATTGGATCTTTCCTGTTTTTTACATCATTTAAAGAATCACCCTTTATTAAGTGTAGCCGTGAAGTCGGAGTTGTTTCTAACTGACAACCGTAGGTAGTAGTGTATGAGCCGAGCGGGACAAGGAACCCTACTATCAGTAGCACTGCAAAAATGGACGCTCCGATAAAATATTTTTTCATTGTATCTTTACTATAACAAAAAGACTCCTAATACGGAGTCTTTCATAATGCTTATGATTGGAGGGCCAGGAGGGACTCGAACCCTCGACATTCTGCTTAAGAGGCAGACGCTCTAACCAGCTGAGCTACTGGCCCAAAACAGATGGGCTGACATACACGGATAACGTGTATAACGGGGAAATTTTACCAAAAAACCTCTGTTTTTGCAAGACGGGCTTCGGTTCCTTTCTATTAATGCTTGGAATTGGTACCATACGGCTTAGAAACAATAAAAGAAGGAAGCATATATGGAATCCGCGAAACCACTGGAATTTAACGCTTCACCCTCAACCTACTTCATGACGGTAGTGGTCACGGCGCTCTCTGCATATGTGCCGTTCTTTGGGTGGGCCTCTGGCTTCAATTATATGGCTAACTGGGCGGCCGAAAATACCCGGGTGAACGGCAAAGCCGTCGTGTACCAGGCAGAATACCTAGAGACGCTTAAATTCATCACTATAGGTGCGTTACTGACGTTCATCACATTTGGCATCTATATATTCTGGTTCGCACCTAAGGCGTACCGATACGCAGCCGATCACATACGCTACAAGGACGAAGTAGCCGAAATACTGCAGACGCAGGTGGCAAAGTCTTCCGCTGCGAGCGAGCAGGCCCAGCCTCCGATCTCATGAGGGCTGCATTGCCGGGCTAGAGCATTCATAGTACCTCTGTTACAATAGCTCCATGAAATTACTCGATGGCAGCCAGCTGGCTGATTTTATCAAGGAGCGCCAGGCGCACGAAGTGCGCCGGCTCCGCCAGGCATGGGATATAGCGCCCAAGCTGGCTATCGTGGTCACCGTGGAACATCCAGCCATCGATGTCTACATGCGTATGAAGACGCGCTACGGCAACGACATCCTGGTCGATGTAGAGACGCACCGTGCCACTATGGAGACTGTCCGTGAGACGATCAAGCAGCTGAATGCCGACGAAAGCGTGCATGGTATCATTGTCCAGCTGCCGCTTGCCGATGTAACCCAGATGCAGGAAGTCCTCGATCTGGTCGCTCCCGAAAAGGATGTGGACGGGCTGGCAGACGGCAGCAGTTTTGATCCGGCTACGGCGCTTGCTATCTTGTGGCTGCTGAGCGGCTACAACGTAGAGCTCGGTGCAGGCCGCAAGATCGTGCTGGTCGGGCGCGGCACACTGGTTGGTAAACCGCTCGAAAAACTGCTGCGTGATTCGGGGTACGATGTGACAGTGGTTGATAGGAAAACACCCGATGTGCCGGCGGCAATCGCGGGCGGTGATGTCATCATAACGGCTACCGGTGTGCCGGGGCTGGTGGAATCGCGCATGATCAAAGAAGGCGCAGCGGTGGTTGATGCTGGCGTTGCCGGTGAGCAGGGCAAGACAGTCGGTGATCTGGCCGATGACGTATACGAGCGCCAAGACCTCACGATTACACCGAAAAAGGGCGGGGTAGGGCCGCTGACGGTCTGTGCCCTGTTTGATAATGTTATCCGTGCTGCCCGTGCACAAGCACAACAAGCGTCTGAGCAGAAATAATACCCCCTGAATACGGCACTGGTCCTGAGCTTCGGGCATGCTCTAAAGTAGCATACCCTCGTGCGGAGGCGCCTTAATTCAGGGGGTATTATTTCTGAAGCGGCCTACAGCGCATTTACGGCGTCCTGGAACTGGTCGCCCTTGTCTTCGAAATCTTTCCAAATCAGGTAGCTGGGAGCGGCCGTACTGAGCAGTACTACCGAGCCTTTCGGCGCGTGCTCGCTGGCCCAGCGTACGGCATCCTGCATCGAAGACGTCTCGAAAACCTCAGGGTGGTACCCTGCCGGCATGGCCGCTTTCATCTTGGCTTCTGTCTCGGGGAACAGTACCAGGAACGGCACATTGTATTCCGCGATCTTTGGCATGAGTGCGCTATAGTCGTAGTTGCGGTCCTGGCCGCCCAAAAACAGGCAACCCACCGGGCCGACCGAGCTGGTGATGGCGGCAAGGCCTGCCATCGTTGACTCCGGAGTCATGCCGATGGCGTCATCCACGTAGGTGCGGCCATGCTTGGTGGCGACGGTCTGCATGCGGTGGCGGAGCGGTGCAAAACTACGGATCGCCGCAAGCGTGGTGGCGTCGTCTATGCCATAGTGCCGTGCAACCTCGCGTGCCATCAGGGCGTTCAGTACGTTGTGTTCGCCGAATAACTGTGCGCCCGTCAGGTCGAGCTGTTCGGCAGGGTTTATGGCGATGGTCTTGCAGATGACCTCATTGGCCCAGCGCTGCAGTTCGCTGAAATCCGGATTATAAATAAACACGTCGTCCGCCCCGGTATACCGCACGATGTTATGCTTGGCTTCCCAGTACTCGTCAAGCGAGCCATGCCAATCAGTGTGGTCGTTATATAGGTTAGTGCACACGGCGATGTGCGGGCTGGTTCGCAAGTCAGAGAGCTGGTAACTAGAAAGCTCCAATACGAAAATGGTTCCCGGTGCGATGGTTTCGAGCATAGGCAGCGGTGAGATGCCAATATTGCCACCCACCACCACTTCTTTGCCCGCGTGCTTTAGGATGTGGGCTGTCAGCGCAGTGGTAGTACTTTTGCCTTTGGTTCCGGTAATGCCCACGGTCTGGATGCTATGTGCGCGTGCCAGCTGAAAGAACAGCTGCTGTGTCGTCAGGTAGGGCACCGGCATTTCAGAGCCGGGTATGGCCTCGTTCTTAAAGAAGATGGTCGTGCCTAGATCGTAGTCGCGCAGAAAACCAAGCGGCTCACTGCCGGCCTGCTTGTCTACTCCGGCAAAGCTCTTGATGGCTGCGTGTGCACGTAGGAACGGCTCCAGTCCTGCTACAGACCGTCCTTTGCCTACGCCGACGAACACAATGTCCTTGCCGTCGAAGTCATGCAGATCGAACGTCATGATGCCAGCTGTTCCTGCAAGTGCAATGTTATGGCCTCTTTCATGCCTTCCGGCAGGGCTTGGTCGGGGCTCAGCGCAAGCAGCTCTGCCGCACGCGTGTCCCAGTCGATGTTCTCTTGGATGATGCCGCGTTCGCGTGCCAGCCCCATGAGTGTCGCCCCGCGGTACCGGCCGGCCTGGGCAAGCAGGTTCATAGACAGCACCAGTTCCTCTACGGTGCCGACGCAGTCGAGCGGTGGTTCGCCCTCGATACCGGTCAGTTCCAGGAATAATTGCCGCAATGACGGCTCATCCAGAAAATCAATCGTAAATATGCGCGTGACTTCGGCATCGGTCAGCCAGGGTGCAAGCAGTATGTAGCTGCTGAGTGATTTTGGGCTCTCCAGGCTCCATCGGCCGCTTGGGCGGCGCGCAGGGTCTATTCGGAATACGAAGTTGTCGCTCGTGAATACTTCAAAATACTGCGGCAGCCGCGCAAACAGCTTGGCTACGCCGATCGAGCTCAGGCTGCGAATGGCGCTGAAGTAGGTCACTCCGGAGGTGATATGTTCGTGGATATAGCGCTGCAAACTTTGTTCAAAGGCAAATGATTTGCTCCATTGGTGGTTGACCGCCTGGTCGCCCCACTGGATGCGGGGAATGCTGGCACTGGCTTCGTTGGCAACGACGACGTATGCGTGGCCAGCTGCAACTGCAAGCGCGGTGCCCACCAAACCAAAGATGAGTGAGATCGGAATGTGACCCTTGTAGGCGCCTGGCTGCTCCTGCAGGTCGAGCAGCTGCTTGTCGAGGCTGCGGGATACGGCGTGCAGCGGTATTTCCATGGTCCTGGCTACATCGCCGGCCTGTCCCAGTTGCTCGCCGGTGGCCATGACGAATCCGGCTATGGGCAGCTGCAGCTTCTTGAGCAGCTCCCCGGCTACGATCGAATCCTTGCCGCCACCGATGCCGAGTATTGCGCCCGTATGGCTGCCTGGGCTCTGGCCGTCAAACGTCTGGCCGTCCTGAGGCACGAACTGTGCCAATATGTCGGCCTTCAGCTTGTTAACGTACAGGAATTCGCCTAGGCCTCCACGCCACACGCTGTTCCAGAATGCCGCTTCCACCTCGTTCATAGCGTAGGGGTGGCTGATGATAGGTGATAGGAAAGTCTTGTAATAACTAATTCCCAGTGCCAGATGGAGGGCGCGCAGGCTGCGCTGCTGCTCAGGGGTATCCAGCAGTGGCGCGGGAAAGGTGAGAGTCTCGGTCAGATGGTGCTCCATGCCGGCATGGGCCAGTGTATAGCGGAACTCTACCGTCTGCTGGTCGTCGGCAATGGTGAAATCAGTGTAGGAAAAACGCTCGCTTTGCATGGGCCTAGAAGGTTATGCGGCCAGTTCCTGTTTGACCATCTCGGCTACTTGGCGGGGCGTCATCTCAGCCTTTACGATAAACCGCAGTACGCCCAATTTGTCGAGCACCTCCGGCGCCTCCTGCTCGCCAACGTTCGTTAGGATGATGACTTTGATGTGCTTGCCCCACGAGGTGTCACGCAGTTTGGTCAGCATCTCGGTGCCGTCCATCTCGGGCATCATCAGATCCAGCAGGATAATGTCGGGGCGCATCTTTTCGGCTAGTTCCAGCCCCAGGCGGCCGTTTTCGGCCGTTTCAACTGCAAAGCCCTCAGTCTCGAATTTGATGCGGTACATCTGCGAGATTGCCTGGTCATCTTCGATGATTGCGACCTTGCTCATAGTTTCATCATACGTGGGCCTTGCCATAAACACAATCTTTTACTTGATATGCAACACGTCGCGGACCACATCCACGACCTGGGTAGGCGTGTAGTGGGCCTTTACCACGTAGCGGTCCACCGCCAGGAAGCGCAGCACCGAGGGCGCTTCATCGCGGCTGATGTTGGTAAGTACTACCACGCGCATGTCGGCCCCCCAGTCTTCGCCCCGGAGCTTGAGCAGCATCTCATCACCGTTCATCTCGGGCATCCGGATGTCGAGTAGCAAGACGTGCGGCTGCCAGCGCTCGGCCAGTTCTAGTCCTTCGATGCCATTCGTGGCAGTCGCCACCTTGAATCCCTCCAACCCGAATTTGGTCTGGTACAGCTCACGGATGGCGGGTTCATCTTCGATGACCGCTATCCTGAAGTCGGCGTTCACCGGGGAGTTCACTAGTTGGTTTGTATCATATAAAGAGTAGGGAGTTCAATTATCGCACGTTTTATCTCTCTGTAAAGGCTTATTGGCAGCATGTGATAAATATCACAAATATGGTATAGCTATTCCCATATTTGACCTACAGCGGTATAATACCGGTGTAACTGTACCTTAGAAGCCAAAACACGTAGTACGCATTTTTTCGCGTGCTACGTGTTTTTTTATTCTCTGTGTACTTTTAGAACATAATATTGAAAATTTATTAACTTTATGTTAAAATAGCCAAACTATGACTTTAGCACATGAAGCGATTCCGAATGAGTTGGTTATACCGAGTGTTGATTCTAATCTGTTCAGCGGACACGAAGAATCTCGATTTGCACTTGGCATTGTAGCCATTGGTGATGAGATAGTGCCAGGACGTAAGAACGAGGCGCATGCGTATGGTCTCCTGCGTGGCAATGTGTACGCCAGGCAGCAACGCTACATGTCCGAGGATGAACTACAGGCAGACGGCACTGAGTGGGATAAGGACGACTCAAGGTCTGTACACTTTGCCGCCTTTGAAAACACCGGAGAAGATGTGCGAGCAATTGGCAGCATGCGGTTGGTCGTAAAGGCCAATCGCATCGCTCGAGCACCTATGTTTGACGAGCTCATGCGCAAGATTACCGGGTATTCATTGCCTTCGCCACACGAAATTGGTACCGAAGAACCTCTGCCGATTGAAACACATTACCCAGACGCGTTCCCGAATGGCCCGGCACCACGACCTAGCGTGGAGGCCTCACGACTAATCTCTCGTCACGAAGATAACCGTACCCAGCGCACCGTAAATTGGATGCTCTTAGGCGGTGTCGCATCGTACATCCTTGCTAAAGAGCTCGGCGACTGTTACGGGGTAGTAAAGCCCTCGCTTTCACGCAGTTTCCGTATCGGCGGTATGCCTGCAACGGAATTGGGTGAAGCTGAATTCATCCCTGAATATAACTCAAGCAAGATGCCCATACAGATTGACATCCCGCGCTTTGTTGAACGCCTACAAGACACGCAACCTGACGTGCTTACACTAGGTACTGCTAATTCGTTTGTGTATTCAGGAGTTAGCCCAACGGGCCGTCCAGAACTACCTCGTGCCGCCTAATCTAACCATTACAAAACAAGGATTATTACTATGAGAGATATCAATTCCCCGGAAGGCTACCGTAATATGGGCTTTTGGAACGACGCTACCCAAGAGGGTATCTATGATACGCATGTAGCGATTGGCGGTACGGGTGGCGCGGGCTGGCTTGTTGCCGAAGAGTTGGCGCACATTGGCGTGCAAAACTTTACCATCTCTGACATTGAAACGTTTGAAAACACCAATGCCAATCGCGTACTCGGTGCCACGACCAGAACCTATGGCCGCGATAAAGTCCATGTGATGGGCGAGCGCATTCTAGAAATTAACCCCGACGCCAACATTCGTATCCTTGATAAGGGCATTAACGAACGCAACATTCGTCAGTTTGTTGATGGTGCACACATTATTTTGGACGCAACCGAGCTCAGCATGCCCGAACTTGGAACCATGGTTTGCCGTGAAGCACGCCTCAAACGCGATCCAGCTCCCGTGGTGAACGCCGAATATGTTGGCCACGGTGCCCAAGTAACGTCATTTGACCCAAACAGTAAGTGGACGTTTGAAAAGGTTATGGGCCTCAAGGGTGGCAACCACATGTCCTACAGTGAGGCAGCCAAGCAAAAGATTGCCACCGACCGCTTCCTGGCCTACATCCCACCGTACGCCGACCTCGGCACACTCAAGGCCATGGAAGAAGGCGCACCGTTGCCGTCTAATATGATCGGCGCTGGCCTAGCTGCACAAATGGCTGTGGCAGAAATGGTTAAGCATGTACGTCAGCGTATCGGCGAAAAAGGTGCAGAGCCTGTTTTCGCACCACGGGTACGCTGGATGGACGCCTACACCGGTGAGTCGGGCACTACAAAGTTCCCACGCCTGTCGTTCTACCGTCACTTGGGTATGTCGGTTATTCGCAACCAACTTGGTTTACACGAGCCAGCCGGCTATAGCTCAGAAGAGCGCACAGCTCGTGGCGACGCCGAAGAGATGCCCGAGCAGCTCGTAGAAGAGTAGCTGTTTACGGAATGCACTTATGCCTAGTAGAATAGGCATAAGATGCAAGACTTCTATCTCATTATTAACTGGGTAGTTGCCATTGCTATGCTCGGATTGGGGTTCGCAGCACTCCTAAAGAACCACAGACTTACCCTTAATAAGTTTTTTGCTCTATTTACTGTTGCTATAGCGGTGTGGATTATTGCAAGTGTCCTCAGTAACGATATGCACAACACACAGCGGTTTTCGGTAATTGGTAACTATTTTGTATTCTTCTTTAGCTTTTTAGCCAGTTATCTATTGCTTTGGTTTGCGGTAGCGCTAGCTAAAGACGCCAAGGCAGCGCGTCATTTGCGCAGATGCACTATTCCCATATTGCTTGTCGCTATTGTTTCGGGTACACCGTTAGTGGTATCGCATGTTCATAAGCAAGGCGAGGTGTATGCTGTCGACTTTGGTCCGTTGGCGGTTTTGTACGGGCTTGGCCTAGTAGTGCTACTTGGGTCGACACTTATTGTGCTACATCGAAACGCAAAGCGTACTACCGGCGAAGATAGAGCTCACTTATCAGTTGTGTATCGTTCCATGGTGGTGGCTTTGCCAATCATCGTGGCAACGGATTTCATTCTGCCTGCGGCCACAGGCTGGTTTGGGCTGACTAACATCGCCATTCTCTTTATGGCTATACCCACGGTAGGCCTCTATTACAGCGTAGTGCGATTCCGTTTGTTTAATATACGGTTTATCATCGTTCGTTCAATGGCATATGTACTCACACTGGGCATCGTGGCGGTCACATACGGCTCTATTTCATACTACTTAGCTTCTTTCTTAAGTAACAAGAACGAGGCTACACAGGTTATTTTGAACGTTGCTCTAATTGCTATTGCGGTAACAATATATCCGCCGCTCATACGGCTGTTTCGGCGCATTACCAACAAATTATTCTACCGGGACGCTTATGATCCTCAGGAGGTCTTCGATCAACTAAATCGCGTGCTAGTCTCGACACTGGATCTTGATAAGTTGCTAGGTGCAGTATCTGTCATTGTCGCCGACAACATGCGAACCCAATTCTGCACGTTTTTGCTAGCGGGTACACCATATCGTAAACAGCGGATCATCAATGGACAGCGAAGCACAGATGGTTTGAGCTTCGATACAATCCAGCGGCAAGTTGCACATGTAGGCAGCAGCATTATCGTAGTGGACTATCTGGATGCACAAAATCTTGAACTGAAAAGGCATATGGATGAAAATGATGTCTCTATAGTGATACAGCTGGTGCAAAAACAAGGTGGCGTCAGCGAAGAGCTGGGCTATATGTTGCTTGGATCTAAAAAGAGTGGGAGTGCATATGGCAGCCAAGATCTGCGCGTGTTGGATACGGTTGCAAACGAGCTTGTTATCGCCATCCAAAATGCACTCCACTTCGAGGAAATCCAGAACTTCAACAAGACGCTGCAGCAGCAGGTCAACGACGCCACCAGCAAATTACGCCGTACGAACCACAAGCTGAAAGCACTTGACGAAACCAAGGACGAGTTCATCACCATGGCGTCACACCAGCTGCGCACGCCGCTGACAAGCGTGAAGGGCTACCTGAGCATGGTGCTGGAGGGAGATGCGGGCAAGCTCAACAAGCAGCAGGAGCAGCTGCTGACGCAGTCGTTCATCAGCTCCCAGCGGATGGTGTATCTGATCGCCGACCTGCTGAACCTGTCACGACTGAACACGGGCAAGTTCGTTATCGAACCTATACCTGTAGACCTGCGCGAGGTGGTGCAGGGCGAAATTGACCAGCTGCGCGAAACAGCCAAGGCGCGCAACCTGACGCTGGCCTACGACCGTCCCGCCGAGTTTCCGCTGCTGATGCTGGACGAAACCAAGATCCACCAGGTGGTCATGAACTTCATTGACAATGCCATCTACTACACGCCCAGCGGCGGTACCATACGCATCGAGCTGCACGACAATCCGAGCAACGTGGAATACCTGGTGATAGACAACGGCATCGGCGTACCCAAGCGGGAGCAGCCGCATCTGTTTACTAAGTTCTACCGTGCCGGCAATGCCCGCAAGGCCCGCCCTGATGGCACCGGCCTAGGTCTATTCATGGCCAAAAAGGTGATTGCGGCACAGGACGGTATCATTGTATTCCAGAGCGAAGAAGGCAAGGGCAGTACCTTTGGCTTCCGGTTTGCCAAGAGCCGGCATCTGGCGCCAGGCGAAACAGGGGATGAGCCCAGCGCAAAGGCCCTTGCCAAGAGTACAAAAAGCTTACGCTAACACTTGACTTTTAGGGGTAAATCTGTTATATTTATAGCATCCTTGTTAGGGAGCGACAGAGATGACTCCGTAACCGGACCTTTACAGATGGGACAGTGACCGGCAACAGATGAGACATCTGTTGTTTTTGCTGTCTGACCACTGTAAACCCCGGGAGTTCTCCTGCAAGTGGGTACGTTAATAAATCAGATCATTACAGTACATATCTGTTCCGTCCGGGAAACCGGCTTAGGGCAGACCACTGCAGATAGGGAAGGGCCTCCGCGCTAGTATTAGATGGCTAGCCGCATATCCGCTTCTCTCTGTAAGTAGTGGTCTGCTCTAGGTTGAGCGTGCATGGCTAGTAGCCTATGGCTACCGGCAGCAGCTCCCGGTGAGCAGACATGTAACGCATGCAAAACCTATTGCTATAGATTGTTTCAAACTTGCTTTTCGGCGATGGCCGGAAGTATTTAGTAGGCCCCAGGAAAGGCAACCGTGCACGAGCTCGTATACCCCGAGCCCGGTAGGGTTGCCTTTCTTGTCTGGCAAACAAGATACTTCACGTGTCCATCGATCGAGGACATGAGAAAAGGTGCAGTACCGCTGCTATTCGCGTCCTGGCTACAGACGATGCCAACGCGGGCTAGCCGTACCACACTCTCGAAGCCAACGTGGCTGCGAGAATCCTTCTTGCTCTTACGGGAGCAGAAAGAGGTCTATCATGACCGACCGTACCCGCCCCAGCCGCGACAGCCGTTTCGACGACGACCGTACCGACGACCGCTACATTGACGACGACCGCTATGTCGACGCCGACGCCGACCGTTCCGACCGTCGTGGTCCGGCCCGCCGGCGTCCGTCCGTCACCATCGAGGGACTCCTCGACGGCTTCAGCTCGGACATCGACCAGCTCTACACCGACCTCCAGCGTACGGCGCAACTCGACGAGCGTCGCCTCCAGGAACTGGCCCAGAACCAGCGGAAGCTCATGGTCATCATGACCATGCTCAGCCGACGCAATGGTGCGCAGGCCCAGGCCCTTCTGGACAGCGTCAACGCCTTCCGCGTGGCCAACGGCGACCTGCCGTTCACGCTCCCCGGCGCTCTCGCGAGTTCGTCGGCTCCCGGTACCCCTGGCCTCCCGGCTGCCATGCCGATGCCCGGTGCTCCGGTTGCCGCTCCTCTGCCCGCTGGCTCGCTGCCGCCTGCCCCGCCCGTCGGTGCCAACCCGGCCCCGGCCCAGGCCCAGACGGCTGAGCAGCCGCGCATCGCTGTCCCGCCTGCCCCCCAGGCTGGCACGTACACCGCGGCGAGTTCGGACAAGAAGTCCCTCAAGTGGATCGTCTTCGCCCTCGTGGCGGCGGTCTTCATCGGGCTCAGCTTCTTGTTCGACATCCACACCGGTAATGCCGGCTTGGACTACGTTGTCGTCGTCGTCAAGGTGCTCGTCGCCGCCGGCTTGGCCTGGGTGGTCACTGCGAAGTTCGTGCTGCCCTCCATCGTGGGTACGCGTAGCGTTCGCAGCTGAGCCACCAACTCACACTACTAGACCTCCAAGGAGGTGGATGTGAAGACAAGATTGGTTGGCATACTCACCGGCATTGGCCTGGTGTTTCTGGTGGTCTTCGGCTTGATGTTCAACAACGGCTCCGTGCCGATGGCGAACGCAGCTGAGATCCAGCAGGCACAGGCCAAGGTCACGGTCGACGAAGGTGGGATAACCACTGACTGGTGCAACTACCAGCTCAGCAGGGAGTATCCCAACCAGCCCTATCCGTCCGCGTCGGACAACAAGGTGCACAGCACCCTGGTGGACGTCAACGACGACAAGGGCAACCTGCAGTACAAGACACCGGTCTTCGACATCGGAGCCATGCATCCCGTAGGGAGCGGCTACCCGTCGAGACTTTGGAGTGACGCGGTCAACTACCCGCTTACTACCAAGACGCTGACCGGCGTCGAGACTGTGGTATGTCACGATCCGCTGCAAGCGGCCATCATCGCGAACCGCATCGCTGCGGCCAAGATTGATGGCGTCACCGTCGGCTCCCTCAACCCGTGGATCCACACGGAAGGACTCGATGGGGACATCAAGAACGCGACCACGTGGGCCCGGCATTGCTGGACTCAGGACCTGGACGTGCATCAGCACTGTTTCCAGACCATGGCCGCTATCGTGCAACTGCTAGAGGCTTTCCATGACGAGGGCGTCCACAAGACTAGCTCGGACTGGATGGTCGACTGTGCCGCGTTCTGCGTCACAAGCAACCACACGGTGCCGACCATGAAGGTCGTCACAGACAAGCACGGCCAGGACACCGGGTACTTCATCGTGATCACACTCACGTCGAAGACATCCAACGGGTGTTTCCTGAAGCTGGGCTTCAACGTCGGCGCGAACACCGAGAACGGCGGCGACCAAAGGATGGCTGGGCTTCCATGCTCGCACTCCAAGCCGCCGTCGTCTCCGTCGTCCCACAAGACGTCGAAGACACCGGTTCCGCACCACGGCAAGACGACTTCACCGACGCCGAAGCCTTCGACGTCCACGAGTCATGCACCATCGTCGTCTCCGACCCCGTCGAAGACGCCGAGCAGTTCCACACCGCCGACGACCCCGCCGACGACAACGTCGCCGACCCCGAGTCCCTCGGAATCGACGAGTGCAAGTCCCACGCCGTCTGAGTCGACGAGCCCGACCCCGACACCATCGGAGTCGACCAGCTCATCGCCGACGCCGACACCATCGTTGACGACCACGTGCCCGCCGACATCAACGTCGCCGACACCGAAGCCGTCTCCGAGCAAGACCACGCACACCCCGTCCCCGAAGCCATCGCGGACAACCCACAGTCCGTCTCCGAAGCCTTCGAAGACGACAACGCCACCGAAGACGTGTGAAAGCGTCTACGGACCCGGCTACAGTGGGGAATACCCGAACTGTCACAAGGACGGCTCTCCGACAGGTCAACCGACCCAGCGGACTTCCGCGCCTGGCAAGAATCCCGACCCGGATCCAACCGACCCGGCGGGTTCCAACCAGTGTTACGACGACCAGACGGGCAAACCCGTGAAATGTCCGTAAGGGCATCGTCGTCGTGACTCCGCCCCGGCCGGAGGCCTCGGTTCGTCCCCCGTGGACAGCAGCTCTCGGGCATCCGCCTGAACTGTTCCGAGTGCCTCCGGCCAGCCGGAAGTGAAACAAACTGCTCCGTTTTTCGGAGTGGTAGCAATAGGTAGTTCTCTCGATCCGAGAGAGCGGCAGCGTTACGCCGCGCGGCGGAGATAGTCATGTTGACTGAAGGTGTTCCCACCCGGGAGCAATTTGATTTCGAGGCCTTAGCCTTGGAACCAATTAACCATCAGACATTCATGTCAATCTCCGCCCGCACTACCCCTATATGTTTTGTAACGATCTGATTTATATAACAACCCGCCGCTTCCTAGCTGCACGGACCTTAACAATCTGTATACTAACCCCAGCCCAGGCATTGCCATGTTTGACTATATGCAATGTTTATGGTAAAATTCATGCAAACTTTGGGACGGCCATAGGTGGAACAGCCGTTAAGCACTGTGCCTTAACAATCCACTCAAATCCGATACCAATTACTAATAATTACTGTTCAATTTTGAACCCGAAAGGATCACGCATATGAAAAAACTTCCATTTTTCGCGGCCGCAGTCGTAGCGGTAACTACCGTTGTGACTACCGCAACCGCATTCGCAGGCTACTACCCGGCAGACCGCCAGACCTACACCTGCACTACCCCTAACAACTGCAAAGGTGCAGACCACGTACAGTTCAACTCATTTACCAACAACCCGGTCGTGGGCGACGAGCGTCCGTTCCTAGCCGGTAGCATCAACGGTGCTGCCGTACAGGACCGTATGCAGGTAAAAGACGGCGATGTCATTACTGTCCGTGCCTACGTGCACAACAACGCCGACGCAACCCTGATGGGCAGCGAAGACAAAACCGTGGCCAAGAATGTCAAGTTCCGCCTGATCGTACCGACTGCTGCGCAGAACGACACGAACATCATCGGTTTCATCAGCGCCGACAATGCAAACCCTGCTATGGTCAACGACACCATGAGTGTCTATGCCGCTAGCAACTTTACGCTGGAATACGTCAAGGGTTCTGCTGAATTTGACCACAAGGCCGACGGCACCAACCAGATCACGACCAAGCTTGGCGACGACATCGTTTCCAGCACCGGTACGTCACTGGGTGACATCAACGGTTGTTTTGCATACTCTGGCTACATCTACGTCCAGGTAAAAGTACACATGACTGGCGGCCAAGGCGGCCAGACCCCAGCATACAGCTGTGACCTGCTGCATGTCGTTGCTGACAACAACAGCCGCAAAGTGACCATCGACAAGTTCGAGGCTCCTGGTACCAATGGTGCGACGTTCAAGAACGCCGTCATCGACTGGGGCGACAAGTCCGGCCTGCTGACCACTGGTAGTGTCATCGGCCAGATGCACACCTATGCTGCAGCCGGCACCTATACCGTTACGGCAACCGCTCACTTTACGGTAAATAGTGGCGACCAGTCTGCAACCAGCCAAAGCTGCGCCCAGACCGTGACGTTCACGACTACTGCGACCCCTCCGGCAGAACTGCCAGATACTGGTGCAGGCAATGTCATCGGCATCGCGGCACTTGCCATGGTTGCTGGTACCATCGGATACCGTGCGTTCCTGAGCCGCAAGCTCGCACGCCGGTAAGCCCAGATCTGTGCGCTGATTGCTCAGATAGCTCAGATAGCTCAGCTGCACTATATGTACGCTATGTACGCGACTTGACTGGCCGCTCTACACGTTAAAATGCCCTCCGGATGACCCGGAGGGCATTTTACATGGGTCTCCGGAGTAAAGCCGGTTGCGGCCAAGCTGCCGGTATGCGACAATTGAACCAACTAACTACAGACATAAGGAGTAGGGTTCATGCGGAGCGTTTCCCACGTATTTCACAAAAACAGCAAAAAACTCTCGTTCGTAGCAGGGCTGGCAGTGGCCGTAGTAGGCATCCTGGGCAGTGCAGCGTTCACGGCAAACAAGGCCGGCGCTACGGGCGTAGATTGTGATAACAACTCTATTATCAAATGTGGCTATACCACTCCCAGTAACTTTATATCCAAAGTAAAAGCCAACAGCAGCGGCAACGGCCATAACGACCTGCAAGCCGTCTATAACTACTACGGCCTGTCAGCTGCCGATTACAACAACTTTGCAGCCCACGCCCTACCGGGCAAGGCAATGCGCAATGGTGACATCGTACTGAACGATGGCACCAAGGTCGCCACTGGTGGCAAGAGCATCGGCCGCATTGCTTCGTATCACGGAACCGGCTACTTTACGCAGCCGATCAACGGTGTCAATTACTACGGCAACGTCGTGGACAAGACCTTCTCATCTGGTGTGCAGAGCATTCCGGTGTATATATTGTTCGACAGCACCGGAACCATGAAGTTCGCCGTCATGACCTCATGTGGCAACCCAAGCTTCGGCACGGTGGTAAAAACGAGCGCTGCCTGTAGTGTACTGAACTCTGCACCCGTGCGGGGTCAGCCGAACACCTACGACTTTACGGCTGCTGCCGCCCACACCGGCAATGCCACCATCAAGACATATGTATATGACTTCGGTGACGGTTCGCCGACCATCACGACCACAGACGGCAGCAAGCCGGTCCGCCATGCATACAGCAAGATGGGCAATTGGACGGCCAGCGTGACGGTCTATGCGAGCGTGCCGGGCAATTCCAACATGAAGCTGCCGTCTGTATCTATGTGTACTAAGAAAATCACTGTAGAAATGCCTGCTTGCGTGCAGCTGGTTGGCGCCATTCTGGACAAGCACAAGATGGAGTATACCTTTACCGTGACGGCAAAGCCGGGCACGGGTGCGACCTTCACGGGCGCGGACTTTGACTTTGGTGACGGCTTGACCCAGACCGGTGTCAAGCCCGCTAGCGCTACTACTGCAACGGTAACGCATAGCTACGCCGAGGCAGGACATTATGATGCAGGCGCGATACTGCATTTCAACATGAATGGTGCCGATGTGACAGCTCCTACCTGTAAAGCGTTGGTGACGCCCGAAACAGTTACCCCGGAATGTAAGCCGGGTGTACCGGTCGGCAGTGCAGAGTGTACGCCGTGCCAATACGATAGTAGCCTGCCATCTGACTCACCTAAGTGTGTACCGCCCACCAGCGAACTGCCGAATACTGGTGCAGGCAACACCATCGCCATCTTCGCGGTTGTGATGATCGGTGGCTTCCTGGTGTATCGCCAGCTCCTCTTCAAGAAGCATCGAGCTGCATTTGCGGCTGCAGAGCAGGGAACTTCGCCATTGCCGCTAGGTGATCCACTCAATCAAGAAGCGCCATTGGCTGGCACGCCACTCCAGGCCAAGTCCAAGTCACTACGCCGCCGCCGGCTCTTCTAACCCATCTGGGGAAGCTGTGGATAAGCACTGGCAGTATGATGTGAAATGTGCTATGCTTGCAGACAGTTAGAGAGATCGTGACTGACCGCTCCAAACCCAGTGAGGCTCCTGAGGTGTATGTCCCGGGAGTCTTTCTGGTTGTGCAGACTTTCAATTCTGACCTCTGTTTGGTATAATAGGGCGGTTCATTGCTGCATGCATTATGTAGCCAGGAATAGCCTCATATGCTTCGCATATGAAACCGCTCGTTCGAAGAAAGATTTTATGTAAATACAAAATCCTTCCTTCTTCACTCGCGGCCTCATCGTCTAGCGGCTAGGACACCGGGTTTTCATCCCGGCAACCGGAGTTCGATTCTCCGTGAGGTCACCATTTTGAACCAAAATTATTTTCTCGAAACCGAGTAATACACAAAGGCCCCGAAATTCGGGGCCTTTGTGTATTTGATGTGCGAGTCGTGTGCGCCGCCTAATCTTTCTTTCTATCTTCGCGTCCATGCCAGACGCGAACAATAACAACTGCGTTGCTTGCTAGGAAGTAACGCAGTACATAAAAACTAGATCCAAATGGAATGAATAGCTCGCGCCTCTCCGTGCCGTCTGCCATTGGGCGTCCTAGTCGTGGCGATTCTTCAAGTAATGAACTGCCTCGCAAGATTACCTGTGCCACCTTTACAGCTGTTTCTTCATTCTTTTTGAACAGGAAGTCGTACAAACGGTCAATATCTTCAAGCGCGCGTTCACGCCAAACTACCTTTGCTTTGACCATGCCGTCTTCTTGCCGCTTGCAAGTTCGTTGAGCCAGGATGTCACGGTTTCGTTATCCACGGCCTTGCCAGTCAATAGGTAGTCCTCGTATTCAGCCAGGTCTTCTGCCTTTTCCCGCTCGTAGCGTTCCTCCTCGGTGAGGTACCGTTGCAGGGCTTCACGCAGTAGCCAGTGCGCTGATCTGTCGCGTTGCTGTGCGAGTGCTTTCAGCCGGTTGTTCATTTCATCATCTAGTTTGATAGCTTGAGTTGTCGACATAGATAGTCCTCCTGATGACAGTATAATACAAATGTATACTAGCGTAAACTTTTGTATACCATTATTATACTTCGAGTGCTCTCAGCCCCGACTCAATATATTCCAACTCACCGAAGAAGGTTTCGACCTGTTTCGTCGGTAGGTTCACCATAAGAAATTATCACCAGCAATGTCCTGTAACAATGAATTCACCCCTGTAAAAGGGGTGAATTTTGATTTCGACCACATAAATCCGCGTAGGTCGGCAGACTCCGAAATGGGGTGTGGCTACCATATATTTTCACTGTACGTTACCTAGAACGTTCGCAAATCTGCAATAGGCGGTTCGTCAGAGTCAAGCTCATGTCGTTGTTCGAGGGCGTCTCGAAACGCAGCCACCCATTCGCTGCCACGGTGCGTAGAGCTCGATAACGCAAAAGCATGTTCGGTGACCAAGCGGGCAGTATGCAGCGTTGTATCGGCTATGCTTTCGGCTTCTATAATGCCGTTAACCCAATTCATTACTCTTCCATTATAGATCTCTCCTCTATAAGGGTTCGCCTCCCCAAGATCGTGCGCACCATTCGGCAAGTCTACGAGCCATACCTTGGGCTGCGGATCGTCTAAAATCGTTCCGTACATATATTGATGAGGCCCGTAGATGTCGTCGCAGGCAGATTCGGCCTTATTCATGGCACCGATAAGATAATGGCCAAGATTGGCATACTGGTTATCGATCTGCCCCAGCAGCCGTTCATTAGGCTCCGAAAGTAGCTTCTGCAATGGCTCTCCATTGACTTTTGCTGTAACCACATATCGACTACCATCGACCGTAACGAGCTTTGAGGGCAGCACGTTCACGCCGTAGGTAACGGCCTTATAAATTGATTCTAGTCCCAAGCGAAGTTCATCCAGAAAGACGCCGTCTTCTTGCCTAACCAGGAGATCAGGATGGTCGTCCAGATCATACAACGGTGTTGCTGATCCCTTGGGTTCTCGGAAGGGGCTTAAGCCTATCCTTAATAAATCATCTATATTAGGCGGAAGGGTTAATTCGGAAGAAGCCATCACTATATAATACTTATAAAATGAAACAACACAAGCTTGCACCCATGTCATTTTAATTGATCGATAGTAATGCAGTGCGGGTTAGAACTAAAACCCGCTCGTAACTAAAGCCACCCGATCGTGAACAAACACATAATCAATGCGCCCAGGAGTATGTAGACAATATTTAGGAACTTAGTCCTATTAAAATTAGGCCTGCGCCATTTCAAAAGTACCGCCGCCGCTAGGGTCATAAGTCCAAAAAGCATAATGGGCACACCGAAAAGTATAAAGATAACACCGCCAAAATCACCGTCGCCACAGTTAGCTGCATCGGTCGGCAAACCTTTGCAGGGTTTAATGCCCAAATGAAAACCGTAATACACAAAGATACCACAAGTAATGCAGAGCCCGAGAGCGATGATAATCAGGGATACGAGAAGAGGTTTTTTGCGGAGCGCGTGCAGCATATATCTTTTATTGTACAACCGTCATAGGCAGTAAGCGTGTGACTACACCAGCGTAAACTTTTGTATACTACTATAGCATCCCGATTACTTTAAGCTGCGGTTCAATATATTCCAATTCACCGAAGAGGGTTTCGACCTGAGTAGTCGTTAGGTTCACCATAACGCAATCACAGATTAGAAAGAGTTCGACAATTTATCTTGTCGAACTTTTCTTTTTGCTACCCCTGTTAAGTAGAGTTCGACTTCTCTTGGGTGGGGACTGTATTCGGTTAATATTGTGTAAGTATGCACAATGTTAACGATTTATTGACAATTAAGCGTTAATTCAGTATACTGTAGCTATGATTAGCGCTTACAACAAGGACAAAATAAGACAGCTCAAAAGACAATTTGAGGAGCTGAGGGTTGGCAAAGAGTCGCTGCTTGTTCTGATCGACGAAGCGGAAGTGCCGGAGCTTGTTTATAACTCGAATGCCATAGAAAACTCCACTCTGACGTTGCAGGAAACAGAACGTATATTGCTAGAGTTAGAGGTTGCCCGAAACGTAAGTGTCCGTGAACTGTTTGAGGCTAAGAACTTAGCGCGCGTTACCGAATATATCCGAAACAAGAAAGATGTGGCTCTTAACAAAGAGACTATTCTACTGCTGCACAGAATGCTCATCGGTGGTATTAATGACGATATCGCTGGACGTTTTCGTGCTGAGCATGAATACGTTCGAGTCGGCACCCATATTGCGCCAGCTCCTGAGGATATTGAACGACTGCTGGACAGTTTACTGGCTGATTATGAAAGCTCGCACGATGAGTACTTCCTTGATCGTATTTCCCGCTTTCATCTTGAGTTTGAACGTATTCACCCATTTGTTGATGGCAATGGTCGGATTGGCCGCGTATTGATTAATATGCAGCTCATACTCCACGGATATCCGTCGGCCATCATCCGCAACAAGGGCAAGCGTGATTATTACTATCCAGCATTCCTGGCGTATCAGGATAACAAATCAACCGAGCGATTAGATAGCCTCCTGTCGTTGTCGCTCATGGAATCCCTAAACAAACGGATCACATATTTGAAAAGTCAGGAGATTGTAGCGCTCGCCGATTATGCTAAGCAGACCGGTGAATCACCGAACACTCTACTTAATGCCGCGCGACGCCAAACCGTTCCAGCTTTTCGCGAAAAGGGCGTCTGGAAAATAGGTAAATAGGACTTAAACTAGACTCTCACGTAGATAATGTGTCGCTGATGCTAGTATCTCTTCCGGCATAGGCTTCTGTAATAAGTTGTTGTATATTTGGGGCGATGTGTAGGGTGTTGAGCTCATCTAGCGTTACTAATCTGGCTGTTGCGCTATCTTCCCCAATCTCCATTACTAAGAGCTTATCTTGATCTGTGATGTTATCTAAGCGGTAGAACTTTCGCTTTGATCGCCACGCCTGTCGGCCAACGACATCGAAGAAATATTCCTCCCACTCTTCGAGAAAAGTAGATGTCCCAGTGGTGTAACGCCTGTTTCTTCTTGAAATTCACGGATAAGACCTTGCTCCGGAGTCTCACCCTTTTCTACCCCGCCACCCGGCAATTCCCAACGAAGGGAGCGGGGATCTTGCATGAGCAGTACTGCATCGCCAGCCATGTAGATGCCGTAGGCGCTGAGCCTATCAATGAGCTGCGCGGCATCAACCACATGTTCCTTGCCGTAGAAATCAGTACACGTTACTTTCATATATTTAATAGTGTAGCACTCAGCTAATCTTACTCGTCGCCAAGCGTCACGCCCAGCGCCTTCAGCTTGGACTCAATATATTCTAATTCACCGAAGAGGGTTTCGACCTGAGTAGTCCTTAGGCTCACCACTTGAAATTACAGATTAGAAAAGTTCCGCCAGGGATACTTGGTGGAACTTTTTTGTTACGTCCCTATGTTTTAGGTGCATCTGTCAAGGACCTCTGATAAAATAAGACCCATGCGAGAAGTCTCTCCCCAAGAAATCCTACCCTCACAAAACTTTTTAAAAGAAAAAACCGTACGATTCATCTTGCAGTGTATAGCGAAAGGTCAGCTTAACGATCTACCGCCAACGCCGCTCGTGCGTAAGGATGAAAACGGCAAACTTATAGCAATTGACGGTCATAACCTCATTGCTGTTCATCTATCTCGTCATAAGCCCATCAAGGTTATCGTAGCAGAATCCGCGCAAGATGGCTTGCCGCCCACAACTGATGCTAACATCGAGCGCAACAAGGAACTGGCGGAAAAGTTCGATACCGTCCTAGAAGAACAGCGTCGTGTTGCGCAAGAAGGCATAGAAAACTTCTCCGATCTACTAGATAAATACCCAGACTTATTTAACGTGACTGCCTAAATGAGAATAATAACTGCTGGTCCAAATTACTCCGACATTGATGTGTACGGGGGTATCACCGCTTACGCCGAATTGTTACGGAAGCAAGGCATTGAAGCGCAAGCAGTAACAACCGCCACACTCAACGACAGCATTCCTCCGCTTGTGCGCGCATGGAAAGTAGACCTAGCCCGCGACTACGGCCCTCAGTCCAATGACACGTACACATTAATTGACGTCTCTGAGCCAGGCTATTTTGAAAAATTCGTTGATATGGATCGAGTCGATGAAATCATAGATCACCATCCCGGTTTTGAGGATTTTTGGCAACAACGAATTGGTGACCGCGCTTTGATTGAACCCCTTGGTGCTGCTTGTACGCAAGTAACCGAAAAATGGGAGCAGGCCGGGCTTATCGACCGGATAAGTGAAACAAGTGCGCGCCTACTTATGTGCGGAATCTTAGACAATACGCTTAATTTTGGCGCAGATATTACAACCGAGCGTGATCACAAGGCCTACGCTACATTAGCAAAGCATGCTCATTTGCCCGAGAATTGGGCTGCACAATACTTCCGAGACTGTCAGCAGGTTATTTTAAATGATTTGGCAAAGTCGCTGAAGAATGACACTAAAACTCCGACGCTCAAAACGTATCCACATCCTACCGCAGTCGGGCAGTTCGCGCTGTGGGACGCTGATACCATCGCAAAAGAATCCGAGGCTGTCTTTAAACAGGTGATTTCGGCCATTAAGCCGCACTGGCTCATGAATGTTATAAGCATAAGTGAAAAGAAGAGTTATTTTGTTACTGACGTGCCAGAAATGAAGCAATGGTTAAGTAGTGTATTGGGAGTCGCGTTCGTTGGCAATATTGCGGAGGCAGATCGTATGTGGCTACGGAAGGAAATCTTTAAGGCGGACATTGATCACTACAAGGTCATATCTTCTAAGTCGGATAAATAGACCTTGCCGTTACTGTGTCTCGCTCCTAAATCAACAAGCCGCAAATAAAGATTGATCATATCTCGCTCACGAGAGTTTCACTCAAAAACACGCTGGTTCACCATCTACAGAATTCAGGGCGCCATGGTGCTCTTTTTCATACCCGTAAATGGCACTTATCTCTGGGACGCTAGCTCTTTGATTTATCTTATCTGCAACAGGCATAGCACAGTTCGTTTATAACGAAGGTAGTCGCAGAGTACATGCAAACCTCATGCGAACCTTTATGGAGCTATTGTCTGAAGAGCGAACACGCCAACCCCAGGTTTTGACGCCGCGCTGGTTGTAAACGTATAAGTAGGAGTCGTACCTGACGCGCTAAGTGCGGCAGTACCCGCAACGACTGCACTAAAGGGCAAGGCTTTGGGGTTGCCCCGTTGGGACAGCCCAGAGCTACTGAGGTCAAACGTGTTGCCCTGCAGGTTAATGGCAATCGCTACCAACAGGTCCTTACTGCCTGCAACAGTAGCCGCGGGGGTAGTAAAGGAGGTGTTGGATGACACAAAGCTTGTTTTTGTGAAGCCCTCAACCTCTACGCTGCCGCTAATTACAGCTACTACGCCAAAGATATCAAAGACGCCAGCTGCTGGTATGGTTACATCTTTACTGCCGCTACTACTTACGGGCACCGTGTAGGCTTGCAGTAAGCCGGTACCGTCGCCGCCGGTTATAGTTGTACCGATTTGGGTTAGCGTACCAGCCGTGCTGGTTGGAGCCGGCGCAGTATTCCTGTCGGTGGCATAGATTACCAGTAGCGTGTCTCCTGCGGCAGTATTGCCTGCGGTCGTTGAGATGGTCTGCGTGGTGGTGACGCCGTCTGAAGTTTGCAGTACTTCTTTAACTGTTGGTGTTGTAAGTGGACTAGGGTTAGCGATTTGGCTGCCGTTTGAGTCACGGTTGTTTGACCAGATTGCCATGGGCGAGTCGGCGCTCACCGTACCGAACTCACCACTTACAAGCGGACCTAGGTCGTTATTGGTAACGGTGGCATTATGCAGCCGGAAATTGAGCCGCAAATGGTATGCGCCGCCCTCGAAATAATTATTATTGACTATGGGCGTCGATACCATCGACGGGTCACCGCTAGGGGTACCGCACGTCATAGCCGAATTCATGGGCGTACCAATAGTTGATAGCGATTGAGGAACAGAGCAGTGCTCAACGGTAAAATAGCCGTTTGAAACGGAGTTATTAAAAATCTGCACGCCGTCGCAGTGCTGCGCCTCATCTATATATGCAAGGTTGTGCACATAACACTGCGAAATGATGGCATCGGCTTGGTTGGGTTGCGCTACCATGTGGACCCCGTCCCCTGTGTGTGATACGTCGCAGCGCCGTGCGACCAGTCCGGAGTCCGAAGAAATACCGTTTACTTGCGCCGACCCGCTGCTCGGATCGCCAACAACAGTCGTATCCGTAACAGTTAGCACGCCACCGGCACCACCGCCGTTCAGGGCTATGCCGTAGAAAGAGCCTGGATTGCTGTAAATCTTGCAGTTAGTAACAGTAGGGCTGCTGCCCTGGAACACGAGACATCCATTAATGCGATAGTGGTCAAGGGTGACGTTGGCAGCATTTATCACAAGCGCGCCGGACTGCCAGCTGGCGTTCCAGCCGCCCGGCAACGGGTCACCGTTATTTAGTACGGTCAGAGCTGCTTCGGACCCCAAGTAGCCAACACGTCGCTTGCTGGCGCGGACACCAGCAGCTAGTTGTCGCAGTATAGGTTCGGCGATTGCGGCACGCCGGCTACCGCTACTTATGCCTATCACGCAAGGTCTCCGGCCAAGACCCACTCATTGGTAGCTCGCTTGCGCAAGCTAAGCGTCGAGTATTGAGTACGGGCCGCAACCAAATTATTTGCAGAGCGAATCGCGACTCCTGCGCCGGCGGCAACCGTCAACGTGCCGGCACCGTATTGTAAGAGCTCAATAATGGTCCCTACAGGAAATGCGACTGAACCATTAGGCGGCACCGTCACAGTTACCGTACTAGAAGCGGTGAATTCCACTGCCGTGCCTGCGTTGGACAACCCCAATGTATAGCTGGTACCGGACTGTGTAGTGGTAGTTACTAGCGGAAGGTTGTCGATTGAGGCTAGCTGAGATTGTATCGTGCTATCGAGCTTGGTTGCTGATATAACCCCATCTTTAATAACACCGTCAGATTGCAACGATTGACCCAAGAAGTCATTAAGAACACTACCCCATGTGCCATCATCTTGTCCAGGGACTGGAAGCCGTGCCATATGTCGCTCAGTATAAAGTATTCTTTAAATAAAGCTCAAGCTTTGTCTTGAATGGCCACCTCATGACTGCCAATACAGGTAGCCAGGGCGTAAATTTTGAAGTAAGAAGATCGGCTGAGTCCGTCGGACGATTGAATAAGCTATGCATGGTTGGCTTCCTCGCAGACTAGTCTCATGCCCACTGCCTTCAACCCTGGTTCAATATATTCTAGCTCACCGAGGAGGGTTTCGACCTGAGTAGTCGTTAGGCTCACCAAGCATAGGCACTACCAAGAGACATTCAAAGTGAATGCCTCTTTTGCTAAGGCTGTATAATGAGAACCTCCACAATGTGGTTACTATGGCTGAAGTCTTAACTCCCGAGTCAGTGCCGTTTAATGGCCGAGCCTTAATCGGACATGGTTTCCATGCCGGTGAGCTAGGCATGCGAAAACTCTACGATAGCCTAGCTCATAAGCATGTCGATAGGCTCGATCATACCATTCTTTCTCCGGCGGAGTGGGAGGCGGGCGAACGGCTGGTAGGTGGGGAGAATTTAAGCACCGTATCTCCAGATCCTAACGGGACGCGGGCGCAGCGGATCGTGGCTAGCTACGGTGAGTTGGCTAGCGAGTACGACCTGGCTATGCACCCCCATGGTATTCCTGTCCCAGGTTCGGAACTGGCCATATACGGCGCTAACGCTTCTCCTCTTGTGCGAGGTGCTGTGTCGTACTTTGGGCTACGTAGGGCCATTATCAGGCCTAGTGGTGTTGAGGCAGAGCGTCCTAATACGGTAAGTTTTGAGATAGGAGATGATGCCAGCTTTCTTTCAGTTGCTGTATTTCGGGAAAAGCTTTTGGCTCTGATGGATGGAGCATTGATTACTCCGGCGCCAATTGAAGAGTACGTCTACCTAGCCAATATTGGTACTGAGACTGCCAGACGGCTCGACCTCCAACCGCGGTATGAAACGTTTGAGCCGCTGACCCGTCGTGACACCATTGCGCTCAACCGCCTTTTGGGGAAAGAAGCCTTAGAACTAGAACTGTTTGCATGTGGCTGGGATGCTAAACTTTTTGATCCCACAGGATTTAGAGGCGAGCTCCTAGGCCGTTACTCGTTACCGTCCGACGTTTCATTCTATGATCAGCTGTAAGTTCACGGTTCCAGCGGGATTTTTTATTTTACCTGTTCCACATACCCCCGTAACAACTGGCGAGCAACGGCTGATTTACTGATTTTGTTCTTTGCGCGGCGGAATAGTGCGAGCACCTGCTTTTCTTCGATCCCTAGTTCTTGCGCCAGTTGCGCCTCCGTCTTCTCTTCGGATGCTATGCCGAACATACTGAGCAGCACTGTTTGCTCTGTATTGTCCAGCTTGCATTCTTTGAATATCTCTGCAAATGTACTAGCCAGCGATTCAGATATTTCCACCTGCTCAAAGCCTGGATCAACAGAACCCACTGCCTCATGTAGTGTCAGGTCGTAATCATGTAGATTGTCCAGTGATAGCGGCCTTGTCCGCAGTGCCGTAGCTCTTATTTTTTCGAGAGCGGCGGCACTCACCAGGCCAGCCCTTCCAGCTATTTCTTGATCAGTTGGGGTGCGCTGCAGCTCTTGTGAAAGGACTTCCTCGGCCTTAGCAATTTTTCCAAGTTTTATATACAGGCTGCGTCTGCTTGCGGCCTCCCGCGTACGTGCTTTCAGTATGCATCCGGCAATCATCTTGGTTGCGTAGCTGGCGAAGGTAAAACCCAGTGAATCATCAAAGCGTTGGACAGCCTCCCGCAGCCCCTTGTAGCCGGCAGATAGGTCCATAGTGTTGAATGAGTGACTAGGGTCTCCCTTCGCAGTAGCCAGCCTATTGGCCGTAAAGAACACCAGGGCGATATTATCTTCCAGGAGCTGTGCCTGAGCCTCCATGCCTTCGTCCATGATAGCTTCCAGATCTGGCAGACTGTCCGGATCAAGCTTTTCCGCCTGGGTAATCAGCCGCTCCACCATACGTTCTTGCCCGTCCGGCGTATCGTACTCTGGATTAAAGGCGCGTTTAGCGGCCAGGCGGGCGGCTGGCTCGGCGTTTTTTTCGCCAGTTAGGGCTGCTCCGCCTAAGACGTGTTTCAGGGGTTCTGGCTGAGAGGCGTGGCTCTTACGCATTCTTTCGCGAAACAGTGCCGCTCTACCCAACTCTGTTCGTATAACATCAGCCCAATAATCACGGGTCTCTTCGCCATGCAAGCCGTGGATCATACCCGCGTACCAGCCTGCGTCACGGGTACGGAATAGCCTGGATCGCTGTTCAGCGTCTATCACCGATGACTGCCGTCGCGGTGAAGGTGTATTCCGTCTCGACCGGTACGCGGTCGTTGTACTACTGTTCGGTTCTGTTTGTGGTGCGGTGTCGCTCGCTGGCTGCAACAGTACGCGGGTAATGCCCAGGAGTCTTTCTGCGGCAACCCGCTCCCGGAGCGCAATTGCAGCTCGTGATACACGGGAAGATTTAGATATCTCGTTTGCCCCTAGCGGCCTAAGGTACGGCGGTAAACCGTTTATCTGCCGCAATAGATCAAGTTCATACGGTTGCAGGTTATGCTCGTTTTTCAGGATTGCACGGGCGAGCGTCTCGAGGCTTACTCCGGTACGCGGATTACTCTTTTGATAGGTTGCAACCCCTTCCCTGATAGACCTATTAGTGCGTACCGCTGTTGATTCTACGCTTGCTTCACTTATTCCCCGCAGTTCCGCCAATTCCGTGAAGCTCAGTGCGTGATCAAACGGGAACATGCCGTGCAATGCTCGAAATGTATGTTGCCGGTCCGGAGGTATACGGGCCAGCACCAAGCCCAAGTCCATGCCTTCTGGTATGGGCAGATTGTACTTGCTTACAATGAGCTCATAGGTATGGGCAGTCTGTTCGGGCGACGGTACTATGTATGGTGGAACCACTTCGCCCGATGCTGGAGATAAGCTATTCACGGGCGACAAAGGCGTCTCACCGGATGCTGCACCTGTGTCTAAGGGGCTGGGGCTGAAGCTCTCAACTGATTGTCCACCTGGTTTGAAGTACATCTGTATAGCTCGGCTGTTCTAATTACTGCCCTTATGTTTCTAAATAAGCCTGACCTATGGGATTCGAATGTTTTGTTGGCTTCGGCGCACTCTGTATTCGATATACAGAGTAAGGTGCTAGTAGCGTGTCTTACCGCGGCCATGTGATAAAAGGATATTGCTATTATATAATAAAATGTGAACTATAACTACAACGATTGGCCGGGTATATCTTGGGTCTTGACGAGCGGGTAGATACCGTCAGGCCGGCCATGAAAAGCACTTACCGTCATGCTGGGCTCTTTTCGCCTAAGGAAAGATAGTGTAATCTTTTGGGGTGACAAGAGCGACTTTTGAAAGTATTCCAATTGTAGAAAATGATGATCCGTTAGTGGACCTAAAGGAATACCCATTTGTTATCGAAGCTTCGTATTTTAATCAAGGACTCAGCGGTGCCTCCACACTAAAGCTCCGCAAAGGTGTCGCCGATAAATTAGCACAGATCCAGCAGTCATTTGAAGGTAAATATCGGTTTAAAATCTGGGATGGGCACCGGCCACGGGAAGTCCAGGACGCTATCTACAATGCGTATTACAAGAAATTAGCCCAGGAAAATCCTGAATGGGATGAAGCTGAGTTGCACTATGCTACAGAGCAATTCGTAACAAAAGCTACAAATCGAAAGCGCATACCACCACATGCGACAGGTGGAGCGGTAGACCTGACCCTGGTAGACGAACATGAAGAAGAGCTAGATATGGGTACGGAATTCGATTTTTTTGGGCCGGAGGCAGCGCCGTTCTATTTCCAGGATAGGGCCTTTAGTGAACTGATTCATGGCAATCGACTAATCTTGCGGGAAGCAATGATAGCAAGTGGCTTTACTCCAGACGAAGATGAATGGTGGCACTTTGATTATGGGGATCAACTTTGGGCGCTCCGAGCAGACAAACCAGAAGCCTTTTATTCCGAGGCTACATAAATACCACTTGACTCTTCCCCCAAGCCGGCCCAGTATAAGACTAAACGCTGCAGCTGCTACGCGACCAAAAAGGACAACTCCTGATGAAAATCTCCACGACTCGATTAACTGCCTTTTGGCGTACTAACAGCGCGACGAAACTCATAGCCGTAGGCGTTGGTCTGATTGTTGTCATTGCCGGCAGCGTACTCATTTTTGCCAAAGCCTCCGGCTTTTTTGCGTCGGCCGAACCAGAGCGGGGCACCCTAGCAGGTAACGCCAAGGTTGTTGCAGATTCTGGTGCGTCTGGCGGCCAGGCCGTGCAGTTTACTGCGCCAAGTGGTGGCGGAGGCTCTGGTGGTTGCGCTACAACTGGATCATATGTTCCTGACGGCCCCGATCCATGGGGTGGCTGCTGGCCGGGTCCGAGTTCCACTGGTGTGTCTACGGGAACCACGCTTACCAAGCCTGGTGTGAATAGCGACGGTAACTACGTCGTTACGACGCCGAATGCAGTCGTAAGCGGGATTGACCTTACGGGCGTGTCGGGCGAAGGCGGTGTTCTGGTGCAGGCAACCGGCGTGACGATCAAGAACAGCAAGGTCCGGTTTGTTGATGTCGATTTCGCTGCGCCGAACGCTGATGGTGGTGCGCACCCCACGGTTATACAGGACACCGAGATAAACTGCGATCAGGTACATACGGGCATCAGTACTGCGGTTTATTATGGTAACTACACCCTGCAGAGGGTCCACGTGCATGACTGTGAGAATGGATTGGACATGAGTGCGGGACATGTCCAGGTTTACAACTCTTACTGGCACCACCTGTATATGTGCCCGGACCCGGCCTGTCCCGAGCCAGGCTCTCCGCATACTGGTGTCGTCCAAGGCGATCCCGGTGCGAACAGTACCATGACCCACAACTGGATGGAAGCTATCAACCTCTCGGACTGTGTACCGCTTACCAATTACGACGATGGTCATTGCAACGCATCGGGCGTAATCGGATGGAATAACCTGGGCGGTGGTAGCAACAATGTGCTAATAAAGCAGAATATGCTGAAAGGCGGAGGTTCCTCAATCCGATGTCCTTCGCTTGCGAGCACGAATTTCGTTGTCACCGATAACAGGGTGTATGCTGCGTACAACAGTACGGGGCTATCCGACGACTGTGCTGCTTACGACGCACATGACAACCGGGATGCCGGAACCGGGGCCGTAGTAACATTGTTTTAGCGATACCAGCCGTAGGGTGCCTTTACGCTTGACACGCTACAGCGCGTCAAACAATAATAAAAGGTACCATTAGCGGAAAGGTTCCATCGTATTCTGAAATCTGCACCCGATCTTACTCGTCTTTCCCGGAGAAATAAAGCTGTAGCCCTATGTGTTGCAGGGGTGACTGTAGTCTGCGGTGTTCTGCTGGTAACCACTAGGGCTAGCGGCTTTTTTGTTTCGGTTGAACCGGAGGGCGGTACGCTTTCAGGTAATGCCACGTCGGTGGCCGATGCCACTGCCTCGGGCGGTAGGGCGATCCAGTTCAATGCTGCTGCCCCGCCTCCGCCGGTATCTGACTGTGCCACCGGAGTTACAGGATCGGTGCCAGCCTGCCAAGACGCCCCGCCAGCGCCAGCGGCCAGCGGCAAACACTGGAATGTTGCCTTTAGCGAGGAATTTGATGGCAGTGATTACGACCACAACAAGCTAACCCCGTGTTTTGACTGGAATTATGGTGACTGCACCTCTAGCTTCAACCAAGGCTACGAGCACTATTTGGCAAGCCAGGTGCAGGTCAGCGGCGGTCTGGCCCATCTTATCGCAGCACCGTTATCGCCCTCATATGCATCAAGCGCTTGTTATAACGGCAACTGTACGTACAAATCTGGATTACTCGCCACGTCACGTAAAAGCGGTAACGACCCGGACACTGCCTACTTGTATAAGTTTACCTACGGATATGTTGAAGCCAGTCTGAAGGTCCCAAGCACACAAGGTTTCTTTGTGGCATGGTGGATGCTCCCTGCGGATCCGGGGTACACCTATACCTACAATGGCCATCGCTACGAAATTGACATCCTGGAGGCGCTCGGCAGCGATCCGACCGACATGGAGATGCATTACAGCTGGGGAGCTGACCCGGCGTACTACTCGCCAAATGACGCGCATAAAAATGGGGCCTGTGCCGATGTGGACTACTCGAAAGGCCTGCACCGGTTTGGCGTAGACTGGGAGCCGACATTCGTAGCGTTTTATATCGACGGAGTTAAATGCGGTCAGCTTACTGCCACGGCCAACTCGCCCGTACCCAATGTTCCTATGCAGCTGATAATGGACCAGATGGTGAGCAATAACTGGCAGCGAAGCATTGGTAAGCCATTGCTTAATACGACGCTGACGAATGACGTACAAGTTGATTACATGAGAGTGTACCAACAGCAATAAGTGCTAGGCGGTAGCTGAGAGGCTTCGCCCTTGGCTAGCTAAAGAATGGCATGAATGCGCCCGGTGGCGACGTGGAAGCGATTGTGGCGTGCTGTATCTCGATGCCGGTTATTGTCCAGTTTTGGTTAGCCGGTGTAGACATGCCGACTGTTTGGCTGCCTGCGCTGGCGGCGGCTTGGTATGCGTAGTAGTGCACGCTGCTTGTGGAGGTATGCCCATCGGCAAGGCCATCTTCTGTAGCGGCCGAAAGATAGGTGCGGCCGGTGGGGTCCGAACTGTTCTCGTCGACGCTTACCCAGCTAATGACTGAATTACTGGCCGTTGTGGTAATGGTCACCGACGGCGGGCCGGAGCCGCCATGAACGGTAGAGTTGGTGGCGGGCGATCCAGCCAGCTTTGCACTGGCCCAGCGTTCGACAGTCATGGAGTGGTAGCAGCTGCCCGCCGGTGCTGATAGGGTCACACTCATCGATCCGGGTGATGTGACAACGGCGGCCGTAAATATGGTGCAGTATCCAGCAAAGCCGCCTGGTGCGCCAGTGGACTGCCTAGTATAGGTGAGGCTACCACCGCTTGGGGTGCCGCTTGGGGTGCCGGTGTCCCAAGTTGCGGCTTTTATGACGAGCACCTCACCGTTACTGGGGGTAAAGGCAGGTGTACTCAGCGTGGTGCTGTCGCCACTCGTAGCCGATTGTACAAAGTAACTAGTAACCAGTGTTGGCATGTTAGTAGCCCTTTGTAAAAGCGATTACATACCACTTGCCGGCGGTAGCGTTGTACACAGCGCCCAGAAAATCCCGCTTATTGGCAGTAGTTGTAAGGGTGACCGCCGTTATGTCGGTCCCTAATGCAAAGTTCGTATCAAGCGTAATGGTCCTGGAGCCGGTACTGTCTTGGATGAGCTCCCAGATAACCTTTTGGCCATCAGTGGGACTAGTGGGATTACCTAGCGTTCGGTTGCCTCCCAGGGTAACCCTAAAGTAATTGCCTAGGCTGGCGTTGGTTGCAATAGTCGCCGCATCGGTAAGCGCTACGGGCGGCAGGGTAACCGGCAAATTGGCGGTGGGTACTTTACTGCTGCCATTGAGCGGGGCGTAGCCGTTAGCCGTGCCCTTGTTGGCGGCAAGCTCTACGGTGCCATCGGTGCGAATCTTGAGTGTGCCATCGGTATTGTGCTCGACGGCAAGAAAAGCATTGAGGATTGTACCCCACGTGCCGTCATCTGATCCAGGGTTAGGTAGTCGTGCCATCTGTAGTCCTGCTTATGCATTACATCATATCATTTTTAGCCATGATTATGCATGTACTTATTTGGCGCTATAATCCTGTATTCATGTCGGTGGTGATTTCGGCGGCTGTGAGTGCGCGATTGTACACGCGCACATCATCCATTGTTCCTTTATAGAACTGCTGCGTATTGCTGTCGGCCCCAAGGCGGAAGGCATTGCCGCGCGCCGTTATCGTTGCGGTGAGCGGTACGGTGGTTTTGAGCGTACCATTCAGATAGAACTGGACCTGTACACCGTTGAAGACGACCGCAAGATGGCTCCACTGGCTAGCTGTGAGCGCCGTGCCCATATTGGCGGAGAGTACGCCGGAAGCGGTTCCGATCTGGAAGACTGGTTTGCCCGCTTGCAGCTCAAGGCCATATTGGTAGTAGGGACTCGTCATCGTGGTACTCCAGAACTTGCCGTACACCACGCGGTCGCCCGTAATTGCCGTCGGGTTCAGCCACATATCTATCGTGAGGTTGCTGCCAGAGATATCGAGGCCTGTGGAATTCGGCACATTCAGGTAATCGTTCGTACCGTCTAAGCCGAGTCCGGTACCAGTTTTCCCAGCCGCGAATGTCGCACCGTTTACCAAAGTTGCTGCATTGCCGTGACCCGTCGTGTCGGCCGCTGTGGTTCCTGAGCCCTCATTGAAGCTCCAGGCTGCAACCGGTCCGTTGCTTGCTGTTGTCACGGTATAGGTCGCTGTATAGCTGGCATCTGCGGCTGGTACGGTGATGACGTGCGTCTGCGTGCCGCCATCTGACCATGAGGTGAAGGTGTAGGTGTTGTTGCCTGTCGTCACGTTGCGGGCTTCGATGGTGTGCTGGAAACCGATGAGCGTATCGTGCACGAACGGTGCGGTGTAGGCTATGCCGTCGAGATATAGGGTGGTGCCCTGAGGAGCGGAGTTAAAGGTAAGGTTTACCTTCTGCGGCCAGATGGGTACTGTCTTGGTGTCGGTCAGGCCGGTGCTGTCGGTGACAGTAAGGGTAATCCGGAAACGGGTGTTGCCGCTAAAATCGTGCCCAGTACTCGGAATGGTAAAGGTGCCGCTCTTGACGCCGGTTATGACCTGGCCAGGGTGCACGTGGCCTTCGTGTAGGAAATCTATGGTCCAGGAGTAAGCACTGGCAGGCAGCGAACCGTCATCGGGGTCGGTAGCGTCGCCCGAGAAACTGATGACGTCGGCCGCACGGAAGGTTGCGCCGTCTACTGGCGAAAGGACGGTTGCCGTCGGTGCACTGCCGACGCTGATGGTTATGGGGGGCGCAAAGGTGCTCGTAACGCCATCGGAAACGGTCAGGCGCGCAGTGTATTTGCCCGCAAGTGTGTAGACATGGCTGGGGTTGGCTTGGTTGGAGAGCGGTGTGCCGTCGCCGAAGTCCCATGAATATGTTAATGGCTGGCTTTCGGGGTCGCTTGAGCCAGTACTGTTGAAGTTTACGGTCAGCGGGGTAGGCCCGGCTGTTACGCTAGATCCGGCAACGGCAGTGGGTGATTGGTTGGACTGCTGGTAGCGGATGCGGCGGATTTTACTGGTTCCATAGGTGCCACTGGTGTCGGAGTAGCCGAGGTCTATGTAATACAGGCTGCCGTCGGGTCCTTCGGTGAGGTATACGACATCGCCGTAGGGGCCATCGAGGACATCATTTTGCGGCTCAAAGTAGTTCATACCGCTCACGTTGCCAGAGCCATCGAAGGTCAGGCGGCGAATCCAGTTCTGGGCGTAGTCGCCGTAAAAGTAGTTGCCTTCAAACCCAGCCGGGAACGCGCCTGATAGCCCATTACCGTGATAGACGAAGCCGCCGGTTACCGATGCATCACGCCCAAGGTGTGAATAGGCGTAGAGCGCGGGAGTATAGGCCGGGTTGCCGCACGTGCCGTACTCGCAGTTCGGCCAGCCGTAGTTAGCGCCGGGTTTTACCAGGTCAACTTCTTCGTAGGCGGTGTTGTAGTCGTTGCCACCCACATCGCCCACATACAAATTGCCCGTCGGTGCGTCGTAGTAGATGCGGTAGGGGTTGCGGAAGCCCAGCGCGTAGACGGAATCCCAGTTCGGCCCAGCGCCGTCATAGAAGGGGTTATCGGTTGGCACGGATCCGTCCATGTTGATGCGGTGGATCTTGCCGTACGGGCTCGTGAGGTCTTGTGCCGGTGTACCCTGGAAATGTTCTCCGGTGCTAAAGAAAATCTTGCCATCGTTGCTGAATGCTATGCCGCCGCCGTGGTGCTCATCGCTCGCCAGGTCGGTGGGGTCGTGGTAGAGCACAAGCTCGCTGCCAGCTATGGTGCCATCGAGTGTCGCATTGGCGGTAAAGCGTGAAAGCCGGTCTCGGTTATCATTTGCTGAGTAGTAGACGTAAAAGTAGTGGTTCGTCGAAAAGTTGGGGTCAAGCGCAAAGTCGAATATGCCTTCTTGTACGCCCGCATGTGCGACACTGCCCGTAATGTCCAGAAAGAGGGTCGAGGATGGTGTGGTGTAGGGGACGGGAACGATTTTGACTTTTCCACCCAGCTCGGCGACGAGCATGCGGCCGTCCGGCAGGAACTTCATGGCTGTCGGCAGATTGAAGCCGGTTGCCAGGGTGTCGTTGATGAACGAGTCGCTGTTGCTAACATTGACCGTGATGGGGCTGGCTACGGTGACATTGCCATTGGCATCATGGGCACGGGCAGTTACGGTGTGGGCACCGTTCGCGGCTGTACGCGTATCCCAGTTGGCGGTGTATGGCGCAGTAGTGTCTTCTGGCCCTACGGCTGTACCATCGACGTAAAATTGTACGCCGGTTGCGTCGTCAGCATCTGCGGTCAGGGCAAAGATGTTGCTGACCTGCTGATTGTTGGTGGGTGCGGTTATGGCGATAGTCGGTCCGGTCCCATTTCCCGAAGGGGTGAGCGGCGTGGTTTGGTCGGCTTGTACGGCGCTCTGTGTCAGCGCGCGTTTGTACAGCCGGACGTCATCAAGACTACCGAGAAACTTCTGGCTGCTATCAATATCGGCCCCGATCCGCACGGTGGAACCAGTCCGGCTGGCAATTGCGCCGGTCATGGACGAGGAGCTGACCAATGCACCATTTACGTAGTAGGTCACGTGTGCGCCGTCGTAGACGACCGCAAGATGGTTCCACTGGTTGGCCGCGAGCGAGCCGCCCATTGCCACCCCGGCTTGTGTCGTGCTGTTCACGCCTACATACAGTATCGGCACCAGGCTTTTCGATAGCTCAAGGCCGTACTGGTAGTGCGGCTGACCGCTCGTGCCATTCCAGAACTTGCCAAGCAGCACTTGGTCGCCCGGAGCACCGGTTGAGGGGTTGATCCACATGGAGAGGGTCAGCGCGCTGCCGGTAATATTCATCGTCGGGGAATCGCTGACGGTGAGGTAATCTTGTGCGGTACCGTTGAACTTCAGGCCACCGCCGTACTTGCCGGTGGACCAGACGGGACTGCCGAGCGTGCCGAAAGCGGCGGTATTGCCGTAGGCCGTCACATCGGCCGTAGTGGTGCCGGTGCCTTCATTAAAATTCCAGCCGCCGACTAAGTCTACGGGCAACTGCGGCGAAGTGGGATTGTTGACCGTTACGGTAAATGCGCCACTGGTATTGCTGACGTTGCCGGCGTTATCTTTGGCTACTGCCGTCAGGTGATAGACGCCGTTCGCGGTCGTTGTTGTGCCCCACTGGAATGAGTAGGGCACAGTGGTGTCGTCGCTCATGGGATTGCCTTCGACAAAGAACTGCACATCGTGGACTCCGCTGCCGGCGTCACTGGCAGTGGCTGATACCGTTACCGTGCCGGAAACGGTGGTGCCGCTGGTTGGTGCCGTCATGGAAATGGCCGGCGGTGTGTTATCGGGAGCGGGTGTACTCGCTTGGAGCGGCGTTGCCCGGGCGGATTCATTGCCGGCGGCATCAAAGGCACTCACCGTGTAGGCGTAGGTTGTTCCAGCGGTCAGCCCCGGGTCTTGGACGGGTGTTACGGTGGTGGTGTTGATAAGCGCAAAGTTCGTGCAGGCAGCGCCCGTACAACGGTACAAGTGGTAACCGGTTACGCCGACATTGTCGGTGCTTGCCGACCAACTTACGGTTATCTGGGTGGATGATAGTACCTGCAGGCTGAGGTTGGCTGGTACGCTCGGGGCCGCCGTATCGGCCAGCGTGCTTACTGCCACTGCAGGGTTGGACTGTGCTGAATTGTTGCCCGCGCTATCATAGGCGCTGACGCTGTAGCTGTAACTCGTATTGGCAGTGAGGCCGGTGTCTGTATATGAAGCTGTGGCACTTGTACCGATTTGAACACCACCGCGGTAGACCTTGTAACCGGTTACGCCGACATTGTCCGTGCTGGCTGCCCACGTAAGGTTTATCTGTGAAACCGAGGCGGCTGTGCCGCTTACGGTAGCCGGTACACTTGGTGCGATAGTGTCGGCTACGGCTTGAGTGGTTGCCTGGGCAATGGGAGAATAGGCGCCAAGGTTTGCTGCCGCATCGACAGCACGCACGCGGTAGCGGTAGAGCGTCGAAGCACTCAGCCCGGTATCGTTGTAGCTGAGGACGTTGCTGGCCGTAGTGGCGATTTGGGCGAAGTTTGTGCAGCCGGAGCCAGCGCAGCGCTCAATCTGGTAGCCCGTTACGCCGACATTATCGGTTGCGGCTGTCCAATTGAGGCCTACCTGGGTACTTGATGCGGCTGATGCGGTGAGGCTAGCGGATGCGGCTGGCGGCGTGGTGTCGGTGCCGGTGTCTGCGCGAAGTGCTACGAGCTGCAATACCCAGGGTCCATTGGAGCCTGCGTTGGTTGCGTTGTAGCTACCGACGGTGGCGGCTGTTTTGTCGGCCGTGCGGTTGCCCGAAGTATTTATACGGTTGGTCCACCCGCTCGGCGCGGCATTCATGGCGCCCTGGTTGCCCCCGGCATCAAACAGTAGGTCGTTGGCTGCGGTAGTGGTGATGTTGCCCGTGGTCATTGCCGTACCGGTGCCGGCGGAAGCTACGGCACCATCAAGCGGGTTGGCTTTATCTATGCCCGAGTATTCGTGCGCCTGAAGGATCCCGAACGAATTGATACTGGTTGCGAACGTTGCCGTTACCGTATTGGTGCCGGCCGCAACATTTTTGGCGTAAAAGACCTGGGCACTCCAATTGGAATTCCAAGTGGTGCGTACGGTAGCGGGCAGGTACGCATTGCCCCGGCTGTCGGTGATACTGACTGCGCCGGTGTTATTCCACACCAGGCTTACTACAATTGCATTGCCAGTGGCATTTGCGCTGCTGAATGCGACACTGTCGGTAGTGCCGGAAGAGATTTCTTTAGCTGCGGCTTGTTTGAAGGTGGGTGTAGCGGCCGAAGCCATACTGACCAGAATCCCGCCGGTGAGCAGAATCGCTGCCATTGCAGCCAGGCTAATTTTTTGTACTACCCCAGAACTCTTCAAGGATGTAAATATATTCATGTGCTTCATTAAATGCTGTCAGAATATTTATCGGTGTGATAAATCGCACAACCAAGCAAAAATGCAGGCAGTCCTAGGATATGCGGAGCTAGGGGAGGGTTCATTACCTAGGCAGCACGAAAGACCGCACCGGAAGTCCTTTTGTTTTGGTATAGTTACAGCATGGACAATGACAAACGGTCGTCCGCACCGGCCAACTCTCCGGTAGTTGCGCAGCAGGTGGGAACTGTCAACCCTGCAGCGGCACCCCAGCCGCCGCAGGCAGTTCCAGCCCAGACCCCTATCCAGCAAGAGAAGCCGGGGCTGGCTATACCGGACAGCGCCGCCCTTGACCTGCTAGCGATCAATAATCTACAAACCGCCCCCCATTCTTCGCATAAGTTCCCAACCAAGATGATCATTATCCTTGCCGTAATGCTGCTTCTGGTTATTGCTGCCAGCATGGCACCCGGACTTCTGAAATCTGAGCAGGCTTCGAATGGCAGCAGGACCCAGACCAATAGCTCCACGCAGCACACATCGCACACAGGCAACAGTAGTGATACGAGCAGGCAGATAGACGAAGATGTGCGGTCATGTGTGAATCCGGTGAATGCGGTAACTAGCTGCTGATCGGATACTCGGCTTTAGGCAGTGTGTACGGGCGGGGCTATGACCCTGGACTGCGAACGTTTGTATACATCGCCACTGGAGCATGGCAGGGAAGCCGAGATGTGCTGCATTGTAGTAATCCTGACTCGCTGGTAGTGTAGTTTTGGCAACGCAAGACCGGCTTTACTGATGGAACCCTGTAGTACATTTTTGCAACATATTTCAAGAGGCGCGCCAACGCTTGCTTAGCGCAACCAAGCAGAAGTTATTCACAGGGCTTTGATAATTGAGCGGGAATGCTCGGGAGTTCTTTGCTTGACCCTGGCCATCTGTCCACCGTTAAATAGGGTGACTATGAGCATACTTACCCCCATCAGACGTGTCCGGACCGTTCAAAAAATAAGTGTGGCTGCTGCCGTGGTCCTAGTGCTGCTCGGCGGTACGCTCATGCATGTATCAGCGGCGGTTACGCCGGTCTTTAAACAGTCCAAAGCCGTTGAAGTCAGTAAAGGTACGACCGGAAGCGTAACGTTTACAAGCGCAAACACGGCCGGGGATCTCATCGTGGTCCAGGTGCTGTGGAGTAATACGGGTGCGGTCACCCTGACTGACAGCCGGGGCAATGCGTATGTAGCGGCTACTGCGCGCAGCACGTGGTCGGGCGACAATAGTGCCCAGACTTTCTATGCTAAAAATGTTGTGGCCGGCACCAACACCGTAACTGCTAAATTCGCAACTATCCTGCCGTCGTATGCCATCGTACAAGCGCATGAATATAGTGGTATCGACAAGGTGAACCCTGTCGACGGTACATCCAGTGGTACCGGTACCAGCGCAACCGCAGCCAGCGGCAATGTCACGACCACAGGCAGTAGTGATGTATTATTCGCGGGCGGTGGCGCGCTTGGCAGCCTTGGCACGGCGCCGACTGGTTGGACGGCCCGCCTGAATACCTCAGGCAACCGCACGGCGGACAGGGTTACGACGGCTGCGGGTGCCTATAGCTTCTCGACCAGCGCTACAGGCAACCAATGGGTTATGCAACTGGTCGCTTTCAAGGCCGACGGCGGTAGCTCAACCGACACGACGTCTCCCACGGCCCCTGGTGCGCTTCAGGCAACCGCTGCTTCCAGCTCACAGATTACACTTGGCTGGACAGCCGCAACGGATAATGTCGGTGTCACTGGGTACCAGCTGGAGCGCTGTCAGGCTGCCGGCTGTGCTACGTTTGCTTCGCTGGCGACGCTCAGCGGTAGTGCCACTGCCTACAGCGACACTGGTCTCTCGGCAGGCACTAGCTACAGTTATCGGTTACGTGCAGTTGATGCGGCGGGCAACCTCGGGGCCTACTCATCAGTAGTGACAGCTGCTACGCCCGCTGTCATCGACACGGCTGCACCCAGTGTACCGGCTAACCTCGCGGTCCAGGCCATCTCGGCTACGCAGGCCAACCTTTCATGGAGCGCAAGCACCGACAATGTAGGGGTAACGGGCTACAAAATTTACCGGGACGGCGCATATGTAGCCGTTGCAAATACAGCCTCATTCCAGGATCAGAGCCTGACGGCGGGCACTCCCTACAGCTACGCGGTAAGCGCTACCGATGCAGCGGGCAATGAATCTGCCCAAACTGTGCCCGTAGCTGTCACAACGCCGACTCCGGATACGACTGCGCCAGTGGTTTCGATTACCGCTCCGGTTTCAGGCGGTACTGTTTCGGGCACCGTGACTATCATCGCGAATGCTACTGACAGTGAGAGCGGCGTCCACGACGTACAGTTCTTTGCAAATGGCGCCTCACTTGGGAATGACACGACCGCTCCCTACTCATTCCAATGGAATACTACCGCAGTCGCGAACGGCACCTACCAGCTGACTGCCGTGGCAAAAGATACTGCCGGTAACACCAGTGCTGCCAGCAGTAGCGTAACGGTCCAGGTCAATAATGTAGCCTCCGGCGGTGGAGTTCCAAAGCCGCTCAAGATTATGCCTCTTGGTGATTCTTTGACCCAGGGTGGTGTGAATGCCAACTTGCCGGGTCAGATGGAAGCAAGCACCATCAATGGTTACCGCCTTGATCTATGGAACTTGCTGAGCGACTACCCTATTGATTATGTTGGTTCCGAGCAGATTGGTAACGCGTCATTGCCGGATCACGACGAAAACGGCTTCAGTGGTGCTTGTATTATGGTTTCGCCCTGCGGCGGCGGCACTCTCTACCCCCAGACGGCGGCGTGGATTACGAGTGAGAATCCTGACCTGATTCTGTTGAACGGCGGCGAAAACGACTTCAGTGATCACACGCTGACGGAACAGCAGGACGCAACCAATATGGAAAGTTGGATACAGCTGTGTTGGTCAACTAGCCCGAACGTCAAGATTATCGTGACAGGAGCGCCATGGCATGACACCTACGATTCCCTGGTACATACCTATGTGAGCAACCTGCAGGCACAGGGCAAAGCCATCCGCTGGGTGCCATATGGTTCGAACATTACCAGGATCGACGGCACCCATCCCGATGCGGCCGGTTACACGATCTGGGCAAACGAATTGGCGCCAATGGTTCGTGAACTATTTCCTCAGTAATAAGAACTGTCGGTCTCAAGTAACTGGAACCCTCATGACGAGGGTTTCAGTATAACGAAGGGTGCCAGCTTCATAAGAAGCTAGACCGATAAAACGCTACTTATTGTACTTATGGCTTGACAATGGCTGAATAGGACACGAATATAAGAAGTAACACACTAAACTTACAGTAAGCAGGGATATGAAACGTCAGACATATAGCATCAAGCCGCGCACTTTTCTTACCAAGGTAATGGTAGGGGCTCTGGCCGGTGTGGTGGCAGTACCGCTGGCGCTCGTGGTGCAGAACGGTAAGGCTACTGCCGCCTGTACTGCTCCTGCTACTGATTACGGCAAGGTAACTGCCAGTGTGAGCGTGCCCTCTGCGGCAACGTACCGCATCTGGAGTCGCATAATGGTGCCAGATACTACCAACAAGACGTACCTACTCGAGGTAGATGGAGGCAACTGCTATAACGTCGGAGGCGGCACGCTCACGGCTAACACCTGGGTATGGGTCGATTACCAAGGGGGGACTACGAGCAGCAAGGTGCAGCAATCACTGACGGCTGGCAGTCACACGCTCAAACTTATCGGAAACGCAGCAGGGGTAAAAGTTGACCGCGTAATCGCAACCAGTGACACGGCCTGTACTCCTACGGGCGACGGCAACAACTGTAATACCCCCAGCGATATGACCGCACCGACTGTCACACTGACCGCACCCAAGGAAGGGGCAAGCGTCTCGGGAACAGTTACGCTGAGCGCAACCGCAACAGACAACACCAGCGTCAGCAAGGTGGAGTTCTACGACAATACGACGCTTATCACTACGGATACGACATCTCCGTATAGCGCGAGCTGGAACTCCACGGGTGCCACCAACGGATCACATCTGATAACAGCCCGTGCATATGATCCGGCTGGCAACATGGGTACCGACTCTAGTACCGTGACGACCAAAAATGGCGACGTGCAGTTACCGGGCACACCTTCGGGGCTTGCTGCAAGCGCACTCAGTTACAGCTCTATAAGGCTCACCTGGAAAGCCAGCACCGACAATATCGGCGTGACCGGCTATGTGATCATGCGTGACGGTGTCCCCGTTACGACAGTTGGCGCGGTCACTACCTACACAGACACTAACCTGAATGCCAATACGTCATACGGCTATCAGGTACAGGCGCTGGATGCGGCAGGCAATAAATCCGCCTTAAGCACCAGGGTGACCGCTAAGACTCCCAATGTAGCGGACAGCCAGGCGCCAAGCACGGTCAGCGGCCTGAGTGGACAGTCGGTCAGTCCCTCGCAGGTGAATCTAAGCTGGACCGCAGCAACTGACAACATCGGCGTTACTTCTTACGACGTGTATCGCTCTACGGGTAGTGCAGATCCGCAGCTGGTAGGGTCGAGCAATGCAATCACATATGGTGATCCGGCCTTGGCCGCTAATACTACGTATGCATACTATGTCGTCGCCAAGGATGCGGCTGGAAATGCCGCACAACCCTCCGATACTATAACGGTGACGACCCAGCAGCAGCCGGCCGAGAGTACCCATTCCCGCATAGTCGGTACCATTACTGACCAGGCAAGCAGCAAGCCGGTACGCTATGCCCGGGTCAAGATATTGGTTGACGGACACAAGCAGGTCTATGTTGCCGATTGGTGGGGCCGCTATGCCATGCATAACCTCAAGATTGGGCACTATAATGTGATCTATAAAGCGAATGCCTACTATTCACAAACGATCGCAGTCCAGCTTGGCCAAGCACCGATTACACAAAATGTAAGCCTGAAGAAACGGTAGGATACTATGAACCCAGATTTCACGCCTGCGCCACCTGAAATGCCAGCAACGCCCATTGTAGACGGACAGCTGCCACCGCCTCAGCAGAGCAGCAAAAAGAAGGTAGTAGTCATCGGGGCCGTACTGGTAGTACTGGTGCTTTCGACTGCCGTGTGGACCGTGCTGCATAAGTCTAGCACCGATAATACGAATGGCTCTGCCGTAGCGATCAGTAACGACGTAGCCAGTATCAGTATCGGCAGCGGTGGCTACGCGCCACAGGCCATTACTGTCAAAGAAGGCCAGCCGGTAATGTTCACCAATGCAGCCGGTGCATCACGCCAGCTTTCTGCCGACGCCTCGCTGCTCCCCGGTTTCAGTACGGTAGAACCACTCGACCAGGGTGATGCGTATACGTATGTCTTTGAGCGGAAGGGTACCTTCCACTATTATGACGCTACAGATCCCACCAATTTCGTAGGTACTATTACCGTTGATTAGGCATGCTGCCATAATTTAGCGACTGTGCTATCCACTGCCTGCTGTAGAGGCCAATAGTGTGCCCTATTCTCTCGTCAGGGAGCCCACTGCTACCCTTGGTGGCCAGCTTGGTCCTTAGCTTCGGCTATAGCAATGACATCATCGCCCCAGAACAGACGGGGGCGCAGGAATAAGAGCCGGACAAACACTACTAAGAGATGCATCGAGAGCGCCAGGCATACAAAGGCGATGATACTATTGACCCAGCCCCAGAGGTCTCCACTGCCGATGCGGTCGGCGCCGGTCTGGTTTAGAAGCAACATACTTGGCAAAAGCATACTGACAAACGAGACTCCAAAGATGGCGATGCCCGCTAAAGATACGACGCGTAGAGTTAGCCGAGCTAGGAGTAGCTTGAACGCTTCATGCCTCTGCATCGCCGAATTTTTTAACTCATTCCAAAACAGCAGACTCCCCGAGAGTATTAAGCTGAGGCCCTGGAGCAACGTGTAGGCGATAAAGCCTGCCGCCACAGCAGCTACGGCGACCAAGATGTAGTAGGCGAGGGGGCTGCCCAGGAATACGTTACGCGCCGCCGCTGCGTGAGCCGACTGCTGCCAGAAATAGGTTTGGAGTCCGTAGGGTCCAAACAGCGTATCGTAGAAAAAGGAGTGGGCCTGCAGATAGGCCCAGGCGTTCGTAAGGGTAAGGGCTCCGGCAATGGCAACCACCAGGCTACCGCTCAGAAGCGAGGGCATCAGGAGGACCATAGTAAGGTGTGGGTGCCGCATCTGTATATATTATATTGGTTTTGGCAGCAACAGAATAGTGGACTAAGGCACTTGACTTTTCCTGAGCAAAACGTAACCATTAGAGTAATAGTAGCAAAAGGAAAAAACATGCACGCAACAGTAGGGGCAGTATGGCAGGACGGCAAGATGAAGCGATGGGCGCAAGCTTTTCTTGCCGGCACGTTCGTGGTAAGTGGTGTAGTAATGGGCGGGGGGCGAGCATCTGCCGCTGCCTGTACGGTGCCCGCAACTGATTATGGAAAAGCGACTACGAGCATGAGTGTGCCGGGTACGGCTACCTATCGTATCTGGAGCCGCATCATGGCTCCCGACACCACGAACCACTCGTACCTGCTGCAGGTGGATGGCTCTACGTGTTACAACGTCGGTGGTGCCAGTATCCCAGCAAACACCTGGACTTGGGTTGACTACCAGGGCGGCAATACGGGCACCAAGGTGCAGCAGTCGCTCAGCCAGGGTGCGCATGCCCTGGTGCTCCTGGGGAACGCTCCAGGGGTAAAAGTTGACCGTGTGATCGCAACCAGTGACACGGCATGCGTACCGACAGGCAATGGCGACAACTGTAACGTCCCGAGTGATACCACTCCGCCGGTCGTAACATTGACGGCTCCCGCAGAAGGTGCGAACGTTTCCGGCAATGTCACGTTGACGGCGAGCGCCTCTGACAATACTGGCGTTACGAAGGTTGAGTTCTATGACAACACCACGCTTGTAGCCACCGACACTACGTCGCCGTACAGCACCACCTGGGACACTTCGAAAGTTGCCAATGGCTCGCACCTCATCACTGCCCGCGCCTATGATGCTGCTGGCAATGTAAGCTCCGATGCGAACACCGTTTCTGCCAAAAATGGTGACACGCAGGCTCCGAGTACTCCCGGCAGCCTTTCGGCAACGGCAACTTCGTACCACTCTATCGACCTGAAATGGAAAGCCAGCACCGACAATACTGGCGTTACGGGCTACACGATTATGCGTGATGGCGTACCGATTGCAAAGACAGGGGCGGTTACGAGCTATACTGATAACGCCCTGTCGGCCAATACCGGTTACTCCTACCAGCTCCAGGCATTCGATGCTGCTGGCAACGTATCCGCCCTGTCTTCCAAGGTGAGTGCGACGACCCAGAAGGTGGCAGACTCCACACCTCCAAGCGCTCCGACTGCTCTGCAGGCTACACCAGCTAGCACAACCCAGATCAACCTCAGCTGGACGGCCGCAACCGACAACATCGGTGTCGTATCCTACACCGTATATCGTGCCAGTGGCAGCGCTGCGGCCGAAGCTGTAGGCACGAGCACGACGAATACCTACGGCGATTCAAACTTGAGTCCTAGCACCAGCTATACCTACTATGTGGTAGCAAAGGACGCTTCAAACAACGCTAGCCAGCCATCAGCAAGCATTACGGCCGAGACATTGACGCCACCACCGGCTAACACCCAGTCCAAGATCATGGGGACTGTTACGAACCAGAAGAGCGGTAAGGCGATCGCGTTTGCCACGGTGGTCATCATCGAAAACGGCCGCCGCCACACCTATCAGGCAGATAAGCACGGCCGTTACGCGATATTCCATCTGGATACCGGCCGCTACAACCTGACATTCCGGGCCAGGGGCTACTACTCCAAGACCGTCTCCGTATCGCTTACGCCCGATCCAGTCACACAAAACATGAGTCTGAAGAAGAAATAAGGTACCAGCATGCAACCATCATACGATCCCGACCAACAACCATTTGTCTCCGGCGGCAGCAGCACAGATCCGTCGCTGGGTACATCCAAAAAGAAACGCATCATCATAGCGGGCGCGGCCGTGGTCCTGCTGGCCGTGACTGGGGGCACCGTTGCGTTGCTTTCACATCACAGTAATGCACCGGCTGACGAGTCATTGGTAGCCATCAATGAGAAGGTCGCTAATGTGACGGTGGATGCAAGCGGCCTGACACCCAAGTCGATCACAGTCAAGAGAGGTCAGGAAATTACCTGGACTAACACCGATTCGACGCCGCACCACCTTACGGCCGACCAGACGGTGCTGCCGAGCTTCGATACTGCCGAACCTTTGCAGCAGGGCGATACCTACACGTATATCTTTGATAAGTCCGGTACATTCCACTACTACGATGCTACTGATCCTACCCATTATGTCGGTACGATAACAGTCCAATAAGCTCTTCCGGTTCACAGGTGCTCATAAAAGCCCTGTCCCTTTCGCTAAGGGCAGGGCTTTTTAGTATGATATCTGCACCACGTACCGTATGTAATAGCCCTATGGCCATATCGCGGTATACTCTTAGGTATAATGCTTATGAATACTAGGCCTCAGTCTAGAGTACGGCTTTTTTCTGGATTGTTGGGAACGGTCCTCTTACTGCTAACCGTGCTTTCCGGCCATGTTTTTGCTGGAGCGTATGGGAGAGGCAGCTATGACACATGCTCCTATCAGGTGTCTTGTGTGCAGAAGCCTGCCGAGACTACCACGACCCTTGCCTCGGGTCTCAAAGTTGTGATCAACCTCAGTGAAGGCCAGCGTATCCCCCGCAGCGGGTATACCATCACGGTTACGCCGCTCAATGGGGCAACTACCGGAGCTGCGATTGCACAGGTGAAGGTGCATATCAACGGGGCGCTTGTGGCGACGCTACAACCGGATGAGATGGGTACGGTACGGTGGCTTTGGCAGCCAGAATCGGTGCCTGGCACCGATGTTGTGCTAGAAGTGACAGGCAGTGACGGCTCTACGGATACGCAAGAATTCCACGTCAGTATCATAGCGGATGATGAGGCAGAGCGCGCTACCGGTGCGGGTGGCACCAAAAGCAACAGTTCCGATGCGAGTGCCAATCCGGTGGCGCGTGTCTATACGAGTGTAAAGAAGTTTGTCGGGACGTTGCCTGGGCCCGTGGTATACACGTTCCCGTACGCCCTGTTCCTGCTACTCGGTATCAATGTGGCCATATTGCTTTGGCAGGCTACAAAGGAGCTGCGTGAATACCACCTATGGCAGACGTTCCTTGCCCGTGAGCGGCTGGCCGCTGAAGAGAAGCGTACCCTGTTCCAGCTGATAGCCCATTATTTCCGTACTCCCATCACATTATTGTCGGGCGGGGTAGACCTGTTGACGCCCCAGGATGCACCGAGCACCAAAAGCCTGGTACGGCTGTCCCAGCGGTTGCATGACGAGATCGAGCAGCTGCTCGATCAGACGCGGCAGACGGCTGAGCCTGTAGCTGGAGGTGAATCGATGAATGCCGGATTTGTGACAGTGGTGCGGCATGCCGGCCTCGTACTGCCGATCGCGCTCGTGGCCGCAGTGGTCGTACCATTCAACTACCTGGTGAATGCTGCCGGCAAGCTGAGCGTCTCGCAGGGCAATATCGCGCTACAGTACACGGTTCTGGTGCTGCTGGCGGTGCTGAGCTACGTCGTGTACCGCCGGCTGCTCCTACGCCGGCAGGACGCACGGCAGTCCAAGCGCATCTACGAGCAGGAGCAGGCGATCCATCGGGCGAGTGACGAGCTGCTGGATGGTGTAATGGAGACACTGCGCGGGGATGCGGCCGAACTTGCCCGGTTGGCGGCCCAATTACCCGCAACCGTCGATGCTCAAAAGTTCATAGCTGACGGTAGCCAGCGGCTGCAGGATCTGACCGGTGAGATTGCTACGGCGGAGCGGCTCATCCATGCCAAACCTACGGAGAAATTCGCAGCGGTTTCCCTGGCCGTCATGCTGGAACGTGCGCAGAAGCCGGTGCGGGCAAAAGTTGCCGAACTGGGACTGAGGTTACGGCTGCCCCAAGACAGCAGCTTTGCCGTACGTGATCCGGAACTGGCTGCGTATGTTCTGACAAGCGTACTGGACAATGCGGTGTCATACAGCCACGAAGGCGGTACCGTAGCAGTCGCCGTGGCGCAGACCACCACAGAGACTACCATTACTGTCGCCGATGAAGGTGATGGCATCCCCAAAGACAAGCAGCCCCTGCTGTTCCAGCCATTTTCCCGGGCTGATGGTGTCGAGACCTTTACGCATGAGGGTATGGGGTTCAGTTTATACCTGAATAAGCTCATCATGCAGTATCTGGGTGGGGAAATCCGACTGGAGTCAGAGCCCAAACGTGGCACTATGGTGACACTGCGTTTTCCACGCCCGGAAGCTGACGTCGCTGCGTAGGCCTCTCCACGGTACAGCTTAAGGACACGAAACTACTTGCCACGCCAAGCGCTTACCGGTTACACTAGAAATAACTATGGGTGAGCACTCACATACCGTGCCGTTGCACGAATATAAACGTACTAAAATAATCGCCTCGGTCGGGCCCTCGACACACAGTTATGAAGCTATTCGCAGCCTGATATCGAGCGGCGCCAACGGACTGCGGCTCAATTTCAGTCACGGTAATCATGTGGAAAAAGCTGAACAGATTGGCTGGATTCGCAAAGCAAGCAAGGAGCTTGGCAAGCCGGTGGCCATCATCCAGGACCTACAGGGGCCGAAGATCCGGCTTGGTGATTTCGACGATGTCATACAGATCAAAAAAGGTCAGACGTACCGGTTTGGCTATGCGGTAGAATGGTCGGAAACGGGTATTATTCCCACGCAGTACGACCTAGCCACGAAGCTGCGGCGCGGCGAGCGGCTTTATCTCTATGACGGCAAGGTCCGTATGAACGTGCTGAGTGTCAAAGAAGGAATCGTGTACGCCGAGGCCGAGAACGATGGTATCCTGGTGCAGCGCAAAGGTATCAACCTGCCCGATACCGATTTCGGCGGTGATGTCATCACCAAGAAGGACAAGGCGGATCTGGCATTCGGCAGCCAGCAGGATGTGGACTATGTGGCCATGAGCTTTGTTCAGACGCCCCACGATCTCGACGCTATGCGCCGGCTTATCAAAAACCTGGGTGTAGAGCGTAAGCTCATCGCCAAGGTAGAGACGAAACTGGCAGTCGACCATATCGAGGAGATTGTGCGTACCGCCGACGCAGTCATGGTCGCCCGCGGGGACTTGGCCGTGGAGACACTGCCGGAGAGCGTACCGATTGTGCAGCGCCAGATCATCGGCCTGGGGCTCAAATATGGCAAGCCGACCATTGTAGCTACCCAGATGCTTGCCAGTATGACTGACATGCCTGAACCGACCCGTGCCGAGGTGTCCGATGTGGCTACAGCAGTGCTGGTGGGAGCTGATTGTGTCATGCTGAGCGACGAAACCGCAGCAGGCCAGTACCCGATCGAATCCGTGCGCGTCATGAAGCGGGTCATCTGCTATACCGAACGCAATGCGCCGCTCCGTGCGGTATTTACGGATCACGCTGATAAGCCCTCCACGAAGCAGTTGGCCATCAGCCGGGGGGTTATCAGCTTGGCTACCAGCATACAGGCCGCTGCCATCGTGGCCGAAACCAAGTCTGGCTCGACTGCACTGCAGATTTCTTCTGAGCGGCCGGAGATTCCCTTGATAGCAGTGACCGATGATGTCCGTACCGCCCAATCATTGGCTATCGTGTACGACATAAAGACCTATGTCCGTCCGGCCAGCCGTGAAGCGGCAGGGAAACTGACTGATTTCCTGCATGAACAGAAGGTGCTGCAGAAAGGTGACATAGTGGTGATGGTAAGTGGTAAGCACCCCGGAGTGGTGGGTACGACTGATACGATAAAGGTTCGACAACTAGACTAACCGTAGGAGAGGGTGGGCATGTTTTATAAAAAGACGATCAATGATATTGACCTAAACGGCAAGAAGGTACTGCTGCGTGCAGACTACAACGTACCGCTCAACGATAAGGGCGAGATTACCGACGACTACCGTGTGCAGCAGAGCCTACCGACGGTTCGCGCGCTACTGGCGAGCGGTGCTGCCGTACTGATCTGTTCGCATCTGGGCCGCCCGGATGGCAAGCCTGACCCTAAATATAGTCTGCTGCCCGTCGCAAAGCGGCTCAAAGAGCTGTTGGAGCGCGACGTAGAGTTCGTGCCTGACTGCGTGGGCGAGCGTGCCCGCAAGGCTTCCCAGGGCCTCCAGCCGGGTCAGGTGGTGCTGCTAGAGAACCTCCGTTTCCATGCCGAAGAGGAAGAGAACAATGAGGATTTTGGCCGCCAGCTGGCTGAGCTGGCTGATGTGTTCGTGCAGGATGGCTTCGGTGTGGTGCACCGCGCACACGCCTCTACTTCTGCGGTGACGCATTTTCGTCCCAGCGTCGCAGGCTTACTACTTGAGCGCGAAGTTGACACCATCACCAATGTCATGGAGAATCCGCAACGTCCGCTTGTGGCGGTGATCGGTGGTGCCAAGATCGCTGACAAGATAGAAGTGCTGAAGCGCTTTATAGACATTGCCGATGTAGTTGCGGTAGGCGGCGCTATGGCCAACACATTTTTGGAGGCCAAAGGCATAAAAATCGGCAAAAGTATGAGCGCCGAAGATGACCTGCCGCTCGCCAAGGAAATCATGGAGCTGGCCAAGCGGAAGGCCGCGGAAAAACGTTTCGTATTTTACCTGCCACAGGATGGCGTGGTCGCGACCAAGATTGATAAGACGGCCAAGACCCGGATCGTGGATTGGAGCGCCCATGTGGTCGCAGACATCGAAAACTACCCAAAGCGCCCGGCTACCGAAGCGTCCCTGGTTGCTGATGACGAGATGATTTTGGACATCGGCCCATTCAGCGGTGCGTTCGTCGCCGGGGCATTGCAGCTTGCCGGTACCGTAGCCTGGAACGGCGCCCTGGGCGTAACCGAGACCGAAGGCCTGCAGGGCCCGGTCGGCCCGTTCGCCCATGGCACCGAACTGCTCGTAGAGGCCATGACCGGCCAGTTCGGCAACCGTCCGTTCAGTCTTGTCGGCGGTGGTGATACCGTGGGCTACATCGAAAGCCACCAGATGCTGCAGGCGTTCAACCATGTGTCGACCGGTGGCGGTGCGTCCTTGGAGCTGATGAGCGGGCGCAAGCTGCCCGGTGTAGAAGCATTGGAAAACAAATAAGTGGTACAATAGCCATAAGCAGTATTAACAACAACTATGGATGATAAAAACACACTGATTGTCGGTAACTGGAAAATGCATCTCAATGTGCATCAGTCCAGCTTGCTCGTGCACCGCTTGAGCGAGCGCATAAAAGTCCATCGCGGTGTAGAAGTGGTACTGGCTCCCAGTATGCTCTCGCTGCAGCCGCTCTCACGCGAGATCGACCGCCGCAAGTTCCGCCTGAGTGCGCAGGATGCGTATCCGACCGACGAAGGCGCCTACACCGGGGAGGTCAGCTTTGCCATGCTCGATGAGCTGGTACATTACTGCATAGTCGGGCATTCAGCCCGCCGCATTTATTTCCACGAAAGCCTGGAGCTCATCCGCGATAAGGTCCAGGCCGCGGTGCGGAACGGCATCGTGCCGATCATCTGTGTGGGCGAGACCAAGCAGGAGCGAGACGCCGGCGAAACCCGCCAGGTGCTGCACGACCAGCTGACCACAGCGCTTGCTAATCTGACCAGCCGCGATATCGAAACCATTGTCGTCGCGTACGAGCCTGTCTGGGCAATCAGTACGTTCGATGGAGTTATTGCCAAGCCCGGCGACATAGAAAAAGAGATTGCCTACATACGGTTCCAGGTACGTGAACTCTACGGCCAGCGGGCCAGTGAAAGAATCCGCGTGCTCTACGGCGGCAGCGTCAATGAGCATGATGTCCAAAGTTACCTAGAAATTCCCGGCGTTGATGGTGCGCTTGTGGGGGCTGCCAGCCTTAATTACCATCAGTTTGCGGCCATCGTCGATGTGGCCTATCGCTTACGGATACGGGTTTGAAAAAGAAGACAACCAAAAAGACCAAAAAAATGCCACCAAAGACCTCCAAAATCACCGATATCGCAGGTCCGGGTGAGACGGCGCCCTCCGCAACTTCACGCCCGCTGCTCGTAGAGAGCCGCTCAGTTATGCCGAATGATCCCATGCTCGTGGGAGCTGATGCTGCCGCCTCGGCGGCACCAGCGGTACGCCGCTCCGAAAGGGTGCTTGAACCCGTTAGCAGCGACCTGGGAGGGTCCGACGTGGCGGCAGCATCGAAGCCAGCAGACGACACCCCGTCAGCACCTATCCTGCAGTCTGTGGCTGCACCAGCACCGCAGAAGCCGGAACCAGACAGCACCTTGCCTGAGCCTACCGAGAAACCAAGGCCTGCAGAACCTGTGTCAAAGCCGGCAGAAAAGCCTGCCGCCAAACCGATGGAGATGACGGGTGCGGAAAATGATGATTCGTCGGATACCAATGCGGCGCCTGATGCAGCTGCCGCTGAGGCCGCGGCAGCCGAAGAGGCCCGCAACCAGGAGCTTGAAAAGCTGGCTGAGAGTGGCATCTACACTGTTCCCATCAATGCGATCCAGCGTAAACGCTCACATATGGTCGAGATAGCGATGATCGTACTCGGTATCGTACTGGCTGTAGCGCTCTTTGATGCAGCGCTCGATAGCGGCCTGCTCAAGCTCTCGGTGGATATCCCACATACGAATTTCTTGTCAGCTCAGTAACACAGCCATTTCTACTTGCATCGCAGCAAGGGCAGAGTATCATAATGTTTATGGCAACTATGCGCGCCTATCATATCTCCGACCATGACCGGTTTTTGGATGCGCTTACTGAACAGTTCGTATTCCGGGTCATGGATACGCCGCGGTTACCCGTACCAGGCAAGGATGACGGTATATGGGGTGATATCCTGAATGATTTTCTGCTGAAGAGCCACACCGCCGATGGCGCACTCAGGCCTGGCGCTGTCACGGCGGCTAGTGCAGCTACACAAGATGCACTTGCTACCAAAGCACCGCTGGCCTCGCCCGCATTTATGGGCATCCCTACGGCACCGACCGCTGCGAGTGGCACCAGTACCACCCAACTTGCGACGACTGCTTTTGTGGCCGATGCGGTCACGGCGGGCGCGGTTCCTGACGCTTCTACACTTGCGAAAGGCAAGCTGCAGCTGACAGGAGATCTAGGCGGCACAGCCGACAACCCTGTCACTGCCTATGCATACCAGCCCACAGCACAACCACGCCCTGGATCGGCCGCCACAATTATCACAAATTTTGCCTCTCCGCATGGTTTTGGCCTGGCGTCTGCAAACGGTACGCAGTCTAACGACACGGGTAATTATATCCGCGGCTCTCAGAGCCTTAAGCTTGCAACGGCGGGCAACGGTACCTCCACCTTTACGCAGAAGACAAATATCAATCCCGCTATTGACCTTACAGGCAAGCAGGTAAAAATCTGGCTGATGGTGGACAAGCCTACCAGTGTGAGGCAGCTGTACTTTTACTTCTCCAGCGATAATCTTTCTGCCAACTGGGTAACGGTCAAGCCAAGCAATGATGTCACCTGTATGAAACCAGGTGTGTGGGAGTGTCTGACCTTCAGCTTTATGGGGCGTGATGCGCAAACGACCGGTGCGCCGATCTTAAGCGCGATCAATGCGCTGCAGATCCGCCTTGTGGACGATGCAGCGACTCCCGTGACGCTCAATGTGAACGAGATCGCATTGTATCCCGCCCCCAGCAGTGCTGCCGTGAGTATCACGTTCGATGATGGCTATCTTAGCCAATATACGACCGCGAAGCCGCTGCTGGATGCCTATGGGTACCCTGCGACGGCGTATATCATTCCCGATCGCATCATCAGGAATCCGAATGGCAACCATATGCAGCTGTCGCATCTGCGGACAGTCGAGGAGCTAGGCTGGGACATAGCGAACCATACGTACGACCATCCCTATCTGACCACGGATCCTGGCACTGGCGTGACGCTTACGCCTGCGCAGGTAGAGGCCGAGTTTTATGCGGCTAAGCAGTGGTTTGTAGCGAATGGCTTTACCAAAGGCATCCATGACCTGGCGCTGCCGCATGGCGCTTATGACGAAACGGTTGTGCTGCCGGCGGCTAAAAAATACTTCCGTTCCGTGCGCACCATCGTGAACCAGGGTGAGACGTTGGCGCCGGGGAACCGATTCAAACTTCGGACGCTGTATGTCATCAATTCGATGACGGTAGCTACGATAAAAGCGGCTATAGATAAAGCGCTTGCTGGCAACGAATGGCTGATCCTGGTCTTCCACGACCTGCAGCCCACGACCGCCAGCCAGGATATTCAGTATTTGACCGCCGATTTTAAGAGCATCATAGATTATCTGTATACGAGCGGTGCGGTCGTAAAGACCGTTGCAGACGTGCTTAACCATGGTCTGGGGGGAGCTTCAGGCAGTACACCGTCCACAACAATACTGAACGGTGCGATCAACCTGCCGCTGGTAACCAAGACCAGTGCCTACGCCGTGACTGCTGCCGACTCCACCATCGCGGCTAACGCGGTCGCCGGTGCTTTTACCGTAACACTGCCGACTGCCGTAGGTATTGCCGGACGGATCCACACCATCAAGCGTACGAACAGCGGCACCAACGCTATAACGGTGGGGACTACATCGGGCCAAACTATTGATGGTGCAGCGACCTATGTGCTGGCCGCCCAGTATAAATATCTCGTGGTACAGTCGGACGGAGCAAACTGGATGGTAATCGGCAACAATTAAGGCGTCCGCTAGTCGGCATATATGTTGGTCAGGGCAAATTAACAACAGCGCTGTCGTCCTGCTTTTGCTAAAATACAGGGGATGCCGGAAAACTTACTCGAGGGGCTTAATCCAGAACAGCGCCGCGCCGTCGAAACAACCGACGGGCCGCTGCTGATTCAGGCCGGGGCGGGCAGCGGCAAGACCAAGACGCTGACCCATCGTATCGCCTATCTTATCGCTACGCACCGTGCCACGCCGTACAACATCCTGGCGGTGACATTCACGAACAAAGCCGCCAAGGAAATGCGCGCCCGCGTCGCCCAGCTACTGACTGCCGATGCTGAAAACCGAGGTTTTATGCCGTATATGGGTACGTTTCACTCTATATGTGTGCGGATCTTGCGCATGGACGGTGAGCACATCGGTATTCCGCGCTCCTATGTCATCTTCGATGAATCTGACCGTCTGGCGGCGGTCAAACAGGCCAGCAAACAGATCGGAATCGACGAGAAAGCCTTTCCGCCACGCGTCCTGGCAGGTATGATCAGCAGTGCCAAGAACGAACTGGTCACGCCCGAGGAATACGACCGTGCCGGCGGCAGTCCTGCTACCCGTGCCGCGGCCCAGGTCTATCCGCTGTACCAAAAGGCGCTGAAAGATAGCGGTGCACTTGATTTTGATGACCTTATCTCCCGCACGGTGCACTTGCTGCAGACGGTTCCCGAGATGAAGCAGAAGTGGCAACAGCAATTCAGCTACGTCATGATCGACGAATATCAGGATACTAACGCGGCCCAGTACAAGCTTGTCAAACTCCTGACCGGTCCGCACAACAATCTGGCGGTGGTGGGCGACGACTGGCAATGTTTCCCTCCTGGCACACTCGTTACGACTCCAGACGGTTCGAGACCTATAGAAACCCTGGGCGCAAAGGATAGCGTACTGGGAGCTGGTGGACGTGGCACTACTGTGGCGGCAAAAGTTACACGCCTGCGAAAAACCCGCTTCAGCGGAGAACTGGTGATTATCAAAACAGAAGGGGGTAGAACCATACGCGTTACGCCGAACCATATGCTGTTTGCTCGCTGGGATAAACTGGACGGCTACTTTGTATATCTCATGTGCGTTCCCGACAAGGGCTTTCGTATTGGCATGACAAAAGGTTCGCGCTTTGACGGTAAGAAATATGACGTAGGTCTGCGAGTACGGGGTAACCAGGAAAGGGCAGAGCGTATGTGGGTCTTGCGCGTATGCAAAGACCACGCCGAGGCGCAATATTATGAAGCATATTTCGCTTATCAGTATGGCATCCCTATGATGGTCTTCCGTGCCTACAATAACCGCGGCATGATACTGTCCCAGGAATCTATCGACATGCTATATAAGGCTATTGATACCGAAAAGCGCGGTCAGCAGCTCATGGCTGATTTGGCGATTTCATTCGAGCATCCTCACTTTATGCCGCAGGCCACTATCCGTAATGGCACTGAACGCCATCGTATCAATCTGGTCATGTTTGGCGGCACAGGCGTTGGCAGTAGTAGGATTTCGGCCAACACGACTGATCCTAAAGACTTATCGGTATTCAAAGAACTGGGTTATAGTGTGCGGTCGGCAAAGGCGGGCACTTCGCGGAGTGAGATACATTCTACTGACTACGGCAAACTGGAAGAAATCGTTGCTAAACTAGTCACAAGTAGCCATCCTAAGACATTAGTACGCCGATATGCGTGTATGACTGATCATAAGTTCGCCTTTACGCCCGCCGTACAGATACACCCGGGCATGCTGGTGCCTGTAATTAGGGGTGAACAAGTAAAAGAAGATATTGTTGCTAGTGTCGAGCGGGAAGCATTTGATGGTGAGGTATACGATCTGGACGTGGAAAAGATACATAACTATGCTGCAGACGGCATAGTGGCCCATAATTCGATTTACAGTTGGCGCGGAGCGGATTTCCGCAATATCCTGAATTTTGAACGGGATTATCCCGATTGCACCGTCATCAAATTGGAGCAGAACTATCGCTCGACGGCCCATATCCTGAACGCCGCACACGGTGTTGTGACGCGCAACCAGCAGCGGAGTGATAAGAAGCTCTGGACCGCTGCCGGTGACGGCATGAAGGTGCAGATTCTGCAGGTCGGCGGTGAACGTGCCGAGGCGGAGGCCATCGTACGTCGGGTGAAGTTAGGCGTGGATAGTGTAGGCCGGCGCTTCAGTGACTACGCCGTGCTGTACCGTACGAATGCCCAGAGCCGCAGCGTGGAAGAGACATTTATCCAATATGGCATCCCGTACCGTATCGTCGGTGGCGTGCGCTTCTACGACCGCAAAGAAATCAAAGACCTCATCGCCTACCTCCGCTTGCTGTACCAGCCAGAGGACCGCATCAGCTTCGAGCGGATCGTCAACGTGCCGACCCGCGGTATCGGGCCCAAAAGCATCCAGAACTTCTATGAATGGTACGAAGGACTGGGTATGACATTGGGCGAGGGACTTGCCCAGGCGGCGAACTGCGGTGCGCTGACCGGAAAGGCAAAGAAAGGCCTGACGGACCTGGCTGATAGCGTCAAATCCTTGCGGGCAGTACTGGAGGACGTGCCGCCGGCTGCCCTGATCGATTCGCTGGTGCGCCGCATAGGCTACATGCATTACCTGGACGACGGTACGCCCCAGGCCGAAAGCCGCCAGGAAAACGTCAAGGAACTCATGGGCGTAGCCCAAAGTTACCAGGAGATGGGCCTGAGCAGTTTCCTGGAAGAAGTCGCCCTGATTTCAGACCTCGATACGGCCGACCTGAACGGCAATGCCGTGACGCTCATGACGCTGCATGCTGCCAAAGGCCTAGAGTTCCCGGTGGTGTTCATGACCGGTATGGAAGAGACCATTTTCCCGCATTCGCGGGCGCTCTATGATGCCAAGGAGATGGAAGAGGAGCGTCGCCTCTGTTATGTAGGTATGACCCGTGCCCGCGAAGAGCTCTACATGATCCATGCGGTTGGCCGTATGCTGTATGGGAGTATGTTGCACAATGCACCGAGCCGTTTCCTGAGTGAGATTGACCCGTCGTACGTAGAAGAAACCAGCACAGGCGTGTCATTCGCGGGACTAGCTGGCGGCGGCGGGTTTGACGGTGCATTCGAAAACCGGCGGTATGACGATCGCAATTTCCAGGCACCCGCCCCACCTGCACCTACCGACGACGGTCCGCGCTATGTGCCTGATCTGGAAGTGGGAGACGGCGTACGGCACCAGCTCTTCGGCAACGGTACCATCGTGGAGCTGAACGGCGATGTTGCTATCATCTATTTCCAGGGTAAAGGCGCCAAACAGCTGAACATCGCGTTTGCTCCGCTCGAAAAACTGTAAGTGCGCGCCGCCGCGTCGGCCCGCGCGCAGCGGTCATTTTTGCTATACTAAGGTAATTGCCATTGTCGTATAACAACGTTCGTGGCCGTAATATCATGCAGCTTTTTTGGAAGAATATCTCTCGGTGGTTTGCGGCGCATAGCGGGCGTCTGAAGCTGCTGCATAAGCATCCAGTGTGGCTGGCAGTGAGTGTCTTTACCGGTCTGCTGCTGGCGGGAAGCCTGGTGCTGTACATCGCGAGCCGTCATTCGGTCGCCAGTTTCCATCCCGACACCAACTTCATCGCCATCATTTCGCACGACGGCGTCAAAGAGTCGGTACCTACCCGAGAACGGACGGTGGGTGATCTGCTGCACAAGCTCCATGTTGGCGTGGGTCTGCGCGACCGCGTGGAGCCAAGTGTTAGCACCGTTATCGCCCAGGACAATTTCCATATCAATGTCTACCGCGCCATACCGGTGACCGTATACGACGGTCCTATCTCAACAAACACTTTCAGTGCCGGGGCTACACCGCGAGCTATCCTGGCTGACGCTGGCATGAAGATCTATCCTGAAGACCAACTGACGGTAGAACCTGTGGTGAATCTGGTGTCGGAACAGAGTCTGGGTACCAAGATTACGATTAACCGCTCGGTGCCGGTGATATTGAGTGTCTATGGCGCTATCCTGCCACTGCGTACACACGCCGCCACCGTCGGTGACCTGCTGAAGGCCAATAATGTGAAGATCGGCCCCAAAGATTCCGTACAACCGGCCAAGAGTACGCCCGTCACGGCCGATATGCAGGTGTTCGTCGTGCGCAAAGGCACCCAGATTGTGGCCGTCACACAGACGATCCCGTCACCTCAGCAGATCGTGACTGACAATTCCCTCAGCTTCGGCACGAGCGCCGTGCGTCAGCAGGGTACGCCGGGCACACAGGTGCTGACCTATCAGGTCAATCTACAGAATGGTATTGAGGTCAGTCGTACGCTGCTGCAGTCGGTGGTGACGGTGCAGCCAGTACCAACCATCGTCGCCCGCGGACAGGCAGTGAGCATCCCGGCCGACAAGCAGGCTGTCATGGCGCAGGCCGGCATCGTTCCGAACGACTACAAATATGTTGATTACATCGCCGGCCACGAAGGCGGCTGGTGCCCCACCAAGATCCAGGGCACGCACGATTGCCCAGGTTACATGGATCCTAACAATGTGCCTGCTGGCGGCGGCTACGGTATTTTCCAGGCGACACCCGGCCGCAAGATGGCGTCCGCTGGTCCCAACTGGGCGACGGATGCTGTCACGCAGATCCGTTGGGCGACTGGCTATGCTGTGGGACGCTACGGCAGCTGGGAAGGCGCCTACAACCACTGGGTGTCCAGCCACAACTGGTAAAACAGGGGTGAAAGTGCTACCATACGGGGCATATGGCGTTTGATCCGGCTCCCAAAAAATCCCTCGGCCAGCACTGGCTGCACGACCAAGGCGTCCTGTCTGCTATCTGTGATGCCGCCGAAGTGGCTGCGGATGATACGGTTCTGGAAGTCGGCCCTGGCCTTGGCACGCTCACAAGACAGCTCTTAGGGCGTGATGCCAAAGTGATCGCCGTGGAATTCGATGATACACTGGCTGCGAACCTCCAGAAGGACGGACCTTCTTTTCCGTCTGGCGAAAACCTGCGGGTGGTCCAGCAGGATATTCTAAGTTTTGATCTTACCCAGCTGCCTGCACACTACAAGGTTGTTGCAAATATCCCGTACTATCTTACGAGCAACCTTATCCGTGTGTTGTGTGAAAGCACCAATCCTTTCAGCACTGCCGCCATCCTCATCCAAAAAGAAGTCGCGGAGCGTGTCGCGTCGGGCCCTGGCGCGATGTCTTTGCTGAGTGTGAGCGCGCAGTTCTACTGCGATGTAGCGCTGGGGCCCGTGGTCCCGGCCGAGCTGTTTACGCCGCCACCCAAAGTCAATAGCCAGGTGTTGGTGCTGCGCTACCGCACTGAACCGCTGTATCCAGGCGTAGATACCAAGCAGTTCTTCCGATTGGTGCGCGCCGGCTTCAGCCAGAAGCGCAAAACGCTCGTCAACTCCTTGAGCGGCGGCCTGGCTATGCCGAAAGACGAAGTCCGTGCTATGCTCACTGCCGCCGGTATCACCGAAACCACCCGTGCTCAGGCATTATCGATGGATAATTGGCACGCGCTGTACAAAGTGGCAAACTAGTAGCCAAAACGCTTACAGTTGTGGTATAATATAGAAACGCTCTTCGGAGCCACATAACATGGGGCTGAATTTTAAGCTCGACGTTGGTACGTTACGGTTAGATCAGCAGGTCGCTTGTCAGCGATATAGGCAAACAATTACAGATGCAAACAAACCATCTTTGGCTGCTTTCAAGGAACGTCTTGCAGGTCTTCGGGCCTTCAACGGCGCTCTCCAAGTAGCCTAAATTCGTAGATTTATCTACGAAAATGCCGCGCATGACTTCAGATAGTGCTTCGGCGTTACATATTTTCTGAACGCTCGGGAATGGCCCGTCCATCCCTCCCGCTAAGCCCAGGATTGCTCGTGTGAACTGTTTGTATGTTTCGATACTCACACGCTAAGACCCCCTAAAACATACTAAGCCTGTAGACGACTAACTAAGACGCCGGCGGACCCGAGGGCGGTACTCGGCAGCTCCACCAAAAAAGACTTTCGATTTGCTCGAAGGTCTTTTTTGTTTTTCTGGTACCATTATGGAATGAAAGATTACCGGGCATTTATAGAAAATTTGCTGAAAGAAGCATCGGCAGTGGCTATGCATAATTTTGGCAAGGTCAGCGGGGTCATCAAACCGGGCGATAACAACCAGGTGCTTACCGAGACAGATATCGAGATAGGCAACCTGATCGTTAACCGCGTCAAAGTGGAATATCCCGACCACAATATCATTGACGAGGAAGCGGGCGTGATAGACCGCAGGTCCGCGTATACCTGGGTGGTCGACCCGATTGATGGGACGAGTAATTTTGCCAGCGGTATTCCGATGTTCGGCATTATGATCGGGCTGCTAGAGGACGGCACGCCGATAGCTGGTGGTATAGCCTTGCCCGCGTTCGGCGAAATATATAGTGCAGCCAAAGGCCAGGGGGCTACCTGCAATGGAGAGAAGGTCTTCGTGACCAAGGAAGAGCAGTTACTGAATTCCCTGGCGGCGTACGGCATAGATGGGCACCAGGAAAATCCTGTGGTTACGCGGGACGAAACAGCGCTTCTGGGCGATATAATCCTGGGTGTCAGGAACCTGCGGTCCAGCAACAGCGTGTTCGATCAGGCCATGGTCGCCAAAGGAAAATACGGGACGGCGCTGAACCGTACGTCCAAGATATGGGACAACGTGGCGCAGCATATCGTGGTCGTGGAAGCTGGTGGTATCTACACCGATTTTTTCGGAGAGCCGATGGACTATTCTGACCCGGTGTCCAAAACAGATGCCAATTTTACGATGTGTGCCGCCGCGCCTGTCCTACACGGGCAACTGATGCAGATCATACACGCACGCTAATTAGTTGGCCGTTTTTTCAGTCCTCCGCGGATCAGGATAATCCCCGCGATGCATGCGTTGGCGATCAGCAGGTAGGTGGCGAAGGCGTAGTTTGCGAACTTCCATTCAGCGATGGTCAGGATAGTCAGGGCCGCACCAATGGCACCGGTCACAAACGCGGCAGGGCTTTCCGTATCGGGATGAGTGTAAGCTTTGGTAGCGGTCGGCAAGCAGGCCAGGATATCGGCGCAGATGCTGAACAGGATGGCGATGTTACCTTTACCGGTGATCCACCACAAGATCAGCGCGGCGATTGATAAGCCCGCGCAAGCCCAGTCGAACGGCCGTATCTTCCAGTAGGCGGTGCGGCTTACGAATGAGGCCAGCAGCACCAGGGCAGGGCCAAGGCCCGCCGAGAATGTCATGAGTGACTGCTGGATTGGGACGCCTCCGGCCATTTCGGCTGCAAACGCTACTAGTGGGGCGAACGCCCACAGGCTCCAGCCGACCCGGTTCGGTTTGGTGCGGCCACGCAGCGTATCCCAGGCATAACTGAGACAGCCAGCCAGATTTATGATGGCGCCAAGGACGGCGAAATTGGGACTAAGCATAGGCGTCAGTATAACAGTTACGGAATATTCGGAGGTGGGTTGTCCCAGGTGCGTGCTGCACTCGCGGCCTTACCGTTTGCAGACCACGAAGCCGGTGATCCGCCAGCCGCCGACGTAAGTGTTTCCGGCGTGTGGGTAGATCTTTTGGGCGGTGAAATTATAGGTGCCGTATGGTTTATCGTACATGGCGGAGCCAGCAGCAGTCGTGCCATTGTAAGTATGCAGGTGTACATCCACGTTGGTGCCAGCCGGAACGTTATTGATGTGGGCAACAACATTATTTTCGATGAAGTAGCGATCTCTGCCGTCTACCTGCAGGCCCGAGGCGTCACGAGTGGAAGCTAGGCAGTCGTCAGGATGGGCCGGTGCGGCTTTGCGTATGGTGGCGAGCGACACATCAGGAGCAATCCGGGCGGTGTCTTTATGGTGCAGGATCAGTGCCACCGCACCTCCTGCAATTACAATGAGTGCGACACCGGCTATCCCAAAGAGTTTCTTATGCATACGCACAGTATACGTGCAGGTCGCGGCGCTCCACAATGGCTAAATAGCTTGGTCTAATAGGTGGCCGTGGATGAAGCTAGGCGCCGCCCGGCGATGGAGCCAATCTCGTTGGCGTCAAGCCAGCGGAACGGGCAATTGGTACACGAATCAATTTCTATCGGACCACCTTGGTAATGTACAAGCTCCATCAGTTTGGCGCAGTGCGGACAGATAAGCGGGCCGTGGTGTACCGCGTGGGCGCTGTCTATAGTTATCATCAACAGTTGCTTTTCCAGCCGCCCCAGCTCACGGCCGGTCATCAGGGCACCATGCCCTTGCGCACACATAAACCAGCAGCCATCATGCAGCTCCATCTCCCGCTGGCAGACAGGGCAGTTCAGCGGAGGACCATCATAGATATCGTAGGGCACTTCGTGGTGGACGATCGGCGCATTCGGATCTCCCGGCGCTAGTGTCGGACGGATAGCGTCTACGAACTGCTGGCTTTCCGTTATGAAGTTGACATCGCCGATAGCATGCTCGGTTACTACGAAATACAGCTCGCTGTCGTGCAGCTCCCAAAAATGGGTGCTGCAGTAGCGCTCTACGAACTGCGTGGCGTCGGGCTTTAGTACAGAGCGGATCCGAAAGCCTTGGTCGGGCCCGGTGTAGACATCAAAATGATCCGGAAAATCGCCTTCCAGGTCGGTTTTGCTCAGGCCATTAGAAGTTATGAATGACTCGAACTGCAGGCGGTTGAGCTGGTACAGCCGGCTGAGTCCCAGCAGGTGCGCCTGCGTATTGAACGGCAGATCAAGTACATAGATGACTGCCGAGCCGGGCACGTAGGCCTCACCATACTGTTTCTCGGCTGGCATGGTCAGATACATGCTGTAGCGCATGCCATCCACTATGCCGGTGCCGGCGTTTATCAGATTGTGCCCCGCGGTGTAGAAATCAATGATGGCCGAAGCGTCGGGCGCTTCCTGGCCAGTTGCTTTGGTCTTGTGCGGGATGGCGCGCCCCATACGCTTAGTCTGTAGGTATGCTGAGATGATCAGGCCGCCGGCCGCGATGACAATGGCAGCGTCCAAGATATTGCGGGTGTTCTGACTGATACTCATATGCTTATGCTAATGATACCATCTTCGCCGTGTCCAGAGGCGGCAGCGAAAGTGGCCTATTTTACAGCATCTATTCCCGCAGGCTGGTAACCTGAAAGTGTTCAGGAGGATTACGCAATGGCAAAATATGGCCCCAAAGCGCAGGCAAAAGTCGAGAAAGTAATGCATGAGTTCAAAGAGGGCAAGCTCAAAAGCGGCCAAGGCGGCCAAAAGGTTACCAGCCGCAAACAGGCGGTCGCCATAGGGTTGAGCGAGGCCCGCGAGCAAGGCGCCAAAGTCCCGAAAAAATAAGAGAAAACCATATGCATTTTTGTGTGGGTTGCACATAAGCGGTATACTTATACGCAGATGGAGCAATCACGAGCGGGGGATGCTAGAGACCGTCCCGATACGCCAAAGATGCCCGTACCCGGCAAGATAGGGGGTAGGGGTGTGTATGCGAGTGAGGTCAAACTAGTCCCAATACTCGCGATGTTCGTTTTTCTGACGGTTGCTGTTATCTTGGGTTATCACACCGGCAGCCACCCGGCTCAGGCAAAAGCCGCGCCCTTTACTGTGGCTGACACCCCGGCGTCCCAGGAGCGCAATGTAGACGTAAAGACGACTACTCCCCCTACTGAAAAGTATCCGACGCTCACCAGTGACATGAATGCAGCGATAGCTGCCAGTCCCTCGGTGTCGGCAGCAGCCACGCTTATCGACCTGGACACCGGCACGGCATATAACGCAGGTAACTACACGCAGAACTACGAAGCTGCCAGCACGGCGAAGCTTGTCGCGGTGTTTGATTACTTGCATCAGGTTGAACTTGGAAAGACGGCGCTGACTAAAACCATCCAAGGTGATACGGCACAGGATCTCATCCAGCGGATGATCGTGAATAGTGATAACGATGCCTGGACCAAGCTCAATATGTACCTGACCATGAAGCAGGAGCAGGCTTATGCAAATAGCCTGGGACTGACGGGCACGGTGTTACAGGTGAATAATATCCAGTTCACCACCGCCAGTATGGCCAAGTTGCTGCAGCTGCTGTACCAAGGCAAGTTGCTGAGCCCCCAGAACCAGGCTTTGGTATACGGTTACATGGCCCACACCACCATGAACAAGCTTATCCCTGCAGCGCTTCCAGTCGACGCAACCATCTATCACAAGTATGGCCAGATTGACGGCGTGCTGCATGATGCGGCCATCGTGCAGTACCAGGGGCATAACTTTGTCCTTGTGGTTTACACCGATAACCCTGCTGGTACGAGCGGCCAGAGCGGCACGCAGACAAATCTTATTCATGCTGTAACGTCAGCGGCACTCACTGACATAACCGGCAACTAGGGCGCTATACTGATACGTATGATAGAAGAGCCGATCGTATTCGTGGATGTAGAGACGACGGGCGGCAGCGCCTTCAGTAGCCGAATATTAGAAATCGGCGCCGTGCGCGTCGAGAACGGCGTCGTCGTTAATTATATGAACCAAGTGCTTGATCCCGAAGAAACGGTGCCGGGTTGGATTACAGAACTGACCGGCATCGCCGATAGGGAGACAACCGGAAAGCCGACGTTCGCTGCGGTGGTGCCCCAGCTGGAGCAGCTCTTTGCGGGCGCCCTGTTTGTGGCACACAACGTTACCTTTGATTATTCGTTCTTTACGGAGGAATTCCGCCGCCTGGACCGTAGTTTCGACATGCCACGGTTATGTACGGTCCGGCTGAGCCGGGCGCTCTATCCAGCCGAAAAAAGCCATCGGCTTGATGCGGTCATCGCTCGGCATGGATATGAGGTAGAAAGGCGTCACCGGGCCTATGATGACGCCGATGTCCTGCGGAAATTCTACTTCGACAATCTGGAGCAGTTCGGGGCCGAGAAGTTTACCGCCGCGCATCAGCGGCTCCGGCAGCAGCCCAAGTCCGCTGCGTTTATGTAAAAAAGCTTATAGCTAACCTGCAGCTCCACGGTCCATTATGGTGATGGAAGGAGGATATATGTAATGAAGTACCATGATCTGATCCGCAGGATAAAGACGGCTACGAGCGCCGAAGAGGATGAGTCACAAGACGCCCTCGAATTAGTAGTCGAGAATGTTGCTGCCCACCTGAGTGATCAAACGCGCCGCGGCTTTGCTGCCGCCCTCCCCGATGAACTCCAAAGTGCCGCCCAGATGGTACCAACCGCCAACCATATCGATGAGGATATCATCGAGCAGCTGATGGACCTGGAGGACGTCGATGAATCGAGTGCCCGCACGCGCATCAGGGCAGCCTGGCATGCGCTGACGGACGTATTTGACAGCAGTGAGGTAGATGAGATCACTGCGGAGCTGCCGCGCCGAATGGTGGCATCACTGGAGTAACCTAAACAAAGGAGTAGCATCATGTCGATGGCAGAAAAAAGCAGGCACCAGCGTAAGGGAGAGAGCAGGGCGCATAGCGCCGCGCATAAATATGACAGTCACAAGATGGCGAACGTGGTCAATCACAACCACTTTGAACGGCACCATGGTTTTGAAAGCACCAAGCACGCAGAAAAGAAGCCGGCGCAGCCTGCAGTAGAATAGTTTGCTGCATAAAACAGCATACTGTGGTATCTTACATCCACCTGTGACTTCGGTTCGGGTAGGGTAAGTGGCTGGGCGCATCTGCGCCATGCTTAGTAATGCGCGTGTCGATACAGACATGCCAACCAGCATTCCCGGAGGGAATATGCGAACGGTAGGAAAGATCGGTATCGTGGTGATTGCCGCGGGCGTCATCGTGGGCGGTGCTCTGGCCGTCAAGACTGCGCAGAAAGTCCGTGAGGAGCTCAAGGAGAGCGGAGGCACGCTCTTCGATCTGCTGAACGGCGCTGCCACCATTGGCCGTGAGCGGCTCACTGGAGCTGCGACGGCAGTTGGTGGCCGTGCCAGTGAACTGTGGAGCTCTGTCTCGAGCAAGGTGGCCGAGTAAGGCGAACAAGGGGCGCGGCAACCGCTGCGAAGAACCACAGCGCGTTGTTTGCGCCCCTTGCCTCACCTATTCCACCCCACCGCCAAACCACCCACTTACCCGACTTTCCACAGTTTATCCTTTTACGCAGGCGGCGCGCTCTGGCATAATGTAACCAAGCATGAGCACTATCCGTGATTCACTACAGTACCAGCAATCACCCTATACCGTCACCGACCATGCGGCCGAGGCGGACGCTATCCTGGAGGCCTGCGGCAAAAAATTCCCGCAGCTAGTACCGTTTCTGCTGGAGCCGTCGAACCTTTTGGCGCTCGGCGGGCTGCGCGGCGTGAGTCCCTATGCCAACTTTGGCGTACACGACAAGCTTGCGGGTTCCGAAGAATTCCAGACCTTGCTCAGGCGCTACGGTATCCGCCTTATCCGCGAGGAGCGGCACTACGGCAAAAAGACGAAAGAGGTAGTGTATATGGTGGTGCACACAGGCGCATTCGAAGCAGTACCCGACCTCTACCCTGCGGTCAAAAGCTGGTGGGAACCAAAGCCGCATGAATATAGCTATCTGCATTATCTCGACTGGTATACCTACAACCTGGCTGGTTGCGAGAACGAGCTCGAAAACAACCGTTTGCCCAGCGGTTGGCTGGCGGAGTGGTGGACGCCGCATAACATCTGTTTTGGCATGCTGCTCGGCTACCCGGGCGTGGCAATATGTTCACTAGCGGCTGCTGATATGGCCAACCGCCGCCTTGGCGTACCGCCCGAAATGGGCTCGGCCAACTTCAAGTATCCCGCAAACAAAGGCGCAGCCCTGGGCTATGATCTGCAGATGGCTGATAGCGGCAGTAGGCAGATCGCGGCACATCAGAAACGTTGGCAATCATTCTTTGATATGCTCTACGAAGCCTGGCCGGAAGCCCGCGTGAAGCAATTGCTAAAATAGCACTTTATGATAAAATATTGGTGGTTTTGAAGACCAAGATTGGTCTGATCAGTGTCATCCTATGACAGCAAAACTAAAACCGAAGGGTAGTACCGCGTTCCTTTAGAACCGGAGGTGCAGAGTGCGTAAGCTCCAGGGCCGGCGCCTCGAAGAGGTGTCTCGAAAAGCCGCAGTGCGGAGACGGAGAGTGGCTCGCTACGCAGAGAACCTGGCTGCGGCCAGAATTGCCAACAGCGAACTCATGTACCTCTGCCGTCAGCTGGCTTTCATCTACGACAGGTATCGTCGTGAAACCAGGAGACTGCACAAGCAGGCAGGGCAGAAGAGGTAGTCGTCTATAGTGCCCACTTTGCAGTGGCCGGACGACAGCGGAAAGGGCGGCAGCTGCATGCAATTCATGCTGTCGCCCTCAGAGCGTCACCCAATACATTTAATCCCACTCACCAGCCCTCTCATCTGCATACTACCCTTCGTAACCAACCTGCTCAATATATAAAAACCACCAGCATGTGCCGGTGGTTTTTATCTGGTGGAGCATAGGGGACGGTAAGATAACTTGGGGGAGGTCTTTAAGGCTACTGCACTAGCAGATCACGGTCGAAGCCTTCAATACGACCAATTCGCCAGTTTGATATAATTGGGCTATGAGGAATAATGAAGCGAGTACTATGCCAGCGGCGTACATGACCCTTGACCAATACGCCATAAAATATAGCGATTATTTCAAGTTTGAGAGGCACGACGGAATTGTTACCGTACTGATGCATACCCGTGACGACTCGCCAATTTTTGGACCAGGGCTTCTTAAGGCTTGGGGGCAGCTTTGGCAGGATGTAGGTAATGATCCCGCGAACGAGGTGCTGATCTTTGGTAGTGTGGGTAACGCCTGGATAAAGGGTTATGATGCCAAGGCATTTGCTAAACCATTTAAAGATTGGTCTCCGGATGAAGCGTATGAGCATTATTACGATGGTATTAAGGTTCTGGAGAATCTCGTTTTTGGCGTTGACATCCCGACTATTGGGGTACTGAACGGTCCAGGAATTCGTAAAGAAATCGCTCTAATGTGTGACATAACGATCTGTAGTGAAGATGCGGTAATTGCTGACGGTAATTTTACGGCTGGTTCCGCGGCGGGTGACGGAATGCACCTTGTCTTACAAGAGCTACTTGGAGCAAAGCGCGCCGCCTATGCGATTTACAATAAGGAGCAGATCGATGCCGAAATGGCTTTGCACCTCGGCCTTGTGAACGAGGTACTGCCGCTCGATAAGCTTTTGGACCGCGCCCAGAGCCTTGCCGAGGTTATCATGAAGCAACCAAAAGCGGCACGCCGTCTTACGCACGCGAATCTCCAACGTCCCTGGAAACGTCGGCTCACCGAGGACCAGGGATTTGGCTATGCCAATCAAGTGTTCACGAGTCGTCTGGTTTAAGGCAACGCGGACCGGCATATGGTTTGATTATGCGCCCTTAGTCTTTTCACGGATTGACGGCGGGGATTTGGATGGGTAAAATTATGAATGAATTATTCATTCATGAAAGAAGCTATTACCATGCGGCGAACAGAACCGGTGAAGCAACATCTCCTTGAAGAGCAGCGGGCAAAGCTTCTCGATGGGGCAAGGAAGGCATTCGCTCGCAAAGGGATGGCGGCGACAATGGCTGACATTGCCGAGGCTGCCAGGGTGAGTCAGGGGCTTGCCTATCGCTATTTTGCTAACAAAGAGGATATCTTCCATGCGCTGATCGACCAGGTCCTCCTAACTCCCTACATAGGATGGCAACACATTCTTGAAATGGAGGCAACGCCAGGAGAGCGTCTTGCTTTGCTGGTCTCCGAGCTTATGAAAGCGAGGCGCGAATACCCTGAAATCTATCAGCTGATCGACCAGGTGAAGAGCTCTGAGGTGGCGCCAGCCAACCTGCGCAAACGGATGCGCCAACAGGGCCAGGCGTTTCGCGATATGCTGACGCAATTAGTCATTGAGGGCCAGAAAACTTCCGAAGTTGCAGCAGACGATCCGGATCAATTGGTGACCATGGTGATCGCCTGTCTTGAGGGATTAACTAGATTGTCATTGCATCACCCGAGGCAACTAGGTGAGTCGTATCCTGATACACATATTCTCCTGCGCATGCTGCAAGTTGATCACCCCAAGAAGAGTAGAGGGGCTTCTTGAGGCGGTAATCCAGGAAGAGAAATAAAGGAAACGTGAAGGAGTTATTATAATGGATGCAATAAGAAGCAATGTTCTACAAGTTCCGGGTGCAAGCCTGCACTATGAGGTGCGCGGGAGAGGGCCTCTCCTGCTTCTTATTCACGGCGGGGGTGGTTCGGCTCGCTCCTTCGATGGCATTGCCAACCAGCTGGCTGCCCAGTACACCGTTGTCGCATATGACCGCCGGGGCCTATCCAACAGCATACTTGACGACCCAGAAGAAGATCAGTTTATTGAGACACATAGTGATGATGCCCACCATTTGCTCAAGGTACTCTTGGCTAACAATGAAAAGGCATCCGTGTTCGGGAGCAGCGCTGGTGCGGTTATCGGGCTTGATCTGGTTGCCCGCTGTCCCGAACAGATCTCGACGTTGATTGCGCATGAACCAGCAACACACCAACTAGGTGATGCCGATCCTTTCCAGGAACTTGCTTCCATCCGAGAGACCTATTACCGAGAGGGAATGCCTGCAGTGTTCAAAGTCTTGGCAACACAAAATATTTTCCACCTTGATGAGCGAGAACCAGATGCAGAACTGCCGGAACAAACCCTCGAGGGCAGAGAACAAAATCTCAAGAACCTTAAGTTTGAGTTTGAGCACGAGTTTCCTATGTTTGACCGCTACCAGTTTGACTTCCCTGCGCTCAAGAAAGCCACGGACCGCACCAAAATCATGCTCGCTGGTGGGTGCGGACGGGAGGACAGTACGTACCGGAGCGCTGCTGCTATAGCGAATGAGCTCGCGGCCACTTTCGTGGAGTTTCCCGGTCGCCATCTCGGCTATGTAACTCATCCTAAAGCCTTTGTCCGGCGCCTGCACGCTTTGCTGAGCGAGGAGTAAATAGGCTTAGGCGTATGGCCAGTGCGATGCCCCTGCTGGGTTGGCTGCCATCGATAAATATATTCGGAAATCTCGACTGTATTACAAACCCAGTACCACCAACCTCAAAACACCCGACTTAAATTTCGGGTGTTTTGAGAGGATAATTTCTGGTGGAGCCTAAGGGACGCTAATGGAACTTTGGAGGAGTGGGTGAAGAAATCGGATCGGGAGTGTGGGCGATTGAGGATGAGATTCAGGAGATTCGTGAGCTGCTTGATGAAGAATAAACCTCGCTTTGAAGGTCATTAGCGACAACGAATTAAATAAGCATTAATTATTTCATTTTGTTACTCATGTCCAATTTTTTGTAAGAAATTCCACTAATGCTTTTAGGTATGCCGTGGGAATATATGCGTATCAAGTATTGCTGAAGGAGGGGTCAAGATGCGATCTATTCAGAACTGGGGTCGGAACAGAAAAGCATACTCGCTCAAGGGTGAGTCAAGCATTAGAAAAAGAATGAAAACACTAAGTCATCGAACACTTAGTGTTTTTGTTTTAGCTGTACTGCTCTTCTCATTAGCAGGCTCCGCTGGGCTCTATAGTTTTATAGAAGGCCAAATAAAGAAAAATAACCAGACACCTCATGCGCTTACGAGTGAGGCAGCCCTTAAGTATACTCCCGCCACAACTGAATCAAGCTCTGGCAGTAGAATCGCGCAAGTATCTCCTAGCTTGGGCGCCCAGCTCGCTGCTCAGCAAGCCGTCACCACAAAAGGTAAATCCGAAAATTTTAAACATGTAAAAACAATAGGCCAGACAGCTAACAGTACAACGTACCTGAACGCTGACGGCACTAAAACGACCACATATACAGCCCAAGCAACCAGCTATCAAGACAGCCAAGGTAAATGGCAAGGCGTCGACACCACACTAACAAAGGGTAGTGATGGAATTTGGCGCACAAAAGCTAACTCTTGGCAGGCTAGCTTTGGTAACTCGACTACCTATGGAATTGCAATCACCAAAGATGGACAGACATTCCGCATGATTCCGCAAAATGCCTCCAGTGAACAGCCGGTAGTAAAGGGTGGCAGTCTAAGCCAAACAGTCACCTACAAAAACCTTTGGAATGGTGTTGACCTGCAATACAAAGTGGCAGGCTCGGAGGTCAAGGAAAATATCATCGTACACAACGCCAGTGCTGCGTCAGGCTATGGTTTTACTTTCACAGGCGTAACACTTGATCCTGTTGCGGGTCAGGCTGGCCGTTATTCGCTAGGTGGGATATTCTCTGACTTCGAACTTGCCCCACCGACTGTTCGTGAAGCCATGGGCAGCGCAGACAGTTCAGTCGTAACCCAGAATGTGACCGGAAATGTCATTAGTGTCAAACTTGACGAGGAATGGCTTAAGTCACAGCCGGAAAAGGCGTTCCCACTTGTGATAGACCCCACCATCTTTAATGTTGCCATAGGCAGTAATTACAATAATTTTGACAGTTTACTGGGCGCCTCATGCGGGCCGGGGCAGGGATGCGGCAATAGCGTTGGATATGACGCAGGCGCAGGTGACACTTGGCGCTTTATATACCAGGCGGCAGTGCCCTCATCTCCAGGGCAATATCTCGTGAACGCTAAGTTACACCTTGAGATGCCTGCGTCCGACGGCATACATGACTATGGAATTACCGGAAATGAGACTATTACAGTAAAACATGCTGCCTGCACAACTGGCTTCAATTGCCAAGACAGCGCCTACGGCTCCGCGTCTGGAACAATCGGCACAAGTGGAGATATTGAAGTAGGCAACGTATATCGCAGTCTGATTACCGCAGGTAATACCAGCCCCTGGATGATAGTTAACGGGGCAGAAGGCACTACTGATACCTACAAGTATTTTGACGACACTAAGACGAGCGTAAGCTTTACCTACGAGACGCTGCCGACACAGAGCACACTGGGCACAACTGCCCCAGTAGACGGTGGTAGCGTAGCGTCTTTACAGCCTACCCTTACCTCGACCACCCCGACCGACCCAGACGGTCCCGGCCCACTTAAGTATCGCTACATTGTAGGCATGGGCAAGAGCATACCACAGAATGACCCATTCCATATCCAGCAAGGGGTAACCGGAGTGATTACCGACTCGGGCTTATTGAGTCAGGCGCAGTGGGCAGTGCCCACAAACGTTTTGCAAGATGGCACAACGTATTACTGGCAAGCAGTGGTCTGGGACAGCTATAGTGGCGCGCCGCAAGTATATGGCCCCATCTACTCTTTTAGGGTTGATCTGCGAAACGGTAAAGATACCACACAAACACTCGATACTATGGGACCGGTTGAAGCCAATCTGGCGACCGGAAATCTGACAACGAGCAATCAGACGAATTCGCTCGCTGCTTTAGGCGGAACCCTCAATCTAGGGCTCGACTACAACTCCCCCCAACGCTCAAATACTGGCCTTGTAGGACAATATTGGAACGATTCAAGCGGAACAATGGTCTTCCCTTCAACGGCGCCAGCGCTAACGAGGGTAGACTCTAACATAGGCTTCGACTGGGGTACGGGCAGCCCGTACAGTGGTATCATTAACCCTGACCACTTCCTCGCACGCTGGACTGGTTATTTTGTAGCACCCCAGAGCGGTACGTACCAGTTTGGCACGTCAAGCGATGACCGCTCCCGAATTTTCTTAAATGGATCCAGTACTGCATATGTAGATGGCTGGAGTGCAAACCCTTCCAACTTATTTGGGACAGGAGTTGCCCTCAGCGCTGGGCAGGTCATACCAGTCACCTATGAGTTTGCGGAGATTGGCGGCAACGCATCAAGTAGCATGCTTGTTAAGACTACTGATGGTACGATTGCCTCGCAAGTCATACCGACATCCTGGCTGCAAACAGGTATTCAACCAATTGCCACTCCACATGGGCTCGTTGGCCACTACTACACAGATGACGGTACGCATACATTCCCAAGCAATGCTAGCGACCCAACACGTACTTTCCTTGTCCGTACCGATCCAAGCCTAAACTTGAACTGGGGCAACAACTCACCAGTGCCAAATGGCCCTACCGACCACTTCATGGTTCGCTGGACGGGTTACTTCACTGCGCCAGTTGCAGACACATATACCTTTGGTGCAGGTTCAGATGACGGCGTACGCGTAATCCTGAACGGAAGCAATACAGTCGTCAATAGCTGGTCCGACCATGGGGCAACTCCAATCGTCTATGCCTCCAGTGGTATTGCTCTTGCTCAAGGCCAAACAATCCCCATAGAGATCGACTACTACGAAAATACTAGCGCAGCGCAAATGGGGCTTTATGTGGAGCAAGCAAGCCTTCAGAACCCCCAGGGCGTACCCGTAAATTCAAATTGGCTTTCGCCTGGAACACAGGTACTACCTAGCGGTTGGAACTTAGGAATTGACACAACCGGAGGCACAAATTACGACTATGCAGTCATTAACCAATCAAGTGTTACGCTCTATGACTCACAAGGCCAATCGCATGAATATACCTTCGCAAGTGGTGGTTTCACACCGCCAGCTGGCGAATCTGGTCAAATGGTACGCAACGGTGATGGAACAATAACACTCAAAGATAGCGACGGGAAGACATACATATTTAATGTGGACGGCACGATTGGATCTGTCACGACCGCAACGGACGATTTACATCCAGCCGCACTCCAATACACATATGGCACCTCGAACGGCTCATCAGTACACCTTACGCAAATTACAGATCCTGTCAGTGGATCACGTTGGATAAAAGTCCTGTACAGCGGCGATGCAAGCTGTCCCACATCTCCAAGCGGGTTCCTTGCAAGCGCTCCAACCAACATGGTTTGCGCGACTTCGTCATCTGACGGCAACATTACGGCCTTCTATTACACGACAGACTCTACTGGTACGCCGCACCTCGGACGAATCGTTACTCCCGGTGGAGCAACAACGGATTACGGATACGACACTGCAGGGCGCATCACGCAAGTTCGCGATGCTCTAGCATATGATGCGGTCTCCGCAGGCGTACGTAGCCAAGACGGTACGGAATACACCATAATTACCTACGATGCACTTGGACGCGTCTCGGGAGTGAAACTTCCTGCCGCAACTGCTGGAGCTACACGACAGGAGCACACTTACGCCTACCAGCCAAACAACACCTCCTTGATGCATGTCACCAATGCAACAGAGCCTAACGGCTTTGCACGTAAAATCACTTACGATGGCACATTCCGCACACTGACCGATACAGACGTAGCAAACCTCACTACCACTACAACCTGGGATTTCAAGAAGGACTTGGTACTTTCCACAACTGAACCAACCGGACTTCAGACAACATACTTGTACGATTATGCTAGCCGCCTAGCAGACACCTATGGTCCCGCACCTTCGACCTGGTTCGGCAGCGACCGCAAACCGCTTACAACGCCTACGGATTACACACCGCAAGTACCTCATAATCAGACGAGCTACGATCAAGGTATCAACGGCCTAGCCACAACCTACTACGACGTTTCGACAGCGTCTAACGGCACTGGAGGCAACACTGCAGTGTTGTTTGGAGCCCCAAAGAGCCACGCTACTGGCATTGGGCCAAGTAGTGGTGACGTCGTAAAGACTTGGAATGCTACACCACCATTCACGCCAGATAGTGGTTATGGCTGGGGCGCGAGCTTGGCGGGTGACATCCATCTGACATCGACTGGCACCTATACATTCCGAGTATTCTCGAATGACGGAGTGCGGCTGTGGGTTGATGATAACCTAATTGTGAACGATTGGACGGATGGTACACAGCGTTCACATACTAATGGGACTTTTGCGGTAACGTACAACGCAACCGATGACACCCAAAACTGGCATCGTATTCGCCTGGACTACTACAATAAGCTCGGCGATACGAACGCTAGGCTTGAGCTCTACATGACGACTCCCAGTGGTAGCGAAACAAGCTCGCTTGGCAGTCTAATGACACCTATGTATGGTCTAAAAACAACTGAAACGACATACGACTCTAGTACCAGCGTAGGCAACTTGGTTACAGCTAACAACTACGGTTCAAGCCCCCAGCTCGGCCTTCTGCAATCAAGTACTGTTGACCCGACTGGAGCTAACTTAGCTACGAATTACGCATACGAAGCTCAAGGTGCAACTGGGAGCTATCTACGGCAGCTTTCCAAGAGCTTGCCAGGCGGGGCTACCACCAGCTACACCTATTACGGCGCGACAGAAACGAGGCAAAACCCTTGTAATGCGAGTCAGACATTCGCCCAAGCTGGGATGCTGAAACTGACAACCCAGCCCGATCCCGACGGCACCGGGTCGCAGACGTCAATAACAACGGAAAACGTCTACGACGATAGCGGCCGAGTAATAGCTTCTCGAACCAATTCCGACGACTGGACATGTAACACCTACGACACCCGTGGTAGGTTAACCCAGCAAGTAATTCCTGCCGATGCCGCAGGATCAGGCAGGACAGTGACATACAACTTTGCCGTCAGCGGCAACCCGCTTGTTACGAGCGAGAACGACGGTACTTGGGGTAGCAGCCAGATTGTGACGACGACCGACCTCCTTGGTCGCATGGTAAGCTACCAAGACTACAATAATACGTCTGTTACTCCTACGGTTAGCACCTATGACACCCTCGGACGACTGAGCACTGTTTCGGGTAAGATTGGCACGATAACCTACGTGTATGACAATTACAACCGCTTGTCATCAGAAAAGTACGGCACTACGGTCGTTGCTACGCCGACGTACGATGCCTACAGTAGACTTCAACAAGTCACGTATCCGGCCGCAGGCTCAATGAAGCTAACAATCTCACGTGACTCACTTGGTCGACTGACTGGCAATGACTACACACTTGGCAACGGAACAACGCACGAAATTGATACTACGACTCTGTCCCAGAGCGGTAAAGTAGTATCTGGCACAGAGCTTGGCAGTTCTAAATCGTACACATATGACAAGGTGGGCAGGCTGACTGCTGCTAGTCTTGGCACCAAAACTTACGCTTACAGCTATGCTGCTCCAAGTGGCACAACCTGTAATCAGTCGACAGCAAACCTGAACGCAAACAAAGATAGTAACCGCACAAGCCAGACCATCAATGGCGTCACTACCACCTACTGTTACGATAATGCGGACAGGCTTATCGCTAGCTCCGACCTCGGCGTAACTACACCGGTTTACGATACCCACGGTAATAGTACTTCAACTGGTCAAGCAGCTAATGCTGCCTATATAGACTTCCGTTACGACGCAAGCGATCGACCGCTTTCTATCCAGCAAACGTATGGGGGCACGTCCGCTTACAACGTTCAGTACGCATACGACCCAGATGGACGCGAAATAACACGTTTCGAAAGCAAGGGTCCACCACCAGCTCTATGGACTTCCTGGTACGGCTACACCTCACCTGACGACTCAAGTCCGGACTACGAAATGGACAGTTCGTGGAATGTTCGCGAACGTTACTTGCAGCTACCCGGCGGCGTGCTATTCACGATCCGCAACACTACACTGAACTCAACCACCAATGTCTACTCGCTGACGAATGTTCATGGCGATACGATGACTACCGCCAACGGTGCTGGTACATTAGTTGGTACCTTTACGTACGATCCATACGGCAAAACCACCAGTACGACTACGCCCGATAATGCAAACGGTAAGGGCGACTTCGATTATGTAGGCCGCGATGAAAAGCAAACAGAAACGCTATTTACTAACCAGCCAGAGCTCATGGGCGCACGGGTTTACATGCCCACTCTTGGCAGGTTTGCCTCAGTAGACCCAGTTGAAGGAGGTAATGCGAACGCTTACGTCTATCCGCAGGACCCAGTGAACCAAAGCGACACTAGCGGGATGTGTCTACCCGAATGTCTCATCCTGCTGTATCCAGTTGCCTACAATGCACTGAATGACTTAGTCGACAGCTACTCAGGTAAATGGGTTTCGAGTAAAGCAGCTCCATCATCAGCAGAGTATATGTTGAACCACTATGGTAAACATGCCACAGGCGTAGGAGCACGGACGTTAGAGGAGTACAACAAGAGTTCTATAGACACACTACACAGCGCCCTGAGGAGTATCGAACAGAAGAATGGAACCACTCTATTCCAGGACAAGAAGGGTTACGTTACAATAGTAAATCAAGACGGTAAATTCTTAAGCCATTTCAAACCAGCACGTCCAGATCAATACTACATCAATAAACTCATCCAAAATCAAAAATGAATGACATCCTAGATTTCTCAACCCTGAGCAATACCGATCTACAAAAGGAGTATGATCGGAGCATCAAGGAATATCACCGTCTTGTCGATTGGGATCTTGAACTAACTGAGTCGGAAGATGCGGAAGTTTACCTAATCCTTACCGAGCGCGATGTTCTTCATAAAATTATTTCGGTGTGTGAAGAGCGCAAGATCGAGCTCGATTACACCGTCCTGCGTGAGCTGGATAAAAGATGGCAGGCTTGGGCGGCAAATCATACCGACCCAGAATATGTGCTAATCGAGAAACGCGACCAGTTCCCAAAAACAAAGTGGTGGTGGTGGATTGATAGGATTGCCGAGCTTACGGAACAGGAGAGAATCTCGCTTTAACCTTGTGGTTTGATATGGAAAACATACACTTGGAGCATTTAAATTAAAGGACCCAAAGAGTGATGTCAAAGTTTGCTCCGTTTTGGCTATTGGCGCTATAGCCGGTGCAGAAGAGACGGAATACTACGCACAACTGCTCGATCTAGATGAATACTAGTTACGGCGTGCCATTTGGAAAGTAGAGCTTAATGGCATCAGTGACTTTCTTGTACGTCTCTTTGCTCTTAGTTTCACTAGGCCAGACACAACCAAGTGCGAAGCGCCAGTTTTTATCTTGCCGAGCATGTTCTAATATGTCATCAATAAACTGAGCGGCAAGATCTGAGTTTATCAGATCCTCAAGTGGCCCAGCGCCTAAACTAGCCAGAACCTTTTCGTCATCAGCATGCTGAACTATCGTGTGAACAATCTTGAAAGCACGTGATGGATCCTCTTGGATGAGTTCATCAAGCGCATCCGAAGCCGTGTCTTCAAAATCGGCAGGACGGTTAGCTTGTTGTTTTTCGGTAATCCACTGTTTGGCTAGTTCAATATCAGTCATGCGCTAGTCCTTTTTAAGCTGCAACGCTGCTTCTTGCGAAACAAATGCGACGGCTTGCTCGGCTGTTAAGTTCTGCGAAATGACACATTCACCAGCGTAACCAGTGGGGCCCGAGCGCTCAAACCATTCACGCATAGCATCTGCATTAAAGTGCACCGACTTATCTCTAGTTGCATGTCGCGTCATTGTTTCGTCGAAGCTGACATCAAAGTAAAAGAAGTAATTGTTCTTCGGATGAACCTCAAGCAGCGCATCGAAATACGTCTTATACTTACCCATGCTTAGTATGCCTTCGGTAATCACATCATAGCCATGCTCTAGTGCCGCTTGAATGCCCGCGAACATTACTTGTCGTGCTGCCTCAAGCTCTGAATGTGGGTTATTGAACATCACGTGGCGGTAGTGGTCTTGCTCGATCAGGGCGGTCTTATTAGCAACTCGTTCGTGCAGAAGCTTAGCGATAGTGCTCTTACCGACTGCGGATGGACCCCTGAGTACGATAAGTTTTGACGGGTTATTCATACTGGGAGTATAGCAAATGATAGAGAGGGTCTTTGCGAGAGTCTTAGGCCAAAAGGGACTCAAACTTTTTCGTACTAAAAAAGTCTACAGTTGTATCTGTAGACTTTTCAAAATCTAACTGGTGGAGCTACAGGGACTCAAACCCTGGACCTCTTCCATGCCATGGAAGCGCTCTAGTCAACTGAGCTACAGCCCCGTAATTTGCTAACAGGGTGATTATAACCTATGATCAGCAAGATTTCTAGTGGTGGCTATGGGCCATTGGCAGTCGTTTTAGTACCTGGTAGTTGACCGGAACGGTACAGATAAATGCCACCAGCAACGATACTGCCATGCTCCACCAGAACAGCCAGGAAATTACCTGGGCGTTCATAGCTCCCGGGATAAGCCATTCAAGCGTGTTATCGATGATTTCCATGCTGGTGATAGAGATGGTGTCGGTGCTGAGGGCCAGCGTACGGGCATTTGCTGAACTCAGTCCGCTGCGCCGGGCGCCAGCGTAGGTTATGCCATAGCCGAAAGCAAATGCAAGGATGACTGCCGCGGCAGTCTGCACGGCATTCGGCCACACCAAAATGCTTCCCAGCATGCTCCCCAAAATCTCGCCAATGCCACAGCCCACCAGACAGTGGAGCGTGTGCGTACCGGCATTTTTCCATGAAGCTTCCATGCTTCCAGTATAAAACGAACGCGCGGTATATCTATCACCTTTGCTACAATGAGGCCATGAAACGGGTGCAATGGGTTCCGCTTGTCGTCGTCGCACTGCTAATACTGCTGGGCGGTGGTGCTACGGCGTGGTGGTCGGGTGTACGGCAGAACCATACCCGTGTCTTCTGGGATATGGTGTCGAACAATCTCTCCACCACCGGTGTAACCCGGACGACCCTCCAGTCGTCCGGTCAGCTGTCCATCCTGCAGTATACGCAGACGCATTTCGTGGAGCATCCTACGGCCCACGCCCTAACCCAGTTCAAGACGGGCAAAAACACGCTCGCCACCGAAGAAATCAGCGACAAGAAGCAGGACTTGGTACGCTATCAAAAGATCACGATTGTCGACAAGGCATCCGTAGATCTGAGCCCGGTCTTGGGTAAATGGGCGCGCCTCAAGGACGGCCAGACAGTGCAGGGTCAGCTGACGAGCGGCTTGTTCAGCCAGTCATTGCTCGACATATTGCCAATTGGCAACCTGCAGCCGACCGACCGCCGGCAGCTGGTTGCCCTCATGCGCTCCCAGGATATGTTCCAGCTTGATGACGCTACGTTCAAGAAGGCGACCATCAAAGGGCGGGAAGAATACCTGTACTCAGTCAAGATCAAACCGGATGTATATGTGCTAGTGATGCAGCGGTTCGAGTCGCTGATTGGTGCGACTGCATACAAGTCGCTCCATGCCAGCAACTACGCCAAAGGTGATCCTATCGCGGTGGTGATTTCGGTGGATGCCCGCAGCCATACTCTGGCGCAACTGTACGAAGTGGCGCCGCAGAAGGCTGTAGTTTATCAGGGATTTGGCGCCCTGGCTTCTGATCCCGTGCCACGGGCCAGCATAACCACCACACAGCTCACATCGAGGCTGGCCCAGTTGCAGCAGTAGATACCCGCTTCCTTGTGCATTGCTGGGCATTTTCGTATAGTGGATACATAAACATTTGCACGATCAGGAGCGTATCATCATGGACCAACAACCAGGAGCTGCCGGCCCGAGCGGCCAACCTTCCTCCCAGCCCGGCGGCATGCCGCCCACGAACCCTACTACGGGCACTGGTGTTCCAAATGTCCAACCGGCAAGTGTAGTACAACCATCTGATGCTCCGCTTGGCGTATCAGAGCTACCGATGGTGCATGCCGACGCACCCGTGCTACCACCACCAGAGCCACGCAAGAAACCTTGGATGCTGGTAGCGATCGTGGTGCTGGTATTGGCACTGCTGGGCGCGGCCGGCTATGTATTTGCGTACTACTTGCCGAACCGTCCTGCTGCGCTGTATTCGCAGGGGCTTGAAAACAGCGGCAAAGCAGTCGATTCCTTAGTCAACTACAGCCATGCTGCCGCACAAAAGAAGCACAAGAGCACTGATTTTACGGGCAATGTGCAGGTAAAATCAAGCACTGCCAGCTTTGATGCGACCGTAGGTGGCTCATATGATAAAGATGCGAATGCCACTGCTCAGATATCAGCGGATGTCCTGGGCCAGCAGATGGTTGTCGATGTGCGCAGCAAGCACGTGAATAGCAGTGCGACTCCCGATATATTCGTACGTGCCAGCGGCATAAAGAAAGCGTTGGACCAGTATGGCATGGGCAGCTTCGATAGCCTGGATGGGCAGTGGATCGGCATCGACCATACGCTTATCGATACGTATTCGTCAGCCCTCGGCCAGGATGAAGCCAACAGTGCCTTAAGTGCGAGCTCTGTTCCTACCAGCGACCAATTGCAGGACGCAGTTTCCAAAGTGCAGGTGGTGAACAAACAGTATCTATTTACTACCGACAGTAGCAAAGCCGTGCTGACGAACCAAAAATACATCGGCGATGAGACCAAGGACGGTCGTTCGGCTGCACACTTCAAGGTCGGCTACAACAAAGCGCATCTGCAGGATTATGTCGCGGCCCTTGGTACAGCGCTTGATAGCAGCAAACTCAACGACTGGTCAAAATCAGCGAGCGGCAGCAAGAACCTGAGTTCGTCTCTGGATATCGCATCGCTCAAGAAAGAGGTCGGCAAGGCGAAAAGCAACTATACCTTTGATGTATGGATCGACAAGAAAACCAAGGTAGTCCACTCGGTCCGGTTTACTGATCCGTCAGACAAGAACTCGGTGTTTACCGTCGCACAGAATTACACCGGCGGAACGACCTATCCATTCCAGATCGGCATGACAAGCAAGGATAGCGCAGGCAAGACAACCTCGACAGCCCTGACAGTGAGCGTTAATACTGCGAACGACAAGGTGCAGGGCGAACTGAAATTCGACGAAAAGGATACGAGCGGTACAATAACATTCGCTCTGACGCCGTCAGACAAGTCGGTTGAAGTGGTGGTGCCAAGCGGTGCGATGCCGCTGACCAGCCTGCTGAGTCAGCTGTTCGGAGCCGATCCATTTACTACGACTACCGGCACTACCTCCTCGCTGCTTTCAATGGAAAGTGGCCTGTAGTCACAAAAAGAGGTGCCTAGCGCGCCAAAATATGCAACAATACGCTTATGTTTGTTCGATCCATCACCGGGCTCTATAGCTGGAATATGCCTGCCAACCTCGTTGGCAAACTTCGTCATGAAAAATATGCCGTTGGTAAGACCTTTCAGTGGTTCTGGCATACCAATACCTTCCGCGCCACGCCTGATCTGAATGACTTTGACCATTCCCTGGTGGTAGTACTGTGGCTGGGTATGCTGACGCAGATCGCCCTAGGCATCACGCTGCTGGTGGATTGGGCGCGCTTTGGTACTGCCGGCGCGTTGGAGTTCGGGGCGGCGCTACTGCTCTCGTACCCGATAGTGTGGGCGCATGTATTGTTTTTGGCGCTGACGCTGTACCGGGCACTTACCTACGTGCTACGCCCCAAACAGTTGGGCAGGGACATCGTGTGTGCAATCTTGGAGTCACAGGTACGCCATCTGCGCCGACGCCACAAGTTTACCGTCGTTGCAGTGGCCGGTTCTGTCGGCAAGACCAGCACCAAGCTGGCGATCGCAGAACTGCTGGGCCAGAACCTGCGCGTACGCTACCAGGAAGGCAATTACAACGATCGTGTCACGGTGCCTCTGGTGCTCTTTGGCCGCAAAGAACCCTCTCTGTTCAATATGTTGGCATGGCTGCGGGTCTTTGCGGCCAATAACGCCGAAATAGCATTTCCGTTTCCGTATGATGTAGTTGTAGTAGAGCTGGGGACGGACGGCCCAGGACAGATGGAGCAATTCGCCTATCTGCGCCCTGACCTGACCGTGGTAACTGCCGTGACGCCTGAGCACATGGAGGCACTCATCGACATGGATACGGTGGCCCGCGAGGAGCTGACGGTGTTCCAGTTCAGCAAACAGGTGCTAGTAAACGCCGATGATATCGCTGGTGCATATCTGGCAGGCCTGCATTTCAAAGAATACAGCCTGGTGAGCAAGCAAGCTGACTACTATGCCGGCACCAAACCCAAAGGGCTTACCGGTCAGACATTGAGCGTTACACTGCCGCAGGGGACTGTGGAAGCGGATGTAACCTACGTTGGCATGCAGGGCGCAAAGATCGCACTAGCCGCCATGGCCGTGGGAGATATACTGGGGCTGCCGAAGACCTCACTGATCAAGGGTGCTACGGAGCTCAAGCCCTTCGCTGGGCGTCTGCAGATATTCGAGGGTGCTAAAGAATCGACGATCATAGATGACACCTACAATGCCAGCCCAGTTGCCGTGAAGGCGGCGCTCGACGTACTCTACGCTGCCCGCACCACGCAACGCATCGCAATTCTGGGCGGTATGAACGAATTGGGAGATTATGCCGAGGAAGCGCATACCGAAGTCGGCGCCTACTGTGATCCTAAGAAGCTGGAGCTTGTGGTGACGGTCGGTCAGGATGCAAAGCAGTGGATCGCTCCGGCCGCCCGCGAAGCTGGCTGTGAAGTCAGGAGTTTTAATGATCCCTCCGAGGCTGGAGTATATGTGGCCGGAAAGCTAAAAAAGGGCGCCGTGGTCCTGGCAAAGGGCTCGCAGGGCGGCATCTTTACCGAAGAGGCAGTCAAGCAGTTGCTGGCACATCCTGGCGACAGCGAAAAGCTTGTCCGCCAGTCTGCCCCGTGGATGGCTCGCAAGGCTAAGTATTTCTCTCATTTTTAGCTCGTAGCGCAGCAAAATATGGTATAGTATACCGGTCATGAGTACGCACACACGCAGTCTCGAACTTCTCCTTGCCCGATAGGGCACATTATTTTTTATATCCAGTATAATTTTCAATAACACCTAGCAGGAGCGTAAGAGTGAAGCGATTTAATCCAAAAGAAATCGAGCCCAAATGGCAGAAGATTTGGGACGAGACAGGGGCCTATACTACCGACCTCCGCAGCAAAAAACCAAAGTACATCGCTATGAGCATGTTCAACTATCCGAGCGGCGCGGGTATACACATTGGGCATGCGCTGAACTACACCATCAGCGACGTCAAGGCGCGGTTTAAACGTCAGCAGGGATTTGAGAGCTACCACCCCATAGGTTGGGACGCGTTCGGCCTGCCTGCCGAGAACTACGCAATCAAATCGGGCGTGAGCCCGCAGGAGTCGATGGCAAACATCATTCCCGGCTACCACAAGCAGTACAAAGCCATGGGCTGGAGCAACGACTGGGAAAAGGAGATCGCCACTCATCTACCTGAATACTACAAATGGACACAGTGGATCTTCAGTGAGATGTTCAGGCAGGGCTTGGCCTACCAAGACAGCCGTATACAGTGGTGGTGCGAAAAAGATGCCACCGTGCTGGCTAACGAGCAGGTGATCGATGGCAAATGCTGGCGCCACGACGGCCCCGATGACCCACTGGTAGAAAAGAAAGAGATCAAGCAGTGGTTCTTCAAGATTACCGAATATGCCGATGAACTACTGGAAGCGACCGACAGCCTGGATTGGACCGAGAGCGTCAAAACGGCCCAAAAGAATTGGATTGGCAAAAGCGTCGGTGCGCAAGTCACCTTTCAGGTCAAAGGCTCAGACGAGACATTCCAAGTATTCACGACTGCGCACGATACTATCTATGGCGTGACATTCATAGTCATCGCTCCGGAGCATGAATTACTGGGAAAACTGGTAAGTAGCGGACAAAAGGCCGAAGTTGACGCATACATTATGCAGACGCAGAAAAAGTCAGATGTCGAGCGGCAATCTAGCAAAGAAAAAACAGGTGTCTTTAGCGGGGCTTATGCAATTAATCCGCTTACCGGTAAAGAAGTGCCTATCTGGGTCGCTGATTATGTTCTGGCTGGTTACGGTACGGGGATTGTCATGGCAGTGCCCGGTGAAGACGAACGTGACCATGAGTTTGCTCAAAAGTTCGGGCTAGACATCGTGTACACCACCGAACAGCAGGAATTTACTGCGTATGCCGATATCAAAGCCGCAAAGAACAGATACAAGCTCGCAAACTCCGGGGAGTTTGATGGGCTGACTTTCGCCGAAGCGCGGCCGAAGATTTTGGAAAAACTGGTCGAACTCGGTGTGGGCGAAGCCCAAGTCAATTACAAGATGCGCGACTGGAGCGTCAGCCGTCAGCGGTACTGGGGTGCGCCGATCCCGATCATTCACTGCCCCAAAGATGGTGCGGTACTGGTGTCTGACGAACAGTTACCGGTAGTATTGCCAGAGCTGGATGACTTTGCTCCGAGCGGTGATGGGCGCAGTGCTCTAGCTCGTGCCAAGGATTGGCTGGAAGTCGATTGTCCGCAGTGTGGCGGCAAAGCCGAGCGCGAAACCGATACGCTCGACACCTACATCTGTAGCAGCTGGTACATGTTCCGCTACATGGACCCGCACAACCAGGAACGTATCTTTGATAGTGAAATCGTGAACAAATGGGCACCGATTGATTTCTATAACGGTGGTGACCATGCCACGGCACACCTGCTGTATGCCCGTTTCGTGGCCCGTTTCTTCACCAAGATCGGCCTGATCAATGGACCCGAGCCGTTCAAGCAGATGCTGTTCAATGGCAAGGTCGTCGCGGCAGACGGTACGGCGTTCTCAAAATCAAAGGGTAATGGCATCGATCCGCTCGATATCATCGGTCAGGGCTATGGCGCCGACGCACTTCGTACCTATCTGATGTTCGCATCCCCGCTGGAATTGACGAGCCGCTGGGATCCGCAAGGCGTGCCCGGTACGCATCGATTCCTGTCGCGTATATGGAACCTGACGCAGGATTACCTGGCTGCGCAGCCAGTTGAGCTGACTGCCGACCAGCAGCGGGCTATCCGCCGCAGCGTGCACGGCATGATTCGTAAAATGACCGAGGACATCGAAGGCAACCGCTACAACACAGCCATAGCTGCAGCCATGGCCTGTGTGAATGAGCTCTACAAGCTTAAGGTCGAGGCGTTCGGCCAGCATGATGTCTGGTACGAGGCACTTGCTAGCCTAGTCGCCTGCGTATCACCTTTTGCGCCGCACACCGGTGAAGAGCTGTGGCACCAGCTTGGCCACTCTACCAGCGTGAACCATGATAGCTGGCCGGAGTACAACGACGAATATCTGGCAACCGATACTGTAACGGTTGCCGTACAAGTGAACGGCAAGTTGCGCGGCACGGTGCAGGTCGCGGCTGATGCGGGTGAAGACATCGTGGTGTTCGCCGCACGGAATGACGGCAAAATTGCGGCCAACCTGGAGGGCAAACAGGTAGTAAAGACTATCTACATACCTGGTAAACTACTGAACTTTGTGGTGAAGTAGATTTTGATTGCGGTTGAGATGTCCCGCAAAACAGGGTATAATGGTACATAATTACAAAATAAACCACGAACTCAACAAGGAGTTAGTACATCATGGGTAAACCAAAGAAACGAACCAGCCCCCGCGCTACCGGCGCTCGCCGCAGCCACCTCGTGCTTAAACTGGCACGTGCGGTCAACAAAAAATCTCCCGTTAAGGCCTACACGACCCGACGCGAGAGCGGTAAGAAGTTAGCAGCAGCTGTAAAGTAACAGCTGAAAGGAATTTGCTAGCCTATGGCTTCTAACCGACACCTCGGGCGTATCGTTGCGCTGCAGACGCTCTACGAGCAGGATTTTCGCCGCGAGTCGGGCGATGCTACGTTTGACCTTGACAGTGTCCTTAAGCGCAATATTACGCGCTACGAATCAACGGTCGATGATGTGTTCTTCATCGAAGAGCTGGTCAAGGGTGTGGCCGCACATGAAGCCGAACTCGACGGTATCCTAGGTCCGCTGGCGCCAGAATGGCCTATCGAACAGATTGCCCGCATGGATCGGGTAGTACTGCGTATGGGTCTGTACGAGCTCAAATATGGCAAAGATGTTCCACCAAAAGTCGTCATCAACGAAGCGGTTGAGCTGGCCAAAGCATTCGGCGGCGACAACTCAAGCAAGTTTGTAAACGGGGTCTTAGGTACTGCCCTGAAACAGCAGAATGGTGATATTACAGCGCCACCAGCCAAAACAGAAAGCGCAGAGGCCGCATAACCGTATGGCTGCCGAAAACCCATCTCCCCGGCCGAACAACGATGCCAAGGGCAATCAAAAGCCGGGCAAAAGCCGGATGGATAACTTGCGCCGGCCTATCGAGGGTTTCCGCAAGTTTGTCGCTCGCCGTCCTGCCATCCAGGAAGTAGTCCACGAAACGACCTCCGGGGGTATCGTGTTCCGTCGCCCCGAAAAGACGGGTGAGCTTGAGATATTGCTCATAAAGGACGCCAAGAACCGCTGGACTATCCCCAAAGGTCATGTGGAGGAGGGCGAGGAGCCGCAGGATACGGCTGCGCGCGAGATCCGCGAGGAGACCGGTCTGCAGGAAATGGAAGTCTACAACTGGCTTGGCAAAGTCAATTTCCGCTATCGCCGCAACCACACGCTGGTGCTCATGACGATGCACATCTATCTGGTAAAAGGCATCGGCAACACCGACCGCCTGCATCCCGAAGACTGGCTGAGTGACATCCAGTGGCTACCCGCTACCAAAGCCGTCGACAGTATCGCGTACGAAGACATCGGCAAGCTGATGCTGCTCGGTATGAAAAAGGTCCGGGAAGCGAAACTATAATCCAATGAAAGGAATTGCTCATTAGAGGCAGGGCGCCTGTCGTGAGTATCAGCTCACGGTAATCGTCTTATCTGTTAATCCATTATGGACACTACTGCATATCAAGAACTGGCAAAAGAAAAAATAGGTGGTGAATTCACGAACCTAGACCTGCTGATCACGGCGCTGACGCACCGGTCATATTTGAATGAGCACCGGAGCACCGTGACGGAGCACAATGAACGTCTGGAATTCCTGGGCGATGCGGTACTGGAACTGGTCGTCACCGAATTCCTGTACGGCAATTACAGTGAGCCTGAAGGCATCCTGACCAATTGGCGTTCCAGCTTGGTACGTACCGAGAGCATCGGTGCGGCCGCACAGCGGCTGGGCTTCGAACCCTTGCTGCGCCTGAGTCGCGGAGAAAAACGTGGTACCGAGCGCGCCCGTGCCCAGATCCTGGCCAACAGCTTCGAGGCCGTAACGGGTGCTGTGTACCTGGACAAGGGCTACGAAGCCGCTAAGATGTTCATCACCGACAATATTCTGAGCACCTTTGATGACATCCTAAAAAGCGGCTCCTGGATGGATCCGAAAAGCCATCTGCAGGAAGTCGTGCAGAGCCAGGGTGGCTCCACGCCGCAGTACAGGGTCATGCACGAAGAAGGCCCCGACCACGACAAGACCTTTGCCGTTGGCGTCTATGTAGATGGTGAGCTAAAGGGTGAGGGGACTGGCCCGAGCAAGCAGGCGGCACAGGTCGCTGCGGCCACTGCGGCACTTGAGCAGTACAACAATTGACAATAGAGGTCGTTATCTGTAAAATATAGTGAAGTTTAAAGTAATTAAATCTATCGCTGCGGCGTAGAGAGTAAAGAAGAGAGTTTGAGTAGAAGATGTTAGCTATCCGTTTGCAACGTACCGGTCGTAAAGGCCACGCGATGTTCCGCGTGGTAGTTCAGGACAGCCGCCGCACCCCCACCAGCGGTAAGGTTGTCGCCTTACTGGGCACTTACGACCCACACAGCAAGGCGATCAGCCTGGACGGCGAAAAGGCTGCTTTTTATCTGACCCATGGCGCACAACCATCCGACCGTGCTGCCCTGCTGCTCAAGAACCAAGGCGTTGAACTCCCTAAGTGGGTCGCTGATCCTGCCCAAAAGTCCGGGACTATCCGTAATCCAGAAAAACTCCGTCGCAACCAGCCAAAAGAAGAGGCAGCCGTGGAAGCTCCTGCTGACGCTGCCGAAAACGCTGCTGAAACTCCGGTCGAAGCCTAATCCTGGCTCAGTAGACGTACTCAGTTACGCACATTCAGTTTCGTAAAATTGTAAAATATCAGGCTAAAAGCGGCCCGATCGTTTGGTATAATGCGCTCTTAGAACCCTATAAGGAGGTTTCAAAAATATGGCAACTAGTATCGACCAGCAATTTGTTGAGTTTGTCGTAAAGTCGTTAGTAAATAATCCCGATGCCGTCCAGGTGGATCGCCGAATTGATGAAAAGGGTGTGCTGCTTGAGCTCACTGTCGACCCAGAAGACCTCGGTCGGGTAATCGGTAAACGCGGTGCGACTGCCCAAAGTTTGCGTACGTTATTGCGTGCGTTGGGCACCAAGAATGAGGCACGCTACAACTTAAAGATCGTAGACGTTGACCGTCCTGAAGGCGAGCGTGGCATCAGCATGGGTGCAGTTGCCGGTAGCGCCAGTGATGATAACGATATCGTCGCCCCCGCAGCAGCGCGGACCGATGACGATGATGACGAGCAGGCGGAGGCCAAGGAAAGCGACGCCGTCGCCCGTACCCGCAAAGAGCTTGCCGACCTCGATGATCTCGACATCTAACAGCTTCTAAAGCGCTTGCGCTTCATGCGACCGTGCAGTATAGTAGCAGGTAAGCTTCACATGAAGTGCAATTAAAAGACAAATACAAAAACAACAAAAAAGCTCAACTGCGAGCCACCAAAAGTGGGAGCTTTATGTGAAAACAAGACCTCTGTTTACCAGAGGTCTTGTTGTATAATGATTATAATGAAAATTCAAGTGATTACGCTTTTCCCGGAAATGTTCACGGGTGTGCTTGGCAGCAGCATGTTATGGAAAGCGGCTGACCGCAAAATCGTCGAATACAGCATGATAGACTTGCGAGAGTTTGGCTTGGGCCCACGTAAGACCGTTGATGACACTCCGTATGGGGGTGGTGATGGCATGTTACTCAAGCCGGAGCCGCTCGTTGCTGCCATTGAGCTGGCACGCCAGAATGATCCAGACGCTTTGGTATTGCTGCCAACGCCCCGCGGCACCGCTTACAAACAGTCGGAAGCCAAAGAGCTTGCAATGCGCGGTCAGGAGGATAAGGGACTTATCATCGTCTGTCCACGCTACGAAGGCTATGACGAGCGTGTCACGGCCTACATCGACCGCCAGTACTGCATTGGAAATTACGTGCTGACGGGTGGCGAACTGCCAGCAATGATTATCATCGATAGCGTGGTGCGGCTGTTGCCTGGCGTGCTCGGTGGTGAAATGAGCACCGAGATCGAGTCGTTCCAGCAGGACGACGAAAACATCGAATTTCCCCAATATACTCGGCCGGAAGAATTCCGTGGTGTCAAAGTCCCTGATGTGCTCCTGAACGGCCATCACGGTGAAATCGCCAAATGGCGTGCCGTTCACAGCCGCCGCTCGTAGCAAAAGCTACCCTAGCGCAGGACTGCTCCTATTTGGCTGATGCCGGTACGGCATAATCTTCATCATGGAAGATTCGCGGGCGAAGCATAAATAGGCGTACTAAGACGATATGCAGGTGCAGGGTCAGGCTCAGCCCGCACACGGCGCCAATCTCCAGTACGATAGCGCCGATTGAAGGGAAGTGCTCATCAGCGACATGGATAGCTCCCAAGGCGTAGGGAAGGAGTATATGCAGGGTCAGTACGCTATAGCCGAACCAGACTGCGAGCGTTGCTCCGCGGAGTGCTAATCGTGCGTAGAGTTCTCGTAAGAATACTGTGCGGCTGACATGTAGGTAGTACAAGCTGGCTCGGGCTTGATTGGCGCTGCGGACTGTCCGGTAGATCGCGGACGCCAAGGCGCATGTTGCCAGACCGACTACGAACCAGAAAAGTGTGAGTTCAATGTAGCCGATGACACCCGCGGCATTCTTCTGCAGGACATTCGCAGCTCGAGCCGTCGAGTCGGTGTGTATAGCAGTGCACCAGTTCAGATATTGGCGCTGAAAGTCGCTGCCCTGGTACTGCCCCTCAAGCACAAGTCCCGTTAACGTGCCAAGGGCAACTGCCATGCAGGTAAAACCGCTCAGCCACGAGGGCTGCACTAGCAGGCTGATGAGCTTTCGGGTGTGGTCCCGAGCTTGCCGGTGGCTGAGGCTGATGGAATGCATCACTTGCAATTGTATAGGGCCGTACTGGCGCCGTAAAGCAATGCTCCTTGTCTATATCTACAAAAGGCTTATGATTAGGACAGAGAAGTTCCAATAGTAGGGTCCCATACAAAAAAGGAATCATATGCCAGCTCAAAATAACAACCGGCGATCTGTAAGCCGTAGTGCTAAGAAACCTAGCCGCGTACAGCCGGTAGGCTGGACACGGCGGCGTCTTGTCTTCCAGGTCGTGGCACTGTTCGCCCTTGTTGCCGCCGCTCTCATGTGGCGCAGTTTTGCTGCGACTACACCACCGGCAGGCTTTGTCTACCGGAATGGCAGGCAGCTGATGCTGAACGGTGCTACATATCAGTTCGTAGGTTTTGATGCCTTCGGTATTACTGGCTGTGAGGGTTCTCCGTGGACGCGGTCCCAGCTGGATGCCTATTTTGCACAGTTGCCACCAGCCAGTGTCACACGCTTCTGGGCATTTAAACAGGGCGGTACCGCTACTATTGACCAAGTTGTAGCCTCGGCCGAGGCACACAACCAGAAGGTAGTACCAGTGCTTGACAATGATCTGTCCGATTGTAACGACGAAGGCGCCAAGAACTCTAGCTGGTACGCCTCTGGCTATAAGAGCGTGTATGTACCGTGGGTGCAAACGATGGCTGCCCGCTATAAGGATTCACCCGCAATTGCTTACTGGGAAACAATCAATGAGGCCGGTCAAAGCAGCGGCGAGGGTAGTCTGAACGGCACGACGATGCAGAACTTCTACAACACGGTAGCGGGTAACATTAAGGCAATCGACCCGAACCACCTTGTGTCGACAGGTGACAATGCGGAGTTCAATTACTCAGGCGGGGCAAGCGCCTATCAAACGGCTGCGAGCGGCAGTAATATTGATATGCTAAGCCTGCACGACTACGAATACGACTATGTCAGTAATGCACCGGTCGTATCAAGTCACTTCGCATCTACCAAAGCAGCTGCCATGGCCCTGGATAAGCCTATCGTGATCGGTGAGATGAACCTAAGCGCCTGCAACGGCATTACCACAACTGCCCGCGCTACGATTTTGAAACAGCGGATTGCAGCCTACCTGAGTCAGGCAGCCAGTGGTGTTATGCTCTGGAACCGTAGCCAGGTACTGTATGGTACTGATTGTAGCGGCGAAAATTATGTTATTGCCGGCAATGATCCCGCGATTGCAATGATCCAGGGCTACGCTATTACTGGTGTGGTTGCCACGCCGCCGACCGGCACTATTCCCACTGGTGGCGCTACCGGGGGTGGTAGCGGAACCGGTGGCTCTGGCACGGGAACGGGCACTGGTTCTGGCGGCTCTGGCTCGGTTGCCACGCCGCCCGTTGTGCCTGCGCCAGACACGACGAAGCCCAGTGTGCCCGGCAGTTTCCAAGCGCCACGTATCACTCGGTCATCGGTCACACTGCAGTGGAATGCCAGCACGGATAATGTGGGGGTCAAAGGCTACCAGGTGTATCGCAACGGCTCAAAGATTGCCGACCAGTCTGCAACGAGCCTGACAGTATACGGTCTAGCGAGCGGTACTACGTATACCTTTATGGTGCGGGCGTATGACGCTGCAGGTAACTTCTCTGGCAGCACGCAAATAAGTATTCATACACCCAGCAAGCATAGCTGGTGGTGGTAGGATAGGCTGCTATTGCTTACCCGGCAGAGCTGAACCATTTAAAGCTGGACTGGGTTGTAGAAAAATGAGGAAACGACAAGTCCTCCGAAATCGCCGTAGTGCACCGGTACGTCAAAGTCGGGCTTGAGGTCGTGTGCGAAGGCGACATGGCCCGGATCATCAGGTAGGATATCGGGTGGCAGAAGCTGCATGCTGTCTTTTAGCTGTATGAGTGCTACGTTGCCGACTCGCTGGCCACTGCTAGCGGTATTTTTATCCTCTAGGCTTGTTAGCAAATCTTCATGGCCCGCAAGGATATAATCCTCGCCCGGGGTAGCGCTCGGGCCATGACCGTAGGTTCCAAAAGGATATCTACGATCTGGTGGTGTCAGTTGTTTCCCAATGAGCTTCCGCTCGTCGCAAATATTACGGTTGCCGCCAAAAGCGCCCCATAGAGCAGGACCCGCCAATGTGGACGCTATTACCATGTGGCGTATCCCACCATACTCATCTAGCGAGGAAAAGCGCCAGCCATATTCAGTGGCTTCGGAACGGGGGCCGGATGATGCTCCGGACACGGGAATGGCAAGTCTATGGCGTCTTCGTGCGACTGCTCCGCCGATAGCCACAAATTCGCCCGTATCGAGCGCCGCATCCACTGCTTCGATTGCAGATATGCGTCCTCTGTTTGCTTGGTTGACCATTCTTTTGATAGATGCCATATGCGGTGTGCTCCTATTTTCTCGTATAATACCGCATCCTCGAATATTTAGAAAAGGGAAATCCTACAGCCGCAGGCCGATATTTACGCGCTATACTGTATAGAGTCAAAGCAAGGAGGGACCACCTATGAAACTACCATTTATCAAACCCGTCTACGCCCACTGCGACCTGCCGTGCGGCGTGTATGATCCAGCCCAGGCCCGCATTGAGGCTCAGAGTGTCAAAGCCATCCAGGAAAAGATGGCCAACTTCGAGGGCGACGACCGTATGCGTGCACTTATTATCAAAGAAGCGCGCGCCGAACTCGTAAAACGGCACCTGTGGGTACTCTGGACCGACTATTTTAAGCCCGAACATCTCGAGAAGTATCCGGACTTGCACAACAAGTTCTGGAAGGCGACCAAGCAGGCTGGGGAATGCAAGCACCACAGTGAACCTGAGGAAGGCCAGAAGCTATTGGACATGATTGATGAGATCGCAGAGATCTTCTGGGCGACGAAGAAGGCCTAACAACAAACACTTCATCATCCGGCAGGTGCAGGGCGACAGCATGGCGCCGACGCTCAAGGCCGGCCAGTTGGTGATCGGCCGGCAAACGCGCGAACTGCGGGCCGGCGACGTAGTAATTGTCAGCCACAACGGATTGGAAAAAATCAAACGGATTGAGCGTCAGCAGGGTGACCTGATCTATCTGTTGGGTGATAATCCCGGTGTCAGTACAGACAGTCGGGATTTTGGTTGGTTGCCCGCAAAAACCATTATTGCGAAAGTGGTCTGGCCAAAACTATAAAAACAACCGCCCGGACATGCTCCCAGCGGTTATTTTTAGAGACCGTACTGTTCTAAAGTTCCAAGCCCTCGCCGGAAGCTTCGCCTTTGGCACTGCCACGGAGGGGTGACTCCTTCAGGAACAACGCGACGATGAAGGCGGCGACCACAAACGGGATGCCGATCAGGAATACGTCCTGGAACGAGCTAGCGAACGCCTGTAGGATCTTATCGACGACGGCTGGCGGCAAGGTATGTAGGCCGGCAGTGCTGGAGCTCAAGCCTTTGGCGGCACTGGCAGCGGAGCCGCCAGGCAGCGTCTGGGCCAGGTGCGCGGCCAGACGGTTGGTGATGATAGCCCCGAAGATCGCTGCGCCCAAGGAACTGCCGATGCTCCGGAAGAACGTGACCGAAGATGTGGCTGCTCCCAGGTGCTTGCGCTCAACGGCGTTTTGCACCGCTAGAGTCATGACCGGCATGATCATACCAAGGCCCATGCCCAATAGAGCCATCCAGATTCCCAGGTAGAGGCGGTTGGTATGGACGGCGATATGGCTGAACAGCCAGAAAGCGAAAGTGACGATCACGGTGCCGATGATAGGAAAGCGGCGGTATTTGCCGAACTTGGAAATGAGCCGTCCGGATGTAATTGATGCGACCATCAGTCCGGCAACCATCGGCAGGAGCATCAGCCCGGATTTGGTGGCAGAGTCGCCACGGATGATCTGTTGGTACTCCGGCAGGAAAATCAGCGCGCCGAACATCACGATACCGATGAGGAAGCTTAGCAGGCTGGCGACGCTGAAGATGCTGTTTTTGAACAGTTCCAGCGGGATGATCGGTTCCCGCGCATACCGTTCACGCCAGACGAACAATCCGGATCCGATGGCGGTCGTCGCGAACAGGCCGAGGATCTGGCTGGAGCCCCATGGGTAATCCACGCCGCCCCACACGGTAGCAAGCAGCAATGACACGACACTGATGGCCAGCAAGGCTGCACCCGGGTAATCGATTCTGTGCGGTGATTTCCGGACGGGCAGATGCAGGCGGGCAGCGATAGCAGAAAGTGCCAGCACGCCGATGGGCAGATTGATGTAGAACACCCAGCGCCAGCTGAGGTGGTCGGTAAAAAGGCCGCCGAGCAGCGGGCCGAGCACGCTCGATACCGCGAATACGGCACCGAAATAACCCTGGTAGCGACCGCGTTGGCGAGGGGGCACGATGTCGCCGATAATGGCAAATACCAACGTCATGAGCCCGCCGGCACCGATGCCTTGCAGGCCACGGAAAAAGATCAGCTGATTCATGGTCTGGCTCAGGCCGCAGAGCGCAGATCCGACTAAAAAGATGATGATCGCCGTCTGGAAGATCTTTTTGCGGCCGAACATGTCGCTGATTTTGCCGTACAACGGCGTCGCAACGGCGCTTGTCAGTAAGTATGACGTCGCCACCCACGAGTACTTACTCAGCCCGTGCAAGTCACTGGCGATGCGCGGCAGGGCGGTCGAGACGATGGTCTGGTCGAGTGCGGCCAACAGCATCGCCAACATCAGGGCACTGATGATCACCATGATCTCGGCGTGGCTGCGTTCCTGGTGTTCTTGCGGCGCTGGCATACTGATGCTCGGATCCGCGCGAGCTGCGAGCGGCTGCGGACGTTTCGGTTTGGGCCTGCGTAAAAATGCTAATCTCATGCATATTCTCCTATTTTTGTTGGGTATGTAATGCTGACTGGAATTGCTCAACCAGCTTTTGCTGGATAATAATCCATACTTCTAGTTCTTCGTCCGTCAGTTCTTGGAATATGGGCTGCATGATCTCGCGGCGTCGCATCTCGACATCCTGCAGGAGACTCTCGCCCTTTTGGGTGACTTCCAGCCATTGGATACGGCGATCTTTCTCGTCGGTGCGGCGGATGATGAGACCCTGCTCGGCCAACCCTTCGGCCAACTGTGATACGGCGCCCGGAGTCATGTACAGCTGACGGGCGATGTCTTTTGCCCTGATAGACCTGGCATAGTGAATAAGGGTTAGCAGTTCCAGCTGTGCCCGGGAGATGGGAACCATGCGGCCGAGGATAGCATGGAGCTGCGCATGCATGACGCGCTTTGTCTGATCCATGGAAGCAAACAGACGTTCTATAAGTTCAGTGCGGTGAGCTGAGGGTGTGTGCATAATAGTTTAGATTGTTAACAGTATAGCTGCTTATCAATTACTGTCAAGCGTATTGTTGCATGCCAGTGAAATATCTCATAGATGCTCCGCTCCGGCAGCGGTACGATACAAGTACCCTAACCGGAAAGGAGGGCCATGGTGACGAAACAGAATGGTAAAGGCTGGCACGGCGACAGCGCCGGACATGCCCGGGCCGGCCGAAAGGGTGGCAGCGTCAGTTCCGGCAATTTTCGCAATGATCCTAAGCGGGCGGCCGCAGCCGGCAAGGTAGGCGGCAGGGTAAGCCCTGGTAATTTTAAAAATGATCCTGAGCGCGCACGTGCGGCGGGACGCCGCGGCGGTAGCCGCTAGGTAACGGAAGGAGTTCACTATGGTAATGAACATAATTCTTTGGATAGTCTTTGGTGCTTTGGCTGGTTGGATCGGTTCTATGATTGCTGGTACCAACCGTGAACAAGGTGCATTCGGTAACATCGTAGTCGGTATAATCGGCGCTCTGTTGGGCGGCTGGATCGTACGCGCTCTCGGTGGCTCCGGCGTCACTGGATTCAACCTGGGCAGCCTGATCGTGGCAATCCTAGGTTCGGTCATCCTGCTCTTCATCGTGCGGATGTTCACCGGCCGTCCACATCATAACGTCTAAACAGAAGGAGCTACGCCGATGCCCCCAGATGATAAGCATTACACCTACAACGAGATCAGTAACGAAGATAAAGAGCTACTGCTTAGTCACGGATACCGGCCGAATGAGTTGGAGCCCGAAGATATGCGCGAACTTCTGATGGATCTGCGCGACCAAGCTGGGGGTGACCCGGATAGCGAGCGGCTGAGTACTGACGAAATAGCCGATGAACGGGATGGTACCTGAGCGCGTAAGTAACGAATGTTACAGAAATGATTTGCATAAGCATATACCATAAGACTGGAGAAAGAGGAGGTAGCAGTTATGGATCGATTTACACAAAACACACTACACCTGAATCCGCGCAGTGACGAGGAATTGCACAGCGTGGTCCAATCTTTTGAGCAAAAGTGGCGCGCCAAGGCCCGCCGCTTCGTGGATGAGCGAGCCGGCCAGTAGATTGCCGAGCAAAGAAAAATCCCGGGCATTGTCCCGGGATTTTGTATTCTGCATGTACCGGATCTGCCAGCTTAATGACTAAATCATACCTTGTTCTTTGTTGAGCTGGTGCTGTTTCTCTTCTGCTCTTACCTCTTCTTTCGCCTTCTCGGCTTGAACTTCGGCCGCTTTGCGCTCCTCTCGTTTTAGCTGTACTTCTTTGCCGACTTCGTCCATGTTGTCTAGTAAGCTCATAGAATTCCTCCTTTTTACAGATTATGTTGCTTGAGTGATGTGCTGTCATCACACCAGGTGGTCGTCGGTGCCGAGCTTCTGTAGCATACTCGTAAGTTCCGGGGTCTCTAGGGCACTACAATCAATATTGCGCTGCAGGGCAATAATGTATCCCTGCGCGATGTCTTTGAACCGCTCGGCGTCATGTCTCCAAAAGCGCCCGACAACGCTGGTCTGGTCACTGTTCATGACCCGCGCAATGATGGTGATTGTCGCTAAGAACGGCCCGACGCTGCAGGCGACATTCAGGACGTCTTCTATACGGATACTCGCAATTTCTGCCACCCGGAAAAAGGTGCGTTTCGTGATTGTGACCTTAGCGCGATCCACCGAGACCGTGTCGGGAAAAAGGGCAAGTGCAGTCGTTGCTTCCGCTAGGACCTGATTCGACCCTTTGATGGCATATTCCAGCTCCTTCCGCGCCGTATCGGCATCGGTCGTGCGGGAACCTATGTTGCTTGCGGGCGGTGAAATTTGAGGCGTAGGACGTGCTACGTGCTCTGACATGGCAGAATATCTCCTTTCTCCCTATGAGTACCTTAGCGCGACACAAGATAGAAGTATGTAAAAAACCTCACTTCTCGGGTGCTGCGTCGTATGCGGGAACGATGCTATTGACTCGACAAATACAGTTGCTTATTATTAAATCATATGGTTGAATATACATTTCCATTAGACCAAGTGTTTGCGTCTTTAGCCGACCCTACCCGCAGGGACATCGTATCCCGTTTGCAATGGGGAATGCTGAATATTAGCGCGGTAGCGGAACCATACGACATCTCGCTGGCAGCCGTCTCCAAGCACCTGAAGGTATTGGAGCGGGCCCGGCTGGTGGTAAAGCGTAAGAAGGGGCGGGAATGCTATGTGGCGCTTTCTCCGGAAGTACTCCACGCGGCAAGTGAGTACCTGCAACAATATGAGGCACTGTGGAACCAACGTCTCGAGAGCGTAAAAGCATCGTAGGAAAGGTGTAGGCCGCAGACTACATCCATCTCCTGCTCTCATTTTCAGCATTAAAATTATCATGCTGTAAGAAAAAGCACTTGCATTATACTTTTTTTGCCGTAAGATAAGGTCTTGTAGCTGACGAGTGATATATGTCACAAATAGTAAGGCGAGCCAGGGATGGGCAGATTCTGTCTCCTTGCCCTAGGTGGCCTTAGTAGTGTGCTACAAGATACGACGACCTCACCGGATATAATCCGGTGGATTTTTCGTTGTAAACGTCCATAAATACAGCTCCCTATGGGGGGCGGAGGGAATAACAAAGAGATGTCGCGGCTTCCAGATCCTGGTAGCGATGAGAATGTTTGGGGTGAGCTGCTCAATGACTACCTGCTGGTGTCGCATCAGCGCGATGGGACCCTGAAAGATACGGCCGTGGGCGTGGAGCTTGCTACTATCCGCACGCTTCATCCGAACGACGGTGATATCTTGCAGCGCCGTAATGGCGCGTGGGCAAGCAGCGACCTTGCGGGACTCAAGACGAGCCTCGGGCTTAATCAGGTCAACAATACCGCCGACGCCGCTAAGCCTGTATCGGTTGCGCAGCAGGCTGTACTCGATACCAAGATCCAAAAGAGTGACCTGGTATATAATCCCCGTGACTATGGTGCCAAGGGGGATACGATACGGCTGGCCGGTGTTAGCAGTATCAGTAGTAGCGCCGTCGTAGTCGCAGCTTCGGCGTCCTTTACAGCAGCTGACGTGGGCAAAGTGGCGCTGGTCTGCACCGATACTGCCGCAGGTACTATCACGACTATCCAGTCGGTCGGCTCGGCTACACAGGTGACGTTAGCAGTCGCCAGTGGGTTGACTGCTTCCGGAGCGAATGCGTACCTCGTGTATGGCACCGACGATACGACAGCGTTGCAAGCGGCCCTGACCGCCGCTTCTGGCGGACACACCGTGACGACCGGCATCGGACCTAACTCACCGATGGGCTTAGGCTTTAGCGATGTGTTCCTGCCGAACGGTGTCGGTGTACAAGGCGGCTATATTATTACATCTCAGCTGACGGTGCCATCCGGCGTGCGTTTTGACTCGCAGGCGCTAGTATTTAATATGCTGTCCGACCGGTTTGCACCGTGCTTGGTGTTTCTGCCATATACGCGGATCGGCCACCTGCGGGTTGATGCGCTGCAGGCTGCAGGCGTGCAACTGGGCTCCGCTGCTGGCGCACAGGCGCATATCCAAGCCGGATCGATTACCATATGGCACGGCGGCAGCGCTACGGAAAGCAGCGGCCAGCTACGTAGCCAGGACTGTGTAGCATTGCTGGGATACAGCTTTTTGATTGATTACGTGTGGTGTAAGGGGGGCGTGCGCACGCTGTATCATAACGCCGGGTCCGACTGTACCATCAACCGTGCGCATTGCATCGGCGCGCTTACGGCTGTGCATATGGTACAGAGTAACCAAGTGTTCTATGGCATCATTCTGGCCGATAGCTGCGGCAAAGTAGGCGGGGGCACGAATGGAGTTATTATCGACAATCAATGCACCAACATCGAGGTGAACGTGATGGCATTTATGATCGTGGGCTCGACCCAGAAACTGGATAACGTCGTGGCGCTCGGTCCGACTAGCACAAACCTCAACAAGCTCCTGACTATCCGTGTACAAGCGGCGCTGACTGGCGGGGCAGTGCTTTCCTTGGCAAACTCGCAAGATCTAAGTTACTTCGTGGCTGCATCGAACAATACGGCGCCGTCGTTCGGCGGCAGCAACATCGTGACAGCGGTGGTATTCGGCAGCAATGTTACAGGATACACCAGCGGCGAAGCACGGATGACCGGAAGCGTCACCCCCTATACCGGCAATGTGCCGGGCCCGCTGACATATATCCGGACCGGAGTGCGCTATTACGTACAGGGCGGTGCGGCGCCGAGCATCGGCGAATTGGCCGCCAATGGCATTGGCGCTCCAGCTGGAACTGTCACGGGAAATGATTCGCGCGGCAAACTGCAATTCGGTTCCGGTGCTAGTCCTACGAGTGGCACGCAGGTGTCGGTAGTATTTGCCAGCAGCACTGCGTATGTCGCAGCACCGTACGTGGTGCTGACACCGCTCAATGCGGCTACCGCGGCGCTCCAGCCCTATGTTAGCGTCAGTGCCACTACTGGCTTTAGTGTGGGCTTCGTGATTGCCCCCTCTGCCTCACAGGCGAATGGCACCTATGCGCTGAATTACCGTATTGAATCCTAGATCATAAAAACAGAAAGGTTCCCTCTGATGTCGTACTCAAAATATAAATATGCCGATACTCCTACATGGTTCGTGCGCTACATGTATGGGCTGGGCATCGTGTGCTGGCTGCTGACGATGTATGGGTATGTCCGCTTTTTCCAGATCGATCATCTGTACCTGTGGCTGGTGGGGCCGCTGCTGCTTGTGTCCTCGGCATATTATCTGCTGAGCTACGGCATCAACCTATTTTATACGCGGTTCGATTCGAAAGCACACCGCAGGCTGGTGTCGAATTGGTGGCATTCGCATGCCGACCCGTACCCGGAAAGTGGTAAGAATGGGCTGCCTACTGTGGATATAGTACTGCCGGTATGTGGCGAAGATATCGTCATCCTGCGCCGTGTATGGAAAGCGGTGCAGCGGCTCAATTATCCGCAGTCAAAGATCGGGGTATTCGTGCTCGATGATGCGCAGGCCGACCCGGAAGTAAAAAAGCTGGCGCTGCGCTGTGGTTTTACCTACCTGGCACGCGCCAACAAGGGCGAGACCAAAAAGGCTGGCAACTTAAAATATGGCTATCAGCACACCAGCTCGCAGTTCATGGTCATATTCGATGCCGATTGTGTGCCGCACAAAGACTTCCTGCGGGAGCTACTGCCGTATATGCAGGATCCCCGGATCGGTATCGTACAGTCACCGCAATATTTCAGTACGGAGCGGAAGCTGCATCTGCGCTCGCCCTTGGAATACGGCGCGGGGCATGTGCAGGAAGACTTTTACCGGATCATCCAGCGTTCGCGCGACCATTTCGGTGGGGCGATCTGCGTAGGGACCAACGCTGTCTATCGGCGAGAGGCGCTTGACAAGGTCGGCGGTACCTACCAGATCGAGCACAGCGAGGATGTGCACACCGGCTTCAGCCTGCTTGAGCATGGCTATAGCGTCAAGTATGTACCCGTCGTCGTGGCCGAAGGGCTCTGTCCGGATAACCAACATGCCTATTTCCGCCAGCAGTTCCGCTGGTGTAGTGGCAGCATGTCACTGCTGCTATCGGGCAAACTGCGGAACAAAGCCATCAGCTGGCCGCAAAAGCTGTGCTTCTGGTCTGGCTTTCTCTATTACATCAACCACGTGCTGGTGCTATTGTGGCCTTTCCAACTGTTCCTGCTGTTAAGCCGGCATTTCGACAGTATCAATATCCGTAATGCTGTGGCGTTCCTGCCCTACATCTTCTACTCGTTCTTTATATTACCGCGCCTGCGGCTGAGCAAGCCACGGCTCGGCGTGTATCTGGCGATGGTATCGTACTCATGGGCGTATGCTATGGCGGTCTGGACCAATTTCCTTGGGGGTAAGTTGGAGTGGAAGCCGAGCCATGGCGAGGAAAAAACTTTGTGGAGCCGCGAATATGGCCAACTGGTGCTCTACAGTAGCGTGTACTGGTGCCTATACGTGGCGGGTATCGGCTTCTGTATGCTGGCGGGCCGGTTCCCGCTGACCCGCGTCACCTACTACTCAGTGATACTGTGGGCCATATTTAATACGCTCATGAACGGATACTTCGTGTACGAAAACCTACGCTACATGTACCGCCGCAAGAAAGAAGCGGTCCTGGCAGGGAGGGTGGCCTTCGGATCATTCCAGATCTGGCGTATGAAGACGGTGGGCATGCTGGTGGGCTACGTTGCACTGCTATCCAGCGGGACCGCCGTAGGGGCACACCATGCTCAGGTAGCGCTGTGGGTTGACCGGCAGCTGCCAGGCACGATGCACCTGGCTTCGGCGAACCGGGATGACCACTAGCGGCCACGAGCCCAACATATGATCAGCATAGTAGACTTTGCGTGCGGGCAGGGAGCGACTTTCAGGGTGTTCGTAAATTGTGGTTTTGCGTTCAGCCGTATATGTTTTAGAATGCGGGTATGGAAGACGCTAGTGCAAAACAAAAGATCGTCATAATCGAAGACAATGCCAGCCTGGCGGAAATTTATAAGACGAGGCTGGAGCTGCAGGGCTACACCTGTTTCATCGGCTACAACGGCATCACCGGGCTTTATTTCGTACAGAAAGAAGTTCCGGACCTGGTCTTGCTTGACCTGATGATTCCCGATATCGCCGGTGATGAAGTACTGGCTACCATCCGCCGCAGCGAATGGGGCAAGAACATCAAGGTGCTGGTGGTATCAAATCTGAATGAGAGCGAGGCACCACCGAGCTTACGTCAGCTGGGCATCGAAGGCTATGCTGTAAAGGCAGGCATGACAGACGATCAGATCGATCAGCTGGTTAATGGTATCTTACACCCAGGTATGCAACCGCCTGGCTCGGCCACGGAGCCTACCGCCCCGACCATCTTAGGCTAGACAGCGCAAGTAGCGCGACTACGTACTTACAGGCTGAAAAAATCTTCGATATAATCACTGAAATCAGTATTGAGCATATTGATTCTGTGGAAATGCATGACCAAACATGTTACCGCAATGAGGAACAAACTGACCCTGGCGTATGACTCCAAAAGCTTGAGCCGGTCCATAAAGACTTCACGGTAGGGTTTGCCGACCACTGGATTGACATCTTGCAGATACTCAGGAGCATACAGGCCCGTATCGATGATGCGGATATGGGGCTCGGCGGATTCGGTGGTAAGTACGATATTGTTCGGTCCAACCAGGTCGAGCCATTTGTCCTGCCTTGTCCACTCCCGAGCGAGGCGGGCAAGTTTTTCGAGATCCTTGTGAACCGTGCGCGAGGCAGCAATTGCTTCGATGGCGTCGCTGCTAAAAATATCATGCATGTCTTGCACTTCTGCCTGTTCCGCGCAGATGGTAGTAAGCGTGTTGAAGGGCCAGCGGAGCGGTAGTGTGGTGATGGAGTAACGCGTTGGTTGCACTAGTTCACCAAAATACTGCTCAAGCTGTCCCTGCTGCTCACGATGCAATGCAAGCGAGCGTTCGAGTATCGTACTGTCGGTGCCAGCCAGCGTGTAGTTATATTTTGTAATAAATGAGCCTGCATTGTCTGGCGCATCAGTGCGCATGACAAGTGACTGTCCACCGACGCCCACCAGATTCGAAGTGTCCCGCAATATTGAAGCAAGAATGATGCTGGAGGTGTGCGTATGGGCTATGATGCTACGCAGCGCCCGTCCGCCGGGACCAAGGAGTGTGTGATCATCTTTACCGACCAGGTATGCTGCCAGGCAGAAGCGCATACCGAGTAGTAGCAAACGCATGCGAACAGGGTGTTTAGGTGAGCCTTCTTGCCGCAGAGACATAGTGTCCATTTACCCGTCACTATACCATGCATAAGTGGTTTTGTCAGGGGAGAATAGTGGTCGTGCTTGCGTGCGCGGTACTAAGCCGGACTGACGGTGGCACCGTTGTCGTACTTGTTGTTGGTCCAGACATTGCCCGTGCGGCCTGAAATGAAGTCGGTAACTGGGCCATATGATCCACATTTACCGTTCGCGCCCCGCTGGAAGACGTTATTCTGGAACACAATGTACGTGGCGTTGTTTGCATTGCCGCTGTACGGCTTTCCGGATGTACCACCACCGTATACACAGAAACCAGCGCCAGCATTGTTCGAGAGGAACAGGTTGCTATCGATAGTGTCGTGCATGATCGGTGCGAAGTCAGGGTAGCCAGACATATCTGCCGAACAGCCAAGCTCATCATTCGGAAACGGTCCCGTGTAGTCGCAGCCCAGTGCGTTGTGCTTGAGCGTCAGATACTGTTCGTTGCGGACCGAAGAGGCATGGGCCAGGTTTGTCTGGTCCGGCCAGAGGTTGGTGCCGTGGAAGTAACTATCCTGGATAGTACAGGTAGTTTCGCAGTACGCTGCGCGGTTCGTATGCATAATCTCTGTCCGTAGGATAGTAAAGTGGTTGTAGCCGACGCCACAATCAGTAGTGGCGTTATTAGGGTCACCGCAGGCATACTTGCCGGCGCTACAGTTTGTCGACCCGCTGCATGCGCGGTAGGAAACGGCGTTGTCTACTACAGAGTCCTGGATGGTAAATGTCGCTGATCCCTCACTGATTACCCCGCCGTTAACGTATGAGTTTTTGATTATCAGGCCGGACGCACCGCTTCCAACATTCAAAGGGCTACAGTTGATCACCTTCGAATCGATCACCGTATTTGCGGCAGTAATCGTGCAGGAGCCCGAATATGTAGCCATCGAGCCAGCAGCTGCGTTCGGGCCAGTGTTGCTTGGACCGGGCCAGCAGCCGCCCATGCCGTCAGGACCATCGGGCACATGGGAAGTAGATGAAGCACAGCCAGTAGTACCACCGCCTCCACCTCCACCACCCCCTCCTGTGGAGGGCGCATTGAACTGGATGGCTTTGCCACCTGATGCAGACGGGTCAGTGACCAGGGTGGCGTTGGTGGCCAAACTGCCTGATTCGGGCTCAGAACTGCCGAAGAAGCCAGAGGCGCGGCTGACGTAGACGCTTACTCCTGCAATGAGTATTACCAAGCCCACACCTACTGCAATGAGCTGACGAGTGCTAAGAAAAGAAAGGAACTGTCGAATACGTGTGGTCATTTGGTTGGCTACCTTTTACTTATCAATATAGTGCACTGTTGCTATACTGAAGTCAATTAGGATTAGCGGCATTACCTACATACAGCTGGTGTTCAGCGAATGTTCAGCAATAGCTCGGTATGATATGCAAATCACCAATCGTAAAAACCGGGGAATGCATGCTTAGTACGTACGAACAGCACTCAAGGCTCAAATTAGCGGCAACGGTCGTTGCTATCCTGGTCATCGCAGGCATCGTCCTACTAGCAGATCACATCAGGGCCGCCAACACGGGTAGTGCTCCTGTGCAGATTACCACTGCTGACAGTACGGGCACATCTTCTGTTACCGGTTCCCCCGATACTACTCCCACGACTACTACCAGCGGGGTGGCTACGGACAACGTGAGCGGATACAAAGACGGTGTATACAGCACCTCGGTCAGCTATACTGTCCCGCCTGATCGGGAATCCATCCAGGTGGACCTCACACTTGCAAATGGCATCGTTACGAGCGCATCAGTCAAGAACAGCGAAAACGACTTCGACTCTGCCCAGTACCAAGAGGAGTTCGCTAGCCAGTACAAGAGCCAGGTGATAGGCAAGAAAATCAGTGGCCTGCATGTGAGCGTTATTGCCGGTGCTTCTGATACTACTGAAGCATTTAATAGCGCGCTCAACAGGATCGCCTCAGAGGCGCAGGCGTAGGCCCTGATGGAAACACACACCAAGCTAGCCTTCGATGCCATCGGGACACGCTGGGAATTGCTGATTGATGATGCTGGCAGCGCACGCAGACGCCCAGCACTTCTTCAGGATGTCCGAACACGGATAGCGGCGTTCGACAAGACCTACTCACGGTTCCGACCCGATTCGTTCGTTACGGCGTTGTCGCAGGCAGCGGGCACCTATGTTTTGCCTGAGGATGGCTATCCTTTGCTCCAGATGTACGAGAAGCTCTACCACGCCACATCGGGGCAGGTGACGCCGCTTATAGGCAGGGTCATGGCCGATGCCGGTTATGACGCTGCGTATACCTTTAGCCAAAAGCCGCTCGCACGGCCGCCTCGGTGGGAAGATGTCATTGTCTACGACCGGCAGCATATCACGCTCAAAAAACCGGCTCTGCTGGATTTTGGAGCTGCCGGCAAGGGCTACCTGGTAGATATACTCGCCGGGCTGCTGCAGGAGGCGGGCGTGCAGGCATTCGTCATCAATGCCGGCGGCGATGTGTTGCACCGCTCCGATAGCGGGCAGAGTGTAAAGGTCGGCCTGGAGAATCCCTTGGACAGTTCCGAAGCGATTGGAGTTATCAGCCTGGAGAGCAGGAGCCTCTGTGCTTCGGCCGGCAGCAAACGGCAATGGCAGGATATGCATCATATCATCAGTCCTACGACACTGCGGCCGGCAGATCGGATACTTGCCTCGTGGGTGCTTGCGGCAGACACGATGACGGCAGACGGCCTGGCAACCGCTTTGTTTTTTACCGATCCCCGGCGCCTATCGGCGCAATTCTCGTTCGCCTATGCGACACTTGATACGCAGCAGGAGCTTGTATACTCCAAGGACTTCCCCGTGCAGCTCTTTGAGGCAGCCCATGCATAGGGTCGACAGGTTCCTCAACAACAGCACCATGTATCGGCTCATGCTGTACGTACTCGGTGTATTGTCGGCCGTCGGTATCGTGTTCGCATTCATGGGCCGGCTGGCGTCAAGTCCGACGGAGCTCATCGTGTCGCTCGGACTGCTGATTGCATCTGCGTACTCCGTCGACCGGGTGCTGGCACGGCTGTTCGCTATCCCCACGAATATGGAATCGTCGCTTATCAGCGCGCTTATCTTATTCCTTATCATACATCCAGCTGATTCAGTCGTGGGTGGTCTGGCCCTAGTGCTGGCCGGCGGCGTTTCGAGTGCCTCCAAGTTCCTGCTGTCCTACAACGGTAAGCACATCTTTAACCCAGCGGCGTTTGCGGCAGCGCTTGTAAGCCTGACCGGGCTGGCGGCAACCACCTGGTGGGTGGGCAATTCTCTGTTCTGGCCATTCAGCCTGCTACTAGGGCTGGCCATTGTCAGGAAAATCCGCCGGGTGCCACTCTGGGCAGTCTTCGTGGCAGCCAGCGCGCTGCTGCAGACAGTCGTCCTCTGGCATGCCCACCAGCCGTTATTCTCAGACCTGAAGCAATCGCTCATCGCCTCACCCCTCATCTTCCTCTCAACCATCATGCTGACTGAGCCTGCAACCATGCCGTCGCGGCGTAACCAGCAGCTTATCTTCGCAGGGCTGATCGCAGTCCTGTATGTTACGGCTTGGAAGGTTGGTCCACTCACTATCTATCCTGAAGTCGCGTTGTTGCTCGGCAATATCTTTGCATTCGTCGTATCGCCAAAGTTCAAGGTACGTCTGCGCCTCAAAGAGATCCGAAAAATATCCGAGCATGTCTACGATTATGTATTCCAACCGGACCGGAAGTTCAATTTCCTGCCAGGGCAGTACATGGAATGGACACTGGCAGGTGTGCCCTATGACAGCCGGGGCAATCGCCGTACCTTCACCATCGCATCCTCCCCGACCGAATCCGAAGTCCACCTGGGCATGAAATACTACGAGCCGGCCAGCATGTATAAGGCGGCGTTTAATCAGCTCGTGCCGGGCGACACCGTCTATGGCAGCCAATTGGCCGGAAATTTTACCCTGAAGGGTAATGAGCGCAAAAAGTTGGTGTTCGTCGCCGGTGGTATCGGTATCACACCGTTCCGAAGCATGATCAAATATGTCACCGATATGAATCTGCCGGTCGATATCGTGCTGCTATACGTAGTAAGTGACCCGGCCGAACTTGCGTATGGTGAGGAGCTCAGCGCGGCCCGAGATGCCGGTGTGCGTACGGTGCCTATCGTAACCCGGGAAGGCTATAGCGCTCCTGGAGTCGTGTCGGCCAAACTCGGTCCCGACGTTATTACGAGCTTAGTGCCCGACTACGCCGAGCGTCTGTTTTATATCTCCGGCCCGAACGCGATGGTCGATGCAAGCAAGCGGTTCTTACGCAAGCTGGGTGTGGCGCGCAGCCGTGTCAGGACGGACCACTTCTCGGGTTACTGATGCGAGCATTTAAGCGTTTTTCTACGACTTAGGTTTAGGCTCAGCGTGTTCCATAGGCTCGACGCCGATCAGGGCCCATGCTCTGCTGAGCGCTGCTGTATAAAAGACAAACAAGATAGCAAACAGGACGTTGGATTGGATGTGCCTGCTATGTCCAGTCGCGGTGTAAATACCAAATATCGCGAGTGCTACATACAGCAGCGTCAGGGCACTGACCACGGGCGCGTTCTCCTTCTGGGCGGCGTTGGCCCGTGGCGCCCGGGCTAGCCGCAGCGACGAAAGCATACCCAGCCAACCAAGGCCTACCATGGCCCAGCCCATGTTGACTCCTGGAACCAGGCCGAACATAGAGATGAAAAATACGGTGAAAAGGGCAGTGTAGGAGCTGCTTGCAAGGGCGCGTTCCCGGCCGGCCAGGAGTGATCCTGCCCGCAGACGGCCCAGCACCAATGTGAGCGCCACGAACAGTAAGCCGATGAACGAAGCGGAAGCGCCTACGCTTGCAACCAAGAAATCGTGTAGATTATCGGCGACCATTCCCTAAGCATATATGCTTTAGGTGTCGCCTGCAAATGCTGTTCGTATCGCCAGAACTTATGGTTCTTTGTTTGCTGCCGCAGGCTGGTGCGGATTGTCCAGTGTGGGATCATGGTGCGGTGCTAGGGTGCCGCGGGTAGGCTCCGGGTAGATAGGTTTGCTGCCCCGCAGAGCCACAGGCGCCGCTACGACATGTTCGGGGTTGCTCATTGCTGCAGCGAGATTTTTCTCCGCTTTGGGGACGGAGGCTGCTGCAGCCATCTTGTATATGAGCCATGTGGCAAAGGCCACGCCGCACAGTCCAGCCAGGTGCCCTATCACCCGGATCGAATTGCCGATGAAGCTGCTCATGCCTAGCATGTGTAGTTTGCCGAACACAAAGTGCCAGTCGTGAATCGAGTCCTGGCCCGAGAGTGCTCCGCCGAGTGAGACCAGCGGCAGGCGCTGCGGTATGGCGTCTGCCATGTATGTACCGGCACTTTGGCAGGTCAAGTCGAACCAAAGCAGGCAGAACATGCTGGCAAAGTAATTGCGCCAATAGAATGCCCCCACGACCAAGCCGCTGCCAAGCAGCAGTTCCGAGACCGATCCGGCGGACGCCGTCAGTACCGGCGGGAAAAATGCGGTGACGATATGGGATATCTCGTGCAGCATAAAATCGAATGAATACGGCACGAGCAGCACAAAAGGCAGGTTCGTCAGCATATCGAAGCCAAGCAGTTTTATAAATATGTAGATGCCGAACAGCCAAAGAGGTATGTACCAATACCACAGTTTGTCCTGTACGTAAGCATCCACTGCGTTTTGGAAGCGGTCTCGAGGCATAAGCGCATAATACACCACCACTGCCTATGCGGTGTAGCGCTACTGTTCGTGGCGTGCCTGCAGGTATTCGAGCAATCCATGGTGCAAATGCCGGGTGCCGTCCCAGAGTACGATGTTGTAGCCCTCTGGAAACTCCGCAGGGTCTTCTTCCCGGAAGTCTATAGAGCGAACAGCAGGCGGCAGCGCTTCGCTCATATGGCGGTCGGTGCCACCATGCAGGACTGAGTACTTATCACCCCATACCTCAAAGTGGGCGGGAGCAGTCAGGTCTTCCTGCCTCAGGCCAATGGTTGCAAGTGCCTGTGGATTCTGGAGAACGTAATTGATGGAGGTGGTTTTGGAGGCTCCTTCTACTGCAAAATCGAGCGCGAACACGCCGCCCAGCCGTGGCGTAATCGGCACACCCTTTTCGGCGAACAGTTCACTCGCACGCTGCATCAGGGGAGTGCGCAAGTCGTGGCGGCCATCGTGGGTAGGTGGTATCTCTTGGCTAAATAAAGCCCGCTGCTCGTCCGAAAGTTCATGGCCATTGACGATCTCCAGTGTAATCTGCGGCCCGCGGTCATCAAGTATGATGTCGCGCGGATCCCGGCCGATCGTTTCCCAAAAAACTGTCTTTGGTTGGGCTGAATGTGTACGCAGGCCGAATTCTGTGACCAATTGTGCGACAGCCTCGCGCCAGCGCTGTTTCAGGACGTCAGTAAAAGTCTCTTCGTAGATGCTATAAAACGGATTGCTCCGCAAACTGCCATCTGTACCAAAGCCCCACACTTCAGCGCCGCTGCAGTGACTCACCAGGATGTTGCCGCGCAGTGTCCCGTCAATACTGTCGGTGATACCGCGCTGTACCCGGCCTAAACTGCCACCGGTGACCATGAAAAGCTTGCCTCCTTCGTGCAGGAATGACGAAAGCTCGGCGATCATCGCAGGCTCGGCCGGTGTGTATACTTCGGCGATGGTTTCATCTACATCGGATACGGCAAGGCGGATTTCTGGATTCCAGGTAATGGTAGGGTGATTAGGCATACCGCCAGTATAGCACTGGCGTCCATTCGTATGCGGCTAGGGGAACAATTCGCGGACCTTCGCTGCCAAAGCATCGCCCCAGGTGACGTAACCTGCAAGGGATGGGTGGGTGCCGTCAACCGTATCCACATTGTCGTATGTCACGTAGCGGATAGGCTTGCCGGCAGCTTTTTGCTGGTTGACATAGTTCTGCAGTGCCGTGCTGTAATTGGGATACCACTGCGGTGCGCCGGTTACGATGATCTTGACTGACGGCTTGGTAGCGAACACTAGGCTGATCCAATTTTCCATGGATGTTTCAACTGAGGTTTCTGTGGTACTGGGATCCGAAAAATCATTACCGCCGCCCTGCATAATCACCAGATCGGGATTCTCGGCCGTAATCCAACCGGCAGTCCGCGAATAGAGTGACGGATCGCCATGACAGGGGTTGATCACGATACAGTCACCGCTAAAGCCGTTTTCGTCCGTGTCGGCAAGCTGCGAATCACCATGCTGCCAGGATCCGACATAGTCAATCTGATAGTCACTGCCCAGATCGTTCCAGAGCTGCAGCCGGTAGCTGTTGATAGTCCGCGGGTCACCACCGACACCTCCCTGGGTAATTGAATCACCGAGGGGCATGATCTTGAGGGCGATAGGACCATGAGTGGTCGTGCCGCCACCATTGGAGCCACCTCCGCCCGTAGCGTTGGTCGTGCCGCCCGAACTCCCAGTACTGCCGCCGGTCGTCGTGGCAGACCCGGTCTTCGGTGCAGTCGTAGTGGGTGTATTTGGCGTGGTGTTTGTAGCTGTGTCCTGCTTGCCGGAACGATCCGAAGTGGACGTATCCTGTGTATCGGTGCGTGCATGCTGCGCGGCGGCGCCAGCTGCACCCTTTGGCGAATGGCTACCGTGTGAAACAAGGTAAAAGGACATGCTACCGATGAGCGCTACCACAACCGCTCCGGTTATAACCCAGGTGAGGGGCTTGGCACACAGCTGCCGTAGTACACGATGCAGCGGCAGCTTGGCAGTGCCGGTACCTACAGTAACTTCAGGTGGGTTACCAGAGGAAGGATCAGGCGCTTGTGGGGATGAATCTGGAGACATCTTTATTTTTATTTTGTGCAGAGTGTTACTCCTATGGTACCACTAAAAGCCGCATCGGGTATGTTCTATGAGACTACCGCGGCAACTTTTGCCCCCGTATATCAACGAACACACCCTGTAGGCTACTACAGGGTGTGTTGTGTATGGTACAAGCGCCTAGTGGTTGACGCTGGATTGCAGACTGCGGGCTCGGAATGATTCGTCTTCCGGCGACTTATCGGCCGTCACGCGCTTTGGTGTGCGGATGACCACGACAGCCACCAGCGAAGCAAGCGCCATCAGACCGGCTGCGGCCAGGAATGCCATCCGCGAACCATGCACTGCTGCCTGGGCACTACCAGCGTGGACCCAATGGGCAGCAACGGAGGTAGCGATGCCTGATAAGACCGACAGGCCGAGTGCACCCCCCATTTGCTGTGAGGTGCTGATGAGACCGGAGGCGATACCGGCTTCGTGGGCAGGGACGCCGGAAGTAGCGGCGGCAATGGTCGGCATCATGGTCATGCCGATACCGACCGGCATCAGGATGGCGGCTGGTAGTATGCCGAGCCAGTAGGAGCTGCCGACGTGCAGCAGGCTAACCCAGAGCAATCCGAGTGCGACCACCAGGGGGCCGACAATGAGGAAGCGGCGGAATCCGTAGCGGGCGACCAGTTTTGGCATGCGGCTGGACATAAGCGCCAGCGTCAGTGGAAAGGGCAGGAAGCTCAAGCCCGTCAGCACCGGTGAAAAGTGTAGTACGCCCTGGAGGTACAGGGTGAGCAAGAAGAACGAACCCAGCATGGCCGCGTACAGTGGCGCCATAATCATATTCGCACCGCGGACGTTGCGGACCTTAAAGATACTGAGCGGCATGAGCGGCCGTCGTGCCCGCGCTTCGTTCGCTATGAAACCGGCCAGCAGAGCAATGGCTGCACCCAGCGTGCCGAGCGTCGCCAGTGAGGTCCAGCCCCATACGGGCGCCTGGCTGAAGGTCAGCACGAGGAGCATCAGGCTGCTGGTTGCCAGTATGGCGCCCGGTACGTCGAGACCCTTCTGCTTCTCTTCGTTCTCGTGTACCGGCACGTAGCGGCGGATCAGCGCCAGCATGCTCAAGCCTATCGGTATGTTGATGAAGAAGTTCCAGCGCCAACCAAAGTATTCCGTCAGGGCGCCGCCGAGCAGGAGGCCCAAGGCTGCCCCGCCGGTTGCTACCAACGTCCAAAAACTGAGTGCGCGGTTGCGGCTCGGACCGTCGCGGAAGGTAACGAGCACGATAGACAATGCCGCCGGCGACATGAATGCACCGGACAGGCCTTGTAATGCACGCAAGATAATCAGCTGGGCGGGTGTCTGCGACAAACCGATCAGCAGTGAAAAGCCGGTAAATGCTGCCATGCCAGTCAGGAGCGTCCGGCGTCGGCCGAACAGGTCGGCTGTCCGCCCGCCGAGCAGCAGAAAGCCACCGAAGAACAGTGCGTAAGCCGTGACGACCCACTGCAGTGCACTGCTGCTAAAATGTAACTGTTGCTTGATAGTCGGCAGCGCGACGTTCGTTATGGCATTATCAAGCACCACCATGAACTGAGCGACAGCGACGAGGGTGAAAACGAGCCATTTAGAAGATGTTTTCATATCGTTACCTCCGATTAATAATTGACTTTACTCAAACAATTCTAAATCTCAACCATTGAACTTGTCAAACCTTTTTTTGCGCGCTATAATGAAGCAATGATTCGTAAAGCTCTGCAAGACCAACTCAGTCTCCTGATCATCCGCTCTTCCATGAAGGGTAAATATGCCATTCTCGATATCGCTGAGCGCAATAACATCACGCTTATGCCGGCGCTCACGCTCTGCTTGCTGGAGCCAGGTCAGAACGTACCCATGAAAACCATTTCGATGTTCATGAGCTGCGATCCATCAAATGTCACGGGCATCATCGAACAGTTAGTTGCCGAGGGGTTAGTAGAACGCAAAGAACTGCCGACCGACCGGCGAGTCAAGACTGTCCGTATTACCGAAAAGGGCCTGCGTCTGCGCGACACATTCCTGGAAATTACCACCAGCACCCGTTTGCCCCATCTGGACCAGCTGACCGAGGCCGAAACAGCACAGCTCATAGCTATCCTGGAAAAGGCAACCACTGCGAGCGCTACCCAGGGCCTGACTGCTGTGAGTGCTTTCTAAACTCGCACGTTTGTCCGCGCCAGTGTTACGCTATACGAAGCAACGATAAGGAGAACACGCATGGCTCATCTGGTGCCGTATATCAATTTCGTAGACAAAAGCCAGGAAGCAGTGGCATTTTATACCGCTGTCTTTGGCGGTGAAGCCGAAGTGCAAGCCGATGCAGGACGGATCGTACATCTGGAGTTCAAGGCGGGAGATATCCACTTTATGGGAGGCGATCACGCGGTGGATGAGGCCGGGCTTACGGCCAGCAAGGGGTACAGCTTGGTGCTTACCTGTGACAGTGAAGCGCAACTCCGTGATTTTTACGCCCGGCTTGCGGATAGCGGCCAGGAGATCTTCGCGCCGATGGACAGTGGCTGGGGTGCCACCATTGCTCATTGTACCGATCGCTTCGGAGTCTCATGGATGCTGAATTACGACAAACCCGAAGAGGCGCACAATGAACAGTGATGTACCAGGCAAATCTGCCGCAGAACAGATCGATGATATCATCACGCTCTATGGTGGTTGGAAGGGTGCGCTGCTGTCCCGCATCCGCACAATGATCAAGACGGCTGATCCAGCCGTTACTGAAGCGGTAAAATGGCGGATGAAGAGCCGGCCAGAAGGGCTGCCGGTGTGGTATCACGAGGGCATTATGTGCCGGACCGAAGCGTTCAAGGACAACCTGAAACTGGTTTTCAGCAAAGGTGCCCAGATGCAGGACCCTGGCAGGCTCTTTAATGCGCGTCTGCATGCTAGTAGCGACCGTGCTATCGAATTCCACGAAGGCGACGAAGTAAGCGAGGCTGGCGTGCAAGCGTTGGTACGCGAAGCAGTAGCGCTCAATGCCGCAAAGAAACGTGGGTAGGCCTTAGAGGTGGTCTTTGTACGTCGTCTGTAGCTGCTGCCGGCGATTGAATCGCTCGATCGCTAAACCGAGGAGGCGGGTGATGAGCTCAGTGTAGGGGACACCGCTTGCTTCCCATAGTTTAGGGTACATGCTTATCTTTGTGAATCCCGGGATAGTGTTTATCTCGTTGACGATTACCTGGCCGTCCGGGGCTGCGAACATATCGACCCGCGCCATGCCTTCGCAGCCGAGCACCTCGAATGTCTGGACGGCTAGCCGCCGCGCATTTTCACCTACCATAGGCGTAATAGCTGCTGGAATCTCCAGGGTAGCTCCCTGTTCATCGATGTACTTCGCGGCATAGTTATAAAATCCATCTGGGGGGATGATGCGGCCGATGATAGAAGCCTGCGGGTCCTCATTGCCGAGGACGGCGCACTCGATCTCATCGCCCAATATGGCGCGCTCGATAAGCACTTTGGTATCAAACAGCAAAGCTTCCCGTACAGCAGGCACGAGTTCTCCGCGGGTAGCGACCTTGCTGACGCCCACTGATGAACCCATGTTAGCAGGTTTGACGAACAGAGGCAGGCCCAGCCGCTCCAGTAATTCCTCCAGTTCCATATCAGGAAGGTCCGCGGTACGGACAACAGCGTAATCGGCCACAGCTATACCGGCGTCACGTAGCAGACGCTTCATGATGTCCTTGTCCATTCCTACGGCTGAGCTAAGGATACCAGCGCCGACGTAGGGGATACTCGCGAGCTCCAGTAATCCCTGGATGGAGCCGTCTTCGCCCATCGTGCCGTGGAGCACGGGGAAGACGACATCGAGTGCGGCATCCGCGAGTGGCTGGTTCACGGCGCCCATGTATTGTTCCGTGTCTGCTGGCATCAGCCCGGCAGGAGTAGCGCTTCCCCCTAGAGCAAGCTCGCCTCCGGCTTCGAGGCTTTTCTGGCTGACATTGAACTGCCAACGTCCTGCTTTATCGATGCCGATGAGAACAGGTTCGAATTTTTCAGTGTCGAGCGCGTGCAGGACATTCTTGGCCGACTGTAGTGACACTTCATGTTCGGCGGACTTGCCTCCGAATAAAATACCGACGCGCAGTTTACGCTGGGAACCATCTTTGGAATCATGCATGGCTTGTATTATACAGGGTCAGCGTAGTGGCTTGTCAGGCGGCTGCAAATACTGAGCCAATTTTGCAGTAAAGCGCTGCAAGTGCGGGTCGAAGATATGCGGATCAGTCTCCTTGATCTCGGCAAAGGTATACCATTCTACATCCGTGAATTCGCTTCTGTCGTATTGCATCCGGTCGTGCACGTTGCCGCGCAGCAGGTACCACAGGCTCACATCGGTATGGCCGGGCGTCAGGCCGACGGTCTGGGTGACGGTTACAAAAAATGGCTTGCCATTGCCGCACAGGAAGGCTGCCTGCAAGCCGAACTCCTCCTGGGCCTCACGCAGGACGGCGTTGCGGGGCAGCTCGTTCAGCTCGACATGCCCACCCGAAGGCAGCCACAGCTGGGCTTTGATATGGTCCACCAACAGGATGCTACGATGGCCCGGGTCGACCAGTACAAAATACGACACCAGGTGCTTGGGCGGGACGTCGGGTTTGCGCAGCCGGAACGGGTTCTGACCACTCCTCAGCCACTTGGCAGTGTCCTGTAAGTGCTCCTGCTCGAGCGTATCGTACGGAATGATGCTGCTGACTTCACGCGCAATGGTATGCACTACCGTCTGATCTATACGTGATTCCATAGTATCGCTTCCATACGCATGAGTGTAAAAGCTGCATACACTAAATTGAATATCTAAATTAACAACAGTCGGTGCATACAGGACTTTCATACCGACGCGTATTGTTGCTATAAATGCATAAACATGGTTAGATAATAATCTATGCGTATCCTGCACCAAAAAGTACGGACATTTGAAAGCTACACGCCAGCCCAGCGCCGATATTTTGAGGTCACTGAAAACAGCTCAAAAAGAAGTAGCCAAGGCGCACTACTGTGTCGGGCAGTAGGGCGTAGTGCACTGGTGGTGGCTCACAATGCGTACACCATGCAGGGCCTGGTGGGATGTTTTCAGAATATCCGGGTGCCTGATCAGAATGATCTCGCCGTTGGGCTAGTGGCTGGCGAAGGTAGTGCCGCGTTCGACAGATCACTGCGCCGTATCGGGGGTCTTGGGCCGTCACGCGAAACGAGTATCTGGCTCGGGGGCGCCTCCGTATATGACGAAGCGGATCATTACGTCCGGGGAGGGTTTAGCGAACGGCGGTATATTCGGAGCCGTATGGACACTCTTGGCCCTCTCGCCGATATGGCAATGGAATGGACCCAAGAGGCTCACGAAGCCGTACATATACAACTAGCTCCGGAAACCGGCACACTCTATGTGGAGGAGCTACGGTTGCCCGGGCACTTCCTGGAGCAAACCGTAGCCGCGGAAGAAGTCTGACATATCGGCCGCAGCCATATGGCTCAGGCTTTACGCATGTAGGCACGGACAGTCAGTGGTGCGAACACTGCCACGATGACGACCGCACCAATCAGGGTCAACCAGAAATCATGGCCGATCGTACCATGTGCAGTCAGCTGCCGTACCGCACTGATCAGGTGTGAGATCGGATTCACTTGTACGAAGCTCTTGAGCCAGCCCGGCAGGGTGTTAGCGGGCACGAACGCGTTCGATAGGAAAGTCAGTGGAAACAATATGACCAATGATATGCCCTGTACGCTTGAGGCAGTGCGTGCGATCATGCCAAAGAATGCAAAGATCCAGCTGAGACACCAGGCGAACAGGATGACCAAAAGGCCGCCCTGGACAACACCGCCCAGTCCTGCCCCTGGGCGGTACCCCAGCAGGTAGCCCATGGCAAAGGTTATGACGGCGGCAATGACATAGCGGACCGTGTCAGCCAGCAGTGCTCCGGCCAGGGGGGCGATACGGGCGATCGGTAGTGATCGGAAACGGTTGAACACGCCCTTTTCCATGTCTTCGCGCAGCTGCACGCCGGTTACCACCGAAGCCGTGATGATGGTCTGCACAAGTATGCCCGGAATGATGGTCGGCAGATAGGCTTTGACGCCTCCGGCGATGGCACCACCAAAAATGTACGCGAACATCGGTGTAAACAGTATGGGCTGCAACACCACGTCAAAGAACTGCTCCGGTGTGCGCCGGAACTTTAAAAGCCCGCGGTACGCCATTGTCATTGAGTTGCTGACTGATTGGCGTAGGCTGGTGTGATTAGCTAGCTGGCGTTCGGCGCCCGGTACGATGCGTGAGTCGGTCATTCGGTTTCTCCTTTTTCTGCTGACGATGGCTTGCCGGTCAATGTCAGGAAGACCTCATCAAGGGTTGGTTCCTGTACGCTGACCTCGCTCAAGTGGATCTTGCTGGTGCGCAGTGCAACCAGTAGGTCGGTCACCAGGTCGGGGTCTGCCATGGGGGCACTGATCTGTTTTTCGCTCGGATTGCTTACGTGCACGCCGAGTACTTTTTTGGTGACCTGTGTCGCCTTGGCGAGATCCTGCTTAGAGACCAGCCCCAGCTGGAGTGTGGCAGTCCCGACGGATGCTTTCAGCTCGGAGCCGGTACCTTCAGCTATGACTTTGCCATGGTCTATGACGGCGATACGGTCGGCTAACTGGTCAGCCTCTTCGAGGTATTGGGTAGTGAGTAATATCGTAGAGCCCTTTGAAACGAGTGTGCGGATAGTGTCCCACATCTGATTTCGGGTGCGCGGGTCGAGGCCAGTAGTCGGCTCGTCCAGGAAGATAAGCGGTGGCTGTGCGATAAGACTGGCTGCCAGGTCGAGCCGGCGGCGCATGCCGCCCGAGAATTTGGAGAGGGGACGCTTGGCTGCCGCGCTCAAACCAAACTCGTCCAGCAGCTCGGCAGCTTTTTTTCTGGCATCGGGCTTGCTTAGGCCAAGCAACCGGCCGAAGATAATCAGGTTTTCCGTTGCAGATAGCCCCTCATCGACGGTCGCGGCCTGTCCAGTTACGCCGATGAGCTGGCGTACTATCTGCGCTTCTTCCACCACATCATGCCCGAATACTTTGGCCGAGCCGGCGTCCGGTTTCATGAGTGTCGCAAGCATGTTGATGACGGTAGATTTACCGGCCCCATTAGGTCCGAGGACTCCGTATATACTGCCCGTCTCTACCTGGAGGTCTACGCCATCTACGGCACGGTTGTCGCCGAAGACCTTTACAAGTCCTTCGATTTCTACGGCCAGGTTTGTATTTGTCGCTTGTTTCAAGATAGTTCCTTAACAATGTTAATTAAACTGTACTGAGTAATTTAACACTGTTAAGTTTTCGTGTCAATTGCTATACTGTACAGATATGGATAACGAGAAATTTGCCCGGGACATGATGCGGCTTGAAGAAGCGCGGCGCCGGACAGAAGAGCGGATGGAACAGGAAAAGCGGCGGATCAACCGACGCTTCGAGCGGTTGCAGCAGCGCCTAGAACGTAAATTTGGAAAGCCGAGCGATACGCAGGAGCGTATTATCGAAGCCGCCTTGGAACTGCTCAGGCAAGAGGGCCTAGCCAACCTGACCCAGCGCAGACTTGCCACCATGCTGAACATGCAGGCGCCGGCCCTGTACTGGCATTTCAAGAACAAAGAAGTACTGGTCGACCATCTGGCAGAAGCGATACTTGCAAAAGAGTTCAGCAATATGCAACCCAGGGCTGATGATGAATCCTGGCAGGATTGGTTGGTCGGCCATATGGTACGATTACGGAAAGCGATGCTGGCCTACAAAGACGGAGCGCGAGTGGTGGCCGGTGCGCACCTCTATCCTGCCGTCACGCTTGCACACTCATTAGAGTGCGGGCTGGTATCGCTCAGTAGCGCGGGTGTCGACCTGCGGACTGCCCGCAGGATCATGGTGACGGCCACTACCTACACATTCGGCTACGTGATAGAAGAGCAATCAGCACCTACTGCAGAAGAGATGGCTCAGTTCGACCTAGAGACATTCCTGGTGCCGTATCCGTGTATGGCTGAAACACTCAGAGACTATACGCCCGACAAGCAGTCCGGCAACGATGACTATCTAGCTGGCCTCCGCTATATCATCCAGGGCGGCACTCTGCAATAAGAGATATCCGGGTGTAATGGCGCTGCATGTGCGCGTATAGTAGTAGGCACTAAGGAGAATCTATGCAAAGCAAACTCAACCCATACATCAGTTTTCAGGGCAACGCCCGCCAAGCGATGGAATTCTATCAGACCGTTTTTGGCGGTAAATTGGAGCTTTCTACTTTCGGTGAAGCTGGTATGACCGACCATGGCGTGCAGCCTGACCAGATCATGCATGCATCACTGGTGGCCGATAACGGCATAACGCTGATGGCTTCCGACTCTGCGACCGGCATGCGTGAATTTGTCGCGGGAACGAATATGAGCATATCGCTGAGTGGTGACAACGAGGCGGAGCTGAGTGGCTACTACAATAAGCTCGCCGAGGGCGGCAAGGTGGAGCAGCCGCTGACCAAGGCGCCATGGGGCGACACATTCGGTATGTGCATCGACCAGTTCGGCACCTTCTGGATGGTCAATATATCCGGAACGCAGTCCGGCCAAACGTCTACGGACTGAACTCAGGTTTGGTATACTTATGCTTATGAACGGCGCAGCTAGACATAAGCAGAATCTGTGCAGATGAAGCTATCGGTTAAGATTGGTTCGCTGATCGCTCTATTTACGCTTTTGGTAGTGTCCCTATCGGGTGGCGTGGCGTATTGGCTGGGAGATAGCGAGAAGCCTGTCTTTGCCGGAGTGGCGGCGGTGGCATTAGTGATGATAGTGGTACTGACAGCCGGTATAGTCTGGATGCTGGTGCGGCAGATCACACGGCCGATCGAGGCACTGAACACGGCTATCGGCCGTATCGCCTTGGGTGACCTAAGCCAAGAGGTGCCCATCCATTCAAACGATGAACTCGGCGGGCTGAGCCGGCATTTCAGTGAAATGACCCGCCAGCTGAGCCATAGCTACCGTAGTCTGGAAGCTACGACGGAGGAAGCACGGGAGCGACGTGCCGAGTTGGAAGCGTCCATCAACAGCCTCCGGCAGGGATTTATTCTCACCGATACGAAGCTGAACATCCTCATGGCGAACGCTGCGGCTAATACTATTATCCTGGGCGGTAAAACAGTTTCGAAGAACCCGGCGACCATGGCCTTCGCGGACATCGAGCATACTTTGCCGGATAGCTTGGACTTAGCGGCCAAGGTCAAACAGACGCTGCAGGATGGCAAGCTTGCAAAATATCCGAGCCTTCCGCTTGATGGCCGGTTCCTGAGCCTCTACATATCACCGGTTTTCAGTGGTGACCGGGCGATTGGCTGCGTCCTGCTCGTAGAGGATATAACGGAGGAGCGCATCATAGCCCGTTCGCGCGATGAGTTCTTCTCGATCGCCTCGCATGAACTGCGCACACCCCTAACGGCGATTCGCGGCAACACCAGTATCATCCAGCAATATTTTCCCAATGTCATGAAAGACCCGGCCGTCAAAGATATGATTTCCGATATCCATGAGTCGGTAGTACGGTTGATTGAGATCGTGAACGATTTCTTGGATGCGTCGAGCCTGGAGCAGAGCAAGATGAAATTCCAGCCGGTAGCTTTCCCGGTAGGGCCGGTGATCCAAAAGGTTATCCATGAGATGGCGGAACTGACCCAGAATAAGCAGGTTACCGTCTCGGTCGCCGGTATAGATGCCAAGCTGCCTGATATGTTCGCTGACCCGAACCGTGTCACACAAGTGGTATATAACCTGATTGGTAATGCGGTGAAGTTTACCGACCACGGCACGGTGACCGTGCAGTGTGAGAAGCGGGGCAAGCACATCAAGGTCAGCGTCAGTGATACGGGCCTGGGAATTTCTCCCGAGGGCCAGCAGATCTTATTCCATAAATTCCAACAGTCTGCCGCCAGCATCCTGACGCGTGATAATACGCGCGGAACGGGTCTGGGCTTGTACATATCCAAGCTCATGGTGGAACGTATGGGGGGAGAAATCCAATTGGAGCGCTCGGAACTGGGCAAGGGCTCGACGTTCAGCTTTACACTGCCAGTTGCCACACCGGCGCAGTCCAAGGCAGCGGCTCACACCTTGGCTGCTCCAGCGGCCGATAGCAAATAAATCCGGTGTGAAGACAGGCTACTGAGCGCTGGTTTTAGCGAGTACGCCGCGTACCATTTCCATGACGCTGGCGGGCTCGGTATTACTCTTGATGAGGTAGTAGCTGGCCCCTAGCTGGGTGGCACGGGCAGTGATGTTGAGTTCGGAATAGTTGCTCATCACAATGACGGGTATCTTGCTGGTTGCGCTGTCGGCCTTGATCTTCTCGAGTACCTCTATCCCGTTCACTACCGGCATCATCATGTCCAGCAGAATTATGTCGGGCTGCGGCGTAGCCGCTGCTTTCTCCAGCCCTTCGGTGCCGCTCTTGGCAACGTCCACAGTAAAGCCCTCCAGCTGGAATATGCGCTGGTATAGCGATTGCATGCTTGCATCATCATCAACAATAAGTACTTTTGACATAATTAATTCATTACTCCTAGCTAAGAGTATAAGCATATCGGAGTCGTTCTCAAACATATATGGCTGAAAAGCTTCGGGAAGCCCAGGTCGTTGCTGTGGAAATCTGGTATGTGCAGCCCGACACCTGCGACTACAGGCGGGCTAAACTGTGCCTAGTTGTGTTCCAGTACCTGCCGGAATGGCGGCGTAACACGGCTGAGCAGCTCGTCCCTGGTGACGGTACGCAGCGGATCTTTTTCGGTAAGATACGCCTCCAGGCGGCTATAGACCGTGAGCAGCGTTCGTTTCTCGATGCTCGTGAGGGAGCGATCGGATTGCCTGGTGGCGGTGATAAGCCGAAGGTCGTCCAGGATCGGCTCGATTGCTTCGGGCTGGGATACCAGGCCGGCAACCGTAATAATGCTATCGATGTAGTCACGGTCGGTGGCGTGCGTCAGCGGTATCTCGTCGCTGCGCGCAACCATGGTGATCAAGCGGAACTGGTAACTGGCATAGAGGGTGATAAGCCCGCTGACGGTCCAGGGTATCAGGTAAAATCCGTAGTCGGTATAGGTGCTGCCATTGTTGAACCACAGCGTGCTTATGGCCTCATGCCAAGCCGATATGCTGAAGGCGCCCAAACTTACGGTCAGCCATGACATGGGTCGCCGGTACGACAGGCCGATACTGCGTGAAACCTTATGCATAAGGAATGCGGCACAGCTCATGTAAGAAGCTCCCCAAGCGACGGTACCGATGTATATGTCGGCACCGTCAATATGATACCGGACAAAATAATGCGCGAATATGCCTATGACTATACCGAAGGCCGCAGTAAGCGGTATGACGATCCGCCATCGTGTCAGTGGGTGGGCAATCTGGAGCAGGACAGCGAATTTGCGGGCTGCGAGATAGATGAAGACGGCGGTGAGTGCTAGTGGCGCTATGCCGGCACCCGAGGTAGCCCAGGCTGAATCCCAAAGGTTGAACAAGCCCCAGATGGATGCCTGGGCCAAAAGGATACCAAAAGCCAGCATGCCCACGGCGAGTAGCCGGTAAGCAGCACGGGCGGCCTTGAAACTTTTTAGTCCGCCCAAGAATATGATAGCCGCGCCGACCAGGAAGAATATGGGTGTCGTGCTAGCGACGGCGCGCCAGTGTACGGCGAGGGGTCTGGTGGCATGAAATGATATGGGCAGAAAGAAGGTGACGATACCGACGAGTACACCAAGGGTCAGAAAGCCAAGCGGCACTATCTTAAGGGTTTGGGGATTCTTCATGTGCTTATTATGGCACGGAATGCAAATCCGGGGTTATATACGGACGCCGCAGGAAAAAGGTTGCAGCGAGCTTAGGCAAGTGGGAAACACAACTGTTGCTTTATGCCCGAAAGAGCCATACGACGGCATTGTTGGTCGCAGGAACGTCCAGTATCTCTAGGCCGGCTATTACCCAGTTCTGGTTGGCCGGTGTGCTTAAGCCGATTGTCTGGCTGCCGGCAGCCGCCGCCGTTTGGTATGCGTAGTAGTGTACGCTGCTGGTGTTCGTATGGCCGTCCGCCAGCCCGTCTTCTGTGGCGCCTGACAAGTAAGCTCTGCCGGAAGGGTCCGAGCTGTTGTTGTCCGTGCTTACCCAACTGAGTATGGAATTGGCTGCGGTGGTGGTGATGGCGGCTGACGCAGGGCCGCTGCCTCCGTTCACGGTTGCGTTCGTAGCGGGTGTGGCGGCAAGGTTGGCATGCGACCATCGCTCCACGGTCATACTGTGATAGCAGCTCGCACCGGGCGCAGACAGTGTTACAGACATAGAACCCGGAGACCCGGATACGATGGTAGTGAAAATAGTAGCATAGTTTGCGAACCCGCCCGGTTGGGCTGTTATGCGACGTGTATAAATCAGGCTCCCGCCACTTGGCGTGCCGCTTGGTGTTCCAGTGTCCCAGGTGGCGGCTTTCACTACGATGACCTCGCCGTTGGCCGGCGTGAAGCTTGTCGTAGCTAGAGAAGTAGAGTCGCCGGTGACGGCAGAGGCAGCAAAGTAACTGACAATGAGATTAGGGATAGGGATAGTCAGTCGGTTTCAGGTAATATTCGGCCGTGTCTACTGTAACACAACAGTGCAGGTGAAGGTAGGGAGAAAATTGAGTAAATCATATTATTGACTTAAGCGCCAGCCCGCGAGCCTATCAGCTCGTGGCTCCTGCGCTTTGGTTTTTGTGCGACTGCTTCGGCGGCTGTTGCCATATGTGTCGCGGCTGCCTTCAGTTCTTCACCTACGCGCTCTCCCAGCTCGACTACTTCTGTCTCGATCCCGGTGACCTCCTGGGCTATTGTTGCGGTGACCACCGCAACCTCGGTCTTGACTTCGCGGCCGAGGCGTCGTCCGAGCGTGATACTTGTGAGCGCCATATTCCCGATCATTGCTATCAGCGGTCCCGCGACCGTGGTCAGCCGCATGCCGCCACCGGCAGACACGCCAACCACGCCGAGCAGGCTGGCGCCTGTGTTGGCAGCGAATAATTGCCAGGTTTCGGCGTGGGGTTCATGCCAGGCATGGTGCATAGTCGGCCAGGTCGCCACCAGGTTCGCGAACATCGCCATCGCCGTGCCGATCATCGCCAGCCGAGGGAACGCGGCATTGAGCAGGGAGCAGCTGCCCGCTACCGCCAAACAGATCCAATCGGTCGCGCCGCTCGGCCGCTGGCCAGTCCGCTTAACAGCGCCAGCTACCAGAACGCCAGCATTGCCGAGGGCGGACAATGCATCAAAGAGTGCCGCATCCCGTGCGCCGTGGGTGAAGGCCATGATCATCATTGCTGCATTGGCGATTAGCCAGGCGATCCAGGACGCCAGCCGGGGCTGTGTCCCGTCTTTTATGATGCCGATAATGTATCGGGCAGTGCCGTATAAGGAAACGGCGGCGCCCATCCACGCGACGTACGTGACAATGTGCATAGAGTAAGTCCACTTTCTGCCGCTTCTTGGGCGGCAACAATAAAAACAACCTCGGTGCCAGCATGTGGCTGAGGCTGCGTGCTACTAGTAAAAACTCAGGAGATCTGGAGTGCCCGGGCGCAGTGAAGGGTAATGAGCGCATCATGGGGCGTGCGCGGCACCACCCAGTCCGCGGCGGTAAGCTCGTGTTCGGTATGGGTGGTAGCGATAGCTACACAGTGCATACCCGCACGTTTGGCGGCCTGTATGCCCATAGGAGCATCCTCTACGACAGTGCAGCTTTTAGGTTGCTGCTGTAGCATGGCGGCTGCCTTAAGGTATCCTTCGGGATGAGGCTTACTGAGCGTGATGTCTTCGCCGGTCACAATGTGCGAAAAGCAGTCCCCAAGACCGAATGTCTCAAGCATGTGCCGGGCCTCTTTACGCGGAGCACCAGTGACGAGGGCCATGGGGTAGCCGTCCTTTTTCAGATATTGGATAAAGCTCACCACGCCGCTCACCGCCCGCAAGCCAGTATGTGCGAGCTCCTGGTAGAGCTCGTCTTTCTGTTCGGATAGCCGGTGGACATCATAGCTGACCTGCTTCGCCGTGCGGTAGTTGGCAAAGCCGGCGTCACGCGTGCGGCCCGCAAAGTATTTTTTATATTCGTCACTGGTAGCCTGGTGCCCGTGCTGCCGGAGCGTGCGGATGGTGGCTTCCTCGTGTAGGTTTTCGTCGTCTAAGATGACGCCGTTCATATCAAATAAATACGCATGTGCTGTTTTTAACATAGCGGGAAGTGTACTAAATCAAAGCGTAAGCGAAAAGCAATAAATGTGATATTTATCACAAGTTTTTCAAGGGCGTACGGCACACAAAACAGGGGTAGGAATACGCGTTATAAAAAACACATCGAATAAAAGTGATCAAAAGAAAGCTATATGATTTCTTACAATTTCCGGCCATAAACCTGATAGATAGAAACCACGGCTGCGAATCATAGTACTATATCTATATGAAACATGCCGAAAGCCGGCACGAGCACACAAAAACTTCAGCAGAAGATGCAGTATCCTCAAGTATTCACTATGGGATCATGGGGCTGGCGCTTGGGCTGTTCTGTACGCTCCTGATATGGCAGACATTCCAGGACAGGCCCGCTGCCTTCGACCTTCGATTTAATCCGTTTGCCATCCTATCCTCGGTGTCCCTCATAAGCAGCCTAGTAGCCTTTGGGTTCATTGTCCGTATCAAGCGCCGCACGACCACCCTCATGTGGTTCTCGGCGTTTCTTCTGAGCATAATCATGTGGGCTGCTGGAGAGGTTATGACCAGGCTTAGCGCAACGCCTGAGGCTGCCGTGATATGGGCGGGCACCACCACACCCGGCTCAGTGTTTATGCCGGTGACGCTCTATATGTTCGTGCTGACGTATACGAATTCAAAGCATAGCCTCGGGCCAGTCACACTTCCAGCTCTGCTCGGTGTCGCGTCGGTCCTCACCTACATCGATCAGCACGCTAATTTGCTCACCAACTACGATCCTGCGCACTTTACCGCAACACCGTGGGGGTATGTTACCAGTGCGGGCCCGGCTTTCGCACTGGTTACTCTATGGGCGGTGTTTCTACCGGCGGCTGCGATTGGCCATCTGTACCGCTTTAAGCGCAGGACCTTCGACCCTACACTTCGCAAGCAGGCGTCGCTCTTTATCATGGCAATCATCATCCCCTTGATCGGAGGGGCGCTTACGGATGGGATCCTGCCGCTCTTCAATCCCAAGCTACTGCCTCCACTCAGTGTCTTATTACTGACTGTTATGGGCGTCACCATTACTTTTGGGATCATACGGTATCGCTTCTTCAGCTTTACTCCCGGCACTATCGCCGATCAGATCCTGGACACCATGAACGAGGCCGTTATCGGTCTGCAACCAAATCTGCACATCAGCTATGTCAATACAGGGGCCGAGCAGCTGTTTGGACTGTCTGCTGCCAAACTTATGGATATGCAGATCTCCGATTTCTTAGAGCAGCCCATGAAGCCCGCCGCGCTCAGGGAGGAACTGCACAAAGCCATGGGGAACAAAGACCTCGCTATCATCGAAGAAGTGCGGCTGCGGATCGCCAACCGGCCATCTATAGTCACCACGAAAGCTTCTATCACACGCCTTAAGGATGATAACCAGCCGTATGGGTATCTGGTCGTGATGACCGACATTACGACGCTCGCCGATGCCGCGACGATAATTGAACATCAGGTCGAAGAACGCACACGGCAGCTCCATGAGGCCCAGGCAAAATTACGAGCATCGATCGAGGCGCTCACACTCGGCTTTGCTTTAGTGGATGAGCACAACAACCTCGTGGTCCAGAATAAGGCGCTGGAAAGCATCTTTGACCTATCTAAGCCGGTGTCGACCATCGGGCAATTAGACGAAAAGCTCAGTGGTTTCGATTTGGCATCCTATTGTGAGGCTGTCCGCAAGAAAGGGGACTCCAACGAAGTAAAAGAAGTAGGCATGGGCCCCAAGGTACTGCACATATTTATCGCCCCTGTTAAAGTTACGGAGCGGGGGAAGGCGGCGACAATCGGTAGTGTCATCCTTGTGCAGGACATCACCGAAGAAAAAGTGTTGACGCGCTCAAAGGATGAGTTCTTTTCGATCGCCTCGCATGAGCTACGCACGCCCCTGACTGCTATCAGGGGTAATGCAAGCATCATGCTTGATTACTATAAGGACGTGCTCGACAAAGACCCCGCGTTCCGGGAAATGGTCACCGATATCCATACCTCAAGCGTCCGCCTTATCGAAATCGTGAGTGACTTTTTGGACGTTTCGCGTATTGAACAAGGCAAGATGGTGTTTCGGTTTGAGCCTGTCCAGGTAGATAAGATTATCGAGCTCATTTTCTATGAAATGCATGGCCTCATTCAGGAAAAGAGCATCAAGCTCGGCACGAACACCATGACTCTGGGCAAGCTGCCTGCGGTATGGGCCGACAAACAGCGCGTGACGCAGGTGCTGTACAACCTTATTGGCAATGCAGTCAAGTTTACTGATAAAGGGGGAGTCAGCCTGGAAGTAACCCATGATGCGCGCATGCTGTATTTGCGGGTGGCTGATACGGGGCGAGGCATAGCAGTTGAGAACCAAAAGTTGCTATTCCACAAGTTCCAACAGGCCAGTGACAGCCTTCTAACCCGCGATACCACACGAGGCACTGGTCTTGGCCTGTACATCTCCAGGCTGATAGCCAAGAGTATGAAAGGCTCGCTTAAGCTAGAGAAATCCGAAGAGGGCGTCGGCTCTACATTTGTTCTAGCCATACCAATCGCTTCCAAACGGCAAGTCAGTAGCGTACCTCCGGCACAATCCACAGGAGAGATAGACGCCGCGGCAGGTGCAGAGCAGTCAAGCTAGCGCCTCATTGACTTCAGGCTTCATGCTTTCATTTCTTTTGCTATAATTATCGCCAAGGGGCATTAGAACGAAAAAATGAAGAAGCTACGGTTAGTGATCGCTGCAGTATTTGGATCAACCCTGTTTATAAGTGGACTGTCGTTACTATTGCCGTCGCCCAAAGACGCTACTGTGCTAAAAGACTATTCCTCTGTCGCCACATCAGTGGTGCTGGTGGATGTAATGCTTGCGTGGGGCAGTGCTATCTTCTTCTTGCTGGCCTTGCGGCGCTTCCGGCCAGAGCTAAAGCGGGCGTACCGCTTATTGGCGCTCTCTACCTTGGCCGTCGGGTTGGGTCTGCTGGTGTTCCCCTACATTGAATACTACGGTCTCTGGGACAACGTATGGCTGAATATGAGCTCGTATCTACAGTACCTGGTGGGAGCGCCGCTCATGTATGCCGGGGTGCGTATGTTTTACAAAAAAATGGAGCTTAAGGGTTGGCAGTCCTCTATCGTTGTAGCTATTCTGGGCATCCTGGTCTGTTCGGCTATACATCCGTTCCTGCCCTACGACAACTCATGGCCGCTGGCCCGGTGGCAGTACGACCTGTTTAAGGTGGTCGCTATCATCCCGTTCGTGCTGTATGCGGCAGCCGGGCTGATGGCGCTGCGCATCCGGCGACAAACGGGCCGGGAATACCGTCAGGCATTCACCTGGTTGGTAATAGCGATGGCTTTTTATGTCGTAAATACGCTGGGCATCATACTTATAGAGGTGATTGGCTACGATCATGCGTATTATTCTGATCGTATATACACGGCACCGGCCATTTTGGGCGACCTTTGCTTGGTACTAGCCGGATATGCTTTTGCTGCCATTGGCGTACCAAGGAATACCCGCAAACAGAGTGAGGTTACATCAGTTGACATTATCGTGCACACGGCTGGCATGGCGTCGAACCAAGCGCTCATTGATGCCTACCTGGACAACCTGCGGATCATCACTGCTAACCGTACTCCGGGTAAACCACTTACCGATGGAGATGAAGTTACGCTCCAGAAGACATATCTGGATATCGAAAACTTCCTAGTGAACAGCGACCCGCTCCGCAAATTCACGCGGGAATCAATACGCCTGAGCGTGGCGCTCTATTTTGGGCTGGACGAAAAATCGACCGATACGTTTTGGCCGTCGTTACCGCGTGCATAGGCTATCACAAAGGCCAGTCTATCCCAGAATCCCGCTCGCCGCTAGCAGGGCTTGTACTAGTACGGGTACCTAGCGAGTAGCAAGCATGTGATACAGGAAAAGTACGAGCCTGTGAGCTCGTACTGTATCCGCGGCCTTCGAGCTGGCGAGAGAAAAGTATGTGCGAGAGTTAGAAGTTCTCGCAGCCATGGTGACCATTAATAACCCCGATGTAGTGCCCGGTATCGTGGTTATTGGTCAGGTCGATATACCCATAGTTGTGTGTTACCAGCGTATCACCGCTGTTGTCTGTGGCAGTAAGCTCGGCACACGAAGTGAAGTTGCCGGTCGTCTTATTGATGTCGCCATGTTCGTTGCCAGCAAATTGCTTACCGGCGTACTGACCACCTGTCACGGTAATAACCGTCGTATCGTGATAGAGGATATGTGTATCTGTTTCAGTAAAGTCCTGGGTTGTCAGTTCATTGCGGCCAATAAACCCACCGGTTAGTTGGTCGGTAATACAGTCCTCGGCCGGTACTGTACATTCCGGGTCTGCCGCCGTTGCAAAATGTCCGGCAATTAGCTTTATGGAGCCGGATTGCTGTGTAGTACGCGCTGCAAACACCTGTCCGCCACCAGTGATTGCAAAACTCATGCCTAGCACTATGCCGACCTGTAGTAACCTTTTGATCCGTTGCATATGCTTCCCCCCCCCTGTCTTACTTGTACTCCTACTATATCATGACGGCACGCCCGATTCCCTACGATCAATAGCTCTCCTCTTACAGGGGTGAATTATTTCCCGGTACGCGCTTCGTTATCACTTGCTGCAGGCTATGCTATTATTCGGATACTACAGTAAGTGGATATCGGTATGGCCTTGTCAAAACACGGAGCAATAGGTAATGTCGGCACAAGCTTCTCGCCAGCGGAGCTCGTCGGACGGGGTGTTGTAAATTTTGCGGATCTACTGCGTGCAGCTAGTACGGCCGATCATCCCTATGTGCAGGCGGCGATCAACAGCTACCTAGCGGTGTTTCTAGCGGGTGGCAAGCGCGCACGTGGCGGCCTGACGGTATGTGGCTATGAGATGCATGGTGGGAGCAACCGGGATATGATTTCGGACGTTGCCGGCGCCATAGAAGGAATCCATGCCTACATACTGGTCCTTGATGATATAGCAGACAATGCGATGACACGGCGTGGGGTCCCGGCGGCACATGTTGCTATGCAGACATTCCTGGAGCAGCAGGATGCTGAGGGTAATAGAGCGCGAATTGCCACCGATATGGCGACATCGGCGGCTTTGTTCGCACAGCACAGGGCCCAGGAGATGTTCATGGATCTGGATGTCCCCGAACCTAATAAAGCGCAGGCGTGCCAGGCTTTGAACAGGCATTTGGCGCGGACACACGCAGGGCAGATACTCGACATAGCATCGACTACCGGATTGCCTATGAGCACTGATAACCTAATCACCGTAGCTCGTTCCAAGACAGCGTATTATTCATTTCTTATGCCATTGGAAATAGGCGCACTGTTGGCAGGTACATCACCAAGGCTCGTGAGATACTTAGATGAGTACTCTATGCATGCCGGCTTGGCGTTCCAGCTGCAGGACGATGCAATGCTCTTCGAGGAAGAGGCTGCAATAGGTAAATCTCCCGAAAATGACATCACCGAGGGCAAGCAAACACTCCTGCTCGCTTACGCACAAGCGGCAGCTACCGATGCTCAACGGGAGATTCTGAACCGTGCCCTAGGTAATCCGGAGCTGACCACTCAGGATTTTGAACTATGCAAAGAGGTGATGAGGGCTACAGGCGCGCTTGCTCGCGTGCAGCGTCAGGCGGCAGAAGAAGTAAAGCTTGCACACGCCCTGCTCGACAATGCGCCAGTAGAATGGCCGGCTGTATACGTGGCGTATCTGCGTGACATGGCATCCTTTACTATGAATAAGTACAACTGATGGCCCAGAGGGCTGCCCCGCGCGCGTATGGGATGTTACAGCCTAAGCGTCCTCTAGGATCTTCGCAAATGCGATGATCACGCCTCCGGTAGCGTGCTTGAGGGTGGCGCCCACCAGGTCCCCTGCTTCTGCGGCGGCTGCGCTGGCGGCCTCGTAGTCGGCAAAGTGTAGGTCCAGGAGCCGATATGCCGGAGTCGGGCTGCCATCTTCCTTCGGCCAGACTTTTGACGCTTCTAGCCGTACTAGACCAGGGAGTTTTCGTGCGAGCGCGAGTTGTTCAGGGTATGCTACTTCGAAGGCAGCCGGGTCAGTAGGGTTAGAATATACAAAACATATCTTAGTCGGCTTGTCTTGGCCAGTTTTGCTTGTGTCGTTTGGGGCTGGTTCCATTAGATACTCCTCATGTTACGGTATGTATTATCCATAGCCCTGCTACTATAGTCAAAAACTTCTACAGTTATCGTTCCGCTTTTGCGCGGTATACGCCAACCACTAGCAGCCACGCTGCAGAAATCATAAATGCCACGTTTATCACTAACGCAGCCGCAGTGATGTATAGTCCCACCACAGAACCAGAGATCAACAATAAGGCTCCCAGCACTTGTGCTAGATAAAGACCGCCTCCGATTGCTAAGCGCCATTTGCTCGGCCGAGATTTAAATTTAAAAGCCTGACGGAACCCGTACAGGAAGACAATTGCGCCGATGAGTGAAGCCAGGAATAACTCCGCGCCTATTGTTTGGTGGGTCTGACCGGGCATCAATGCCAGCCCACAGCTTACAAAAACCGCAGTTAATCCCGCCAATGTATTGATAGAGCGGTATTTGTGGGTTGCATCTGTAGTCATATCGTCGAGGCTTAATGACAGGGCAACAAAAATGAGTCCCGTTAATGCGGCAGCCCCACCACCTAGCATCGTAAAGAAACTGTCCCATAATTCTGGCTTATAAATATCTGCTAACATTGTAGGTAAGTATAAGCTATGGCCATCTGCATAACCTAATACTGCGATACCGTTCATGCTTTGACTGTCCGACGACCGCGGCCAAGACGGTGGCGCATAGCCTAGTAACGGAACACTAATGAGGTAGCAATCTGGTTACGCCGTGCTGCTAGCCGCAGTGTAGTGCGCCGCTCTTTTTAGGTGACGCTCTTCGGCGATCCGCGTGAGCGCACACATACTCATGTCAAAGTGAAGCAGCCCGCTCATCCAAAAAAAGCTTTCACCATGCAGGGCAAGTGTTGCAAGCTGTGTGGTGATCCTGCGGTCACGCAGACGGTTTACGAGCACAGAGACTCTTTGTAGGTCGCATAGGTCTTTGGTCTCCAGATCAGGCTCAGTGAATACCGGACTATTGGTGCAACGAAAAAGCTGGTCAATAGCCTCGGGACTTGGGTCGCAACATAGGTCTTCTGTCGTGGCGGTGATGCCATGTGCTGCCTTAAGATGGTTTGCAGCTCCTGCTATACTGGCACGACCCCGTATAGGGTCGGGAGAATAGAGCGCATGGTATTCCCCGGGTGTCATCTCACCGGAGCGGGCGGACAGATACCTGAAAATATATGCTGGTAGCGGCTCAAGGTCAGCAGCCAAAGATGACCTGACCGCTGCCTCGGGATCGGGCCAAAAATCACATGCTTCCCGTAATTCAGCAATCTCTGCTTCTGTCCACGATTTGGGTACCCGCCTATGGGCGTGGGGTATCATGCGGGCGATAGTATACACCCCGGTAGCCTGGCGGAGTGTGGGCCAGTGGAGTTGTATGGTACGCAGCTCCGCATCACCGGGCGGCTCAGTCGAGTGTGCCTGTATATCTGCCGCATGGGCTAACTTTTGCAGGTAAACCATTTCACCATTTTCGCGGGCAACCGTTTCGGCGTCGGCAGAAAAGACATGAGGCAGGCGTATCTTACCTTCATAGAGTACCGCTCGGTTACGATTCTCAGTAGCCTGCACAAACTGCGGGAACATGGCAGAAAGTTCAGCATAGAGGGCATGCGCCGGATCGTTGGTATGCGGGGAAGTCAAAGCTACAATCGTTTGGCTGCCGTTTTCTAGCCACAGGTGTTTGGGGGATATCGAGGCGAATCTTTCTGTGGCTGACTGGTCTGACGGTAAGACAGTTACGGCTGACTCATCGGGCTCAAATCCAGGTGCGCACCACAGGCCGGTTTCTATGTCTTGGTCTGAAGGATTCGAGGGGTTTTGTATGGTAAGTTCGGGAAATCGGAACGACATATCAGCGGTTCACCTCAACCTACGGTCATTGTAGCATGCTGTAGAGCCGGTGGCGTGCTTACCTCTGCAATTGTAATTGCAGAGGTATAACCGGCCAAGAATCTGGGCATTAGCCCATCTTTTGATAAAATAGAGGCAATGCAAGACAAACTCGGTAAACCAGTGTCCTCAGGACGGTTAGAAGCGTTTAGCGATGGCGTTATCGCCGTCATTATAACCTTGATGGTTTTGGAATTGCCCAAACCCCATGGTGCGACCCTCGATTCTCTGCGTCCGATTGTGCCATCATTTCTTGTATATGTATTCAGCTTTCGAATCATTGCAACGTACTGGAACAACCATCATCACTTGTTCATACCACGTGCAGCCAATGTCACGCCGCGAATCATGTGGTTTAACCTGCATTTTTTGTTCTGGCTCTCGCTGGTACCTTTCTTTACAGGGTGGTTGGGTGAATATTATACGCAATCATGGCCGACAGCCTGCTTTGCCATACTGTTACTAATAACCGCATTGTCGTACCAATTCCTACAGCACGCCGTAAGGCATCTTGAGGAATCTTCCGGGAAGACAGGGGGGATAGGCGCAAAAGGCGCTATTTCACTGGCATGCTATGTCCTTGCTATACCCGCAGCCTTTATGTATCCGCTTATTTCTGACGCCCTATTCGTAATAGTGGCGGCTATATGGTTTGTGCCAGAATCACGGAGATAACGAGTATCTCCGCTATAGGTCGGGAGGCTCACGTCTGACTGTCGATCACTGCTTCATCTGACACAGCTTTGTTCGGCAGGAACAGGCACAGCAGGCTGCACAGAAGTAGTGTCGCAATGACAAAGGGAAGGGTTGCACGGAAGGCGCCGTCAAATCCATGTGCTGACAGTTTGCCGAAGAAGATGCTGCCTAAAATTGCGATACCCAATGCACCGCCTAGTTGCTGCGCTGTCCCAAAGATACCTGATGCGCCGCCGGATGTTCCGGCTGGTACGGCCGCCAAAACGACATTTATAAGTGGGACGACTAGGAATCCGAGTCCGGCGCCGGCCACAACGTAGCCTGGCACAAGTGCCCAGCCAGTGAGGTGGGCTGGAAGGTGCCATGCAACCCAGGCAATGCCCGTAAAGCCGAGTGCCATAAGTATGCCTCCGCCGATAAGCACCTTGCGCCCATGCTGCAGCGCTAGCTTGCCTGCGTTAGGCGCGGTGAATATGGCGCCGACACTAAAGGCCAGCATGGTCGTACCTGCGCGTAACGGACTAAAACCATGTCCCAATTGCAGCCAGAGAATGAAGGCAATTGAGAAGCCCTGTAACGCTAGGCTAAACAGCAGCTGTACGAGTAAACCGGCGGTAAATGCCGGAATGGCAAATTGCCGAACTTGCAGCAGCGGCTGGACACCCAGGCGTTCGCGCCGGCCTTCTAATAGGCCAAGCAGGCCAATCGCTAAAATTCCAGCAGCTATTAACAGGAAATAACCGAACGGCCAATGGTGCTGCTGTCCCTCCGTAAGAGGGTACACAATCGCACCAAGCGATACTGCGAGTATCAGTGCGCCAAAACCATCAAGGTGTCCAGGGCTCTCTGCCCTTGTTTCTGTCACGTATAAGGGTGTCAATAAGGCGACAATTACTGCGATGGGTACATTCACCAGGAAAATTGCCCGCCATCCAAGCCCAAAGATATTCCACTCTGTCAGCACACCGCCCAGCAGTACTCCGACTGCGGACGCTAATCCGGCCACTGCGCCGTATATGCCGAATGCGGTCGCACGAGCCTTGCCGTCAAAGACAGTACGGAATGTAGCTAAGACCTGAGGTAGCAATGTGGCGGCCATGGCGCCTTGTAGCAAGCGGAAGACGACAAGCTGGTCTGCGGTGTGTGATAACCCGGAAAGTAGGCTGGCGATTCCAAAACCAATAGTGCCTATCACGAACAGGCGCCGGCGCCCCCAGCGGTCTCCAAGCCGTCCTGCGATAATCAAAGCCACCGCAAACGTCAGCATATATCCTGAAACGATCCACTCCAGCGCTGCGCTTGAGGCATGAAGATGGGTGCGCAAGGTGGGTAGGGCTACATTCACTATCGTGACATCTAGCATATCCATAAGCGCGGCGATGATCATAAGAGCTGCGCCCAGATGCATCCGCTTAGATTCTTTTGGTTGTCTATCTTGGCCTTGTACCGTTACTAGCATGGTATTTCCTTGTTTCTTTATGAGTAAAGTATCTCGCCACATAAAGATACTTGTCAAGTGGAATATTTTTTGTAATAATAGAATGTTATATGGATAAAGCAAACATCGAGGCTGCAGCTGGCCAGCAGTTACGTACCACCATCGCCTTGGCAGTTTTGTTCAATGAGTGGGTTGCCTCTGAGGTAGGCATGACCCTCAGCGAAATGCAGACGATCCATCTACTACAGCTCCAGGGATCGCTTTCTCCAGGCGAAATCACTGCCGCCACTGGCCTAACGAGCGGTTCGACGACGGCCTTGCTGGACCGGCTTGCCCAGCTCAAGTTCATTAGGCGCGCGCCCCATCCTACGGATCGGCGTAAAGTACTGATCTCGCTGAACGAGGCGCAGGTATTTAAGAAACTCATGCCGTACTACCAAAGCAAGGCGGAGCATGCCGCAACTGTCATCTCTACGTTCACCGCGGCCGAACTAGCCATCATCAACCGGTTCTTTATCGCCTTGAACGAAGAAGAGCGGGTAAGCTAAATGTGCGAAAGAAAAGGCTGCATAGCCCGAATATCGGCAATACAGCGCACAAAAAGCTTGCAAATCTGACCGGATGGTCTAATATTAGTCCATGCGGTCAGATAAACTATCGCGTACCCAAGTAGCCCGTCGGAAAGATATTGTCGAGGCGGCAATACGTGTGATTAACACACGTGGATATACAGCAGCTTCGATCATGACAATTGCGAAAGAGGCAGCTACGAGCAAAAGCACCGTTCTGTATCACTTCTCGAGTAAAGAGAAGCTGATTACAGCTATTGTCGGTTCGGCGTATGCAGACGGCGCCGCGTATATGAAGCCAAGGATCGATGCTGAAGTAACCATGTCCGGCAAATTGCAAGCGTACATAGCTTCAAATCTCGAATACCTGGCCCAACATACTGCGCAGATAGCCGCAGTGCACCAAATCATGCTCAATACTCCAGCTACTGCATATGGCAACGAATCAATTGATCGCTTAGAAAAGCTGTTCCAATTAGGCCAAGCAGCAGGAGAGTTCGGAGAATTTGACGCACGGAATATGGCCGTATCACTACGGCAGGTGATCGATGGCTCGTCATTTTATATCTTGCAGCATCCAGATATAGATATTGATGCGTACATAACGTCAATAAGCCAGATGTTTAAGCGTGCAACTAAAGTAATAAAAGGAGTCTAAAATGATAAACCAACATGTACAACAGAATATCAACAGGATGAAGCGTATATCCCGACTATTTATTCTTTGGAATCTGCTATTTTTTACAGTCTCACTCCTAGTGAGACATTCCATTGCTAGTGACGTAGTCGGTTCCGTATTCTTACGCGGCGGATTTTACGCAGCAGGTGGACTCATCCTACTGTATCTTTTAAACGATATGGCCAAAGGTAAACGAAGCGGCTGGCTTCGCCTGAGTATCATATCCGTGTTAGCTCCGCTCGGTGTGGTGGCCTTTATCGTATTCACGCCTCACCTCCCGATATGGTTCGACATAGGGCAAATTGGCAGTGGACTGCTGTGTATCGCAATCGCATCGATTGTGCTTCAAAAAGATGTACGGTCACAGTTTCCAAAGCAGCCGGCGAAAGCCTAAGTATCGAAGGATACCCGCTATCATACCGCCCCCAATAACACATAGGGCTTAAACTAAAGTAATACCAGATAAGGAACATATAGGAACATGGCACACCTGATCATCACCATTGCAATAATCATAATTTTCGCGCTGATCAGCCTGATTATGAACCGGATTACACTCATCATCCTTAAATTAAAGCCGACTTGGCGCCAGGTGTTCAGCATCACGGGGACGATTTTTCTGTTCCAGCTGGCTATGGCTTTGCCGGCGCTTATCAATCCTAAGATAAGCATCGGGCCTATGTTCAGCCTTGTCTCTATAATTGTCAGCATTATCTTATGGTGTGTATTCCTGCGAAAATTCTTCCAAGCCAAACTGCTAAAAAGTCTTCTTGGCGTAGTGATATTTTACGGATTGACGGCACTTACTGTAGGTATAATCTTGGCGGTTATACACGTAGCAAAGATAAGCTAGGGGTAGGCTGGAACGCGACCAGATTAGAGGCTGTCGGCACCCGGAATAGGGGCCGGGAAGATAGGGTTTTGTCCAAAGCCCTATACTGCCTTTCTAGGCAGCCCGGCAGCCTCCATCGCCTGTTCAACGGTTTTCCCTTCGTGGACAATCTGTCGCAAGGCAAGCGTCACTTCTTTGCCTTCGTCACGCTGAAAAATGTTTCGGCCCACACAGACCCCGGCT
>DATIIK010000005.1:0-47487 GCA_035479715.1 Saccharimonadales bacterium (SeqCode) | reverse complement strand
ACAGGGTGCAACCGGCAGCAACTACCGTGTCATTGGTAACCACTTCAGCACTATCTATCACTCAACAGTTGGGGCATATGGTCCATCCGATAGCTGTTCTGACGAAACCCAGTCAGGGAATGTGTATCATGAGAGCGGACTCCCCATAAAGTTGGACTGACGGTCCTAAAGCCATACAAAACCCAAGTGCCGCCAACGCACTTGGGTTTGTTTTTTGTAAATAACAGGGGTAACAACTATAATGGTGTCTAATGAATCAGGCTAGTATCCGCAATTTCTGCATCATTGCGCACATCGACCACGGCAAAAGTACGCTGGCCGACCGTTTGCTGGAGCTCACGGGTACCGTTGAAAAGCGCAATATGAAGGCGCAGCTGCTCGACCGTATGGACCTGGAACGTGAAAAGGGCATCACTATCAAATTGGCACCGGTGCGGATGGAGTATAAAGGTTACGAGCTGAATCTGATCGACACTCCTGGTCATGTCGACTTTAGCTACGAAGTGTCACGCAGCTTGCAGGCTTGCGAGGGCGCACTGCTGGTGGTAGACGCCAGCCAGGGTATACAGGCACAGACACTTGCCAACGTGTATCTGGCTATGGCCGCCGACCTGCACATCATACCAGTGCTTAATAAGATTGACCTGCCCGCCGCAGATGTCGAGCGCGTCGGGGCAGAAATCGTGAGCCTGTTAGGCTGTAAACCTGAGGATATCTTGCGGATTTCTGCCAAGACTGGCAAGGGGGTGGATGCGGTTCTGGAAAAGATTGTTAGTGACGTACCTGCTCCGAAACCAAGCACGCTGCCAGAAACACGTGCCCTGATTTTTGACAGTTACTATGATGATTACCGTGGTGTTATTTTGTATGTCCGGGTTGTCGACGGTGAGATTGCCAAAAGTGCACATATAAAGATGCTTAATACCAGTGCCACCGGCCTGGCCCTAGAAGTAGGCAGCTTAAAGCCCGACATGACGCCGGGCCAAAAACTCTCAGCCGGTGAAATCGGCTATATCGTTACCAATCTTAAAACCACGCGTGACGCCAAAGTTGGCGATACCGTTACGTTAGTTACCTCCGCTGCCGCCTTCGTCATAGCTCATAGTGCTGTCCCCCCTTCTGGCGATATTGTACCACTGCCAGGCTACAAAGACGTGCAGCCGTTCGTATACGCCGGATTCTTCCCCGAGAGCAACGAATTTTATAACGACCTCAAGGAGGCAATCGAAAAGCTGAGCTTGAGCGACAGTGCCCTGCAGTATGAGCCCGAAAACTCGCCGGTACTTGGGTTCGGCGTGCGCATCGGCTTCCTGGGGCTGCTGCACATGGACATCGTGCGGGAGCGGCTGGAACGCGAATACAACCTGGACCTGGTCGTCACCAACCCGTCCACCGACTATCAGATCAGTCTGCTGAACGGTGAGGAGACGGATATCAAGTCTGCTGCCGATTTGCCGGATCCGTCACGCATCAAGGAAATCCGCGAGCCATGGATCAAGGGTGAGATCATCGTGCCCAAAAGCTACGTGGGTCCTGTCATTCAGCTGATCAGCGGTAAGCGCGGCCTGCAGAACAACCTCAGCTATGTCGAAGACCGCGCGGTCGTGGGCTTTGAGGCGCCACTCGCTAATCTGCTGACCGATTTTTATGACCAGCTCAAAAGCATCACCAGCGGTTACGGTAGTTTTAACTACGAGCTCGACGACTATCGTGCCGAAGACCTAGTAAAAGTTGATTTTTACGTGGCAGGCGAACGGGTGGATGCACTGAGCGTCATGGTACATCGCAGCGAAGCGGACCGGCTTGGCCGCGAGACCGTTGCTAAGCTCAAGGAGGTCATTCCGCGCCAGAACTTCCAAGTGGCGCTGCAGGCGGCCATCGGCGGCCGGTTCATTGCCCGTGAAGACCTCAGTGCCTACCGCAAAGATGTGACGACCGGTCTGTACGGTGGTGATGTATCACGCAAAAAGAAGGTATTAGCCAAGCAGAAGAAGGGCAAAGAGCGCATGAAGCGGTTCGGGAAGGTAGACATTCCGGCCGAAGCATTCACGGTGATGCTCAAGCGCGACTAGATGGCTCTCTGTCCGGGTGTGCTGTAGCCTATGCGCTTTTAAGCGCTTTTCTATCAGTGTCCTAGTAGCTTTGGGCGCCGCGCAGGTATTCGACGAGCGGCTGCAAGTCGTAGGCGCAGCTTTTGGCCTCGGTGTATGCGTACATGGTACGTCCATCGGCCAAACTCTTGCTGAACTGCAGATGATCGTAGGTTGTTTTAGTGCCGAATACCACGTGGATGCCACGTGAGCAGACCTGCAGGTCGGGCACAGCATCAAATACTTTATTTGAATTTCGGTTGAGCAGCCCTTGGCCCTCGGCATTACGAAGCTTGGAAACACCTACGCTGATTGCATTCGTGACGGTGATACCGGCTTCTGAATCAGCGTTATCAGATGATGGCGCGTAGCTGTAGAGGAGATTGGGCATGGTCTGTGATTGCGGCGGTAGGACCAGATTAGCGTCCGGCAGATAGACCTTTTTGCTGACAGGGTCGATAACCGCGGGTTTGTGCTGGGCATTGACCGCCTCGACGATCATGCTGGTGATGGGTTCGCCGCTTGGGGTTGAGACGACGCGCTCGTACATCGCAAAATCAAAGATGACCTGCAGTATGAGTGCCGCGATGCCGATGATGACAATGATGCGCAGCGTCTTCGGTTTCCAGCTGCGGACGATTCTGGGTGCTTTTTTGGAGGGTGCTTTTGTTGCCATAATGTCTACAGCTTACCGCAAGCAAAACACAAGCGCAATCAGGATGTGGGAGCCGCAGCTAGGTAAGTGGCCGCTATATATTGTATACTTATAGCTAATGGAAACACTGGAGCAGCTCGCCGAAAGTTATCAGCGTCCCCCGGAAGTCACCGAAATAGTCGAGACCACGAAAATAGTCTTGCTGGTGGGTGTTAGCGGTGCTGGCAAGGATACCGTCAAACATCGCCTGCTCGAAACCGGGGACTTTCATCATATCGTCTCACACACCACCCGTGCCCCCCGTGAAAATGGCGGTGTCATGGAGCAGGATGGGGTAGAGTATCATTTCATCAATCGTGAGAGGGCAGCTGATATGCTGCGGGCCGGTGCCTTCGTTGAGGCGAAGATGTATAGCGGCAACCTCTACGGTACCAGCGCCGATGAGCTGCAGCGGGCGCGTGAGGACGGCAAGATAGCGATCACTGACATGGAAGTCCAGGGCGTTGCTGAATACCGGGCTATATCATCTTCGGTCATCCCAGTGTTCATTATTCCCCCGAGTTACCACGAATGGCGTCGTCGCCTGCAAGCGCGGTATGGCGAGAAGGGGGCCGACCCCGCTGATATAGCCAGGCGGATGAAAACGGCGGTTACCGAGTTGACGGAAGCGCTTAAAATGCCGTACTACCACTTTGTCGTCAATGAAAATATCGACGAAGCCGTCAAAGCCATTAACAGCATCGCCCACCACAATAACGAGTTCACTATCGTTGACCGGAGCTTCCGGGTTTGGGCCGAGCGGCTCCTGGACGACCTGAAGGCGGGGTCCTGATTTCTGGCAGTCTTGAGATTTGAGTGCTAAAAAGTTATACTTGAGTGTATGACAGAACGGCAAAAACAGATTTTGTCGGCAATTATCGAGCAGTATGCAGAGGTTGCGGTACCCGTTGGCAGCAGCTTGCTCGCCAAGGTGTTCAACGTGTCTTCGGCAACGATCCGGGCAGAGATGGCAGAATTAGAACGCCTGGGCTACATACGTCAACCGCATACGAGCGCTGGGCGCATCCCGACCGACCGGGGCTACCGGCTGTACGTCAACAGCTTGGCCGGGGGTGAAGCTACCATGCCCGAACGGCGCGCGGAGCGGGCGCTGACTGCTCGTGTGCAGCATGGCCTGACGCCGGAGCGCACTATTCGCAATGCAGTGGATACGCTGGTGGAGCTGACGCATAATCTCGGTCTGGCCACCATCGGCAACCAGCTCTACATGAGCGGCCTCAGCAACCTGTTCGGACAACCCGAATTCATCGGCGGCCAGCAGGTGCAACAGGTAGCCCGTTTGCTTGACAATCTTGAGCCGTGGCTGCGTGAAGTGGCGCCGAATGAGCCGCTGAGCGTCTATATTGGCAGCGAGAACCCTATCGGCCGTGCTGCTGGCGTCAGCTTGATTATCAGCCGGTTCCGGAGCCCGTTCAGCGACCATAGCTACATTGGTATCCTTGGACCGACCCGCCAGAGCTACCGGGACGTCATGGCGCTCGTGGCACACACAGGTAAGACATTAGAGGAAGTATTATATGACTAAAGCAAATTCTACAGATCCCAAACACTCAAAGCAGCCCAAAGCCGATGTCAATGCGCTGGAGCAGCAGATCGCTGAGCTTACTGAAGCCCTGCAGCGTGAACGTGCTGATGCTACCAACCTGCGTCGCCGTCACGACGAACAGATTGCCGGCCTGAAGGACATGGTAAAAGCCGGCGTCGTGCGTGAGTTGCTACCCGTTATCGATAACCTGGAACGGGCGCTTAAGCATGTACCGGCAGAGTTGGCAGAACACGACTACATCAAGGGCATCCAGGGTGTCGTCAAACAGTTTGAAAAGACACTAGCGAGCTTGGGTGTGGAGCGCATCGCGACCACGGGTCAGCCGTTCGACCCTCGTTATCACGAAGCGGTCAGCATGGAAGATGGCGACGGTGCTGAAGAAGTAGTCAGCGAAGAGCTCCAGGCTGGCTACCGCCTAGGCGATGAAGTCATCCGCCACGCCATGGTCCGTGTCCGCATGCAGTAAGCGATATCTGACAATTGGCACCGAATACCCCGGTACACGTCCATCATGCTTATGGTACTATGAGGATGTCAACTGATTGTGTGTCCAAAAAGGTCCGGCCGTGTCACGATTACCTGCGCCTGGTTCAGACATCGATTCATGGGGAGACATCCTCAATGACTTTTTGCTTGTGTCCCATAACACAGATGGGACGCTGAAGTCGGCCGCAGCCATCAACGGCGCTATCCAAGCTTCTGCGGTCACTGCAAAAGGCGACCTGTTGGTGGCAACGGGTGCGGGTACGCCGGCACGATTACCCATAGGGGGCAATGGGCAGGTACTGACCGCCAACTCAGCCCAGCCGGGTGGCATGGCGTGGGCCACACCAACTGCTTCTCTGGTGAGCTCTACGGTCGGCACTGCGTACCCGTGGTCACAGTATGGCCTCCATTCGGTAAGTATCGACTACGCCAACAGCGCTGTTACGATTAATCTAGCGGAATTCGTGCGTATCTTTGTGCCTGCTGGTAATCCCATCAACGCCATTGTTGCAATGGCACACACGGCTGCAACCGGCATCTCGACCGGACTCAACAGCTTTGCGCTCTACGATGATACCGGTGCACTTATCACTTCTACGCCGAATGATGCCGCCATGTGGCTGACGGCCGGATGGATCGTAAAAGTACTGGCAACCCCCATTGCCGCTCAGCCTGCCGACCGATATGTCTATGCCGCACTGTCTAGCGCCGGCTATGCTACGGATGCGGGGCTGCAGTTTTCTATCGTAGATACTGCCTTCACTGATGGCGGAGGCTACCTGGTGAATCATCGCAGGGCCTTTTATGCATTTATAAGCTCCTGGCCAGCTACGATCAATCCGGCGACATTCGGTAATTCTACCGCAGGGTTTATCCCATTTGTAGGGCTGGGCTAAAACTGTAATCTAGCACTCTTGACAGCAGAGTGCTAATTTTTTATGCTACAATTAATTAGCACTCCACATGAGCCTGTGCTAATAAAGAAGGGCGTATGGAATGCGCTGTAGTTGCACTCGGTGATGCCGTGACAGAAAACGAGTCGGAAATCGCAGGGCCCATCGCCGAGCGGGCCGGCAGATATGCCATCAGGCAGGCTATGGAAACAGGACAGCCTGATTACGAATAACTAGTATTTGATACAAAGGATAACAAGGAGTAAACAGAATGGGTAAGATCATTGGAATCGACCTCGGTACGACCAACAGCGCTATGGCTGTGATGCAGAGTGGTAAGCCAGAAATTATTACCAACAGCGAGGGTAACCGCACTACGCCGTCTGTTGTGGCGATCAACAAGGCAGGGGAGCGCCTGGTGGGCCAGGTAGCCCGCCGGCAGCAAGTTACAAACAGCAAGAACACTATTTACGAAGTGAAGCGGCTGATCGGCCGCAATTTCAGCGACCAAGAAGTCCAGCGAGACCTCAAGCTCATGGGATACGAGATCGTCAAGAGTGGTAACTCCGTGAAGGTAAAGATGGGCGACAAAGAATACAGCCCGGAAGAAATCAGCGCGATGATCTTGGGCAAGCTGAAGGCTGACGCCGAAGCTTTCTTGGGCGAACCGGTGACCGAAGCGGTTATTACGGTGCCTGCCTACTTTGATGACAGTCAGCGCCAGGCGACCAAGGATGCCGGCAAGATCGCCGGGCTGGAGGTCAAGCGCATCATCAATGAGCCGACCGCTGCTGCACTGGCGTATGGCCTAGACAAGGGCAAGACCGACGAAAAGATTGCCGTCTACGATCTGGGTGGCGGTACGTTTGACGTATCCATCCTGGAGCTCGGCGATGGTGTGTTCGAGGTAAAGAGCACCAACGGTGATACACACCTAGGCGGTGCTGACTTCGACCGTGTGATCGTCAACTACTTCGTGGACGAATTCAAGAAGGCTAGCGGTCTCGATATCAGTGAAGACAAAGCTGCTATGCAGCGTCTGCGTGACGAAGCCGAAAAGGCCAAGATCGAGCTTTCGACATCTCAGGAAATCGACATCAACCTGCCGTTCCTGACCGCTGATGCCGACGGTCCCAAGCATTTTGAGCACAAACTGACCCGCAGCAAATTGGAACAGCTGGTTGGCGAACTCGTCAGCAAGACCGCCGACCCATGCGAAAAGGCACTAAAAGACGCCGGCTTGAAGGCCAGTGAGATCGACGCCGTGGTACTGGTGGGTGGTATGACCCGCATGCCGGCCGTGCAGGAAAAGGTCAAGCAGATCTTCGGCAAGGATCCGATGAAGGGTGTGAATCCTGACGAGGTCGTGGCCGTTGGTGCTGCCATCCAGGGTGGCGTGCTGCAGGGCGATGTCAAAGATGTGCTGCTCCTGGACGTAACTCCGCTTTCCCTCGGCATCGAGACCATGGGCGGTGTCATGACCAAGCTGATCGACCGTAACACCACCATCCCGACCAGTAAATCAGAGGTCTTCAGTACTGCGGCCGACAACCAGCCACAAGTAGAGGTCCATGTGCTGCAGGGTGAGCGCGAAATGGCCGAAGGCAATAAATCGCTCGGCCGGTTCATCCTGGACGGTATTCCAAGTGCGCCGCGCGGTGTCCCGCAGATCGAAGTCACCTTCAATATCGACGCCAACGGCATTCTGAACGTCACGGCCCGGGACAAGGGCAGCGGCAAGGAGCAGAACATCACCATCCAAGGTTCTGGCTCGCTTGACAAGACCGAAGTGGAGCGCATGGCCAAGGAAGCCGAAGCACACGCCGACGAAGACAAGAAAAAGAAAGAGGCTGTCGAAGCCCGCAACCTGCTTGATAGCGCTGTGTATCAGGCCGAGAAAATGAAGAGCGACAACAAGGAAAAGATTGCCGAAGAAGACGTCAAGAAGATTGATGAAGCGATTGAGAAAGCCAAAAAGCTTGTCGCGGATGACAAGGCTGATAAAGATGCGCTCGAAACAGCTACCAAGGAGCTGAACGACATCCTGATGCCTATCGGCGCCAAGATGTACGAACAGGCTGCCGCAGACGAAAAGCCCGAAGAGGACAAGAAAGCCGCCGGTGACGACGGCACAGATGGGCCCATCGAAGGTGAAGTCGTCGACGGCGACAAGAAGTAATCAAGGTACTACGTCTCTCTAACCAGAAAAGGCCGGCTAGGAGCCGGCCTTTTCTTTGTGATATTCGTCACATTTTGCTGTTTGTCAAGATTGTTATAATGCGTCTATGGATGACTTTGAGACGGGTGGTAATTCAATTCCGGAGGTCACGCGGCCGGAACGTATTCGGGCACTGTGGGATGAGATCAATACTTTGGCGGCGCAAGTGATCCAGGACTATGTGCCAGGAATGGAAATCTCATTTGGTGCGCAGCGTATCAATGGTGGCGGTCCAGTCCGGTGGGCGGTAACGGAATGGCCGGTGGTGACTGCGGATGGTGTGCCGACAGTGTATCCAGCGACCCGTTCGGAGCGCGGCACGACATGGTATATGGATGAGCATGATACGGTGTGGTCACTCAGGCCTGACGGCAGGGCACACCAAGAGCCGACAGGTGCGCGTGACTATCTCAAGGATATGGAGCGTGCGGGAGTCTTGGCGCGGACCGTACTGTGGACACAGGGACGCCCACTTGACGCTCCCGATGTGTAGTTTTAGTTTCTAGCACTCTTGCTGTTTGAGTGCTAAAAGGGTACTATAAAAAGACATGGCGAAACGTGATTATTATGACGTACTCGGTGTAGGCAAGTCTGCCTCAGCCGATGAGATTAAGAAGGCCTTCCGGCGCAAGGCTATCGAATTCCACCCAGACAAGCAGGGTGGTGACGAGGCGAAATTCAAAGAGGTCAATGAGGCTTACGAAGTGCTCAAGGACCCCAGTAAGCGCCAGCGCTACGACCAGTTCGGCCACGCTGGCGTGGGTAGTAGTGCTGCCAGTGATGGCGGTGGTAACCCGTTCGGTGGTTTTGGCGGCCAGAACGTCAATTTTGACTTTGGTGACCTAGGTCTTGGCGATATCTTTAGCAGTTTCTTCGGCGGCGGCGCAGGGGCAGGCCACGCCGGCCAGCGCCAGGCTCGTGGCAACGATGTGGAAACACGCGTAGAAATCAGTTTTGAAGATGCTGTCTTCGGCACCGAAGTAGACTTGCGCCTAAGTCTGGAAGACACCTGCAGCCACTGCAAAGGCACCACGGCAGAACCCGGCTACGAGCTTAAGACCTGTGGCACCTGTAAGGGCAGTGGTCAAGTCGTAACGGCTACCCGCACCATCTTCGGTAATATCCAGCAGGCAGCTATCTGTCCGACTTGTAAGGGCGCTGGCAATGTGCCCGAAAAGGTCTGCAGCGTCTGTCATGGCAAAGGAACCGAACGTCGTACGCAAACGATCCAGCTAAAGGTCCCGGCCGGTATCGATGACGGCGCCACTATCCGCCTGCGTGAGCACGGTGAGGCGGTTGCCAATGGGCCGAAAGGCGACTTATATGTGCACATCCGAGTCAAGGCACACAAGCGCTTCACCCGCGAAGGTGACCTGATCCTGAGTGAGGAGCATATCGGCATGGTAGAGGCAGCACTCGGCACCGAGATAGAGGTTGATACGGTAGATGGCAAAGTGCGCATGAAAGTTCCAGCGGGTACACAGAGCGGCACTGACTTCAAACTAAGCAACCATGGCGTGCCGCACCTGCGGAGCGAAAGCCGGGGACCGCACATCGTGACCGTCATCGTGGATACGCCCACCAAGCTGTCAAAACAGCAAAAAGAACTGCTCGAGCAGTTTAGTACCGGTTCCAAGAAGCGCGGTCTGTTCTAGTCTGAATCGTTGCCAGGCTGTATGTACATGCCGGGACCGTATTGGACGACCTGGTTGCGGCCGCCGCTTTTAGCGAGATACAGTGCCAAGTCGGCTGCAGCAGTGCCTCGTGTCAGATCATACACATCGATGTCGGCTACACCGAAGCTTGCCGTAACGGCGATCTCTGCGCCATTTGCCGCAGCAGCTACAGGACTGCCGCTTATGCTAGCCCGCAGGCGTTCAGCGACCTCGGCGGCATCTTTGGCAGTTGCACCATTCAGAAGCAACAAGAACTCTTCGCCACCGAATCGGAAGGCATAGTCGCCTTCACGCAGATTGTCCGCCAAGCGCCGGGCAGTTTCGCGGAGCACGTCGTCGCCTGCCGAGTGGCCATAGGTGTCATTGACATGCTTGAAGTAGTCGATGTCCGCCATTATGGCGCTGACCGTGAGCGGTTTGCGGTCGGTGCCCCGTTGGGCCTGTTCCGCCTTTTGCAGCTTCGTTATGACCCGGGGCAGCGCCTCACGGCGTAAAAGGCCGGTCAGGATGTCATGATCAGCGCGGTATTCCGCATGCGTAGCACGTTCTGCGACGGTGGCTAATTTTCCGACGTATCTGACCCCGTCCTGGGTACGCTGGAGCTCCGCAGTGTAAATCCTGTCATACTCTGAAACTACTGCAGATTTTTCGGATGCGGATTCAGGAGCCGCAAACAGCCTGTCGTGTGCGAATCGGAAGCCCACTTCGTAACTGTCGGCATAAATGCGTGCGAGCGCAGGATCTTCCTGTAGAAAGACATCCTCGGTTTCGAGAATTTTAATTGCCTTGCCTGCTTCGGGGCCGAGCCATGCTTCTGACATGGAAACACATTATATACTAAAAATGACTGTTTTGCAATAACTTAACCTGTTTATGTGCTGATGGTGCTCGTATGAATGGGCGGTCTGACGGTAGAATATTGGGTCTTGCACGCTGCAGCCTAGCCAAAAGCGGTATGAGAATGGCATAATAGAGGTAAATGCGTAAACTCATGCGCAACCAGGACGGCTTTATACCGATGATCATCTGCCTGATACTTATTATCGTAGCGGTGCTATATTTCTCGTATCAGCACGTTTCTCAGGCACAGCATTAGGGATTGCTTCGCTCCAGATAGGCTAGACTCAAGGGGTCCTGGCGCGCTACACTGCAGATATGAAGTTAATCCTTGCCAACAACCAATCCGAGCAGTTCCGTACCTTCTATGCTGCTACTGCCGCACAATCGGCCGTTCCATTCGATTATGATGCGTATGAGAACATGCTTTTTTTGTTTGACACTGATGCATCTCCGGCCGTGCAGGTACAGAGCGTGGATACGGGTAGGGCTCTTGGTGAATATGACGGGGTTTATTTGAATGGCTACCTTTCTACCTATGAGTTGGCGGTGACGATGGCTACATGCTGCCAGGCACTCGACGTACCATTCGTAAATCATGAGCTGGCTGACGCTCCCTCGTTGTCCAAACTATCCGCTCATGCTAAACTTGCGCGCGCAGGAGTTCGTACCCCCAGAACTATCGCCGGTGCGAAGTCTGCTCTGGTGCGGGCCGCTGGACAGCTTGAATCCATGAAATTTCCTGCCGTGCTCAAACGGGCTGATGCCGACCGCGGCATCGACAACTTTAAAGTGCAGAATGCAGCCGAGGCGCTCGAACTGTTGCAGCCACACGACGCCCGTAGCCTGTGGATCCTGCAGGAATTTGTGCCAAATGACGGGTTCTATCTGGTGAGTTTTTATGGCCAGAAACCCGTCTTTTCGATATTCCGCAGCCTAGGGCTACGCCCCGATGGAAATGAGCAGAAGGCACATATGTACAAGCCAAAAGGTGGCGCTAACGCCCGGCAGCTGCAGATCTCTGAAGTTCCAGCAGTGGTGGTGGATGCCGCTCAGCGCGCTATCGACGCTATGAACCGTCAGATTGGCAGTGTAGATTGCCTGTACGATCCAGCGTCTGACAAGGCATATGTTCTTGAGGTAAATTACAACCCTCAGCTCGTTACCATAGAGACATTCAAAGAAGTCCGTATCCAAGCGTTCCTCGATGGGATTCAGAAAATCAGGGCCTAGAAAAATTAATGCGAATATGTTATAGTAATAAACATGTCGCAAACGATCGTCGGCTGGGTCGAACCCGTTACACTCAGTGAGCTGGGCGTAGTTGACGTGCTTGCAAAAATCGACACAGGGGCATATTCTGGGGCTCTGCACTGTACCGGCATCCGGATAGTGCGGCGCGGCCTGGTGCGGAAACGGTACCTCAAGTTTACCCCGCTGGGCGACGAACGGCTTGCCACCGAGACAGACACATTTATAAAGACATACATCCGTAGCGCTACAGGACACCGGGTGCGTCGATTCATCATCGACACCACCATAACCGTACAGGGTAAACAGTACCCTATACGCATAGGGCTGTCCGACCGCTCTGACATGAAGCGGGCCGTGCTTATCGGCCGCCGCTTCCTGCGCGACAATGGCATTACTGTGGATGTGCGCCGCAATCAAGAATTGGATGACGAAGGAGAAATATCACGATGAACATAGCGATCCTATCAAAAGGTGCTTCCAACTACACGACTAAGCGGCTCAAAGAAGTTGCAGTTGAGCGTGGCCACGACGTGCATGTCATCAACTATGCCAAATGTTACATGACCATGGAAAAGGGTAAGCCGGTGGTGTACTACAAGGGTGAGGCGCTGCCGAAGTTCGATGTTATTATCCCGCGTATTGCCCAAAGCTATACCAAGTATGGTACGGCAGTAGTGCGTCAGTTCGAGATGCAGGGCTCGTTTAGTACGGCGAGCTCTATTGCCATCAACCGTTCCCGTGATAAATTGCGCAGTTATCAGATTCTGGCGCGACAAGACGTGGGTATCCCCAAAACGGTGTTCGCCCGTGAGACGGCCAACCTGGAAGAGGTCGTAGACCTAGCTGGCGGCGCACCGGTCATCATCAAGGTGGCACGTGGTACACATGGCAATGGCGTCGTGCTGGCCGAGACCAAAAAGGCCGCTAAAGCTGTGATGCAGGCGTTCTACGTAGAGGGTGTGAACTTTATCGTGCAGGAGTTCGTTGCAGAGAGTGCTGGCACCGATATACGTGCTTTGATCGTGGGCGGCCGTGTGGTGGCGAGCATACAACGCCAGAGCCTGGACGATGATTTCCGCAGCAACACACACCAAGGCGGTGTCGGTTCGGCGGTGAAGCTGACTTCCGAGGAAGAAAAGACGGCCATCAAGGCTGCCAAGGCCATGAACCTACCTATCTGTGGGGTGGATATGATGCGCTCCAAGGACGGCCCTAAAGTCCTGGAGGTGAACAGCAGCGCCAGTATCAAAACCCCTGAGCTTGTGACCAAGCGTGACGTGGCGACCAAGATCATCGAATACGTGGAGCGTAACGCCAAGGCGCGGCCGCGCAAAGACCGCGTCGGCGCGTAGGGTTACCATCTATCTGCAGCAGTTCACGCTTATGCTATATTTAAGGTATGACGTACCTTATCGTGCTCCTGGCGGTCGCTTTGGTGCCGGTGCTAGCAATCCTGCTTCTGCGGGTCAATGCTGCCATCGCGTTCATGAGCCTGGCACTCGGCAGTGTGCTGGTTACGTATACCTCGGGCGATGTTGATGCCATCTTTGGAAGCCTTTCGGCCCATGGTGCAGCCAATAGATACCACTGGGTGGATCTGGGCCTGTTAGTCATCCCGTTCATACTGACATTGTTGTTCACGCGGAAAAGCATAAAGGGCTCTAAGCAGGCTATCAATGTGCTGCCGGCCTTGGCATGCGGTATGCTGCTGACGCTGCTGGTCATACCATTGCTGCCGGTGGACGTACAGAAACATATCCATCATCAGATGGTGTGGAAGCAGCTGGATAACTTGCAGACGGCTGTCGTGCTCGGCGGTGCAGCGCTCAGCCTGGTATTCATATTGCTGACACACCGCACACGGCACGACGACGAAGGCGGTAAGAAGCACGGCAAGAACTAGGTCAGGGAGCTTTTGGGCTGGGCCAAGTTCTCTACCACTTGGACAGTGGGCAGTTTGGTGAGCTCCTGGGGGTGCAAGAGGACCTTAGTGGAACGGTTGCCACCGCCCATGACGATTTTTCCCTGCTGCATGACACGTGCGTCTACGTAGATAGGCAGGTCCGTAAGACCTATAGCCGTGACACCACCGATCAGCATACCGGTAAGTTCTACCGTCGTTTTGGTGTCGGCGAACGATGCTTTTTTGACCTGCATGAGCTCGCAGACTTTCTTGTTTACGTCCAGACGGCTGTCGGCCAGGACGACACAGGCGCAGTACCGTACTGGGTCGGTCTTGCGTGATGCCACGATGATAGTGTTGGCGCTCTGTTCTTGTGAGAAGCTGTAGTGTTCGCAAAATGCAGCCGTGTCGGCAAGCTCGGGGTCACACGGAAAAACTTCAAAGGTAAGGCCGTAAGTATTGAGTGTGCCGGCGACATTCGGGTCGAGCGTGTGGTCCATAGGTTAGAGCCGTTCCTCCAGGTGGATAGTAACGGTATCGCCTGCTTCTTTGCTGATAGCCTTACGGATATCAGCCTTGACCGGCAACATGTGGACACCGTCGCCCATTGCCATGAACGAAGACTGGAACGGCGTGCCATCCACGCTGCCACGGACTTTTACGGCCCCGTGCGTACCAAAGAACGTGGCTGATTCCGGCCAGATGGCGTAGGTCCAGCCGCCGGTGTCAGGGCTTTTATGAAGGACTGAGTCGAATGCGACATCTATAGTTTGCATGACCGTATGATAGCAGATAGTTACGGAGCGGAAAGCTGTACGTGCCCGATGACGTACTGCATCAGCGGAGCCACCAGCTGACTAAGTCCGTGAGCGTGTGGGCGATGCCCGGTGCAAGCCAGCTACCCGAACGGAGCCGCAGGTAGCCTAGCCAAAGGCCGACGATAAAATCAAGCGGTACGGCGGCAATGCCATAGAGCGGCAGGTGGAGCAGTGCAAAGAGTGCGGCACATATGATGGTGGTTGTCACAGAGCCGAAGCTGCGGCTCAGCGCATCAAACAGGGTGCCGCGCAGGAATGCTTCTTCTGCCAAGGCGACCAGTGAAACGACAGCCGCCCATGCCAGGTAGCCCCCGCCCATCGCAGAATTGACCAATGGCAGACGCAGAATCAGTATGGGGACGACCAGGCACAGGGCGCCAAGAATCCCATACCCGAGCGTCCTACGACCTGGATTGGTCCGGGGTGGATACATGCTAGTGAGACACGCTAATACAGCGGCAAACGCGAGGCCTGCGGCTGCAGACTGCCGTACCGCCACGCCGCCGATTGCTATACGTACTGCTATGGCGCCGCCAAAGCCGGTGGTGAGCAGGAATGGGCGCAGCCAGGCCTGGCTGCGCTGGCTTGCAAGAGTTGTGCCGTGCACTGCCATGTCAGCGCTTTGATGCTCGCGGCTTGGGTGCAGGTTGCTCGGAATGCCTGCGGATGACCATGAGCAGTGCCGCTATGCCCAGTATGGCCGCAAATGTTCCTGCAATGGCGACAGCTGTGTAATTCGCCGGAGACCGCGCCGGTGTAGAGGCAAGGATATAATCGCCGGGACCTACAAATGTGGCTTGGTAGACATCGCTGCCGGTACGCACGGTGCCTGTGGTGCGCCACGTACTACCATCCGCGGTGCGGTACAGTATGGTTCCGCCGAGAGGAAAGCCCTGGGGCAAGCGAAGCTGTATGTAGGCTATTGCTGTAGCTGGCTGGGTAAAATGGGCGTCGCCTTGGCTCGCTGCAAAACGTACGTGGTAATAGTTGCCGGTTAAGGCTTTATTGGACACGGATTGGCCCTTGGCGGGGGCGTAAGGGGTGGCGGTGATACGTACGCTGCCTGCTTCGGCCGATAGGCTGTGAGCGGGAAAGTACAGCAGCATCTGCGGACCGGACTCGCGCGTGGATAGCGCCAGATCGCTCGCGTTGGTGCCGCTGGTAAGTGGGACGGTTGTTTCTGCAATGCCAGGCTTTTTGGGTGTGCGGGTCTCTTCACTTGGCGGGCTTACGTAGCGGTATGGTTCATCAGGAAAGCCGACACCGTCGTAGAGCGGGACGGCTACATGACTTATGAGTGCACAGAGCAGCACGGCCCCCATGCAGAGGCCAGCGGTGAGCGCTAATCGGAGTTGTCTCATGTGTTCTTTCCGGGATCTGTAGCAGGCTGAGTTACGCCGGGGGTTACCATGCCTGCTTCACCTGCCACAGCGCGCTCCTGGACGAGCGGCTGCGCAAGCAGCCAAAGGCTGAACATGGTGTAGGCGACCATGGCTGCGAGCCAGGGGTATTCGGCGCGTCCGGCATAAGCTTTCCGGGTACTGCGGGCCAGGTGGCGATGTGCAAGCAGTACTGCAACGACATGCACAGCAATGATAGCTGCCACGGCAACATACCAATAAAATCCGCTGGGAAGCAGATGGGTCCTGGGCTCATAACTATCATTGAATGGATAGGGCAAGTGCAGCGGCCAGTTTTCGGCGCCTGCGGGGTTGCCGATAAGCGGAAACAGCAATTGTCCGTTCACGATGATGTATTCCAGGTTGTGCGCCAGTAGGTATCCGAATGCGATGGGTAGCAGCGAGGGAAGCAATCCGGCAAGCGCAGCGTAGCGGCCTAGCTTGAACTGGGCTGCCAAGGCGGATGCGCGGGCAAAGCCTGCAAAAAGCGCCCAAATTACCAGGATGACAGCCAGGAATGTGCAAACTATGTATACGTGGAAGAGTGCGCTGCCCGAACCGGCACTGGCGGCGTAGCGATCAGAGACTTTGGTCCAGGCATGCGTCGCCAGCAGGCCATCGAAGTTCACGCTGACGAGCAACATCAGCACGAATGCGACGCGGCTAGCAGAAGCCTCAAACGGTATACGGAGTCCCCCGGCAAATCCTTTTGATCCGCCCGCGCCGAACCGCCAGTAGCCTAAGCGTCCCCAGGTGGAAAAAAGTACGGTAAACACCTCGCCTTTGCGGAGCCATGCCTCACCGAACAGGAGGCCCATCAGGGTGCTTGCCACAAAATACACGGCCAGTGCCCATGCGGTGAATGCGGGCAGGACGGCCGTCTGGTTGAAGATAAGTTCGCCGCATGCCAAAGCAGCATAGAGCACCGCAGCTGCCCACCAACCGAGTTTTGCAGGCCAGGGTAGGGGCAGGGTGCGGGCCAGTATCTTCTGCCGGAAACTCGCGCGGCCTGTCAGCCTGGCGATGCCCGCGAACGGATTCAGGCTTTGGGTCCAATCGCCCAGGATACCACAGCTGAGGGGTACGACGATCCACACGAGCAGCCAGAATATCGTCGGCACGATATTTTCGGCTACTTCTTGGCTGCCCAAGGTGCCGTAGAGCACCAGGGCAATCAGCGCGGCAAAGCTTATGGCTGCAGTAACGGGCTTGAGCGCGCTCAGATGCGTCTCGTCTGCTACGACAGGCGCGGGTTTGCCGGTGGCGGTGCGGGCGATCAGCGCGAACGAAGCCAGCACGACGGCCGCACCACCAAACACGAAGATCCACAGGGGAATAGGCAGGTCATAGCGTTGCCCGAAGGCATGCGCGAACTGTATGAGTGATGGAGCCCCGAGCACAATGTTTACCCTCGTTTCGCTTAACTATCTTGATAGTAGCGCAGTATTGGCTGGGCTACAACTGACTGCACGTGACACCTGAAAAGGGCAATAGCTAACTAAAGGTCGGATAAATGTTCAATACGGCCAGCATCAGTACGGCTTCAAAGTACTTACCGCGCAGCAAGCAGCCTAGCTGGTAATTACCGTACCGCCAAAGAAATCATGCGTGAATACTGTCTCGCCGCCGTAGCTAATAGATTCGTGGCCCTTGAACTTGTCAATGGTACCCTCCATCTTGCATTGGTAGCTCCAGCCGCCATCACTGAACGCCTCCGGGCCACGCGGCTGAAAGATATTTTCTTTGTCACCAGTTGACAAAGCTTTCTTTAGAAATCCGAAAGTCTTCGTGGCAAATTCCTGGTCCAAATGATTTTTGGTCATGCCGCCACCGTACAAGCAAGTCCACACGGGCTTGTCATCTTGCCAAACAACCTCCCGTCCCCAGGAACGTAAGGAGCCACAATAGCTATCGCAGTAATACCAATCGCTTTCTCGGTACTCTAACTCCTTGAATCCTGTGAGCCGCGATTCTGCTTCGGCACCGCCGCCTGCATAGGTAACCTTTGATGCTCGTCCTAGGAATCCGTTCAGTTCTTTCAATGACTCTTTATTCATTGCTATTCTCCTTTGGTCACATTAGTGAACATTCTCTATAAGACTGACACTGATGTGTAATTATTCCCGGTTGAGCATCAGAGCTGCTGTTACGTACTTTTGCGGCATATCAAAATCAGTGATTTCTTCTGGCTTGATCCATTGATGTCGCTCATGTTCAAAACTGAGCGTCACAGCGGTTGAATCTGCTACACCGCTATACAGTAACGTAACGATGTAATGTGACCCTGTTTCCGTACCAACATAAAATACTTGGCTATCTGAGGCTGTAATACTCGCCTCTTCTTTTAGTTCCCGTAGTACTGCTTGATTGGGGTCTTCGTTGTATTCAACGTTGCCGCCTGGCAAATCCCAGCCCAGTGGACGCCTCTCGTCGGTGCGGCTACGCTGGAGTAGCAGGATTTCACCCTTTTCGTTGAGGACGAAGATTTTTGCCAGTAAGCGAACATTAATAATTGCCATGCCATTACAGTAGCAAACAAAAAGGCCTCTGAAAACAGAGGTCTTTTGCGGTGCTTATACTTGGAGGGCCTTGTGCTATTCTATTGCAACTAAATTGCAAGAAAATCCAAGAGTGTTTATAGCTTAGAAATACAATTAGTGTTCGCCCTGGGTTTCTTTGGCGTAATAGTCAGATATAACTTGCGCCAGTCCATCGGTGACATTGTCTGGCTGCTCGGCCACCAGCTCCTTGACTTCATCTAATGTGAACCACTTTGCTTCGCCAACCTCACTTTCCTGTAGATTGAGCGGCTGCGAGGCGTCAATAGTTGCCTTGTATAGAGCGTTAAAGCGGTTCAGCTTGCGACCATTAAAGGTGTTACTGGTACGATACACGGCTATTTTATGCAGCGTGGCGTTACTAATGCCTAATTCTTCGTGTAGCTCACGCTTGGCGGCTTCTTCATAATCTTCACCAGCGTCCACATGTCCAGCTGCGGAGTGGTCCCAACAGCCGGGGAACGTGTCAACTTGCATGGAGCGCTTTTGGAGTAAGATACGGCCTTCCTCGTCCTCAACCATAATGCGCACAATTCGGTGCAGCAAACCCTTTTCCCAAACTTCTTCTTTAGAAAACTCGCCTATCGGCTGGTCATTATCATTAACGACCAAAATCTTATGTGTCATGCCCTAATCATACCCTATGTCTCGGAATCCCTACGCAGCCAAAAGCCACTAAAGAATCGTTCAAACCAGTTCATCTTATACCGCTGTGATTTGAGATAGTCGTCAGTGGGAACGCCCGACCTTTGCGTGTAGTACATGCTTATAAAGTTATGCAAGGAGTGGAGTGCTATACCTAGATAAATATCGCCAGACCACCAGCGCACAGCACCCACAATGGGCGCGAATATAAGTCCCGTATATAGACACTGCGCCAAAAGTTGCTTGCGGGACGACCACCACGCATTACGCATATGGAACAATCCAAATAGCAGTGAGCTGATGATGAGAGCACTTAAAGTATTGTGCCAAATCTCTAAAGCCAAGCCCCAAAGCAAGCCGCGAAATAATAATTCTTCCCAATATGAAACCGCCAGTGACGAATTGTGAAAGATGGTTATGCGGCGTTTTTTTGCTTCTGAACGCTTGAACTGCCACACAGCAAGCGGCACGGCAAGCGCTACGAGGTGCCAAGTGTCAGTTGGGGCGATTCCATATGACATGGGTTAACTATGTGCCTAATTCAGCCAAGCAATTTTCCATTGCTTCCTTAATATCTGCAAACTCGGTTGCGCCCTTAATCTTTTCTAGGCAGACTTCTAATTTCTTACGAGCCTCCCTATCAATGTCAGGTATGTGCTTTACTAGCAGCTCTAGGTTGCCATATTTGACAGAGCTAAAGTCATAATTCTTTGGGTTTGGGCTGGCCAAGATGTCCTTTAGGCTCTTTATCTGCATATTCAACCGCTCAACTACTGCCTTTTTGAAATGAGCGTTCTTGTGGCTTTTATGCGCTAGGGCTTTTTGCTGCATGATTAGCGCAACTAGTAGCCAGCCAAAAAAGGTTAGCGCCAGACTTCCCGCTATCACTCCAAACATGCTTTTTAGATGGATAATGCCTGCAAGCCCTACCATTGCCGTGGTAGCAAAACCTGCCACAAACAGCGCGAAGCCCCATAAAGCTAGACTGCGGGACGTAAGTACGCCACGCATTTTAAAGGGATTTTCACCCCAAAATGGTGTTTCTTCGTCTATGGCAGCTTCCTTTGACTTTAGGAGGCCTGCACTCAATAGGACACTTCCAATAAAACCCAAGACCAGCCCAACAAAGTTGATAATATCCACACGATGATTATATAACTACTCTTTGGTTTAGAATAATGGGTATGGGAAATATCAAAAATGCCAGTGATGAGTTCGTGGAGAGCTTCGCGGTTGAGATGCTGGGCAAGTTTGCGCGCCTAAACAAACTCATTAAGCACAGCCCCTCAATAGGCTCCTATCACGAAGAAGTGGTAAAGACGGTTATTCAAAACTTCTTGTCTGACAGATGGACGGTTAAAACAGGCTTTGTTTATAAAAATGATGGCGAGGTAAGCGCGCAAGTAGATTTGATGATTATTGATGAGAACTCGCCTGCCGCATATATCTTTAAGAGTGGGGACTTTGCAGTCGTGACGCCTGAATGCGTTGTGGCCGTCATAGAAGTAAAAACCAAGTTCAGCGCAGAGAACTTTGCGGGTGCAATCAAAAACATAGAGAGCGTAAAGGTCTTGGCCGAGCTTCCCGCGCAAATCAGAGGGCTAGTCTTATCTTACGACAGCACCACCCCAACCCCAGAGAGGCTAGGGGAATGGTTCAAGCAGGACTGTTTGAAGGACATTAGACCAGACACCGCCCCGGAAGTCATTTACATCTCTAAACGCAACGTCCTATTACACCAAAGCACAGATGAACAGTTTGAGCGCGGCGGAAAATACTATAGGTCGCTTGGAATGCCCAAAGAAACACGCACAGGAGTAAAAGGCGCAAACCTACTAAAGATATTTCTTGCGATGCTAGTTGCAGCCTGTGAGGACAGGTCTAAACGTGAACAGGGGCGTTTAGCTCCACCGGGAACACTTGTGAACCTCTTGGCATCAGGGCAACTAATAGGAAGTGACCAGAAGTTTGAATTAGGGCTAGGACAATCTGACGACAAGCAGGAGGCTTAATGTGGGGAGCGCAAAGGCCAGAATAAACAGAAGTGATGTATATGTTAGCCCTGTGGTTTTTGTTGAGCTTTTTGATGATACACGCAAGGAAGTTGGTGATAAAGAGCTTTTCGGCTCAAGAAAGTACAAGGTACTTAGGGAAGCGTGGATTGCCTCCCTGTTCTCTGTCACTCTAAGCATAGGTCTAGGTGGTGTTTGGTGGCTACGACCAAATCCCGAAGATGTTGCGCCTGACTTCTTTGCTTTCAACACAAAGGAGGTGGAGGGCGAGGATTATAAAGAGGGAATCAACGCTAGATGGGAAATATTTGAGTGGGGCGAGCACTCTACATACAAGCTGGTTGATGCAGTAAAACGTAAAGCTGGACGGCTGCATGACAACAAGATGTCTGTAATTGGCTACGCCGCAAAGAGCAATGAGACGCTCGACTTTCAGGCAATCCACGCGGCGCTAATGGAGCAAAAGCCAGACGTATTGGAAGTCTGGCTACTAGCCAAGATTAAAGAGTTCAACAACGCGCATGTTCTTACGCAGGTATATCCCTACCTTTATGCTGTGCCCGTACCGGCTACGATACCAGCCTACTTCAACGAGCCTTACGCATTCGTAAGCAAGTACAGGGGCAAGGTTAATAGGGATGGTGGAGTTCTAAGCATTAATGACCAAATGGAAATTAAAGTTATAGAAAAAGACCCTTTTGATAGCCCATACCTTGCGACTTAAATCACTCCACGTCACAGCCCTTTGAGCTGCTTCGTGAGTGCCTTACAGCTTACATGCCTAAGCCGACGCATGTGGGTTAGCCAAAACATGTCTGATGGTGCCGGATTAAATACTGACGGCATAGCAACATACCCGAACAGGTTCTCATTGCCGTGGAGCTTGGCTTCATGCGCCGTACTGCTACGCGGGGAGTATGTGGCTGCTACCTCATCTACTTTTTTCTTGGTTCTGATAACGGTCTTTAAGCCTGCTATAAATCTCTTTTTGTTGGGAGCCTTTTTGCCTAGCAGCTTGCGCCCAATGGCTTCAATACTTGCAACGTAGGCTAGTAGTGCAAAAGAGGGGTGTTCCAATTCCATTAGTAACCCCTCGTGGTACATGTTGAGCGCATCTAGCACGGCTTCATCGTTATCAATATTGCTGAAAGCTGCGGGCAACCAGTTTGGCACTGTTTTCCTCTTGCGCGGTATTTGCATGTGGCGCGCATGCGAGTTTGGCATACCGATGGAGCCGGTGGGTATCTTGATTGGGGTAGTACCCTGTGGTCCGGGAGAGTGCAGTATTTTCCATGTGGACTGCCATGCTACCGAGATGAGTCCGACCAGCTTATTTAAGTCTCTACTGGCCTGCTTTGATGCCTCTTGCCAGTCAAGACCAGTTGCGGTGCCCTCAACAATAATTGGGAATGAGAAGTTGAACGCTGAACTGTTGAATCTCGGCGTAGTGCTCTCGTCATGAGACATGTACGGTATGCGCCCAGACCGAACCGTCAGGCCACCAATCTCTGCTTTTGACTTAAGTGAGTAGTGCTGTTGGCCGCCGACTTCCCGTATTTGGCCAATCACCGCCTCCCAAACAAAGGTCTGTGTTTCTTCTTCCTTGAGTTTTACGGTTGCTTCATTGATTGCCTTTGTCCAAGTAGCTATCTGTTCGGCTGTAATGTCACCCGTAGCGCCTAGGAGTAGGTATATGCCACTGGGATTGTTGCCATCAGGAATAATTATTAGATTTGGCAAATCAATAGCTGGCTGCTCGTTGGCCGGATTAAATGCTAGTCGCCAATGCCAGTACGGCAACGTGTCCGATGGCTCCGCACCCCTCATGCTGTGCCCATTAATAAGAGGGTCTTGTTCTTTCAGGGCGCTTACGACAAACTCAACCCAGTGTTCGGCTTCTTTGGCATAGTCCACGGCCAGAGCGTTACCAAACAGGTCATGGTAGACTGTTAACTCCTCATGCATGAACTTAGCATAACAAACCGTACAATATTTGTGCGCAAAGACAACAATTTAGCGGCTATTTTGAGTCATCTACGACTGCAAAAATTAGACTCTCAAAACTCGGAAAATTAAAGACAGGCAGACTCCATAAACTCCATCTGTTAAGTGGCAATTAATGGAGCAAAAATGCACTAGTTTTCCGTGCAATTTTGCGACCATTTTGAGGTATTTTTTGTACCAGATTTGAGCCTTTAACATGCCAGTGCGCAATGGGCTAACTCTGCGGCTCTAAGCCTTGGCCATCAGCCCCTGCTCCCTAAAACTAAAGTATCCTGTTTCGGTAACAATAAAGTGGTCATCTAGCGGTATACCAAGCAGTATCCCAGCCGCGATGAGTTGCTGCGTTGTCTTAATATCTTCGTCACTAGGCTCCGCCACGCCAGACGGGTGGTTGTGGCAGATTATCACGCTCGCAGCTCTGTCAGTTATTGCCCCTGCAAACACTTCCCGTGGGTGCGCTAGACTCACGTTCAGCAGCCCTATGGTCACCACGCGCCGGGCAATCAGCCGCCTACCGCTATCCAGTGACAGCGTCACAAAGTATTCCTGCTTCTTATCTCTAAAGTGCTCCAAACAAGCCAGTACGTCCTCGCTTGTACGCAGTGGTGTGGTGATGCTTGGTTGCTGACAGATGACACATGAGTTGGGTTTATTCTTGGGTCGCTTAGTGCGACCAGCCATACCCCAGCACTGCAATAATTAACGTACTGGTTTTAGGTAATTCTGTCTCTGTTATGTATAACATCTGTGTGCGGAAATTAGGTGGGTTTTTGCAGGGTTTTCAGCACTATTACAGCCCCAAAGAAACTCGTACCTTTTGCTTGTATTCGGCCTCACTAATAACACCCTGCTTGCGCAGGTCGTCCAACATGGCCACGGTATCTTTGCCACTCACAGCGCTCACGGGCTTGTCTGACGGCTCCATTTGCTCTTTGGCTAAGTTTACTGCTGCTTGGAACTGCGGGGCTTCTTGGCGGCTAAACGTAACGGCACTATCACTCTTAATGGCTCCATTGTTACTGTCACCACCCCAATAGCTAAGGCGGTTATTGTCCTGTGTGGCGGGTGTGAGCACCTGTACGAGGGCTTTGAGGGCTTGCTGCTTAATTTGTAGGCCACTAATACTGCGGTAGCTGTAACTGGTGCATTTGCCGCCAAACATGCTGCCAGCCATATAGCCCCACTTCACGATAAAGATGTGTTTGTCGGTCACTACAAAGGCTTGGCCAAAGTCGCCGGGCAGTTTGGCTAGTATGCGTTCGCCGTCCTGCAAGTTTTGGGCTAACAGCTTTTCGCCACGGCTGCCTAAATCTTCAATGAGGCGGGTTGCTACTTGCTGGCCAGCTTTTGTGGCCTTAGCATCTTCTAGGCGTTGTTTAGCTCTGTCAAAACGGCTGCTGGACATGGGTTGCTCCTTTGGGTTGGTTGGTAAAACCTAGCCAAGCAAGCACAAAGCTCACCGCTAGGCGACAACCTTTCGGCTGCCTACGCGAGTTTCCCCGCGCAACCGGTAAAGATACCTAAACGATGAGCTTGGTATTCTTTACCGGATTTTCAACCATGCGCTTTGCCTTGCGGCTAATACGTTTAGGTTGTTTTTGCCAAATTGTGTAACGCTACGTTTGTGGCGTTAGTAGGGATTATAGCACCGAATATAGGCTAATTAATGGCTCACTAAGATACAATTAATACACCACCATGAAAGCCAATAAACCGCTAGCAGAACTTGGTAAAAACCCGCTGCTTAACCTAGCTATGGTGGCGCAAACCATACATGATGGGCTAGCTGACAGCCCGACGGAGACTAATGCCGTTTCTATAGAGGCAGGCAACTTCAATGAATACTACGAAGCACGAGACGATGTTTTACGGTGGAGCGAGAGCGAAGCCGGATATATTTATGACCTTGAGCCTGTAGTTGCCGCCCAAGCAGGAGCGCTAGCCTATCTGCTACACGCAGGCGTATTGCAAGAGGCTAAACAGATAGTACGAACAGTTAAAGGCACGTTTGACGAAGATATTGAAGAAACTGTGGGTTTTGAGGTTGTCATCAATCCAGTTCAATTTGCTGACTATTACTCAAGAATTATCAATTTGGCCAAACCATACCTAGGGGCTGATTCTACGCCAGTGGCTAAACCTGCACCTACTATGCCTATCAATAATGCTGACAACTTGAAGCAGAACCACAGGGCTTATTTGCATCTTATAAACCGAACGCTGAAACTCTATTTCAACGGGAATGAAGCCAGCTACACCGTATGTAAGTTTAAGACCAAGAGCGCCAATAACTACATAGCCTGCCGAGCGCTATGCGCCAAAAAGAATAAGTGGCTCAACAAGGCTGATTTGGGCATAGCCAACGCTAAGTCGGTGATTAAAGATTTGCCTAAAACTATGGGTATTAGTGGACCCCTGCAACAATTCTTCATTGAAATTGACTCTGGTGGGCAACGGATACTTATGCGGGATATTGTTAAGATGAGCAACTATGAGCGAGAGAACTTGACGAATTACGTCCAGCCCCATTTTCAAGCTGGTGGAGATAGTTAGAGATTTTTAACAGATAGAAACCTCCTACTTTTGTTTACGCAGAGCTGTTTTGAGCAGCTCTGTTTTTGCGTGAGTCAATATAAACATGACCAACCAATACACCAACGACAAGATGCTTCAAGGCTTGAGGCACAGCAAGTAATTATGGACATAAAGCAACGAGATATTGAGAAGTTTAAAGAGCTTTATGCCCAACACTTCAATGTCAAACTTACGGACAGTGTGGCGTCAGTAAGGCTTTCCATGCTGGTTAGGCAGATGGAGATAGTTTGTCAGCCCCTGAATGAAGCACAGCTTAAATATGTAAATGAGAATGAACATGACCAAGAATCCACCAACCGTCATTAATATTGATAGCGATTATGCGGAGGCGAACGTGTATCGGCGCACCGGTTCAAGCACAGGCAGCGTGATTTATTTGGTCAAGGTTAGCTTCACTGACATTAGGCTGTTTATCTCTGCTATCAGGGTTCAGCAATCAAAGAAAGATTCAAACTGGTGGGTACAGTTGCCGGTGTATAAAGTTGGCTATCAATGGGTTAAGCCGTTTGAAACTAGCGGCGACAGTCCTTTCTTCAAGCTGGTTGAGCAACTGGCTATCCAAGCAGTTGAAAAGGATATAGCTGACAATCCGGTATTTGATGATGAGTTGCTGGGCAGACCAATTACTGTTGAGGATATACCAGATGTTTTGTAAGCCACCTTAACCTATATAGGTTCTATATAGATATATAAGTACCTATATAGAGTAACCATATATAGGTTTCTGTTTAAGGTAAGACTTTATAGATATAAAGCCTAGGCCTGTCAGTGTCAAAGCAGAATATACAATGACATCATTACTTTAAATGTCAAACACATTAAGTTAGAATGGGGATAAGGAATTAACAATGAAAAAGCCGAATGGCCTACGTTACATTGCATACGTGCGTAAATCTTCTGAAAGCAAAGAGAAGCAAGAACTGTCGCACCTTAGTCAAATAAAAAACATCAAGCAACAATTTAGCCACCTCAATATCGTGAAGTGGCTTGAGCCTGAAAGTAAAAGTGCCTTTACGCCCGGCAGACCGATATTTGATGAAATGCTGGCAATGATTGAGCGTGGCGAAGCAGATGCCATCGTGGCATGGCACCCTAACCGGCTGTCGCGTAATGAAATAGACAGTGCCAAGATTACCTACCTGTTGAGGGGCAAGCTAAAAGACCTTAAGTTTTGCTCCTACGCTTTTGACAACAACCCGGAAGGTATCATGATGTTACAGTTCGTGATGAATACCGGGCAGTATCAATCTTCAAAGCAAGGTGTAGATGTAAAGCGCGGCATGATTACAAAAGCCCACGATACGGGCGAAAAACCGGGGCGCGTTATGCCGGGGTACATGAAAGTCCCTGTACTAGACGTAAACGGTCGCCCGGTAATACGCGGCGACAAGATGGAAAGTATGACGGCTATTGACCCTGAACGCCATGACGCCGTTAAGCAAATGTGGCAGTGGTTTCTGTACGATGGGTTCTCACCGCAGGAAATACGGAAAAAGGTAAATAACGAGCTAGGGTATAGAACCGTGCTGTACAAAAGGCGCAAAGATGACTCGTTGGCTGGCAACAACCCAATGACACAGAGCATGGTGTACAGGATATTTAGAAACCCGTTCTACGCTGGCTACTTCCTGCACCTAGGTGAAAAGTGTGAGGGTAACTATAAACCAATGATTAGTTGGGCGGAGTACCAATTGGCACAGGAGCTGTTAGGCACAAAAGGCAACGCCCGTGTGGGCAGCTTTGAGTATGCCTTTGCAAGCATGCTTAAGTGTGGTGTTTGTGGTTGTCAGGTGCAGGCGCGCCACATCACAAAGTACGTCAAAAAAGAAAAGAAGCACGTCACTTACGTCTATTACTACTGTTCCCGCAAAAGTGACAAGCGACCTTGCAATCAGTCAGAATATACGCCCGTAGAGGCCATTGAAGCCAACATAATTGATGAGCTAGGCAAGTACACAATCATACCGGAGTTTAAAGACCTAGCATTGAAGATACTTAGGCGCAATCACAGGCTTGAAGCAAGCGAACGCGGTAAAGCCTACGAGAAGCTCCACAAAGACCGTACACGGCTTCAAAATGAGCTAGATAGCCTCATAGACTACCTGCACCGTGAGCTGATTGACGAAGAAGATTACACCAGAAAGCGCAATCATCTCAAAATTGAGTTGGCAAGTATTGATGAGCAGCTTAGGGGTGTTGAGTATCGGGCTGATGACTCTGCGCGGCTCAATGAAAAGGCGTTTAACTTTGCAGTGCAAGCCCGTGCCAAGTTCCTTGATGGTGACGTTAGAACCAAACGCGATATTTTGAGGACGCTTGGTCAGTCGCTGGTGCTCAAAGATAACAAGCTGTACATTGAGCCGAACGAGTGGCTGAAACCCATAGCAGAGGGCTACAAAGAGTTAGAGCAAAAGTACCTCTGGGTTAGAACCAATCAAAAAGCCAATTCCAAGGAGTTGGAACTGGCTCTTGAACCGATTTTGCAAACTTGGAGGGCCCAGTGGGACTCGAACCCACGACACGCGGCTTAAAAGGCCGCTGCTCTAACCAACTGAGCTATGGGCCCATAGCCGGGAGTGTTAGAAAATAACTTCTTACATTATCGATATTTTGGGCAAAAAGTCAATCTACGGGAGCTCTGCCGGCTAGCCACAGTGTCCCAGCCGGCAGAGCGTTGTAACTAGTAGGCCGGGGTGCCTTTGCCCGACTGGTAGGTGTTGTGGTGCGGTATGCCCAGCAGGTTGATGCTGCGGGTGCACCAGAACTGCGTGCTGATAGCCGCAGGCTGTGGGTTGGCGTAGGCAACTGTGGTGTCGAATACGCAGTCATAGCGTTTGTCGACCACCTTCTCATAGTAAGCGTCCGGGCTATAATCTTTGCCCTCGTACGTACCGCTCACCAAGCTGCTCAGCGTCACGCCATTGCCACCGCCATGGTAGCCCTGCGCCTTTAAGGCTGCTTCGATGGTGGCGACGTCCTGCAGTATGCGTTGTTTTCCAGTATCATCCTGCGGCAGTTTTGCGTACGCCCGCATGGTCGATTGGCAATATACAGTCATCGGTATGCCTTTTGGTGCCTGTGTATTGCAATCATACTTTGCCAGCGGCAAGCCGCCTGGCAGCCCACCATATAACGTAGCCATAGGATTTGTCAGCTGACGGTTTTGATCCAGTAGCGTAGCATGAATTCCATTCTTGTAGAAAAAGCCTGTACTGTTGGGGATGGCCGTGTATGCCGTCCATTTATGGAGCGCTACAGCTGCCACTATTACTATAAGTACTCCCGCGATTATCGCCAGTCGTTTGTTTGTGGTTGCTGCTAATTTGTTCATGCTTTTTTCTCCTATGGAAGTTATATTTTGCTGCACTATACCCACCGGCAATTCACTGCTGGCTCGCAGCCATACCATCAGCCGACCGCTGCGGCCAGACTGATCTTCGAGCATGTCGGCCAGTGTCTGCACCATCTGGTCGGCGTACTGCTGGCGATACCGTTTAGGATAGAGCCGAAGGAACAATTCATATATGGGGAATCGGTTCGGCATGGGATTATCCGGCGGTTAGGATCTGCCGCTTCCGGCCGAGACTGACAGCATTCTCGTACCGCTCCAGCTCGCCAATCAGAGCCCTTTTGCCACTGCCGGTCAGCTTGTAGTAGCGCCGGCGTGCATCGTCTTTGTGTGTTATTTCGACAATGAGGCCCTGCTCGTGTAATTGCTTGATGCTGGCATAGAGCGCGCCCGGACCAAGCTTGATCTTGCCGCTGCTGTCTTCATCCACTTGTTTGATGATCTCGTAACCGTGGCGCTCACGCAGGCTGAGGGCTAGCAAAATACTGAATGCTACCTGGGGGAGTTGGTTGTAACGCTTCTTCATAGTGGACAGAATATATCGAAATACGATATATGTCAAAGTTCGATATAGTTTCTTCCGGCCTGTCATGCTCATGGTTGGCCAGGGCGGTGCTGCTACACTGGCGGCCATGTGGAAGTGGAACGGACTGCGCAGGGTAAATCGTACGACCATTTTGATGGTGGGCTGTGGTGCATTCCTGGCGGGGCTTGTGGCCGCCCGGCGGATAGACGGCCTGAGTGGCTGGGTCGTGCTGGGGGCTGCCGGCGTGGCCGTGGCTGCATTGCGCCGCCGCACCGGCTTTACGATGCTGCTGGTGCTGATTGCGGGTCTTGGCCTGGGTATATGGCGTGGTGATGCATATCTGCAGCGCATGCAGCCCTATCGTGCTCTGGCACATCGCAAGGTAACGTTCCAGGCGACGGCGAATATAGATGCGGTGTATGGCAAGAACAGCCAGCTATCGCTTACGGTCCGGGATGTGCAGTTTGAGAGTCCGGAACGGATACGGGTGCCGGGAATGATAAAGGTCAGCGGCTTCGGCGAGATGATGGTGTACCACGGCGACCGGCTGGAAGTTAGCGGTAGCCTGTATCCGACTCGCGGGGCTGCGCAGGCGAGCGTGGGCTTCGCGGAATTGCACCGGCTGAGCAGCGGTACTTCTCCCATTGATACACTCCGGCGCAAATTTGCGGCAGGCCTGCAATCGGTACTGCCTGAACCGCTGGCCTCGTTCGGTATGGGACTACTTGTGGGCCAGCGCAATACGTTGCCAGCCGATCTTACGCAGACGCTGCTGATGGTGGGTCTGACGCACATCATCGCGGTCAGCGGCTATAACCTGACCATTCTTCTGCAGGCGTCACGCCGGCTGCTCGGTGAGCGCTCCAAACGGCTTTCCGTGGCCGCGGCGCTGGCGCTGATATTCGGGTTTCTACTGATAGCGGGTGATAGTGCCAGTATCGTCCGTGCGGCGGTGATCAGCATCATGGGTCTCATGGCGTGGTACTACGGCCGAAGCGTACGGCCGGTACTGCTCATCTTACTGGCTGCTGCCGGTACCGCGTATGCGAACCCGGTTTACCTGTGGGCGGACATAAGCTGGTACCTGTCATTCTTGGCTTTCTTCGGCATCATGGTGCTCGGGCCGGTCATCACGCGTAAGTTTTATGGCGAAAAGGAGCCACCGCTGCTTGTGGGGATTGCGCTGGAAAGCATCTGTGCAGAAATCATGACGTTGCCCGTCATCCTGTACATCTTTGGACAGATGTCGCTCGTCAGCCTGCTGGCCAATGTGCTGGTGGTGGCACTCATTCCGCTGGCGATGTTACTGAGCTTTGTCGCGGGACTGGCCGGTATGCTCATCGGCAATGTGGCGGGCTGGTTCGCCTGGCCGGCCAACATACTGCTTACGTATATGCTGGACGTGGTACGCCTGCTCAGCCGGATCCCGCACGTGTTCCAGCAGGATCGGTATCTCTCGGTGTTGGATATGGTATTTTGCTACCTGGCGGTGGTAGGATTAGTATGGATCAGCTATAGAAAAAGAAGGCGTGGGCAGCACGCCCTTTTATCCGTAATCACTGACAAACTTGCAGGGAGCACGTATACTGGTAGAGATGGAAGAGAGACTGAAATTCGGAGCATTTCGGCAATTGCAGAGCCTGGGGGTAACGAGGCAGTACGCTAAGAAGCGCACTATTTTATTCCAGGGTGAGATTCCGCGTGGTGCGATGATCCTGGAAGCGGGACTCGTAAAGGTGTATGGCATTACCACGGGTGGCGACCAGCGCACCGTTACCTTGCTCTCGGCCGGGGATATCTTCCCGGTGGAATGTGTGTTTGATAAGTCACGTGTCAGCCTGTACTACTATGAGGCGCTGACCGATTGTACGGTGCTCAGCATGCCGAAGCTTGAATTCCTGTCGGCCCTACAAAAGAACGATGAGCTGCGCGAACAGGTGTTCCAGTCGTACATGGCACACTACACCAGTGCCACCATGCACATCTATGCACTTGAGCACTCACATGCCCAGGAAAAGCTGGTTTATATCTTGCAGTACCTGGTAGCACGCTTCGGCGAAAAGCAGAGCGATGGACTGGTAAAGATAGAGCTGCGCCTGAGCCATCAGGATATCGCCGAAATGGTAGGCCTGACCCGTGAAACGACGGCAGTGGAATTGCACCGCTTGAAAGACAAGGGGCTGATTGACTATCAGCGGTTTGCCTACTACGTAAATGTACCGCTTCTGGTGCAGGCAACGGGGAGTGACGAATTCGAAAATGTCGAGGTCTAAGCAGGTTGCACGCTTAGCGGATCCCGACTTTTGGAGCGTGTTCCGGGATCTGCCCGAGCCATATATGCTATTTCGGGCGAATGACCCTGAATTTACTATCATTGAAGTGAATAAGGCGCGCGTGGAATTGATGGGCATCCCCCGTGAGTCGTGTGTCGGCAAACCTTTGTTCTCGGTTTTCCCTGACCTCAGTGACACGTATAAGAAAACGGGCGTCAATCGCCTGCAGGAGTATCTGCGGCGTCTTGTCAGCGATGGTACGGCCGAGCCGCTCGACATACTGCGCTATGATCTGGTGAGGCCGGACGGGGTAAAAGTGGTCCGCTACTGGCGGCCCAGCTATACATTGATACGTGACAGAGATGGCCGGGTGGAATATGTGTTGGCGGCAAGTCACGATATCACCGAAGAAACCCTCGCGGAGCGCGAGATGGCGAACATGGAGGACCGGTTGGCCGCGGCGCTTGCAATAGGCAAGGTAGGTAGCTGGGTCTGGGATGTGTCCGCTGATATTGTTATCGGCGACCGCAACCTGGCCAAGCTGTTCGGACTGGACAAGGAGCAGGTCATCGGCGGCCTTCCGTTGGAATCATTCATGCGTGCGATTCATCCGGATGACCTTCCGCGCGTGAGGCGTGCTATCCAGAATACTGTCCGGCAGCATGTGCAATTCGATGAAGAGTATCGTACGCTGGCCGCGGGCGGTGAAATCCGGTGGGTACTTGCCCGCGGCAAGATCGAGCTGCAGGGCAAGAAGATGTTGTTCCCAGGTGTGATCGTGGACGTTACGGAGCGCCGTGACCTACAAGCCCAGATAGAGCTGGCGCGCCGTCAAGACCAATTGAACCGCAGGGAATCCAAGATCCTCCAGAAGCGTAACGAAGAGCTCGAAACGATCTCACGGACCAAGGATGAGTTTGTGGCGCTGGCCTCGCACCAGTTGCGTACGCCTGCCACTGCCGTCAAGCAGTACCTGGGTATGGTGCTACAGGGCTATGTTGGCGAGATATCGGATATCCAGACAGAAATGCTCCAGAAAGCTTTTGAAAGTAACGAGCGCCAGATTCAGATCATCAACCAGATCCTGAATGCGGCCCGCGTAGATACAGGGCGGCTCGCGATGACGATAATGCCGATTGACCTGAAGGCGCTCGTCCGTGGCGTCGCCGATGATATGCGCTCGTCCCTGGAACAACGGCGGCATGTGTTCAGGGTACGGCTTCCACGCGCCCAGCTGACGGTCTCGGCCGACCTTGGTTACCTGCGCATGGCAATCGAGAACGTGCTGCATAACGCGGGCGTCTATACGCCGGAAGGCGGTCATATCACCCTGCACCTGAAACGTGCTGGCAGAGAAGCCATGATCAGTGTGACCGACACTGGGGTCGGTATAAAAAAAGCCGATCTCGGCAAATTATTTACAAAGTTCTCGCGCATCCATAACCCACTGAGCGTGCAGGCGGGCGGCAGTGGTATTGGGCTGTACCTTGCGGCAGAGATTATCCGCTTGCACAGTGGTGAGGTGACCGTGGAATCGAAAATCGGCCATGGTACGACGTTTGCTATTTTTCTGCCGCTAAGCGAAAATACAAGTAAGGCGGAACGGAGCAAGATCTCTGCGGCGCGGTGAACGGGTAAGGATTATGCGAACTACCTTACAGCACATTTTATATCAGGACCCTACAATGTACAGGGTAAATGGGAAAATACAATGGTAAATATGAGTGACAAAGATTTACAAGTGTTAATAATCGAAGATGAGCAACTGCTCAATGAGGCCTATGCTCGGGTACTCGGAGCCGCTAATATCGCACTGCTACGGGCATACAACGGCAAAGAAGCGTTGGACATCCTGGCGACGGAAAAGCCGGACATCATCCTGCTCGACCTACGGATGCCAGTTATGGACGGCATTGAGTTCCTCAAGGAGCTGAAACCCAAAGAAACAATGCCGAACGCTAAGATTATCGTCTTCAGCAACTATGATGACCAGCATGAAATTGACGAAGCGTTCTCCCTGGGTGCTATGCACTACATGCTGAAAGCATGGGCTACCCCTGACGAGCTGGTAAAGCTTATTCGGGAAGTCGACAACGCCTCTCAGCCCGTTGCGTAGTCTCTCACAGACTCCGTGCGCGAATTATCACACAAAAGTTGTTGGCTTGCTTACAGCCGAAACCCAGCCTAATCCACTATGCTATGTATAGTTCCAAGAGGTAGAGGAACACTAAGCGTTACAAAGGGGAAAGGTATGACTTCAGCAGATGTCGATCATCGGATCAGCGGCTTTTTAGACAGAAAGCACGTAGAGTTTCCCGAGCTTGCGACCTCAGGCCGGCACGAATCGCGCACCGTTAAGTATGCGATGCAGCTCCGTGCTCAGGGCCAATTGCTTTTCGGCCGGTAGCCAGCCATAATAGGGAAAATCTTTCAGCCAGCAGTGCCTAGCCTAGGTGCAGCTGGCTTTCTTTTTGAGTGTAAATCTGGTACAATAACAGATATGCAAGGAGCGGAATACTAAATGTCAGGCCACAGCAAATGGTCCACCATCAAGCGTGAAAAGGGCGCGAAAGACGCAGCCCGTGGCGCCGTTTTTACCAAACTCGGTAACATGATTGCCATCGCGGCTCGTAGCGGCGCCGACCCGGATACGAACTTTGCACTTCGCCTGGCAATCGACAAGGCCAAAGCTGCTAACATGCCGAGCGCCAATATCCAGCGCAGTATTGACCGTGTCAAAGACAAGAACGCTGCCCAGCTGCAGGAAATCCTATACGAAGGATACGGTCCGGGTGGCGTGGCAATATTGGTGGAAGTCGCTACCGACAACATCAACCGTACCTATCCCATGGTAAAGCTGGCATTCAGTAAGCATGGCGGCAATATCGCCGAAAAGGGTGCCGTGGCATTCCAGTTTGACCATAAAGGTGCCATCCGCGTGAGTGCGAGTGGTGACGATCTGTTGCTGACGGCGATTGATGCCGGCGCGGAAGATATGCAGGAAGAGGGCGATGAAAGCATCGTGTACACAGCCGCGACCGACCTCGCCAAGGTCCGTGATGCGCTAAAAGCTGCCGGCATCGTAATCACCGAGGCGGAGCTCACGTATGTGCCGAACACTACCATCGAGATCACCGACAAAGACACCGCGGGCAAGATCATGCGTCTGATGGATGCACTTGATGACATCGATGACGTTCAGAATACACATGTCAATTTTGACATCGCTGACGAGCTGCTCGCGTAAACCGCTACAGCTGGCTGCCGATTTTGCGAATAACGGTCTGAGCTAAGTCCGGGTTGTTGTTTTGCAGGGCGATTTCGGCTGTTCCAAGGTTAACGCCTTGCGGCACATAGTTATGACTGCCGATTAGTGAAATGCTATCGGTGACCAGGATTTTGGCGTGCAGTTTCGGAGTGCGGGCCGGTTGCTGTTCGGCAAAGAAATCAGTGGGCAAACGCATGCGTTCACGTCTGACGTGCAGGGCGTGCATAAGCCGTTTGCTGCCGTGTGTGGCTGGATGGCTATATACTATCCGTACGTCGACACCCCGCTTGTGTGCCGCCAGCAGATGCTGGGCGGTCTCGCCGCCAGGGAAAAATTGACAGGTCAGGTACACGGTTTCTTTGGCGGAATCGATCAGCCGCAGCGCGCGCCTATAAATGGCGGACCGCCGGGGAATGCCTGAATCGATGATTATTTCGCTGCCATCCCCGAAGGCCTTCCGTTTGTCCGCCCCTTGATATGTGAGCACGGTCGAGGCGGTTGCACACATACTCACGAACCAGTCGTATACCCAGTCGGCGCTTTCTTTGTGTGTACGGCCAAGCATGATATCGATGTATCCGGGGCTGTCCAGATTGCAGCCACCAATGTATATATAGTCGCCTATCACTGCGCCCTTTATGTGGGAGCGTCCCGAGTACGGGTTGCGGAATGGTTTGACAGGTATATTGGTAATTCCGTAGCGGCCGCCCGCAGCCTCAAATTCCTGCAGTACTGCCCAGGTGGTATGGAATGGCTCCGGTAGGGTTACAGGGAGTTTGGTCTGACTCCAGAGCGGTCCGGGCCAAAGGCGCTTGTCGTGAACCAGGAATGTATACGCATCTAGTACGAGATGGGTCTGCACGCCTCGTCGTGCTGCGGCTGTCAGGGCAATAATTAGGTCGTGGATAGGTCGCTCATGGGGGTCGAAGGCCATGGTAGCGACTGCCACACGGGTACCTTTCTGGGTTGCGTCGATACGCCACACCAGGTCATGGAAATATTCCAGTTTACTGAGAATTTGATAATTGTACGCTGGCATACTCTGTTTATTTTATACTAAAGGTATGAGAATTTTGGGGATTGATCCCGGTACAGGTATTTTAGGCTTTGGAATCATTGATGTGGACAGGGGTAAGACGCAGCTCGTGGATGGGGGCGTTATTCGTACGCCGGTGCACGAAGACGACGCTGTGCGGCTGCTTACGATTTACGAAGAGCTCACTGATATCATTGCCGCCACGCACCCCGCCGTGATGTCGGTGGAAAAGCTGTTCTTTGCCCGCAATGTAACCACTGCTATGACCGTGGCGCAAGCCCGCGGCGTGGTACTGCTGTGCGGCATGCAGGCTTCTATGCAGATATTTGAATATACGCCCATGCAGATCAAGCAGGCGATTACTGGTTATGGCAAGGCCGATAAAAAACAGATGCAAGAAATGGTGCGGGTCATTTTGGGGATCAGTGAGGTTCCCAAGCCAGACGACGCAGCTGACGCTATCGCTACTGCGCTGACGCACGCCCAAAACGCCCGGTATTAATATTGCAGCTATGTCCACAAGCTGACACAATAGAGGTATGAGTGAATTAGCTGCAACCGGTGAACGGCTCGTAGTACCGGCGCAGGTGCTGGGCGCATTCGTTATGAATGCACAGGCACTTTCCAGCAGTGAGGGCTACACACCAGCGTTCTATGCTGTGCCGACTACTGAAGATGGTATTCCATTGATTGCCGGTGCGATTGACGATGAGGTTATCAGGTATCTGCAGGGCGGAACGAAGCTCGAGCCAGGGCATGTCAGACAGGTCATTGATGAGCTGAAGGAGTGCACTGAGCTACGGATTGACCACCAGCCCTCTGCTGGTCGGCGACAGGTCTCTTCTGCCGCGGTTTCATTACTAGATTCGCAGCCACATCGGGTGCCTCGATTAAGTATTACAGTGGGTCGGGAGGGCGGCCAATATGCTCGTCTTGATACAGCGCTACGGGTTTCTGATAGAGACAGTATTACGCGTTACTGGCAGCCCAGGCCATCATTGAAGAGAATACCGGATGGCGACCTTAATAATACGAAGCAGATAGGGCCCGGTCATCGGCTTTATGAGCCAATGCTAGCGGTCCAGGGTGTTACTTCGCTGATGGTGGCTATCCGCGAACGTCGCGAGATGAGGCCTGCATGATTGCGACGCTTTCTGGAGTGGTGAGCGAAAAGCTAGGCCCCACGGTGGTCTTAGACGTGCAGGGTGTGGGCTACGGCTTGCAGGTCACGGCCGAAGACTTTGGGCGCCTGACTACGGGTGAGAAAGCAAAGTTGTACGTGCATGAGCACGTGCGTGAGCAGGGTTATGACCTGTTCGGATTTGTGCTGTATGACACGCAGAAGCTGTTCGAACAACTCTTGGGCGTAAAGAATGTGGGGCCAAAAGTGGCCTTGGCAGTATTGGACATCGGCACGGCCCCGGCAGTGCGAGGGGCGATTGCGGCTGGTGACGTCAAACTGCTGCAGAGTGCCAAGGGCGTCGGCAAGCGGGCTGCCGAACAGATCGTAGTAGAGTTGCGCGATAAGGTAGGGCTAGCGGCAAGCGATGCCGCCGAAGGCATCGTGGCCCGGCCAGGCATTGCGGCAGGCGACGAGGCAGTAGAGGCGTTGATGTCACTCGGCTACAGTCCTCAGGATGCTACGGCGGCTCTCAAGGACATCGATGCGAGCTTGCCTACGGAAGAGCGTATCAAACTGGCGCTCAAAGGCTGATGGTCGTAAAACCGGTTGCCCCAAAGATCCCTGCCCAGCTCGCAGCCTGGGACGACGAGGCGGACGATTCGCTAGAGATTGATAGGGCAGCCGTAAGCAATCTGTACGTGGCCGGTGTCACGTATGCAAACATCGATATGTCGCGGCTAGACCACGTCAGCCTGACCGGGTTAGTCCTGGAACGGTTGGAAATAAGCGATGCGGTGTGCACCAAACTGGAATCGGCCGGTCTGCGCGGCCATAAAGCGCGCCTGTTGCGTGTGCAGATCAGTGATAGCCGTATGACGGGGTCGGAGTTAGGAGGCGGTAGCTTCGAGGATTGTACCTTCAGGAACATCAAATTCGACGAGGCCGGTTTTCGCTTCGCGACATTCAAGCGGGTCCACTTTGAAAACTGCATGCTCCGCGCGGCGGATTTTGGCAATGCGCGGTTCACACACGTTACCTTTAGCTCGTGCGATCTAACTGATACGAACTTTACCTCGGCGCACTGCAGCAGTGTTGATATTCGCGAGCAGGACATCGTCGCGGCCAAGGGTGTTTTGGGACTTAAGGGTGCGACGATATCGAGTGAACAGCTGATGCAGCTGGCGCCCTTGCTCGCCGCTGAGCTGGGCTTCCGGCTGGAAGACTAATAACACAACAGTAATTTGCAGCAAGCGTAAGCTTATTGCGGTATAATTTAGGCATGATTGAACGGATCGTGAGCGCTACTACGCCAGCGGATGATGATGCTGTCGTCGAGCAGGAGTTCGAACTCAAGCTGCGGCCGCACGATTTTGCCAACTACATCGGTCAGGACCGGCTCAAACAGAACCTGAAGCTGGCGATCCAGGCGGCCAAAAAGCGTGGTGAGACGTTGGACCATGTGCTGTTATATGGGCCGCCGGGGCTTGGTAAGACTACTATGGCCAGTGTGATAGCCAACGAGATGGGCGCGCAGATCCGAATCACCAGTGGCCCGGCTATCGAGCGGGCAGGGGATCTGGCAAGCCTGCTGACTAACCTGCAAGACGGCGACATCCTGTTTATCGATGAAATCCACCGCCTGCATCGGACGGTGGAAGAGGTGCTCTATAGCGCCATGGAAGATTACAAACTGGATATTATGATCGGCAAAGGGCCGTCGGCCCGTAGCCTGCGGCTGGACCTGCCGCAGTTTACGCTTATCGGCGCCACTACCCGCACCGGGGCATTAGCTGCGCCGCTGCGTGACCGGTTTGGGCACATTCATCGGCTGGAATTTTATACGCACGAACAAGTAGCACAGATCATTGAGCGTGCCGCAGGCATCCTCAATATCGTAATCGACCAGCCGGCAGCCAAAAAATTAGCGGAACGCAGCAGATTAACCCCACGTATTGCCAACCGCCTGCTCAAGCGTGTTCGTGACTATGCCGATGTGAATGGCGATGGCATTATCGACACGGTTATCAGCACCAAGGCATTGGAACTACTCGAGGTAGACGAGCTGGGACTGGATCCAGCCGACCGCATGTTGCTGGCTGCTATCATCGACAGCTACAATGGCGGCCCCGTGGGGGTAGAGACACTGGCGGCGCTGACTGCCGAAGAGCGCAGCACTATCGAAGATTTTATCGAGCCATATCTGATGCAGATAGGGCTCCTAGAGCGGACTCCCCGTGGGCGCAAAGTGACGGCCAAAACCTACCGGCACCTCGGCAAACCACGACCTGAACCCGATCCGCAGACCTCGCTTGCCTAACAGCGGTAGGCGCTCTTGCAGAGAGGTTGTATAATAGTCTTCATGCCAATCAGTCCGCAGCAAGATAAATACCTGCACAGCAAGCTTCCTATCGACGAAGACGAAAAAATCCTTGCCGTCTACAAACACCACTGGTTCGCCTATGCATCGAGCTGGATCGTAGCCGTCATTGTAGTAATCATGGTGATGAGTATCGCCATAGCCTTCACGGTGCTTGGTACGGGTGGTAGCGACGGCGTTAGCACCGGGGCACAGCACCAGAACCTGATACTAGCGGTGGCAGGCGGTTTCTCGGCCTTGATACTGGTCGGCGCGGCTTTGCCGGTGTATTTGCGTTCGCAGGAGAGCTTGATATTGACAGAAGAAGCTTTGGTGCAGATGCTGCAGCCCAGCCTGTTCGCGAGCAGTGTCAACCAGCTGAGTCTGCAGCATATCACCGATGTGTCAGTGACCCAGGATTTCTTTGGTACTACACTGGGATTCGGACATCTGAATATCGAGACGCCGGGTGAGCAGAATAATTATAATTTCATGATGCTCCCCGATCCTCATACTGCCGCCCGCCAAATCATCCAGGCACACGAAAACTTTGATGCCGCCCTACAGGGAGGTATGCTGCCTTCAACGCTCGGTGCCGCCCGCCAGGCTCAGGTGCAAACCCAGCAAGCTCCCGCGATTGACCCGCAGCAGTACCAACAATTCTTGCAGTACCAGCAGATGGTCGCGCAGCAACAGGCACAGTCCCAGCAAGCAGCACAGTCAAACGATCCTACGCAGTCCTCGCCCACCCAAAGCAAAGAACAGTAAGCGTCCGGTAAGCCTATTCGTTGAACGGATTCTGGCGGGCATCGTCGAACAAGGTCTGGACGCTGACACTGTTGTCTTGCAGGCTCTGAATCTTTTGGATAGTAGCTGGATCGATACGCGGCTGGGAAGTAGTCTTGGCCTGCTGCTCGCTTTCGCTGGCAGGCGCATTGCTAAAGGTGTTGATGCGCCAGATGATGAATCCATACAGCGAAGCTACCGCCAGGAAAAAGATGAGTGCTTTGTAGGCCACGATCTTTTTGGCAAATGCACTGGCGGACGTGCCCAGGCTGCCAAGGTCTAAGTTTCCGTTCTTCATGGTTTTATAAACTCGTTAATTACTAGGGTGAATGCGACCTGGTTGGGATTGGCGGTGTCCGGCTGGATGCTGATGTTGCCCACTTGGGCGGTGCGCCGGTTGTGCTCTAGCTTGGTCAGGAATGTGATGAACTGGCTGTACGACACACGTGCGCTGCTGTCCTGGGCTATGGTAATGGGCAGTTCGTACACGCCTACGATACCAGGTACGGGGGTAAGCTGGGTAAGGTTTGGGTTACGGCTTGTCCCCGGTGCGAGCGTGCCCAATGTGGAGGTTGGGAAGGTGATGGAAGATAGCTTGGGTATGCCACTTGCACTAGCTAGGTTCACGATTTCGCGGATCGCCTGCGCCTGGTCCTTGTCCTGGGGGACGATGGTCTGGGCGATAGTGTTCAGCTCACTGTATTTGACTACGTCGGCTTTGTTTTTGGTGAGAGTGACCTGCGCTGTCTCCAGGGCTGCGCTGTCGCCCTTCAGCTTACTCAGCTTGTCCGCCTGGGCGCCGAGCACCTTATTGGTCTCATAGCCTACACCAATAAAACCCACGCAGAGCAAGGCGATGACGGCGACCAAAATGTAATACAAGCGTTTAGCATTCATCATTTTTTACTCTTGCTCCCACTATTTATAAATAAGAAGGGGTTATTGGCGGCGAATAGGGCACGTAAGGTGGCGGTACAGGGATATTTACCGCTGGTGGCACTCTGTGCGCTACAGTTGATGCTGACGATGTCGGCTTTGGTGAAGATCTGGTTCTTGGGGTCGGAGAGGTTGACCTGTAGCTGGGTAGCATCTTGATAGTTGGCGGTCTCGGCGGTGATGTCGACCCCTCCTACTGTCTGGGAGATGGACAGGTTGGTCAGGATAACGTTATTGGGTGTGACGCTTGCCAGCTGTTTGAGCAACTGCGAGAACAGTACTTCCTGTGAAAGCACCGATATGGCCAGCTTGAGGTTGCCCGATATGCTCGTGACCTGCTTTTGGACGGTGCCTATATTTTCAGCGTTCAGCTGTGCATTGCTGGTGGCAATTTGCCGGGTGGTGTTGTGTATCTGTTGGTTCAGGAACAGATACCCACCTGCTACCAGGCCGCCTGCTATCACCAGGCTGACGCTCATCAGGATGATCCAGTGCACCAGCGTCCGGTTGTGTCGTGCATAGCGGTATGAGCTTTTAAGGTCGGGGGGCAGCAGGTTGATCATGCGAAAACCTCCGTTGGCTCGATCATGGCCAGTCCGACGGCTGTCACATATGACATACGCTCTGTCATGCCAAATGGCTGTAATTTGCCAAAATCAACATAGAACGTCGGGTCAAATGAGCGTACGGCCAGGCGCAGGGTGCGGGTCAGGTATTCGGCCATGCCAGGCATGTTGGCGCCGCCACCGGCGATAACAATCTGCGATATAGTCTGCTTGCCGGAAGCATGTTCCTCGAAGTACCTCACGGTACGACGGATTTCCTTGACCAGCAGGCCAAGCATCGGGTCGAGAGCAGCTTCGATTTCCTTTTGTTTCTTACTGAGGTTTAGGCCGTATTTGGTCTTGATGAGCAGAGCTTCCTTTTCGGTGACGTCCAGCTTTTTGGCAATCGCGATGGTCAGTTGGTCACCGCCACAGGCGACCGTGCCGCTCACGACTGGCCCGTGATCGTATACGGTGATGTCCGCGCTGTCACTGCCGAAATCCACGAGCACCGACGGCACGTCGCTCTGCGCGTCGCGCGCGAACAGGTGTGCTCCGGCGCCGCTGGAAGTCTGCACGGCCACTGCTTCCAGCCCCAGCAGGCGTGCTAGCATCAGGTGCGAGTCAACGATCTGGCGCGGCATACCCACTATGAATACGCTCGATGAATCGTCGCTGGCATTACTTTGGTTGCGGACGTAGTCCAGGTACAGATCGGTAACGGCGGCAGGAATGTATTGCTGTGCTTCGTTCCGAACGGCCTCGGCCAGTTCTTTGGAACTTAGCGGCGGCACGGTCATGGACCGGGTAAAGGCACGTGCGATCGGTACCGAGAGGGCGACCCGTTTGGTCGTGATGTCGCCTACCAGATGATGCCTGAACAGTTCCTGGATAGCCTTGGCGACGACTTCGGGCTTGGCGATGGCACCGTCTTCTGCGATTGCGCTTGGATCAAATGCCGTTTCACCGTAGCCTACGATCCGCGGCACTTTCTTGCCGGGATGCAGCTGGAGCACACGTACTCTGCCATGGCCGATGTCCAAGCCGAATAATGGCTTGTCCTCAAAGAACAGTGTGTTGGCTTGCTTGCGCGCCTGGTTTGCCCACCTCATATAAATATAAGTATCCTTACGTGTATCATAGCATGTCCCGGCATGAAACCGCTATTGGTATACGGAGCATTTTGGAGGTGGGTGCGCTATACTATAAGCAAGATGAGTGGCACCAGGGCGGGCAAGTCTGAGGCTGACGGTAGTGTGGCTGACAGGTCGGCTGGTTTTACGTTGGTGGAACTGGTAGTGAGCCTGGTGGTAATCGGCATATTGGTAGTGAGCCTTTTTGGATTGTTCATCACTCTGGTGCATAGCGCGGTGCTGGCCAAACAGCGGGCCGTGGCGCTGACACTGGCAACCAACCAGATGGAATACTTAAAATCGCTGCCCTATGACAGCCTGATCGTAATCGGTGGGGCGATCGCGGGCACCGGTGTTATTCCCGGCACCAAGACCGTCACCGTCAACAAAGCGGTGTACACCGTGAACACCAGTGTCAATTACGTTGATGACGCTTACGACAATTGCGGCAACATCTACTCCACCACGGCGCTCAAGCTGAAATATTGCCGTGGTTCCGTCGCCGCCACTCCTACCACTGACACGAATTTTGCTGATTATAAGGTGGCACACGTGTCGATCCTGAATGCAGGCGGCACTCAGCTGGCAAGTGAAGATACGCAGATAGCGTCACGTGTGTCTGAAACGTCCAGCAACACGGGCGCTTTGGTTATCACGGTGGTGGATGGCACCGGTACGCCCATATCGGGCGCTACGGTCAACGCGGTAAACAATACGGTGACGCCCCATATCAATGCATCAGATACCACCGACGAAAATGGTGTCGCTATCATCTACCAGGCCACACCGGATAGCGGTGCCGATTATATACTGACGGCCAGTAAGAGCGGCTATTCCACGCTGACCACCATTGCTGCGTCGGGTTCTTTGATACCGACCTATCCTAACCAAAAGGTAATCACCCAGGCCGCTTCATCGCTCACTATGAAACTGTACCCGATGACCGCCAACAGTCTGGTAGTGGAAACGACCAATACGAGCGGCGCGGCTCTGGCAGGCGTCAAAGTGTACGCCAAGGGTGGCTACAAGAAATACACGCTCAGTACCGATACCAGCTATTACTTCGATAACATGTCCGGTACCGATACCCGGCCAACGACCGATGCAGGTGGCCTGGCTGCCATCAGCGGCCTGGTGCCCGTCAACGGCTACACGTTCTGTGGCGATAATGGTGATGTAAACTGCAAGGTCGGCGCGACCACGTATTACCTGGCAGCGGCGGTACCCTATGGTGGTGATAATTCGCTCGGACCGGTCACCGTTCCTATCTATGACGCGTCAAATCCGCCCGCGACCACCTACAGCTACAGCGGCACCGAATATGTACAGAAAGTGCGCCTGATGCTCACCACCAGCTCTACCTTCCCGCGCGTCTTTACGATGGATCCCGACCAGATCAGCCTGTCGGGCGGGTCGCTGAGTAATGTGCTGATCACGTTCACCGGTTATAATCTGTCTTCGGCCAGCGCCAAGCTGGTGCAGGGCAGTACTACCTACACAGGTACAGGCTGTAGTTCGACCACCACCCAGCTGAAATGTAGCTACAACCTGACCACGATGACGACTGGCAGCGCACAGCTGAGTGTCACGAACAGCGCTGGTACGCTCACGTTGCCGACGACGCCGCTGGGAGGCTTCAATGCCGTACCGTAAGCTGACTCAAGACGGCTTCAGTGTAGTGGAACTGATGATCGCCCTGGTGCTGGCTGTGCTGATCAGCATTGTCTTCATTACCATGTTCCGCACCAATCTCGTGCAGTACCTGAATGTGCAGAAGGACGGCAGCACTGCAACCAATCTGGCTGCGCAGGAGGCTCGAGTGGCCAATGTAATCCGGGGATCGACCGGTGTCATTTCGGCGGCCAATAACGACCTGGTGCTGTATTCGTATTTTTACCCGAGCGATGCCTATGTATCAAAACTGCATTATTATATATCCAACGGGCAGCTGCTAGCAGACCTGACGCCCATGAGCGCTAACCCGCCAACGGGTACGCTACTGACCGCACAGATGAAAACATACACCATCATTCCAAACCTCTACCAGGCAAGCGGCAGTAATCTGTTTGCGTACTATGACGCCTCGGGCAGCACGCTCACCACACCCGTCAGTGACCTGAACGCCATAAAAGTCGTGCAGGTCAACCTGGCAGCAACGGCGACGAACGGCGGTGTCCAGTCCATGAACCTGCAGGTAAGCCTAAGGAATTTTAAGACGAACTTATGATGAGCTGGCTGCACAAACTACGTGTACGGACCACTGACGGCTTCATACTGCCCGGTGTGATCGCGTTCATGCTGGCCATGTCTATCATCGGTGTGGCGACCGTCACGGTCATTCTGACCAATTTCGAAATCGTAGGGAACGATGTACGCAGCCAACAGGCGTTCAACGTTGCTGAAGCCGGCATCAACTATTACCTGTGGCACCTGAGCCATAATGGCGGCGACTACAAAGATGGCCAGGGCACGCCAGCCACGCAAGACCCTAACCTTGGCTATGGACCGTATGTGCACAATTACATCGATGACAGCGCGCAGACAACCGGTACGTATACGCTGTGGGTCAAGCCGCAGGGGAATGGATCCACGCTGGTAACGGTGCGCTCCATCGGCCAGGTAACGGGCAGCAAGATCGCACGCACAGTGCAGGCGCAGATCGGCGCAGCCTCGTTTGCCAGCTACGGACTGGTGGCGGATACGGAATTCTGGTTCGGGTCCAATGAATCAGCCAACGGGCCGGTATTCTCGAACGTCGGTATCCGCATGGACGGTACCAACAGTGATACGGTCAGCAGCGCAAATGCTACCTATACGCCACAAGGTAAGTATGGTGGTGATGGCGGTTCGCACCCCGGCGTCTGGTGCAATACATCGGTTACTACGCCTAATTGCAATACGCGCAATAAGACCAGCTGGCTGTATCCCAAGACGACCGTGGACTTCAACCAGGTTTCGACGTCCTTGTGTACCATGAAGAAAACCGCCTTTGCAGACTACGCCTCCACGGCCTCGCTCGCCGCTCTGGGCACAGCTTGCAGCCAGCTGCCGGCCACGCGTACCAATGCGTACATTCCTGAGACGGCCACGAGCTACAGCGCAACCAAGGGCTACCTGATACAGCTCAATACTAACGGCACCTACGATTTGTATAAAGTGACGGGCGAGGACGACACGGCCGCTAACTATACTGCCGCGCTTACCAAAACTGCGGTTGCGACCGGCATCGCACTACCGCCATCGGGCGTGATCTTCGTGGAGGATAATGTCTGGGTGCGTACGAACCCGACCTTCCACGGCAGGGTGACGATCGCATCCGGCCGTCTAGCATCCGGCACGCAGTCTACCAATATCAATATCGCCGACCAGCTGCTCTACACCGCCAAAGACGGCTCGGATGCGGTCGGGCTGGTTTCGGAAGGCAACGTATATATACAGCCCTATGCACCTTCCAACGCGAGCGGCAGCTTCAACTTTGAAGTGGATGCCGCCGCACTTGCCCAGACCGGCTCCGTGACCTGGCCGCAGTACTATGCAGGGACGAATAGCTGCACCAAGGGTTGGGTAAACAGCACGCAGACCTTCACCTTCTATGGTTCGGTAGCGACACGCCAGGATTGGACCTGGAACTACCAGATGGGCGGTGGTTGCGGCAGTGCGGTGCGCGATACATCTACCGGCTACTACATCTCCGGCATCGAACATACTAATACGAACTACGACTACAACCTGCTATATGCGCCACCGCCGAGCTATCCCATCACCGGCACCTACAATATCCTCAGCTGGCGTGAAGTGCTTACGCGGCCGTAAAGAGCAGCTTACATACTAGCTTCCATGGGGTAAGAGGCGGCCAAGCCATGTGCCTATCCATCTATTGATACTAGCGGCTGCCGCTAGTATCAGACGGCTAGACTGTCTCTGTTATCGCTCGCTGGACTATGTCTATCCGATGTCGCCAGTGAGTTGACTAAAAAGGAACCTCTCACGTGTGGAGAGGTTCCTTGGCGGGGCGTATTTCAGGGATGGGACTAGTTGTTACTGACCTTACTAATAGTGCTGCCATCGCTTTCCAGCTTGGCGTAGATGCCAAAGTTGGTGCAGGGCGTTGTCGAATTTGCGGCATCAGAACAGGTCGTAGGGCTTGCGAGGGTTCCTAGGTCACCCGTTACGACGTACGCGTACTGCGTACCACTTGGAGTCTGACCACCAACGACTGTGTTTGAGTTGCCCTTGGGGTCGCCCAACGCATTAGCATCAAAGCCCTTCAGGTTGGTTGCGCGCCAGCTGGAGTCATTCAGGTCGGCCACGGTCGGGTAGGTGTTGTTGCTGCTGTAATACGACTCGAGTGCCGCTTGAATTGCCGAGATGTCCGTTTTCCGTTTGCTGTCGCGTGCTTTTTGCTGAATGCCGGTGAAGGTCACAATGACCAATGTCGCCAAGATACCAATTACGACGATGACGATCAAAAGTTCAACGATCGTAAAGCCTTTTGACTTGTTTTTA
>DATIIK010000004.1:0-67228 GCA_035479715.1 Saccharimonadales bacterium (SeqCode) | reverse complement strand
CGCGTGCTTTTTGCTGAATGCCGGTGAAGGTCACAATGACCAATGTCGCCAAAATGCCGATCACGACGATCACGATCAAAAGCTCGACTATGGTGAAACCCTTATTCTTGTGTTTGAGCGAAATCATTTGAATCCTCCTTTGCCTAAAATGCCAAAAACACTGAGTTTGTTGAGCTCAGTGTTTCTAGCATTACCTGTATAGGCGTATTAGTTGTTGCTAACCTTACTAATAGTACTACCATCGCTTTCCAGCTTGGCGTAGATGCCAAAGTTGGTGCAGGGGTTGGTGGCACCGGCTGTATCGCTACATGTTGTAGGTGAAGCGAGAGTTCCTAATGTGTCGGTTACGACGTACGCGTACTGCGTACCACTTGGAGTCTGACCACCAACGACCGTAGAAGCGTTGCCCTTAGGGTCTTTGAGTGCGTTAGTGTCAAAGCCCTTCATGTTGGCGGCAAGCCAGGTGCTGCTGTTTAGGTCCGCAACAGTAGGATAGGTGTTATTACTACTGTAGTACGATTCTAGAGAAGCCTGGATAGCTGAGATATCAGTCTTTCGTTTGCTGTCGCGTGCTTTTTGCTGAATGCCGGTGAAGGTCACAATGACCAATGTCGCCAAGATACCAATTACGACGATGACGATCAAAAGTTCAACGATCGTAAAGCCTTTTGACTTGTTTTTAAGTGAAACCATAAGGGCCCACCCTCCTTATAAATTGTTTGTAAATTATGCTAAGTCAGGTGAATACCTGTAAGCCTAAGCATAATTATAACCATAAGCTTGGTGTCGTCAAGGTTACGACGCTGAACATGTGGATAGGCGGGCTAGTTATTGCCAATCTGTGTACTCAGGTTGGCGATGGGGCCCATGACGCTGGCTGCAATGAGCCCCACGCCCGCACCCAGAAAGATGATCATAACCGGCTCGATGATGCTCGCTAAGCTGTCGATGACAGTGGCTACTTCCTCTTCGTAAAAATCAGCTACCTTCACGAGCACCACGTCGGTCTTGCCGGTTTCTTCGCCGACGGCAAGCATCTGGGAGACGATGCGCGGGAAATGCGGACTGTCTGCCAGGACCTCGGAAAGCTGCTTACCCTGTTTGACCTGCTCGGCGGCCGCGGCGAGCTCTTTTTCGATTACCAGATTGCCGATGGCCGCGCCTGTGACAGACAGCGACTCCAGCACGTTCACACCGGCGGACATCAGGGCGGAAAAGATACGGGCAAAGCGGGCAATGGCGATCTTGGTAATGACGGTCTTGACCACGGGTGTACGAAGCATGAGCGCATGGAACTGGTATTTACCCTTGGGCGTTTTGATATAGCGTAAGATGGCGTAGATGATGCCGCCGATGACAGGCAGCACTATATATGCATATTTGCGGCAGACATTGCTGATATCAAGCAGGATCTGGGTGTAGATAGGCAGATGTGCATCCGGGCCGCCTAAGGATGTGATGATGTTGGAGATCTTGGGCATCAATATGAACATCACGCCAAAAAAGGCGAGTACCGTGACGGAAAGGATGACGATAGGGTAGGTCATGGCGCCCTTGATGCGCTTTTTGATGCTGGCGTTCTGTTCTACCTGCAAGGCCAGGCGCTTGAGGATCTCATCCAAGATACCACCCTCTTCACCGGCCCGGACCATGTTGATGAAGATGTCATCGAACACCTTTGGGTACTTGGCAAAGGCGGTGCCCAGTTCTGTGCCGCTTTCCACGTCCTTGGTAATGTTGGTCAGGACTTCGCGGAAGTATGGACTGCTTGGGCTATCCGATAACGTCGCAAGACCCCGGGCAAGGGGCACACCGGCCGAAATCATGGTGGAAAGCTGTCGCACAAAGATGACCATATCCTGGCTTTTGACCTTTTTGCCGCCCAGACTCAGGTTCATACCACCGCCGCTGCCGGATTTGACTGTCAGGGGTTTGAGTCCTTGTTTGGTGAGGGCGACCATGGCCGCGGTGCGGTCGGGTGCTTCGATTGTGCCGTTGACATTCGCGCCGGTGGATCTGACTGCTTTATAAGTAAATTTCATGGGTTTAGTTTTCTGCGGTGACGCGCAGGATTTCCTCGATGGTTGTTTGGCCGCGCAGCGCTTTTACCAGCCCGTCTACCTGCATAGTCACCATGCCTTCGTCGATAGCTGTTTCCTCAAGCTGCTCGCTGGTGGAGCGGCCGATGATAAGTTTTTGCACCTCGGTAGAGTTGGGCAGCACCTCGTAGATGCCCATGCGGCCCTTGTAGCCGGTGTGGTTGCAGTTGTCGCAGCCTTCGTCGCTGGCCTGCCAGAGCTTGCCGATGGTCTTTTCAGTAGTGGCGAGGTCGTTGGTGGCGTCGTCGGCTTTCTTTTCCTTGCTGACGCCGATACCAGCTGCCAGTGCCTCGCTCTCCAATTTGTGCAGGCGGCTCATGGCTGCGCCGGTGGTAATCTTGAATGTTTTGCCGATCTGGTTCAGGCGGGTGGTGTCAGGCGTGTACTGCGAGCGGCACTCTGGGCAGAGTTTGCGCACCAGGCGCTGGCCGATGACAACGCGTACGGTACTGGCGATCAGGAACGGTTCGATGTCCATATCAAGCAGGCGGGGTAGACAGGTGGCGGCGTTGTTGGTGTGGAGCGTACTGAACACTAAGTGCCCGGTCAGAGCGGCCTGCACGGCCAGGTCGGCTGTTTCGCCGTCACGAACCTCTCCTACCATGATGATGTTCGGGTCCTGGCGGAGCAGGGCCCGGAGGCCGCTCGTAAACGTCATGCCGGCCTGGGGGTTGGTCTGGGTCTGGTTGGCACCTTGGATCCGGTATTCCACCGGGTCCTCCACGGTACTGATGTTGACGCCAGGGTTATTGAGCATGCTGAGCACGCTGAACAGGCTGGTTGATTTGCCGGAGCCGGTCGGGCCGGTCACCAGTACCATGCCGTGTGGTTGGACGATGGCGTGCTGTACCGCCTCGAGCGAATGCCCCCAATAGCCGAGCTCTTCTAGTGTGGCCGGCTTGCTGGATTCGTCCAGGATACGCATGACCACCTTTTCGCCGTCGACGATAGGCAGCGTACTGACACGCAGGGCATAGATATGGCCGCTGACCGATATCTTGAACCGGCCGTCCTGGGGCGCACGGTGTTCGTCGATCTTGAGGTTGGCCAGGATCTTGATACGGCTGATCAGACTGCTGAGGACCTTGCGTGGCAATTTGTTGGCCTCGCGCAGGATTCCGTCCACGCGGTAGCGAACAAGCACAAAGTTCTCGCGCGGTTCGATATGGACATCACTGGCGCCGGCCTTGACCCCGTAATCGATGATAAGGTTGACAGTCTGGGCGATGGGACTGTCCTCGGCCACGTCTTTCTCGTCGACTTCCTCGTCCTCGGGCGAGTCTTTGTCTTCCATGGCCACTACCCGGGCAAGTTCAGTGCCTACGTTGGTGTCGTTGTACTGCTCGAGAGCTGATTCGATAGCACTGCTGGCGGCGATGTGTACCCGTACCGGATGGCCCAGCTGCTTCTGCAGGAAACTGATGGCGGGCACGTCGTCGGGGTCGTCCATGGCCACGAACACCACACCGTCTTCGTCGACATCGAAAGCAACCGCGTGGTACTGCCGGGCGATGCGCTCCGGAATCTGTTTGAGAATGTCTTTGGAGAGTTCCTTTGGATTCAGGTCGACGAACGGTACATCGATTTCGTCGGCGTAGAGCTTAGTCAGGTCTTTTTCCGGCAGCGAGTTGCTGCTGACTACTATATCCTGCAGCGGCTTCTTTTCGGATTTTTCCTGTTCTCGCAGGGCTTTTATCTGGTCAAGCGTGAATTTTCCGCTTGCATACAGTAATTTCTCGACCAGGTCGTCGGATACTCGCATAGTTACCTAGTAGTATATATGAAAACCATGAGCGCAATAAGCGCTTTCTGCCACGTGCCGCCCTGACACTAAGAAGCATCAAGAAGGACGGACCTTCTAGTTTTACAAAACATGGTTTAGTATATGTGCATCATGCCAAGCAGAAATGTACTAAAGGTGGACATCCCCGACAATTACTACCACATATACGCGCGGGGAAATAGCCGGGGAAAGGTGTTTCCGGAGACGGAAGATTATGCCTATTTCGTAGAACTGCTCAAGCGCTATCTTTCGGCAGAGGAAGTGTATGATCCGTACGGTGGGTCATACCCAAATTTTTACAACAAAATTGAACTTATTGCATATTGCTTAATGCCCAACCACTTCCACCTGCTGGTCTACCAGCACCAGCAAGGGGCGATGAGTGCTCTGATGCGCAGCTTGATGACTAGCTATAGCCGGTATTTCAATAAGAAGTATCAACGCTCAGGACCATTGTTCGAGTCACGGTACAAAGCTTCGATGATTTCGGATGAGGCGTACCTGCAGCACATCACGCGCTATATTCACCTGAATCCGCGCCAATGGCGGAGCCATGAATGGTCTAGTTTGCAGTACTTTTTGCAACAACACTCAGAGACTTGGATTCGACCGAAGCGAATCATTTCAATGTTTAACTCATCGGATGAATATTTACAATTTATTGAAGATTACACTTCTCACAAACAAATGCTCGATATTCTAAAACATGAACTCGCTAACAATTTTGATATGTAAATCTCACTAGAAGGTCCGTCCTTCTAGAAAAAATTCTAATTTGAAATGGCGGGGGCGGGTTTGCTATACCTGTAGGTACAACATCAGTAACAGGCAAGGTTCGGAGGCAGTCCGACTTGGCCGCAGACGAAAGGGGTTAGATATAATGGCAAAAGCAGCAGATAAGCCGAAGGTAGGCGCAACAGCTGATCCGATTGGCGCAACCGACGGCAAGACCAAGGCATTAGGCTTGGCACTCGAAACAATTGAAAAACAATTCGGCAAGGGCTCGATCATGAAATTGGGCGATGCTCACACGGTGAACGTAGAGACTACGCCTACGGGCAGTCTCAGCCTGGACTTGGCGCTTGGTGGTGGTATCCCAAGGGGTCGTATCATCGAAATCTATGGTCCAGAAAGTTCCGGTAAGACCACGCTATCGCTGCACGCGATCGCAGAAATCCAGAAACAAGGTGGTACGGCAGCATTCATTGATGCCGAACACGCCCTCGATCCGGCCTACGCCAAGCGTATCGGTGTGGATGTAGAGAATCTGCTGCTATCCCAGCCGGACAATGGTGAGCAGGCACTTGAAATCACCGAAACCTTGGTGCGCTCCAGCGCGGTCGACCTGATAGTGGTCGACTCCGTAGCGGCATTGGTGCCACGAGCTGAGATCGAAGGCGACATGGGTGACCCGCAGATGGGCCTGCAAGCACGGCTCATGAGCCAAGCCCTGCGTAAGCTTACCGGCGTCATCAGCCGTAGCAAGACCACGGTAATCTTCATCAACCAGATTCGCATGAAGATCGGGGTGATGTTCGGCAATCCTGAAACAACTACCGGTGGTAACGCGCTCAAATTCTACGCAAGCGTGCGCATGGACATCCGCCGTATCAGCCAGATCAAAGCGGGTGATGCCGTTATCGGTAACCGCGCCCGTGTCAAGGTGGTGAAAAACAAGATTGCGCCGCCATTCCGTGAGGCAGAGTTCGATATCATGTATAACCAAGGTATCAGTACGGCCGGCGATATCCTGGATCTGGCGGTCAACAATAACATCGTTGAAAAATCAGGCGCGTGGTTTGCATACGGTGGCGAAAAGATCGGCCAAGGCCGCGAAGCCGCCAAGACGTACCTGCAAGAGAATCCGGAAGTACAGGCAGAAATCGCCGCAAAGGTGAAGGAAGTTTCGGCCAAGGAATAGGATGGCAGTATTCCCGGAAACCGATTCACTGCAGGCAATCCAAGAGTACACCCGTGTCTTGCATCATGGACGGGGGTTCGACACAGAGTCCGTGGCACAGAAAATGCTGCTCCTTACGGAAGAGGTCGGAGAGCTAGCCAAGGGTGTACGTAATCTGGCCAAAGTAAAATTCGCTGACGACGCCAAACGTACCGAGGCGGCCGAAGAGGTCGGGGACGTGTTCATAGTACTGGTAGATGTCTGCAACAAGCTGGGTATAGACCTTTATGAAGCCTACTGTGATAAAGAAATGAAGAACAGAAAGCGGGTGTGGAAATGAGCGACGCAGATGTACGAAGTACCCAGGATGCGAGCCTGGCGGCCTACCAGAAGTATGTTCGCCAGGTGATGTCCGAGCGCGGATTTGATGATGAGACGGTGAGCCAAAAGTTCATGCTGCTCCTAGAGGAGGCCGGCGAGTTTGCGCAGGCCGCCCGCAAGCGCGCTAACCTGACCCAGGCTACTGATACCGCGGCAGAAACGCTGAATGACGCCGCTGCCGACGTGTTCGCCGTCCTGCTCGACCTCTGTAATCACCTGAGACTCGACCTGGAACAGGCGTTCATCGAGCGCGAGCAGAAAAACCAGAACCGCAGCTGGGAGTAGCATGACCATCACTGCTATAAGACAGCAGGAGCGTCTGAAGAGTCGCTACTCTGTCTATGTAGATGAAAAGTATGCTTTCAGCCTTAGTGCGGATGCGCTGTTGGCCGAAGGGCTGCACGCGGGCATCGAACTGGACGAGGCTCAGCTCAAGCACTACAAGGCACTTTCACAGGAAGATAAAGCGTACGGCCTGCTGTTAGCGTATGTAGCACGTCGGATGCGGAGCCGCTGGGAGTTGGCGGACTATTGCCGACGTAAAGGCTATGCCCCGGAACTGACTGAGCAGATGCTGGCCAAGCTCACGCGGCTCGGACTCGTGGACGATAAGGTATTTGCAGAAGCCTGGGTGCGTAACCGGCGCTTACTTAAGTCCGTCAGCAAACGAAGGTTGGTGCAGGAGCTGCGCCAGAAGCATGTCGAAGACGCCATCATCGACATGGTGCTGACAGAAGACGAAACGGACGAAGTGGCGGTGCTGCAGGAGCTGATAGTCCGCAAGCGTAGGCAATCACGCTACCAGGACGAGCAAAAGCTCATGCGCTATCTGGTGGGGCAGGGCTTTAGCTACGACGACGTCAAAGCAGTCCTGCGCCAAGATATGTAGGCTTCTTAGGCTACGGCCCGTGCCCCGGCCGGGGCACCCTTGAGCAGTTCATTGATGATGATCTTGCGGTCGGTGATCTCGTTTATCTGGCTCCGGTCGATGCCGAGATTGCCGGTTGAAAAGCTCTTCAGCAGGCTACGTGCCACGTAAATCTTTTGGATATACATAGTCTCGATCTCGGTGGCAAAATCGCTGACTTTGCCCACGTGGACCTGGGAAGTCGTGACGACTTGTTTACCGATAAGAGAAAAACCGATCTCAAGGACTTCCTTGAGCCGTATAAGCTCATCGGGCGCGGTCAAAACATCATGGTCATCTACTACGAAACCTTGAGGTATGATATCGCGGATATCCTGGTAGAGCAGCACTAGGTCGCCCTTCTCAAAGCGGTCAGTGCAATAAAACCCCTCAATCTTCAGATTGTTGGGGTTGATGATCGGTTGCGTCGCGGTACCGACCTGTTGTCCTGTGCGCAGGCTCATGATTGGCCGATTCACCAAAGATTCGCTCAATTGCAGCATATAAATATAGTATACGCCGACTGTCGGCCGTCATAAAACGTTGTGTAAAAAACTTTTAATTGTGCTGATGCTTGAAATTCAGTAGAACTTCAGTAAACTCCAAATTAATAAATTCAAGTGAGGTAACGATATGGGAATCCGCAAGATAATGCGGGTGGGGTTAGCTTTTGTCTGTGCAAGTGTATTGGTTGCTACCGTGGGTGTACCGGCAACCGCAGAGGGGACGTCGCCACCCAAGCTGGTCATAAGCCAGTTCAAGGTGACTACGGGTGATGGTCAGTTCTTTAGTTTATATAACCCGAGTGCCACGACGGCTGTCGATCTGAGCGTGTATCAGCTGGATTACTTCAATAACATCGACATGACAAAGGCTACAAGCAGTAAGCTTTTGCCGCTGAGTGGTAGCTTGGCGCCACATAGTTACTACATGATGAGTGATGGCGCCGCCACCATATGTTATGAGATGACAGTCAATACCGCTTCGCTTGGCTTTAGTACTACTTCCGGCTTTGTAGAGTTGGTGCAATTGTCCTCGCAGGCCGCTGCCGGTACGCCTGCCGTGTCATCGGTGACAGATTACGTGGGCTGGAGCAAATCCACCTCCAAAGGCAATGATATATTGTCTGTGGGAAATCCAAGCCTGCCGCTGACCGTTACGAGCGGTACTAACATCACCTGGCTCCGTCAGCTGCCCGTGGGGACAGCCGGCCTTGGTGCGTGGCAGCCGGTGCGGCCGGATCCCGCTGACGCCTGTAGTCTGCAGTTGATAGCCCAGTCGGGTACTCCCACGACCCAGACCATCGTAAATCCGGGCAACCAGCTTGGCATAGGACAACAGCCGCCCGCGACTATCGTGAGTCTTGCGGCCTCAGACGCGGATACCGCACATTCGCTTCCTGCGCTTGACATCGGGCTGACGGCGCCGCAGATTACCGAGCTGATGCCCAATCCGGATGGTGCTGGGACCGATGGTACTGATGAGTTTATTGAACTCTATAATCCAAATGTGACACCATTTGACCTGACGGGATTCACACTTGAGACAGGCATGGCCACCAAGCACAAATATATATTTCCTGATGGCAGCTTGCTGCAGCCCAAAGGGTTCACGGCGTTCTACTCGGTTGATACCGGGCTGACGCTGAGCAATACCAGTGGACTATCCGACTTGCTCGACCCCTTCGGCAATACGCTGTCGCAGACTGAAGCATATGGCAGTGCGAAAGATGGGCAGGCCTGGGCGCTGGCGAACGGCAAATGGTATTGGACGTCGCAAGCGACCCCGAATGCGGCCAATGTCATCAAACAAGTGGCTGCAGCGGGCAAAACAAGCAAATCTTCCAAAAAGTCGGGCGGAGCTGTAAAAGGGGCTAGTACAACCACAGGGGGCAGCAGCTACAGTTCTAGCGAGCCAGCCACTCAAACTGCGCCGGTCCATCCCGGGGTACTTGCCGCCGTAGGTGTTATCGCGGTAGGATATGGCATATATGAATACCGTCAAGACATCGCAGACCGTATCTATGAGTTCCGCCGCAACCGAAGGCTTAGCCGAGAAGCTCGGGCATAGGCTGCGCGGTAGTGAGACAATCGAACTTGTGAGTGACCTTGGCGGCGGCAAGACCACATTTACCCGGGGGTTGGTCCGTGGTGCTGGCAGTAGCGACAAGGTCGGCAGTCCCACTTTTACGCTGAGCCGCGAATACACCGCCCCCAGTTTTACGATCGCCCATTTTGATTTTTACCGTCTTGGTGAGGCCGGCATCGTGGGTGATGAGCTGGCAGAGGTGATTCACGACCCGGCCTATGTCACCGTCGTGGAATGGGGCGACATCGTCCATGATGTACTGCCCGAAGACCGGCTGACGGTGCAGATTACCCTGACAGGAGAACAGGAGCGTACGCTGACGTTCAGTTACCCGGAAACACTCTCGTATCTGATGGAGGATATCCTATGATTATTTTGACACTCAGGACCGATAAGCCGGAGGCAGAGATCGGCCTCTACGACGGCTCTACGCAGCTAGCATACGAAATATGGACAGCCCATCGGCAGCTTGCCGAGACGCTCCATGCTAAGATTGAAGCGCTCCTGGGGGACAAAGGCAAGCAATGGGAAGACCTGGAGGCGATCGTGTGTTATCAGGGGCCCGGAAGCTTCACGGGCCTGCGTATTGGGCTGACCGTCGCAAATGCACTGAGCTATAGTTACAACCTTCCCATCGTGGCGCAACAGGATCCGGATTGGCTCGAAACAGGCCTTAGGCGGCTGCAGGACGGAGAGCGCGATTCTCTAGCATTACCGTATTACGGAGCAGACGCCCACATCACGCTTCCAAAGAAATAGGGCCCTCCGTCGGCCCTTACGTTGACGCCGTAGCGCGAGCGAGCGTATTATCTTAGTAGGATTTGTTGTTTTTTGGGACAATCCATAAAAGTCCACTCATATTTTTTGATTATTCAGATTGGCCGCAGTAGCAGACTAGTGACGTGATAGCGATTGTTTGTACGGCCACTCTGTACTACCACACGAAAGGAACAAACATGGAAATACTTGCAGTAATACTCGCTGTAGTTGGGTTAGGTGCAGGCTACGGAGGCAGTACCTACGTATACAAAAAGAAGAATGCCGAAGCTGAGGACCGCGCCGCTAAAGAATTGAGCCGCGCCAAAAAAGAGGCTGACAAACTGATGCAGACTGCCCGTGATGATGCGGCGCGTATAGCAGATGACGCCCGCAAGGACGAGAAGATCCGCCGCAACGAACTGAAAGACCTGGAAAACCGGCTTGTCCAGCGCGAATCGGTACTCGATAGAAAGCTTGATGAGCTTGACAAGCGCAATGAGCGGCTGCGAAAGGGTGAAGATGAAGTGGAAGCGCTCAAGAACGAGATCCGTGACATCCGCGGCAAGCAACAGGAAAAACTCGAAAAGATTGCTAAGCTCGACAAGAAAGAAGCTGCCGAGAAGCTGCTACAGATGACGGAGCGCGACATCCGCAATGATCTGACCGGCTTGGTTGCCAAGTTGCAGAACGAGGCTAAAGATAACGCCGAAGAGCAGGCGGGACTGATTATCGCGACTGCCATGGAGCGTATGGCCAGCGAAGTGACTGCCGAGCGTACCGTGACGAGCGTCAAGCTGGAAGACGAAGAGATGAAAGGTCGTATCATCGGCAAAGAAGGCCGTAACATCCAAGCCCTGCAGCGTGCCACCGGCGTGGATATCATGGTTGACGATACACCCGGTTATATCGTGCTCAGTAGCTTCGATCCGGTCCGGCGCGAAGTCGCCCGCATCGCGCTTGAACTGCTTTTGAAAGATGGCCGTGTGCATCCGGGCCGCATCGAGGAAGTCGTCGAAAAGGCACAGAAGCAAGTCGAAAAAGAAGTTATCCATGCCGGTGAAGATGCCGCCCGCGAAGTCGGCGTGCTGGGTATACCAAAAGAAATCCTGCATCTGCTCGGTGAGCTGAAATATCGCACGAGCTATGGGCAGAACGTGCTCAAACACTCGACCGAGATGGCCCACCTAGCTGGCATGATCGCCGAAGAGCTCGGCGCTGACATAAAAACGGCAAAATACGCGACACTTGTGCACGACCTAGGCAAGGCGCTGACGCACAAGATGGAAGGCAAGCACCACCATATCAGCGGTGAGATGTTACGCAAATATGGCGCACCTGAAAAGGTGGCGCAGGCCGCCGAACAGCATCACGATGATGTGGAGGCTACCAGCACGGAGGCCTTGATCGTACGGGTCTGTGACGCCATCAGCGCATCTCGTCCCGGTGCCCGCAACATCAGCGCCGAAAACTTCGTGGAGCGCATGAAGGACTTAGAAAATATCGCCAACAGCTTTGGCGGTATCGAAAAGAGCTACGCTATCAGCGCTGGCCGTGAAGTACGCGTATTCGTGCGGCCGCACCAGGTCGACGACCTGACCGCTATTCGCCTGGCACGTGACATTGCCACCAAGATTGAGTCCAGTATGAATTACCCGGGTACGATCAAGGTCAATGTAATCCGCGAAACGCGGGCGATCGAATTCGCCAAGTAGCCGAAGGGTCTCATGAATATCCTGTATATCGGTGATGTAATGGGCGAAATGGGGCTGCAGGCTGTCGAAAAGATTTTGCCTGGCCTGCGCGCTGAGCACAGTATCGGTCTGGTCATAGCCCAGGCAGAAAACCTGAGCGAAGGGCGCGGTGTGTTGCCCGAAGACTTCAAGCGTTTGCAGCAGGCTGGCGTCGATTTTGGGACGGCTGGCAACTGGACCACCTGGCACGATGAAACGACACCACTACTTGAAGACCCTGCGGTGCCGCTCCTGCGCCCCGCGAATTATCCGGATGCGCCGGGCCCCCGATACAAATACGCCCGCACGCCAAAGGGTGACGTGCTGGTGGTCAGCCTGATGGGACAGGTGGTAGGACGTGACGCTGACAAGCTGATCAAGAATCCGCTCCAGGCCATCGACGCTATTTTGGCAGATGAGCCCGCCGACAAACGCATAGCCACGGTCGTGAACCTGCATGGAGATTTCAGCAGCGAGAAGTTCATCATCGGCTACTATCTGGACGGTCGTGCCAGCATCGTGGTGGGCGATCACTGGCATGTGCCAACCGCCGATGCTGACGTGCTGCCTAAAGGTACTGCGCATATGACCGACGTGGGCATGTGCGGCTCGCTTGATTCTTCTTTGGGTGTGACATTTGATTCGGTACTGCCAAGATGGCGCGATGGGATCCAGACCCGCAATCAGTTGGAAACGACCGGCCGGACGCAGTTCAACGCGCTTCTCGTGACGATTGATGAAACGACCGGCAAGGCAATGCACGCCGAATCCATCCGCAAGGTCTGGTAAAAATACCTCTTTTCGGATATAATCACCACTGTTCAATACCAAGAATCATCGGGGAGTGGCGCAGCTTGGTAGCGCGCGCGGTTTGGGACCGTGAGGTCGCAGGTTCAAATCCTGTCTCCCCGACCAGAAGAGATTGAGTAAAATGACCCCTCTAATAAGGGGTCATTTTTTCGTGGCTATAATGACAAAAGTATACTAGTTGTAACTTGATCAGTAACTATCGCAGCCGGTGCCATCATGATCTGCGTCAAGGTGATAGACATCCGTTCCGGTCACCGTGACTTGTATGCTAATGTCGGGGCAGTCTAGATCGGTAGGACTGTTCGGTATGCAGGGGCTGTAATTCGGGTTGCAATTGTTTGACGTCGGTGCGGAAGCAGGAACCGTTGGTGTCTGCTTTGGCTGGGGCGTAGTAGCTGAAGCTGCGTCTGAAGTTGTGGGCGCAACGGTTGGAGCGGGCCGTACGGTTGGCGTGTCCTCTGAAGTTGTTTCGGGTGCCAGGCTACTCTGACTGGTGGGCGTTAGATTGACCGACGTAGGTGCCTCTGGTGTATGGCTGCCAGCTATACCGGCCAAAATAAGCACTGCTGCGATCCCACCCAGTATTTTTTTCTTCATGCTATCTTCAGAATACGCTTATGCATATCGCTTGTGCAATGGCTTCGTATTTGTTGGCACTGCTGTAGAAAACTTCATAACAGATGTGATTTCTGTTAAAATAATCCTTTGTTACGGGGTGTAGCGCAGCTTGGTAGCGCGCGTCGTTCGGGACGACGAGGTCGCCGGTTCAAATCCAGTCACCCCGACCAAGAAAATACCGCCAGCAGGCTTCTTAGGCCCACAACTGGCGGTATTTTCTTGGCCATGGATATGTAACGGGGCTACAATAGCCCTATGGCACTCATCCTTAGTCTGCTAGCGATATGCGCTGTGCTGCTCGCCAGTGAATTCGGCTGGCGTAAGCATTGGCTCAATAACGAGTTCGGGCGTAAGTTCGTGCATATTACCGTCGGTAGCTTTGTGGCGTTCTGGCCCTTTTTCCTCAGCTGGAACCAAATACGCCTCGTCAGCCTGGCATTTTTAGTAGTAGTGTTCATATCTGACAGATTCAAATTGTTCCACGCCATGCATAGCGTGCAGCGTCCGACGTACGGCGAGGCATTCTTTGCAATTACCGTGGGGCTCCTGACATTCCTGACGCATACCAAAGCAGTCTATGCGGCCGCGCTGCTCCAGATGAGCCTGGCGGACGGCTTCGCAGCAGTAGTGGGGACGCGGCTGGGGCGCGAAAACAAGTATCACCTGCTGGGACATACAAAGAGTGTTGCGGGAACCACAACATTTATCGCAGTATCATTGGCAGTATTTATCGGTTACAGCATATGGAGCGTGGCAGGGCTCGGCGTACCGATCATAGTGTTTGGGGCACTGGCAGCGGCCATACTCGAAAACATCGCGCCGTTCGGACTGGACAATATCACGGTACCAGTTTTCGTGGCATTACTCCTTAGATACTAGCTCGAGGAGTCTTCGACTGCTTGAAGCAGCCAGGCTTCACAGAGGCTACGGTCTTCGAAATATCGTACGGTGTCACCCCTGCCAGTGGCCTGCAGGATCAGGTTTGCACCAAGGCGCAGCACCGTATCCTTACCAAACATAGCCAGCCTGTCGTAGTCACTTGACCGTACCAGCTCCATGACGCGCTTGCGGCCTTCAGCTGGCACGGTTCCCATCTGCAGCAGATTATCAAGCAGCAGTGCTGGCTTACCCGCTTCCCGCTGCCTTTTAGCTAGTGAAATGGCCTGCTCTCCCATGATCTGGATCGACGCGACTGTCTGGTTACCGATTACCATGATTTCGATGATGTCTTTGTCGTTGATAAAAACACGGTTGTCTTGCATAAAATCTCCTGTGGCCCCTGTGCGAAATTTTGTCATCACGCATAGGGCCTTCAATTTGTTATCATAACGCATATGACCGGGTCGCAGCCAGCGCGCAAGAAAGTTCATACCTCTGCTCGTGACGCTGAAGTGCTGCGTCGCCTCCGAGAAAAGGTTGAACGGTATGAGCTTATTTTCCAGGCGACGAAAGACGTCGTCTACGAACTGGACTTAAAAGACGGCAGCGTTGAGTGGAATGATGCGCTGTACACACAGTATGGATATGGTAGGAATGAGCCGAACGATACTATCGAATGGTGGACGGGCCATGTCCATCCGGAGGATGCATTCCTGCTCGAGGGTAAGATCGTTGCGCTATTCTCCGGCGAGACGAACAGCTGGCAGTATGATTACCGTTTCCGCAGGGCGGATGGTGGTTACAATTATGTTCATGACCGGGGACTGCTACTGCGTGACCAGGGCGGCAAACCCATCCGTATCATCGGATCGCTCCTGGACATGACCGAGCAGCGCCAGCTCGATATCGCGAAAGATGAGTTTGTGTCGCTTGTATCACATCAGCTGCGTACGCCGTTGACTGTCATCCGGGTGTATGGGGAGATGCTCACCAGTGGCATGTTCGGTGATCTGAGCCCCGAGCAGGCTAAGTGGGTGCGGAACATGACTAATTCCAGCTCGCGGCTGATCGATGTGGTCGGTGACATATTGAACGTCTCACGGCTTGATCTGGGCAGGATCCGTATCCAGGCCCAGCCGCGCGATGTGGCGGCGCTGATCATGGGTTGCATACAGGACGTGAAGCCGCTGGCGGACGAGAAGCAGGTCAGTGTACGTTTTACGCCGCCGCGCGCCCGCCCAAGCGTAGCCGTCGACGACACCATACTGATGCAGATCGTGCATAACCTGCTGACGAACGCCATCCGTTACACGCCCCCACAGACAGGGCAGGTGCGGGTGAGTTTCCGTGAAAAATCAGATGGCTATGAGCTGAGTGTGCGGGATAATGGCATCGGCATTCCGGCGGAAGCTCAAAAGCATATCTACGAGCGATTTTACCGGGCCAAAAATGCTCTGACAGTAGAATCCCAGGGTTCAGGCCTGGGATTATATCTGGTAAAGGTGATGTGCGACGCTTTTGGCGGTCGGATTTCATTTGAGTCGAAGTCGGGTAAAGGCACCGTGTTCCGGGTTTGGCTGCCGAAGCATGGCATGTCCGCCCCGGCCCCGCGGACGGCCTAACCGCTAATCAGTAATACGGAGCTTTGCTCTGCCCAGTGCTGTTTTGAGCGCGGCTTTGCGGGCCTGAACCGGGTAGCGTTCCCGCACACGTACGCGGGAGTAGATATCCGGCAGTGTAGTGGCATGATACTTTTGGCGCAGTTTGTCGTACCACTTCTTGTCGTATATGTCCCAGAACTCTTTCTCGGTGTAATAAGAATGGGCGTAGAACCACTTTCTGCCACCAAGTTTGTGTGTCACTTGCTCGATGTCGCGATTGACGGCGATGAACTTGTCGTAGGGTTCAACGCGCAGGCCATACACACCGATGTTGTACACCATGTCAGTATCCTTCATACCATTGAAGAGCAGGGGTGAGCGGGGCTCTGTCTTGACGGCGCAAAAACCGGTCGGATACATATTGTAGTGTTTGTCCATGTGCTCCATGAACGGTACGAGCGATTTGGCGGGTACGACGATGTCTTGGCAGAGGTACCGCTGGCCAGCGGCGCTTGATTGCACAGCCTGGTAGAGTTTGCGTGTCTTGAGCAGTGGGTTCAGCAAGAATCGGGTGAGGGGATTGAAGGGTATACCGGACTGGGTAAAGGCGAGCTGGGCCGCCCAGAAGGCACCACGGTCAAAACGGAACAGGTAGTCTTTTATCGGCACGGAGTTGGTAACAGTATTGCGTGCCAGGCCGTTCTTTTCGACGTACTGGTAGTACCAGGGGTCGTGCGCTCGGCTGAAACGCAGTATCTTGCCTTCGGCTTTGTCAGAAAACTTGCCGATGATAACACTGCCGCCGTCGCGTTTGAACATACCGCTCTCGATAAAATCGTAGTCGGAGTCAAAGTACTGCTGCGTTACTGCAAGCGACTCTGCAAAGTTGGAGACAGGAATGTGTGTGATGGTCACATACTTTTTGGCGGGTACGAGCTTGATCTCTACGGATGTTATCAGGCCGAGAGAACCATAGGAACCGGCGGAGCCGTAGAACAAGTCAGCGTTCTGCGTGGGGCTGGCAGTAATGCGTTCGCCATTGCCTAATATCATCTCGATGGAATTCACGGTTTGGCTAAAAGCGCCCCAGCGGAACGAGCCACTTTCTATAGCGCCGCCCTGGAACGCTCCGCCGACGGTAATGCCGGGGAACTCGGTAATCACCGGAGGTACGACCCCGTGAGGTAGCGTTGCATTGATCAGCTTATCCATGGGCACATTGGGTTCGGCTATGACGACCATGGCCTCAGTATCAACCTTGAGTACGTGGTTCAGGCTGCTGATATCAACCATCTCACTTCGTTTGAAGCTCATCACCCGCGTCGAATTCGTGCTGCCGTGATAGACCCGGAAGGGGACTTTGCGGCCGTAGTATTCCTTTATTTGCTTCTGCAGATCCTGGACGGCTTGTTCGTGCGTAGTGTTCATCAGTTCAATCATACCAAAAGAAGCCCCGATAAAGGGCTTCTTGTATGTTTTCGATATCATGGGGCGAAGGACGGGGCTCGAACCCGCGACATTCGGGACCACAACCCGACGCTCTACCGACTGAGCTACCTCCGCCATATGCATGCTACGCATAGTGCAGAAAACAGAGGTGATTATAGCTGAACCATGGCTGTTTTACAACCACTAGTCGCGCATCTGCCCGAGGTTGACTGTGCAGGCGGCTACACAATGCGCTGGGCACTCTGGCAGACCTTAGTGGAAATCTACGTGGACTTCCTCGGTGGGCCTGGATTGGAAGCTGGCGCGCTTAGCATAGAGTTCGAACGCTTTTTTGTCACCTGCCGTCAGCGGCCTGCTGGTGATGCTCCGTGGCCAAAGCCTGAGCGTGCGCACGGTATTGACCTCTGCAGCGTAGAGGAACACCTGAGCCTGCAGATAAAGCCAGAAGAGCAGGGCGAGCACGACAGCGAACTGGGCATTGAGCCCATTCAGATTCTTAAGCTGGTGCGTAATGAGATAGCCGCCCAGCGTCTGCAGGATCTGCAGGCCTGTGGCGGCTAAAATGGCACCGGGGAAATTATCGTGCAGCTTGTGTTTGGACGAAGTAGCGAACCGGAACAAAAAGCAGAACGTCCAAAACAATATGAAGAGGCTGGCCAGGCTGACAAGCGCCCGCCAGATAAATGCATGACCGAACGCCGTAGCGTAGCTGGAAAGAAAAGCCGCCGCTAGCAGTCCGATACCGCCGCCCACAATCAAACCGAGGCTTTTGAGTATGCCCTTTGGAAAGCCTGCGCGTTTCGGGTGGGGTACTTGCCAGATGTGGTCCATGGCGTGCCGAACCGCATCGGCTCCGCCGCGGGCGCCGTAGAAAGTAATCAGTAGGCCAATAGCCAGCCCGATGCCGGATTTGCCCGAGGTATGGATGCTGGACTGCAGATCGCTGCCGATGGCAGGGAAGTATCCGGTGATGCTGCCGAGCAGGCGGTCACGCAGTGCCTGATCGTGCCGGGTAATGAGGTCGATGACGGATGTAGCCACGATCAGCAGCGGGAACAGCGAGACAAAGCCATAATACGAAAGCAGTGCGCCCTGATAACCTGCTTCGTCGTCACCATATTTTTTGATGACAGCGTAAGGCACGGCCAGAACAGGATGGCGCTGTTGGAACGCATCGATACGCCGTAGCAGCCGCTGTATGCTGTTTTCCTGGAGTTTGTGTGTAGTTTTTGTTTCAGTCATATCGTTTCATTTGGCGTCGTGTTTGGTCAGGTGTCTGATGCCATCGATGATTGATTCTACCTTGGCGGGGATGGATACGAGGAAATCTATCTTTTCAGTGACGGTTTTTTCCAGGTCTATGACCTTCTTGCGAATGATGACAACGGCGGCCAACAGGCTGATGATAAGTAAGAGGGAGATGCCCATGTAGATCAGGGCAACGATGTAAAATGCTTCTTGTAATCCGGTCATGGTGTGCTCCTTATGTGCTTAGTATCTCATACTGTACACGGAGCATAGCAAGTAAGACTGTCGGAATTTTAATCGATATTGATCAGGGGATACACATCAATCACCGGCTCTTTATAGGGATGAGCGTTCCGGATAGAGAGTAGCTCTGAATCAGCTTAGGGTCAAACGTCGGTGGCCCTAAGTCTTTTAAGAGGCTGAAGCCGGTGATTTTTTGTGTGAAATGAACCTGTACGTCTTCTGTCTTATGTAGAACACTTTCTAAATCTACGGGCTTACTGAAACGGGCCAAACTACAGTGTGTAATATCAGGGGGTAGTTTAGTACCTTCGGGTAGATCTATGTTTGAAAGTATTTTAGCTCGAATGTCATTAAACGCTCGAGAATCTGCTAGTCGTGCGATGATAGCCCTTTGGCTAACCTCAAGTTGCGTAAAGTCTAACTCAAAGGGTTTTATCTCGGCTAAGGTCTCGGACATGGCTAGACTGTACGTGTTGTGCCAGTCTGTAAAGATTTGCTTACGGGGAGTACGCCCGTAATCTCTGTCACAGATTATCTCCATTAAAGTGCTATGTAGGGCGGCGCGGGGTGTTAGCCAGATGACATCACCTAAGCGTTCAGACAACTGGTCTTGGATAAGGGCTAACTTGTCTAGGGACTGCTCTGAGAATGTTGCCACAATCGCATATTCATCATGCGATGGGGTTTGTGGCGTTTCGATTGTTTGAGTCATTCGATTAACTATAGCAAAGTTCCGACCCACCATATCTAGTGTCAGAATCGGAACTGAGATACCAGGTACAAAATGTATTGGTGCCCCGGGTTGGACTCGAACCAACGACCTTAGGCTTAGAAGTCCTCTGCTCTATCCGGCTGAGCTACCAGGGCGCACTGGGTACGGAATTATTCTTATTTTAGCGTATCTACCCCGTAATTCCCAGCTCAGGCTTGTCGTGTTTAGTTTAGGTTCGCTACTCGGCTGGCTGTGCGGGCCGTATGAATGCGTGCGTGTCCCAATAGGCTGCCTCGGGGCCTTGCAGCGTGTCCATGTGGAATGTGTCGGTTTGGATTTTGGCAGGAAAGGCGGGCGCGTTGTCGCCCGGGAATATAGTTAGGACTGTTGGGTGTGCATGCTCACGGTCCTCTTGGATGATAACTGTAATACGGTTGGTGGCTGTCGCGACACCCATTGCGTCTGGGTCTACAATTGCGATGTTGGCTTCAGGTTCAAATTTGCCATGCGGGTTTTTTATAGAACCATCTGGGTTTGTGGCGGGCTTGAACTTATGTGACACAGGATCGCGGACTAGCTCTGGATACCAGGCGCCTGCTTTACCTGCTTCCTCGCCGGGTATGCCGTCGGGCATTCTAACGCCACGCGTCAGGTGTACCCCGGGTATGTCCTCTAGCTCGTTGACTGATTTTATGCCACTGTAACCCACGATCCCCTCCTTGCTGGATAGGGTCAGCTCAGCTCTGCCATGCTGGTCGTAACGCAAGGTTTCGGGTAGGCTAGATTGGATTTTTGCTGCTATGGCCTCTGGGCCGGGGAATACATCACCGCTAAACTGACTGCCCGCGACGGGCCCGTCAGTATGGATGCGTACATGGTCGAGCGCGGCAGAGAAATCTATGCTGTCGCGGGCAAATTCCTCGCCTAGTTCAATGGTGCCATCACCGCGCGTGCTAGTTTGTTCAATCTGTACGCCGTCGGCCACGCCAGCAATCTCTAAGCGGTGATTGTTTTGAGGGATCAATGTTTCATCCATGGCGTAGTCCTGTTTACAGCTTTCCTTCTGCCTACAATAGCAGATTTACTGCGTATATAAAAAAGCCGGCAGATATGCCGGAAAACACTATGGTGCGGGTGGGGGGAATCGAACCCCCGTCCCAAGTTTGGAAAACTTGTATACTAGCCGTTGTACTACACCCGCAGGATTAAACTACAGGGGTCATTGTAGCAGTAAACCATGCAAAATGACAGTGCCCGGCCGCGCTATCGTACGCTGTTGATCAGTGTACTGTAGGCGATGGTGGGAGTGAGGTTGTTGAATAGCAGGTCGTGGCCTTGCTGGAGCTTGCCGGTGCTATCTATGTACCAATCGTAGCGGTCGTTGACGCCCCAGGTGGTATAGGCGACACAGGAGGGGTTGCTGAAACAGGTTGTGAAGGCAACAGCGTACTGGCCGGCCTGAGTGGTGGTACCGCTATCGTCGGTGACGTCATTTTCGGAAATGCGTACTTTGAGCCCAGCTTTGCCGAAGCGGTTGATGGTATTTTTGAGTGCGGTGCCGTCCAATGCATCACTGGTCATGTCGTAGACATGAGCCTGCAGGCCGACGCCGTAAATAAAGCCGCCGCTTGCATTGACGTACTGTGCAAGCGCCAAGAGATTGTCCTGCTGAATGCCCGGCCCTTCTGCTCTTGTCTCATTGATATACTGCTGTATGTTCGGATCGATCTGGTGCACTGCTTGTGATACCTGCACCAGGTAATTCTTCCCCATGGCTTTGTACCAGATGTTGTGTTGTAGGCCGTCCTTCTGGACGCTGTCCAGTGGTTCGTTCGCGATGTCCAGCGAGGTAAAGGCGCCTTTGTAGTGCTGCGCGACATGGCTGATGTAGTCAAGTAAGATCTTGGCCGTTGCAGCACGCTGCGCAGCAGTCGCAGTGGGGAGACTGCGCATCCAGGTAGGGCTTCCTTCGGTGGTTGCCAAAGCCTGTCCGTGCACCGCAAGTCCATTCCGCCGGGCCACCGCTACCAGTGCATCTGCTTCCTGAAAGGTGTATACACCGCGCTTAGGACTGAGGGACTGGGGGCTCAGGGCGCTCTCCATGCTTATCGAGCCGAAGTTACCCAGCAGCTGACTGTCATAGGTCTTGTCTGATACGAACGGTGCCAGTGCGATAGCGGCGCCGACTTGGAAGCCGGGGCGTTTCACGGTTGCGAGCGTCTGGAGCCCCTCGGCGTCACGGGCAGTGCTATTGCCGGTACTGGTGTCAGCCAAGGCTACACGGGAACTGTTCAGGGCTTGGGCGGTCAGTTTTGTAACGCCGAAGGCCCCATCATTACTACTGAGGCCGAGCCATACGCTGCCGCTATTAAGTAGCTTCGCCTTGTTGTTGACGGTGATAGTGGCCGCTCCGCACGATATGCGCAGGTTGTTCTTTGTCCGGTCAATGACCAGTCCACACTGGGCGTCGCCCAGGTGGACCGACTGGGCAAATACCGGGTTGGGATGGAGTATATTCTGCGTACCCGACCCTTCCCATGCAGTAACGCCAAGCGTATCCGTGCCCTTGCTGACAGCGACAGAAGCAGGATTGATCCGGAAAGTATCACCCGTGATCGGGATGCTGTTGTAGAGCCGCAGTGTAGCGGTACCATTTTTGCCCGCCAGCTGGGACTGCAGCCTGAAGTCACCGTTTGTCTGCAGGTATGTGCCGTATAGGTTCACCGGCGGATTGGGTTGGCTGTCCTTGTCATCCCGATCTGTCAGCTTCGCATCGGTTGCGACTATCCTGAGGCTGCCATTCTGCTGAGTTGCGCCCGGCATGTACTGCCATTTGCCGGCGAGCAGGTTGATGGGCTGGCCATTGGGAACCGCCACATCCGGTTGGGCGGCGTGGTTTACGAGTAAGATGCCTGCCGTCGCCAGGGTAACCACGAGTGCGGAGACGCTTATGAGCCATTTGGTCCCTGCGTTGCGTGGTGTATGTGGCATCATACGGCTTATTATACAAAAACACCGCCGGCTTGGCGAAAGCAGGCGGTGTTTCTAGGAAAGTCGGTTACGCTTTTTGCTTGCGGACGACAAGCTGGCTGGCAACTGCTGCTGCAAGCAGGATGGCTGCCAGGGTACTGACGAGCCAGCTTTGGCTGCCCGTGTCCGTCAGCTGAGCTGCCGGCTGAGCCTGGACAGGCGCAGCTGTTTCGGTGACAACCGGTGTTTCAGGGGTCTCTGGGGTTGCGGGGCCGCCACCGAGGCCGCCAGCTGGCGGAGTGATGGGGCAGTCACACGTACCGGGATCCTGAACCGCGGAAGTAATCTCGCCGTACAGCAGCTGACTGCCGTGGCCGGCGCCGGTTACTACGGTGATTTCCGGTGCATAGTACAGGTCTAATTGGTAGCTGGTGCAAGCATCGGGCAGGTTGACCTCCAGGGTCGCGGTACCGTCCGTGCCCTTGGCAAGCGTCACGCTTGTGCTGTCGAGCAGCTGCTGAGGAATCGAGCTGTCATCGAATATGCCGGTCTTGTCGTAGTCGCTTGGCAGCGTGTACGAAGACAGGTACAGCGTGACATCGTCACAGAGCGGCTGGTTATTCAGCGTATGGACGCTGACGATGCCGGTGCTCTGTGACCAATCGAGTACGATATTGTCACGGATACTGCCGTCGATGCAGGCTGGCGCCTCTGCCGGAGCTTCACAGGCGTCGATCGCGACGGACAGGATGATGTCGGCTTCATGGTGCTGGCTGAAGACATAGTTCTCAGTCGGTTCAGCACTGTCGTAAGGGGAGGTGAGTTCGCTGTCGCCAGGATGTGCCATATAGCTGCCTGATTCGTCGCCGTCATCGCTCGCCCAGTTGATCTTTACCGGGTGATTCTTAGGGTTGGTAATAGTCCATAGTTGCGTTCCGTCATTCTGGTAACAGTCCGCCGAAATAGAAATACGGTCGTCCGAGTTTTGGCCGTGGCCATTCCAGCTGTCGGCGGCTGCACTGCCTTGAGTGATTGCAAACACGCTAGCTGAAGAAACAAGTCCCACCGCAAGTGATCCAGCAACAAAAAGTCGCTTCATAATCAAACCTCACGTTTAACAAGAGCAATACTACAACAAAATCAACAAAAAAGCAAGAACATTGTATTGTATGAAAACGTAAGCACTATGCACTAGTGCGTCATCTGAGCCGTATGTTCCTACGCCTATCCGGCGGTAGGTTCTATGATCACTGGGTTGATCGGGAGGTGTTTATTGTGTCTGCGCCCGAGCACGACGTAGGTGATGCAAGCAGCGATATTGCCAAGCAGCATAGCGATGCCTACTCCGGCCAAGCGGAAGCGGAGTAAGAAAATAAGACTGATGAATGTCGTCAGTAACAGGGCGACCTGTGTGATGACGATGCCGAACGAGCGGTGCTCGATATTCAGACGGGTACCGGCAACACAGGCGAAGGCATAGGGGAAAGTCGCCAGAGCTAGGATCTGAAAGATACGTGTCCCCTCGTGAGAATACTGCGGGCCAAAGATGCGCAGCAGATACGGCGCGATCAAGATGGCGCCGACGACTGCGGGCACCAGGATAAGCGAAAGGATCTTTACAGTGTGCTTCAGGTGGTACTGGCGGTCCTCGGGGTTATGTGAGCTTTCTGCCAGGAGTGACTGGGTAGTGGCCGAGGGGATGATGTAGAGTAGGTTTGCCATCGTCCAGGCCATCGAGAAGAATGCTACCTGCGCTGCGCCGATGTGACGGATGATAAGAGTGGGGATAATCTGGCTGGGCAAGCCAGTGATGATGAGCGCTAGGTAGTTATTGGTAGCAAACTTGCGGATACGGCCGAGCATGTGCCAATCAGGACGAGCCAGGAGCGAATAGTCACACCATCTAGTCATCAAGAACAGGCTGAAGATCAGTGAAGCTACCATCGATAAGATATAGGCGGCAAAAATGCCGGTAGCAGCTAGTGACACCAGGCCGAGTGGCAGCAGCAACTTGACTACTCCCAGCAGCGCATAGGCGGCTGTATGGAACTCGGCACGGCGATTGGCGATGAAGACAGAGTCCGTTATAGAGTTGAGGCTGATGCTGGAAAGCAACACTACGAATATAGCTTTGTGCCAGCCGTTCGCCAGCAGCGACATGTTGGCACCAAAATGCGCACCGAGCAGTACGTACAGCAGGGCTGCTATGGTGGTAGCACCCCCGACGGTGATCATGGCTGCATTGATGGTGCCGCTCTGGTTGTCTGATTTGGGCAGGAAGCGTATAAGGCCAGAGCTCAGGCCCATCATGCTGAGGTTGGAGAGCAGTACAGTAATAGAGATCAGTGCCGAGGCAATACCGACATCCGCCGGCTTGTACATATGGGCGACAAACAGCCAGAAGCCAAAACCGAGCACTGACATGATGGCGGTACTGGACATCAGGAGGGCGGCATTACGAAACAGGCTGTCGGTGAGGAAAGCATGCTTGGTCCGGGAAATATAGCTGCGGATCATATAGATTGACATTCGCAGGGAGGCTCTATAAGCATGAGCCGTTTGAACCCACAAATCAATATAACTTTATACTAAAAATCATAGATAGTCAAAATTTAGACCTGCACCGCACGGTCGTACGGGGGATAGAACGAGACGTGATAAAAATCACACTTTACTCTTGCATAATTTAGTGAATGATTGTATCATAAATAATCGTAAAGCATGGCGGTGGTGGCCAGCAATGGTGATAATGGAAGGAAGCCTTAATGCTGCGCATACCCAAAACCAGCAGGACAATTAAAACAGGCTCGCTACTGAAGTCAGTAGCTTATATTGTCATTGCTGGCTTGGCTCTGATGCTCGCCATCAGGCACCACACTGCCCTCTCGCGCAGCTATCACAACGCTACGACGCACCAGGCTGAAACCTACACTGAACTGTACCTGGACAACAACACCAAGCTGCCGACGCGGGTGACCATAGGCAAGTCATACACCTACCGGGTACGTGTAGCCAACCATGAGTCGGGCAACCGGACCTATACGCTGCTTGCTACGGTTACGACCGCTGCCGGTACCGTTTCCAGCACTACCAAAACAGTCTCCATAGCGCAGGGTAAGGCGCAGGACGTACCATTCACGCTCAGTCTCGCACAGCTTGACCAGACGGCTGAAATCACCGTGACCCTGCAGGGCACGGACCAATACGTCACCTTCAGGAGTCAGTCATGAAGCGCGTGACAGTACTTATTCCGTGTTATAACGAAGCTGAAGCCATTGCCACGGTTATCACAAAGTTTCCCCGCGACAAGATGGCGGCTATGGGATTTGAGCTGGATGTACTTGTTATCGACAACAACTCGTCGGATGACACCGCTGTCATTGCCCGCGCAGCCGGTGCACGTGTCATCACGGAAAAGAAACAGGGTAAAGGCAACGCTATCCGCACGGGCTTTTACAGCATCACCGAAAACACGGACTACGTAGTCATGCTCGACGGTGATGACACCTACAAGCCAGAAGAGATCATGCGTCTGGTCGAGCCGATTGAGGCGGGATTTGCCAAAGTTATTATCGGTTCTCGCATGGAAGGCCGGATGCGCGACGGCTCCATGAAACGCCTGAACAAATTCGGCAACCAACTGTATTCACAGCTTGTACGCAGCCGCTACAAGGTCAAGGTAACCGACGTACTGACGGGTTATTACGCCTGGTCCCGCGAGGTGATTGAAGAGCTTCGTCCACACCTGCGCTCGCAAGGCTTCGCCATCGAAATGGAAATGGTAACTAAGATGGCTCGGCTCGGTTACGAGATTTTCTCGGTACCGGTGTCGTATGACCCACGCCTAGGCGAATCGAGCCTGAACCCCGTTTACGATGGTGCGCGCATCATGCACATGTATCTGCGTAACCTGCGGTGGCGTCCCGAAGATTCAGAAGTGACCGGTGAAGTACGTCAGCGCGCTCGTCGCGCCGTCGTCCGCAAATACATTAAGAAGTTAGGTTTGAGTCGTGGCCGCACAACAGCGCCGGGCGAGGATAGCGTTCGTATCTGACGCTGTATTCCCCTTCAATAAGGGGGGCAAAGAAACCCGCATCTACCACTTGACCAAAGGTCTGGCGGCGCAGGGTTTTGATGTCCATGTCTACACTATGCAGTGGTGGGACGGTGGTAAGTCATATGAGCAAGAGGGCGTGACGTATCACGCTATCAGCAAGAAGTATGACCTGTATGCTGGAGACCGTCGCTCTATCAAAGAAGGCATACTGTTCGGTGTGGCCTGCCTGAAACTGCTGGGCTACAAGTTTGATCTGCTCGATGTTGATCACATGCCGTTTTTCCCACTGTATTTTATAAAGGTCGTCAGTGTGCTCAAGCGTAAACCATTTTACGCCACCTGGCATGAAGTATGGGGCTCCGAATACTGGCGTGAATATATGGGCGGTGCCAGCGGCTCCATCGCCTACATGATCGAGCGGTGCAGCGTGTATCTGCCGAACCACATCGTGGCTGTTTCTGACCATACGGCCGACCGTCTACGGAACATGCTGCATTACCGGGGCAATCTGTCCGTGGTAGTGAATGGTATCGATTATCAGCATATCGCACCCATCAGTCCTGCGGCCGAAAGATGTGATGTATTGTTCGCCGGCCGGCTGCTGTCGCACAAGAACGTTGACATGCTAATCCGTGCCATCGGCAAAGTCGCCCAGACAAAGCCCGACGTTAGTTGTATTATAGTAGGTGACGGACCAGAGCAAGCTCGGCTGCAGCAGCTGGTGCATGAGCTCAAACTACACAAAAACATACATATGACCGGTTTCCTAGAAGCGTCCGACGACGTATTTGCGTATATGAAATCCTGCAAGGTCTTTGCGACGCCTTCGACACGTGAAGGTTTCGGCATCACCGTGCTCGAGGCGTATGCCTGCGGCGCAAAGATTGTCACGGTCAACCACCGGGATAACGCCGGGCAGTACGTCGCGCCAAAAGAAGCAAGTGTTATCTGTGAGCCGAACGTTACCGCGCTTGCGGGTGCCATTACGCAGCAACTGACGGCGGCAGCGCAACCGATGCAGCCGCACGGGGAATCGTATGACTGGAACTATCTGGCCGGCAAACTTGGAAAGGTGTACCAGGCATGAAAGCCTTAGTCGCTACGCCCTATTACCACCCCAAGATCGGTGGCCTAGAGAACTACGCGCATCAGCTGAACCGCGCCCTGAAAACACAGGAAAACTGGGAAATCGTGGTTGTAACATCCAACCACGAAGGTAAACACGACCATACTGAAACGATCGACGGCATGCGGGTGTACCGCCTAGGTACGGAGCTGAAATTCTCCAATACGCCGATCGGCCTGTCGTGGCCGTTCAAAATGCGCCGTATTATCCGCCATGAGCGTCCTGACGTCATCATCGCACATAGCCCCGTACCATCGATGGCAGATGCGGCCGCGCTGGCTGCAGGCAGCACACCATTGGTGCTCATATATCATGCTGCCACCCTCCAAAAAGAGGGCAGCCTATTATTTAAGGTAGTTGCTGCAGTATATGGCGTTTACCAGCAGCTTACCTTTGGCAAAGCCCGCAAGATCCTGGCAGTATCCGAATATGTGAAGAGCGGCTTTACCCCACGTCAGCAGCGCAAGACATCGGTTTTGCCAAATGCGGTCTGGACAGACGAGGTTGCGCCGCGCCGGGGACAGGGTGGTGACGAGCTGTTATTCATCGGGTCGCTCGATCGCACGCACGCCTGGAAGGGTCTGGAAAGTATCATCGAGTCAGTTGCCCTGTACCGCAGTGCATACGGTGTCGCGCCAAAATTGACGATAATGGGCGACGGCAACCACCGTGCGGCATACGAGGCACAAGCTGCGCGCCTGGGCCTGCATGAAGCGATTACGTTCGTCGGTGCAAAATCCGGTGAGGACAAAGAGGCGATTCTGCGCCGCGCCCGTTTGCTTGTGTCATATCCTACGACAGCCAATGATGCGTTTCCTACTGTACTGCTTGAAGCCTGGTCGCGCGGTGTGCCTGCGCTGTTCGCTGCTATCGGCCCTATGCCCAGCCTGATCACTGACGGCACGAACGGCTTCCTGGCCAGGGCAGGCGATCCTGCCGCACTAGCCGAGAAACTGCACGAGGTGCTTACGCTGCCCGTACCCAAGCTTGCTGCCGTTACCCGCACCGCTGCGGTGTCTACCGCCGCACAGTACACCTGGGAGCGCCAGGCCGCAGACGTGGCCGCAATCACCAAGGGGCTGCTGCGATGAGGATCTTGATGCTTGGCTCTGGCTCGTACAGAAGCTCCCTGACATTCCGTATCGTAGAGCTTGGCAAGCGCCTAGGCGCACAGGGCCATGACGTTTCCCTGATGGTGCCCTCGGCCGATAAATACAACAACTTTACCGCCGAAAAACACCCTGACGTGCCAGGAGTGCGTGTATTACAGCCCTGGCAGTTGCACACCACATCCACAACACTGAACCTGTTGCCGTATCTGTTCTCTTCGTGCGTAACGCTGCTGCGCAACCGCGTGGATGTCATCTACCTGTACAAGCCCACGCCCGCTACTATCCTGGCGCTGGTGCCGAAGCTCTTGTTCCGCACGCCAGTGGTGCTCGATCTGGATGACCTCGGTTCCGAAGTCATGGAGGCTCAGGGCCAATCCAGCTTACAAGTACGCTTGGTGCGCCTCTGTGAAAAGCTGGCGCTCCGCTATGCCGATGGGGTTGTGGTCGCGTCTACTTTCTTACGCAACGAAGTGCGGGAACAAGGCGTAACTAAAGCAGTTTTTATACTTCCGAACGGCGTCGATGTGGCTGAATATCCGCCGGTCGAACCCAGCAAGCCACGTCACGCACTCTATTTCTTCGGCGCTATCAACCGCCTGGGCCTGGTAGAGTCTATGCTCCGTGCCCTGCCGGAAATTATCGCAAAAGTACCGGATACGCAGCTGTACATGCTCGGTGGTGGTAGTGCGTTGGATGCTACAAAGGCATTGGCAGAAGAGCTGGGTGTGGCTGGTCATATCACCTTCAGCGGTTGGATCGATATGTTTGATGCACCGCGATACGCGCACTTCGCCGATCTGGCACTGTGCGTCCAGCCCGATGTTCGTACGGTACGAGCTGCCAGCAATATGAAAGTGTTCCAATATATGGCGATGGGCCTGGTGCCGGTGGTCAGCAATGTGGGTGATTTACCATACTATGTCAACGAAGGTGCAGCCGGTGTGGTCGTTGCTCCTGATAACGCACAGATGCTTGCAGCTGCCTGTGTGCAATATCTGCAAGACGACCGTAAGCGTACCGAGCTTGCCAAGGTCGCCCGTGCGCGCGTGGAATCGCTGTATAGCTGGCATCGCCTGGCTAACGAGCTTGATGTGTTCCTGAGTGCTCAGGTGAGCCGGAAAAGTTCAGGGGCAAAGATATGAAAAAGACCTTGCGCAAACTGCCATTCATGAGCGTAGCGGTCATCTGCTACAACGGCGAGCATACCATCGCGCGTACAATCCGCAGCCTGCTTGACCAAGATTATCCCATGCAGAAGTACGAAATCATCGTAGTGGACGATGGGTCTACTGACAACACACCGGCTGTCGTACGCAAATTCCGCAAAAAAGTCCGCTACGTCTGTCTCAAGAAAAACCAGGGCATCTCTGGTGCGCGTAATGCTGGCCTGAAAGTCGCCAAGGGTGACGTATATGTAACGTTTGATGATGACTGCCTGGCCGATCGTACATGGCTGAGTAACCTTGCGAAAGGCTACAAGCATGAGGATGTTGCCGGTGTCGGTGGCGTCGTCGTCGAACCCAAGCCGCTGAAAGGCCTGGTGCGTAAATATATCAATGCGACCGGTGCCGGCGCACCCGCCGAAATTTCCACTCACAGCAATAAGGCCTCCGTCGTACGTCGGCTGGGACGCTACCTGAAGGGGATGTTGAGTGTCCCCAGTAAGCCTACGAAGAAAATCGTAAGGGTAGAAGAGTTGTATGGCGCGAACGGTTCATATCCGATGGATGTGCTACGTGCCGTCGGTGGCTGGGATCGTGAGATGTCCGGGATAGAAGACCGCGACCTAAGCAAGCGTATCCACGAAAAATTCCCGGAGCGCGCCTTTTATGCTGTTACCGCGGCCCGGATGGTGCATGACCCGCACATGTCTTTGTGGCAATATCTGAAGCGCCCATACCGCCGTGGCCCGCAGAACCTGAAGTTTCATAAACGGTATGGCATTTTGCCGCCATTGTTCCCGTTCCCGTTCGCGACGCTGCTGCTGCTTACTTATGCGGGCTTTTTAGCACCGCTGCACTGCCTGACTGTGTTGGTAGTGGCGCCGCAGTTGTTCTATCCACGTTGGATTCGGCGCTTAGCCCGTACCGGCGGACCGGTAAACATTCTCTTCCCCTATATACAAATGGCCGAAGAGATCATGGTCATCGCCGGGCTGGCACGTGGATATATGCAGGATCCCGCAGCTATCTTCCCACGTCTGAGTAAGTGGCTGCGACTCAGCCTGTTCATAAATACCGCGGCAATCGCGACATGGATGCATTTCGTGTTGCAGCCCGGCGGCTTCGGCGTTCGGAAAACACTGCTCTCTACGGCGTTTCTACTGACTATGCCCGGCTACCTGCTGCTGCGCAGCGTGGTGGGATACAGCCGCAAGCTTAGCTTCAGCCGCATAGCTACATATACCGCGGGCTTAAGCGTCATCAGTCTGATGTTGATCGGCCTCTTGCTCAATGAGATGCTCTTCTACGGATTCCACGTTACCAAGCCGCTTGAGCCGCGTCCGCTGGCGTATGCTATCGGTGCAGTCTCGTTTGTGTTGGCAGTGATCGCTGCGCGCCGTAAGCCGCTCGACCGCAAGCTACCACGGTTGCGCCGGGCTACTGTGCGTCGCTACTGGGAATTTACCCTCGCTGCCATAAGCTTGCCGCTGCTTGCCGCCGGTGGTGCCATCACCCTGAATAATGGTGGCTCCGACATGCTGGCCTTGATCGCCATGGGCGGTGCTGCGGCTTTGTTCCTGCTGCTGTTATGGCTGCATAGCAAGCGTGCCCAACGGCTCTACCCGGCTGCGCTTTTTTCCATATGTCTGACGGTTCTGCTCGGCACCTCCCTGCGTGGTTGGAACATTACCGGTCACGATATTATGCAGGAATACCAGGTATTTGAGCTCACACTCAGGCATGCTGCCTGGCACATGAGCTACTATCAGGATGCCTACAATGCCTGCCTGAGCATTACCATCCTACCCACTATATTCAGGCAGCTGACAGGCTTGACGGACCCATTCGTATATAAGTTTATTTTCCAGCTGTTCTTTGCCATGATCGCCCCGGCGCTCTATAACACCATGCGCGCCTATGTTGGCCGCAAGACTGCATTCCTGGCAACTTTTATATTCATCGCATTCCCTGCGTTCCTGACGGACATAACCATGCTGAACCGGCAGGAAACGGCCTTTTTCTGTTTCGTGCTGGCACTGCAGGCAAGCCTTGATACGTCACTCCGGCGCAGCGGAAAGCTGCTTGCCCTTATTTTCCTGGGGGGTGTCGTGTTGTCCCACTATTCCACCAGCTATGTAGCGTCAGGCATCCTGCTGATTACCCTGCTGCTCGGCTTCGGCTGGCGCATACTTGCTAAGTTGTTCCGTAAGCCTGCCGGTAAGAACTTTACGATCTTTCCTGCTAGCTATATCTTGGCTATGGTCATCATGGTAGTAACTTGGGGCAGCTTGGTCACGCAGACTTCAGGCAACATCTCCGCCACCCTGAGCGGCATCTTTACGGGCGGCTTGCCGGCTATTTTCGACAGCAACAACCATCAGGGCTCCAAGACGGGTGCGGTGAACTCGGACGAAGGTGCGGTGCAGGCCTACCTGCAGTTGCAGCAGGACATTCGTACGCTGGCCCCGGCTGACTATTATGCGGACGCTGGCAACTACAACAGTACAGTGCAAGCTCGTAGCGACGCGGTTGATCCAGAGCAGAGCTGGTTTGCCCGGTATGTTTCTGCGTCGGAAGTATACAAGGCTTACGACAAGCTCAAAGGCATCTATGGTCTTATCATCGAAGGACTGATCGGGCTTGGCATCATCCTGCTTCTGCTGGTGCGCCGCTACCGTGAAAAGGTGAACGGCCAGTACCGGCTGCTAATACTGGCAAGCCTGGGGATCATCGGCGTGCAGGTCGTGCTGCCGGCCTCGCTCATCAACTACGGCTTGTTGCGGGTTATCCAGCAAGGGCTTATCGTGCTGGCGATCCCTATCATCTTGGCGTGTTACTGGATGCTTGGGATCGTCCGTATGCCGCGCCTATGGCAGCAGCGTACCATCGGCGTGGTGCTTGTCGGTTTTTTCCTGATACTGACCGGCTTTCTGCCTGCGGTAACTGGCGGCTATAAGCCAAGCCTGGCGTTTAGTAACCGCGGCTTTTACTACGAGGCATACTACACACATGCCAGCGAAATAGCAGGTGACCAGTGGCTCGCCACACAGACACCCAAAGGCTCACAGGTATATAGCGATGAATTCGCGCGCCGCAAGATGATCTCCTATGCGGGTATCTTTGCCCAACCCACCCTGGCGCCAACGGCTGTGCCTATCGATAGCTATGTGTACCTGAGCGCGGGCAATACTGCCCGAGGGGTGGTGTCGGCGTACTACCAAGGCAACCTTATCTACTACACAGTACCTGCCCTATTCCTGCAGACACACAAGAACGTGCTCTACAATTCCGGCCAGGTCGTTATCTATAAGTAATAATGCGCTAATTACTGGGCTGCCACGTTTCGTCCGGGGTGGTCAGCTGATAGCCGCGGGCGCGGATATCATCAATAAGTCCGGGCAATAGCGTGCGGGTATGTTTGGCATGTAAGTGGAACAAGATGGTGGCGCCAGGGTGGAGCTCGCCCAAGATGGTGTGGCGCATCATGGCGACGCTCGTGCCCGCCCAGTCACGGCTATCGATCGTCCAATAACAGATGGCATAACCAAGCTCCGCGGCTAGTTTACGGATCTCCTTGTTGTAGCGACCCTGCGGTGGACGGAACCAAGGACCCGGCAGGCCGCCGGTAATCTCCGCCTGTACTGCGGCAAGTTCCATGCCGAGCAGTACCGGGTGGGTGGTAGTGTGGTTGCCCACGATATGCCCGTGTGCGGCAATCCGCTGTACCAGTTTGGGATGGGCATGCGCCCAATCGCCCTGCAGGAAAAATGCCGCTTTTACACTCTTGTCGCGCAAAGTTGCCAATATTTCGGCGACTTCATCGGCTGATCCGTAATCATCAAAGGTCAGCAGTATACTGTCTGTGGATTTGTGGCAGCGCTTTTCGGCTGTAGTCGCACCGATGCGCCAGTCGGCGTAACGGTGTAAGATCCGTGAGCCGGCGTGCTTGGCGTGCAGCGCCAGATTGCTCATTTGTGGACAGTCCTCTGTACTACCTGCACCATGAATATAAACGTGGCCAGGGCGCAGATAAGGGGTATGCACACGAGGATACGCTGCCATCTTTTGAGGCGTGCAAGCTGCAGTATAACCAGGCAGAGCACGACGACACCACCGGCAATACTACCGATAATGCGGCTTTCGACCAGTCCAAGATGTGAGATACTAGTTATAGGTGTCATTGTGGTTGTGGACCGATGCTATTTATGTTATTCTAACATTATTAGAGAGTTACGTCAATGAATAGGCAATACCCATATCTGAAGCGAAGTAAGCGTACGACCAAACATCGGTTGCGCGTTGCTCCTGTATATTCGCTCAAGCCTCGCCCGCCAAAAGGTTCGGGCGGCCATGGTTGGGCATTTAGTGGTATCCTGCTCGTCCTGGTAGGTATCGTGCTGGCCCTTACTGCCGTGAAATGGCCCTGGAAAGGCGCCGGAACTCACAAGTCAGGTCCAGGCACTGGCTCGTCCGCAGTGGTCTCTCCCGCAGGTACTCCCGCTGTTATCCCCGCAAAAGCGTACGGCATTGCAGCTGGTAGCTCGCTGACCGCACTGAGCGGCTCGGATCTCGACAGCCGCCTTCGCGATATGGCAGCTTTGGGGGTTAAATGGGTCCGATATGACTTTGACTGGTCGCTTATCCAGCCCAAGAATGCCCAGGACTACCAGTGGTCATCATATGATAACCTGGTGGCTGCCAGCAACAAGTATCACTTACAAGTACTGGGTATCTTAGACTATACGCCAGGTTGGGCTCGCAAAGGTGGTTGTGGCAGCTCACAGTGTCCTCCGGCAAATGCCGGACAGTTCGGGACGTTTGCGGCCGCAGTCGCGAACCGCTACAAGGGACAAGGTGTGCACGCCTGGGAGATCTGGAACGAACCGAACAATCAGCAGTTCTGGCAGCCAGGTTCTGACCCGGCTGCGTACGCGGCACTACTCAAAAATGCGTTCCCCGCGATAAAAACTGTCGACAAGGACGCATACGTACTGACGGCGGGCTTGTCACCGCAGGCCACAACCGGCAGTGCCTATTCACCCCTAGACTTCCTAACCGCCGTCTATGCCCAGGGCGGCAAGGCATATTTTGATGGTGTGGCCGATCACCCGTATACGTTCCCGCTCAGTCCCAACAGCTCCGAAGACCATGCCTGGAATCAGATGGCGCGCACCACCAACAGTCTTCGGCAGATCATGGTGGTGAACGGTGACAGCCAAAAGAAAATCTGGATAACCGAGTTCGGCGCACCCACGGGCGGACCTGGCGCACTTTCTACCGTAGATAACCCGAATCTGGACGCGCACCCATACAAAGTTGACGATGGCTTACAGGCCAAGATCCTGTCGGACGCAGTCACGCTTTATCGGGGTTATGACTGGGTCGGACCATTCTTTGTGTATACCTTCAAAGATCCTGGCACCGACCAATCAACCAACGAAAACTTCTTTGGCCTGACCCGCGCGGATGGCTCACACAAACCCGCCTACGACGTCTACAAAGCGGCCATCACTGCTAACTAACCCACAGTTGCCATGCCAGCTGGCTGGTACTGTGCCGGTAATCAAAAAGCCCCTCTTTGCAGGGGCTTTTTGAGATATACCAGTGGCTTACAAATCTTGGAAGATAGTAATATGCGCACCAAGGCTATTCAGCCGTTCAGCTAGGTCTTCGTAGCCACGCTGGATAGTGTAGATGTTACGCAGGGTGCTCACGCCGGGCGCTGCGAGCATACCAATGAGCAGCAGCGAGGCAGGGCGTAGGGCAGGGGGGCACACTACATCGGCTCGCGCAAATTTAGTCGGACCGAGTACGTACAGGCGGTGCGGGTCGGCCAGTTCTACTTCGGCGCCGATCTTGGTCAGCTCAGTATAGTATATGGCGCGGTTTTCATACATCCAGTCGTGGATGAGAGTACGGCCTTTTGCCACACAGGCAATCAATACAAAATAGGGCAGGTTGTCGGGGTTGAGTCCCGGATAGAGGTTCGGGTGGATCTTATCAATTAGGGCGCGTAGGCTGCCGTTGTGCTTGTGTATGGTTATATCTGCCAGGTCGATCTGGCCATTCTGGGCTTTGTAGGACTCGCCCATCGTGATGTGCAGGCCCATCTTTTTAAGTTTCAGCAGCTCAAGTGCGATCCAGCGGTATGGCACGCGTTCAATCGTAATCTCGGAGTTTGTAGTCACCGCGGCAGAAATAAAGAACATCGCTTCGATAGGGTCTTCGGTGGGGGAGTAGGTGATATTCTTTTTGATGTGTGGTACACCGGTGACACGCAGGAACGGTGTGCCGATGCCCTCGATCTTTACGCCCATCTTCTGTAGGAAATAGCACAGGTCCTGCACCATATAGTCGCCGCTGGCTGATTGTACGAAGGTAGTGCCTTCCGTGCGTGCCGCGGCCATCAGGACATTGTTGGTCACCGTATTGCCTTGTTCGTAGAGTGTCAGTTCGCCCGGAGCGTTCTTTTTGACGCTGACATTGTAGTGGCCTTGGGTTGCCATGATATCTACACCGAATTCCTGCAACGCAAACAAGTGGGGCTCCACTGTGCGTTCACCAAGTTTACAACCACCTGCATACGGAATCTTGAATGATCCATAATCGTGCATCAGGCTGCCGATCAACATCAGCACTGAGCGGGTCTTGCGAGCGGCATCTTTGTCCATGCCTGCCAGGTTCAACTCCTGCGGGCGGCGGACCTCCAGATCGTTGCCCTCAAGCCAGCGCACCTGTACACCGATGCTTTCAAGCACCTCGATGATACGGTTAACTTCCTCGATACGGGGAAAGTTCTTAAACCGTGTCACGCCGTAATTGAGCAGGCTGGCGCAGAGCAGAGCGACCGCGGCGTTCTTGCTGGTCTTGAGCTTGATGTTGCCATGCAGCTCGTGTTGGCCCTCGATGCGCAGGTTTACGCTACCGCTTCCTAGGGAAATGATTTGCTTGTTCAGGGCTTCGCTTAAACGTCCGAGTGTTTCTAAGCTTAGGTTCTGCTTACCTCGTTCAATGCGGTTGATCGCCGACTGGGACGTGCCGAGCCGTTCGGCGAATTCAGCTTGTGTCATGCCACGTTCCTGGCGGACGCGAGCTATAAAGTCGCCTATTTTTTCATTCGTTGTAGCCATTGCTATCCCCAATTATATCATAAAAAGTATATTTGCAAGTAAATGGTGCATTTTGATTTTACTGATGCTGCAGGCAGTATAGCCGTGCTCACGCGAGAATGCTAGAGTATACCTATGGTTTAATGTCTGCTTCCCTACTGTATATAATGAAAGATAACCGAAGAGGGGAGTCCTAAGATATGTTTGATACCGAAATTGCACGGCTGATCGCCGCAGAAGAAAAGCGCCAGCGCGAGGGGCTTGAGTTGATTCCCAGCGAGAATTACGTGAGCCGCGATGTATTGACGGCTATGGGCAGCGTGTTCACGAACAAATACAGTGAAGGCTATCCGGGCAAACGCTACTATGGCGGCCAGGAAAACACCGATGTGCTGGAGCAGATCGCTATCGACCGGGCCAAGCAGCTGTTCGGTGCTGACCACGCCAACGTACAACCGCATTCCGGCGCACCCGCCAACGAGGCGGTATATAGCGCATGGCTGGAGCCGGGCGATACAGTGCTGGCGATGGACCTGAGCCACGGCGGCCACCTGACGCATGGCGCACCTGTCACCCGGAGCGCCAAGCTATACAATTTCGTTCGCTACAAGATGAAAGACCCGGCCACGGGCGAGATCGACTACGACGAGCTGCGTGAGACGGCGCTGCGGGAGAAGCCACGGATCATTCTGGCCGGCTTCAGTGCCTACCCGCGTGAGCTTGATTACGCCAAATTCGCCGCCATTGCCCATGATGTCGGCGATGAGTGTCTGCTGATGGCAGATATGGCGCACATCGCCGGGCTGATTGTCGGCGGCGTGGCCCAGAACCCGTTCGACTACGGTTTCCACGTTATTACTACTACCACGCACAAGACGTTGCGCGGTCCGCGCGGCGGCCTGATCTTATCGCGCGGCACCGTGAGCACCCCGCTCAAGGCTCCCGAAAAAACACTGCAGAACATCCCGACCCTCATTGACCGCGCCGTCTTTCCGGGTATGCAGGGTGGCCCGCACGAGCATATCATCGCCGCCAAAGCAGTCGCATTCGGTGAGGCGCTACGGCCGGAATTCAAAGCCTATGCCGCCCAAATCGTCAAGAACGCTGGTGTTCTGGCAGATGAGCTGCAAAAACGTGGTTTCCAGTTGGTAACAGGGGGGACTTCTAACCATCTGATACTAGCCGATGTTTACCAGAGTTTCGGCCTGGATGGCAATGTCGTGGAAAAAGTACTTGATAAGATCGGGCTGACGCTGAACAAAAATGCGGTCGCCAATGACCCGCTGCCGCCCTTCCGTCCAAGCGGTGTGCGCCTGGGTACGCCGGCTATTACTACGCGTGGGTTGGTTGAAAAAGACATGGAGCAGATTGCCGATTGGATGCACCAGGCGATCGAACATCGCGATGACGAGGTGCGGCTGGAAGAGCTCCGTACCGCCGTGCGCGAATTCGCGCTGCAATACCCATTGCCGAGCGACAAATGACAAAAGAACGCTTCAAGATAACACCAGCGATATACCTTGTGTTTCGTAAAGACGGGCGAGTTTTACTGCTCAAACGCGCGCATACTGGCTACATGGATGGTAAATACAGCCTGCCAGCCGGCCATCTTGACGGTGGCGAATCGGCAATAGCCGCGGCTATACGTGAGGCTAAAGAAGAAGTGGGACTCAAACTGGATGCCAAAAACCTAACACTGCTACATACCATGCATCGCAGGTCTGACCAGATACGGGAACCTGGCCAGGAGCGCATCGACCTATTCTTTGTCGTCAAGCAGTGGACAGGTGAACCGTACAACGCCGAGCCGGATAAATGTAGCGAGCTGGCTTGGTATCCGCTCGATGCACTGCCTCCACACATGATTCCCGAGGTACGGTTTGCGCTGGAAAAAATCGCCAGTAATGAACCATACTCGCATTTTAATTTCTAATAGAATTCTAGTGTGCTCTGTGTCGTTTAAGAAAGATGATTGCAGGTAACGTCAGCTCTTTTGCCTGGCGATCCAGGTCATGACGACCGCTGCTGCGACCCAGGTTGGCGCGAAACTAACTGAAATCGCCCAAAAACCGCACTTCGGGCACGAGCTCTATGCTCAGCCGGTCGCGCACCGTCTGTATGATATGCTCGGCCACATCATAGATTTGCTGTGCACTGGCATCGCCGGTGTTCTCAATCTTTAGGATGTGGTCCGGGTGCAGTCGTACGGGCCCCCAGCTCTGTCCACGCTGGAAGCCGGCCGCCAGCAAGACGTGTGCTGCCGAAACGCGCTTCTGGTCGCCGCCATGTACCAAGTTCATCTTACGCAAGAGCTCACTGCTGCGGCCGGTTTCGTCGTAAGCCATGAGCTCCTCGGCCTTTTCGGCGGACACGAACGGATTGCGGAAAAAAGAGCCAGCGGTGCGCATGTTCTCATCGGGGCGGCGGTAATCCCAGAGCGAGCCAGCACGCCGGCGTGTTTCCAGAATGGTCGCGCGGCGGCCATCCAACGTATCTGTATCGGCACTGATTTCCAGGGCGATATCAATAGCTGTCTGGTATACCAGTTCGGTAACGGGTGTGCGCGATAGTTTGAATGCTGCCCGCAGAATCACTAAATCCTTGAATTCGGGTGTTTGGAACAGGCTGTAGCGGTATCCGAGACCCAGCTCTTCGGCGTTAAGCCGACGGGTAGCGTGCAACGTACGGTCATAAACCTCGACCCAGCGCAGTGTAGACGCGACGGCTTGGCCATATGCGGCAATGTTACCCACCACTGCCGCGCCGACGCCACCTGGTATGGCGCTCATCAGTTCTAGCCCCCACCAACCATTGTCGATGCTGTAGCGCACCACGTCGTCCCACCAGGCGCCGCCGTCGCACACCAGCAGGTCATCTTCCATATGTATGTCGTGCGAACGCATCAGCATAGTCACACCGGGCAAGCCCCGGTCGGAGATGAGTACGTTCGCGCCATACCCGAGCATCCATAACTGCTCGTCGTGTAGCCCGTCAAGCACTCGAGTGCACTCCTCGGCGGTAGTACAGGTATACAGAGTTTCGGCCGCGCCACCGGCGGCAAGTGAGGTCATTTTGGCTAACGGGACGTGGCGTTGCGGCTGCATATGATTCCAGTATAGCGCATGGGCTGGTGCGGTTCGCTTGCACAGTGTTGACCACAGAAGTAAAATAGGACTATATGAATGACAACAAGCAGCTTCCGTACCAACCCCTTGGCACCATTTTGCGGCGCCTGCGTGAGCGTAACCGCGAATCTATCGCCGAGGTCTCTGGCGCCGTTGAGATTGATGAGCGCATGCTCGACGAAATCGAATCAGGCGTGGAGCGGCCCAGCGAGGATATCCTGCTGCTGCTCATCAGCCACTTTTCCGTAGAAGACGAAAAGGCAGCTGAGCTCTGGCAGCTGGCCGGTTACGACCAGGCCTCAGACGACAATCACGACCATGACCGTGAACCGAACAGCCGCCAGCAGACCCTTATGATCATGATCGATCCGCGGGTGATGTATAGCGACACCATGGAAGTCACTGCCAACCGAAAGGGTGTGGTGCTGAATTTTTCCCAGGCTGCCGGACAAACTGATGGGCAGCCCCTGACTATCGCTCGCATCGGCATGAGCCGTGAACAGGCTAAGCTTGTCATGAGTGTCCTGCATCGGGCACTATATGATCTGGATAACCCCCGTCCGCCCAAACGGCTGGGCGATGGGTCATCTGATAAAAGCGAAAAATTGTAAGAATTATTACACTTTACGGGTTGACCAGAGTCCTTGGCCGGCCTAGGCTAGTAGTATATGGATAAAGCAAAATTACCCCTGCGCAGCGTCGCAAACAAAGCAAGCAAACCGTTTACCGCAACGGCACGTAAGCTACTGCCCCGTAAAAAGACCGATTTACGGCCTGAAGACGTAGTGGCGGCACGTGACTACATCCGTTCCTTCTGGCACAACCTGGAACGGTTCCACCCCAAAGATGATGAAAGCCTGCTCGGCCTGCCGAAGCCCTACCTGGTGCCCAGCTATGATGAGCACGCTAGTTTTGATTACGATGAACTCTACTATTGGGACAGTTTTTTCATGGTGCAGGGCATGATCGGTGCGCATGAAAACAAAGAACTGGTCGTCGGTATACTCGAAGACCTGTTGAGCCTGTACCGCCGTTTCAAGATCATCCCGAACGGTTCACGGACGTTCCTGATGGGGCGTTCGCAGCCGCCGTTCCTGACGACTTTCATCTGGGACTGCTACAACGCGTATGACCTCGACAAGAAGTGGCTCGATGAGGCTATGGATGTAGCCAAGCAGGAATATGCCAACGTCTGGAATGGCACCAAAAAGCCGAACGAACGCCTGGTGTACCAAGGGCTCAGCCGCTACTACGATATCAACTACTTGCACGATCTGGCTGAGGCTGAAAGCGGCTGGGATATGACGCCGCGTTTCAACCGCCGCGCACTTAATTATCTGCCGGTAGATCTGAACGCGCTACTCTACAAATACGAGATGGATTTCGCCCGCCATGCCCGGCTGAGTGACGACAAGCGCGAGGCTGCCAAATGGGAACAAGCGGCACTGGCCCGCAAAGAGACCATGGACAAGCTGATGTGGGACCGTACGCGCGGACTGTACTACGACTACAACTACAACAAGGAGCGCCGGGGGAATATCAGCAGCCTGGCGGCATATTTCCCGATGTGGGCGGGCATGGTCAGCGAAAAACAGGCCGCAGCACTCGTAAAAGCACTGCGCCGGTTTGAGAACAAAGGCGGTCTGGCGACTACCGATGCGCTGCCGCTGAACCAATACGTACCGGGCAGCATGCCGGTGCAGTGGGCATACCCCAACGGTTGGGCACCGCTCCACTACATGGTCATCCAAGGTTTGCTGCGCTATGGCTACCATGAAGATGCCAGGCGTATCGCTACCAAATGGCTGCGCAACAACCTGGATTGGTACAACCTGAACGGTGTTTTCCTGGAGAAGTACAACGTGGTCAACCCCGACAAACCACCACAGAAGGGTGTCTACCCAAGCCAGACCGGTTTCGGCTGGACCAATGGTGTGTTTGAGCGTTTCTGCCAGGAATTCGTCGATACACCTGAATCATGAAGACAACGCTCTTTCTGTTATTGGGATATCCCGGTTCAGGCAAGAGTACGTTCAGCCAGGAATTAGAAGCTGCTCGTGACCTGACACGGGTCAATAGCGACGATCTGCGGCGGTACATGTTCGAGCATATTGAGCAGATCCATGACCCTGCCAATAACCCTGCTGTATTTGGGGCATTGGATTATGTTACGGAGCGTTTGCTTCAGGCTGGGCGCTCAGTGCTCTATGATGCGAATAACAACCGGCGTGCCGAGCGCAGCAAGCACCAGAAGATAGCGGAACTGGCGGGTGCTCGTATGGTAGTGCTTTGGGTACGGTCACCCCTAGAAACAGCGTGGCTACGCAACCAGCAGCGCACCCCGGAGAATGGCTATCCGGCAATTCCGCGGAAACGCTATGATCAGATAGTGCATGCCTTGGAAGTTCCGACAGACAATGAAAAGGCGGTGATAATCAGTGGCCTAGAGCCGTTCGAAGTGCAGCTCGCATCGTTTGATGTGCAACTGGAAGCGGTGGAACGTACTAATGGCTGACGAGGCACTGCTGCCGTGTGTCGACAAGATGGCGTTTGATACGCCCGCCGCCGCCGAGGCGACGGGGACAGTCAGCGCATGGCGTTATGGCACCAAGCTGAAAGTGTACAGATGCCGCTATTGCCATCTGTATCATCTCTCTAGCAATTACGACGGCTAGGCAGGGTATCCCAGATTGATTCTGGAGTGTCACAGGGGTACAATAGCTTTGTTCCGCATGGGTGATTAGCTCAGCTGGCTAGAGCGCGGCATTCACATTGCCGAGGTCGGGGGTTCGAGCCCCTCATCACCCACCATTTATAGAATCATGGACAAAAACAAAAAATCCATTACGTTCAACTGTTTTTCGCCGCCGGTCATGTTGGCGACTTGTCTCATCGAGTCCGTCCTTGCCGTGTATACGCTGGTGCGGTACAAGTTTGACACCTACGGCAAGCTGGCCATAACACTGTTGCTGGCTTTGGCGGTATTCCAGCTCTGTGAATACCATGTCTGTGGCGGCTGGGGCGTCCGGGCAAGCGGGTGGTCGCGGGTGGGCTATGTGGCTATCACGCTGCTGCCTGCACTTGGGCTGCATCTGCTCTATGTTTTGGCAGGCAAACCGCGCCGCCGGCTTGTGGTGGGCGCATATGCCAGTATGGCCGCGTTCATCTTGTATTTTACAGCGGTACCACGGGTGTTCCAAAGCTATGCATGTACTGGCAATTACGTTATTTTTCAGATCGGTATGAAACCGGCCATTGCGTATGGGCTGTATTATTACGGCTGGATCGCGGCGGCCATAGTGCTCGGTATACGCTGGGCGAACGAACTGAGGCGCAAGGGCCGGGGGCGTCCGCGCAGCCTGGCTATACAGGCGCTCGTGCTGGGTTATCTGGTGTTCTTGGTGCCTACAGCGCTTGCCAACAGCATAAAGCCGGAGACGCGGCGGGGTATTCCGAGTATCATGTGCGGCTTCGCGGTGCTGTTCGCATTTATTTTGGCACTCTACATTTTGCCCAAGATGGCCGCTAGACGTACTCCGCGGGTGTAAGGCCCTACAATTACCGCGCTTTTGTTTGCTACAATAAGCAGATGCACGGAATCATCACCTTTGTCGCACAGTATTGCATAGCGATACCGGTTGCTGGCTGGATATTCCTGTTTTTCCGTCTGGGTAAACAGCAACGCATGCGTTTTGCTCTATTCTCGCTGGCGGCAGTTATCGCTACGGTAGTCATGGTCAAGATAGCGTCGATGCTGCATCATGATCCGCGTCCCTTTGTGCGCGACCACGTACAGCCCTATTTCGGCCACACGAATGACAATGGTTTTCCATCCGATCATACTGCGTATAGTGCTCTGATCGCACTCGTGGTTATGCGGTACCGGCTGTGGCTGGGGTCGGTATTGCTCGGGACGGCACTACTCATAGGTACTGCTCGCGTAATCGCGGGCGTGCACCATGCACAGGATATCGTGGGTGGCATCGTCTGTGCAGGGCTTGGTGTGGGGATAACCTGGCTGGCGGCTTGGACGGTACGCCGCATGCAGGCAAAGCAGTAAAATCTGTTCCCGTATTCACAAAGTCTGTATTTTGGCCGTACAATAGAGTTATAACCAGGAGGTGTCATGGGCGCGGCAGTAATTATCCTAATCATAATCGCATTGATTATCATTGCGAACGGGGTACGTATCATAAACCAGTATGAGCGCGGTGTCGTGTTCCGCTTAGGGCGGGTTCGTGGCGGCATCAAAGACCCGGGCCTGCGTTTGCTGATTCCCGTGGTCGATCAGATGCGTAAGGTGAGTATGCAGATCGTAACGCTGCCCATCGAATCGCAGAAGATCATCACCAAAGACAATGTCTCCATCGACGTTTCGGCCGTGGCGTATTATCAGGTGACTGACCCTATCAAAGCGGTCGTGGAGATCCAGAACGTTGTCTCGGCCATCTATCAGATCGCGCAGACTACTGTGCGTAACATCGTAGGCCAGAGCTCACTCGACGAAGTGCTCAGTGAAACTACCGCCATCAATGCCAAGATCAAAGATGTGCTGGAAGCCAGTACTGAGAAGTGGGGGGTGCTGGTGAGCACGGTTGAGGTCAAGGACATCCAATTGCCTGACAGCATGCAGCGCGCCATGGCAAAACAGGCCGAAGCGGAACGCGAAAAGCGTGCCAAGGTGATTGCCGCGGAGGGTGAACAGCTGAGTGCCGCCAAACTGGGCGAGGCCGCTGATATCATCTCTGCGCACCCAATCGCACTGCAGCTACGCAACCTGCAGGTCTTGAGTGACATCGCCGTGGAAAAGAACAGTACCATCATCTTCCCGGCGCAGTTCATGGACACGGTCAGTAGTATCAAAGATTTCATGGCAAAGGAGCGGTAGTCCGGTGATACAGGATCAAGATTTTCCCACTTTCTGGCGCAGTACGTACTGGTTCCCAAGCAATAAGGTCGTTTCTGACGAGCCCAGTACGTACAATATGAAGAGCTACCTGAAGGGTGATGAATTGGTACTGGAAAGCTTACCAAACGAAGAAGGCTCGTACATGCTTATACGTCTCAAAGTTGATAATGGCGTCGCAGTCGGCGACTGGCACGAAACTACCTCGCCGACCGGCGAGTTCGAAGGGGCCCAATATAGTGGCTCTGGGCAGCTTGTTATTTCGCCAGATACGTACTACATGGAAGGTATGTGGGTTGGTGCGGGATATGACCGTAAGCTGAAGCAGATGCGTATATATTCCGGCAACTGGCAGATCGAGCCGCAGGATGCACTGGAATTTGAGGAGCATAAGAGCTAGTGGACGACAAAGCGCGCGCCAGCACCAGCACGCTCAACTGGCTCCGAGCGGCCGTATTGGGCGCCAATGACGGTATCGTCAGCGTATCGAGTATCATCCTGGGTGTGGCTGGAGCTACCAGCGCGACGCACACCATTTTTATCGCAGGCCTAGCTGGACTGGTTGCCGGCGCATTCAGTATGGCGGTGGGCGAATATGTCTCGGTCAGCAGCCAGCGGGATGCTGAGCGGGTTTTTATCGCACGCGAAAAGCGGCGCCTGCGCGATGATCCCGAGCATGAGCTGGAGGGTCTGGCAAAGGTATATATAGCTAAGGGTGTCAGCGAAAAGACTGCCCGCCAGCTCGCTAAAGAGCTTACTGCCAAAGATCCTGTGGCGGCCCACCTGGAAGCAGAGCTGCAGCTGGACGAAGAAGATCTGAACAATCCGGTGCAAGCGGCCGTGGCCTCAATGCTTTCGTTTACGGCTGGTGGTTTAGTACCGTTGATCGCCGTGCTGGCTGCGGGTAAGAGTATCCGGATTGCCGTGACATTCGTGGCGGTACTGATTGCGTTGACGGGTACGGGCTATGCAAGCGCCACGGTAGGCAACGCATCACGCAGGCGCGCGGTCCTCCGTGTGGTAGTCGGCGGAGCGGCGGCTATGGCACTGACGTATCTGGTTGGCCGTTTGTTCGGTACGGCAGTAAGCTAAATCGCTGCTAGTCACATGCGTATGTTATAGAGTGGCAGCAGGAGGATAGACATATGGCAGTAGATGGGTACATTCATGGCGCAATCCGTGAGCTGCAGAGTGCGATCGTACAGATGCAGCGGGAGGCTCACGACCTTGAGCGTGAACTGGGCGGCAACAAGCAGCAGCTTTTGGATCAGATTGAGAAGCTTGGCGGTGAGCGCAAAATGCACGAAGTGGAGATGGCGCACATACAGGACACTATGCAGCAGCAGGCGCTTCTAAGCCGAATACGGGCGATCGAGCATGATGCGGAAGAGCATAGAAGTAAGATCCAGCAGGTAGAGTCAGAGATGCGGGACAATATAAACCGCAAAAACCAGATGGCTCAGCAACTGCAAGGGTTTTCCACGCAGTTCGAGCAATTGCTGGCTTCGCCGGACGTGCATTAGCAAACCCTTGTCATCAGAGGTGTTTTACCGTAAAATAACCCAAGTTACCAACTAGCGTGGCTCTTTAGCTCAGTTGGTAGAGCAGCGGCCTGAAGAGCCGCGTGTCCCCAGTTCGAGTCTGGGAGGAGCCACCAAACAGCATTATAGATACAAAAAGTTCCAGGATTTATCCTTGGAACTTTTTGCTTTATACGACCCCTGTTATTTTAGTTCCAGTCTGGCAGGGCTGTATACTAGTTTCATGAAACTACTGTTGACATCCCAGAGCATACACAACAAAACGATTGAACATGCGTTGCTCAATCTACTGGATAAACCGTCTAAAGAGTGTACTGTTGCATATATAACGACTTCTCAAAATGCAGCCGTAGGCGACAAAGGTTGGCTCATAGAAAACCTAAATAATGCTTACGATGTAGGTTGGAAGTCCTTTGAGATTATTGATATTGCGGCAGCAATCGACCTTCCGAAAGATATGTGGTGGGATCGCATTGTAGCGGCGGACGTTATCTTTGTGGGTGGCGGTGCAAACTTTTACTTAGGGTATTGGTTGGAGAAATCCGGGCTAGCGAAGGCCCTGCTAAAGCTGCTTGAAGATAAAGTATATGTCGGTTGCAGTGCGGGCAGTATGATAACCACCAAAAGCCTGTTGACTGCATCTCAATCAATGGAGCAACTCGAAGCAGATGGACATTCCTCGTTGGGAGAACTAGGCCCGGAGGGTCAGCGTTCTCCGCGTTCACTAGGGATTGTCAATTTTGCAGTAAGGCCACACTATACTTCCCCGGAGTATGGGTATATTACTGACGACCTATTGCAAAAGGCGGCAAATGTAGCGAACTGCAGGATATATGCTATTGACGACAACTCAGCATTAAAAGTTATTGATGAGACAGTTGAAGTAGTCAGTGAAGGGCGGTATAAGGTTTTTGATCCGATAGAGTAATCGTTTTGATTATCCGGAATGTTATAATAAAGGTATGACACAGGCAACCAAGACTCCTAGCAAAAAAGTACAGAACTGGACGAAAGACTTTATCAAAAAGTACAAGCCAGCTCTCAAAGAGTTGTCTAAAAAATAAGTATGTTCGATGATGATCCTGAATGGGATTTGGCTATTTTAAGCTACATTCATGATCATATTATTGATGCGAGTGGTGGTTCAAAAGGCTTCCACAACGAAGGACTTATTAAATCAGCTATAGCACGCCCGTTGCATAGTGTAATGGGCGAAGACGCCTATCCTGATATGTTTTCAAAAGCCGCAGCATTGCTTGACGCAATTGCTAGGAATCACGGTTTTCGGGACGGTAATAAACGAACCGCTATGGCTGCCGCTGTGCTGTATTTAGAACAGAACGATATCAAAGTGGTGTTCACGAACCAAGAGTATGAAGATATCATGCTGCATGTCGTAAACGATAAGCCATCAATCGCACAAATCAAAGAATGGCTCGAACAGCACGTCATTGAACATTCATGATAGCTTCAATATCCAAGTCGTCCAATCGCTCACATAAAAGCTGTAAATCCGAAAAAATACAGTTCGGGTTCTCCCTAGCTCGGCCCACCAAATTTGATCAGCAGCTGTAAAAATCTCCGAATGTCGTTTCGGAGATTTTTATTTGTCGTATGTACCTCTGGTATTCCAGTTCGGTAGGGTGCAACGGCAGTGATTGAGAATGAAATAACACAAATTTGTGTTATTTCATTCATTTGTGTATATTCAAGATATGGACAGAGATAAAATACTCATCATGGCTGACCATACAGGACGGTTTTATGCCGAACGCTATGGATTTCCACCTGTGGCTGGCCGGCTGATCGGCTACCTGTATGTCTGCCAACCAGCAGAGCAATCAGTAAATGACATAGCCAAAACATTGCTTACCAGTCGTAGCGCTATTAATGGCGCGGTCAAGACGCTGGAAATCCAAAGGCTCGTCAAGCGTTCGCGCCCAGCCGGTATGCGCGCTGACCTCATTAGTCTCGCCCCACTCGGTCGGGAGAATATGGGCTTTGACCCAACAGAGTATCAACAAATGGCAAGTTTGGCGCGTGAGGGACTTGAGCTAACAGTCGATGATTCGTCAGGGCGGCGAGAATCCCTTGAGGCTGTCGTTTCTCTAAATGAATTTATGGTGGAAAGGCTGCCGCAGCTATACGAGGAGTGGGTTATGCGTCACAAAAAGTTCCAAGAATCTAAAAAAATGGGGGTGAATCATGAAATCAGCGGTAACAGTTAGTGAATTGAGGAAGGCATATAAAAAGAACGCTGTTCTTAAAGGGGTTAATTTCAAAGTTGAAAGTGGGACAATTTTCGCCCTACTCGGTAGCAATGGTGCGGGCAAGACGACCATCATCAATATCCTGACAACGCTTATTGAGGCTGACGCAGGCATGGCCACAGTTAGCGGCTTCGATGTGGCTAAATCTGCCGAAAAGGTACGCCAGCATATCAGCTTGACTGGACAGTTTGCGGCAGTTGACGATATGCTCTCAGCTCGCGAAAACCTAGAGCTCATCGGTGATTTACGGCATGTAAAAGACTCCGCACAAACAGCTAAAGATTTGCTAAATAAGTTCGGCCTTACAGACGCCGCCGACCGACTCGCTTCAACCTTCTCTGGCGGTATGCGTCGCCGACTCGACATTGCCATGAGTCTTATTGGCAACCCACCAATTATCTTCTTTGATGAGCCGACCACAGGCCTTGACCCAGAGGCACGTAAAAATATGTGGCAGACAATCAAGATGCTTGCCGAAGGCGGCACAACTATATTCCTGACAACACAGTATCTCGATGAGGCTGATGAATTAGCTGATACTATCGCCCTGCTTCACGAGGGTAAGATTGTAGCTCAGGGCACAGCGACCGAGCTAAAAAAGCTTGTTCCGGGTGGCGTCATTACGTTTACTTTCAACGACGAAGCACAACTCAATAATGCGGCTAGTGTTCTTGAAAAAACTTTCGAGGTAACCAAGGAGGGCGACCTAGCACTTGCCGTTGCAACTAGCGGCAACACTAAGCAGATCACTGAATTATTTATTCATCTTCGCGATGCTAACCTCGAGCCTACTAGCTTTTCGCAGCAGGTACCAACGCTCGACGATGTGTTCTTCAAACTTACCGGCAACAAAAAGGAGGAAAAATAACATGCAGACAATTAAAGATACTTGGACGATGACCAAGCGGAGCTTAAAGCATATCCTTCGCAGCCCGGACACTATCATTACTGTGGTTATTACACCAATTGCACTGCTCCTGATGTTTGTGTACGTTTTAGGCGGCGCGCTTCAGTCTCAGGCGGGTTCAGTAAAGTACGTGAACTTCATCACGCCAGGAATCATCATCTTCTCAATTGTAAGCGGCATTGCCTACGCGGCTTTCCGTATAAATACAGATATTCAGAAGGGCATTATTAACCGCTTCCGTACTATGCCGGTGGCTCCTTCTTCTATCCTGAGCGGACAAGCTGCGTCGTCAACGTTGTCTAACCTATTTTCGTCACTGCTGGTTTTGACAGTAGCGTTTGCAGTTGGTTTTCGCACAAATGCAGGGCTTCAAGAATGGCTGCTGTTCGCAGGGTTACTGACTCTGTTCACCCTGGCGACAACATGGATGGCAGTGTATTTTGGCCTGCAGGCCAAGTCACCTGAGGGCGCTGGTTCGTTCGCCTACATCCTTATGCTGCTTATTTTCCTTAGCCCGTCGTTTGTGCCAACCTCATCAATGACGCCAGTGTTGCGCGGCTTTGCCAATAACCAGCCGTTTACGCCCATTATTGAAACAATGCGTTCACTATTAACTAACGGCACTGCTGGTAGCAAAGCAGGGCTTGCATTTGCATGGTGCGCTGCAATTCTTGTCATCATGTACGCACTTTCCATTGGGCAATATAGGAAAAGACAGCTGTAGAAAACGGGCGAGCACGCTGAACCTCATCTTCATTTTGCATCATATTTTCAAAAATATAGTTCCAGTGTGTCCAACACGAGCTACCAATTTTGAATAACATATAAAACCCTCGGAATAGTCCCAAGTGTTTTTGTTTTACCAAGCAGAGGTTGTTCTGTGGGTCAGAAAGCTTATAATAGCTTTTTATGCTAATGCTCTGGGTGGGGGGAAGCGCTGCCAGTGGAGTGTGTAATATATAAGAGAGCTTCAGGGGAATATATAGAAACAACATGATACATACTGCATATGAAACCCAACCGCAGGAAGCCGTCAAACCTCCGGAGCAGCCACCCCAGTCAGATGAGTCTGCCCTCGGTTTGCCGCCGGAGCAAATTAGTGAAACGCTCGATGCATTTTATGGGCGTGTTACGGATTGCAACGCTGGAGTGCGGGCAGACCTGGGTGAAGTACCTCCGCAGCTTGTTCGATTAGTGCAGCTGGAGGCTCAGCAAGCCGAACGCAAAACGCCCAATCCTGACAGAATTCATTTATTAGAATCATGCTTGGGGCACATTGATAAGGGTACTGCGGGTAGTGATGGGCTGATGACTGAAACGCTCAGTATTGCAGATGCTCTCACTCATGCCTATGGGCGCAACGCAAAGAATCCTTTTTATACGGCAGATCAACGGAAGCATTTTCGCGAGAAAAGGCTTACGTACGCAGAACGCGTAGTACGAGAAGTTAGGCGCACCCGTGTAATTGAAAGCGCTGGTGCGGCGGCGGCTGGTGCGCTGGCGTAGAATGGCTAGTCCATATCACGATGGTCTAACTCCTTAGAAATATTCATGCTAGTGCTTGCAAAATCGGCCCCTGTTACTGTATAGTTTTACAAGTTATGCGGGTCTAGCTCAGTTGTTTAGAGCGCGTCCTTGCCAAGGACGAGGCCAGGGGTTAGAGTCCCCTGACCCGCACCATTTGCGACCTTTCCATTTTGAATATCGAGAAAACACCGGTAGAACGGGCTCATTTGGGTGTTGGAATAACCAGGGTAGCTCCATTGCAATCCTTTGGGGAATATCGAACACATCAGTACACGCTTCCGCTCCAAATCCTCTTCATCGAATGTTTTATCGAGATTAGTAAACTTTGACTGAATAAAGTTAGTAATAGCCTCAAGGTTATACTTTTCAATTACAGTCTCATCTTTAGCCGCTTGTATAGCGGCTATTTTTTCTTCTAAGATCTTGTTCTGCTCTTTGAATATATCGTCTGAATAGACGCCGCTCAGGTTCTTTTCAATCAGCGCCTGACGTGTTTCGTAGATTTTCTTAAGTTCGATATCAGCCTGGTCGCGTTTTTGCTTGAGCGAGCCAATACGGAGGTAGTATGTGTGCCGTAGGAACGCACTAATAAGCGTTGTTGTTTCAGGCTTCAGGCTTATCTCCTTCAGGAGGGCGGACGTTTCTGGCTCAATTTCTGTGAAGGGCACGTTAGATTTTGCTCCGCACCGCTTTATACAGAAATAATACCCATAGAGCGGGCATTTACCTTTGCTCCATGCACCTGTGAATGACTGGCCACATCGGCCGCAGCGGACAATTCGCCACAAAGGGAAGTCGGGGTTATTGTAGCTTCGTTTAGCTAGCATTACGGGTGTATTGTAATTGCGCCCATCCAAAGCGGCTTGAACGCGGTAAAACATTTCTTCACTTATCATGGGCGGATGCTGCCCTTGAACTTCAAGCCCGTATTGCTTAGAGACGACTTTGCTAGCGTAGAACTTATTACGGAAGATCCTGCTTATCGTTTGTTTGCGTAGACGCGTTTCTTTATGGCCTTTGCGTTTCTCTCGAATGCCTTGTTCGTCGAGTAAGTTGGCCATGTCCTGTAATGTTTTGGTGCCGGTGGCCATAAGCTCCAGGCTGAAATGCTCGCCGAGAAGCTTCGGTTTTGCTCACAAGTGACTATTAAATACATTGAACGGGATCTTATTGAAATTGAGGCCGAGATTGCAAAGATTAACGCAAATAATACTGAGTCCAAGAAGGGTAATCTAGGTGACGCCCAGAAGATCGGGCTGTATGCTGAGTATTTTGCAGGACGGCCTGAGCAATTATTACTAGACCAGCCAGATCCTACGCAAAAGGCTAACTACTTTGGCCTGCTCTTTAACGAAGCTCCGACATATTCTCAATTATTGCCTGATGTGCCAGATGGCGAGCCTGTGAATCTTAATCCCCTGTTTGAGCGAATCTCGCTGTAGGGGTGGTATGATATGTCTATATGGACTCGAATGAGCAGAGTAGAGCACGTAAGGCGCTGGGCGAGAAGCTACGGGAGGCACGGGAGACTGCAAAGCTAACGCAGCTGGAAGTGGCTAATGCCGCTGGCGTACACGTAAACTTCTATGCGCGTACGGAGCGTGGTGAGGAAAACCCTTCATTTGAGAAGTTGCAGAGTATTATGAAGGTGTTGGGCATGAGGTCGTTGGACTTGCTTTAAACCTAAAGACAGGCGAAATAAAAAGAAGCTCCTACTTAGAGGGGCTTCTTTTGTGGTCGAACAGACAGCTCTAGATGTTAGTTTTCATCCACGTAACGACATCCGTGGGGAGATTTTTGCTCCACCATGGGTCATTAGTCACATCGACCACTAACAATTTATCATTACCGTCTGTATGTGGAGAAAGTTCATTAAAGATACTCTGCGTGGTCTTGTTGGCCTTTATAAGCCATGTCGAATATTCGGGTTTCGCCCAAGAATCATAAGATTTAATCTGTGTGATTAGATTTTCGTAGTCGGCAGACGTCTCCGGCTTCTTTAAGTCATACGTTACTAAAAATACACTCATGTTACCCTTTCCACTTATGTGTTACTAATGTACAATTTAAGTATATTTAACGATCAGGAGAATTGTCAAGTATTTTGGTGTGTATTTATACATAAAATGTATATTAACAGGGGATAACATGGATTTATATCAGCACGTAGCAGTAAAAATCAAAGAACTTCGGATGCAGAGGTCATTGACCCAAGAAGAGCTGGCCAAAGGACTTAAAGTCGCAACGAATACTGTATCCCGTTGGGAAACGGTATCTAACAAGCCTGACCTAGAGGACCTTGAGGCAGTAGCGCGATACTTCAAAGTATCGATTTTATCCTTCTTCCCAGGTCAGGATCCATCCACAAAACCTGAACTCCAAGCATTGCTTAGGGCGGCGGGTAATCTGAAAGATGATGATTTGCAAGAACTCCAACGCTATGCGGAGTTCAGGCAGGCCCGCTTTCAGTATGATCGTGCAAAGACACCAAAGACGAAGTAAACCATTATGGGGCAGGTCAATAACTATACAGAAGCGAGAGTGTTGGCTCGCGAAGTACGGGCTAAATATTGCCTGACGAGTGCTCGGGTCATGGTTAGCGATTTGCGTCATATGTATCGCACGGAGGGTATCGGCAGATTAGATTACTGGGACAAATTTAAAGGTACTCGGCTGAAGGGTGCGTATTTTAATGATCAGTTTGGTGCAACAGTTGTAATCAATAAGAGGCTCATTAATCAGATTGAGCCCAAAGTGTTTACGCTTGCCCATGAGCTGAAGCACCATTTGGCGGATGAAGTTGTGGGCGTATCTTTCTGTAGTGACGACAACGAAAAAGTTCAACTAGAGCGTGCTGCGGATGCTTTTGCGTCCGAACTCATTTATCCAGTTTCTCTGTTCTCAAAAGACATGGCTGATCGTGGCATCGGACAGAATAATTGTACCGCTGAGGACTTAGTCCATCTTAAACACACGACGAAAACGACCTTAAGCCATTCCGCAATAGCCTTACGGGCTGCTCGCCTTGGTTATTGTGATATAGCTATACTTAAGACGCATTGGTTTAAGCTGCGTGATGAGCTTTATCCTGAATATGCTCGATACAAAAGGGCAAACACCTTCTCTAGCTAGAAGTGCACTGATCACCTTAATAGTTCTGCACACTCCTTAGTGTAAGACAGGGGAGCCAACATCACGGTAAATGTAAGAACAGATGGAATTATGAATTTTTTAGAGTGGAATTATCATACTTCTTCGTGAGCTATGAGCTATTATAGTAAGTGATGGACTTGAGCGCGACCATACAAAAGATAAAACCCAGCTTGCCCGTTATACTTGTGGCCGATGCGAACAACTCCATCGTGTCAAAAGGCAGTGGCTTTATTTTTCAGCAGAATGACCTAATTGCAACTTGTGCGCATGTGGTTGATGATGCGGATGATGGCAATATTAACTTACTGTTTCCGGATGATGACTCTAATTTTGTTCCGGCAAAGGTTGTTATTACGGACCATGAACATGATATTGCCTTGCTGAAATTCCAGCCTAATAAAGAAAGGGAAGCCCTTAACCTGTCTCGGCAGCCCGTTCTCGAGGGCATGCCGGTAATGTTCGCGGGGTATCCTTTCTCTTTGATGAATCTCACGACACACCAAGGAATCGTCTCGTCAATAATTAAGGATCCTACTGGCATGACTCGGTATCTTATTGATGGAACCGTAAATCCCGGGAATAGCGGTGGCCCTCTCATGAACATACAGGGTGAAGTTATAGGTGTAATTAATGCTACTCGTCGTGAAAGCAGCGACATCCTCAGTAAAGTAGAGGGAATGACTACTGGAGCGTTATCATTACATGGACTTGATCTAGTCGAACTATACGCAGCCCTAGTCAATAATCTGCAACTAGGAGTAGGATATGCAGTGCCTGGCGATTACATTCCTCAATATCCAACAACCACCACTCAAAGCGATAAGAAGCCTGAAGAGAAAAAGACGAGAGAAGGTAAGAAATGAAATACATACATTTAACTGATGGGCGATATCTTGGCTTTATTAGTGGCAATAATCTTTTTTCTCGCGACGGCTTATATCTTGGATGGCTGGAAGGTGATATGGTCTGGGGTAAAAATGGTGAGTATCGCGGTACGCTAACTGAGATGGGTGGTAATAACTATATCTTAAGGCAAGTATTTGCAGTGAGTCCTATACCTAGAGTTCCAAAAGTTCCCCCTGTCTCACCTGCACCTCCAGTTCCCGTTAGCAACATAGTGCCTATTATTACTCCGTTGGGCTATAGCGACGGCTTTAAAGGCTAGGCTAGTCAAGAATTTCAGGGGCCTATAAAAGGCGGCCCCTCTATTGCGTATACGCTTGCTTTGCTGAATAATAATATTTACAATTCTGCATAATGATTTTTTCGTTAAGCACATACTTTGCCGCCTTTGATTGGTCAAATCCGTGGCTAGTGGGCATTGGAACGGCTATACTTAGTGGACTTGCGGTTAATTATATTAGTCGTACCCTCTGGTCTAGGCGTGATGACAATGAGTATCGTCAAAAGATTGATGCCGCAAATAGTGAAGTGTTATATGCCCTCAGACCCTCTGTGGCCGAGGCTTCAATGCCTACAGAGGCTATAATTGAATCCTTACTGCGTGCAACAGCGAGGAAATACGCCCTAAAACGTGAAAGTCTAATGTCGCTCGAAGAGATTGCTGACGCACTAATTAAAGAAGTGATGGATTCAAGTTTCATTTCTCATGAGCAAAAAGTGAAATATTGCACCGAAATCGAAGCAATTAAGCAAACGAATTACGCTGCTATCGTCGAAGAGGAAGCGCTTTTAGGCACTGCTGATCCCTTTTATGCCTATCGACGTAAACAGAGGGATGAGGTCGCGACGATTTTGAGCATATCTGCTGCTGCAATGGCCTTAGTGACAACTCTTAGCGGGCTGAAAGGCGGAGAATTTGATCTGCTGTCTAACTCCATACCATTAATTGCAGTAGCCTCAACTATTCCTATAATTGGAACAATAGTCACATATTTCTTTAAAACTGACAAAGATGGTTCAACGACAGGCAACTCAAAGCGTGGGGCCATTAAGACGAAGCGAAATAAAAAGTCTTAGTATAACTGTATCAACATACTTCCCGTCTAGACTAGGCCACTAAGCCATCCCAAAAGGTGTTCGAAACAAAGTGCGTCAAGGGCGCCAAAAGAGACTTAGCTTCCGCTAGGTCTTTTTTTGTTGGGGTGAATAGTGTTCGACTGAGGAGTCTACCTTTTGCAAACGGGACATATTTCCAACACTCGCTAGTCCGTAGGGTATGATTAGAGCATGAAAATATCACTTACCGAACTACGCCAAAAGGTCCTGAAGACATTTGCACAAAAAGGTTTCAATGAAACCGATGCTGGCCGCATAGCTGACGTACTGCTCTGGGCTGACATGTCCGGCGTCAAGCCAATGGGTTTAGCCAAGATGATTGGCAGCGAGCCGGTGCAGGATGAAAAAGCTACCGCGCCTGTTGAAACCGTTCGCGACACCAAACTCTCACGGCTCATAAACGCTCACGGCGCACCTGCGCCACTCGTTTGCCAGCAAGCTACCGATGTGGCCATCCAAAAGGCTAAGGAACATGGCTTCGGCACGGTCGGCGTAAATAATACGCATTGCAGCAGTGCCGCCCTGGCCTATTACGTTGACCGAATCGCTAAAGAAAATCTGATTGGCATAATGATGTCGCGGGCTGGCGGTTCGGTTGCGCCATTTGGCAGTGCTGACCCTCTCTTCGGCACCGATCCCATGGCCTTCGGCTTCCCGACAAACGATGAGCCTATTTTGTTCGACATGGCCACCTCGCCAGTAACCTGGACGGGTTTGGTATTGGCTAAAGTCCGTGGCGAGCAACTACCGGAAAATATAGCAATCGATGGTGAGGGTAATCCCACTACAGACCCAGCAAAAGCCCTAGAGGGGGCAATGTTCCCATTCGACCATGGATACAAAGGGTCCGGGCTCGGTATGGTTGTCGAAATTCTAGCCGGTCCACTGGTTGCCTCGGCCTATTGTGACTTTAAGAATGCTGAGACTTACGGTAATGTCATAATGGCCATCGACCCTGAACTTTTCGTCAACATTGCTGACTTCAAAGCTAATTGCTCCGACATGATTGGTATTGTCAAGGCCTCGCGTAAGCAGAAGGGCGTGGATGAAATTCGTTTGCCCGGCGAACGGGCACGACAAGCCTATAGAGAGGCCGAAAAAACGGGCATGGTAGACGTAGACGAGACGATACTTAGGGAACTGGGCTACGTATAGCAAAATACATTTTCAACGTCTACTGAATCTATTTATTTCACTGGAACCGCACTAAAAGACGTAACGATAGGATTGGTCCACGCGAGAAGGTGTTCGAAGCAAAGTGCATCAAGAGCACCAATTACGACCTTTCCATTTTGGATGTCAGATAACGCCTATAAAACAGGCCAAAGTCGTGTTCGACAAAATTGCCTGTTTTGTTTGATGAGACACATTTCCAATGTCTGGCCACAACGAAGGTGATTTGCTTAGATAAGTAAAAAATCAGCTGGAAAACAGGTGATAGTACTGTTGCTGACGTAACCCAGTCAGTATACACGCCGAAACGAGTGGACGGACCAAAGGAAACGTGATATAAATTACCATTTGTGACAGGTAATATTGTTAGACCTCCAGAGGTGGTTGCTCTGGCTGACTGGTTAGTCGGTCCATTTTCTCATGACGAACAGATGGAGTCGGGTGAGCTTGCTGAGTGGCAAGTACCATTTTACGATGTTGCTCTCGGAGGATTACGCCGTATTGCTGGACTAAACCAGGAAGAGGATCTCCCTCTTGATTTCCAGCCCGACCCGCTTAAGGGAGTGGAGCTATACCGCGAACTAGCCTACGACCGCAAGGTGCATGGCATGATTACTAGCCTACATGCCTACATTGGTGATTATAAAAGCGGCGAGCTTACCACTAAGTTACGTGACCATCAGCAGGAAATTATGGATGTCTTGGCTCGAGAGATTGCTACGGTTGGTATGGACCGCCAGATTAACATTAAATCACCAACTGGCACCGGTAAGACTGCAATCCTAACGACGCTTATCGAGGCTCTGAAGTATAAGGAACAGCCTAACGACAAAGTACGAGCTTTGGTGCTGCTGCCTACCAAAGATATTTTGGGCCAAACGGCCAAAGCATTTAAAAAGTTTACTGGTATAGAGGCGGCTACATATTTCGGCGAGTCCAAGGCGATCGGTGATGTTACTGCCATGACGTACCAGTCATTCAAAAAGGCATTAGAGCGCGGTGATATAACCGAAGAATCCTTTGATGTGGTTATTCGTGACGAGGCGGATACATTCTCCCGAGGCAAGACGGGCGAAATTGTAGACCAATATTGCCGTGGTTCTGAGACTGGTCGTCGTAAGTTGGCTATCGGCTTAACTGCAACGCCACACGAAGAGCAAAAGCTATCATACGAACGTACAGTACTTGAATCTATTAGCGATGGCTTACTGGCACCGTTGTCGACATATCAGCGACATACTCATGCCGTAGTGCGTGAAGATAGCGACCGTGATTGGCGTGAGGACTTTAAAGACAGTGAGATTGGCCACCTGATGGACGATCCGGAGCGTAACGGTATGATTATCGAAGAAATAGTGAGTGGTCTGGAGAGCGGCCGCCGAGTATTGCTGCGCTGCATTCCCGGCGATGGTTTGCGTCACCCCAAAATCATCAATGATATGTTACTGGCACTTGGCAAAATAGACGTGAAGCATCCATATATGGGTGATGTTGTCCGCCGCCGCATTCGGCCGGTAATTATCCCCGGTGATATGACCATGCGCCATCGTGAGCTACTGACGGGTGTATTTAACAATCATCTGGATGACCGTATTGATGTACTACTTTTTGTCGGTACGCTGATACGTGGTTTTGATAGCCCCGTGGCCAAAAAGGTAATCAATGCTGCTCCTACGCGCTCGCCGGCCATAGAGGAGCAGCTGTTGGGTCGTGCCGAGCGATGGTTTGAAACCCATTCCGGCAATGTTATGGACGCGCAGGCCGTCGACATCGTCGACAGCAGCGACAGTGGCCAGATAACTTTCGAAGATATTGTTAACCGTGATGCGCCCGAAGGCATGCGTTACCGGGCAAATGCAATTATTGGCCCAGGCCTGGCAGATGTCAGTAACCACAGTTCTGCACCAGGTAGCGCCTTTGAGCCAATACCGCTTGATGAACTCACTCGTGCCGCGCAGATCCTTAGCAGGAACGGTTTTAATAATCTTGATGGCATAAACTTGCGTATGACCGCACTTGAATCGCTTAGCGGCCATGCAGTGGCCCGGGTAATTGGCGCGGCTGCATTACTTGGTGCTGCTAAACAGGTATCAATGACACAGGCGTTAGGCCGCCACCTGCCACTCGGCGAAGCCGCCAGCGCGCTTGATACGACACCGGCAGATTTAATGCTAACTGCACACCGTATGCGCGTGGGCATAGAAACTGCCTATGATCTAGATAGCGATACGGCACATCATTTCTTCTCGCAAAAGGCATTTGCACGTCTAAAGGCGCGGCACAGCGGCAAGAATTTACATCTATGAAACTCTCTGCTGGCGAGCTTTCTATGTCACACCCGTACGACTGGTACAGATTCGACAAGGACGCTAACGGGCTGCGCATGATTGATCTTACTACCGGGTTTGATATTGACCCTCAGTTTCCGCTTTCAATGTTTCAAGGGGAACCAGAGCTTCGGGATGGACTGAGGCTATTGAGTGATAACGCAGATAGGTTGCGAATGACGAATTACTATGGCGCACATGGTACTGCAGACGACCTAGGTAATCCTGGTACATTTGAAAGAGCTCACGCTTCACACACCGTGTTTGGCTATGAGTCGTATGCCAGTAGCCAAGTGGTGGATGCGCACGCACGTAATACGGCGGCAAGGAATGCGGCGGCGCATCGGCCAGTGCAGACTTTTCAGGATCGACTTTTCCGTTCTGTCGTAGCTGCCGAAACTACACTCAGTATTCCTATCGATTTGCGTAAGGACGGTACGCTTTTGGAACGTCAAATCATTGATTTAGGTAATCGGTGGAACGAAGAATTGACTGACGTAGACGAGGGCAGATTGGGGGCAATCACGATCAATAATATACGAGATTGGGCTATGCTTGCCACACTTGGGGTCACTATTCGACAGCACACAGGTCCTCGACTACCCGCGGAATTAGATGTGGGTACCTTTGCGGGGCTTGATCACTTTGATAAGACACGCAAAGCCCATTGTCTTGGAGTGCCGGCTGTTGCCGTGCTGGTACGAAGCGAGACAATTGCTAGTGAAGAGCTAAACAAGCCAGTTATTAGCGTTCCTCAGAGCGGCATTTTTCGTATTTAGAGCATATTTACGCACTGGTTTTAGCTTCAGTAGCCGTGTCCCGTTATGGGGGCGTATGCCTCAGGTTTCTCAGAAGGGGACTCTTCTCTTTTACGCAAAGGGCGAGCACACGTTGTTTAATCCGGCTTGCAAACCTAAAACGCTTCTGCTTATATATAGATAAAATAACAACAAGGACAAACTTCATGCCTCGTCCCTCTTCTACGGTTCCTAAAGTAACAAAAAATAAAGCAAAGCCCCAAAAGCAATCCCCCTGGCAGAAGTTACTTGCCAGCAGGTATGTCAAACCGGCTTTATTTGCACTGGCGTTCATGGTTATTGGCGCGGGTGGCATGTATCTGGCCTCTGCGGCTACTACAAGCTACACGCTTTGGGGCACTAGCATACCAAGGACATTGGCTGTATCGAGCAGCAGCGGTGTAGAACTGGGTGTGCGGTTTCACTCCACAGTAGCTGGCTATGTAACGGGCGTGCGCTTTTATAAAAGTGCCCAGAACACCGGCACCCACACGGGCGACCTATGGGATAGCCAAGGCAGACTGCTTGCAACGGTCATATTCAAGAACGAAACGAGCAGTGGCTGGCAGACTGCCACCTTTGCTACTCCCGTCAGCCTTGCTTCAGGCGCTAACTACGTCGTGTCTTACCATGCACCGAACGGGCACTATTCTCTTAACAAGAATTATCTGAGTACTACTCGCACCCGTAAAGCCCTGGTGGCTCCCATGAATACTGTGACCGATCCGAACGGCGTGTATGCGGACACTACTACGCCGAAAGTCTTTCCAACGCAAAGCGGCAACGGTGCTAACTACTGGGTAGACGTGGTGTTCAACACCAAGCTGATAAACCCACAGCCGGCACCTGCCGCCCCCACCGGTGTCATTGCAAGCGCGCAGACGAACGGTTCGGTGGCTATCAACTGGCAGGCAAGTGTCAGTACGGGGACTATTACTGGCTACACGCTCTACCGTGATGGTAACAAGTACGCAAGCCTGGGTAATGTCACTACTTACACCGATGCCAGTACTCAACCCGGTACTACGTACACCTACCAGCTGCAGGCTACTGATAGCACTGGGCAAACCTCGGCTCTCTCTGCTACCGTCAGTGCCACCACGCCAAGTAGTGGCGGCACGACTACGCCTCCACCTCCTACCGGTGGCGGCACTACGACTGGCTGTGCGACAGCTACGCCACATGTTCCTGACGGTCCTGATGGCATGGGCGGCTGTTGGCCCGGCCCGAGCAACACTGGTCCGAATGCCGCAGAGTCCACGATGGCTGCCTACACTGGTTCATGTATAGTTACTGCTGCAAATACTGTCATCGATTCGAAAGTCATCAAATGTAGCCCGCTTGAAATCGCAGATACCGCCTCTGGGTTGGTCATCAAGAACTCGTACATCAAGGGTGGCGTGATCAATGACAACAACGCGTCCTTCACCATCCAGGATTCACTGCTCAATAACGCCGTGAACACTGGCTATGCCTGCGGCGACCCCAACAACGCCACTACTGATTGTGGCGTCGGCTACAAGAACTTCACTATCCTTCGGACCGAGATCATGAACAGTAACCGGGCAGCGTACTGCGAGAGTACTTGTACTATCCAGGACAGCTATTTCCATGGCACCAATCTGGATCCTGTTAAAACCGATCTGGCTCACGCCTCTTCGGTCCGTAACGAGCAGTATCTGACACTCAAGCACAATGCGCTCGGCTGCGACTTTACCGGACCATTCAATAACACTGAAATCGGCTGTTCGGCAGACATGTCCGGCTACCCTGACTTCGCTCCGATCATGCATGATACGATCGACAGCAACCTGTTCTTGTCCAACAACATTGGCGCCGGGTTCTGCGTCTACGGTGGTGGCACCTCTGGCAAGCCGTTCAGTGGTAATGCGAACAATGCTACCTACATCGTCTTCCAGAACAACGTGTTCCAGCGCGGTGCGAACGGCAAGTGTGGATCGTACGGTGCGGTGACCGATTTCATCACCGGCCGTCCAGGTAACGCTTGGACCAACAACAAGTACGACAATGGTACGGTGGTGGACCCAGCCTAGGCTGACCACATGTACTAGCAAGTATAGGTCCACAGACAAAAAAGCGCTCCGCAGTGAGCGCTTTTTTGTCAAGGAAAGCATTGTGTAAGAATTTATACAAAACACTAGTTGCTTACTATGATGTAGGGTATAGTTAAGCGTAAGGACAATAGAGACAGTGGCCGTGGGTGTCCGTTAGCTATAGGGTATGGGCAAAGAAGAAAGCTGTGAAAAAACTGAAGTTCTTCAGGCTAAGACAAACAAGAGCCGTATCGCTCCTGAGCGTCGCCACGTTAGTTGGGTTGATTACGGCCGGACAATTGGTATTTGCAACCGGTGAAACTATTACCGGCGGTGCAGATGTAACAAGCGAAATAAAAACCGCCAAGGCTATTACCGATATCCAGGTCAGCGGACCGGACAACTCGACCGTACCAGTCAAGCTGCTGGTGACCAATGGCACACTGGCTATGGGAACCACCACCGGCCTGACATTCACCGGTGGCTCTACCGGCTCTACACTGTACTTCAGCGGTGCACGATCCGATGTGAATGCTGCACTTGCCACGTTGACATATACTCGTAACACGACTGGGACCGACACCCTGGAAGTCTCACTGGTAAATTCCGGCGAGGTGTTCTTTAGCGGCACGGGCCATCTGTATGAGTACGTATCGAGCACACTTACGTGGAACGCTGCGCAGGCGGCAGCCGCCGGGCGCAGCAAATATGGTGCGACCGGCTACTTGGCGACCATTACCTCGCAGGCTGAAAACGATTTCGTTTCCGCCCGGCTTGCGAATGCTGGCTGGATGGGAGCAAGCGACTCGGTATCTGAGGGTGTTTGGAAGTGGGTGACGGGCCCAGAGAACAGCACGCAGTTCTGGCAAGGGGCTGCTGCAGGCAATACCGTCGGCGGCAATTATGCCAACTGGAATGGTGGCGAACCGAACGACAGCGGCAGCAACGAAGACTGCGGCCAGTTCCTGGCAGGTGGCACCGGCAAGTGGAACGATCTGCCCTGTAGTGGTACGACGCTTCCCGGCTATGTTGTTGAGTATGGTTCACCGGGAAACCTCCCGACGGTGGCAGCCAAGAATGTCAATATAACAACCACCGACACAGTAGCTCCTACCGTTCCCGGTACACCGGGTACGTCTCCTACGAGCACCACCAACAAAAAGCCGACTTGGACCTGGACTGCTGCCAGCGATAGCGGCGTGGGTCTGGCCAACCCTGCTTACACACTGCAGTGGTCGCAAGATGCTACTTTCTCTACGGGTGTCAGTACAACTACTACCAACAGTACTTCATATACTCATACGGTCAACCTGACGGACGGCACCTGGTACTTCCGTGTAAAAGCCACGGATCTCAGCAGCAATGCTTCGGCCTACTCCAGTAACGGGAGTGTGCTGGTGGATTCTACCGCGCCTTCAGCACCAGGTCTAGCGAACACTACTGTGCAAAGCTCCACGCATACCCCAACCATCAGTTGGACTGCTGCCAGCGATAGCGGCGTGGGTCTGGCCAACCCTGCTTACACACTGCAGTGGTCAACTAGCGCTGGCTTTACGAGCCCGCAAAGCGCTACTACGAACGCACCGTCGGTGGCATCATCCAGCATAGCTGACGGCACCTGGTACTTCCGTGTTAGTGCTGCCGATACGCTTGGGAATGTGTCTGCTTGGTCTTCCACGCAGACGGTAGTCATTGATACGGTCGTGCCGACAACTCCCGGCACGCCCAGCACCACCACACCGACGAATAACAACACGCCCACCTGGACCTGGACCGCCTCCACTGACAGCGGTACCGGTCTGGCGAGTGGCACACCCTATACTGTACAGTGGTCGCAAGATGCTACCTTTGCCACTGGTGTCAGTTCGGCAACTGCTGGTATCGCTTCCTACACTCCTGCCGCTGCCCTAGCCGATGGCACCTGGTATTTCCGTATCATGGCAAGCGATGCGGCTGGTAACAATTCGGCATTTTCGGCAAGTGGAAGCGTGGTCATTGACGCGACTGCACCCGTCATCAGTGGTGTGACTTCGATCTCGGTTGATGCCACCGGCCAGACCATTACTTGGACCACCAACGAGCTTGCCTCGTCCCGTATCGGCTATGGTCCCACCAACGGTTATGGCTCAAACAGCGTTTTAGCAGACACTAGCCCGCGCGTCTTGGGTCATAGTCTGACGCTCAGCGGCCTGGTGGCCTGCGCGTTATATCACTATCAGGTTACTTCGTCAGATGCCGTGGGTAACAGCCGTTCAAGCAGCGATGCCAGCTTTATTACCAGCGGCTGTGCCGGGGCAGCAGCAGTCACCGGCCATACCGACCAGGTAGTGACAACCGCCACCGGTGGCAATATGTCGCTCACTGGTTCCGATACTATCAACCTCTCGATCCCCGCCAATTTTAGCGCCAGTGACGCTGATTTCCAGATAAAAAGGATTGACCCTGCCGCGTCGCTAGCGCTCATCGGCAGTCCATCAGGCAAGCACGTGGTCGGCACCAGTGTGTACGACATAAAGGCCATGCGGGATACTACTACGCCAATCACCAGTTTTACGCACGCTGTCGGCGTTACTATGTCGTATGCTGCTGCCGATGTTACGGGATTTACAGAAAGTTCACTAGCGATCTATCGCTGGGATGACGGCATCGGCTGGCAAAAGCTTGACGACTGTTCGGTCGTTAGGGCTGCGCATACTGTTTCCTGTACCACGCCAGGCTTCTCTACCTTCGCACTATTTGGCACAACAGTTCCCACCGCGACGAAGCAACCCGCCGCCTCAGCCAGCCCTAGCCAGGACGAGGATGTATCGCAAGCTGCTACTGAACAGACAGACGATACTACTGGCGATGCTTCACCACGTGCGGCGCAAAACCAGGCACCCGGTAACTACAACGCCAAGTCCCACGCAGGACTTGCCTGGATGCTCGGTGCTATCAGCATAGGTATCGTGGGGTTCTGGTGGTTGGTGGCAGCTAAGCGCCGCAAGAAGTCCAAGTCATCCGCCGGCGAACAGTAGCCTAGATACTCTTTATTTTCTGCAGTACGAGAGCTAGTATAGGGGTATAACCGGAGGCGCGCTATGAGAAAGATAATCATCCAAGAGTTCATCACATTAGACGGAGTCATGCAGGCCCCTGGTGGCCCCGACGAAGATACGGAGAGCGGCTTTAGATACGGCGGCTGGACGGCACCCTACTATGCCGAAGCCGACGCAGAGGCTGATGCGCTCATGCAAAAGTGGATGGAATCCGAAGACCTGCTGCTAGGCCGGAAGACATTCGATATTTTTGCAGCCTATTGGCCCGAACACGCCGACTTGTGGCCAGGTATTATGGATGTTACCAAATACTGCGTCAGCACCACCTTGGACAAGTCAGATTGGAACAATTCGGTATTCCTGAAAAATGTCGACGACATCAAAAAGCTCAGGGACTCAGAGGGCGGCAACCTGCAAGTCATCGGTAGCGGCAACCTGGTCCAGACGTTGCTTAAACATGACCTTGTAGACGAGATGAGGCTCATGATATTCCCCATCACGCTCGGCACAGGAAAGCGTTTGTTTGACGAGGGTACTATTCCTGCAGCCTTTACTCCGACGGAGGGTCTGGTCGCGAAGAACGGGGTAATCTACGCTGGCTATAAGCGGGCCGGAGACGTCAAAACGGGTACCGTTGGCGAATAAGCCGTTTTCCAGTAAAAAGCGCGCAGAAGCTGTATGATGTATAGATGACATCAGAAACTTCACATATTGTTATTTTTTCGCATGGCTTTGGTGTCCGCAAGGAAGACCGGGGGCTGTTTACGGCAATTTCCCGTGCTTTGCCAGAAGCTGAGAGTGTATTGTTCAACTACAATCCTATCAATGAGCAGGCTAATACGCTGACCGCGGAGCCGCTTGGTGAGCAGGTGTTAAAGCTGCGTAAAGTCATCAATACTGTCCGGGCGGAACATCCTGGCGCGGTTATCGATCTGGTGTGCCATTCTCAGGGCTGTGTCGTGGCGGCGCTCCTGAAGCCCCGATACATACGTAAGATCATTATGATTACCCCTCCAGACGACCTACGTGAAGCGACCGTGGCCAAGCAACTTGGAACACGAAGGGAAGTACCGATTGATACGAGTGTCAGGACACGTCTTGCGCGCTCAGATGGCAGCACGACCGTCATACATCCCGAATATTGGCAGAGCCTGGCCGGTATAGAGCCGGTGAAGCTGTATAACCGGCTGGCACGGTTTACAGCTCTGCGCGTCATAAAGGCCCGACACGATGAAGTACTGGGGGATGTCAGCTTCACGGGAATCGATCCGGGTATCTCGCTTGTTACACTAGACGGCACCCATAACTTCGAGGGTGAAGAGTCCCGGAACCGGTTGCTGCATATCCTGCGTAAGGAGCTCATGCTGTCCCCGGCTGAACGGTGCTAATTTTTCCCATAGTGAATCGAGCAGGGAACTCGTATCTTTATATATCAGTTGCTGCTTTCCCGGGGAGGATGACGGGCAGTGTAATATGCCGTGCTGCGTCTAATCAAGATGCAGCGCCAGTCCGCTCTCATGATACACATTCCCTGACTGGGTTTCGTCAGAACAGCTATCGGATGGACCATATGCCCCAACTGTTGAGTGATAGATAGTGCTGAAGTGGTTACCAATGACACGGTAGTTGCTGCCGGTTGCACCCTGT
>DATIIK010000003.1:0-50975 GCA_035479715.1 Saccharimonadales bacterium (SeqCode) | reverse complement strand
ACCTGCCTGATCTTCTGGTCGACACGCCGTAGGCCGAGCTCTGGGCCCGAAAGCAGAATATCGTCGAGCATAATGATGATAGTTTTGTCCGAGGCATTGTCGAAGATCCTTGAGAGGCGTATGGCCTTACCGGTCATTGCTGTGTTCGGCCTCAAAACAGATTTTAACTACAATGGACATGATTACAGAATATCAGATTGGAGGATAGAAAAGGACGAACGAGAAGAAAATGAAAAGTCGTGACGATGCACTACTTGACAGAATAATAATCTCATGGCTGGGGATGAGGGATTCGAACCCCCGATCCTGGGACCAGAACCCAGTGCCTTACCGCTTGGCCAATCCCCAATGATTGACCAACCGATTGTAGCAAATAACAGATGAATTTTCCAGTCCCATGGTAATGGCGCTGAATCTGCGGCTGTTCCGGTAAGCAAGCAGCGCGAGGCTCAGTGTGCTGAGGCTAGCGGATTTATGTATGCCTACCGTCCGCAAAGGGATAGAATAATGTCTATGACACGTCTATTCCATCCACTCCAACCAAAAATAGTTCTTGGCATTGCCGCCCATCCGGATGATCTGGATTTCGGCGCTGGTGGTAGCATGGCCCGGTTTGTGGCTGATGGCGCCGAGGTGTATTACCTAATCCTGACCGATGGTGGCAATGGGAGCGAAGACCGTCAGACCACCTCGGAGCATCTATGTAGAATACGCCAGCAGGAGCAGCAGAATGCCGCTGCCAAACTCGGTGTAAAGGAGGTGTTCTTTTTGGGTTATCCTGATGGTACATTGCGGAACACATTGGACGTGAAACGTGACGTGGTGCGGGTAATCCGCCGCGTAAAGCCCGATACCGTTGTCATGTGGGATCCGTCCTGCATGTATTCGGTGGAGCAGGGGCTCGTGAACCACCCTGACCACCGAGCGAGCGGAGAGGCGGCGCTTGATGCTGTGTTCCCGCTGGCACGGGACCACTTGGCATTTCCCGAGCTACTGGACGAGGAGGGCTTGGAGCCGCACAAGACAGCGACGGTGCTGATGATGAATTTCGACACATACAACTTCGCGGTCGATGTCAGCAGTACGCTGGAAACCAAATTCCAAGCCTGTGCCGAGCATGTCAGCCAGGTAGCTGATATGGATGAGCGGCGCGCAGCAATAACCCCGATTTCCGCTCGGATCGGCGCTAAGTACGGCTATACCTATGCCGAGGGCTTTGTGCGCCTGGACCTAGCCTAAGGGGCGTATGTCCTGGTTGCTTAAGGCGGACCCTATGGTTCCGGAGACAACTTGCTAACTGATATCACGGTGCCGGAAGCCGATGTATGCAACCGCTGTCATAATCACTAATACACCCGCCAGATACATGTTCAGACCAACTGCTGCCTGCCCGTGCATGATCTTATCGGGTGCAAAGTAATGGTACGGCGCCAGCTTGGCAGGTATCTTGAGCCAGTCAGTCAGGCCACTTAGGCTGGCGATCAAGTAGCCGCCAAAGCCCAGAAATACCGCCACCACGCTTGCCGCGCGCCGGGTCAGACTGCTAGCAGCCTGCAAGGCAAACGCGATCAGGCCGAAGCTGAGGGAGAAAGCGGCGGTATAGAGTGTGGCAAGCGCCAGCTTGCTCGTGCCGACATGCAGGTCAAAAACGGGGTTGAGTACTACGACGGCCAGCAGCGTTATGCCTCCGACCACCGCGAACTCGGCAACCAAACTCAGGCCTTTGGCCAGGAGCAGTCGACCTCGGCTGATAGGCCGGGCAAGTAGTACCTCCAATGTCTTGTTCTGTTCATCGCGGCCGAGTACCGCGCTGCCGCGCGTGATCGCCAGGATTATCCACAAGATAGGCAGGCTCGCATAAAACAGCTGCGAATTCAGGAAGGCGATAGGGTCGGCCACGTCGACGCTCTGTGAGCCGCCGGTCTTGAGCTCACGCAGGCCTTGGGGCAGCTGGTTGATGACTTTGTTGAGCTGGTTGGCCTGGTCGCGGATGGAAGGGTACAGCGACAAGATGGCCACGACCAGCACCAGGCTGCCGAGTGTCCACCACAGGATGGCAAAGCGGCGCCTCCGCAGTTCCCATAGCAGGCTGGCTATCATGCGGCGTCCCCGTAAAAATCCAAAAATTCATCCTCTAGGCTGAGCTGCTGGGTAGTTAGCTCGCGGATGTCAAAGGCGCTCAGGCTTTTCAGCGCCTGGGCGATTGTACCGCTCGCTTGCACGAGGGCTACGCCGTTTTCGCTGGAAAGGAATGTCAGGTGGGGTGTCTTATGGAGCTTGCTAATGTCGGCCGGATCTTTCAGGGTGACCCGGAATGTGGTTTTGGCGAGCTCGGTGGTGGCGCCGATGGTCTGTTCATGGATAAGCTTGCCGTGTTTGATGATGCCGATGCGGTTGCAGAGTGCTCCCGCCTCTGCCAGATTGTGGCTGCTCATCAGTACGGCGGCACCGCGGCCGCTGGCTTCGCGCACGGTTTCGTAAAATGCTTCCTGCATGAGGGGGTCGAGCCCGCTGGTAGGTTCGTCCAGGATCAGTACGTCGGGCTGATGGAAAAATGCCTGCAGAATGCCTATTTTCTGTCGATTACCCTTGCTCAGCGCACCGATTGGCTTATCGACCTCGGCCTGGAACCGTTTTTCCAGCTTGGTGCGGTATGTGTGATCGACCCTGCCTTGCAGTGTGCCAAGGTAGTCGAGCAGCTCGTGGCCAGTCACGTTGGGATAGAGGGCGACATCACCCGCCAGGTAGCCTACATGGCGCTTGACTGCTACGGAATCACGGACGGTGTCAAGTCCGCAGATACGGGCCGAGCCGCTGCTGGGCTGCAAAAAATCGAGTAGCAGGCGGATGGTGGTGCTTTTGCCAGCACCGTTAGCTCCTAAGTATCCGTAGACTTCGCCGGCGTCCACGCTCAGTGAGAGGTTGTCGAGCGCGGCCGTTTCGGCATGTCCGTAATACTTGGTGAGTTTGCTGGTGGCAATGCTGGCGCCCATACTGCCTACGATTATACACGCTTGTTCTACAGCAAATGCAGGTCACCCAGCTCGGGCGGCAGAAAGCCACCGTTGGCCTGAAAATCGGCTTCCCATTTATAGCCCTTGTTGTAATCCAAGCCTTTCATAAGTTTGGTAGGAGCGTTGCGGAGAGTGAGCGGCACGGGCAGATCGGGGTATTGCTTGGCCGCGGCTAGTGCACCCTGCATTGCATCGGCCACCTCGCGGGACTTAGGAGCCTTGGCCAGCACGGCCGCACAGTGGAACAGGTTGTACTGGCACTCTGGCATGCCGATGCGCTCGACAGCCAAAAAGGTACTGACCGCCAGGTTCAGCGCGGCTGGTGCGGCAAGGCCGATGTCTTCACTCGCAAAAATCACCATGCGCCGGGCGACGAACTTAGGGTCTTCACCGGCCTGTAGCATGCGTGCCAAGTAGTAGAGCGCGGCGTTGGTGTCCGAGCCGCGCATGCTTTTGATGAACGCACTTATGATGTTGTAGTGGTTTTCGCCCTTCTTGTCATAGCCGGGCAGGCGGGTCTGGGCGGCTGTCTCGACCACCTTTGGCGTGATAGGTTTTGTACCACTCAGCTGCATCGCTAGCTCCAGGTTGCCGAGGGCCACGCGCGCGTCGCCGCCACTGAGTTCGGCTAGTAGTGTAATGCTAGTATCCGGCAGCTTCTTACCAGATAGGCCCTCGGCTTTGGCCGCTGCCTGCACGATGCTGACAACCGAGTCTTTACTAAGGGGTTGCAGTACGAGTACACGGGAACGGCTGAGCAGTGGGTTGATGACCTCGAAACTAGGGTTTTCGGTAGTGGCGCCGATAAGCACGATGGTACCATCTTCCACGTGCGGCAGGAAAGCGTCCTGCTGCGCCTTGTTGAACCGGTGGATCTCATCCACGAACAGTATGGTCCGCTGGCCGAGCCGCTGGTTGACGCCTGCATCCGCGATCACACGGGTCACGTCGGCCTTGCCAGCCGTGACCGCACTGAGTTCTATGAACGCCGCCCCCGTTTCCCGTGCGATGATACGCGCCAGCGTAGTCTTGCCGCTGCCCGGCGGCCCCCACAGTATCAGGCTGGTGGGCTGTTTCTTTTCGATGATTTCGTGCACGATCTGACCGGCCGCCGTCAGCTGTTCCTGACCAACGACCTGTTCCAGTGTTTCCGGGCGCATGCGCTCGGCGAGGGGCCTCACATCCATAGGTATAAGTATAGCGGAGAGGTCGGCGTACATCTACGCATCTGGATACTAGAGCCAAGACGCCGATGTTTACGAATGCGGCAGGCGCTGACCGTCAGTTTCATCCTCGATTTCCTGGCCGACAATCTCTTCGATCAGGTCTTCGATGGTGACGATGCCGATGATCTTATCGTCTTTCTCGATCGGCACTAGGTGGGTATGGGCGCCGATGAACTTACGGAACATGGTGTCGAGCGCGGTCATGCTACCGACGGTCTGCACGGGGTGCAGGGGCAGTTCATCGACGCGTGGCGGGTTCTCGTCAAAATCGATATCCACCATTTCCTTGACCAGGATGATGCCGAAACAGATGGTCTTTTCCCGGTTAAAGATAGGGATGCGGCTGAGCCCGCTGGCTTTGATCTCGTCGATCTTGGTGTTGTCTATGACACTGTGTGGCAGCAGTGAATACACATTCCGTATGGGTGTCATGATGTCGCGGACGCGCTTTTCGCTCAGAGTTAGGGCGCCACGCATGATCTCGACCTCGTCTTCGTCGAGCTCACTTTCGTTGGCTCCCAGGTGCTCACTGATAAGCAGGCCGAGCTCGTGCCGGCTCTGCAGGGCGGCTGTCTGAGTGCGGAATAGTTTGTCGAGCAGTAGTTGCAGTGGTTTTGCTACGGGATAGGTCACGAAAATCATGATCCGGATAGCAAGGCTCAAACGTGACACATAGCGGAGGGAATTACGCAGAAACAGTGCCTGGGGGAATATCTCACCGAAAATAACAGTTGTGAGTGTGGCGACGATACCGGCGAGCAGGCCGTACAGTACGCTTTCGAGCACCAGCGAGGTAGCCGATACGGCAGCGACGTTGGTCAGCAGGATAGCCGATAACGACAGGTGGGTCTTACGGCGCAGGGGCAGCACGCGCTTGGCAGCGCGGTCGCCGAGCTTTGCCTTGCGTTTCAAGTCCGGCAGGTCAAGCGCCATCAGGGCTACGTTGAGTCCTGAACAGAGTGCGGAAACGCCGATCAGTAAAACGACGATGAGAATGGTGAGAGCGATACTCACGAGTTGCTATGGACACGCATATTAGATAGGTATCATAATATCGTATTTCCACCTCTGATGCAAAGCGTTTTACCCTGAGGCATTTTTATGCTATAATTTAGCTAAATCGTAAGCGCCCCGCGTCCGGGACGTTTTTTATACGGCAATAACCATTAAGTGCTGCTCAGCAGTAAGGACATCCCAATGGCAACTACGCAAGATCCAACCAAAATCCGCAACATCGCGATCATCGCACACGTTGACCATGGCAAAACCACGCTGGTAGACGGCTTGCTCAAGCAGTCGCAGACATTCCGCGATAACCAGGCAGAAATGTCTCAGACGCTGATCATGGACAGCGGTGACCAAGAGCGTGAACGTGGCATTACCATTACCGCCAAAGTTACGGCCGTACAGCACGGTGACTACCGCATCAACATCATCGACACCCCCGGTCACGCCGACTTTAGTGGTGAGGTGGAGCGCACGCTTAACATGGCCGATGGTTGTTTGCTGATTGTCGACGCCCAGGAAGGCCCAATGCCACAGACTAAGTTTGTACTAGAAAAGGCCCTCGAAGCTGAACTGACACCGATTGTTATTATCAACAAGATAGACAAGACCGGTAGCCGTATCGCCGAAGTCGAAGATGAACTGGCAGACCTGTTCCTGGAATTAGCCGTGCACGAAGACCAGCTACATTATCCGGTGTACTACGCAATTGGCCGCGAAGGTAAATCTTGGGCGACCGTTCCGGCTAACCCCGAAGCTGAAGCGGACCTGAACCCCGTGTTCGATGCAATTATTGAAAAAATCCCGGCGCCAAAGATCGAGCTGGATAAGCCATTCCAGATGCTGGTAACTGCACTGGCATGGGACACCTACAAGGGTAAGTATGCCATCGGCCGCATTACCCGCGGCAAGGTAAATCCGGGCGATCAGGTTATTTTGTGTAAAAAAGACGGCTCACAGCAGAAAGCCAAGGTAGAACTGGTATTTATGAGCCATGGTGTCAGCAAGTTTGAAGTACCCGGTGGCGTGGCCGGTGACATCGTGCAGCTGACTGGTGTTGGTGATGCTCAGATCGGCGAAACCATTGCTGACGTTAACGAACCGGAAGCCCTGCCGATTATCGAGGTAGAAGCCCCAACGCTTCGTATTTACCTCGGCCCGAACACCAGCCCATTCAAGGGTCAGGAGGGTGAATTCAGCACTTCCCGCCAGATCAGCGACCGTCTGCAGAAAGAACTGGAGATCAACGTCGGTCTGCAGGTGGAAGACAACGGCATCGGCTTTACCGTAGCTGGCCGCGGTGAACTACACCTGGGTGTGCTGATCGAGACCATGCGCCGCGAAGGCTTCGAATTCGAAGTCGGCCGGCCGCAAGTGGTTACCCACGAGGAAGACGGCAAGACCATGGAACCCGTCGAGGAAGTGATCATCGAAGTGCCAGCCGAACACGTCGGTGCGGTACAGATGGAGCTCGGCCAGCGCCGTGCGACGCTCAAGGAGCAGTTTGCCAGCCCTAAGGGCGTGACCAAGCTGATCTACGAAATGCCGACCCGTGCACTGCTTGGTATGCGCAACATCTTGCTGACCAACACCAAGGGCACCATCGTGATGAACAGCCTGGTGACTGGCTTCCAGCCGATGGGAAGCGCGCTGCAGCAGCTGCGCAACGGTGTGCTGATCAGCTTTGAGCAGGGTGTGACGACGCCATACGCACTGCAGAACGCCGAAGCTCGCGGTACGACATTCGTCGGCCCGGCCGAAAAAGTGTACGCTGGCCAGATCATCGGCCTCAATACCCGCCAGGAAGATATGGAAATCAACGTCTGCAAGGCCAAGCACCTGACCAATATGCGCTCTAGCTCTTCCGATGGCGTGGTGCAGCTGGTGCCACCGACCATCTTCAGCCTGGAACAGTGCCTGGACTTCATCGAAAACGACGAACTGCTCGAAGTCACGCCAAAGAACCTGCGTCTCCGTAAGAGCGAGCTTGACCCGAACAAGCGCAAACGCGCCAAAAACTAGATTACATACGCAAAGTATTGACTTAAAAAGCAGATTGTGCTAATGTATAAGCATTGTTTATGAATGCGCAGTCAATGCGTCACAGTGGAATCCGGAAGTTGTTCGTAGTTTACTCCTGAGATTCTAAGACAATCGAAGAAGTAATAATCAAAAGCTACAACTAAAGGATTCCATTTTTATGCCCGCAACACAACGTTCACGCTACGCTTACAAAAGTACCCGTAGTCCTTATGCACGTCCTGCACGCCCCCAGCGCAGCAGCAAGCCAAAACACGGCCAGTACATCGACCCAAGCAAGTTTGTGAGAGTCGCCCGGGCGGTCACTGCCGAAGTGTATGTGCCGACCCACGGATTCCTGGACTTTGCGGTCGATAGCCGTATTCTGGCGAATCTGAGCCGCAAGGGTTTTGTAACCCCTACGCCTATCCAGGATCAGACCATCCCGCTTGGCCTCGAGGGCGAAGATATTATCGGCATCGCCAACACTGGTACCGGCAAGACTGCAGCTTTTGCGCTGCCTATCATGCACCGTCTGATGACCGACCAGGTTAGTAAAGCACTGGTGGTTGCACCTACTCGTGAACTTGCCCAGCAGATCGAAGACGAATGCCGGCAGATCGGTAAGGGCGGCGGTTTTACCGGCGCGCTCCTGATCGGCGGCTCCGCCTACGGTCCCCAGCTGAAAGACCTGCGTGCTCGTCCTCGTATCGTCGTAGGTACTCCCGGACGTATCAAAGACCACATCGACCAGGGCACCCTGAACCTTGCTGAATTCAACATTGTCGTCCTCGACGAAGTCGACCGCATGTTGGACATGGGTTTTGTGAACGACGTGAAGCTACTGCTGAGCCAGCTCGCGCCAAAGCGCCAGTCATTCTACTTTTCCGCTACCATGGATGCACGGGTTTCAGCCCTGATCAACACCTTCAGCCCCCGTGCTGTGACGGTATCGGTCAAGCAAGGTGATACCAGCGACAGTGTGCACCAGGACGTCATCCCATTCACCAGCAAAGAAAACAAGATCGAAGCGCTGCACAATCTGCTCATCGAGCCGTTGGTAGCCAAGACTATCATCTTTGAGTCGACCCAGCGTAACGTTGAGCGCCTGCAAAAGGACCTTGCTGGACGTGGTTTCGAAGTCGAAGCTATCCACGGCGGCAAGACCCAGGGTCAGCGCCAACGCGCCCTCGATAAGTTCAAGAAGAGTGATAGCAAGATTCTGATCGCAACCGATGTCGCCGCACGTGGTATTGATGTCAAAGATGTGAGTCACGTGGTGAACTACGGTATGCCACAGACCTACGAAGACTACACGCACCGCATCGGCCGCGCCGGCCGCGCCGGCAAGATCGGCTACGCACTGACTTTTGTCGAGCATAAATAGTCTGCGCTAGTTGGTGCGGTGCGCTACAATAGGCGCATGGCCACCACCTATTACAGTCAAGCCCGGCAGCGTGCGTTGCAGAAACTATCGGACCCCCGCGCCGGATCATGGATCGTGGTGGAGGGTCCGACCGAGGCCGACCTCGACGAGCTAGCTGAGATCTACAAGCTAAACCGCGACAACTTAGCCGATGCCGTAGACATCTACGAAGCACCGCGTGTCCAGGTAGATGACGGTGCCGTGTATATGTATACGCGCTTCTGTTATCCGGAAGGACATGAGATCGCGACCGAGCCGCTTTTGATCGTGTCTAACAGTGATTACCTGTTCACGATAGTCCGCACCAAGACCACCATCCTGGCACGCCTGCAAGACAACACCCTGGATGTGGTAACGACCCAGCGCACCAAAACGGTGCTGCAGATCTTTGCCGAGATCAACCGTTCGTACGAACTGCAGCTCACCAAGTTGTCTCGCCGGATCCTGCAGCTGCGCGCCCACATGCGCCAGTCACAGCTGACTACCCGTGAATTTGTCAGCCTCATCGAGCTTGAAGAAGACATGAATGAGTTTCTGAGCGCCCTGCAGCCGCAGGCGCTTCTGTTCCGTTCGCTGCTCAGCGGCAAGTATCTGCGGCTCTACGAGCAGGACCGTGACATCATCGAGGACATTGAACTGGACACGGGCGAGCTTATCACACAGGTGCAGGGCCGCCTGCGCACGCTGGTAAATATGCGCCAATCCTACGACGCCATCGCAACTACCAACCTGAACAATACCTTCAAACGCCTGACGTCGATCGCTATTTTCCTGACAGTGCCGACCATCATAGGTGGCATATACGGTATGAACGTGACGCTACCGCTTCAGCATACGCAGCATGCTTTCCTATTTGTATTGGGCGTGATCGCGGTGATTACTACCGGCATGGTCGCATTATTCAAGTACAAGAAATGGTTCTAAGCCGCGGCTGATATACTGGTAGGATATGTCACGCTTATTTTCCGCGCATTCGCCACTTCGGATCTTCGCCTTTTCTATCGCGGCCTCTTTGGCTATCGTGCTGGGCGTGTTGTTCGGCGTTGGGCCGGATGCGCTCGTTATCACACTCATTCTGGCGCTGGTGGAAATAACCTTCAGCTTTGAAAACGCTATCATCAACGCCAAGACGCTCAGCAAGCTGTCCCGCCCCTGGCAGACGATATTCTTGAGCGTCGGCATATTGGTGGCGATATTTGGCATGCGCGTGGTGTTCCCGGTAGTCATCGTCATGCTGACGGCGCATTTGTCCTGGGGTAGGGTAGTAGACCTGGCGCTGCATCACCCCCATACCTATGCAGAACATCTGGATAAGGCCCACGCGTCCATCGCCTCGTTCGGCGCGGCATTCCTATTGATGCTGGCACTGACATTCTTTATGGACGAGAACAAACACGTACATTGGATCCGTGTGGTAGAGCGGCCCCTGCATCGTTTTTCACATTGGTTGGCAGCACCGGCAATCGTGGTAGTGGCCCTAGTGGGTTTTGCGCATCTGCCAGCGAATGATCACCCTAATCAGACGCTGACCGCCGGTCTGCTCGGGGCCGCCACGTACATATTGATCCAAACCCTTAGCGGTGCGTTCGCGCGCCTGCAGGGCAAGCGGGCAGATGAAGGCCACCAGACGGGCCTGACTGCGCTATCTAGCCTGATATACCTGGAAGTGCTGGATGCCAGCTTCAGCTTCGATGGGGTCATCGGCGCATTCGCCATCACCAGTAACGTTGTTTTGATTGCGGCAGGCCTGGGTATCGGAGCGCTCTGGGTCCGCTCGCTGACGGTATTCATGGTGCGCCGCCGTATGCTCAGCCAGTATGTGTTCGTAGAGCATGGCGCGCACTACACGGTGTTCGTGTTAGCGGCACTGCTGCTAGCAAGCGTGCTCTGGAATATCTCTGATTATGTGCCAGGACTACTTGGCGTGGGTATTATTGGCGCATCGGTAGTCGCCTCGCTGCAGGAGCGCCGCTCCCGCTCGCTGACACGTCGCGGTGGTGACCACTTTTAGTATATGAGTGATTGGAGTCTGCTAGATGGGATGGCGGCAGATGTTGCGCCTCGCCTGCTAGGCAGCCTGCTGATACGCGAGTACAAAGGCCAGCGGCTGGTCGGGCGGATAGTAGAAGCTGAGGCCTACGACCAGACAGACGCCGCTAGCCATAGCTACCACGGGAGTACGCCCCGCACTGATGTGATGTTTGGTCCTGCCGGCTACCTGTATGTGTACTTTACCTACGGGATGCACTACTGCATGAATGTGGTCTGCGGGCCCAAAGGCATGGGCGCCGCGGTACTGATACGGGCCGTCGAACCGCTGAACGGGCTAGAAGCCATGGAATCTAACCGCCGGGGCAAGACAGGTATTGAACTAACCAATGGGCCTGCCAAAGTCTGCCAAGCGTTTGCTATCGACCGCGCCTGGAACGGACATGATCTGCGCGCAGAGCCATTCCGTTTGCAGCTGGAAACGTCGCTTCCCGCGGAAGTGGTCATGCAGACGACTCGCATTGGCATTACCAAAGCAGCCGATGTGCCGTGGCGGTTTTATGTCAAAGGTAATACGTATATCTCACGTCCTTAAGGTGTAAATATGGTGAGTATCCCTTGACATCATGTAGTTCTCACAAACCTCTTGCTAGAACACGTAGTGTTCTAGCCCTGAAAACTTACAGTCCGAAGAAATTCTTCAAACACGGCGCGTTCGTGGAGCTTGCCTTGTTCTAGCTTGGGAACCGTCATGGTGCTTTCCTCAAAATGGGCGCGTTCATTCTCTAGCCCAAATATGACAACCGGGTCTGTTTCTCCGGCTTCAACTTTTTGACGGCTTCGTTCGTACACTGCTCGACCCTGACGTACGTAAGAGATATGTCGTTCCTCTGTAGCAAGTAAATCGTCGGGGTAAGGTATACTTGGCCCTAAGCTGTCGCGTTCTAGCGACCAATTCATGAACAGCCCTGCGGCTGTGCCGTTGCCATCCCGTCCTGCATGCAGCGAAACAATTCCACGCTCCAATGATGTGGCAAGTTCGTCAGGATCGTGCGGCGAATCCTTTGCTCTGTTATACTCGCCAATAATGTCAGCAAGCCCCCGTAGTTTCTCGTTTTTAGTCTTAGCAACATAATTGATAAAACCTAAATTGGACGGCTCATTTGTAACCGACCATCCCATTCTTGTTAAAAGATGGGGTGCGATTGGATGTATTTCTGATAGTCTAGGGTCATCGACATCACTACCAGGTCTGGTAACGGGCAGCCACTCCGTGTACTTATTGGCACTTATAATCGCTATTTGAGAATCGGTGCAGGTCATTGGATAGGGTTGACCGGCATTACTGCCAATCCCAAGATGGCCTTCTTCGGGCTTTGTGTCCTGAATAATCTCATCAGGATCGACCTTTTCTAGCAGGATGCCATAAACATTAAGTACGAAATCGAGTGTGAGCGGACCCTGATACGTTTTTGTAAGTGACCGCGCTTTCAGGTAATTGGCCCATCGTTCTTTACCGAAAGCATGCTCTACGCCCTCACTTTGTCCAGTTATAACGGCGGGGTATAAAAATGTAGGCTCAACCAGGAGCGAGGCTACTAGTAAACGCTGGGCTGGTGTGAATATCTCATTTTGACGCTCAAGTTCTGCAATCTGCGCATCGATGTTACCTGGGTTTGGTTCGGCTTCTACCTGTTCGGCGGCATCATGCGCAGGAGTCAGAGCAAGAACTTCTTTGGCGAACCTAAATTGATCGTCGGGCGCGTCGGTTTCGGGCATTGGCAAAAACTCAATTATATTATTCATTTCGCATTGTACGGTTCGGGGTTTGTCTTATCAAAAGTAGTCAGGATTATTATACAGATGATTTAAATATCCCTCAGTCCAAACACTTCGAGCGGCTCGCCTACCATCTGCCACACTTCATCATCTTCCGGCGTACTACCTTTGAGTGCTTGTAGCGTTGTGTAACAAAATCGTGGTGTTTCATCCTCGTCTACAAGCTGCGCCAGCTTCTTGCGGATGCGTTTGAGTAGGCCGATAGACTCGCAAACGAACAGCACCCCGCGCAGCTTAGAATTGGTGGCATCTTCCCATTCGCCTGCTTCAACGTAATCAATGTACTTTTGCAGCCTTCGAGCATGCACAAAGAATGGCGTATCGTCATCAAGGTAGTTCAGGAAGAAATCTCTGCTTCGTGGTCGCAGGCCTTCCGGCGTAATAGTCAGGTAAGCGTCGGGCTTTGGCTGCGGGAAGTAATCATACTTGTCGAAGTTCAGTTGGTCTTTCGTCCAGAGCTTGAGGTTTGCGCTATATGTGGCTTGTAGCTTGTCGTAAATGGTGAATACTGCGAGCTTGCGGGCTATGAACCCACTAGAGGCTTCTTTGTCCTTGTAAGCGTTCCGTAGGGTTTTGTCGGACAGTTCTTTGCCCGTGGCTTTGTGCTGTTGCTTGAGCGCTTTGAATGCTTTGGGCAGTAAGTAGTAGGTTGCTGGTTTACCATCTAGCTTGTAGCTGCTGTCGTAGTTCTTGCCAATATATTCCTGAGCTACTAATGCTTCTAACCTTGTATGAATATATCGACCATCTTTAAGTTCCAAGGCTCTTGCTAATAAGTCAGTAGTACCAAATCTAAATCTATATAGTAGTTTTAAGACTGCTAATTGTTTACTTGTCGGGTTCTTGGTAGTTCGGGTTACAGTATTTACTGGCATACGGGTAAGTATAAGTTTCTGTATATAGTATATATAAAAGGAGGGAGAAAATAGAAAGCGATTAACAGATAGAACTATGCTTGAAAAGGGTATTTTCGGTTACGACATTTATATATATCCTAGTTGTAAGAAAATGTAATTAATACCCACTTAGGCGAATAATTTAACCAATTTAACAGATATCAGTTATTGTACAGTATTTCGGTGGGTACCAATCATTCTAAAATAAGATCATGCCTAAGTCCGACGATGAAATTCGCAAAAGCGTCGAGGAGTTTGAAAAGAACCTCCCCGAAGATCAGCGCAACCCCAATGCCAAAGAAACCTTTGACGAACTTATTGCACGCGCTGCGAAGCCTGTGCAATCAAAGCCGGAAAAACCGGCTCAGTCCGAAGATTATACCGAAAAACAAACTCGTTCACGTAGTTCTGAAGATACTTCGGACTCACACAATGATACGTCCCATCAATAGATCGCTTCATTTGTGACCAGAAGCCCTCAATGGTGTTAGTGCTGATACCGTCTTTTGAGTATTCTTCTTTGCTGTGATTGACGAAGCGGTGAGTGTATTCCCGTTTGACGCGATGATAGATTTTGGACTCGTCGGTTTGTACCTCGCTACCTTGTTTTGCCATTGCTCGAATAAATGGCAGCGCCACACTTGCATCGGCTCGTTTAGTAGCGATTGCAGCTACTTGGCCGATATCTTTCTTTTTCTCAACCATGTCAATGACGGCTGTTTTATTGTCGAGCATACCTTTTCGTTTGTGTTTGCCACCAATATACGTTTCGTCGATTTCAACGATACCCGAAAGCGGATTGCCGTTTTGCTGCATGAGCGAGCGAATGAGTTTCGCCATGCGCCAGGCGGTCTTGTAGGTAACGCCTAGCGTGCGCTCAAGCTCCTTTGCAGATACACCATTCTTGCTAACGGAAAACTGAAATAAGGCGTAGAACCAACTACGCAGCGATGTTTCGGATTTATGGAAGATGGTATTGGCTAGCGGACTGATCTGGTTGCCGCAATCTTTGCATTCGTAGACCTTCTTGCTGCGGACGCGGTAGTATTTTAGGTCTACTACACCGCACTTCGGGCAGGCGGGCATATCGCCGTAACCTTGCTCAAACATGTATTGCAAGCAAGCGTCGTCGCTAGGGAACTTCTCGTTGAACTGTTTGATCGTGTATTTCATCTACTTACAGTTTATTACAGAGGTTACATGATGTCAAGGGATAGTCACCGTAAATATGGTATTGACAAATAATCTCGATATCCTACAATGTCTAATTAGAAGTCATCGGGACTTTGACGGCGAACAAGCATACAGTGACTTATCGTCCGGACACCGAAACAGCATTGACCCAAATCTTTGCAGTAGCAGCCTCTTAGAGCGCCCCCTGTAATGACTAAGCAATCGCATACTAAGGCGAGCAACTTACTCATTTAAAACAGGAGGCTTTTTATATACCCCAGAATAGACCGCTCCATACCTACATACTGTAGGCCATTTTTAGTACACCAATAAGTTTTGTTTCACCCCGCACGTATGTTGTGAAGGCTAGCTTTGCTCATGATCTTTTACAAAGCCCGCATGCTGCGACAGAACGTTACGTCGCAGCACCTTGAGCTTTGTCGAGGCGCCTTCTATAAGCGCGCTTCCGAAGTACCTTAACAGATACTAATGCTACTCCAGTGGCGCACCCTAGGGATCATTCTCGGTCCCCGGCGTGCGCTACTGGAAATCACCAGTTAGTCGTATTCCCTCACGGAAAGGCACGATCAACATGGACGGATGGTTCATCACCGCCATCTTCCTGATGCTCCTTGCTATCGGCATTACTGCCGCATGGCGCGTCTTCCGGCGTAAGGCTCACAAGGCCGAAGTTGCCGCGGCCGTCCGAAGTGAGCAGAGCAGCAGCCACTCCTACTCCAGCGAGAGTTTGAACAGCAAGTTCAACCCGCGGAGTGTTTCCCGGTGGCTCGGCTTCGCCACGCTGGCGTTCTGGATCATGGTGGGTTTCACGCTGGGCCTGTCCTCGGTGCAGCAAGTTTCGACCAAGCATGTCGCGGCGGTGACGTCGTTCGGCAAGCCGGTCGGGCACATGGACAATGGCCTCCACGTAAAACTGCCGTGGGAGAAGGTTACCGAGCTGGACGCCACTATCCAGACGAACAGCCACAGCGGCACCGACGCCAAGGATGACACACCCTGTACGGACGTTCGCATCGCCAACCAGAACACGGCGTGTGTGGACAACTCCATCCGGTGGCGCATCCGCGGCGACAAGGCCGACTCGCTGTTCCAGGACTACAAGGACACGGACAACATCCGCGACAGCATCGTCACCCGCAAGCTGGGCGAGATTTTGAACCTCACGTTCAAGAGCTATGACCCGCTGGCGGTGGACAAGACCGGCAGCAGCACGGCGCCGAGCCAGGACTTCCTGAGCGACCAGGCGACCAAGCTGATGCGGGCCGCTGTCGGTGAAGATGTGGATGTGCTGGAAGTCATCGTCTCGTTCGAGCACTTCGACCCCAACACCCAGAGCCGCCTCAATGCCCTCCAGGCCGAGGTGGCCAACACCCGCATCGCCACCCAGAAGCAGCTCACTGCCGACGCCGAGGCCATCGCCAACGGCAAGATTGCTGCCAGCGTCAACAACGACCCGAACGTCCTGGTGTCCAAGTGTTTTGACATCATGACGCAGATGGTCAAGGACAAGCAGCCCATCCCGGCTGGCTTCTCCTGTTGGCCGAACAGCAACGGCTCCGTCGTCATCCCTGGTGGAAAGTAACGCTGAGTCGGAGCTGCGACAACCGATGATGGTTGGGCGATAGGTACGCGCGGGGCGGCCAACACTACGTTGGTCGCCCCAAGCGCCCACTCTTCGTCCCCTAGCATTAGTTCTGTTTTACCGCTTCCATGACTTATTGTCATGCTGATGAGCCCAACAGGATAAGGGCGAAAAGCGGTAGCTAAAAAATAGTCGCCTGCGTTAGACATGCAACCGGCGGCGCAGCTCGCTCCATTGGGCCTGGGCATCCTTGTCCATTGCCTGGAACTCACGGGTAGCTATCTTATCCCAATCAGTCTGTTTCATCACATGTTTCTCCTAACACTCCATATCGTACCGTGTGTTCGGAGGAGTCGGCTATAAAAATACTCACGGATACGGCCTGCGATCACGTCCAATGTGTAAGCAATTTTACATATTTATATGCAGCCGCGCCGTATTCTGTAAATGGAAACATGGTTTTCCACGGAAAGGGCCCGACACTACCGGGCCTTTTAAATGGAAAGACTAGCGGGTGCTGAATCCGCGGCACAGTTTGCGCAGTAGCCCTGGAGCTCTATCTGGTGGATGGTGAGAGTGAAGTCTGCCTGGGTGCTGATGTCGTGGAGTAGCTTCTCGAGGGTAGGGTGTTCAGGTAGGGGAATGGTAGTGCCGCAGCGGAGGCAGGTGGCGTGGTGATGGTGCTGATGAAAAGCGCCGCTGAGCTCCAGTTTGTATTTCCAGCCTGTTTGCAGGCGCTGGACAATGCTCAGTGTCTCGAACAGTGCCACCGTACGGTACACACTGGCCCGGTCTAGACTGCTGCAGCGTCCCAGCAATTCGTGCATGGTGAGTGGCTCTTGGTCGAGCAGTGCCGTAAAGACGGCAGCACGTGGTTTTGTGGCCCGTACTCCGTTTTTGCGCAAGGTTTGCGTTAGCTGTTCGACTGCGGTCATGTTGCAATCATACAGCTTATTGCGACAGATTTGCAATAATAAGTCACTCGGGCGACAATTATTCGCAGTAGTATGAACTAAAAAGGAAAAAACTATGCTCCCTATCTTGCTTGCGTGCGGCACGTTCTTTTCTACACTGGCCGGTGGCCTGACCGGCCTGCGGAACCATGACCGTCTGCACCGTTTGCTCGGACTGACAGCTGGCGTGGTCATGGGCGTGGTGGCATTCGATCTGCTGCCAGAGATATTTGACTCGCTGGGCCATGGTGTCACGGCGCGTACCGCCATGATCGCGCTGGTCTGCGGCTTTTTGCTGTTCCATGTCATCGAAAAATCCATCCTGATCCATCACAGCCAGGAACACGAGTACGAGATACACCATCATCCACAGGTTGGCATCGCCAGCGCCTTGGCGCTGAGCGGCCATAGCCTTTTGGATGGTCTGGGTATCGGCTTGGGCTTTCAGGCGGGCACGAGTGTGGGAATCGCCGTGGCTATTGCGGTCATCGCGCACGACTTTTCGGATGGGCTGAACACCGTCATGCTCATGATGGTCAACCGCAACAATCGGCGCAAGGCGCTCGGTATGCTGCTGGTGGATGCGTTTGCGCCGGTGGCGGGAGCTATCGTGGGAACGTTTGTACATATTTCCGACCAGGGCTTGGTGCTGTACCTGGGCTTTTTCGCCGGGTTCTTACTCTATATCGGTGCCAGCGAGATCCTGCCCGAAGCCCACAGCAAGCATTCCTCGTATACCACCATCGGCCTGACTATAGTAGGTGTCGTATTCATGTTCTTTGTAACGCGCTATGCGTAAGCTGTTACAATAGAATTACATGATTCTTGGGGTATTGCTACTGGGGCTTATTAACATATGCGGGCTTGGCTATGTGGTGTCGCAGCTGCGCAGGCAGGGCGCGCCCAACCTGGATGGCCCTTTGCGCGATGAGTTTGGGCGCAACCGGCGTGAGTTCGCCGAAGCCAACAAAGATCTTCGCACCGAGGTGACAAGCGGGCTTAACCAGATACGTGAATCGCTCGGACAGAGGCTGGAAGGCCTGCGCGACAAAAACGATGAGAAGCTGGAGCAGATCCGCCTGACGGTCGGGCGGCAGCTGGAAACGCTCCAGAAGGACAACGCCGAAAAGCTGGAAAAGATGCGTCAGACGGTGGACGAAAAACTGCAGAGCACGTTAGAAAAACGCCTCGGTGAGAGCTTCAAGCTCGTGAGTGAACGGCTGGAGCAGGTCCAGCGAGGCCTGGGTGAGATGCAGGGCTTGGCTGCCGATGTGGGAGACTTCAAGCGGGTACTGACCAATGTAAAGACCCGCGGTACCTGGGGCGAGGTGCAGCTCGAAAATCTGCTTGAGCAGATATTCATCAAAGACCACTACGACAAGCAGGTTATGCTGAGTAGCGGCAGCCGCGATGCGGTGGATTTCTGCATCAAACTGCCAGATAAAAGCTCGCGCACCGGCTTCATCTACCTACCCATCGACGCCAAATTCCCGCTCGAGGACTACCAACGGCTGGTCGCGGCGCAAGATAAAGCCGATCTGGACGCTATAGCAGCGGCTACTAAGGCTATGGTTGCGGTTGTAAAAAGCGAAGCCAAGTCCATCAAGGAAAAATACATCCAGCCACCCAAGACGACCGACTTCGCTGTGCTGTACGTGCCGATAGAAAGCTTGTATGCGGAGATATTGCGGAGCCCCGGGCTGTTTGAAAGCCTGCAGCAGACGTACCGTGTCACCGTGGCGGGTCCGACGACCATCGCTGCGATTCTGAGCAGCTACCAGCTCGGCTTCCGTACACTGGCTATTGCCGAACAGACCAGCCAGGTATGGGAACTGCTCACCACTATCAAAGGCGAGTTCGGCAAGTTCGGTGACTTGCTGGAGAAGACTCGCGATAAGCTGGTGCAGGCGACGAATACCATAGACGACGCCAGCAAAAAGTCACGTACCATCGAAAGCAAACTGGGCAAGGTACAACGTTTGGCCGACAAGACTGTCAGTGAGGCAGAGCAGGCTAGTCTGCTCGACGCCGAGTAGGCAACTCTGTATATATACGGATCTTCCCAGGTAATTCACAGCAGATTCACAGACAATCTCCCTACATGCGTTTACTAGTCATCGAGGACAACCGAAAAATAGCCGACACGCTTAAGAGCGCCTTGGCAGCCGAATCATACGCGGTTGATGTAACCTACACGGGCGAGGAGGGCCTGCAAGCGGCCCGCTATGAGCCTTACGACCTTATTATTCTCGACCGCATGCTGCCAAATAAGATCGACGGAATTACCATCTGCAAAGAACTGCGTAAGGAGGACATACAGGTGCCGATACTGATGCTAACGGCGAAAGACCAGGTGCAGCAGCGCGTCGAAGGCTTGGAGGCGGGAGCTGACGATTATCTTATAAAGCCCTTTTCGCTAGCGGAACTCATCGCCCGCATAAGAGCACTACTCCGCCGCCCACACGAAAGCCTGGGCACAATCCTGACAATCGGCAACCTGTCGCTCGACACACAAGCCAAACAGGCGCAGCGTGGTAAGTATGCCATTAAGCTTTCTGCCACAGAGTATGCCCTCTTAGAATACATGATGCGCAATAAAGGCCAGATACTGAGCAAACAAAACCTTATCAACCACGTATGGGATTTTGATGCCGACATCGTTCCCAACACGGTCGAAACATATATTAACTACCTGCGAGCCAAAATCGACAAACCATTTAAAACCCGGCCGTTTATCCACACGGTGCATGGGTTTGGCTATAAGATGGACACACGGCCATGAAGAAAAAGTTTGCGTTCATGCGGCGCATTAGCTCCAAGACTGCGCGCCTCGCGCTCTCGTATTTAGCAATTATTATGGCACTCAGTGTCGGCTTTAGCACCATACTCTATTTTATATCCTCAAGCGAACTCAATAAGCAGCTTGCGCCACCAGAAAGTACGAAGGTGCGTATATCAGTACCCGGCCGGCAAGACGGAGAGTTTTTTAATGTCAGTCCTTCGAAGGCTGCCGATGGGGCGGCTTTGACCTATCGGCGGCAGCAAGTGGCACAAAGCAAGCAAGATGTGCTATATAAGTTGGCCATGCTCAATGCCAGTATGCTCATAGCAGGAGCAGGCCTGAGCTATATACTCGCCCGCCGTACGCTGCGGCCGATCGAGGCGGCACTACAAGCTCAGGGCCAATTTGCCTCGAATGTATCGCATGAGCTCCGCACCCCGCTTGCAGCCATGCAGCTGGAAATTGAGAACGGGCTACGGACGCTGACTTTAGCGCAGCCTGCCAAACGATTACTGATGAGTAACTTAGAGGAATTGGCCCAGCTAACCGAGTTGTCGGAGGCGATGCTGCGCCTCGCTCAAGAGACGGAAGATCTTGCTGTAACTTCTGTGTGGGTAGACGAAATCGTTTCAAAGGCTATGAGCCGCGTGGTCAAAAATGCTCAGGCAAAGCAGGTAAGCATTGTCGATACTACTCCCCATACTGCGCTGCTAGCTAGTAGTGAGTCATTCCTGGAAACACTGGTGATCTTGCTGGAAAATGCCATTACCTATGGTCCGCCGCGGGCAAAGGTAATCATACAGGCTACATCTGATAAAAAATACGGCTACGTGCGTATTACAGACGAAGGCCCGGGCATTGCGCCCGAAGATGCTCCGCACATTTTTGACCGCTTCTACCGCGGTACATCTAACACCGACGGCCACGGGCTAGGGCTATCCATTGCCCAGACATTGGCTACTCGGCAACATGGTGAACTTACGGTAGAAAACGCACCGGACAAAGGCGCCATGTTTACCATAAAATTACCACTATACCGGAGTAAGTAGTCCAAGAAATTTCGCAGATATGTTAGTTATACTTGCCGCGTAACGTAAAAAGGCAGGCATATGAATGTAATAACAAGAGGGGTTCGGAATGCGTTCCGCAATATTGTTCGGGCGCTATCTATCGGCCTGATACTGGGTTTGAGTATCGGTCTGAGCCTAGTCATGCTCATCTCGTACGAGGCAGTAAAAAGCAAGGTTAACCAAGTAGAAGGAGTCGTCAATAACACCATTGATATCGAGCCAGCTGGCTTTGACCCGACCAGTTCGGCCAACAATATGCTCACGGCCAAGCAGCTCAATAAAGTAAAGCACCTGTCCAATGTCACCAAACTAACCGAAACATTTACCGCCCGGCTGAAGACAATCGGTTCGTCGATTACCGGTCCGGTCGAAGACAATGCGCAGACGAGTCTTAAATCGCCCATTACCTTGACTGAAAAAGATAACGGCGGTGCGAAATCATACAGTGGTAATGGGACGTTAATTGTCCGGCCAAACAACGATCCGCTGCCAGCTAATTATAGCCAACCCGTACCGATCGTAGGCACCACGGATGCAGCGAATCCTACTTCGGTGTCGGCCACCTCGCTCAAGATCACTTCCGGCACATCTATAGATGGCACAAAAGACGCCGACAAAGCCATGGTTGGCTCGGGGCTAGCCACCAAGAATAAGCTCAAGGTAGGCAGTACATTCACGGCATACGGGCAAACATTTACCGTGGCAGGCATTTTCGATGCTGGCACAGAAAGCGCCAACGGCTTCATTGTCATACCACTCTCGACGATTCAGCGGCTGAGCGGGCATAGCGGACAGGTTCTGAGTGCCTTCGCGGTAACGGATTCGCTGAAAAACCTCACGAGCACAACTGCTCAGATTAAAAAGGTGTTGGGATCTTCGGCCGATGTCAGCAGTTTTGCCGATAAGGCTAACCTGGCACTTGAGCCGCTTGCCAGTGTAGAACGCATTTCACTCTATGGACTCATGGGTGCGGTAGCCGCCGGTGCGGTCATTATCTTGTTGACGATGGTTATGATCGTACGAGAACGCAAGCGCGAAATCGGCGTCATCAAGGCTATCGGCTTCTCGAACTCGCGTATCATGGCGCAGTTCATGGCCGAAGCCATGACGTTTACGCTACTTGGCGCCATTGTCGGCTTAGCTATCGGCATCCTTGGCGGCAGCCCGATAACGTCGGCGCTGATCAGCAATAGCGGTGGGTCGAGTAATATGCCGTCTCTGGCAGGTTTTGGTGGCGGTAATTTTGTACCCCACGGCATCACGCAGAGCGTCCAGAACACCCAGGCCCACATTGGCATCGGGGTTGTAGCATTTGGTTTGGTTGCGGCTCTGCTGATCGCTATGGTTGGCAGCGCACTGGCGTCGTTTTTCATCGCCCGCATTAGGCCGGCAGAAGTATTAAGGAGCGAATAGTAATGTTAGAAGTAAAAGGTTTAACCCGCACGTTTCAAACAAGCGACATCGCCGTGCAAGCACTGCAAGACATCAGCTTCGCAGTGCCAGATGGTCAGTTTGTATCCATCATTGGCAAAAGCGGCAGTGGCAAAACCACTCTCATGAGCCTGCTCGGGGCACTCGATAAGCCGACCAGCGGCAGCATCGTCGTCGATGACAAGGACATAACAACACTGTCTGACCACGAGCTTGTGCGCTACCGTAGCCGTAAAATCGGTTTTGTCTTCCAGGCGTATAACCTTGTGCCGAACCTTACAGCACTTGAGAACGTCACGCTGCCGATGGAGGCTGCATACGTTCCAAAGCACGAGCGCGTAGCAAGGGCAAGGCAGCTCCTGAACCAAGTTGGCCTTCAGGCCGACAAGCAGAAGCGCAAACCAGGACGCCTGAGCGGCGGCGAGCAGCAGCGCGTAGCAATTGCCCGCGCACTCGCCAACAAGCCGGCTTTCATTTTGGCCGACGAGCCGACCGGCAACCTGGATAGCCAGACCGGACAGATGATATTTGACTTACTAAAAGAGGTGTCGCAGACCGAGCACACAACCATCATCATTGTGACCCACGACTTGGCTCTAGCTCAGCGAACTCAAGCGATGTTCGAACTGCGCGACGGAGCATTAAGCGAGAGGAAGAAATAATGCAGTTCGTATCTGGAGAAGACTATCGTCCCCGACAGCAGCGCCCGAAGCGGTCACAATGGCCGCTTGGAGGGGTACTGGCAGCAGCTGTTGTGATCTTGGTAATTTTGGCAGGAGGCATTTTCGGTGCCGTGGATTACGAGCGGCGTCAAAATCAGCAGAATAACAGCAACCCGACAACGCCACCGCCCGCATCCAATGCATCAAATGGCACCGGGGGCACCGGGGTATCAAATGGTACAGGCGCAAATAGCGGAAATAGCGACGGCAAACGCTCTACCGGTGGCGGCTCGTTCAAAGCTGCCGTCACCGCCGTGAGCGCACAGAGTATCACCGTAAAATTGTCGGACGGCACAACCAAGACATACGCCATAACCGCTAATACCACTATTTCCAACTCTCGTACGCAAAGCTTCGGCAGTCCCGGCTCAGGTCAGTCGGACACCAATGGCATCCATGCGGGAGACATGGTTTTAGTGACCCCTGACCCCAACAATGCGTCTCAGGCCATTGGGATTCTGATCAATCCTGCGTAAAAAGCCTTATGGGCTTTGGCGGGCTTCTAAGGTAGCCGGAGAGCTCGGACGCGAGCTAATCCCGGCGCTTCAGCATATCAATGGCCAGTGCCGCCGTCCACGAGAAATTGCGTGCTCCCAGCGGTTCGCCCGTATTCGGGTCAAAATATTCGGCGAAACCGTTTTTGCGCACCATATCTAGGCTGGTTTCGCGCAGCGCTGCAGCGTGGTCGTCGTAGCCGTAGTTTTTGAGGCCTTCGCATATGAGCCAGTTAGTATTAAGCCAGGTAGGTCCCTGCCAGTAGCGGTCCGGATCGAACATCGGGCCGTCCACTGGTACGCTCGGGACGGCAAAGGCGGTGCCGAACTTTTTGTCGTCTTCCAGCTGGCGTACGAGTACTTCGGCGCGTTCTTTGCTGATACAGCCAGCATACAGGGGCATCAGCGTAGCGATGCTTGGCTGTTTTATCAGGCGGTGGGTAATGAAATCACGCGACCAATATGCATGAGCATATTCGTCCCACAGATCTTCCAGGGCGGCTTCGGATTTTTTCATGTTGGCCAGCAGGTCGGGTGGCAGGGCATGGCTGGTGGCCTTGGCTATCTGTTGCAAACGGCTATTGGCGCGGATGAATATGCAATTGTAGGTCAGGTCTTCGATGGCGAACAGGCCATGCTGCAGGATCTTGTCGGTTTCGTACGCTTTGCGGCGCAAGCGGTGCTGGGCGTCGAACAGGCTGAGCACCTCCAGCGTGGAAAAGCGCTGGCCCGGCGGCACATAGTGCAGATCGCGGCGGAACAGGTTGATAAGCCACTCACTGTGCGTGGCACGGATACTGCGTACCCACCAGGGCATCAGATGTTCGTGCAGCTCGCTCATCCAGGGCGGCGTATTGTCCAGGCCGGTTTCCCATGGATGCACCTGAAGCACCAGGCCCTCCTGGTGCGGATCGCGGTCGGTGTATTGCCATTGGTGGTACGCGACCAAGCTGGGCAGCATCTGTTTATACCATGTGCGCCGCTCTGCAGCGTTCAAACGCTCACCAATCTGCCAGACGGCTTCGGCAAGCATGGGTGGCTGTGTTATGCCGCTGGTGGCGACCTTGTCGGGCGAGTAGGGGCTGATCCAGCTGCGCCAGACGGCCCGGTCACGGCGGTAATGTGGATCGTTGCTGAATATCATATTGGGCATCATGCCGTTGCTCCACTGGCCCCGGAGCAGGCTGGTGAGCTCGGCCTGGGCGCGGTCGATGTCGATCCAGCGCAGGCCGATCGCAACGAAGCAACTGTCCCAGAGCCATTGGTGCGGATACAGTCCTTCAGCGGGTACCGTGTACGTGTTGCGATCATTATTCGCGAGTACGGCGGTGGCTTGCTCGAGAAGGCTCGGCGTCGGTTGTTCGGTGTTTTCGCTCATGCTTGTTCTAGTATAGCGAATATGGCTGCTAAAACCGAAGGACTTGAGCCGGGCGCTACCGATAGTTCGTAAAGTTCAACGGAAAATCCAGATCCTGGCCGCGCAGCAGCTGCATGACTGCCTGCAGGTCGTCCTTGCTGCCGCTCATAACGCGGACGGCTTCGCCCTGGATCTGTGTCTTTACCTTGGGGTACTGTTCACGGATAAGCTTGGTGAGCTGCTTGGCCTTATCCTGGTCGAGCCCCTGTTTGAAAGGTACTTCTTTCGTACTCTTCAGGTTGCTTTCGGTTATATCTTTTGTGGTGTCAAGTGTCTTTTGACTCTGTCCACGAGTGGCCAGTTTTTTGCGGATAATATCCAATATGGCATCAATTTGCCATTCGCCACTGCCGGTTATCTTTACACCCTTTTTATCATCCAGCCATTCGAGGGCGGCCGGCGTACCCTTGAAATCGTAGCGGCTTTCGATTTCGCGCTGGGTCTGGTCGAATACGTTGTTCATTTCCGCTTTGTCGTAGTCGGATTCTATATCAAAACTAAAGTTTGCCATAACTACATAGTATACCAGTGTGTTGGTCAGGCACTGTAGTCAGCGTATATCGGCTCGTAGATATCGCGCGGGCCGATGGAGGTGTGTCTGTAGTCACCCGTAAAGCACGAAAGGTCGAAATTGCTGTCGGACTCGCCGGTCATATCATAGAATGTTTCAAGCATGCCTTCCAGCGATAGGTAACCCAGGGAGTCTACGCCGGTATCACGGCGTATCTGCTCCGCGCTCTGGTGGGATGCTACCAGCTCCCTTTGGTGAGGAATATTGGTCCCGTAGAAGTTGGGATACCGGATGGGCGGCGAACCGATATACAGGCGCACGGCTGCAGCTCCCGCCTCGCGGAACAATCGGTTTACGAACGGTGCATTGCCATTACGGAGCAGAGAGTCATCGACCAGATCGAACTCACCTCCCTTTACTAGGTGGTCTTGTAAGGTGTAGAGGCCATTACGGATATTTTGCCGGTCTTTGGCGGTGTTGCCCAGGAATGCACGCGCGGTACTGTTTTTGCGCAATATTTCCTGCCGGTGCTCGATGTCGGTTGCAGCCGCATATCCGGCTGCAAAGGTAATCGCAGTATTGGGAATGCCGATGACGCCGTTGCTTGAGCTGTCAAAGCCATATTCTTCCGCCAGGCGTCGTCCAAGCGCGGCACGGATATCGCCGATCGGCTGGCCTTTGAACAGGCTTCTTTTGTTCGAAAAGTACAGGAGTTCGAATGGGTCAAATTTGGGATTCGGCGGCGCCAGCTGGTAGTGTTTAAGGCCGTTGTGGCTGACTGTCATAAGGCCGCCGGGGGGCACTTCGCCGCCAATGGTTGCACCGGCCTCGTCCAGTCCGATAGTCTCTGATGCGAACATATAGCCTTTGCCAGGTGTGCGGCCCCACGCCAGTGGGCGAATGCCGCATGGGTCACGGTAGGCGGCCAGCATGGGGCTGCCGTCCAGGTCGTGGCAGGCTATGATGCCGGCCTGACCGCCGATCATGTGCCGGTAGGCACCAGCAATGGCTTCGACGGCACTGGCACCGCGCTTGATGCGGTCGCCAATTGCAAGCGCATTCATTTCGCTGTCTATAAGGCCATCAGTGTTGTAGCCGCGCTGGGCAAGGTCGGCTTCGAGCGGCCGAAGGTCCGAGTTGGTGCCATTTTCTTCGTACAGTATGGCTTGCCGGCCTGTATTAACCTTGATTGGATGGGCTTTGTCCATGCCGCCAGAGGTAGCGTAGCGACCGTGTGCTATGGCCACGGTAAGCCCTCTTGCGCTCATCTTTGCCACTTCGGGCTCGGTCAGTACTTCACGTGCCCGACCCGGGGCGTGAAAGGCGACCATCTCATTATCGCCGGAGATACCTCCTATACCTGTGGCATGCGGTCCCCGATGGTCGAGTACCCGTATTGCGCTGGCAGCCAGCTCGGTCGCCATTTCTGGATCAAACACTCCTACTACAGCGCATTTCTCGCGCATCTCTCCCATGTATAGCCCCCTATGCTATTGCCACAAGCGTCCGGTGACGCCTCTGGCTCTCTTTTTGTCTATCCCGCCACTACTCTAGTCATTAGCTTTAAGTATAGTGTAGCGCCTTTCCTACAAAAATGTAAAAAATCTTACATTTTTTGTATCGACATATCTTGGCTGCTTAAAACGTAGCAAAACACCGGTGACCCCTGCTATACTGGTGCGGTAATGAGTTACCAAAACCCCCAGGTACAAGAAGCCGCAGAGCTGCTCCAGAAGCGCTTCGGCGAGCTAGCAACCAAGGCAGACATCCTGAAAGCCGTCGAGCTGAAGGCGCTCTATGCCCAGATTCCGCAATTGCCGTCCGAACAGCGTGGTGCATTCGGTAAGGAGCTGAACCAGCTGCGCACGGAGCTGCAGGCTATGGTGGACGCCGTGGCCGACGCCGCTGAAGCGCTGCCGCCCATCGATGTGACCGCGCCGTTTGACGTCAACACACCGAGCGGTAAGCGTCCGCGGACATTGCCGGGCCAGCTTGGCAGCCGCCATCCGCTGATGGCTGAGCGCGACCAGATCCTAGACATCTTTTACCGTATGGGATTCCGGGCCAGCGAATCGCGCGAAATCGACGACGATTACCATATGTTCAGCGCCCTGAACTTTCCCGAAGGCCACCCTGCGCGTGACGACTACGACACATTCATGACCGAGCAGAAAGACCAGCGCGGACAGCGCCTGATCGCCCCCGCACACACATCTACCATGCAGAACCGTCTGCTACGGCAGTACAAGGCAGACCTGGACAAAGGCGAGCCGATTGCCGTGGTAGTACCCGACCGCGTCTTCCGTAACGAAGACCTGGATGCCCGGCATGAGCACACCTTCTATCAGCTGGAGGGCGTCTATGTAAACAAGGGTGTCCATGCAGGCATGCTTATCGCTACTCTCAAGACCTTTTTGCAGGAATATTATGGCAAAGAGCTGCGGGTGAAGACACAGCCGTTCTATTTTCCCTTTACTGAACCATCTTTCGAGTTCGCGCTCAGCTGCCCGTTCTGTGACGGCAAGGGCTGCAGCGTATGTAGCCAAAGCGGCTGGATTGAGCTGCTCGGCTGCGGTATGATCCACCCCAATGTCCTGCGTGAAGCAGGCATCGACCCGGAGGTCTATACCGGCTTTGCCTGGGGCTGTGGCATCGACCGCTTAGTAATGATGAAATACGATATCGATGACGTCCGGTACTTCCAATCCGGCCGGCTTGATTTCTTGAGGCAATTCGCATGAGGACTACCATATGAGCGACCTGAAGGATCTGATGGAGCAGGCTGAAGTTATCCGCCTGCAGTATCAAGAACTGAACACCAAGCAGGGTAAGACTACCTGGGGCGTGCGTGACTATGCGATGGGATTCGCGGGTGACTTTGGTGACCTGCAGAAACTCATCATGGCCAAAGAAAACCTGCGTGATATAGCCGATGTAGACGCCAAGCTCGCGCATGAGCTGGCCGACTGCCTGTGGTCCATACTGGTCATCGCTAACTACTATGGGCTGGACCTGGAAAAGGAATTTAAGGACACGATGGCCCACATTGCCGACCGTATCGCAGGAGCAACCACATGAAAGCCCCCCTTTCTCTCGCAAAATTCTATACGAACCTAGATCTGTTGCAGGACGATGTGGACGGCTTGGCCGAGGCCATCGGCGCACAGCTCGGTGCTGTCGAGGAAGTAATTGATTTTGGCGCCCCGTTCGCGGGCGCGCTGGTTGTGCACGTGAACGCATGTGAGTCCCACCCAGATTCCGACCATATGCATGTCTGCAAGATCGACGACGGCGGTAAGGTCGAGGGTGTCGAACGCGACGCCGAAGGTCTGGTGCAGGTAGTGTGTGGCGCGCCCAATGTCCGTGCCGGCCTGCGCGCTGTCTGGCTGCCTCCGGGAACGACGGTGCCCGAGAGCTACGGCAAGGATCCGTTCGTGCTCGGTACGCGCGAGCTGCGCGGTGTTAAAAGTAACGGCATGCTGGCCAGCCCGCGTGAGCTGGGACTAGGTGATAGCCACGAGGGTATCCTGGAAATTGATGAAGAAATTGCGCCCGGTACCTCGTTCGCCGATGCCTATAACCTGCACGACTACATCATTGATATCGAAAACAAAATGTTCACCCATCGCCCGGACTGTTTCGGCCTGCTCGGCGTATACCGCGAACTGGCGGGCATACAGCAGCAGAAATTCGTCGGTCCGGATTGGTATGGCACCGAAAAGTACAGCCTGGCTATCGAGGCCGAGGCGCTGCCACTGACGGTTACGAATGAACTGCCTGAACTGGTGCCGCGTTTCATGGCTATCCCTATGAGCAATGTCACGGTCGGTCCAAGCCCGCTGTGGTTGCAAATCCACCTGGTGCGCCTAGGTTTACGCCCCATCAACAATATCGTCGATATGACCAATTACCTGATGTGCCTGACCGGCCAGCCGCTCCATGCGTATGATTACGACAAGGTTGCGGCGCTTACCAGCGGTGCAGGGGCCGAAATCACGGTTCGCTACCCACGCAGCGACGAGAAGATTACGCTTTTGAGTGGCAAAGAAATCGCTCCGCGTTCGGAAGCTATCATGATTGCCAGCGGTGACCATCTGATCGGTGTCGGTGGGGTCATGGGCGGTGCCTCTACGGAGGTCAGCGACGAAACAACACGCATTATTATCGAGGTAGCGACCTTCGATATGTATTCTATCCGCCGCACCAGTATGGCGCACGGACTCTTTACCGATGCGGTGACACGCTTTAACAAGGGCCAGTCACCACTGCAGAATCCGTATGTCCTGGCCAAGGCAGTGCACGAAACACGCACGCTGGCCGGTGGTACCGTAGCAGGCGACGCTATCGATATCAGCCAGGTAGAGGGCAGGGTCTGGGTGCATCCGCCGGTACCGGTATCGGTCGGGTTTATCAATGAACGGTTGGGTTTTGCATTGAGTGCGGATGACATGCGGCAGCTGCTTGAAAATGTCGAGTGCAGCGTTCAGGTCGAGGGCGACCAGCTGACTGTTACGGCGCCTTTCTGGCGAACCGACATCGAAACACGTGAGGATGTAGTGGAGGAGATCGGCCGCCTTTATGGCTTTGATAAGCTGCCGCTGGAACTGCCCAAGCGTAGTATCATGCCAGTGCAGAAAGACGAAAAACTGGAGTTGAAGGCGATGATCCGTGCCCGGTTGGCCCGGGCTGGTGCCAACGAAGTGCTGGCATATAGCTTCGTGCATGGCGACCTGCTGAAAAAGGCCGGCCAGCAAGTCGAAGAGGCGTTTCAGGTGAGCAATGCCCTGAGCCCGGACTTGCAATATTACCGCGTTAGCCTGACACCTAGCCTGCTCGATAAGGTTCATATGAATATAAAGGCGGGGTACGATCGTTTCGCCCTGTTTGAGATCGGTAAGGCACATGGCGTGTCAGAAACCGAAGACGATGGGCTGCCGCGCGAATTCGGCCGTATATCATTCGTATTTGCCGCCGAACCAAAGACGGCGGCCCGCGAATATGGTGGTGCGCCGTATTACCAGGCACAGCGTTTTGCGGGGCTCCTGATCGATCTGCCCGCGGTTACAATCGTACCACTAGCCAAGGCTGACCTGCAGGGGCATCGGATGCTGATGCAGATGGCAGCGCCATTCGACCTGCAGCGTGCGGCCATGCTCTACAGCGGCGAGCGTCCGCTCGGCATCATCGGCGACTATAAGCGCAGCGTCATGAAAGCGCTCAAACTGCCTGATTTTTGTGCTGGCTTTGAACTTTTTCTGTCGGCAATGCGGCCGGATACTGCCACGTATACACCTTTGTCACGTTTCCCGAAGGTAAGCCAAGATATTACCCTTAAGATCGCTGCTGATACGCCGGTTGGCGAGCTGGACACGGTTGTCAGGAGTATGGTTGCCGCCCTCTCTGCCGAGCAGTATGCGGTCAAAACCTCGGTACTGGATATCTACCAGGAAGCGGGAGCTGATTACAAGAATGTCACCTACCGTCTGGATGTTACTCACTACCAGCGGACCTTGACCGATGCAGAGGTCACCAAGATTCTCGACAGCGTCGCGAACGCAGCGCACGGTGCCTGTGCGGCAGAGCGAATATAACAGGACTGTAATCTAGAATACTGTGCAGCCGTATGACGGCTTATATAATCGTGTCCACTGAACGAACTACGCGTAAGCTTTTTAGGGGTTAGCCCTTACAATCCTTTTTCGCTCAACACGTGTCAGTAACGACAGACGTACCTTGCTAGGTCATAGGCCATTGGTGAGGCTCGGAATCTCGCCCTCCTGCGGTTTGGCGTCGCAAAAGGGAAGGCGAGGAGCTTTACCATTCGCCCGTACAGAAGCGTTGGCGCCGGACTAGTCCCCGGGACGGCTATGGCTGTCAGCCGTGCTTTGCACTTGTCGCATGGCTCTGTTGCGTTACCGGACGCAACTGGCGGAACTCAGCTCGCCGCTGTAAGACCTATGCGACGCGCCGTGGTGTTGACTGCGCTCCTTTCGAGCAGCAATGCCATGTGTGCGGGTAAGACGCGCAGGGGGCTGGTTATACTCCGACTAGTGAGCTGCGGTACAATCCGCGTTTGCTTGTTGAGAGGCTGGCCCCCTGCGCCCCGTTCCTACGTGGCCTGATGGTCTGAGAAAGATCATGGCTTTGATGGCGCCCTTTGGCTGCCTCGCCAACTTCTTTATATCTCCTTCCATCTTAGCTTCCTCACGTCTGTCATTCCCCGGAACCCACCATCGGTGCTGATGGTGGTCTGCGGAGAATCCATACGATACAATAGGGGTATGAAGAGTATCTGGCGCATCATGCGCTTTACGGGCAGTTTGTGGCGCTACTACCTAGGTATCTCGGTATTCACCATCTTGGTTGCCGGTATGTCACAGGTGATTCCGCTGCTGACCAAGGCCGCTATCGATGAGATTGGCAAAGCTGCTGCTGGCGGCCATGTGGACGTCACGAGGGTAGCCGTGTTTGCCATACTTATCTTTGCGGTGGATATGGGTCAGAATCTGTTTAGTAATGTTGGCGGCTACATCGGTGATATGCTCAGCGCTAAGCAGCAGCGCTTGCTTAGCAATCGGTACTACCAGCACGTCATGAGCTTGCCGCAGCGCTATTTCGACACTGAGCTCACGGGCACTATCATCAACCGCATGAACCGTGGTATCGGTCAGATTGCCACCTATACCCAGGTGCTCAGCAACAATTTTTTGCAGTTCTTGTTCAGCACGGTGTTCACGCTCATCATCGTGGCATATTACTCGTGGGTCGTAGCGCTGATTCTGCTCAGCCTGTATCCGATCTATATCTGGCTCACTACGCTCAGCAACGAAAAGTGGCAGGCCTACCAAAAGGAAATCAACAGTGATAGCGATATTGCCAGCGGTCGTTTTGCGGAGAGTGTTTCACAGGTCCGGGTGGTCAAAAGCTTTGTACAGGAAGCGTTTGAACTGCGGCTGTTCGACGCGCTCTACCGCCGCATTGTCAGAACTACCAGCCCACAGAGCAAGCACTGGCACTGGCATGATGTGCTACGCCGTACCGTACTGGCAGTGATCAACTTTGCCCTCTATGCTTTCATCTTCATCCAGACCGCCCGGGGCCGTTACAGTATCGGTACTATGGTGCTACTTATCCAGTATGTGCAGCTGATCCGTATCCCACTCTTCAGTATCAGTTTTCTGGTGGGACAAACCCAACGGGCTATCGCCAATAGCCGCGACTATTTTGCAGTCATGGACGAGGAGCCGGAGATCCGTGACCATACGGGCGCCAAGCCGATCAGGATTACCAAAGGCGCAATCGTTTTCTCGGGCGTGGACTTCGGCTACGAGCCGGGCACGCCGGTGCTCCAGGACGTGTCGTTTGCCATCAAGTCTGACAGCAAGCTGGCCCTGGTAGGAGAAAGCGGACAAGGCAAGACCACCATCACCAGCCTGCTGCTCAGATTGTACGAAGTAAACAGTGGCGCCATTACCATTGATGGCCAAAATATCAATGATGTGCAGCAGGCGTCATTGCGTCAGAATATTGCGGTGGTGTTCCAGGAGCCGGCGCTGTTCAGCGGGACAATCCACGAGAACATCGCCTATGGCCGGCCTGATGCCAGCCAGGAAGATGTAGTGGCCGCCGCAAAAGCGGCAAATGCCCATGAATTTATCAGTGGGTTCGAAAAAGGTTACGACAGCGAAATCGGTGAGCGCGGACTCAAACTCAGCGGTGGCCAGAAACAGCGTATCGCCATAGCCCGGGCACTACTCAAGGATGCACCTATCCTGATCCTGGATGAAGCCACCAGCAGCTTAGACACCAAGAGCGAGCGCCTGGTACAGCAGGCGCTCGAACGCCTGATGAAAGGCCGTACGACGCTCATCATCGCCCACCGCCTCAGCACGATCCAGACAGTCGACACTATCGTCACCCTTGTAGGTGGCAAGGTCGGCGAGACCGGCTCACCCCATGAGTTGGCGGCGAGCGGCGGCATCTACTCGCAGCTGCTGGCCTTGCAGCAGACCCATAGCGAAGCCGGCAAGAAGAAGCTGCAGCAGTTCGAAATGGCGGGAGAATAGTACATGCCACGTGTCAGCGCCCGTGGAATTATCATCAGGGACGACGAGCTCTTGCTTATAGAGCGCTGGCGGGATGGCCTGCATTATTTTTCGGTCCCGGGAGGGGGCATCGAGGCGGGTGAAACGCCGGAGCAGACGGTGGTACGGGAACTGGCCGAAGAGACTGGCTGTGTGGTTCGGCCGGTTCGCAAACTGTACTTTTTAACACTGGCCGATGGTAACCAGAGTCATATATTTCTGTGTAACTACGTCTCGGGTGAAGCGCACTTGCCACCCGATGCACCCGAAGCCCAAGCACGGCCGGATAATAAGTTCTTGCCCCGCTGGGTGCCGCTGAGCGATCTGGCACGTGCGCCCTTCCTAGTGTGGGAGCCGGTCCGTAAGCAATTGGTACATGACATGGAACACGGCTTTTCAGAATCGGTACGGCAGCTTGCCTGCTAAGGGGGCTTTATGGCACTATTAAGGGATTAACGGGAGAGTATAGACTATGGCGCGAATGCGTGAACGAATTTTTGCTGGGGCCGGTGCGGTTCTGTTTTTGGGAAGTGCCTGCGCAGTAACGGTTTTTGCCCTGATGCAGGGCGGCGACAAGCCATCCACGGATACGCAAAGCTCACAACAGGCCTGTACCGATAGTCAGACTGAACCGACCCTGGCTGTCCCCGAAATCTACAAGTCCGACGGAGCTGTTACACAGCTACAGAAGACCGACTTGCAGCAGGGCAGCGGCGCTAGCGCCAAGGACGGCGACTGTCTGGTGATGAAATATTACGGTACGCTGGCGAGCGACGGTACCAAGTTTGACGAAAACTTCACCGACACGACGGCCTTTGCCTTTAAACTTGGCCAAGGCCAGGTCATCAGTGGTTGGGATCAAGGGCTGGCCGGTATGAAAGTCGGCAGTGTGCGGCGCCTGGTCATCCCTGCCGCCCTCGGCTACGGCAACCAAGGGCAGGGTAGTATCCCGCCAAACGCAGACCTGGTGTTCGTCGTGAAATTACTCAGGATCCAAAAATAAGGAGACATGACCATGCAAGATTTTACCCCTGTTGATACCGTCCCGGAATTAAAAATAGAAGATCGTGTGGAGGGTACCGGCGCGGTCGTAGCGCCTACTGATACGGTTACGTGTCACTACACGGGCGCCATTGCTAAGACCGGCGAAGTGTTCCAGAGCTCGCATGATTTCGGCAAGGCGATCAGCTTTCCGTTGAACGGTGTTATCGCCGGTTGGACACAGGGCGTGCCTGGCATGAAGATCGGTGGTACCCGCCGCCTGTTGATTCCCGCCGCTCAGGCATATGGCGACCGTCCACCGTACGGCTCGGGTATTCCAGCCAATGCAGACCTGGTGTTCGACATCGAGTTGGTCGCTATCGAAGGCAAGTAGCCTTACGACGACGTTGTGCACAAAATTGCCCCGAACGTATTAAAAAACACTACATGTAGCGCCCTTGACGGTTACGCTTACGCTAGAATATACTGATATATACGACTTTCTGAGCAGGGTTAAAATAAACACTCGGGGGAGCCTTACAAAAATCAGACATAATCAGGAGGGTTCATTATTATGGTCAAGAACATCACTATCTTCACGACAACTACTTGTGCGTATTGCCCGATGGTCAAGAAATACCTGGGCGCAAAAGGCTTTGAGTACGACGAGGTGAACCTTGACCAGAACCCTGAGCGCCAGCAAGAAGCTTTAGCTCTCTCGGGTGCCCTGACCGTACCAGTAACGGTGGTGACAAAGCACGACGACACCAGGGAAGTGGTGGTAGGCTACAACCTGGCCAAGCTGGCACCAGCAATCGCTTGAGGCCTCCAGCTCAAAATTTTGCTACAATAGAACAAGTTAGGAATGCTCCGGGAACTGTACGGAGCATTCTGCATCAACAGAGGAAATAAGGGAGAGTATATGGCCGAGACGGCAGCCGTTCCAGAACATGACGTGATTATTATCGGTGCAGGCCCAGCGGCGCTCAGTGCAGCTATATATACCACGCGTGAGGACATCGACACACTGCTGTTCGAGCGAGGCGTGCCTGGCGGCTTGGCGGCAGTGACCGACTGGGTTGATAACTATCCGGGTTTCCCCGAGGGCATCGCTGGACTGGAACTGGCTGGCAACCTGCAGAAGCAGGCTGAACGGTTCGGCGCCGAGATAGAACTAGGCGAGGTGCTCAAGATCCATGACGAAGGCGCTTGGAAACGGCTGGAGACTACCAGCGGAGACATGCGAGCCAAGGCTGTCCTGATTGCAACCGGCAGTGATTATAAGAAAATTGGCGTACCGGGCGAGCAGGAATATTACGCCCGCGGTGTCCACTACTGCGCTACCTGCGACGGCGCTTTTTACCGTGACAAGCGGCTGGTCGTGGTCGGTGGCGGCAACAGCGCTATCCAGGAGGCAATGTTCCTGACCCGTTTTGCCACGCACATAGACCTGCTGGTGCGCAGCACTATCAAGGCTAGCGATGTATTGCAGCACGATCTGCAAAAGTACGTCGATGAAGGCAAAGTGACCGTCCACCTGGGTGTAACTACTGATGAGATAGCGGGCGAGAACAGCTCAGTTACTAAAGTGGTGGGTACCCATGACGGCAAAAAGGTCGAATTCCCAACTGATGGCGTCTTCGTATTCGTGGGGCTCAAGCCGAACAGCGAATTCCTGGAAGGCAGCGGCATCGAGCTGGACCACATCCATCTGGTAAAGAGCGACGAGAACCTTCAGACCAACATGAAGGGCGTATTTGTAGCGGGTGATATCCGCAGCTGTGCCACTATGCAGATTGCCAGCGCGGCCGGCGAAGGCGCCACGGCAGCACTCAAGATCCGCGAGTATCTCGAAGGCCGGCACCACCCCATCCAGAACTAACAAGCAGCAAAACCAAAAAGGCGTTCATAAGCGGCGCCTTTTTAGAGTTCGGTGTAGCCGTCAAAATAATCAAACACGATCCGTTCGCGCGGGATGCCCACTTGCTCAAAATCAGCCTGCAATCCTTCGACAAACCTCTGGCTGCCCGATAGGTAATAGAATGTATCCGGCGGTACCGATCCGACTATCTCATCAGCGGTCAATCGGTGGGGTGTGATGGTGATGTGCTTGAGTGCTAGGGGGTAGGCACCTAAAACATCGGTGAAGATCTGCTCAGCTTGGTTACGTACGGCATAGAACAGGAATATCTGCCGCTCCTCGCGGTCTGTCAGAAGCTGCCGCAGCATACTGATATACGATGCCAGGCCGATGCCACCGGCGATGAATACTAAGGGCACGCTAGTGAGCTTGGGTAATACTAGGTCACCCATGGCGTCCTCGACCCACAGTTCATCATCGGGCTGCAGTGCCTGCAGGGCTTGTTTATAAGGGCTGAGTGGCGGCACGAACTTGGCAACGAAACTGACATGTTCGTCGGAGGGGAGTGAGGTGAACGAAAAGACACGGCTCTGGCCGCGGGGGTCATCCAGCGGGCGTGTCATATGGAAACTGGTATATTGTCCCGGTATGAAATCTACCGGCCGCTCGGGTACAAAAAAATACTGCCAGATACTGGGAACAAGCTCTTCCTTATGCGTAAATCTCACGCGCATGCAATCAGTGTATCATCGCAGACGCTTAAAGCGGTCGGGGTAGTCGGTGATGACACCGTAGATGTACGGTCGCCATTTCTGCAGGCGCCGGCGGTTGTGTTCACTATTCATGGTGTAGGGCGATATCTGGTACCCGCGCCGGTGCATGGCCCGTAGGAAGCCGCGCCACAGCCACCATGAGCGCATATTGATACGGCGTGCGCCCAGGCGGCGTGCGCGCCAGGTGGCGTACATACCCGACCAGTGCTCGATCACGACCAGCTCCAGCCGGGGTAGTGCCGTGTGAATCTGTCGCAGGATAGACTGGCTAAATGATCCCACGGATATGTTCTCCGCTGGCCTTCCTCGGCCGATGTCTTCTTTGAGCATGGCGATGATCTGCTTGGTTGGCTCGCCAGGCTTGATTTCGACGAGGAGGTGCGCACGGTGGTCGATGACGTCCAAGAATTCCTGGAACGTCATAAGGTCCGGCTTGTGCCTGCGTAACTGCTCTAGCGTACTTGCACGGATGAGTAGTTTGGTGCCGGCGGGGTCGGCGACCTCTTTGTTGTGGTTGATGACCACGATATGGTCGCGAGTGACCCGCAGGTCAAATTCTATCTGGTCGACATGGTGCTCGAGTGCTTTTTTGAATGAGGCCAGGGTATTTTCGGGAGCCAGCCCTTTGGCACCACGGTGGCCGATGATTTTCATGATACTAGTAGTGTACAATATCAGGGAGTAAAACAGAGTAAGGAGTACAATATAGTGGCAGATTTTAACCAAGTCCTGACACCTGGTGATTACCAGAACGGTACCGTGAACACGGTCGTAGAGATTCCCCAGGGCAGCTTTTTGAAGATCGAATGGGACCGCGGGCGTGCCGCCTTCATGATCGACCGCGTCGAGCCGAGTATCTACGCAAAGCCCGTCAACTACGGCTTTATTCCGCAGACACTTGATGAAGACGGTGACGAACTGGACACGCTGGTTGTGTGCGACGCGCCGATTCCGACCGGCGTCTGGCTTGAGGCCCGCATCATCGGTATGCTGAACTTCGTGGATGACGGCGAGGCAGACTACAAGATCGTAGTAGTGCCGGCAGATGACCGCAACACCGGCGACAGCATTAAGACGCTTGATGATATGGGTGAGCGTTGGAAGCAGAAGATGGCAGAGCACTTCTCACACTACAAAGACCTCAAGAAGCCGGGCACTACAGTAGTGCAAGGCTGGGGTGACATCGAGGCCGCCAAAGCGATCGTCAAAGAGTCGATTGAGCGCTGGAACAACCAGAAGCAAGCTTGAGCTAACCGTTGTCAGAATAAAACACCCCGTTTACTCGGGGTGTTTTGCTGTCTTAAACACGTTTCGTCCTGCTAGGACTCATCAGTACGATTCTGGATATGAGGACCCTACTCGTAAACGTGCGGTCGAGAGAGGGGAGAATGTACTTAAGGAGGCGTCCAGAAACGGACACTCGAAAGCATTCCCACGACCTCTGTCGACTGATAGTACCGAGAGAGTGGTCAGGCGCTGATAGCGTTCGCGGCCAGCTGGTCGAGCACCTGTCCGTGCCACTGCAGATTATGCAGCTGCGGGAGCAGCGGCAGCTCTTCGTAGTCGCACTCCGGCATGGGGGTACCGATAACCGTCCGTTGGGTGAGGTGCCAATCAGTTGTGCTGCTCGTCTTGATCGCGCCGACGTAGAACATAGCGGGCTTGCCGTCATGATCAGTGCCGGTGCACTGGAACAGCGCAACGGCTTGCGTCAGCGTGGTGGCCAGGTAGCACAGCTCCCAAGAGGTTCCGCGACCGTCATCGTGGCTGAGGTAGAGCCTGTCCAGGGGCGGACTTCCGCCGAAGCCGAAGGCGCTGCGCTCGTGTGCCGCTTCCAGCAGGGTCTGCAGATCGTTGTGCTTGCAGTGGCCGGTACGCGGAATCGTGTAGAGTACGGTTTTCGGGTCCATCTCTGTACCTTTCGGTCGTAGTCTTTACGGGGGCTTTACTGCACAGACTGCTGCGGAAGCAGGAGCGCACGGATCTCGTCGGGGTCACCGCTGGCGCACTTGGTGTAGCGCTGCACGGGCTGTTTGAAGTTCTGCTCGTCGATGTCCACGATGATGTAGGCACCCGGGAAGAAATCCAGTATCTTCAGATAGAGCCGCGTGATGCGCAGGCCCCGAACGTCGCAGTGGTCCATGACTTCAGTGGCATACACCATGCTGTCGGATTTGACGGCGATGCGGATGTTGATGCGCGAAGTGCCGACAAGGCCTAGCAGTACGGGGTCGACCTGCCTCAGATATATTCGTCGTGCCAGGCGGTCGAGGATGCTGTCGGTTGGTTCCATTGCCAAGATTTGAATCTCGGCAGTGTGAACTGTTGACTGCTGTGCCCCACTCATAGCGGTGCCCTCTCTCGGTTGTCATAAGATGACTCTATTATTTTTACAATAAAATGCTTAAAAGGTCAATTTTGCATCAAGGGTCAGCTGTGCGCTACAATTAAAGCCGTAAGCATTATTAATCTGATACAAGGGTGAGAATATGAAATCACGCATCGCTATCAATGGCTTTGGCCGCATTGGCCGCAATGCCTTCAAGATCGCATTTGCACGGGACGACCTCGAAATCGTCGCCATCAACGACCTAACGGATACCAAAACGCTGGCATACTTGCTGAAGCACGACAGTAACTATGGCACCTACGACCACGAGGTCGGCCATGACGACGAAAACATCATCGTCGATGGTCACAAAGTAAAGGTCCTGGCAGTAAAAGATCCTCTTGAGCTGCCCTGGAAAGACCTGGATATCGATGTGGTCGTTGAGAGCACGGGCTTCTTTACCGACAAAGACGGTGCCAGCAAGCACATCACTGCGGGCGCTAAACGCGTCGTTATCAGCGGCCCGACCAAGAGCGAAGGTGTTGACACCATCGTGCTTGGTGCCAATGACGACAAATTGGAGGGCGCTACCGAAGTCATTAGTAACGCCAGCTGTACTACTAACTCTTTGGGGGCAGTTATGGCTATCCTGGAAAGTGAATTCGGCGTTGAGAAGTCCATGCTGACCACCGTCCACAGCTACACTGCCAGCCAAGCTTTGCAGGATGCTCCCAAGAAAGACCTGCGCGAGGGCCGCAATGCCGCTGAGAATATCGTCCCAACGACCACCGGTGCCGCTATCGCCGTGACCCTTACGCTGCCTCAGCTGAAGGGTAAGTTCGACGGCCTGAGCATCCGCGTTCCCACCCCGGTGGTATCACTGAGCGATGTCACCGCACTGCTCAAGCGCAATACCTCGGTTGAGGAAATCAACGAGGCCTTCAAGAAAGCCGCCAAAGAGCCATTCTACCAGGGTATCCTCGGTGTATCTGAAGAGCCGCTGGTGAGTTCTGACTACATCGGTAACAGCCACTCCGGTACCGTCGACCTGCTGCTAACCAAGGTCGTCGCTGGCAACTTGGTCAAAGTGATGGTGTGGTACGACAACGAATGGGGTTACAGCAACCGTCTCGTAGAAGTCGTGGCCGATGCCGCCAAATTCCTGCACAAGGGCTAGTTCGCCCTATGTAGCAGGCGCCCGCCAGCCGTACCGGTTGGCGGGCGTTTCTAATTAGGAGCGGCTGCGGCAGAACAGGCTGGCGACGCCGAATGTGCTTATGGTACACTGATTCGTAAAGGGGATATATGAAAATATATTTGGGTGCGGACCATAATGGATTTGATCGCAAAGCGGAGCTTATGCAGTATTTGCAGCGCTCCGGTTACGAAGTCGTAGATGAAGGCGATACGAAACGGAAGCCAGAAGATGATTTCCCACAGTTCGCTAGCCGGGTAGTGGCGCATCTGCGCGAAGACAGCGACCCGGATGCACGTGGCGTACTCATATGTGGTAGCGGACAGGGCATGTGTATGGCTGCGAACCGCTTCAAGGGTATCCGGGCGGCACTGGCATTCGACCAGGAAGAAGCCCGTTCGGCCCGCAATGACGACGATGCTAACGTACTGTGCCTGAGTGCCCGCACACTAAGCTTCGACGAGACTATCGGCATATTGCACACTTTCCTGATGACGCCGTTCGCCGGCGCCAGCAGGTTCAAGCGGCGTATCCATGAACTAGACCAGTTGGGGGGCTAGGAATGGCTGCAGCAAAGCGGACAAAGCAAGCGAAACAGGCCAAAGGAACGCCGGTTCTGGTAACTATTACCCGCCCATGGCAGGCTGCATTCGTGGTCATCATGCTGTTGGCACAGGTAATGGTCGTGGCGCAGCTGCTCTGGGTGTACGCACGGTTTATCCATTACATGAGTGCGGGCACATGGGCTTTCCAGGTATCGACGTGGGGCTATCCGCTGCTGCTGGTAATCATTGCCTGGGTCTTCGGGCTGGGCCGGGTGCTCGGATGGCTGCCACGGCTCTTCTGGGCGGTATTCATCGCGGCCATGGGCGTAGCAGCATTCAGCATCGTGCAGACCGTCACGAGCATACTCATGACGACGTTCCACTGGCAATCGGGTAGCGGTACCAGCTGGTGGGCTGCCTTCGGCGTACCGTGGACCGAGATGATGGTCCTGGTTGTTCTCTATACTATCGCATTAGGGGTTATCGCCAGGCGGGGGAAGCGCACATGAGCGCAGAAATCTGCCCCACCGTTACGACGGATGAGCCAGCGGTCTACGAAAAGCAGATCAACGAGACGCTCGGCTATGCGCATCGCCTGCATATCGATCTGTCGGATGGCATATTTACGCGTAATCGGCTGACGGAAATAGAAGATGTCTGGTGGCCCGGTGGCGTACGGGCGGATCTACATGTGATGTACCAAAGCCCGTTTGACCATTTGCCGGCGCTGATCGCACTCAGGCCGCAGCTTATCATTGTGCACGCCGAAGCCGAGGGTGATTTTATGGAATTCGCCGGGCAGGCGCACAGCCACGGCATAGAAGTAGGTGTAGCGTTACTGCCCGAGACGCCGGTAGATGCCATTGCTCCGGCGCTTGATGTCATTGACCATGTACTGATATTTTCGGGGAACCTGGGCCATTTCGGCGGTCATGCCGATATGAGCCTACTTGGTAAGGCGCAGCGTTTGCGTGACCTCAAGCCCCGGCTGGAACTCGGTTGGGACGGGGGTGTCAACGACCAGAACGCCCGGCTGCTTTCACTCGGAGGTATTGATGTGCTGAATGCGGGCGGCTATCTGCACGGTGCAAAAGATTCGGCTGCCGCTTATGCTAAACTAAAAGCAATAGTAGAGGGATAGAAGACGGTAGATACAAAATGGCATCACATTCACTGAAACAACTCGAGCAAAAAGCCAATACCATCCGCGAAGACATCATCCGCATGCTGGAACATGCCGGCAGCGGGCACAGCGCTGGACCACTCGGGCTGGCCGATGTCTTTACGGCGCTGTATTTTGATGTACTCAAACACGACCCAAAGAATCCTGACTGGAACGAGCGGGACATCTTACTGCTTAGCAATGGGCACTGCGTACCAGTACGGTATGCGGCCATGGCGGAGGCCGGGTATTTCCCCAAAAAGGAGCTGATGACGCTCCGGCGTCTGGGTTCACGCCTGCAGGGTCATCCGGAGCGTACGCGTCTCCCAGGCATGGAAACAACCAGCGGCCCGCTGGGCTGTGGTATCAGCCAAGCCTGCGGTATCGCCTTGGGCTTACGCATGGACAAGCAGCTGAGCCGCCGCGTGTACGTGGTGACCGGTGACGGTGAGCTGGACGAGGGCAATGTCTGGGAAGGCATCATGCTGGCCGGCAAGTACCGGCTCAACACCATCACTGCCATAGTCGACCGTAACAACATTCAGATTGATGGTCCGACCGAAAGTGTCATGCCCTTGGAAGACCTCAAAAAGAAATGGGAAAGTTTCGGCTGGCATGTGCTCGAGATCGATGGCAACGACATCGAAGCTGTCATCGACGCTTGCGCCATGGCCAAGGCCGTCACCGAAAAACCGGTCTGCATCATTGCCTACACTATCCCAGGTAAGGGCGTAGATTTTATGGAAGGTGACTTCCACTGGCACGGTGCACCGCCAAATCACGAACAGGCGGTCAAGGCCTTGCACGAGCTACGCACCCTGGGCGGCAAAATTAGGAGCGAACATGAGTGATTTACATCTGGTAGATATAACTGCCAAAGATTTGCCGGGAGAGCCAATCCGCAAAGGCTTTGGACGTGGACTTAAGAAAGCTGGTGAGATTGATATAAACGTAGTAGCTGCCTGCGCAGACCTGACCGATTCGACGCAGATGGGCTTGTTCCGTGACGCATTCCCGGATCGGTTCGTAGAGATCGGCGTGGCCGAACAGAATCTGGTAACCGTCGGTGCGGGCTTGGCCGCTTTAGGCAAGATTCCCTTCGTCAGCAGCTACGCGGCATTCAGTCCGGGGCGCAACTGGGAGCAGATCCGTACTACCATCTGCCTGAACGACCGGCCGGTCAAAATCGTCGGTAGCCATGCAGGTATCTCGGTAGGCCCTGACGGCGCGACGCACCAGATGCTTGAAGACATTGCACTCATGCGAGTGCTGCCGAACATGGTCGTGATCGCACCGGGCGACAGCGTGGAGGCCGAAAAGGCGACGCTGGCGATGGCCCGAGACGGACGACCGAACTACCTGCGTCTGGCCCGCGAAGCGACGCCTATCATCACCACCGACAAGACACCGTTCGAAATAGGCAAGGCGTATGTGTTCATGCCGGGTACCGACGTGACTATCATTACTACAGGTACCATGACCTATCAGGCTATGGTTGCAGCCGAGCAATTGTACAAAGACGGTGTTGATGCCGAAGTCATTCATGTGCCAACCATCAAGCCACTCGATACCGAGACCATCCTGAAAAGCGTGCGTAAGACCGGCTGCGTGGTCACTGCCGAGGAAGCCCAGATTGCCGGCGGCCTGGCTGGGGCTATCGCAGAGCTGCTGGCCGAAGAACATCCCGCGCCGATGCTGCGCATCGGTATGCGCGACCGGTTCGGCGAAAGCGGTGAGCCGAACGAACTGTTAGAACATTTCGGGCTCGATGCCAAACATATCAGGCTTGCTGCCCATCATGTGCTGGAAAAGAAACGCTAGGGCATCTTAGAAGAAAGAGGAATTATGCCAATTACACTACAACAAGTCCGTGCCAACTGTGCTAAAGCACGTGCCCGCATGGAGCAGGCCCGTACCGAGCACTGGGCATTCGGCGCTTTCAATCTCGATGACGAGCCGACCCTCAAGGCTGTCGCCCTCGCTGCCAAGGCCAAGAATGCGCCGGTACTGGTAGAGGTTAGCGCCGGTGAGGTCAGCGATATCGGCATTCAGAACGTGCGCGATATGGTTGATAACTTCAAATACGAATACGGGGTGGAAATGTACGTCAACCTGGACCATTCACCATCCGTCGAGGATGCCAAAAAGGGCATCGATGCCGGATTTGAGTTCATCCACATCGACTTTTCTCAGGCTAAAAAGGATGCTACCGAAGCAGAGATTATTGATGCCACGAAAGAGATTGTGGAGTATGCCAAGTTTACCGGTGCGCTGGTAGAGAGTGAGCCGCATTACTTTGGCGGCAGTAGCAACCTACACAAGGAAAAGATTGATTACGAAGAGATCAAAAAAACATTTAGTACGCCGGAAAGCGCCCTCGATTTCTATGTGCGGACTGGCATAGACACCTTTGCGGCAGCTGTCGGTAACCTGCACGGCAAATATCCGGTGCCAAAGAAGCTCGACCTGGAACTGCTCCAGCGTATCCGCGATGTACTGCCCTGCAATATCAGTCTGCACGGCGGCAGCGGCACGCCAGGACATTATTTTGTCAGCGCGGTAAAAATTGGTGTTACCAAGATCAACATCAATAGCGACATGCGCGTGGCTTACCGTACTACACTGGAAGAGTGCCTGCGTGAGAACCCCGATGAATACTCGGTGTCCAAGCTTATCAACAAGCATGTCATACCAGCCGTACAAAAAGTAGTCGAGGGCAAGCTGGAAGACTTTAATTCGGCTGGTAGGGCAGTGGTCTAGCATCTATGGGATTATTTGACGACCTGACAAAGCTGGCGGATAAGGGCCTAAAGGCTGTAGAGAACGGTGCACTCGAAAAGTCGCTGGCGGGTGGCCTGGACAAGCTCGAAAATGGTTTGGACAAGGCTATAAAATCAGCCGAGACGGCAGCTAACACACCGGAAAAGGTACTGAATGCCGCAGAAGCCAAGCAGGAACAAGTGGCAAAAGTGGTGCAAAGCGTACAGCGGCAAGCTGCCCGCACCATCAACGTCCTACAACAATAGGCCAAGAAACTTGCGTTTTAGCGCATAGCTATGACACAATAAGCACAAGCAATACTTAACTTCAGTAACAGGGTGGGGCATGGGCAAACATATAGACGTACTGGCAGTCGGTGATATCGTGACTGACGTATTTATCAAGCTGATCGACGACAAGGCGTGGACGTACACGGATGACCATGACCAAAAGGTATTGGCCATGCAATTCGGTACGAAGCTGCCGTTCGACCACACCGAGATCCTTGAAGCTGTCGGCAACGCCTCGAACGCCGCGGTATCCTTCAGTCGTCTGGGCCTATATACGGCCTTTGAGACGAATGTCGGCGGCGACCAGACCGGCCGTAACATGATCCACCAACTCAATGCCGAAAAGGTCGACCACCGCTTCGTGCACATCAATCCTGACAAGCTCAGCAACACGCACTACGTGCTCTGGTACAAGGAAGAGCGCACTATCCTCATCAAGCACGAAGTCTATGACTACCACTGGCCCCACTTCCGTCCCGACGAAATTCCAAAGTGGATCTACTTTAGTTCCATTTCCGACCATGCATTGCCCTATCACGACCAGATGGCAGACTGGCTCGAAAAGAATCCTGATGTAAAGCTGGCCTTCCAGCCCGGCACCTTCCAGATGGCGGCGGGCGTGGAACGGCTGAAGCGGCTGTATGCACGTACCGAAGTACTGGTCCTGAACCGTGAGGAAGCCGTGCTGGTAACAGGCGGCGACTACGATAACGTGCATGGTCTGATCGACACACTGCACTCATATGGTGCTAAAATCGTCGTAATTACCGATGGTCCTGCCGGCGCCTACGCCAGCGATGGCAACCAGCGGCTCAAGATGCCGCTGTACCCGGACCCAGCGCCGCCGTTTGAACGCACGGGGGCAGGCGATGCCTTCGCTAGCACTTTCGTGGCTGCACTGGCCAAAGGTCATAATCTGGAAAGCGCATTGCAGTGGGCACCCATCAACTCCATGAGTGTTGTACAGAAGACCGGCGCGCAGCAAGGGCTGCTCGACGAGCGCGGCTTGGAAGAGTGGCTCAAAAAAGCCCCCCATTGGTACAAAGCCGAGAAATTCTAAGTTCAGATCCGTACACTTCGCACAATACCCCTGCCGCAACAGGGGTATTGACGTATTTAAGCAAAAACAGTATGATATATTTTGCTCAGTTAGCATACAGCCTATGCGCACTAACATGAGTGTATTTTGAAGTTGCAAGAGAGTTAGACGACCCCCCACCACACAGGACCGCTACCGCAGTGGTTCTAGATCCCGACAGGAGCACATCATGCCCGGTCCCATCCTCATGCCCGTCACGAACTTGGAGATTCTCCAGGACGTCGTCACCCGGCTCGGCCTCAACACCGACGACCCGATGGTCAAGGACCTGTTCCCCAGGTTCAACGGCTACGGTGTCGAGGCGCTGTTCGTTATCAAGGACATCGCCCGGTACAACGCCGGTGCACACGGCTACAGCCGGGCCGAGGCGCTCGCCTACGTGGCCTCCGTGGTCAACCACGCGGCTTCCTCCGGTTCCTTCGCCCTGTTCACCCGGGCGCTCGAGCGCTGTGAGTACGACCTCGGCTCCGTCGAGTCGACTACTCTCCGTGACCTCGTGGACGCGATCAAGTGGGCCTTCGAGTACCACCACGACGCCCTCGCTCAGATGGTCGAGCGCCCCTCGGTCTCCCTGTAGCTGGCTACGCCGTCGGCAGTACTCACTCGCACAGCGGGGTAGGGGCTGATTGGCCATGAGTGAGCCGGGTCGGCCAGCGTCGTAGTCTTCGGACTGCACCGCTGGCCGCCCGTGCCTCACCTCATCGCCTTTTGTCCTCTCTTGCAACTCTACCCCCCTATCTCATGTGGTATTGCCCGGGCTCACAAGCTTACATTGTGAGGTCAGGCAATCCGGCATGATTTCACTATCCCCTGGCATCACGCTTGTGATAATCTATAAGTAATCATGTCGAGGGTACTGGCACAACTGATGGGCACGGCTGAGCCGACCATGCGGACGCAATTGCAGCGTCTGGAACAGGCGGCCGGGTTGCCGGGGGCCGACATCCGCCTGATGATGCAGATCATCAACGAAACCCGCGCCAAGATCCGCGAACTAGGCCTGGACCCGCAGGATACGACCGGGCCGGAGCTGTACCATACACTCCAGATACGACTGCAGGAAGATGAAGCGCGCATTCGCACCGCGCTGGGCCTGGACGCTGAAGCCAGTGCAGCCGATGTCATTACGGCCTGCAAGACGTACCTGAGCAGTGTTGCCATGCCTACGCAGAGTTTCGTAGTCAAGCAACCGGCCATGCGTGCGCTGCTCAAGAAGCTCCAGCCCAAAACCACTATGAAGCGTCTGGGCTATCGCAGCATGGACAGTATGCTCAAACACGAACCGTTGCCGCAGTTGCTTGCCGCGGCCAGTATGATCGAACCAACCGAGTGGCAGCGCAAGCGGCTAGAGGCGTACAAGAAGCTGAAGACAAGCAACTTTGAGGTGCGCGCGGCCACGTTCCTGGCGCCCAGTATTAAGCACTGGCCGGATATAGCTGCAGCGTATACCGAGGAATTCCGCCACAACATCATCACATTGCCCGAATTGGGCGCTATAGTCCTGCTGCCTATCCAACAGGACATGCCTGGGCTGGCCATCACCACCCTGACCCTGGCGGTGCAGAGCATAAATGACATCCGTGCCTTAGGGTCGTACCTAAAACTACAACAGGTACGGCCCGATTTTGGTACGGCCTTTGCAGCCTGCATCCAGAACGAGCCAATGGCGGCAACTGAGCTGGCCGGCGAATCACTTCCCTGGAAAGTCGTGCAGTGGTTTTATGGCCATGGCCATTCGGCCTATCACCCTGATGCATTTGAGCCGCACGTCCAGCCCGAAGACCTGGCCTGGCATGAAGCCGAAGATATGTTAGTGGATTTACATCCAGCTATGGAGTTCTGGCAGGGCGGCCAGCTGTTGGCACTGCTGGACGAAGGCCAGCCAGTATCACTGAACCTACTCGATGTTGCTTTAGGCGTCTGCAACAAGATTGAATACGCCAACCGTATCGTCCACCACATGCGTACCACGCTCGGCCGGGAACTACTGGCGCGCTACCTGCACCAGGACAATCTGCATGCATTGTTGCTTGGCAAGCTCGATGCGCAGCTAGCTCCTGAAATTGCCTTTGATTAGCACGGGCGAGCTCCCGCTCCCGGCTAAGTAAGCTGCAGGTCGTCTTTTGAGAGTGGCGTGATGCCTTGTTCGAGAGGCAAGGCCAATGGACTATGCTTGTCGCGGTAGTCATCTATGACGGCTTTGGCGACCATGATGTCGTCGGTGATGGTATAGAGTTCTGCGTCTGCTTCGGAAACGGTGCCGAGTTCTTTGACCATATAGGTACGTACGAACCGGTCCAGCCCGGTCCAGAACTCGCTGCCCATAAGGACAACCGGCGCCGGTTCCATCTTCTTGGTCTGGATAAGGGTGATGATCTCGAACAGTTCATCGAATGTGCCGAAGCCGCCAGGAAAGTACACATAGGCCATGGCACCATATGCCAGCAGGACCTTGCGGGTAAAAAAGTAGCGGAACGACATCGATTCGGTGGCATACGTGTTCAGGTACTGCTCGCGGGGCAGTTGGATGTTGAGGCCCAATGAATGGCCACCTGCTTCCTGTGCGCCGCGGTTGCCTGCTTCCATGATGCCAGGGCCGCCACCGGTTACGATGCTGTAGCCGTCATTTGAAAGCACTTTGGCAAGCTCACGCGCCTTTTGGTAGTACGGATTAGTTTCATCCCACGAGTTGGCTGAGCCAAATATGGAAACCGTGTCGTTGTACCTGTTTATAAAATCAAAGCCGTCAGCAAATTCAGTATCAATCCGGCCAAGGCGTTCGGCAGTTTCTGTTTCTAATTCTTGCTGAGTTACTACACGGTTGGGAATTTTGCGCAATTCGTCTTCGGGGACCATATCGGTAGTATAGCAAAAAGCATTATCAAAATAGCTATGCATGGCTATACTACAAACTAAGTAATGCGAAAGGTCTCTATCATGGCTCTCAAAAACGACCACCGAGGCTTCTCAGCCGTAGAAGCGGTGTTGATTTTAGTAATCGTAGGAATCTTGGGCTTTACCGGATGGTTCGTGTGGCATGCACAGCAATCGGCGGATAAGACACTGAACAGCGCGGATAAGACCGCTCAGAGCACTACTCCGAAAGTAGATTCGGTCAAGAGCTTTGCGGACTGCAAAAAGGCTGCCGGTAGTAAGATCCAGGAAACGTATCCCGAAACGTGCGTAACCAAAGATGGCAAACGGTTCACTGGTACACCAAAGTTGATTGATTACGGCCCAACCGGCGTGAATATTCAGAAAGCTTCAGATATTACAAAGCTAACAAGCGCCGACCAAACGTTTAAAGATTTTATTCTCTCAATGGTCAAACAGAGTTTGGCTGATAATCAACAGAATACCGATCCCAATACGGCATGTGAGTACACGTACACAGTGAATGTGTCTAAGATATACGCCCAGGCATATGCAACCGGGGGAGTTTCTGTATGTGGTGGGTATGCTGCGTTGTGGGCAAAGGTAGACGGCAGCTGGAAGCAGATCGCTGGTACCCAAGAAGGCTTTACCTGTGATGTGTTAATGAAATACAAAGTACCTTCAGTACTCGTGGGCGACACATGCAACGAAGTCTCTAGTGGCACATCAATACCATATAACCAAGACTAGGCAAACTTGCTACAATATAAGCAGTGAGTAATTTTGAGCTTGTCAGTGACTACCAGCCCATGGGAGACCAGCCGTCTGCTATCAAGCAGCTGACGGAAGGGTTGAACGCGGGCGTAAAAGAGCAGACGCTGCTTGGCGTGACCGGCTCCGGCAAAACATTTACCATGAGCAACCTGGTGATGAATTACCAAAAGCCGACGCTAGTGCTGTGCCACAACAAGACGCTGGCGGCGCAGCTGTATGCCGAGTTCAAGAACTTTTTCCCGAACAATGCAGTTCATTATTTTGTCAGCTACTTCGATTATTACCAGCCTGAAGCCTACATTGCCCGCTCAGACACCTACATCGAAAAAGATAGCGCTATAAACGAGGAGATCGACCGGTTACGGCACGCCGCCACCGATAGCCTGCTGAGCCGCCAAGATGTGCTGATTGTGGCCAGTGTGAGCTGTATTTATGGCATTGGTAGTGTGGAGGACTACGACGGCCTATCCATTATCATTAAAAAGGGCGAGCGGTTGGTGCGCGACAAATTTCTGCGGCGGCTGACCGACATCCAATATACCCGGAATGATATAGATTTTCACCGCAGCACCTTTCGAGTGCGTGGCGACGTAGTAGATGTGTTTCCGGCCGGTGAAGAGTTGGCCTATCGTATGGAGTTTTTTGGGGACGAAGTGGACCGCATTACCAAAATCGATC
>DATIIK010000002.1:0-97741 GCA_035479715.1 Saccharimonadales bacterium (SeqCode) | reverse complement strand
CCGGTGTAGAACGGGTGGGAGCTACCAGAGATGTGTACCTTGACCAGTGGGTATTCCGTACCATCAAGCTTGATAGTCTCGTCGGTTGCGACGGTAGAACGGGTCAGGTAGGTTGCCTGGTTGTTCAGGTCCTGGAACACTACCAGGCGGTAGTTTGCAGGGTGCAGGTCTTTTTTCATAGGATTAATTCCTCTTGCTCGAAAATTTGTAATCGTATGTGTGGTAGCCGGTTAGCGGGTGAGCGAACCCGCAGTCGGCGTATCCCAAACAGTTAGACCCTATTGTACCACCTCTGTTACGTCTGGTCAATCGCCAGAGTCCGCGCTGTAGCCCTCGGGTGGTAGTAATTATTACAAACACAGTACCAGACTCATGCTTTACTGCATGTAGGTAAGCAGGGAGGCGGCATATGGCAACAGGCGCGCAGTTACGGGAACTACTGAAAAATAAGGCACATGAGGCTGTAGAGGCTCGAGAACGTAAGGAGTTTGAGGCGCATATGCAGGAACAGCTGGCGCGAATCCGGGCTGAACGCTGTGCAGTACTGGGCACGTTCGCCTTGCTGATATATGAGGCTACTACCCAACAGGATGATGATCCTGAAAAGGGCGTGGCTTTGGAAGTGAACCGTTCTATCATGGTGGCGGTTCCCGAGTATGGACCGGGGGTCCTTATAAGCAGATTGCAGGTATTAGACGGTTCGGAAATGCCGCTGTCACGCGAGCAACTCGGCTTACCCATGCGGGATAGGCTCATCGGCCGTATTGTCTCTCGGAATATCTTCCGGCCTGTGCCGGATCCTGAAAGCGCTGCGGTCCCGGAAGACGTCGGACTGTCCGAGGAGATCTGGGAAGCCGGCCATCCTACGCTTACGCCGCATGTACTCCATGAGGGCGTCGTTGCTACGGCCGAGGCAGCGGTCGACTCTTTGGGCCGGGAACTGAGTGTGCTGGCGCGGGATGCGCGTAATGTCGAGCTCAACCCGGTTCTGGCGGAGCGTTTGCCTCAGTCTAACCTCATCCGGGAATGACACAGCTTTAGGTGTACATCGGCTCGCGCCGCGCTGTAGTCCAGGAACATGTTGCAACAGGGGTAGTTCTCTGGTATACTGACGGAGTCAACTAATAAAGCAGGTTGGGAAACAATCCTCCTCTATGCGGCCGTGTAGGTACATAGAGGCACCCAACCGAAGAGAAAGGACAATCATATAATGGCTACAGACGTAGACATCAAGCAGCTATTGGAAGCTGGCGCGCACTTTGGTCACCAGACCAGCCGGTGGCACCCAAAGATGGCACAGTACATCCACAGCAAGCGTGGCGGCAGCCACATCATCGACCTGACCAAGACGGTCGAAAAATTGGAAGTCGCACTGAGCTTTCTGACTGAGGTCGCAAGCAAGGACAAGCAGGTCCTGTTTGTCGGCACCAAGCGTCAGGCACAGGATATCGTCCTGAAGCTGGCAACTGACACCAAGCAGCCGTTCGTCGTGAACCGTTGGCTCGGTGGCATGCTCACCAACTGGAACACCATCGGTGCTCAGATCCGCCACCTGGTAGACCTGGAAACCAAGATGGCCAGCGGCGAGCTCGCCGGCAAGTACAACAAGCTGGAGATCCAGCGTTTCCAAGAGGAAATCGACCAGCTGAACATCCTGTATGGCGGCATCAAGGAACTGAACCAGCGCCCGGGTGCGGTTGTCATATTCGACATCGTGAACGACCAGAACGCAGTCAAAGAAGCCAAGAAGCTCGGCCTGCCGATCGTGGCTATCGTCGACACCAACGCTGACCCGACCGACATCGACTACCCCGTGCCTATGAACGACGACGCCATCAAGGCACTGCAGCTATTTGCAGACTATGTAGAGAGCGCTGTAAACACCGGCAAGGCCAAGGCTGTAAAGCCAGCCGACAAGACCGAGACCGAAACTGCCAAAGCCGAAAGCAAGACTGAAAAATAACAGAGGAGGGGAATACCTAATATGGCAATCGACATCGCTGAAGTAAAACGACTCAAGGATCTGACTGGCGTCGGTCTGACCGACGCCAAGGCTGCTCTGGAAGAAGCCGAAGGCAACTTCGACAAAGCCCTGGAGGCTATGCGCAAAAAGGGCATGACCAAGGCCGAAAAGCGTGGTGAGCGCGAAGCCCGTCAAGGCGTGGTTGGCACCTACAACCATGACAGCCGTATCGGTGTCATCGTAGAGATCAACTGCGAGACCGATTTCGTGGCTCGCAACGAAATCTTCACGAGCCTCGTCAAGGACGTAGCTATGCACATTGCCGCGTCTGCGCCTCAGTACGTCAGCAGCGACGACATCCCGGCAGAAGCCCGCGAAGCCAAGAAGGCTGAACTGCTTGCCAGCGACGCCCTGAAGGGCAAGCCAGCTGAGATGGCAGGACAAATCGTCGAAGGCCAGCTCAAGAAATACTTTGCCGAGCGTTGCCTGTTGGATCAGCCGTTCATCAAGAACCCTGACCAGACTGTAGGCGACTACGCCAAAGAGCACAACGCCCGCCTGGGCGAGAATATCGTGGTGCGCCGCTTTAGTCGCATCGCACTGGGTGAAGTCGCCTAAACAAGGCTTTCACCAAAATAGAATAACGCCCGTGAATGGGCGTTATTTTTTATCCATATAGTCAATCGGCGCGGTTCATCTGTAGTTTTCTCCCTTCGGGAGGAAATAGGGTAGATGAAGCTCGCGCCGAGTGACGTCGTACGGGTCATGCAGGGGGTGTCCGGGCTATCCAGGAGCTGGTCGCCCCCCGGGCGGTTGCCGGTCAGATCAGCTTCAGGTCGCTGTCCAGCAGGTCCAGGATTGCCCGGTCCAGGACCTGGAGGTCTCCCAGGTTGGTCGGGCCGACCAGAGTCGCGATGCCGCCGCCCGGAATGGGGATGGTCGTCCGCTGCTCGTTGAAGTGATCGAAGAACCGCAGGTCGGTGATCCGGATGGTGTCATCGGTGGGCTTGGCGGCCTCCCAGTACGTCTCCTTGATGCTCGGGTTGTTGGCGGGGCCGACGATGATGACCTTTGACGCAGGTGTGTGCTGCCGGTCGCTGATAGCCACCTGGGTAATGTGCGCACTCGTGTCGATCTGGCCGTTCTTCCACCTGGCTTTCGCGTAGAACGCGTTGTCGGGGGTGGCGATGGCGGCCCAGCCGGAGTAATGCGCGGGCATCGTGAATCGGTTGCCGTTCGCGTCGAACGTGCGGATTGGTTTGCCGTGCCGCTTCTGGTTCACCAGCATCTGGGCGACCTGCAGGCCGGCACTAGCAGCGGCGCTGCGGTAGCGCTTGGCACGGGCCGGACCCTTCAGCCAGGCAAGGCACTTGGCGCGGTCGTCCGGGTTGATCGGGCCCGTAGTGGTCGGGTCCGGCTCCGGCGAGTCGGTCGTAGTGCTGTCCTGGTTGTCACTGTCAGTGGTATCCGACGGAGTCGGGCTGCTCGTCTCCTGCGGGGCAGGCGTCGTGGTAACGACGACCGAAGGTGTGCTCTGCGGCTGCGCGCTTTTGTCGACACTGACATCACAGGCGCCGAGCGATAAGCCCAGGGCTACTAGCGTCAGCGCGATCGGGCGCGTGGGGAACTGCATGGGTTGTTAACTCCTCAATCTCGGGTGGCTCTATGGTCACACGGGTCGGGTGTCACGAGACGTACGTACGTCACGTATATTTATTATAAAATATTTTGTGTAAAAATGCCAGCAAGAGGTAGAAATAAGCATGGTGAACGGTGGTCAAAATGACTCTGACAGGGGTCACAAATCATAGTCAATGATAAATACTTGTAAAATAAGCAAAAGCATGTTAATGTAAATAAGTCCTATTAAACATAAAAAGGAGCAAAACAAATACCAATGCAACTCATACCACAGCCCGAATACGTTCAGGATTTACCCAGCCTTACCCAGGCAGACATCGCCCTGTTAGACCAGCTGGCGCTAGAACCTGTGGAAAACGGCACCTGACGCCTGCAGTAACGGCAATCTGACCTGATTTGCCAAAGAACGGCCCCGTTTGTAGGGGCCGTTCTGTTTTTTGTTATAATATGGTGCTAGAAAAGAGGTTATCTAACGCTTTATGAATCCAAGCCAAGTTGTACCAGATGCGAAAAATAAGTTTGATGCTGTGGTGAGCCACTACGGCGAGCAGCTCAAGACGCTCCGCACCGGTCGGGCCAGTGCCAGCATGCTGGACGGTGTGACGGTGACGGCCTATGGCCAGCCGATGCCGCTCAACCAGGTCGCCAACGTAACGGCGCCCGAAGCGCAGCTGCTGCAGATCACGCCATTTGACCCAGGCACTATCCAGGCTATCGCCAGTGCAATCCGCGACAATCCGTCACTTGCCGTGAATCCCAGCGATGACGGCCGTGTCGTGCGTGTGCCCGTGCCAGCCCTGACAGAAGAACGCCGCCGCGAGATCGTAAAACAGCTGGGCGGCAAGCAGGAAGACGCCATGATCAGCCTACGCAATGTCCGCCGTGATGCCATGGACATGGTCGATAAGGCCAAAAAGGACAAAGAGATCGGCGAAGATGACGCCAAGCGCCTCCAGGCCCAGGTCGAAGACGCCATGAAAGCGGCCCAGGGCCAGATAGAAGCTGCCAGCAAGGCCAAAGAACAAGAAATAATGACTGTTTAGCGGTTGGGATCTTATGAGTGATACAGAAGTAGTAGTACCACGGCACCTAGGTTTAATACTGGATGGCAACCGGCGTTGGGCGCGTGAACGCGGCGTGCCATTATTCGAGGGCCACAAGGCTGGTTATCGCAATGTTGAACCGATTCTGGAAGCGGCACTGGACCGCGGGGTGGAGGTGGTTTCCATCTATGCTTTTTCAACCGAAAACTGGCGGCGGTCAACCGATGAAGTCCGGCAGCTGATGCGGCTGTTCCTGTGGATCTTCCGGCATGAGATCGGCAACCTGAAACGCCACGGCATCCGCGTACATGTACTCGGCAACAAACTGCGCATTGGCAAGGCGCTGCTAAAGGCAGTCCATGAGGCTGAGGAAGAGACCAAGGACAACAAACGCGGTACGCTTTTGTTCTGCCTGGACTATGGTGGCCAGCAAGAGATCGTCGATACGATGAAGCAACTGGTCGCAGATGGTGTGCCAGCAGACGAAATAACCTCCGAGAGGATATCAGAGCGTTTGCAAGAGAGTGGTGTGCCTCCGGTGGACCTGATCATTCGTACCGGAGGAGAACACCGGCTCAGTAACTTTATGCTGTGGCAGTCATACTACAGCGAGCTGATGTTCACCAACACCAAATGGCCTGATTTTTCAGTGGCTGAACTGCACGAGATGCTTGATACATACGCCCAGCGTAACCGCAGGTTCGGCTCATAGGCTAAAAACCGTAGGCCGTTCACAGCCATTCCGGTATACTAATACACAGCGATATGGGGATATTCTTACTAATTGTTGGTCTGTTGCTGTTCATCAGCCTTGTCGTGTTGCACGAACTGGGGCATTTTTGGGCGGCGCGCCGGGGTGGCGTAGACATAGAGGAATTCGGCATCTTTTTCCCGCCGCGCCTGTACAAACATAAGACCAAAGCTGGCTACGACTTTACGATAAACCTGCTGCCGCTCGGCGGTTTCGTGAAGCTCAAGGGCGAGCACGACAGTGACACGGGCAAGGGCAGCTACGGCGCCGCACCGACACACGTCAAGCTCAAGATCATGCTGGCGGGTGTGTTCATGAACCTGGTGACGGCGCTAGTTCTGTTCATCTTGCTGGCACTTATCGGCATGCCGCACATCATCGATAACCAGTATGTAGTGGCGAGTGACGCCCATTATCAGCATCGGGCCACCTACAAAGCACTGGTTGACAGGGTGGAGAAGGGCTCACCAGCCGCGAAGGCGGGCATTGAGCGCGACGACGCCATCGTGGCGATCGGCACGCCGGGCCATCTGCAGACATTATCAAGCACTAACGACATATCCGACCTGACTACGCGCTATAGCGGCCGCACCGTAGCGGTACGGATGGAGCGGCACGGTAAGATGGCCGTCCAGACCATACACCTGCGTTCCGATGCGGACATTGCCGTTGCTGCCAAGCACGGCAAGACCGTAGGGCACTTAGGCGTTGAGACAAGTCCGGCCCAAGACGGCCTGACCGTAGTACGCAGTACCTGGTCAGCGCCGATCGTGGCCGGTGGTACGGCAGTGCAGCTGACCACTTTGACGTTCCAGGGACTGGGTAAAGCCGTGGCTGGGCTCGGCGGTATCTTCGCTGGTGCATTCACCCACAATACGACTGCCCGCCAGTCTGCCCAGACGGAGGCGTCCAGTCAGGTGTCAGGGCCGGTCGGCATATTCTTCGTCTTTAAATACGGTGCCGTGCTTGGTTACAAGTTCATCCTGATGGTCGTAGCAGTCATATCGCTGACGCTCGCCATCATGAACGTGCTGCCTATCCCGGCACTGGATGGTGGCCGGCTGTTCGTGACTATTATCAGCCGCCTGACCAAGAAGCAGATCTCGCAGCGTACCGAAGAAGCCATTTATGGTACGGGTTTTGCTGTGCTGATGCTGCTCATCGTCGTAATCACCGTAGTCGATGTCAAACGATTCTTCTAAGGAAACGCCCATATCCTCTGATGGCGCGCATATATCACCCATATCGCCAACCCGTGCCGAAAAGCGCACACGCCACGAAAAAAGGCAGCGCCAGATACTAGCGGACATCCAAGCAGGACGGCCGCAGGGCGTGCCGTGGAGCGGTTGGGTGGCAGTTGTGTATACGCTGGCCGCGTTCTTGTTCGCGCAGCTGGCCGGATCAGTAGCGGTTATCATCTATCCGCATGTGCAAGGCTGGAGCAGGGCACGTTCCGAGGACTGGCTGAATCACTCCACAGTAGCACAGTTCTGGTTCGTGCTGGCCACCGAAACGGTGGCATTCGCCGCCATCTGGTGGTTCGTGCGCCTGCGCAAATCAAGCCTCCCCGCCATTGGCTGGCGCTGGCCGCGGCTGCGTGACCCAGGCTATGCCTTGGCAGGATACCTGGTGTATTTTCTGGCGTACATCCTGTTGCTGACGGCCGCCAAGCAGATAATTCCATCGCTCAACCTGGATCAGAAGCAGGACCTGGGCTTTTCCAGTCCGGTGGGCGGGCTGAATATGGCACTGACATTCGTGAGCCTGGTGGTGCTGCCACCGGTGGTGGAGGAGACGATGTTCCGGGGCTTTGTGTACACGGGCCTGCGTGGCAAGCTGCGGCCTATCGGCGCGGCGCTGATTACGAGCGTGGTGTTTGCATCGCTGCACCTGGAGTTCGGTAATGGTGCGCCGTTGCTATGGGTAGCGGCCATCGATACATTTACGCTGAGCCTGGTGCTTTGCTATCTGCGGGAAAAGACCGGCGGCCTGTGGCCAGGTATCTGCCTGCATGCGCTCAAAAACCTGGTCGCATTCGTCACGCTCTATCTTATAGCGGCGTAATGCGCTATAATTCGGGGCAATGAAATCTGCCCGACGTGTTTGCTTCCTCGTTATCCCGCCCCGGCGGTAGATATATTCTTTTTGCTTTTAAACAATTACAGATATAACAGAGGAACTACGCGATATGCGAATCACAGAACTTTTTAGCAAAACTAGTAAGACGGCGCCAGCTGATGAAGTGTCCAAGAATGCGCAGCTGCTCATCCGTGCCGGCTATGTGTACAAGGAAATGGCAGGGGCGTATGCCTATTTGCCGCTCGGCATCCGCGTACTCGACAAGATCAAGCAGATCGTCCGCGAAGAGATGGACGCCATCGGTGGCCAAGAACTGATCATGACCGGCTTGCAGCGCAAAGAAATATGGGAAACCACCGGCCGTTGGAGCGATGATGTGGTAGACGTATGGTTCAAATCCAAGCTCCAGGATGGCACTGAGGTTGGTTTCGGCTGGTCACACGAAGAACCCATCGTGGAAATGCTGAAGCGGTACGTGGAAAGCTACAAAGATCTGCCTGTCAGTGTGTATCAGTTCCAGACCAAGCTGCGAAACGAACTGCGCGCCAAGAGTGGTATCATGCGTGGCCGTGAATTTGTCATGAAGGACATGTATTCGTGTAATGTGGATGCGGACGCGCACGAGAAATTCTACCAGGCTTCCATCGAAGCCTATAAGCGTATCTACGACCGCTTGGGCATCGGTAAAGACACCTACGTAACATTCGCGAGCGGCGGCGCATTTACACAGTTCAGCCATGAATTCCAGACTATCTGCGACGCCGGCGAAGACATCATCTATCTGCACCGCGAAAAGAATATCGCCCTGAACGAGGAGGTGATGGACGACGAGAATCTGACCAAGCTTGGTGTTAAGCGCGAGGAACTTGAGAAGGTTAAGACAGCCGAGGTCGGCAACATCTTCAACTTTGGTACTCAGAAGAGTGAGGACATGGACTTTGCATTTACCAACGAGCAAGGTGAGCGGCAATTCGTCCATCTGGGCTCGTACGGTATCGGCATTACCCGCGTAATGGGTGTGATCGCCGAGAAGTTCTCAGACGAACGCGGGCTGGTCTGGCCGGAAAACATCGCACCGTTCCGCGTCTACCTGGCGCGGTTTGGAGCAGAAGAAGCCGTGGTAGTAGCCGCCGACAAGCTCTACGACGAGCTACAGACCGCAGGCGTAGAGGTGATCTACGACGACCGTGACGCCCGTCCGGGCGAGAAATTCGCCGATGCCGACATACTTGGCATTCCACACCGTATCGTGGTGAGCGCCCGTTCGTTGGAACAGGGGTCGTTCGAGTATAAAAAACGCACAGAGCCAGAAAGCTCAATGCAATCTGCAGAAGCGTTAAAATCGCTCTTGACCGCGTAAGCCCGAAGGCGTATTATTGCTTTCCGGCTTGGAAACGACCGGCATACTAACCAAGCCCATTCACCCCGAAAAAGGAGAAAACCGTGAAAAAATTATTCCACCTGACACAGGCAGGCATAGACGAGCTGCAGACTGAGCTCGACGCACTGAAAGTGCGTCGTGTAGAGACCGCCGAAGCGATCCGTGTTGCCCGCGAACTAGGTGACCTGGCCGAGAACGCCGAATACCAGTCGGCCCGCCAAGAGCAGGAGCGCAACGATGGCCGCATCGACGAAATCGAGCACATCCTGGCAAATGTCGAGGTCATCAAATCAAATGGTAAGAAGCAGGTTGGCTTGGGCTCTACAGTTACGCTACAGGGCGGCAAAAAAGATATGGTATTGCAAGTAGTCGGTACCATCGAAGCTGATCCGCTTGCCAAAAAGATCAGCGACGAATCACCAATCGGCAAGGCCCTGATGGGCAAAAAGGAAGGCGATGACGTCGAAATCAAGACGCCAAGCGACACCACCGTCTACAAAATCGCCGCTATCGCCTAAGGGACTAGTGTCTGCGCGCAAAATGACCTTGCCCCCTTCGGGCGGGGTCATTTTGCTATCGACCTCTGGTGTAATCTGTTGAAATCCGGTAAAATAAGCCCGATATGCAATGGCTCAATACTATAGTCGACGAACTTCTTGAGCGTCATCCCGAAGATGAAATCCTGATCGAGACGGGCAGCGCGCCGTCAGGCACGTACCACTTGGGGCACCTGCGCGAACTGCTGACTGCCGACGCGGTGCTCTTAGAGGTACAGCGTCGTGGCCGACAAGCCAGGCACGTGCAGTTCGTCGACGATCTGGACAGTCTGCGCAAGATTCCTGTAAACGTACCGGCCGAGTATGAAAGACACCTGGGCTATCCCATCTGCGACATTCCTGCGCCCGATGGCTCGGACCAGTCATATGCCGACTATTTTCTGCAGGGTCTGATCGATGCCTGTGCCCTATTGGGTATTGAGGTTGAATACGTGCGTGCGTACAAGCGGTGGCGCGAGGGCTGGTTCGTGCCAGCCATAGAACTCGCGCTCAATAACATCCCTACAGTACGTACGGTGCTGCAAGAGGTGAGTGGCCGTCAGCTGGATGATCAGTGGTCGCCCATACAGATTCTGGAAGATGGCCGTCTCAAAAAGCGTCCATTTTTGTCCATGGACACCGATGCCAAGACTATCCAGTATCAAGGTGTGGACGGCCAGACCGTGACCGTGCCCTATAACACGGGTCTGGTAAAGCTGGACTGGCGTTTGGATTTTCCCGCACACTGGTTCTTGCAGGACGTTGCTTGTGAACCATCCGGCCGGGATCACAGCACAAAGGGTGGCTCGGTAGAGACGGGTGAACGTATCTGCCGGGATGTGTATGGTGCTGAACCGCCACTGGCAGTGCCGTATGACTTTATCAATATGGTAGGTGATACCAAAAAGATGAGCGCCAGCAAGGGAACCGGGCTCGATGCGCTGGAAGGTGCGAGTCTTATGCCGCCAGAGGTCGTGCGCTACTTTGTGCTGCGTGCTGCACCGCTGAAGCGCCTGTATTTCGACCCAATAGATGGCGTAGTGCAGCTGATGGATGAATTTGCAGCCTTTGCCGCCAAACCAGACAAGACTGAGAGCGAACAGCAGCTATGGTATGTGTGTACTCGTGACAAGAACGCACAGCGTAGCGTCAGCCGAGTGCCATTCTCGCATCTGGTTGCGAGCTACCAGGCGTCACTACGTGACGCCGACAAGACGCTGGATATCATCAAGCGTACCGAATATGCGCATGTAGCCGCCGAAGATGCTGCTATCATCCGTGAAGAACTCAAGTTCATCGATATATGGCTTGATCGGCGTGCACCCGAAGAACTCAAGTTCGTACTGCAGGAAACTGTCGATAGTGCACAGTTTACCGACCAGGATCGACAGTTCTTCGGCCTTCTTGCTGGCAAAGTTGCAGAGGCGCCCGGAAGTGCCGATGGCGGCTGGTTTCACGATGCGATCTATGCCTGCAAAGACGAACTGGGCATGCAGCCCAAAGAGCTGTTTTCGGCCCTGTACCGCTTGCTGATCGGCAAGACATCCGGCCCGCGTGCGGGCTGGTTCCTGAGTATTCTACCCCGTGATTGGCTGCTTGAGCGGCTACAGTCTGTCGCCGCCTAGGCGCTTAAGTCCGAAACGCGTACCCGTTTTTTGTTCATTGTGCCGCTCGCCGTGTGATCGGGTCGGGCTACGTGCACAAAAAGACCACCCCTTTAGGGGTGGTCTTTAAGATTTGCCGGGCAGTCTAAACCAAGGCTTAGACTTCGCGCTGGAACTTGAGGCGCAAACTGTTGACTGCGTAGCCGATGATGGCTGCGCCAGCAACAAGCAAGGAAGCGCTCAGGGCAGTGCTACCCGTGTCAGGCAGGACCGTAGGAGTCTCAGGGGTAGCTGGGGGAGTAGGCGTCGTCGGAGGGGTTACCGGTGGCTTTGGATCCACTTTTACCTTGATGACCGCTACGTCACAGCCGCTCTGCGGATTGTCGTTTGCAGTGCTGTTGCCGGTAAAGCAGGCTTTGTTGGTGATGACGTCACCATTGGTGCTGCTGGTAACCTTGACCGCGTAGGTCTTGGTTACACTTTTGCCGGGCTTGATGGTGCCCAGGTTCTCGCTCAGGGTGCGAGTACTGGGGCTAGAGACCAGCTCGACGCCGGCAGGCAGGGTGTCGGTCAGCTTGGTAGCGGCCATATCGTTATAGCCGTTGCTTGATGCGTCACCGGTGTTGCTGACGGTTACGGTGTACAGCACTACGTCACCGGTAGTCGCGCTGACGGCGGCAGATTCGGTGTTGGCGTCACTCTTGGCGGTGCCAGTCGTCTGATTCTGTACTTCTTTGATGATAGTGCCCTTCGGGTGCCAAGCGTATGCTGGTGCCGTCATTGCTCCAATCGTCAAAAGCGTGGTAAGGCCTGCAGTTGCAAGCGTTGATACTTTCTTCATCTCTCGTTAACTCCTTCTCTGGGCTAAGTCGCTAGATAGGCTTAAAGTCCAACTTAACGGGGCTAGTATACTCCTAAAAACATTATAAGTCAATACTTTTATGCTTTTGGCAAATTTATTGCTTAAGCTTACATGCGCATGCAGTTTGTACTCATGCTATAATTTGTATAGCAATGAATCTAACAGATGAAAAATTCCAAGAACTGATCGATAGGGCATTCGATAGCTTGCCAAAAACCCATCGCGACCGGGTACGAAATGTGGCCATCTTGTTCTCTGATGAGCCCACGCCCGAACAGCGCCACGAGCTGCAGCTGCGCAACGACCAGACATTACTTGGCTTGTATCAAGGAGTGCCGCTCAGCCAGCGGCAAGGGCGCGAAAGCCTGCTGCCAGACCGTATCACGCTGTTCAAGTGGCCGCTCATGATGCATTCCCATGACGAACCGAGCCTGTACGAACAGATACGGCACACCCTCTGGCACGAAATCGCCCACTATTATGGGCTGAATCACGATAAAATAAGAGAATTAGAACAATAAGGAGGGAACCAGTGGCGGAACCAATCACCGTCGCAGTACTGGCGGGCACGACCCGGGTACAGCGTGAATCAATCAAAGCGGCGCGGTATGTGGCGGATTTTGTCGGCAAACTACCGGATGTCGAGGTCATTTTCGTAGATCCCAAAGACTTTAATTTTCCAGGTGACGGTAACGACCCCGAGGGCAAAGATCCACGCTACACCGATGTCGTGGGCCGCGCGGACGCGTTTTTTATCATCACACCCGAATACAACCACAGCTTCCCCGGCAGCCTGAAACGCATGCTTGATAGTGAACTGGCGCTGTACAACCACAAGCCGGTGGCATTCGCGGGCGCCAGCAACGGTAACTGGGGCGGTGTGCGTGCAGTGGAGTCTTTGCTGACCGCGGTGCGTGAGACCGGTCTAGTAGCGCTGAGCTGGGACGTGTACTTTCCGCGCGTGCAGGATATATTCGACGAAAACGGCCAAATCCACGAAGAGTTTCGTAAGCGCTATGAGCGCTCCTTAGGCAAACTATGCGACGAACTGCTGCAGTTTGCCCGCCTATTCAAGACAATCCGCTAACTAACCAGGAGAACCACACTATGAAAGCAATCTGGAACGACCAAGTTATCGCCGAGGCCGACAAAGAAGACCTGATTTATATCGAGCAGAACTGGTATTTTCCGCCAAGCAGCGTGAAACAGGAGTTCTTGCAGAAAAGTGATACGCCCTATACCTGTCCTTGGAAGGGCGTCTGCCAGTACTTTGACGTTGTCCAAGGTGATACGGTGAGTAAAGACAACGCCTGGAGCTATCCCGAACCACTGCCGACTGCCATCGAACGCGTCCACAAGGACTTCTCGAACTACGTCGCGTTCTGGCGCGATGTGCAGATCACTGAGTAGCTTTGGCAGTAGCCCAGAGTAGTTCAAATAGCTGACGCTGCATGTCGGCTATTTCTTTGTTGTGGATCTCGATCCCGAAAATCTCGTTATCTTTCCAGTTGAAGTAGGCGACCACGCTGTCGTATATGACCATGCCATGGGTGATGGCGAAACTGCTGGGGGCTATGTAGCGCTGCTCCCAATTTTGGAGCCGTTCATTGTCGTGGCTGGTGTACCACTGTTTCTGGCTATCCAGGAACGTGTCACTGACGATGCCCCGAAAGCGCAGATCATGCTGGTTGCAGGCCCGGACCCACCGTTCAAAGAAACGTGAGTTGGTCTTGATCTGCATATTCTCGTGGAGCAGCGATAGTATCTCGCCGGCAGCCTTCGTTTCGTTCCAATACATCTGTTTGACGCCTTCGGCGCCGTGGTAAAATTGCACTTTCGTAGCGGGGGAGCTGAGAGAGTTCCGGTTCAGTACTTGCTCGATGAGGCCCAGCTCATCCTGGAGACTCTTGAGTTCCTGTTCACGCTGACTGATGAGGATGGTCAGGTTGGCGATTGGAGCCGCTTTCATGACGCCTCGCTTGTAGTGCGACTCCATTTCTATGAGATTAGAAGCCAGCAGGGTATCGATCAGGCGATAGATGCGGGTGCGCTCCACGCCTGAGCTGCGTGATACCTCTGATATGGTCTGCGGGCCGCCCGAGTACAGAGCAAGATAGATATCCGCTATCTCGGGCTCGAAGCCTAATTTAGCGAAGTAGCTGCGGACTGCTGCGGTATCTTGGAGCATGCTGCTATCGTATCAGTTGTGCACTTTTTGCACAACAGTTATTCACTCCTGTCCACAGTTGATAGTCTAATCGTGCAGTACGCTGCACAGAATGACAATCAATGAACAAGGGAATGATGATGAGTATAGTATGGACTCCTGAGAGAGAAGTGCTGACGACCGACCAGCTCCAGGAAACAGAAAGGGTCGGGACAGAGGCGCTGGACCTGGTGGAGGCGCGCTACGGCAGCGGCTATCCACACTACCGGGGCGGTGAGAATGGCGGCCTGGCGGACCACAACCGGCGCCATTCGTGGGCGGTGGTGCAGGGGATGGAAGCCATGGCCGATGCACTTGACCTGAGTCGCACCGAACGGGCCATCGGCCGGACTGCAGCCGCGGCGCACGATGTCGTCCAGCTGAAGGCCCGTGGCGTCATGGAGCAGGAAAGCGCCACATGGCTTGAAGCGCGGTTGCAGGGTTTGGTGCCAGCACAGATAGTACGGATGGGTACGCTGGCAATTCTGGGAACCGAGCCGATTCTGGAGGATGGCAAACTGACCGGCCAAGTGGCAGCACAGTTGTCATACCCTGATTCCCGCACAGAACTGGTAGCCAAGAGCGTAGCATGCGCGGACCTTGGCGAGCTGCATTCGGCCCGCGGACCACTCCAGGGCCATGAGCTGTACAAAGAGATACACGGGGTTACCCCTGCCGACACGCCAGATATGGAAGGTCTAGTCAATTTTCAACGCAGCCAGGTGTGGCTTGCCGAGAACTACCACTATCCGCACCCGATGGGTGAACGGGTGTTTGGGGGTTTGCGCGGCGTTGTGGTGGATTACAGCGCAGGTATGCTCGACCAGCTCGAATCAGGCCGGATTGAGACATGGCAACAGCTGGTAGATCACGATGAGGCATTCATGAGGAAGTACGCCTAGGCTTCTTTGAAGCGCTGCGCGAATTTCTGGCGGAGTTTTATGATCTTGGGCTCGATGATGACCTGACAGTAGCCGACGGAGGGGTTCTTATTGTAAAAATTCTGCTGCTCGGCCCCGGCCGGCCAGAATTTTTTGAGCGGTTCGATCTGCGTGACGATAGGGTCGGGCCAGAGGTCGGCCGCAAAATGTGCCTCCATGTCTTCGGCTAGGGCGCGCTGCTCGTCATCATGATACAAGATAATCGAACGGTACTCATCGCCCACATCGTTGCCCTGGCGGTTCAGGGTGGTGGGGTCGTGTATCACGAAGAAGATCTCAAGGATTTCACGGTAGGTAATGACTGCCGGGTCGAAAGTGACCTGGACGACCTCGGCATGGCCTGTTTTGCCGCCGTATACGTCTGCCATAGTAGGGCTCTCGGTCGTGCCGCCACTGTAGCCGGATTGCACGCCCGTCACGCCCTGGATACGCCTATAGAAGGCGTCTAGACACCAGTAGCAGCCACCTCCCAATGTCGCTTGTTGCATAGCTCTAGTATACGCTTTTGCCAGGCAACTAAACAGGGAAGCATAACCAAAATGTGACATATATCACATAGTTGCAAAAAGCTACTGTTTATGCTATCATGTGATTATGACAGTACCAGCAGCCGAACTTACCGACCAACGTTATCCCATTGAAGAATGGTCGGGTGAAAATGGGGCAAGGTTTCAAATGGGCCAGATGGAGATGTCTGTATCTACGGCGTTTACTCGCGAACATAACGAATCAGGCTTTCGGCAGGCAGTAAACTATCTGAGTGGTGAAATGGATATAGATTTGTCTACCGATGAGCGGCATTCCCAAGGCCTTAAGCCAGTAATCATCATTGAATCATCCGACGGCGTAACGGAGTTTTATGACGCGAGTGCCAGCAATCGTCAGTGGTATACGCTTGAGAAGAGCGATGACGGTTATACGGTAACCGACAAAGGCGCACTGGATGACACTACTCGTATCGCGATTCGGGCGGGTGAGACCGTTTCTTTCGGCATGGTCAAAGGCGATGTGACGAAAAACGTTGACGAAGTTTTTGAGCCGCTTCGTGCAAATTATGCTGAGATTCGGGCGGGTGTGGGTACTCACCGGCGTCGTGGTTTGGGCAGGCTTGCGACTATCTTCGGAAAGTAGCTCATTTACGTCGCTGTGAGTATGCTATAAGCTATAGCTATGGCAGAGAAAGAGTCGGGCATCAGGCGTTCGTTCAATATAGTCCGGCCAGACGTTATCATAAAGACATTCAGCAGCCGTTCGGTCAAATTTGTAAAACTCCAGCAGATGCACTTCGGCTTGAGCGCGGTGTACTTGCTGCAGGCAGTACTGCTTGTGGTGTTTGGCCATACGCAGTGGTTACCGGTATCACTTGATTACCTAGGGGCTGACCCGTTGCAGTCGGCCGCCCAAGGACATACGGTACTAACCCTGTCGGCGCATCGCTGGTTTGACGTAAGCCTGCTCACATGGCTCACCATAGTGCTGGTGGTAGCGGCGGTGATCCATGCGTTAGTGGCGACCGTGCTGCGGGAGTGGTATGAAAAGGTAGTCCAGGGCCAGCTGAATGATATCCGTTGGTGGGCCATTGGTGTCTTAGGCGGTATGGCGGCTGTATTCGTGGCCCTGATACTGGGCGTGTCGGATGCGGCGCTGCTGGCAGCGCTGTTCGGTCTGAGCGTCATCATGGCGTTGGGCGCACTGGCGGTAGAGGCGAACAAGCGGCTCTGGCCGTGGGTACTGTTCGTGGCGATTGCCGCGGCCGTGGTGCTTGCCGTGGGCTTATTGTATGGAGTGAGCGGAATGGTGTACGGCACGGCGCTGCCGCTGTATGCGTATGGGGTAGGTGGTATTCTGGCCGTGGGTGCTGCGGCAATGGGTGCAAACCTAGTCCTCCAGCTGAAGGGCCTGCATGAGTGGAATGATTATGTGTTCGCCGAGGCGGGCTATGCTGCCATTGGTGCCCTTACGCTGAGCGCCCTGACTTGGGTGGTGTTTGCCGGAGCATTGCACTAGACCTATGCTGAAACGCGCCGTCATATTTGACTTTGATGGGACGATCGCCGACAGTCTGCCCGCAGCTATCCAGGTGTTCGAGGAGCTGACGGCGCGTCCGGAGCGTTTTTCGGCCGCACAGATCGAATCCTTCCGTGACCTGTCCGTGCCGGAACTGATCAGAGCCCTGGGTATCCCGAAATGGAAGGTGCCGGTGCTGATGGTGAAAGGCCGCAAGATGCTCCGCGACCATTTGTACGGCATCCCGGCACACAAGGGCATGCACGATCTGCTCGCAGCGCTATACGAGCAGGAAATCCCGCTGTATGTGCTGAGCAGCAACAGCACCGAAAACGTCCATAGCTATCTGCAGCGCCATAAGCTGACGCAGTATTTTTCCGGGATCTATGGCGGGGCAAGCCTGCTGGGCAAGGCGCCTCTGATACTCAAGATGATCAAAAAGGAACAGTTGGAGACCGAAGGCAGTTGGTATGTGGGCGACGAGGTGCGCGACGTGAGCGCGGCGCGGGCGGTAGGACTACATATCGCATCGGTGAGCTGGGGATACAATACGCACGGAGCGCTGGCTACCAAAAAACCAGATGCCATCGTGGACACGGCTGAAGAACTACAGAAATTATTGGAGCAAGCATGGAAGAAGTAACGATTACAAAATTGGTGCACGGTGGTCAGGGCCTGGGCGAACTGACGGACGGCCGCAAGGTGTTCGTGTGGAACGCCTTGCCCGGAGAAACGGTGCGGGTGCGGATTATAAAAAAGAAGCGCAGCTATGCCGAGGCGATCGCCGAGGAAGTGGTGCAGGCTTCGCCAGACCGTGAGCAGCCGCGCGAGGAAAACTACCTGGCGACCAGTCCATGGCAGATGATGAGCTTCGCGGCCGAGAATCGTGCCAAGGCGGATATCGTGCGCGAGCTGTTCGCTCACGAAAAAGTGGCACTGCCGGAATTCGGTGAGGTGGTACACGATGACCGCCGCTGGCAGTACCGCAGCAAGATGGAATACAGTTTCTGGGGCGACGACGACGGTCTGCATCTGGCGCTGCACCAGCGGGGCAGCCACGGCAAGCAGATTGTAACGGGCAGTGAGCTAGCCATGCCAACGCTGGACGCCGGGGCACAGGCGGTGCTTGCTGAACTCGAAAAATTACATCCCCGCGCAGGTGATCTGAAGACGATAATTGTTCGAACTTCGCAAAAAGGTGAGGTAGTAGCTGCACTGTATACAAAACTTACCAGCTTTACCAAGATAGCACTGCCACCAGGAGTGAAAGGGTTACGGGTATACCATAGCAACCCGCAGAGTCCGGCGTCGGTGCCGACAGAACTGCTCTATGAGCTCGGTGATAGCACCTTGCGCGATGAGCTGCTTGGTAAAACGTTTACCTACGACGTTGATAGCTTTTTCCAGGTAAACCTGCCGGTGTATGAGCAGGCGCTGAACCGCATCCGTGAGCATTGTCCGGCCGATCCGGTGGACATGTATGCAGGCGTGGGCAGCATCGGCCTGAGTGTTGCCAAGGAGTGGGCGCAGCTGGTGGAACTAGATCCGGCTACTGTGGCTATGGCCCGGCAGAATTTTGCAGCCAGCGGACTGGAAGGCGAAGTCGTGGAGGCCTCGACTGAAAAGGCACTGGAGTACATCGTCGGCGATAAGCCGGTCATCTTTGATCCGCCGCGGGCAGGGCTTCATTCCAAAGTGGTCGATCGCTGCCTGGAAGTGTTGCCGCCGCAGATCATCTACCTTAGCTGCAACCCGGCCACGCAGGCGCGTGACCTGGCACTGCTGCAGCAGGCGTATACCATCGAATTTTTCGAGGTCTATAACTTTTTCCCGTGCACACCGCATATCGAAACGTTGGCAGTGCTCAGCCGTAAAGGCTGATACAATAGAGCCATATGGATTATTGGAGGGAGCGCTCGGTCCCGTATCAGCCGGGACAGCCGGCAGCATACAAGGTCAGCCGCAGCAAGATTGAACTGTACAAGCAGTGCCCACGCTGCTTCTGGCTCGACGTACGCCTGAAGATCACGCGGCCGAACAGCCCGCCGTTCAACATCAACAAGACTATCGACGAGTTATTCAAAAAAGAATTTGATGTGCACCGGGCAGCCGGGACACCGCATCCGATCATGGTCGACAATAAGCTGAACGGTGTGGTGCCGTTCCAGCACAAGGAAATGGACACCTGGCGGCATACGTTCACCGGAGTGGTGGTGCAGCACACGGACACGAATCTGCATGTCTTTGGCGCGGTTGATGACATCTGGGTAAATGAGGCCGGTGAGCTGATCGTGGTCGACTACAAGGCGACCAGCAAGGATAGGGACGTTGGCATCGACAGTGGCTGGCAGATAAGCTACAAACGGCAGATGGAAGTCTATCAGTGGCTGCTGCGGCAAAACGGCTTTACGGTGAGTGATACCGGCTATTTTGTGTACACGAATGCGCGGATGGACCTGGATGGCTTTCAGGACCATCTGGAATTTCGTACTAAGCTGATACCGTATACGGGCAACGATGAATGGGTTGAGCCGACCCTGCATGAGATGAAGGCCTGTATGGACGGCGATATGCCGCCGGTGGGCGATAGCATCATGGGCGGCCCGTGCGAATTCTGCACCTATGCCCGGCAGCGCACCGAACTGACATTGCAGCACGTACAGGCCGTAAAAAAGAAATAGCGCTCCGAGCGGGCACGTGGTGCCCGGCTGCTTCTAGTTGCCGAGCTTGCTTGTGTCGGCGGCACCAGACAAGTTGGTGACTTGCCAGTGGCCATTTTTCTCTACCAGCACGACAGCGATGTGATACGACGTATTGGCTATGCGCGGCGGATATCTGTATGACATGAATGCGGTCGTGTCTGTGCCACTATGCGCGCGGATGATCTTCTGGCCTTCCAGGCTGGGTTTGCCCTCGGTAACAGAGCTGATGCTGTGGAACTGCGTGGTAAGCGCGCTGGCGGAGTAGGTTTTCTGGAATTTCTGCGTCCCGAGTTTACGGACATCGGCGCCGTCGCGCTTGGCGATATCGGCAATGACTTGGTCGGATATCTTGCGCGCACCTGCTGCATCGTGTTTCAACGTGAGCTTGCTCATAAGTGTACTGACGAGTGCGATGATGACGATGACCAGCACCGCGCAGAAGATGATGTCCTTGACATGCCGCTTTACTTTGGGCAGGAGGGCACGCAGGAGCGTATCCGACTGGATGGATCGTTCGACAGGTTCATGATCTACGTCTGCTGGTTCGGCCATATGTACTTACTAGCATATCATATGGCGTAATATTTATTGTATGTTTTGCTAGTTTGTGTTTTAATATGGAATGATTATGTCAGATTTTGCAGAACGGCTGTATAGTGCCCAAGCCCAGAACAGAAGCGCGGTCGCTTGGAACGTGCGCATTGCCCAGGATGCGGCCGAGGCCGAACAGTATCACCGGCAGGTGCTAGGTCCTCAGCGGGCGCGCATAGCAAACACGCTGGCCTGGGCACTCTGGGATGATGATGCCGAACAATACGATGAACCGGCGGTGCCGTTCGACCATGATTTACAGAATACGCGCGTCCATCTACCGTCAGGCGGTAATGATCATAAAGTTTGGAATCTGAGTGAGGTGGGCGATGGCTTTAGCAGTACGGATGGTCATTCGTACGAGTCATATTCTCGTAACTTCAATCTGATTGCTTTGACGAGTGGGGGTGTAGTCTTCTGTAGGGCATCTATAGAGGTGCCACGCCGGAGCAGGAGCGACTATAGTCCATTGCCGTATGAGTTGGATATGCACCACGGCAGCTTTCGGATCTGCCAACCGGAGGAGCTCGATGACCAGGTGGACGGCCTGATGCTCAGACTGGCCGCACAACATGATATCAATCCGGAACTGTTCGAATAAGCCATCTCTGGCGCAAACCGGTCGCTCATCTTATACTGTTACCATGTTGGATATTCAGTTTATCCGCGAGAATGCGGAACTAGTGCAGGAGAAATCCGCCCAAAAAGGCTACAAAGTCGATATCGCCCAGCTGCTGGAACTCGACACGGAGCGCCGTACGCGGTTGACCCAGATCGAAGAGTTGCGTGCGCGCCGGAATACGCTGAGCGCGGAAATGAAAGGCCAGAAGCCGTCCGACGAACAGCTGGCGGTCGGTAAGCAACTCAAGGAAGAGCTTGCAGCGCGGGAAGAAGAACTGAAGGTCATCGAGGAAAAATACACGGCACAGCTGCATGCGGTGCCGAACATGCCGCTGGAAGACGTACCAGTTGGTGCTACCGAGGATGAGAATGTGGTCGCAAAAACAGTCGGTGAGCCGACACAGTTCGATTTTACGCCGCTCCACGACTACCAGCTAGGTGCCGAAGATGCACTGGACCTGATCGACAAGGAGCGGGCCGCCAAGATTGCCGGCAGCCGTTTTGCCTACCTAAAGGGTGGCCTCGTACGCATGCAGTTCGCCATCGTGCAGTTTGCGATGGATACGCTGGGCAACGAGGAAATCCTGCAGAAACTTATAAATGAAAATGGGCTGACCATTCCTGCCAAGCCGTTCGTGCCGATTATTCCTCCTGCTGTACTGCGTACCGAACCATATGTTGCCTCGGCCCGGCTGAATGCCGAAGAAGTCACGTACAAGATCGAGCAGGATGATCTATGGCTGAATGCTAGTGCCGAACACACCCTATGTACGATGTATTGGAACGAGATTCTGCCGGAAGACATGCTGCCGGTGCGCTATATCGGCTACAGTACGAGTTTCCGCCGCGAAGCCGGTACCTATGGCAAGGATATGGAAGGTATCTTCCGTATGCACCAGTTCGATAAGCTGGAAATGGAGGTCATCTCTACCGGCGAGACAGGACTGCAAGAGCATAAGCTGCTGGTTGCAATTCAGGAATACCTGGTCGCACAGCTTGGTTTGCCGTACCGCCTGATCAACAAATGTACCGCCGATATCGGCAAGCCAAATGCCAGCGGTTTTGACATTGACTGCTGGTTTCCTGGTCAGGGCAATTATCGCGAGACGCATACTGCCGATTACATGACCGACTACCAGACACGCGACCTCAAGATCCGTACCCGCCGCAGCAGGACCGGCGAAGTAGAACTGACGCATACGAATGACGCTACGTGCTTTGCACTCGGACGTACCCTAAAAGCAATCTTGGAAAACTGCCAGACCAAAGACGGACATGTCACTGTTCCCGAGGTGCTCCGGCCGTACATGGGCGGCAGGGAAACCATCTAACCAGGCGAACCATGAAGACGACTATCTCTGAACGCGGTTTTAGCGAGTCGAACAAGGAGCTGCACAAATACGCCCGCCACAAGTTGGCAGAGGTGAACCGGCGCTTGCCGCGGGCAATCCGGCCTGCGGTGGTTTGCACGGTCAAATTCACGCAGAAGCGTAAGAAAGAGGGTGGGTTCAAAGTGTGTACCATCAGCTTGGAACTGCCCAAGGAAATCCTGCGGGCAGAAGAAAGTACTGAGCATCTATTTACCTCGCTCGATATCGTGATTGTACGTTTGCAGCAGCAGGTTGCCGAGTACAAGGTGCGGCATCGCCGCAGGCGGCTGCCGCGGCTGCGTGCCATCAGTGACGTATAGGGCTGCGTGCCTAAAGACATGTCCAGACAGTTGGTAACCGAGCTCGGCCTAAACTTTCAATTGTTTGAAAGCTTGGGTTGAGCGAGCTTCCGGCGGGGTCCCCGGTGAAAGGGAATGCCGGAAGCCCGTGCTCACATGGTTCAGTCTCGGTAGCGTGTCGCACACCGATGGTCAGGGCTGAGGGTATTGCCCCAGCTGGCGAAATACTCGCGGAGGTCGGGCAGATCTTTGATCATGAACTTGACACCGCCGGGGAACCCCACGGAGCAGTCGTTGAATACGCCGCCGCGCCGGGTGAGCCGCATCTCGACGGGACCACCGCGCAGCTCGATCCCCAACGAATACGGCACGGACGGTGGTCCGATGAACCAGTAGTCGGCCTGATCGACGTAGCCTTTCAGGTTGAAACAGATGACGCGGTGCGCATTCGGCTCCTTGTCGCGGTTAGGCCACTGCGGGATCACGATTCCCAGCTGAGCAACGATCTGTTCGCTGTGCCGGGAGAGGCCTGCCTGTAGCGTGACGGCCTTCAGCCCGAGTAGGGCTTCCGGTCCGAAGGTGTCGGCATGGGCGATGGGGCAGTCGCAGCGCCGCTCGTACTTGTTGATCAGTACGACCATCCTGGGGGCGCCACCGAGGTCCAGGGTGGGGTAGCTGAGCTTGTCTCTCTGTCCGGCCGGGACGACCTGCATGTTGTGCCTTTTGGTCGACTTGGCCAGGGCAAGCATGCCATACGCAATGTGGGAGACATGCTCTGCAAAACGGGCCGCATGATGGGATCCGTAGGACTGTGGGGATAGCATTTTGCTATCCAGCCAGTGCTGGATCAGGGCTGCGGGCTCCCCGTAGGGCTCGGCATTGGTCATGGTCGGTGTGCTCCTTCGGTCGCGCGTGGGCTTTCGATGGATGAACCTATGTGAGAGTACATTTAGGAAGGATTAGCGGAATCGCCGATGCAACTTCAAAAACATATATACTTTACGATAATTTACTAAAAAAATCAATATGACGGCCTCCTATGAATATGCTTGTGGTTCCTAAAAAAGTCGTCACAAAATATTCTCGCAAACTCAAGATAAAAAGGGTACAATATAGCGCTAGAGCCGTATGGCATTAATGGAGGTGACGGAAGTTCGATGAACGGAGTATTACGAAGGTTGCTTGGCGACCCGCAAATCAAGACAATCAAGCGGCTGCAGAAGCGGGTTAAGTCTATAAATGACCTGGGGCCGAAATACGAAAAAATGACGGACAAGCAGTTGCAAGAGCAGACTGACAAACTCCGTAACCGACTCAAAAAGGATTCATTGGACGCGATTTTGCCCGATGCCTTTGCTGTGGTACGCGAGGCGGCAAACCGAACGCTGCATCAGCGCCATTTTGATGTACAGCTGATGGGCGGTATGGTACTGCACGAAGGCAATATTGCCGAAATGAAGACTGGTGAGGGTAAAACGCTGGTAGCTACACTGCCGTTATATCTCAACGCTCTGAGTGGTAAGGGTGCGCATTTTGTGACGGTAAACGACTATTTGGCACGAATTGGCGCAGGCTGGATGGGGCCGGTATATGACTTTTTGGGTCTGAGCGTATCGGTCATAGTGCCCGATCACTCCTACATATACGATCCAAAATTTGTTGACGAAAGCCACGACGATTCGCGTTTTAAACATCTTCGTCCCTGTAGTCGCCAAGATGCCTATGCTGCGGATGTCACCTACAGCACCAATAACGAGCTCGGCTTTGACTATTTGCGCGACAACATGGTGCGCGAAACCGAGCAGTTGCGCCAGCGCGAGCTCAATTTTGCGATTGTTGACGAGGCTGACTCTATCCTGATCGACGAGGCCCGCACGCCACTTATTATTAGTGCACCGAGCGTGACTCCCGGCAATGCCTACGAACAGATGTCCCGCACGGTTCGCCAGCTGAAGGCCGAGGACTATGAAGTCGACGAAAAGCGCAAGACGGTCATCCTGACCGACAAGGGCATCGATAAGATCGAGAAGATCCTGGGCATCGAAAACATCTATGGCACCGAAAACATCCGTACGCTGTATCACCTGGAGCAGGCACTGCGTGCCCAGACACTCTTTAAGCGTGATAAAGATTACGTGGTAACCAACGAAGGCGAAATCGTCATCGTGGACGAATTCACGGGACGTTTGCTAGCCGGCCGCCGTTATAACGAGGGCTTGCACCAGGCCATCGAAGCCAAAGAGGGTGTAGAGGTTCAACAAGAATCCATGACGCTGGCAACCATCAGTTTCCAGAACTACTTCCGTTTGTACGACAAGTTATCCGGCATGACCGGTACGGCAATGACCGAATCAGAAGAATTCCACCAGATTTACAAGCTGGATGTGGTAGAAATTCCACCGAACCGCGGTCTGGCCCGCCAGGACCTGACCGACCGTATTTACCGCAGCGAGGATGCCAAGTTCAAGGCTATCGTCGAGCAGGTGCGTGAGCTGCACGAAAAGGGTCAGCCAGTGCTGATCGGTACTGCCAGCATCGAAAAGAACGACAAGCTGGCCAAGGCACTCACCAAAGCAGGCATCCCACACAACGTCCTGAACGCCAAGAACAACGAACGCGAGGCCAAGATCGTATCCGCCGCTGGTGAACAGGGCGCCGTCACGTTGGCCACCAACATTGCCGGTCGTGGCACTGACATTGTGTTGGGCGAGGGCGTCAAAGAGCTTGGCGGTCTGTTCGTACTCGGCAGCGAGCGGCACGAATCCCGCCGTATCGACAACCAGCTGCGCGGACGCTCTGGCCGTCAGGGTGACCCCGGTATGACCCAGTTCTACGTCAGCACCGAGGACGACCTGATGCGTATCTTCGGCGGCGACCGCATCGCCAGCATCATGGACCGCCTAAAGGTGGATGACGAGACGCCTATCGAAAACCGGCTGATTAGCAAGAGTCTGGAAAATGCCCAGAAGAAAGTGGAAGGCTTCCACTTTGACCAGCGTAAGAACGTTGTGCAGTACGACGACGTCATGAACCGCCACCGCAAGGCAACGTATGCCATGCGCAAAGAAATCCTAAAGGCCGATGACATCAGCAAGCGTGTCAAAGTCTACATCGAAGACGAAGTCGGCGTGCTGGCCGATAGTCCGATCCACCTGACCGAAGAGTTTGAGCCGGCCGTACGCGAGCTATTGCCGCTCGATGAGCCAGCGCTCGACCGCATCTTTGCGACCACTGCCGATAAGGTCAAGTCAGTCCTGGTCGAAGAAGCCAAGCAACTCTATACGGGGCGCGAAGAAGCGTTCGGCAAAGATATCCTGCGCAAGGTTGAGCGTGATATTTACCTGCAGATCCTGGACAACCTATGGATGCAGCACCTGGAAAACATGGACCACCTGCGCGAAGGCATCCACTGGATGAGCGTCGGCCAGCGTGATCCGCTGGTGGAATACCGCCGCCGCGGACAGATGATCTTCGAGGAAATGCAGTCTAGCCTGCGCCACGAAGTGGTGCGTGCGCTGTTCCACGCAGAGCCGATTCCCGAAGAGGACCTGGAGCGCTCCGTCGAGACAGAGCTGACCCGTGCGGCCCGTAATTCTATCAGCAACGCCGGCGAGATTGTGGAAGGCGAGGCTGAATTCAGCGAGGGTGACTTCGCAGACAAAAAAGCCGCCGCCAAGCCCAAGAGCACTGGTACCAAACGCAAAAAAGCTAACAAAGCCGAACGCAAGCGTAAAACCTCTGCGCGGCGACACAAATAGCAGGACTGTCAGTACAAAAATGAAACATAGCGTTGAAGAAGTGATCCTGGCCAACGGCGCCCGCGGCCTGCTTGTGCATGTGCCCGATGCTACCGTCATGGATGTCTACATCAATTTCCGTGCCGGCGAATACCTGGTGGAGCGTGACAAGTGGGAAGCGCCGCACCTTATGGAGCACGTGCTGCTCGGGGCCAATGATATCTATCCGCGTGCCCGTGATTTCCAGGCCGAAGTTGAAAAGAACGGTGCCTACAGCAACGCCAGCACCGATGTCTACGACATCATCTACGAGACTGAATGTGCAGACTTTGAATGGGATCGCGTGTTCAAACTACTGATCCTGGCCATCGAAAAACCATTGTTCCTGCAGGAAGAGTTCGATGCTGAATTCGGCAATGTCCGCGAAGAGCTGAGTGCCCGGGCAAACAACCACTACCGTCAGCTTGGCGCCAACACCCGCAAGGCATATGGCCTGGTGGCAGAAACCGATCGCGCGCGGCTCGAACTCATGGACAACGTCATGCTCGATGATGTCCGTGAGCACTACCGCCGCACCCACACTACCGACAACATGCGCTTCGTGGTGGCAGGAAACATCGGCAAGCGCAAAGGGGCTATTTTGCAGATGCTGGAATCCATCGATCTGCCGCGCGGCGAACGCTTTGCTATGCCGGACGAGATTGTCGCATTGCCCACAAAGCCGGTATGCATCCCCGACAGTACGGTCGACACCGTCTATTTCTATATCGACACCTTCATGAACCGCCGGCTCGAGGAATCAGAAGTCGATGCGCTGGGCATCGTCAGTGCTATCCTCACCGAAACGCTCTATAGCAAAATCTTGGGCACGGCACGTGAGCGCGGCCTGGTCTACGGCATGAACAGCGGCTATCAGCAGATCAAACTCAGCAGCAATCTGTGGTTCGGCAGTCAGGTCTCGGTCAAGAATGCGAATGCGCTGTTTGATATTGTCATAGAGCAGTTGGGCAACCTGTTCCGCGGCGAACTGGCTGAAGCTGACATCGTGGCAGCGCAGGCTTACAGTATCGGCCGTTTCCAGCGCAGCGCTCAGACGGTTGCCAGCACCGCGCAGGGGTACACCGGCCGCTATTTCTTCGACGAATATGTGGATGATTATTACAAGATCCCGGAACGGATCCAGGCCGTCACCAAGCAGGCGATCGTGGACGTGACGCGTTCCATGTTCGCTGATAACATTGGTGGACTTGGCGTGTACGGCAAAGTGTCACCCGAGCTTGCCTTGGCCATGAGTGAGCAGCTGGCACCGCTCTGGAAGCAGGTGAACTAATGGAGCAGCTGCGTGCCGACACCCTGGAACTCCAAGCCAGCGTGCAGGACGCGCTGACACGGATCGGCTTTGCGGCGCTCGAAACCCGCAAGGCTGAGCTTGACGCGCAGGCGAGTGATCCTGGACTTTGGCATGATGCTGACACGGCCCAGGCAGTGTTGCGCGAGCAGGCTGCACTGGAACGGCGGCTCGCGCCATGGCGCGGCTTGCGTGACGCGCTCGCCGACACGCTGGAGCTTGCTGAAATGGACGATGCATCGATCTGCGAGGACCTATCGGGTCAGCTTGCCGGGCTGCAGGCACAATTTGCCGAACTCAAAGAAGAATTGAAATTTAACGGTCCATACGACGACCACAACGCCATCCTGAGCATCCACGCTGGTGCCGGTGGCACCGACGCTCAGGATTGGGCTGCTATGCTGCTGCGCATGTATGTGCGCTACGCTGAAAAGGCTGGCTGGCGGATCACCACGGTAGACGAATCAGCCGGGGAAGAAGCTGGCATCAAGAGTGTGACACTCGAAATCAGCGGCCCGTTTGCGTATGGCAAACTAAAAGGCGAACACGGCGTGCACCGTCTGGTCCGGCTGAGCCCGTTCAACAGTGACAATCTGCGTCAGACCAGTTTTGCCAAGGTAGAGGTCACGCCCAAAATCGATGCACCCGAAGAACTCGAAATCGATGAGAAAGATCTGAAAATCGATGTGTATCGTAGCGGCGGACATGGTGGTCAATCCGTAAACACTACCGACAGCGCAGTGCGTATCACGCACCTGCCGACAGGTATCGTGGTGGCTATCCAGAACGAGCGCAGTCAGCTGCAGAACAAAGAGACAGCCATGACCATTGTGCGCTCACGCCTGGCGCAGCTGCAGATGGAGCAGCACGCCGAACGTGTCAGCGAGCTGAAAGGCCCGAATGAACAGGCGGCTTGGGGTAACCAGATCCGCAGTTATGTGCTGCACCCGTACAAACAGGTGAAAGACCTGCGCACCCGGCACGAATCATCCGACCCTGATGCAGTACTGGACGGGGAACTGGAGCCGTTTGTCACGGCGTACCTGGAAGCCACCATGGGTTCATAGATGGCAGACATGCATTTTCGCCGGGCGCGCATAGATGCATTTAATGACGAGTGGACTCAGGTGCATCGACCACCCACGACTAAACGGGACTTCATGGTCGTTCGACCTTACCTGGACTGGGTAAGATGCGCTGCAGAAGCTAGTCACACTAGTACGACAGAACTCTTAAACCGCGCTGTGGGTTATGGCACGATAGCATTGATGGCACGCAAACACGGCCTACAGCCGATTATTGAGAATCAAAGCGGCGCGCCGGGAGAGATCCCGCTAGTACGGACTGGCACCTCTGAGGCGGATACAGTGAGCTTCCGTGTGGCGCTTGCACAGGCGATCGATCTGGGTTTGCAATGGGCTGAAAAGGACCAGGGGGTGTCACCTGACGAGACGTTGCGTTATGGCATACAGGTACTGGGTGCCGTCGCAATGCATGGTCCTGCCGCCCAACTTTACGTGGCCGAGAGCTCTTCGCGGCAGCATGTGTTTACCAGCCCGATACCCCATATCCATAGGGCACCACCATTTCCCGAAGGCTAGCAGTACTGGCAAGAGCTAGTATGTTACAATAAGCGGGATGATTCTGTTGGACCGGGTAACAAAGACCTACAATAAAAACTTGGGGCCAGCCCTCGACCGTATTAGCTTGCATGTTGAGCCGAAAGAGTTCGTAATAGTGGTGGGGCAGAGCGGCGCGGGTAAATCCACGCTGCTCAAACTGCTCACGCGTGAGGAGCGTCCCAGTAGCGGCAAGATTATTGTCGGCGGCATCGATTATGACAAACTGCGGGACAAGGATATTCCGCTGCTGCGCCGCAAAGTCGGCACCGTGTTTCAGGATTTCAAACTGTTGCCGAACCGCACGGTGTTTGAAAACGTTGCCTTCGCGCTCGAAATCGTTGGTGTATCCAGCAAGGAAATTCGCAATACCGTGCCCAAGGTGCTCGACATCGTGAACCTAAAGGGCAAGGAAGACCGCATGCCCCAGGAGCTCAGCGGTGGCGAACGCCAGCGCGTGGCTATCGCCCGTGCCATTGTCCGCCAGCCCAAGATCCTGATCGCCGACGAGCCGACCGGAAACCTTGACCCTAAGCATGCCTGGGATGTTATCCGCGTGCTGGAAAAAATCAACCGGTACGGTACAACTGTGCTACTTACGACACACAACCAAGACATCGTCAACAAGCTGAAGCGGCGTGTTGTTACGATCGAGCATGGCCAGATCGCGAGCGATCGTGCCCATGCCAGCTATACGTCAACACTCAAAAGTGGGATACAGTAGCCATGCGCCGCAGTCTTACTACCTTTGGACGTATTATCCGCACCGGTATGGTGAACTTCGTGCGCAACGCCTGGTTAGCCATCGCCGCCATGGCAATCATGATCGTCACACTCAGTATCATTCTGTTTTCCGTAATCGTGAACGCCACGTTCAGCAACACGGTCGCGCAGATTACCAACAAGATAGACGTATCGATTTACCTCAAGGACACGGTGACGAAAGGGCAGGCGAACAAGTTGGTTGCCCAGCTCCGGGCGCTGCCCAGCGTGAAGGGTGTCACCTATCTGAGCAAGGACGATGCGCTCCGTGCCTACGAGGCACAGAATGCCGGCAACCCGCAACTGCTGCAGGCCATTACCGAAACAGATAACCCATTGCCGGCGACCATCCGTATCAAGCCGGTGGACCTGAACCAGATCAACCAGATCCGTACCTTCATCGAAAAGCCTCAGATTGCATCGCTGCAGTCAGACCCGGCCAGCGATAGCGGCGACCGCCGTGAGGCTATCAACAAGATCACGCATGCCACCAATATCCTGCGGCGCGCCGGCATCATCGCCGTGCTGGTGTTCGCGACCATTTCGGTGCTCATCATCTTCAATACTATCCAAATGGCTATATTCAACCGCCGTGATGAGCTGCAGATCATGCGCCTGCTCGGAGCCAGCACGTCGTTCATCCGCGGTCCGTTCGTGGTCGAGACCATCGTGTATGGCATCCTGTCGGCCATCGCCTCCATCCTCATCATCAATGCCATTTTCGTGACGGCGAGCAGCAGTCTGCAGGCCACTAGTTTCGGCCTGCTCGACATCAGTTACAGCCAGACCTATTTCGAGTCACACTACTGGATGCTTTTGACGACGCAGCTCGGACTTGGTATATTTATAGGTGCCGCCTCTTCCATGATTGCTACGCGGCGATACCTGAAATTCAAAACGCCAAAGAAATAGACATCACGAAAACGCAAACAAAACCGCCGCTCACCAGGCGGTTTTTAATCGCCGGAGGGGATAAGGGTACGGATTGAAGAATTTGCATAAGCGTGTTACACTAAGACCACTAGTTTCAAAAGCAAAAACTATGAAAAAAAACGTCTCTCGTACTGTTTCTATGAAAGTCCGCGTCGGCCTGCTGACGCTTAGTAGCGCGGTATTAGTAGCTGGTAGCCTGACGCCTGCGGTGCGGCAGCTTGTCTTTGCAGATAGCTTCCAGGATCAGATCAATTCGCTGAACGCCCAGAATGCCGATGCCCGTGCGGTCGTCAACAGCCTCCAGTCGCAGGCTGCTAGTTATCAAGATGCCATCAACCAGCTGCAGCAGCAGATCAACGGCGTGCAGGCTTCCATCGACGCCAACAAAGCCCAGCAGGCAGCCCTGCAGCAACAGATCACCGACGCCCAGAACCAGATCAACCAGGAAAAGGCGTTCCTGGCAAGCGATGTCAAGGCGATGTACGTAGACGGTACGCCGACGACGCTTGAGGTACTTGCCACCAGTAAGAACCTGAGTGACTTCGTCGATAAGCAGGAATACCGCAGCAGTGTTCAGAACAAGCTACAGGACACGCTGGTAAAGATCGCCGAATTACAAAAAGAACTCAGTACCAAGAAACAGCAGGTGGACCAGCTGCTGAGCGAAGAGACCGACCAACAGAACCAGTTGGCAGGTGCCCAAGCCCAGCAGGCAACGCTCCTGAATATGAACCAGAGCCAGCAGGCGAACTATAACGCGCAGATTGCAGCTAACAGTAAGCAGATCACTAGCCTCCGTGCGGCACAGGCCGCCGCCAACAGGACCATCGGCCGCGACGTCGTAGCAGGTGACCCAGGGCATGGCGGTTATCCGGCATACCTGGATAACGCTGGTCAGGACACCCTTATCGACCCATGGGGCATGTATAACCGCGAATGCGTTAGCTATACCGCCTGGAAGGTTAGGCAGGCCTACGGCTACATGCCGTACTGGGGCGGCCGTGGCAATGCCAACCAATGGCCCGGTGACGCGGCTGCTGCAGGCATCCCTACGGGCCACACGCCGCAGGCTAACTCAGTCGCCATCTGGAACGTCGGTGCCTTCGGCCATGCCATGTGGGTGGAAGCCGTGAACAGCGATGGCAGCATCTATGTCAGCCAGTACAACTACGACTACAATGGCCACTACAGCGAAATGTACGTATCTGCTTCGCAGGCCCGCAGCTTTACCTATATCTACTTCGGCGGCTAGACGTATGCTATCCATGAAGCCGCGGTGGAGCGTATAGACTGCTATGGCCCGCCATGCGCCGCAGCAGAAATACCACCTGTGCCAGGCTGTGACTGCCATCGGTACACTCTCGGCGATTTTCTGGCTTTCTCGCATGTCACCGTGGGCACCGCCACACCACAACAAACTGGTATATGCTGCCGCACTTGCCAGCATCGTCGTTACCATTCCGTTCGCTATAGGTCTGTACTACTACCGGGGCCGGTCACAGGAAGTACGGGCAACCAGCGGCGAGGAGATCGCCGTGCAGACATTGGCGCGTGCAGGTGCGGCAGTACGCCGCAAGCCGGATACTGCGAAGTCACCGGCAAGCCGCAGGTCAGCGAAGTGATTTATACAGTTTGAACAGGCCGTACTTGAGCGGCTTATACACCAAGTCCACGGGGTTCGTGTGGTCTATCTCGTAGCCGCCGAAGCGTTTCTTGAATCCAGTGACGCCTTCCAGGTGTGTGCTTTTGACTGGATCAGTGATGCCGCCAAAATTCAGCGTGGTCCAGCCGCGCCTGCGTGCCTCCAGGATGGTCTGCCAGAGCATGAAATAGGGCGGTGCGATCTTGCGGAAGTCATTACCGGAGCCTGAAAATATATAGTGCAGCACACCGTCATATTCACCGAAGACCGCTGCGGCGGCTGGTTTCTTGTCGATAGTTACGACAGCCATGAAGCCGTGGTCAGCCGGGAGGCCTCCTAATACCGCTTCGTAGTATTGCTGCGTCTGCAAGCTGAACCTATCCCGTCCGGCGGTTGTTTGCATCAGGCTCACGAATGTCTCAAGCGGGGCCTTGGAGGGTTCATGGAAGGTGATCTGGGCCTTGGCGCGTTCGGCAAGGCGCACATTGTAGCGGGCGTGCTTGTGCATACCCATCCAGATGGGTTCCTCGTCACCAGTGATGTTCAGGAGCCACTCCGCACGGGGCTGCAAGCTAGCCGTGACGGCCAGCTTGCTAGTGATAGGCCGTACGCCGGGCACTTCCGCGAGGCCAGGGCTGTCAAAACGCACAAAAGTTGCACCGGTCCGCTGCGCTATGGGCTGGAAAAACCCAAGCAAAGCATCGAACAAATCTTTTGTCCATTTCTGGACGATCGGCCCGTACGGGCAATAGAAAAAGCTGATACCGCCGGGGGCATCGAATTTGACGGCGATGCCAGCCGCTATGACCGTCTCGCTGTCATACACGGCAAAATAGACAACTGTCTTGCCGTCACGCGTCTGCCAGGCGCCATAGAAGGGCGCTTGTTGCAGCGGCACGGGATTGCCAAGAGTCTCTTGCAGACGTGTGAGTTCGCTGCTGTATAGTTTGGCATCGCATTCCCGCACCTGCATGGTGCTCGGGCTGTTCTTCATTATTATCATTGTACCGCACAAACCACGTCTGCATGAGGTATACTGAAAACCATATGCAAATAGGGAATATGTGGAGGAAGCTGCGGAGCCATGTCTGGCTTACGCGCATCGGTGCAGGCATCGCAGTCATCATAATTTTTGTGTCCGGGATAGGAGTAGGCAACGGGACCTTGCGCGTCTCCAAATCATCGCGCTTCAATGATGAGACAGGGCTGCCAGCCAATATTGATTATGCCGGCGTGACACAGCTATATGATGTGCTGCGCAAAAATTATAACGGCACGCTTACGTCCCAACAGGTACTGGACGGCCTGAAGCATGGCCTGGCGAACGCTCCAAAAGACCCCTATACGGAATATTTCAGTCCCCGCGAGGCCAAGGACTTTAACAACCAGCTGCAGGGCAGCAGCCTGACAGGCATCGGCGCCCAATTAGATCAGGATGCCAATGGCAATGTCATCGTGATGTCGCCATTGCCCGGTTCTCCGGCTGCGGCTGCAGGCTTGCTCGCCAAAGACGTCATCATTACCATCAATAATCAGTCGACGGCTGGTATGTCGGTGAACGATGCCGTACTCAAGATCCGCGGCCCCAAGGACAGCAAGGTGACATTGGGTATCCAGCGTGGTGCTGACCAGCTCAGCGTTACTATCACGCGTGCCGAGATTACCATCCCTACGGCTACGACGAAGGTGCTTGATGATGGCATCGGGTATATCCAGATCAGCCAATTCAGCGACAACACCGAACAGCTCATCAGTCAAGGTATTACCGATTTCCAACACAAAGGCGTCAAGAAGCTGATCGTAGACCTGCGCGACAATCCGGGCGGCGAAGTCGACAGCGCACAGGAGATTGCCAGCTTGTGGCTGGGCAAGGGCGACGAGATCATGGAGGAGCGCCGCAGTGCACAGGTGGTGGACCAGCTGCGTGCTACCGGTGACAATCCGCTCAAGGGTATACCCACGGTAGTGCTCGTGAACGGCGGCTCAGCTTCGGCTTCGGAGATTACGGCGCTGGCCCTGCGTGACCACAAGGCAGCGACCATCATGGGCGAGAAGAGCTACGGCAAGGGTGTGGTGCAATCGGTCATTCCGTTCCAGGACGGCAGCGAGCTGAAGGTTACGATCGCCAAGTGGTACTCGCCGAACGGCACAAGCATCAACCACAAAGGCATCATGCCTGACCAAGTTGTAAAGCTGTCCACCGACGATGCTAAGGCAGGTAACGATACACAGTTGCAGGCGGCAAAATCCTATTTGGAAAGCAAGTAAATAATAGGGGTAACCCCTAAATCCCCCTTGCGCTAACCGGTATAAACCGCTACTATATACCTAAATTTAAAGAGGTAATTTAATGTGATTGGCAAACCCACCAAGTTTGTGTTTGTTACGGGTGGTGTGCTTTCCGGATTAGGAAAGGGTATCACAGCCGCCTCAATCGCCAATCTCCTCAAGGCCCGTGGCCTCAGCGTCAACCTACAGAAGTGTGATCCGTACCTGAACGTGGATGCCGGCACGCTGAACCCCCGTGAGCATGGTGAGTGTTTTGTCACCAAAGACGGTGCCGAGACTGATCTGGACCTTGGCCACTACGAGCGGTTCCTCGACCAGGAGCTGACCCAGGCGAGCAGTCTGATGGCTGGCAGGCTTATCCGCCGGGTCATCGACGACGAGCGCGCTGGCAAATACGAGGGCCAGACTGTGCAGTACATCCCTCATGTCACACGTGCGCTGCAAGAAGAGATTATAAAGGCCAGCGCAGGTTTCGACGTGCACATCGTGGAAATCGGTGGTACGGTCGGCGATTACGAAAGCCTGGCTTTCGTAGAAGCGATCCGTGAACTTGGAATGCAGGTGGGTCGTGCGAACAGTTTGTTTGTTCATGTGGTCTACATGCCGTATCTGGGTGCCAGCAATGAAGTAAAAAGTAAGCCAGCCCAGAATGCCGTCCGTGAGCTACGTGGCTTCGGTATCATGCCGGACGTATTGGTCGCCCGGAGCGAGAATCCGGCTCCACAAAGCCTGGTACGCAAGCTGAGCATGTTTTGTGGCATCCCAGAAAGCGCCGTGGCGCTCCTGCCGAACGCCAAGAGTATCTACGAAGTTCCCCTGACGCTCGAAGACACCGGTATTGCCGATGTCATCTGTGACCGCCTTGGCCTGCAGCATGATAAACCGGACCTGAAAGAATGGCGCGCGGTCGTCGAAAAGGCAACTACCCCTCAGAAAAAGAAAGTCACCGTTGGTGTAGTGGCAAAGTACATGGACAACGCCGATACGTACATGTCCGTATTCGAAGCGCTGAAATCTGCCGCCTGGGCCAATGATGCCAATGTCGACATCAAGTGGCTCGATGCTGAGCAGCTCGGCGAGGCAAGCGACGACGAAGTCGCTAAGATGCTGGAGAGCGTGCAAGGTATCGTCGTACCCGGCGGCTTCGGTAGTCGTGGTATCGATGGCAAGATCCGCGCCGCTCAGTATGCACTTGAGCACAAGAAGCCGTATCTGGGCTTGTGCTATGGCCTACACATGATGGTCATCGCCGCCGCCCGCCTGCACGGCCTGGAAGGCGCACATACCACCGAGGTCGATCCGAACACGCCGTACGCCGTTATCGATACCATGGAAGGCCAGAAGGGTCTGGAAAACACTGGCGGTACGATGCGCCTGGGCGACTATGCCTGCCATTTCGAGGAAGACAGCCTATCGGCCAGACTGTATGGCACACGGGACATCGTGGAGCGCCACCGCCATCGCTACGAAGCTATGGCAAAGTATGTACCTGATTACGAAAAATGGGGCATCCGTGCCGTCGGCATCAACCCGGACAACGGCCTGGTAGAGGTCATCGAAGGTGTCGACCATCCATTTTTGGTGGCCAGCCAGTATCATCCTGAGCTCAAATCCCGGCCGAACGTACCCCATCCTCTGTTCCGCGGCTTTATAGCCAGCATGTTGCAAAAATAACAGGTAACAGGTAGCATAAGCACTATGAGCGATACCCCAAACGGCAAGAAGATTCTATTAGTAGAAGACGATGACGCCTTAGCCAGCGTCTACATGATGCGCCTGAAGGGGGAAGGTTTCGACGTTCGCCGCGTGGCGAACGGCGAAGATGCCCTGGCAGCCGCCAAGGAACACAAACCTGACCTGGTCCTGCTAGATGTGATGATGCCGAAAGTCAGCGGATTCGATGTGCTTGATATCCTGCGCAACACACCCGAAACGGCCAATCTCAAGATCATCATGCTGACCGCCCTCAGCCAGGAAAGCGATAAGCAGCGTGCCCAAGGGCTTGGTGTGGACGACTATTTGGTCAAGTCGCAGGTCGTCATCAGCGACGTGGTCGACCGGGTGAAGTATCACCTAGGCTTATAGCCGTCTTCCGCTGCACGATCACAGACTCCCTTCAAAGGAGTCTTTTCTGATGGAGAATGCAGTATTTTTTATGACACTGTATTGACTTTATATAAAGCATGTGCTTATATATAAGTATGACCCGCGAACCACTCCCATTTGGTTACACAATCGGCGTACAACCCGCTGAAGTCAAGCCTGCTCCTGGCGAGAAGGCTACTCGCGAGCGCCGCCTTGCAGCCCTAGGCCTGAGCGGCGTGATAAAAAATCCAGAGATGCCAGATAGGCAGCAACAGGCTCCTAAAGAAGCGACTCCGTACGGTGGTGCACCGCGAATCGTTGACGGTGTTCTGCAGCAGAACGGTTCTGCCCAAGTTCAGGTGCCTGGACAGCGCCAGTCAGAGCAGCCGGAGCGGCGTCCAATCACTACGGATCAAAACGGTATTCCGGCTGAGTTAGGATTGTATGGCGTGCAGAGGGAGCAGCAGCCCGCAGAAACCCAGCAGGATCCTACTCCTAAAGTGCCTGGCCAAATTTACTAGTCTCATTTTTTGCGCTATAAAAAACCACCCGAACGGGTGGTTTTTCTTTGGCTTGCGGCCAAAATTACTCGACGGTAACTTCGGTGCGGCGGACGCTGCGTCCACTAAAGGTGCGAACCTTGCGGGTGGCCATCTTGACGATGCCGTCGCGGCTAGCGTGGATGGTAAAGTTGCGGCTGATAGTGGTGCCGACGCCAGGGCGCTTGGTCATGCCGACCTGACGGACGATAACCTGACCGGTTTTGACCTTTTGGCCACCAAACAACTTAACACCGAGGCGCTGGCCCTGGCTGTCGCGGGTGTTTTTGGCGGTACCGCCAGATTTGACGTGTGACATCTGTTACTTCCTTGTTAGTGCTAAAATTTCGCGAGCAACGATCTGATCATCCCGGTAATAGAGGAGCTGATCATCCCGAACGTGCTCAAATCTTAGTCGATTATAGCCTAAATCGCTTATCTGGTCAATAAGAGGTAGGTGTTTAAACTGGCCCGGTCCGACCTGCCATGCCGGGACGGCCAAAGCCAGCCGGGTGCCACTGGCCAGCTGGCCGTGCAAGTGCCGCAAGAACTTCTTGAGGATAAGGTTGACATCGCTGCTGGTCTGGGCCAGGATATCGGGACTCGGGCGGGCGGTAAATGGCCGTCCTAGGTAAGTTTCGCAGGCTACGGCATCGATGACGTCGTGATTTTCCAGGGTGGTCGCATCGGCTTGCTCAAGGAAGATATGGCGGTCGGCTAGGCCGAACTGCTCATCAAGCCAGTCCAGGTTTGCCCGGGAGTACTCAATCATGCGCGGCTCCAGGTCGGAGCCATAGACGCTCAGGCCCATCAGCAGCGCCTCTTGCAGCAGGACGCCGGTACCACAGAAAGGATCAAGCACGACGGTGTTGGGCTGGGGATTAGTGAGATTGATGAGGATTTGGGCAAGCTTGGGCGGCAGCATGCCGACGCGGGCGTCACGTTTGGGGCGCCCGCGGTCGCGCAGGGTGTAGCTGTCGATGTCCTGGACCTGCACCGTGCGGGCGATGATGGTGCCGCCATCATGCGTGGCGATTAGCAGCAGCTCGATCCCGGTCGGGCCGGCGAGCTTATTGTGCTGTACGGTGGCGGTGTTGAGTTCCAGTGTGGCGTTCGGAGAAACCCGCACGCTGCGGCCCGTCTTGCTGCGGATGATCTTCTTGAGCGTCAAACCGCTAGCGTTCAGTTTGGCAGGCGACACTTTGATGCCGAAGGCACTCAGCCCCAGTTGGATCTTGCCATCGGGTGGCAGGGTGAGAGTAAGTTCGGTCACGAGTAGCGGCAGTTCGCGCTCGATGCGTTTCCAATCAGTGGTGGGTAGTGCTGCGAGCACGTGGGCCAGCCGGGTGCTGCCGCCGAGGCGGTCGAAGTCCACATCGCTGGCGTGCAGGCTCAAGCCGGCCGCATGGTCGGCAACAGGCGACACAGTGTGGGAGCCATAAAGGCTCTCTAGTTCGGCGAGGCCGAGCGCCGGCTGACGCCCCAAAATACAAACTGAAAGCGGGCTGGTAGTGGTACGCATACCTGTATAATACTAGAAATATGGCAGAACACTCATTCCTTAGCCGTCGTTGGAAGCTTATCGTCAACCTTATCACCGTGGCGGCGCTGATCGTACTGGTGGTGGCGATCCGTGGCCAGCTGAGCCAGACTTTTAATAATCTGTGGCGGGTACACGCTTGGGCACTACTGCTCATCATCCCCATCGAGTTCCTGAATTATGATGCGCAGGCGCGGCTCTACAAGGGGTTGTTCGGCCTGGTGGGGAATGATCTGAGCTACAAATTCCTCTTCAAGACATCACTGGAGCTAAACTTTGTAAACAGCGTGTTCCCGAGCGGCGGCGTGACCGGCATCAGCTATTTCGGCATGCGTATGCGGGGTAGTGAGATGACAGGCGCCAAGGCTACTATCGTGCATCTGCTCAAACTGGTGCTGCTGTTTCTGAGCTTCGAGGTGCTGATCGTGCTGGGCGTGTTCTTTTTGGCATTCGAAGGACACATGAGCAGTATCATTTTGCTAGTGGCGGGGATGCTGACGACGGCGCTTGTGATCGGCACGGCAGCATTCGCATATGTGATCGGCACCAAACAGCGTATCGCCGGCTTCTTTACGCAGGTGACACTGCTGCTGAACCGGCTGATCCACATCGTGCGGCCGAAGCACCACGAGACGATCAACATTGCACGGGCGCAGGCCAGCTTCGAAGACCTACACGACAATTATATGCTGCTGCGCAAAGACCTGGGGAAGCTTAAAATGCCGTTCTGGTGGGCGCTGCTGGCGAACTTCTGGGAAGTCATGGCCGTGTACATCGTATATGTCGCATTTGGGCACTGGGTGAATTTTGGTGCGGTCATCCTGGCATACGCCGTGGCGAACTTTGCTGGACTGGTCAGCGTACTGCCGGGCGGTGTGGGTATCTACGAAGGCCTGATGACGCTGGTGCTGGTGGCTAGCGGCGTGCCGAGCCGGCTCAGCCTGCCGGTCACGGTCATGTACCGTGTGGTTAACACGCTGGTACAGCTGCCTCCGGGCTACTATTACTACCATCAGACGCTGCACCGTTCCAAGGAGCCCGCCAAAATGGAGGCCTAGGCATGGATGGGGGCGAACGGCTCATCTTTGGCGTCAGCGACTTCGTAGCGTACCTGAACCAGACGCTCGAGATAGCCTATCCGTATATCACCATTGAGGGTGAGATCAGTAATTTCCGGGTAAGCAAGAATCGCTGGGTGTACTTTGACCTCAAGGATGCCATGGCCAGCGTACGTTTTTTTGGTACCGTCTATGCGTTGCCCGGGCCGCTGCAGGACGGTATGGTAGTGCGAGTGTCCGGTAGTCCTCGGCTGCACCCGCAGTATGGGTTCAGCGTAAACTTCGTTGGTGTACAGCCGGTGGGCGAGGGGTCTATCCGTAAGGCGGCCGACCTGTTGGCGGCCAAACTACAGGCCGAAGGCCTGTTCGCACCTGAACGCAAGCGGCCACTGGCGTATCCACCTGGGCGGATAGCTCTGATAACGGCTGGCAGCAGTGCGGCATATGCTGATTTTATGAAGATTCTGGGCGCGCGTTGGGCGGGGGTGACCATCGACCATTACGACGTGCTGGTGCAGGGTGAGCAATCGCCGGCGCAGATCGTCAGCGCCATCGCGGCGGCGAACGCCGCGCCGGATATACCGGACGTGATCGTACTGACCCGCGGCGGTGGCAGTGCTGAAGACCTGGGCGGGTTCAGCACTGAGCAGGTGACCCGGGCGGTGGCAGGCAGCCGGGTGCCGACGCTGGTGGCGATCGGGCATGAGGTTGATATCAGCCTGGCTGAACTTGCGGCCGACCAGCGGGCCAGCACGCCGAGCAACGCGGCAGAACTATTGACGCCCGACCGGACTGTGGAGCTGGCGGCGATCAGGCAGACCCGGAACGATCTGGGCGAGCTACTGGTGCGGCTGGTAGTGCGTAAGCACGAGCGCGTTACGCTTTTGCGAAGCGAACTGGACCGCGGCCTGCGCGGCGCCTTTGCCGCCGCGCAGCTGCAGCTGCAGACAGCCCGGCGGTTGCTACAGGCCTATGATCCTACGCTTCCGTTACAGCGCGGCTATGCCATCGTGCGCCGCGCTGGCGTGGTGCTGCGCAGCCTGGATCAGCTGGATACAGGGGACGACATAAGCCTGACCTTGCAGGGTGGTATGGCCAGGGCTACAATAACAGGGAAGGAGCCAGAGCGTGGCACAGAAAAATAGTTTTGATTATGCAGCGAAGTCTGCCGAACTTGAACGGATTGTGGCAGAGCTGCAGAACCCGGATATCGACATCGCAGCCGCCACAAAGCTGCACGAAACCGGCGTCAAGTTGGCGGATGAGCTGGAAACGTATCTAAAGCAGGCCGAAATCACGGTGCGCACGCACGTCGCCGACTGACATGATCATCATATTCCTGATTGTTTTCGCCCTGGCACTGACATTCGGCGGTGTACTGCTGCGCGGAGCACCCTATGTGCCGACGCTGTCCAAGCAGGGGCATTCGGCCCTGGAGCTGCTCAGCCTCAAGCCCGGTGAGACGCTGCTGGAGCTGGGTAGTGGCGACGGCAAGGTACTGGTGCTGGCCGCGCGCAGTGGACTAAACGTGGTGGGGGTGGAACTGAATCCGCTGCTCGTGATCGTCAGCTGGCTGCGCACCCGGCGGTATCGGAAGCAGGTGCGGATTATATGGGGTGATTTCTGGCGGGTGGACTGGCCGGAGTGCGACGGTGTGTTCACATTTTTGCTGGACCGGTTCATGGCCAAGCTGGACAAACGCATGCAGGGCTCAGGCAAGCCGCTTGTCAGCTTCGCCTTCCAGGTGCCGGGCCGCAAGGCGGACGCACAGAAGGATGGTGTGTATCTGTATCGCTACTAATGTGACATCGGTCCAATTGAAAAAAATGACGGGTTCGGTTACCATTACCAATATGAAGAAACTACAGGGGGAGCGGGGCAGCATGGACGTGCTGCTGGTGCCGGTCATCTTACTGGCGCTGCTATTTATCGGTGCGGCGGTCTTTGCTGTCTGGGCGTTCAACGGCCGTCAGGATTACAAAAATAACGTCGATGCCAAGATTGCCACGGCAGTCCAGGCCAACACGCAGACGGTCCAAGCTGATGACGCCAAGCAGTTCGCGGAAGCAGCCAAACAGCCGCTTAAACCGTATAATGGCCCCGAGGCGTACGGCAGCCTGAAGGTGCTGTATCCCAAGACATGGGGTGCATATGTAGACACGGGAAACGACTCAAGCCGCCCGCTCGACGCCTATTTCCACTCCGACTATGTGCCGTCCACTAATTCCAAGCTGCCCTACAATCTGCGTATCCAGGTGAGTACTACCAGCTACAGCGGCCTGCTGAACCAATATGCCTCACGCGTAAAGACCGGCAAGGTGACGGCGCAGCCATACGCATTGCCAAAGGTACCGGACGTAGCTGGTACGCGGCTGGACGGTACGGTGGTGCCGAGCGATTCCAAAGCGCTCGGGACGATGGTGCTGCTACCCATGCGCGACAAGACACTTATGGTGTGGATCGAATCACCCGACTTCCTGACTGATTTCACCACCTACATTTTGCCGAACATCACATTTTCACCATAGTTTCCGGGCCTAGGCCCGTGTATACTTACGTACACAGTAAGGGCGGGGTAACGAGGGTTCGGGGTACGACGCGGGATGCAGCAGAACGGGGCACAATTAGGCGATGACGGACAGATATTCTTGAGCCTAATGGAGCAACTGTCCCGGCCGCTACTACAGATTGCGCGGATGAGCGAGCTCGCCCAATCAGGCGCACCGGCAGATGCCGCAGAAACTGCAGCACGGTGGCAGATGGTGCAGACGATCGCGGATGGGTCTTTACAGCTGGCAGAAAGCTACGCGCTCAGCCTGCGCCTGCACGGCCAGGCGACACCATTACACGTAGAACCCGTGGCGGTATCTTCGCTGCTCTATGACACGGCCCAGGCTCTGACACCGCTGGCGCGGCACTATGCCGTGGAGCTGCAGCTTGACACGGGCCCCAAGATGCAGCCGATTCTGGCCGATCGGGTGGTGTTGCAATCGGCTCTGACCAGCCTGGGGCAGGTGTTTGTCATGGCACAGGCCGAGGCAGATGAGCAGGCACCCGTACGGCTCAGCGCACACCGCAGCCGCTATGGCGTGGTGGCAGGGCTGTATGGCAACCAGCCAGAGCTCGGTACTGATAGCCTGCGGCGGGCACAACATTTGGGCGGCATAGCCCGGCAGCCACTGCAGAAGCTGGTGAGCGGCCCGGCAGCAGGGGTGTTCGTGGCAGATTCACTTCTGCGGGCACTTTCGGCCCGGCTGCATGTGGCACGGTATCACAAATTAGCCGGCCTGGCAGCGACACTGCAATCGAGCCAGCAACTGGAACTGATATAACCATGCACGTGCTCCTGATCGAACCCGACAAACTTCTGGCGCAGGTGTACACGCTGGCATTGGAACGCGCCGGGCATAGTGTGGCGCATGCGCGGAGTGCCCAGGCGGCGGTACACGCGGCTGATGAGCAGCTACCGGATGTGGTAGTGCTGGAGCTGCAGCTGCCACGGCACAATGGCATCGAGTTTTTATATGAATTCCGCAGCTACAGCGAATGGCGGCACATACCAGTGCTGCTGCATACCTATGTCCGACCCGGCGAGCTGGCCCCGGCGGCAACACTGCATGACCAGCTAGGCGTGCTGGCTACGCTGTACAAGCCAGCTACCAATTTGGAACAGCTGTGTATGGCTGTGGCGCAGCTGGGCCTGCCGGCCGCGCCTGCGGAGGTGTCGGCATGAGCCAACAGTTCGTCACGGAAGCCATCGTGCTTGCCCGGACCGATTATGGCGAGGCCGATCGCATCATCACGCTCATCACCCCGGCCAGCGGCAAGCTGCGCCTCATAGCCAAAGGCGTCCGGCGGGTCAAAAGCAAGCTGGCCGGCGGTATCGAACTGTTCAGCGTCACCAACCTTACCTATATACGCGGCAGGGGCGAGATTGGCACGCTGATATCGGCACGGCTGGTGCGGCATTACGGTCATATCATCAGGGACATCGACCGTACTATGCTGGGCTATGATTTAATCAAACAGTTGCATAAGGCTACGGAAGACGAGCCGGAGGCAGACTATTTTCACCTGCTAGATCAGAGTTTTGCAGCGCTGGACGATGCGGCCATCAGCCTGGATCTTATACGCCTATGGTTCAGCGCGCAGCTGCTCCGCCTAAGTGGCCACACGCCGAACCTGCAGACCGATGTAGCTGGTGCTCGCTTGAGCGCCACGGAACGCTACGAATTCAGCTTCGATGACAGCGCCTTCACCATTCGGCCGGACGGCGGCTATGGGCCGGACGACATCAAGTTCCTGCGGATCGTTTTCAGCGGCAATACGCCGGAGCTCATCAGCAAGGTGCAGGGCGCTGGTGGCCTGGTGGAACAGAACCGGCAGCTGGTACAATTTTTGGCCGGACAGTATGTATAGGATATAGGAGGAACTCATAATGCTGAAAGTAGAGAGTGCAGAGCCTTGCACCGTAGGGGCGCAGCCGCATGAGCTGTGGGTGCAGCACTGGGTATCGCCGACTGGTACGGAACCGGGCAGGGTAGTCTCTGACCGGTTCACGCTGTTGCCACGTGCCAATCAGAACGTGCGCCGGTTATTGGGGTTGCCCGAGATGGTAGATCCGATCCGCATGCTTGATCTGGCAAACAACAATCCCGAGCAGGCCCGCCGCCTGCGGGCAATGGGGCGACCTCTAGTGAGTAGCCTGGTACAGATCTGCAACCGATCGACACACGATGACACTATCATGACGCCCCGCGCCACGAGCCGGAGCGAGGTCATACAACGGACCGTGTGGCGCCCCCAGGGTAAGTTGCAGCTGAGGCCCGCGCTGGCTGCGATGACACTGGACGGCGAGGGGGTCGGCCGGGCTAAACTGGCAGACACCGGAGAAATCGTGCAGCCTGTCGTAGCGGGCCCATTGACTAAGCACGAAGTGCAGCATGCCCGGGCGGCTCACTATGTGCGGTTACTGATGGCATTGCCTGCCGAATCAGAAGCGCCACCAGTATACATAGCGTTACATCCGCGGCTTGATAATGCAAATGGCTTGGCCGGCCCGATTTTGGAGCAGTTCTATACGCCAGGTGCACAGCAGGTTGCACAGTTGCTAGGCGTAGGGAGCGAGCAGCAAGAGCGGGCGGGTTAGCAGACGTTTGCTCCTATATGTAGCCAAGTAATGTATTAATTATCCTAAACATTTTATAGTATAGTTTGTCTGCACGTTTTATTGGGATCACCCTGAAAGAGGTGAATGGATGTCGGACAAACTGGCACGCCCGGCGAGATCCGCTGGAAACAAGCTGCGTCAAACAGGGAGCGACATTGTCGACCTGTGGGACCTGACATGGGGGCAACTAGAGCCGCCCAACGATGACGCCATCGGGGAACGCACGATCGATATCGCCCTGGTGAAGTACCTCGGCCTGCTGGCCACACTGGTGTCCGTCACCAGCCTGGCAGCGCACTACTACCACACCTGGCTTCGGCCGCATGCCGATCTGGCCTATGCCATCAAGCTGGCGACCGCGATCAGCGTCGTGGCATTCGTATGCGGAGTGCTCGTGGTACGGGTCGCTCCCCGCGACAAGCCGCTTTCCATCGAGTGGAGTATCTACTCCTTCATCATGGTCTGGGTGTGTGCGTCGAGCTTCGCGTCTCCCGGCGGCCTCCTGCAGGTGGTTCACAATGTGGTCGCATCGCTCTTCGCGACGCTGATCACGCCCCAGGTGAGCCAGTTCTGGCGTGACCGCCGTGTGCTGCGTGCCTGGCAGACGGCCGCCTACGCCGCCACGGCGTGGACGCTGACCATGATGGCGCTGCTCTAAGCATCACCACTCCAATCCCAACCAAAACGAACAGACATCCCGGTGCGGCTATCGCATCAACCACGCTTGCCGCACCGGACTGTTCTATGATTTATTGTTAAATGCTGCCGCACGGCTGCTCAGACAGCGGGTCCGAGGGGTGGCCGAAACAGGGTAAAACGGGTATAATGCCCGGCATATGAGCGAAGTAAAACTAGAAGATATCGTCAGCCTTGCAAAGCGCCGCGGGTTTATTTATCCGGGCAGTGATGTGTACGGTGGCCTGAGCGGCACCTGGGACTACGGACCACTGGGCGTAGCGCTCAAGCGCAACATTATGCAGCTGTGGTGGAAGATGTTCGTAGAGGACGCCGAAAACATGTATGGCGTCGATGCGGCCATCCTCATGAACCAAAAGGTCTGGCAGGCGAGTGGGCATGTGGATACGTTTACCGATCCGCTGGTAGAATGCAGCAATTGCCATGGCCGTTTCCGTGCTGATAAACTCGATGACCCTAATAAGTGCCCAAGCTGCGGCAAGACCGACACATTCAGCGAGGCCCGGGCGTTCAATATGATGTTCAAAACACATGTTGGCCCCGTAATGCCCGAGCGCAAAGAACTGGTAAACGCCGGCGGCAACGCTACGCTCACAGACACTGCAGACGCCGACGAAGAGGGCTACCCTAAATCTAGCATCAGCTATCTGCGCCCCGAAACCGCCCAGGGTATCTTCACGAATTTCAAAAATGTGGTGGATAGTTACTACCCGGACGTGCCATTCGGTATCGCGCAGCAGGGCAAGGCATTCCGCAACGAGATCAGCCCACGCGATTTCATTTTCCGCTCCCGCGAATTCGAACAGATGGAAATTGAGTATTTCGTGCATCCAGACCAGTGGGAGCCTGCATTCGAAGATTGGATCAAGAAAGTCCATGCCTGGTGTGACGCGCTAGGCTTGCCGGTAGAATCCGTGCACGAGCTGGAAGTGCCAGAAGACGACCGCGCCCACTACAGCAAGCGCACTGTGGATTTTGAGTTTGATTTTCCAATTGGCCGCGAAGAGCTGCTGGGCTTGGCATATCGTACTAGTTTCGATCTCGATAACATCGCAACGCACTCTGGCAAGAGCATGGAATACCGGCCGAAGGATGGTTCCGCTCCCTATGTGCCACACGTAATCGAGCCGAGTTTCGGCGTTGAGCGTGCATTGATGGCTGTGCTCTCCGCTGCTTACCGCGAGGACGAGCAGAACGGTGAAAAGCGCATTTATTTGGCGCTGCCTGCGCACTTGGCTCCCGTGAAGGTCGCTGTACTACCGTTGGTAAAAAACAAGCCGGAGCTCGTGGCCAAGGCCCGAGAAGTGTATACCATGCTCAAGAAAGAGCTGGGCAATGTGATGTGGGTAGACACCGGCAACATCGGCAAAAACTACCGCAAAATGGATGAAATCGGCGTGCCGTACTGCGTAACAGTAGACTTCGAGACGCTGGAAGGCGAGACCAAAGATACAGTTACGGTGCGGAAGCGAGATGATATGGCACAAGAACGGGTGAACATAGAAGATTTATACAATCAGCTTAATGCCGTTACCTAGTTCTCGAAATGTAGACGTTTGTATATATTGTGGAAAGACTGAAGGCCTGACAGATGAGCACGTCATTCCTAAGGCGTTAGATGGTAAGCTGACTTTGCTTAGGGCGACGTGTAAAGAATGTGGAGATATGACGTCGAAGTTTGAAGGTGATTTATTGAGCAGAGACTCGAAAGGGGCGTGCGGGTTATTGTGGGATCTTAGGGCATCCGCTGCAATTGGCGTGTCAAGAAGGGGTACGACCAAAAATCCCGAAATGCTACAGTTTTTTCAAGATATACAGACTGGGGAGACTACAGAAGCTATGGTTCCAGTTGACGAATATGTGGGCTTTGTTATATTACCTATTTTTAACGAACCTCTCTGTATTATTGAGGGGGATGATTCTGCCGGTAGCAGTCTAAGCACAAGTGATTTCAAGATGTACGTCCTGAATGCGGATCGAAGAAAGCCCGGATATAGGTACGGTGGCAGAAACAGGACTCGTAACGGAGATTTTCCGCGGTTTTTGGCGAAAGTTGCATACTGTTTTGCGATCTTCAATTTGGGATATGAAGAGATTAAGGGATCGGAAATAGTAAGCATCATTAGTAATACGTCAAACGAGCAATCGAAGTGGATTGGCTGCACTGCGGAGAAGGTTTTGGAGCGACAGGGTGAAGCTATGTGGGCTATTGCTATGGGCAAATATGGTGGTAGACTATGTGTCAAGGTTAGAATAATGCCTCAACTTATAGACAGTCCTGAATATCTGGTGGTCGTTAAGTAAACGTAATAAAAAGTTATGAAAAACGCTCTAATCCTACACGGCACCGACGGCTCTCCCGAACTCATCTGGATTCCATGGCTCCGCCAAAAGCTTGAGGCAAAGGGCTACGATGTCTGGGCGCCGCTATTGCCCGAAAACCATACGCCGAACCGGCAGGTGTATAACGATTTCCTCTTTGGTAGCGGGCATGATTTTACCGACAATATCCTGATTGGCCACAGCAGCGGGGCGGTGGAAGTATTGAACCTGTTGGATGACGAGCGCCTGTCGCACATCCGCATGGCGGTCATGGTCAGCCCGTGGGCGGGTGGTAAGCCGAACGGCTACGATACCAACGAGCAGTTCGAAAACCTCTTTCCGGCGGAAGGTTACGAATTTGTAGCCATGCGTGCCAAGGCCGGCAAGATCGCGTTCCTGCATGGCGACAACGACCCGTACTGCCCGCTGGAACAAGCCCAGTTCCTGGCTGGACAGCTCGATGCGCCGCTCACCGTCATCCCGAACGGTGGCCATCTAGGCAAACAGTTCACCGAGCTGCCCGAGCTCTGGCAGATCATCGAGCCGAACCTGTAATTATTCCGAGCGCGTTTGCTGCTGGGCCTGCTACACTAATCATATGAAAGTTTTATTCGTATGTACCCAGAATGTCGGCCGTAGCCAGATGGCTGCGGCACTGTATAACTCGCTTGCAGCGGACGGCCACGCCGATGCCGCCGGTACGCGTGTGGACGAGCCAGGGCAGAGGCTGGCGGATCGTGCTCACGGCCATCCTGGCGCCCAAGATGTGCTGAGCGTTATGCGTGAAGATGGCCTGGATCTGTCGCACAAAACCCGCCACGCGGTCAGCAAAGAGATGCTGGACGGCTACGACCACATCATCGTCATGGCCGAGCCCGATACCATTCCCGATTATCTGCGCGACCATCCACGGGCCGTGTATTGGGATATCCCGGACCCACGATTTGATGGCATTGATGCCGCCCGTGGAACCCGCGATGAGCTTAAGCGCCGGATTGTCGAACTGTTAGGCTAATCGTATGGACCGCGAACCACTGCCCATAACCGAGCGCGACGAACAGTTCCTGGAATCATATGGGCTGACGCCGCAGAGGCCTATCGAGTTCTTTTCGCGCCGGCCGGAACTGCTCGTTATCTTCATGCTACTCAGCCTGGGCAGCTACGCGCTCTATTGGTTCTACCGCAACTGGGACGCGGTGCGCAAAGCCAACGGACAAAAGATGTGGCCGCTGGTGCGCGCCATCTTTGCCATTTTCTGGGCCTGGCCGCTGTTCAAGCTCATGGTGCTGCAAGCGCGGGCGCGCGGCAGCACGTCTACCTTCAGTGGCGGTGGGCTGGCCTTGTTTTATATCTTGCCGCTGCTGCTAGCCGGCACTGGTTCGTCCGGCAAAGATACCTTCAATGTCGCTATCGGTGGTAGCATCATTGCTTCTATCATTGCCGCGCTGGCGCTCGTTACCGCACAGCGGTTGGCGCGGTTCGCCCAGTACGCACGCACCCAAGAAGATATGCCCTATAGCCCCGCTGGCCGCTGGGAAGGGCTGTTCGTGCTACTGTTCTGCGTGTATCCGGTATTGGTCGGATTACTCAGCAAATAGCATCTTTAGCTGTTCTTGGCCGCGTCGACCACGCTCAGCATCGCGGAAGCGGCGAGTACTATCAGCGGGTCGGCAGCTACCTGGGCATCCGTCATGTCCACATCCATCTTGACGATGAACGGGTTCTTGCGGTGGACAATCCGTGCAGCTACCGCGTCGCTGCCATCTGCCTGCTTCATGCTGATGACATACGTCTGTGCGATGAACGAAAAGATAATGCCGAGCAGATTCACGTAGGGGATGATCTCTATCCAGCGTCGTACGATGGCCAGCATGCCGCTGGTTTCTTGCACGCTGCCGATGGTGTTTCCGGCGGAGTCGTAGATGTCCCAGTGGTCGCGCACGAAGGTAGATTTGAGTCCTTTGCGCCGCAGGGCTGCCATGGGCTGGCCAGTGACGCTATTGGTCACATCGTACGTAGCGCCAAAATCGATGATCTGCCGTGCGTGGATTTGGACGAGTTCACGCTGCATATCTCGGCCTGCGAATATCCGCACATCTTCGCGCAGTTTCCAGGCCTTCATCTTTATATAGCCGACTTCCTGGCTTGTCGTGGGATCGCTGATGTAGATTTCTGCGCCTGCGATCTTCCAGAATTTGCGCCGCAGTTCAAAATGTTTGATGTTGCTGTAGTCCACAGATAGTCCTTTGCTTATGTGGCCATCATACCATGTATAAGGATGCGCTCCCTGGAAAGAAGCGGCGAATAGCGGGGTGACAACGCCCCCGCGGCGGTGCATAATCAACCACATAAGCTAAAAGGGGACAGGGTAATGCATGTCGATATCAACTATGTAGGAGTAGTAGTGGCAGCGGTAGCAAGTATGGTGGTGGGTGGCGTATGGTACGCGCGGCCAGTGTTCGGTACCGCCTGGGCAAAATTGGCCGGGGTGAAAATGGACGGTAAAGTAACGACAAAGGACATGACACTGCTGATGGCAGTGCAATTCGCGGCTTCGCTGCTGACGGCGTATATCTTGGCGCACTTTGTGTTCTTTGTGCACTTTTTTACGCTCGATAGCTGGATGATGGACGCCGTGACAACGGCGCTCTGGGGCTGGCTAGGCTTTACCGCCACACGCATGCTATCCCACGATATGTTCGAAGGCCGCCGCAAAAAGCTGACGCTGCTAAACCTGGCCCACGAGGCTGTGACGCTAGTGGTCATGGGTGCAGTAATCGGATGGTTGCACCCCTGATGGCTGCCAAACCAACCACAACCTATAGCGATCTAACCGCGCTGTACGTCAACTGTACGCTGACCAAATCACCCGAGCACAGCCATACCGAACTATTGGCCCGCGCCAGTATGCAGATCATGGAAAAGCAGGGGGTGCAGGCCGAGCTCATTCGGCTTATCGATCACGATGTGCCGCAAGGGGTGTACCCCGATATGACCGAGCATGGTTATACGGCCGATGCCTGGCCGAAGATATACGAAAAAGTAAAAGCCGCCGATATCCTGGTGATTGCCGGGCCGATCTGGCTGGGTGACAACAGCAGCGAGACCAAGAAGTTGATCGAGCGGCTGTATGGCAATAGCAAGGACCAGAACGACAAGGGGCAGTTCGTGTATTATGGCAAAACGGCTGGTTGCCTGATCGATGGCAACGAAGACGGCGTCAAGCATTGTGCTATGAACTTGTTGTATAGTCTACAACACTTGGGCTATACCATTCCGCCTATGGCAGACGCGGGTTGGCTGGGAGAGATTGGCCCAGGCCCCAGCTATGGAGACGACGACGGCAAGGGCGGCAAGATAGGTGTAGATAATGGCTTCACCCAGCGCAATGTGACGTTTATGTCCTGGAACCTCATGCACACCGCGCGCATGCTGAAAGACGCGGGTGGCGTGCCAGCGTATGGCAATCTGCCGGATGAATGGGCGGCAGGCACACGGTTCGACTATGCCAACCCGGAATACCGCTAAACAGCCGCCAAAGTAGTAGAAGACGTTTTGCCAAGATTGACCCGGCGCTCCTCCGGGTTAATCGTCGTGCCGCGGTGAAAACCGTATGACACTGACACGTACCAGGGCTAGTGCTACGATGATGATTGAAAGGCCGATGGCGTTATCCAGCTTGGGGTGACGGAACCACATACTGACGATTTCGTTCAGCATGATGATGAGGATAGTATCGACGATATAGCGGACATGGACACGGCCGTCTTTTAGATAGCCGAGCAGTGTGATGGTGATTTCGACGACCGCCAAGATAAACACCGTATCAAGTAGTACGTTCTGCAAGATGACGTCCAGCGGCTGCCGTAGGGCGTGGAACAGATCGATACCTGCTTTTCCGATTCCCACCACCAGCGCGCATATCGGCACGATCAGCAATACGTTCAGGGCAAGGCGGATGAACGTAGAAAGCCAGATGGCCAGCCGCTCAAAGAGATTCTCGTGGTTCACAATCAGTTTCACGTTTCATAGTGTAACGGTTTGCTGACACTGGGCGTAGTGCCGGCAAGTGGAGTCTTCAGGAAATTTTCAGCAAATCAGAAGTACGGCAATAAGTAGGAGATGGTATCATGGTGAAAGCTAAACAGAGGGAACGACCATGATTACCTATTACACCGATGGCAGCGCCAGTCCCAATCCTGGTCCCGGCGGTTTTGCCGTCATTCTGAATGACAAACCGGCGGTGCTCGGCAGTGAGCCGGAAGGTTCCGGTACTAGCAGCGCCCACACTACCAACATCCGCATGGAGGGCTTCGCTATCCTGAACGCGCTCAAACATGCCGCTGGCGAAGAGTGCATTATTTATACTGACAGCGAATTCTGGATAAATGTGATTACCAAATGGGCTCCGGGCTGGGAAGCTAAGGGCTGGAAAAAATCCGGCGGGCCCATCAAGAACCTGGAGATCGTGCAGGAGGTATATCCACTGTACAAATCGAGCAAGGCAACATTGGAATGGGTGCGCGCGCATGTGGGCACCAAAGGCAACGAGCTGGCCGATCACTGGGCGAATGAGGCTCGGCAGGGCGCGCGGCTTTAGAACGGACGCGGCAGTGGTATAGTGGTGTGTACAGAAGGAGTTTTGTATGCCACTAATACTTGAACGGCCATTTCCAACTGATTTTGAAGCAGAGTTTCATGCGCTGCAGCCCGAACAGGGTCTGGGCGAAGAAGTTGATGTGTGGCTCGAGCGGCTGGCGGATCATGGCTTTGTGGCGGCCCGGGGCATCCATCTAGCCCAGGCAGACAATCTGTCGGCCATCGCACATGATCCCAAGGTGGTGGAATATTGCCCGAACGACCGTAAAACGCGATTCGCTACCGTCGAGATGCAGCGCAAGTGGGTCGGCACCGAAACAGGGCGGGCGGCGATCGGCATGTATCATCCGGATGGCCAACGCGGGGCGATTGATCTTCGGGACCTGCCAAAGATTACCGCTCACGATGTTACGCAAGTTGCGCACGGTTGGGGAGGAAAAAAATTAAACGGGCGCATAGTGGGCGCAGACGTAACAACAGCATATAGAGTGGGCAGCGAGGGTAGTCGGCACGCGCGCGAAAGCCGCAAGAGCCCGGAAGATCGCTTCAGCCTGGGGTATCCACTGGGGCTGCTGGTGGTAGAAAACCTGGTCCGGTATCACGGCGTGCCCAAGCCTATGATCTCACTGGAAAACTGGGAAAGTAATGACTCGGCCAGGCACCTGTACGATGTGCTCGGATTCCATGAAGTATCCGGCGTACCACGTGTTTATGATGTCCGGCCGACGCTGTATCCGGCGGGCACATACATCAATGGTTACGAGGTACGGTACCAGCGGGACGAGCAAACCGGGCTCCGGCTGCCAGAACGCGAAGTGGCGGATTGGCGGGTATTCCAGGTACACGACGCATGAAGACCGAACGTGCATAGGCAAATTTTACAGCATTCTCGTACGCAAAAGCACGGTAAAATAGCAAAGAATATGTAAAACTAAGTTTGGAAATTGAACAAATTATGGATGCAGAAGGTAGCCAAGACACGAAAGAGCTAGAGTCGCAAGAAGCTACAGTAATCAGCGAAACTGCGCCTGAAAATTCTGTGGAAGTGGCAGTTCCAGCATCGGTTGAGGCCCCTGTATCTGCACCCGCCTCGCCGTCCGCGGGCCCCGCTGCCGATGACAACTATCAGGAAACCGATGTCTTTGCCTGGGCCAATAATCTGGTGCAGTACAAGGACGAGCTCAAGATAGAACTGTTTTTCATCAGCAAGAACTACGTGCTGTACAAGACCAACTTGGCAGAAGGGCTCAAAAAGCAGCTGGAGCCGATCTTTGTCGATGAAATGCTTGAATTTATCCTGGAAGGCATCGACAAAGGCCTGATTGTCCGTGGATTCGAGCAGGCCGAGGCCGAGGAGCATGTGCTGCAGCGCACCCAGGTAAAGCGAGTCGAAAAGCTGGTAGAAACGCTCAACTGGCTCAAGACGCAGGAGCACGAGATCGTCGCCTTCAAAGAAGAAGAGCATGACATCAACCACATGAAGGGCTTGCTGGCACGCGTCAGCCACCCCGAGATGAAGCAGCCGTTCTATGTGGCCAAGGTACTGCCGAAGAGCCAGGTTATGAAAGGTCGCACCGGCTGGATGCTACGTGGTGACAAGTTTATTCCATTCGACGCCGAGGCGGCACTGCGTCTGCCGACCGACCCACAACTGCTTGTGCTCGACCAAGACCTCTATGTCTTCAGCCAGCCCAAGCTCAAGAGCCTGTTCGGCTACGATGCCAAAGAGCAGGCGATCGCCGATAGCAAGATCCGCGAGATCGAGGAAATGTATCGCCTAAGCTTCAGCGAGGGCATGGGCATCCAAAGCCTGGTCAAGGACAAGAAGGCACTCGTCAAAAAACTGCAGAAACTGGAGGTAGGCAAGGTGACCCAGGAGCAGATTCTGGAGCAGTCCGAAGACCTTGACCTCAACCTGATGAACGACGACAGCGGCGCCATCATCATCATGGACGATAAGGACATCACCAAGTTCATCAACCTGATGAACGACGATTACATGGAATCACCAGTGACGGGCGAGCGCTACGAGATCATCAAGAAACGTCTGCTCAAACCTGATAAAGAAGAGGACAATCCGCTGGCTGGATTGCCGCCCGGAGTGTAGGCCATCATGAAAATATTCGTCTCTGGACAGATTCAAGATGTCGAGGCAGTGCACGACATACAGCAAAAACTAATCCGGGCTGGCCATAGCATTACGCACGACTGGACACAGAACGAAACGGGCAACAATACAATGCTTGCTAGCGATGCCGACAAGCTAAAGGATATTGATGAGACGGCTCGCAGGGCCAAGCTTGACATACAGGGGGTCATAGCTTGTGATGCCTTTGTCCTATGTACTGATAACCAGCATGTCGGCAAAGGTATGTACGCCGAACTGGGCGCCGCCCTGGCGCTCGCCGTGAGTAGGGGTACTCCAAGGGTTTATGTAGTGGGCGCTCAGCGGCATATGTCGGTCTTTTATTTTCATCCTTTAGCGGTTCATAAGGAAACCATAGATGAGGTTATCGAAGAGCTGAACGCTCAGAAATAGTGGCCATTACTACGTAAAAACTACACCGCCCAAGCGCCGTGCAAATTGCTATACTAAAGCTCTATGAGGCAAGCGCAGGCACTGAGGGTAATGCTGTCCGGCACATCGGTTTTTCTGACTGGTGCACCGGGCGCGGGTAAAACGTACGTACTGAACCAATTTATCCGCCAGGCAACCCGGGCCGGCAAGAATGTTGCCGTCACTGCCAGTACCGGCATCGCGGCTACGCACATTGGTGGCACCACCATCCACAGCTGGTCGGGGCTGGGTATCAAGGATTTTCTGAGCGACTGGGACCGTGAGCGCTTGCAGGGGACCGACCGGCTTATCAAACGGTACAATGCCGCCGACGTGCTCGTGATCGACGAAGTCTCCATGTTGCATGGCAAGCGGCTAGATATGGTCAATGAGGTCGCCAAGCTGCTGCGCAAAAACGATGCACCATTCGGTGGTCTGCAGGTGATCCTGGTGGGCGATTTATTCCAATTGCCGCCTATCAGCCGTGGTGGCGAGATGGTGGATTTTGCGCACTTGAGTGCTGCCTGGGCGGAGCTCAACCCGGCAGTCTGCTACATCACCGAGCAGCACCGCCAACAGAGCGACCAACTGCTTGACCTACTCGAGGCGATGCGCCGCGGTGAAGTCAACGAATTGCACGAAGCTGCGCTGCAGGAGCGCCTGCGCGAGAAGCGCCCGGGCGACTTGGTGGCCACACGACTGTACAGCCACAACATGGATGTCGATAGCATCAACCAGAAACATCTCGATGACATCCTGCACGATGGCAAGCTTTATCAGATGGTTACAACCGGCCAGGCGCCAAAGATCGAGAGCCTCGTCAAGAGCGTCCTGGCGCCTGAAGCATTAGTGCTCAAGCCGGGTGCCGAAGTGATGTTCGTGGCCAATAATTTTCCGGCAGGATACGTGAACGGCACGCGGGGCAAGGTGGTTGATTTTACCGACAACCTGCCGATCGTGGCACTGGCCGACGGCCGCGAGGTAAAAGTCGAACGCCACAGCTGGAAACTGGAAGAAGACGGCAAGACCCGTGCCGAAGTCGCGCAGCTGCCCCTGCGCCTGGCATGGGCGATCACCATCCATAAAAGCCAGGGTATGAGCCTGGATGCTGCCGAGATCGACCTTTCCCGCAGCTTTACACCTGGCATGGGCTACGTAGCGCTCTCCCGGGTGCGCAGCATGGATGGGGTATATCTGACAGGGGTCAATAACATGGCATTGCAGTTGCATCCCTTGATTTTTGAGTTTGACGCAGACTTGCGCAGCCGCTCCGAAGCGCTGGCGAATATCACCGAAGATTACGAGGCACCGGCCGATGAGCCCGAACAGGGTATCGATCTGCCGGTACCCTATGACATGGAAATGTTCCTGCGCCTGAAACAGTGGCGGGCCGAGCGTGCCCGGGGCGACAAAGTCTCCGCATTTATCATCGCCCACAATACGCTGCTCGAGGAACTGGCACGCCGCAAGCCGCAGACGTTCCAGGCATTGCTCGGAGTCAAAGGTTTTGGTCAGGGCAAGGTAGACAAGTACGGCACCGAGATCCTGGATATCCTGCAAGAACAGTAAGCGGCCTGGAGAAATCCTCCCCAACGCCACTATAAGTAAATCATAAGCTTTTTGACAAAACACATAATGTATACAAAAGTAGTTGACGTTTCGTTTATCTTCTGGCACTATTTCAGCAAATCTTACGGATCAAGAGGAGCAAAGGGATGCGTACAACACGGCGTATGCAGCGGACACTACCGCTACTGCGAGCTATCGGTATATTGAGTGCGGTAGGGGTCGTAACTACGGTGGTGACATTTGCCGCCATCCAGAGTGATGGCAATGCGCTCACCGGCAATACCATCGAAACGGCTACGGCCAGCCTAAAGATCAGCAAGGATGGTAGCACTTTCAGCGATACTATTCCGGGCTTCGACTTCAAGGGCGTCCTGCCCGGGGGCCCGGCAGTCCCTGGTGACCCAGGCTATCTGGTAGAGGTCCAGAACACCGGTGATGCTACACTGAAACTGCGCCTAACCGTACCGGTGACGCCGACAGTCGTGGGCATTACCGACCTCAGTAAAGTCAATGTGCTTATCACGCCCTTTAGCGCTGGTGGCGGTACCTATGCCACCCAGTCTGCGCCGCTTTCCACGCTTATTGCCGGGCAGGTGAGCCTGAACAATGCCACGGCCGCGGCCAAGGGCAGCCCCGTGCTGCTGCATCTGCAGGTTTCTATGAGCGCCGATGCCGTCAGCGGCTCAGGTGGCAGCGTCAGCAACCTGGATCTGACCTTTAGCGGTACGCCGTAAGCGGTTGCCGAACATGCGTCTACTAGGTGTATTATTGTGGTCGTGCATCCAGATAGCGGCCACTGTAGTACTCGGCGTAGCGCTTATCTGGCTCGGCCTGCAGCAAGCTTTTGGTCTGAAGCTCTATGATGTCCAGACCGGCAGCATGCGCCCCAGCTTCTGTCCGGGTGATGCACTGGTGGTGCAGGGAACGACGCTAGCCCGCATCGGGAGCGGCGACATCATCACGTACCATAGCCCCAAAAACCCGCACGAGCTTATCACGCACCGCGTCGTCCGTCTGTGGCCAGAAGCCGGCAGACTCCAAACCCAGGGCGATGCCCTAGGCGTTCCTGACCCGGCAGTCCCTGCACATCTGCTTGCCGGTAAAGTACGGGCGGTGGTACCGGGGCTAGGCGGGGTGTTCGATTGGACACACAGCTGGCCGGGCCTGGCGGCGACCGTCTATCTGCCGGCGGCCATTATTGCAGCAAGTGAACTTATCCGCCTAGAACAAAATTATTTCCGTGCGAACTATTACCGCTTAAACGCAGCATAAGTGGTATGATAATTGCATGAATGGCCAGAGGCGACCTGGGAGAACCCCTAAAACCCCTAAACCACAAGGGAACTATGCTTTCATCGACAGTCAGAACCTGAACTTAGGTGTGCAGAAGATCGGCTGGAAGATGGACTGGAAAAAGTTCCGTATCTGGCTGCAGGAAAAATATAATGTCACACATGCCTATATGTTCATTGGCTACATGGCCGAGAATGAATCGCTGTACGAGCTGATGCATGACCACGGCTACCTGATCGTGCTGAAGCCTACGCTCGAAATCAAGGCCGACCAGAATGATCCCGAGCACAAAGATGACAAGCCCACGGTAAAGGGCAATATAGATGCCGACCTGGTACTCTATGCCATGAAAGAGTATTCCAACTACGAAAAGGCCGTCATTGTCAGCGGCGACGGCGACTTCTTCGGGCTGGTAGAATTTTTGGCCCAGCAGGACAAACTGCTCAAGATACTCACGCCCAACCAGCGGTATTCCACCTTGCTCAAAGAGTTCGAAAGCTACATCGATGGCATCGACCAGCACCGGCGGGAACTCGCGTACCGCGACCGCCCGCGCGCCCGCCGGACCACCAAGCCCTAAACTCCTGCTGCGCTTCTGATTCCGTATAGATTCTTACAGGCGTCCTGCTTTCGCCTAGGCTATACTTTTGCTAGTAACCAAAGGAGTCTGCCATGAAAATCACCAAATTGGTGCATTCCTGTCTGCTAGTCGAAATGCCCGCTCCCGTAAGCCGGACCGCCTTATTCGACCCCGGCAGTATGAGCACCGTACCGATAGATACACTTGAATATCTGGACGACATCATCATTACCCATAGCCATAGCGACCACTTTGACCTGGAGACCGTCAAACGGTTGGTTGCTAAATTTCCCAATGTCCACATCACCGCACCAGATGATGTGGTCGAGGCGCTGAACGTCGAAAGCATTCCGGCAACGAGTGCCGCCAGTGAGGGCATCGCTTTTTTTGCAAGCCCTCATGCCGAGATCCAGCCTTTACAGCCTGCTGCGCCGCCGCCGGAAATCGGCGTCCACTATCTGGACAAGCTGACCCACCCAGGCGACAGTCATACGTTCCGCGAAACCAAGGCGATACTAGCACTTCCGGTGCAAGCGCCCTGGGGTTCGCCCAATGACGCAGTCAAAGTGGCGCTTGAACTCAAGCCGCGGTACGTCATACCTATCCACGATTGGCACTGGAGTGATGCTGCCCGTGCCAGCATGTATGAACGTTTCCAGAAAACTCTGGCACCGAGCGGCATCACATGCATCGGCCCAGTGAACGGCGAACCGTTTGTCATCGACCTCTAAGGGAGTTTTTTGCACATGCAGTACACATTCAAACTAGGAGATACAACCCTGAACCGCCTTGGCTACGGTGCAATGCGCATCACCGGGGCAGGTGTCTGGGGTCCGCCGGCCGATCATGATACAGCCATTGCGGTACTCAAGCGCGCCGTAGAGCTGGGCGTCAATTTCATCGATACGGCCGATGCCTACGGCCCCGAAGTAAGCGAAAACCTCATCCATGAGGCTTTGTATCCCTACGACGGGCTCGTCGTCGCCACCAAAGGCGGCATGCTGCGTGGCGGCCCGGGCCAGTGGAGTCCTGATGGCCGCCCGGAGCATCTGCGGGAAGCGCTTGCCGCCAGCCTGCAGCGTCTTGGTGTTGACCAGATAGAGCTGTATCAGTTCCATCGGCCTGATCCGCGCGTGCCATTCGAAATATCGGTTCAGGCGCTCTTCGACCTCCAGGGCCAGGGCAAGATCAAGCACCTCGGACTCAGTAATGTCACCACTCAGCAACTGAACCAGGCCCTGAGCATGGGCCCGATCACCAGCGTTCAGAATAACTACAGCGTGCTGAACCGCGATAGCGAAGACGTGCTCAGGCTCTGCGAAGAAAACGGCATCATGTTCATCCCGTATTTTCCAATCGGGGGAAACAGCGGGGGACTCAGAGAACAGGCGCTCGAAGACATCGCAGAAAAGCATCGGGCTACCCCGCGGCAGATCGGTCTTGCATGGCTACTGCAGCACTCAGAGGTGTGCGTGCCTATTCCGGGAACTTCTAGCGTAGGGCACTTGGAAGAGAATATGCGCGCTGCCGACGTCGAACTAACCAAAGATGAGATTGCTCAGCTCGATGAGTTAGGCCTATGACCAATCCGTAGAACCCTACGCCATAGAAAAAGCCGCGGAAGGTACTTTAGAACAGAGTAAAAGTGGTTCGGAGCCTGTGTCGGCTGCCACGAACTGCCATCATTCTATTCCGCGCTTCACGCGGCCGTGCCCCGCGGGACGTGTTTTGCTCCCGCGGGACGTCGTCTTTGGCGATGTCTCTGGAACGTCACCGTCATGCCCGTTGTCGGTACTTCGGGGGGTATCCACTCACTGGTTCCGCAGGTTCCTGTAGAGGCTGCAGGGCAGTCGTAAAAGCCAGCGGCCCAGGTCGCGCCAGAGCCGGGGTTCAGGCATGAGACTTGTGGCCTCGGCGATGTCGTACCGTTGCTTGAAATCATCCAGTGTACCCGAACGCTCCAGCTCAGCAAGTGCTTTTTGGCCACGCCGCCACATCAGGTGTACCGCCGTAGGAATAGCACAGACGAACCCAAGAATGAGGGCGAGGGCAGCTAAGCCTAACTCCACCATCATATGGTCGGGATTGATGTATGACAGCACGATTGCCGCCCCATCGAATAGCAGCACAATCGCCCAGACAATTACCTGCACGGCGTCTCTGCCAAGACCCAGCCACTCGGCAACTGTTGGATATCCGAACCCAATTACAAAAAAGAGCAGGGTAGTCCCAGCTATCAGCATAGCCACTCACTCTCTTGACCCTAGTTATCAACGAGCATAGTTCCACTGTAGGCTAAAACTGCCCGATTTTCTATAAAAATAAAAGGAAAGCCGCGTGAGTGTATAGAAGATATGAGAGTGATTCGGAGCGCAATGCTGCCACGAATGTTCTGCTGTATCTTCCGCTCATGCGGCTGGTGTGTTCGCTGCAGTGGCCATCGGGGACCTGGCGTCTTTCACTGCGAGTGAACACGGTGTTCGTCTGTGACTCACCTCTGAGGTGCCTTGATCCGTCGGTGTACGTGTGCGCCGCACAGGTAGCCTAGGAGGCCGAATATCGCCAGTGTCGGCAGTATTGCGAGCGTCCAGCTCACCGGGTGGTGCACGATGATGGCATGGAAGCCAGCCTTGGCGACGGCACCACCGAGCGATGAGCTCATGGTGATGCGCATGATGATGCTTGTCGGCGCCGGAAGGCCCCAACTGAACCCCGTTACAGATGCCAGCACAGCAATGATGAGGCAGAATTGCCACAGGTTAGGGGGCATGACTTCTCCAATTAAAGGACAAACGAACATATATATTATAACACAAACTAAATATATACACAAATTAGCATAAGCATAATATTGACAAACTGCTAATGTTTTGTTATAGTGTATTTACTATTCCAAAATAAATAGTAAAACTATGAAAAAACAAACACTTCGTCATCGGCATCCCATCCACTGGCACAGCAGCATGTACCTGGCTATCGCCGCAATTCTGCTGGCAACCGTCAAAAGCAGCAGTGAACTGACCCGTGCGCTTGAACAACAGGTTGCAACCACCGGCAGCAGCTCGATGATGAGCAATATCTTTCAGCGCGAAGCAGAGAACCCACATCTGCCCGTTATCCTAACCAGTGGAATCCGCCATGCTTCAGTTGGTAGCCGTTAGTACTGCTTCGGTGCATGCCGATGCGGATAGTTTTGACGACGAGTCAAGCGACACGAGCCTAGCCTAGTGTCCTGTGTATAACTCATACCGCTACATAGTGTGTCTGCTGCGTTTCGGTCGAAAATCTGTGGATAAGTGGTGTCATAAACACCGCTCTTTTATATAAAAGTCCTTGCATGTGGGTAAGTGTGGGTAGTATGCTACTGTCAGTGGGTAATCGTGGGTAGCCCGGAAGCCAAAGCCTCCAAGACCACTCACCAAAACAAAAACGATAAAACTCACTAGCAATTTTTAAAAACCATTCAAAAAAACCAACCAAACATAATGGCGCAGGTGGACTATTTCCAAAGGAGACTCGATGACAAACGGCGGTTAACAATACCGACCGAACTTCGAAACGAGTTTGCCAGCGGTGTAGTGATCACCAGGGGATTCCAAAAATACCTCCACGTCTACCCGAAACATGTCTGGGACGACGAAGTTGAACAGCGGCTCAAAGGGGACATCCTCGACGAGCGGGTAGCTGACCTCAATGTCCAGTTCCGCATGGGTAAGCTAGAAGGGGAGATTGACGCCAAGCAGGGCAGGATTACCTTGGAGCAGCATTTGTTGGACTACGCCGGCATCGACAAAAGTGTCTCATGCGTACGGGTTGGAAAGTATTGGCGGCTTATGGGCGATTAACAGGCCCGATAGGTTCGAAGCACATTAACAATTTGAAACGAATAGCAGTCCGACAAGATCAGCTATTCGGTAGTCAGCAAGCGGACTAGAGAGGGCACCGCTATAAAAACCCTTGTTCTTTCCCTAAAACACCTCCCAAAACTCCACCTCACACATAAGTCTCTCAAAACCGCCTGGAAGCCATCGAAAGTATTACTGATTTCCCGCATACGGAAGTCTCGTTTAACTCTTAAACATCCTTACTTTCATCAGATAGTTCCCAGGCACCACAAAAACAAAAACTTCCAAAAAAACAAAAAGCTGACTACTGAATAGGTGACCTTGTCATCGGATGACCGTCTAAAGCGGCTATCTGGTAAAAAACAAACACCAAAACAAAAATAAATACATTACAATCTTTAAAAAGATAGTACCAAGTACCCAGTAAAAATAAGCGAGCTTACTTTTACCTCCGTGCAAGGTACAATAGTGCGCATGCACGAACAGATACGCAACGAGCACGTACCTGTGCTGCTTGCACCCGTACTACAGTATCTCGCTCCACAGGCAGGGGAATCATACCTTGACCTCACGGCAGGATACGGTGGACACGCCAGTGCAGTGTTAGCCAGGACCAACGCGCCAGACAAAGCAACCCTTGTAGACCGTGATAGCAATGCTATCGCTGCTTTACAGAAGTTTGTCAGTCAGGGCGCAGAGCTCAAGCACCAGGATTTTCTGACAGCCGTCCGAGCTTTACAGGCCGACGGACGCCAGTACGATATGGTACTTGCCGATCTGGGAGTGTCATCGCCGCACCTTGACAATGCAAGCCGAGGGTTTGCGTTTAGCGTGGACGGTCCGCTCGATATGCGGATGGACCAATCACAAACGCTCAGCGCAGCAACCGTGGTAAATACCTATAGTGTGGATGAGCTTTCGCGCATCATCAAGCAATACGGGGAAGAGCCGCGAGCCAAGCGTATCGCAGCAGCTATCGTGGCTGTGCGACCGCTTACCAGCACCCAAGAGCTTGCAAATATCGTTCGGTCGGTTATGCCAAAAGGCGGCAAAGTACATCCGGCAACCAAAACCTTTCAGGCACTCCGTATCGCCGTCAATGACGAATTGGAGCTGCTCAGGGTAGCGTTGCCGACCATGATGGACCTGCTGAATCCTGGCGGCCGGATCGGCATCATCAGTTTCCATAGCTTGGAGGACCGTATCGTCAAACAAGCATTTGCTGAGGCTGCAGGGGAGCGTTACGACGCGCCGCTACGGCTATTGACCAAGAAACCGGTGACGGCCGACGAACATGAACTGTTTTTCAATCCGCGAGCCCGTAGTGCAAAACTACGTGCCGCAGTGAAAAAATAAAAAAAGAAAGGGATGAGCAAATGCCAATCCGCATCAAAAGCAACTCCCGCACCTACCACATCACGGTCCGCCGTGAAGACCACGAGGCCTAGGTAGACGGCAGTCCTTTAGGGGTTCGGAGTGTACGTTCCGGACCCCCGAAGGCACCAACAAAAACAAAAACGTAAAAACAAAAAATCAGCCTTATGACATATTCAAGCACACTCGCGCTTGGCCGGCAGTCGCAGCCATCTATGCGTGGTCAGAACTCGGTTTCGTTCCGCGTTACAGATCGTCGCCTCGGCCCGGTCAGCAACACCATTATCCTTATCGTCCTCGCATGCCTGCTTGGTCTTTTATACCTTACTCAAGTTACCAAGACAAACAGCTACGGTTACAAGATCAACACGCTCCAGCAGCAGCAGAGCAAACTGCGGCAGGAACATGAGGATCTGAGCGTCGCTTCGGCGCGTCGTCAGTCCATCGACCAAGTTGCCAGCAGCAGCACAGCGACAAGTATGACCCCTATAGCTCCAAGCGGTGCGGTAAACTAGGATGCACCGGCTCGAGCAACTCACGCTGTTCAATCCAGAACAGATTACGCCACGGCTGCGGCAGCTGCAACTAGTGTAAGCAGAACCATCCACTTAGGTCAGAGGCAGCGTTCATGCGCGGGTTATTTTGGTGCAAAATAACGCTGGCTGCACTTTGCGAAACTACCGCTGCCATACGCGGATGGTTCCTCCGATAAAACTTATCAAGCTTACGGTATAATACAGAGTAATGAATCAAAATCCGCCAGCGCCGCGGGACGTCAATCCGGTACAGCGCGCACGCCTCTGGTATGCGCTGCTTCTGGTGATTTTCGGCGTGTTCGCGGTGCGTGTGTTTTACCTGCAGGTCATCCGGTACGATTATTATACCGATGCGGCACGCAACTCGCAGCTGAAGCAGTATGAGATTCCGGCAGAGCGGGGAATCATCACTGCGCACTATGGGGGCGGTACTGTGCCCATAGTGATGAACCAGCGGCTGTTCACACTCTATGCCGACCCGACCATTATCAAAAAACCCGAGGCCACGGCCGCCAAGCTGCAGCCGGTTATCGGTGGGAATGTCGATGATATCACTAAGAAGCTCAAAACCGGCGGCGGTGCACGCTATGTTATTCTGGCGCGTAAACTTACCCCGGCGCAGAGCGCTAAGATACTCGGCTTCAAGCTAGGGGGGGTCGGTACACAGGAACAGGATTATCGCACCTATCCCCAAGGGTCGCTGGCCGCGCAGCTGTTAGGATTCGTGAATAACGACGGCAAGGGTGAGTACGGCGTGGAGCAGGCTATGAATAACGACCTGAAGGGTAAGCCGGGGCAACTGAAGGCAGTTACGGACGTGAACGGCGTACCGCTCGCGGCCAAGGCCAACAACATATCCATAGCTCCACGAGCAGGCGACCAAGTAGGCCTGACGATTGATGTGGGCATGCAGGCCGGTGTTGAAAGAATCCTGAAGGCTGCCCAGGAATCCAACAAGGCCAAAGACATCAGCGCTGTTGTCATGGACGTGAGTACCGGCACCATCAAAGCTATGGCAAATTATCCCTCATACGATCCAGCGAACTACCAGAATGTGGACGACGCAACCGTGTTCAGCAATCAAACAGTTACCGAACCGATCGAGCCAGGCTCGATTACCAAAGTACTGACTACGGCCGCCAGTCTGCAAGAAGGTGTCATTACGCCTTCGACTACGTTCTATGACCCTGGCTCATGGCCGATCGATGGGGCAGCGGTGAGCGATGTGGAGGAAGACCACAGTACCGGGCAGCAGAGCATATTCAGTACCCTCGACAAATCTTTGAACACCGGCGCAACCTGGATGCTGATGCAGCTGGGCGGGGGACAGCTTAATTTCAAGGGCCGCACCACGCTCCACAACTACTTTGCGGATCATTTCATGCTGGGCCAACCGACGGGGATAGAGCAGGGCTATGAGGCAAGCGGGTATGTACCGAGGCCACAGAACACTGGCGCCGGTATCAACCTGACCTACGCCAACATGTCGTTCGGCCAAGCGTACACCGCCACCGCACTCCAGATGGTCACGGCGCTTTCTAGCATCGTGAACGGCGGCACCTACTATCAGCCGCGCCTCGTGGATTCACTGACATCGGCAGACGGTACGACTACCGTGATGCAGCCAAGAGTGCTTAAGTCTGATGTCGTCTCGGCGCAGACGAGCAACCAGATGGTATCACTCCTGGAGCAGAACAATGCCGCCCATATCAAGGAAGGATTCCCGTATCTCAACTTTGGCGCAAGTTATGGTGTCGGAGGCAAGACAGGTACGGCTGAGATTGCGAATCCCATCGGCGGCTACTATCCCGATAAAGTGAATGGTACGTATATGGGTTTTGTAGGCGGAAACAAACCACAGTATGCAATCGTTGTATTCAACATGCAGCCCACCAAGTATGCTGGTTTTGCGGGCAGCGGTACCGGGCAGCCCGTGTTTGCTAATATCGCCCATATGCTCATCAATAACTTCGGCGTGACGCCCCGAACACCGTAGGGTATACTTGGGGTTAGATAGGAAAGAAGAAAAACCATTATGAACCATGCTTTGAACCTTACGGTCAGTTCACATTCGCTCCTTAAAATGCTCAGTTTATCAGTTGCCAGTTTTGTCATAGCGATGATCTTAACGCCACTGTACACGACGCTGGCTTACAAGTGGCAGCTGTGGAAACGTCCACGTCAAACAACCGTTACCGGTGCTCCAGCTACTATCCTAAACCAGCTACACGGCGAAAAGCACAAACGCCACATCCCAACCATGGCAGGTGTGGTTTTTATTATGGCAGTATCTATCGTGACACTGGTGTTTAACCTGAGTCGTGGTCAAACCTGGTTGCCGCTGGCAGCCTTTTTTGCAGCAGGTCTTGTAGGGTTGGCCGATGATATCTTTAACATTCGAAGCAATGGACAGGGTAAAGCGGGTTTGCCGCCAAAGGTTAAGCTGCTGCTTGTAACCCTCATTGGTATCGCCGGCGGCTGGTTCTTTTATCAAAAGCTGGGTGTTAGCTCGATCCACTGGCCAGGTATTCACGGTAGCGTACATATCGGCTGGCTGATTGTTCCACTGTTTGTGCTGGTTGTTGTAGCTACGGCTAATGCCGTCAACATTTCTGATGGCCTGGACGGCTTGGCTGGCGGTCTGACCACCACAGCCTTCGGCGCATATGCTATCATCGCAGCGCTTGAACACCGCTACGGCGTAGCGGCCTTTTGTCTGACCATGGTTGGTGCACTCATGAGCTACACCTGGTTCAATATCTTTCCGGCACGTTTCTTCATGGGTGACTCCGGCTCCTTCGCGCTCGGTACCGCGCTCGGTGTAGTGGCCATGCTGACTGACACTGTGCTGCTGCTGCCAGTTATCGGGCTGGTGTTCGTAGCTGAAGCGGGTTCAGTAATCTTGCAGATTACATCCAAGAAGCTGCGCAACGGCAAAAAAATCTTCCGCATTTCACCGGTGCACCACCACTTCGAAGCAGGGGGTTGGCCTGAAACTAAAGTAACGATGCGGTTCTGGTTGGTGGGACAGATTGTAGCCCTGATCGGCCTGGTGCTGTTCGTAATGGGTTGGCTTGAGTGATCGTACGTTCGTCGCCCTCACGTCCCGCTCTAGCCTCTGATGCTGCCGACACCCGCCGACACCGGCCTGACTACTGGTTGCTTGCGCTGGCTGTCTGTCTGGTAGCCATCGGCGTTACCGTAGTGTATGCCATCACACCAGCACTCAGCGCCATACGTGGCAACGGCAGCAACTTCGTGTCGCGCCAGGTGATCGCAATCGCACTCAGCGCCGTGGCGTTCCTGATAACAGCTCGCGTTCCGTTACGCACATGGCAGAAGTGGCAGCTGCCACTTCTGGCCGTGGCTGGCTTTGGTACGCTGGTAGCGCTCGTGACACCGGTCAACGTGCTCTATCCGGCCCACCGCTGGATCCGGCTTGGCCCGCTTTCGGTGCAATCAGTTGAAATTCTCAAGTTTGTGCTCATCATCGCACTGGCCGGCTTTTTTGCGACCCGTCAGGAAAGGGGAGAACTGGGCAGTACGGAGCGTACGCTCAAGCCGCTTGGTATCGTATTGATACTCCTGATGATCGTCGTGGCAGGGCCATCCAGCCTGCACGGTCAGAGTGACCTTGGTTCGATGGCGGTCATCCTTGGGGTCGTGGCGGCTATGGCGCTGATGGTAGGTATGCCGTTCAAGCGGATTGCGCTGGTGGGGCTGGCTATCGTGGCGCTGGTGGCGTTTGTCATCACCATCAGTCCGTATCGCCGTGCCCGCCTTACGTCATTTATCCATCCGGACTGCCTGACGGCTAGTGGCTATCAGGCCTGCCAGGCCATCACGGCGGTTGGTTCCGGTGGTATTATCGGACAGGGACTGGGTGGCGGCGCCAGCAGTTATGGTTATCTGCCAGAGGCGCAGAACGATTCCATCTTTGCTATCTACGCAGAGAAGTTCGGCTTCATCGGGGTTATGATCTTGTTTGCGCTGTTTGCGACGCTGTTTGCGCGTCTGCGGCTGATCATTGAGCGGGCACCCGATACATTCAGCCGGCTCATCGTCACCGGCGTTTTGGCATGGCTGAGCGTGCAGCTTGTCATCAATATCGGTGCTATGATCGGGCTGTTGCCACTGAAGGGGATCACGCTGCCATTCATCAGTTACGGAGGTACCAGCGTACTGTTCGTAGGCGCTGCACTTGGCTTAGTTTTTCAGATTTCGCATTATACTAGTTTTAGTGCCCGTAATGTCGCAAACCGCGGCAACGGTCAAAGGAACAACCATGAAGATAGTAATGACAGCCGGCGGGTCAGGGGGGCATATCACCCCGCTCCTGGCAGTCGCGCATGAGCTGAAGGTTCTCGACCCGAGCATAGAGATCGTATACATCGGCCAGAAGGGCGATGGATTGGCCGATGTCCCTGCCGGCGATTCCAACATCGACAGTGTCTTCGAAGTATCCGCCGGCAAACTGCGCCGTTATTCGGACGAGGGTTGGATGCAGCTGCTGAACGTCAAAACTCAGTCGCTCAACGTTCGGGACATGGGCAGGGTAGTGAAGGGGCTTGGACAAAGCTACCGGTTGCTGCGCCGTCTGAAACCCGATGTAATTTTTACACGTGGTGGCTTTGTGAGCGTGCCAGTAGCATTAGCAGGCCACATGCTCGGTATCCCATATAGTACCCACGACTCCGATAGTGTACCCAGCCTCGCCAACCGCATCATCGCCCGATGGGCACACACCCATGCCGTTGCTATGCCCGCCGAACTGTACCCCTATCCTCGTGCAAAGACAGTGGTAGTAGGCGTCCCGGTCAGTAAGCAGTACCAACCCATTACACCGGAGCTGCGTGCCCGGTATCGCACCGAGCTCGGCTTGCCCCAGGACGCACTCGTAGTCTTTATAACCGGTGGTGGCAACGGGGCCCGTGTGCTCAATCAAGCCGTGCCAACCGACGCCCGCTATCTGCTGGGCACGTTCCCACGCCTGCATATCATCCATCTGAGCGGCCGGAGTATGGAAGACGAAACCAATTATGCCTACGATGCGGTGCTATCTGGTGAGGCCCGTGCGAGGGTCCAGGTACATGGTTTCGTGAATGGCGTAGCCAGCCGGAGTGGTGCTGCAGACCTGGTGGTGACCCGCGGTGGGGCGACGACACTCGCGGAATTTGCCATACAGGGCGTGGCCTGTCTGATCGTGCCATCCAAGCAGCTTGGGTGGAATATCAAGAACGCCAAAGTGCTCGCAAGACAAGGGGCGGCAGTGGAGCTGACGGAGGATCAGGTGGAGCAGCCTGAACGCCTGGGACGAACAATCGGTGGGCTACTGGCCGATGATGCCCGGCGCATCCGCTTGTCTCATAAGCTGGCAGGGCTCGCGCATCCGCATGCTGCTGCAGAGCTCGCAGCGCTGCTACTAAAGATCGCCGGTGGGGCAGAACATGTTTCGGCGCAAAAGTAAGCAGCAGCCAGACCAGAATCCCGGCCGCCGTATGCCTCTCAGGCCCGGCCAGACCAGCCAGAGTTCTACGTTCTCTTACTATGCCAGCCGCACGACGGTTTCAGGTGAACGTTCTATGCGGAACCAGGGCAGAACAGAAAAGCCAGGGAACAAGGACAAACCAGCGAGGGCCACCGTCTCTTCTCCTCCTTCACGTGTGTCCCGGCTGCCCCTACTTCTGCTACTCGCAGTAACAGCGGTCTGTGGCATAAAGCTCTTGTTGCTCGGCACTGATCCAAAGGTGGTCGTCCTGGGCAAAAATACCGTTTCAGCGACCTATCTTCGGCCTGTGTCAGTCTACGAATCTGCTGCAGAAGAACTCCTTGCCGGCAGCATTACAAACCGCGCGAAAGTCACTGCTGATCTAGGTGGTACGGCTACTGCGCTCGAGCGTCAGTTTCCGGAACTTTCGGCGGTATCAGTCACGCTTCCGCTCGTGGGCAACCGGCCTATCGTCTATGCGGAAGCCGCCCAGCCAAGCGTGCTGCTACACACCAATTTTGGCACATACGCGCTCAATAAGTCCGGCCTGGTGCTCGCGCAGTTACATACCCAACCTGCCGGTGTACCGCTGCTCGTGGACCAATCGGGCGTGAAACCTCGCCCGGGCAGACAATTTCTGCCTGGTAGTACCATAGCCTTCCTGCAAACCTTCCAGTATCAGCTGACTTCCGCCGGCTATACCATAACCAACTTCGTATTACCCAACGGAAGCCCGTACGAGCTGGACATGCGTCTGGACGGTAAACCTTTCACACTTCGCAGCAGTCTGGAATCGGACCCGTTGGCGCAGAGCGGGGCAGCAGTGGGTACTTTGCAGCAGCTAGGTGCTGTCGTGCCGGCCAACTATATCGATGTCCGCGTGCCGGGCAGGGTGTACTACAAGTAGGCTAACGTTGCGGGAGCGTATCAGGGGCAAACTGGGTAATCCCCCTAGCGCACCCCTCCCCGCGTTCGTAAAATGTTCATATGTTTGTAGTCTGCGTGTTCATGCGGAAAAATATATAAACATGCAAAAACATAAAAATGTCAAATACAGGGCAGAAGGGTGCAGGAAAGGGGGGGATATAGAAATCAATCAAATGCGTGAAAAAGCAATTTTTTCACGCAAACTGTGGATAAGTCAAATAGTGTTAGTGTAAAAATCCTAACACTAGGCTGCGTAAGCTGGAAAGCCTCGGATGACATCCAGGGCCTTTATGCATGGAGTGCTATAGATCACTGGTAATACCACAGTGTACATGCTCTATAAGCCACCCAAAATACATATAGTGAGGTATAGGCGCAAAACTCCCCTGCGGGAGTGGTACCAATAGACCACTTGTACCACTATAATAGAGTCGTAAAAGATATATTGTGCGACATCTAATGTATGACCTTTTGCGGATGAGAATATATCCATTGTGGCTTCGTATTTTGATCCCCCATCGTCTGTAGGTTTTTTATTTTGAGTGCCCCACTGCCGCCGCCTGTATCCTAGCCGTTGACTAGCTTTTGGCTTGTACTGGCACATATATTTTCCAGTACCCACTACGGCAACTTTGTTCGTATTTTGTTAAGCTTACGAACAGCTACGAATGTTCGTATAATGTTCACTTCTTTATGCTGGTAGTAAGCCGATCCTACGCGATCCGTGCCCAGACTATCCCAGGATAGGATCAATATCCAAGAGTACGCCGGATAACGTCTGTTCCCCGTCTACCTCTACATGGCGAAAACCGACTTGATGAGCCGCTAGGTTAGACATTTTCGGACCCGGTATATTTGGGTCGGTATAGAATTCATACAGTTTTTTATTGAGTGCATGGACCGTCGGCGTGTCCGGTTCGGTCAGTGGCGCCATATTAGTAACTTCCGCCACCAAGTGATATCCACTGGGTATGATAGTGGTATCATTCAGGCGCCACGATTCATATTTGTAGGCACGCCGGGAGGGCTGTTGCTTCGTAAGCCCCCAGGTATGCTCCACGACCTCGATGCCAGCGTAGTCCGCTACGCGGTTCATGGCTTCGTCAGCGTCCTTGAGAGCCCCTTTTAGGCTGGTGGCGCCTAAAGACAAAGTGATGCGGCGCAAAACTTCTCCCTACCGGAGTCTGCATGTGCTCGTATCTGCTCTGTGGTCCAAGCCACCCGTTTGTGCCGTGGGAATACGGGAAGCTCCAGTCCGGCATTATGAATCAGCACAGTGTTATGTGCTTCCTTCAACTGCTACCAAAGGTCTATTCGGCTTCGGCAAGTTCGTAGGTGGCTTTTGCGACGCGCTTGAACTGGTTCTTGCTCTGTAGGTTGAGCAGGATGGTGGTCTCTTTGACGAAGCGGCTCTTGAGTACACGCTTGACGATCTCATCGCGGTGCAGCGGCTCGTTGGCTTCTTTTAGAACCTGGGCGATGATGTCAGCCACGGTTCCCTTCTTGTAGCCCCATTCGCGCAGGGCGTAGATGCCTCGGCCGATCAGCACGAAGCGCTTGTCTTTGATAAGCTCGTTGTGGATGGCTTGGGTGGTAACATCCTTGCGCTTGAAGTCGCTGGCCTTGATGGCCTCAGCGATCTCGTTGAAATGCATATGCTTGCCGTTTTCCGCGAGGATGACATAGATCTTGTCACGGATGTTCTTTGGGTTGACGGTAGGCCACTTAACGAGCCCCCAGCGGCCGTTCAGTGTAGCCAGCTGCTTACTAATGCTGGCCAGGGCTGCGGTGTAGCGGTCGGCCTGCATGCCTGCCTGCTTTGTCAGCTCTTTGGTCTCCAGCGGAACACCAGCGGTTTTGACGGTAGCAACAAGCTTCTCCACCTCTTTTTTGATAGTGGCGGTGTCGTGCGTGCCTTCGGTACCGGCTGCCTGATAGTAATTGTCGTCCTCTTGGACGGTGGCGATACTAGGGGTGAGTTCGGTCAGAAATGCCAGGCGGGACTGGTCGGTGCGGCTGTTCTCGGCCGTCAAGCTAGCCCCAAGGGCCGTGATACGGGCGGTCTCCCCCGCTGCTTTCAGGGTAGTGGCAAGTGCTTCCTGGACTTCGCTGATGTGCGGCAGATCTGCGCTGGTGGAGCGCAGGCGTGTCATAACGGATTTCTCCAGCTGGCGGACGCGCTCACGGGTAATCCCGAGCAGCTCACCAATCTGTTCCAGGGTCTCTTTGCGATCAAACAGGCCAAAACGGCGTGCAATGATCTCGCGCTCACGCTCACGATCAATGCTTGCCAGGATTTCCTGCACGATAGACTCAGTGTCTAAGATTGGTGTTTCTGTACTCATAGTCCCCTCTACTATAAAACTTTTAGTGTTAAAAGTCAATGATTTTTGTCCGGATACAACTATAGTAGCATAAAATCGACGCTAGTGCTTATTTTGTGTTGTAAAAAGTCATTAGATAACAACTTGACTAGCGAACAAAATATGAAAAAGCAGGCTATTCCCCGTCTTGTTCAGGGTATGTCTGATAATTGAGGTCCTTTTTGTTCCTCAGGACAAGATTCCATACGTCGTTAGCCTGCTTATTTACGGACTACGCGCCGCTTGAACCGGCCTTTGGCGGCTGGGGCATCTGCGAGGAGCTTCTTGGCTTCTTCGTGGGTGATCTTCTTGGGGTCGGCATCTTTGGGAATCTTGGCGTTCTTTTTGCCGTCGGTGATGTACGGGCCGTAGCGGCCGTTTAGCACTTTGATGCCGTCACCAAAGTCAGCGATGTTCTTCTCGGCTTCTGATTTGACCTTGGCGGCGTAGAGTTCGCGGGCGGTTTCGAGGGTGATGGTCTGTGGGTCCTCGGGTTTGATGCTGACGAATAGCTTGTCTATCTGGATGTACGGGCCAAACCGGCCGATGTTGGCTTTGATATCTTTGCCGTCTTCGGTCTGTCCGACCAGGCGTGGTAGCTTGAACATTTCGAGCGCTTCCTCGAGCGTGACGGTCTCGATTTTCTTCCCGGTTGGCATAGGCGCGAACTGTGGCTTGGGGTCATCACCCTGCTCGCCCATCTGGAGCATCGGGCCAAACCGGCCAAAACGGGCGTAGATGGGCTGGCTGGACTTGGGGTCATTGCCGAGATGCCGTGCCTGGGTGGCTTCGGCGCGGGAGATGTCAGCACTGTCCTCTACCAACTTGTGGAACGGGCCGTAAAATTCGTGCAGTACATCGACGCGATTCTTCTTGGCGAGGGCGATCTGGTCGAGTTCTTCCTCGATCTCTTTGGTAAAGTCATAATCCATCACCTCTTCGAAGTGCTTAACGAGGAAATCGGTGACCACCTTGCCGGTATCGGTCGGGAACAGCTTGTTGCTATCTTTGCCGTACATGATCTTTTCGGCTATCTGCTGCACTTCCCCGCCCTGTAAAGAGAGCTTCTGCACCTCTTTCTCGATGCCTTCCAGGTCGCCACGTTCCACATAACCGCGGGTCTGGATGGTGTTGATGGTGCTGGCATATGTGCTCGGGCGGCCGATGCCCATTTCCTCGAGCTTTTTCACAAGCGACGCTTCGGTGTAGCGGGCTGGGCCGCGGGACAGGCTTTCCAATGCTTCGGCGGACTGCAGCTTGAGCTCATCGCCGGTGTTCAGCGCTGGCAACAGCACATCGTCGCCACTGCGGCCGTAGACCTTCAGGAAGCCGTCAAACAGCACCACTTGGCCTTTGGCTTCCATGGTCTCCTTGGAGCCGCTGGCTTTGATGGTAACGGTGGTATTTTCCAGCTGGGCCGGGGCCATCTGGCTGGCCAAGGTACGCCGCCAGATGAGGTTGTACAGCTTCTTCTGCTGCTCGTCGGCGCCAGCGGATTCACGCTTAACGTCGGTGGGGCGGATGGCTTCGTGTGCTTCTTGGGCGTTGGCGCTCTTGCTCTTGAACGTGCGGTACTGGTGGTATTTTTCGCCGTATTTTTCGGTGATGTACCCTGTCATGGCGCCTAGCGCCTGGGTGCTGAGATTGACGGAGTCGGTACGCATGTAGCTGATGTGACCGGCTTCGTACAGGCGCTGTGCCAACTGCATGGTACTGCGGGGGCTGTAACCGAGCTTGTTGCTGGCTTCCTGCTGCAGCGAACTGGTGGTAAACGGTGCGCCGGGACTGCGGCTGCCGGGTTTCTTGCTGATGTCTGCCACCGTGAACGTACTGCCGCTGAAGGCTGCGAGTACGGCCTGCACTTCTTCGGCAGTCTTGTATTTGGTTGACGAAGCGGCCGGCAGGATGGTGCCATCGGATAGGATAAATTCAGCGGTAAGCTTGAAGGTGCTTTCGGGAATGTGGGCGTCGATCTCGGCTTCGCGCTCCACGATCAGGCGGACGGCAACACTCTGGACGCGCCCGGCGGACAGACCGGCACGGACTTTCCGCCACAGCACCGGGCTCAGCTCGAACCCTACTAGGTAGTCGAGTGATTGGCGGGCCTGCTGCGCCTCTACCAGGTTCATGTCGATAGTGCGGGGGTTCTTCACTGCTTCGTCCAGTGCGCCCTTGGTGATTTCGTGGAACACAATGCGCTTGGTGGTCTTGGGGTCGAGCTTGAGAACTTCGGCCACGTGCCAGGCGATAGCCTCTCCTTCGCGGTCTTCATCGCTTGCGAGCAATACAGTGGTGGCGGCTTTGGCAGCGGCCTTCAGCTCGGCGATCACTTTCTTTTTGTCTGGGTCGACCGCGAATTTGGGCTCGAAGTTGTTGGCCACGTCAACACTGCCGTTCTTGCTCGGCAGGCCGCGGATGTGGCCGATAGAGCTTTTGACGGTGTAATCTTTGCCAAGATACTTTTCGATGGTTTTGGCTTTTGCCGGGGATTCTACGATAACGAGGTTGTTTGCCATATTTTTATCAATGTAGTTTGCGCTGCTCGGAAAGTGCAAGCAAGCTTACCCTTTCCTGTGCTGCTTAACTATAAGTGCTTTACATAGTATACCGCATCACTGACGGCACGATGTCCAAGCATAGCGCATAGTGCTATACAAATGCAAGTGTGGAAAACTGTGAGAATTTTTACAGAAAACTATTGATTTATGTCACTGCGAAGGTGTAAAACAGTAGGTAGTAAATAATGGCAAGACGCCCCAACCCGGCCGCTACCACCATCCAGGAAGCGGTTTTTTATATTGTCGGGACAGTATTGTAAAGGAGAAAACATATGAGTGCACCACACGAACTTTTTGCAGAGCCAGCTGCTGCCAGTCTTGTAGACCAGCAGTGCGCAGCCTATGAGGCTTCCCATGCTGGCTTTCCGGACGCCCTGCCAGAAGCGGCCGAAGCCGTTGCTCCTAACAAGTACACGGACCTGCTTGCTTCTTCGGCAACCCGCTCAGCGCTCGACGCCGCCGTTGCTAGGTGGTAGTGACGCCCCTAGCCTGAACGAAACAGCCCGGAAATTTCCGGGCTGTTTTTGCTATTGGTAGTATTTGCCGACTTTATAACCGACATATATGCCCAGGAACGAGCCGATGGTGGTCATCAGGATCGCCCAGCCGCCGAAGCCGTTGCCGTGGTCCATCACGGTGCCCAGCCAGCCGCCTAGGCTGCTGAATATCAGTATGCCCAGAGAAATAAACTTTTTCATAACCTCAGTCTAGCATAAGCGCCGCGAGGGCGGTTGTACGCTGTAACTTGGGTGGATGTGTAGATGCGTTTTCGCCGTTTTCGGCTCGTCAGCATGGGCTTTGCGCCACTAGGGGCACAACACTCATGGAACGCGTATTCCATCAATCAAACCCTTACCGGGAAGCCAGCGCCGGCGGAGACTAGCCCAAAAGGCCAGGGTGTCTCCGCCGGGCGGCATTGCTGAGGTGCCGTTCCTAGCGCGGCGCCGGATGGACTCTCTGGCTAGCGTCTGCCTGGCCTGCCATCAGCTGCTGTGGTTCCAGTGGACCTGGAAGTCTTCTCCCTGGTCTTGCCAGCAGTCGGTGATGAGACCGTGTAGGATCTCATCGAAGCGGTCGTCCGCCATGGCCGGGCTGTACTGGATGATGAGGTCGCGTGGCGACACCATGTCCCCATTGGTGAAGACAAGGCACTCCAGCCGCAGCAGACAGAGATCGGTGTGGACCTCCTCGAACTTCTTGCCCAGTGCCAGGATGAAGCGGTGGCGCCGCTTCTCTTTGGGCAAAGCTGAGCCTTCACGGAACATGAAGTGCTTTCCGTCGTGGCTGATGCAGCCTCCAATGCCGGGCAGGATGATCGGCATTGTGAAACTCAGCCGGGCGACGCCCACCGCGACGTGATGGATGCGGTAGCCGAGGATGACAGGCGATTTGCGTATCATTGCTCTCCCCTTGGGGTGATTGATGGAGTTTCACAGATGATCTGGGAAACGGGGTTGATTATAAAATAATTGGCTCCCTGTTGCAATCTACCGGAGCGCCCAGTGGTTGTTGCCGAGGGCGCGGACCTTGCCGCTGATCTCGAGCATGGTAAGTGCCTGGCTGAAAGCGGATGCTGCCAGTTGGCTGCGGATGAGCAAGTCGTGGCCGTCACTGATCCCCTTTGCAAGCAGATCAAGCAGCGATTGCTCTTCGGGATTGCTCCCTTTTGCCCGTGGCTGCTCCTGCGCATGTGCAGTTGTCAGGCCCAGTGCATAGACGATGTCTTCTACGCTGGTTACCGGTGCTGCCCCACTTTTGATAAGATTGTTGGCGCCGGCGCTGCCGGGACTGGTGATATTACCGGGCACCGCCAACACTTCTCTGCCCTGCTCCAGAGCAAATTTGGCAGTATGCAGCGTGCCGCTTTTTTCGGCGGCTTCGGTGATGAGCAGTGCTTGGGCGAGACTGGCAACGATGCGGTTGCGGGCGATGAAATTCCATTTAAAACCGGGCATTCCCGCAGCATACTCGCTCATAATAGTACCTCCCTGGTCCAGAATGCGCTGCGCTAACCTGGTATGGGTGGCCGGATAAATCCGGTCAAGGCCGTTTGCCAGTACTGCTACGGTGGTACCACCGGCCTCCAGACAGGCCTCGTGGGCGATGCCGTCGACACCGAGTGCTAGTCCACTGATGATGACAACACCCCGCTCAGCGAGCTCACGTGCCAGCTTGGCGGTTACCGACTTGCCATAGGCGCTGACAGCTCGGCTGCCGACGATAGCTACGCGCGGCTGGCCGATCCATCCGGCAGGATCTGCCCCGCGGTAAAACAGCGTGTCTGGCGCATCGGCCAGTTCCCGCAGCGGTGAAGGATAAGCGGAATCATCTACTGTAAGTTTTTTTACATCCATACAAATATGTTAATAAGTATTGACATAAGGGCATCTTTTTGCTAGAATAGCAATCTGTAAGTCGTGGTAACACCTCTTACGCACCTTATATCCCCCATTCTAACATTTGTTAGATTGTTTTAGAGCGTGCCACCCTAGAATAGTTGTTACCCTCCACTTTTCTCAAACGGCGCTGTCGGCTTTGGCCGACGATATGCGTTCTAAGACAAACTAACCCCTTTAACATGAAGCGATTGGCCCCTTGGGGTCATGAGCGTCCCGGAGCCCAGTGAGCCTAAACGGTTCTGGATTCGTCCAGAGACACACATCTATATATTTTTGATGCTGATGTTTCACTTCCGCGGTGGGTTGAAGGGTGGAGGGAGACAAACCTTGGTTTGTCTCCATAAACAGGCCTCCGAGCGGTGCCCACCCCCTCTCGGAGGCCTTTTTATGTAACGAAAAAAGATCAATATAGCATAACAGCCACTCAAGAACGTATCAGTGGCTGTTATGCTATATTGTTTAGTTTCCGCCGCTGCCCATTGTCATTGGTTTGTCCTTTCGCCTTTATATATTGAATAACTACCCGTGACATTGTCACGGTTACTAGTATAAGTGGGCTCACTGCGTTTGGGAACGTATGAGTGGCCTTTCGTGGTGCTTATACCCAAAATTCCTTGGGGAGTTGTTTACGAAATGCATCGACAGCCAGCAGTTCTTCCTTGACGTCAAATCCAAATCTCCTTGAGATCAAGTCACTTTCAGGCTTAGCAAGTTCTTGTAGCGTAAACGGGTTCGGCAGTCCGTCAATATTCGTCTTGTAGGTGCTGGCTCCTGGGTCCAGAGCTATGAACTGCCGGGGAATGTCCGGAGATAGGGTTGTATATATCTCTAGCGCGAGAGGTATCCGCCGAATTCTTTTAGTGAGGGCAATTGTCTCATCTGCTGCAAGGGGCTGGAATGAGAGCGTCCGTTGGCTGGTGCGCCCCGACGGGCTAACTGTCTGCTGTATCATGGTGTCCTCTTTTATATCCATGGTCGTAAATCTCCGCTTTCCCGCCATGACCACCTCGCCAACAGGCCTGATGGGAACGGGATATGGGATGCTCCAGCCTGGCTCGTAGAGAATCCGCTCACCTGCGGAGCTGGCCAACAGAGACGTATGCGTGTATCTTACGTAGTCCCTCTGGCGCTGTGTAAGAGGTGCTGACGCTAGTTCGCCAATTATAAGAGTAGCGTGACCGGCTTGTGCAAGCCGGTCTTGTGTATACGTGGCAAAATTGATGCAGGTGCCTCTCTTGTGCTCTTGCAGAAAAGCTCCTGGATGGTAATCCCAAGCTTCTAAGAGCAGTGGCCATTGGCTTGGCGGGATTCCTGTATCCTGACTTAGGGCAGCGAGGCAGGCAAAATGTACAAAACTATCAAATGAGAATCGCTCGGAAATGTCCTGTAGTATCTCTTGCGGGTTCGCCTCGGGCGCTATCATTAACTGAGCCTCTATCCTTTGTGTTGGTTGGTGTAGGCTATAAGAAACTGCGTGTCTCGGCGCTCACAGGGCTGCCGTAGGCGTATTCGCTCAGGATTGCGCCCACTTCACGCAACATGGCCGGAAAATGCCCCTGCTGGGCCTTATTGAAGTCCTGGAGCACGAAATCCGCCGTATCCATTTGCTCCGGCTCTTTCGGGCCGATGCCGATGCGGACGCGGCCGTAATTTTCACCGATGTGCTGCGAGACCGATTTGATACCGTTGTTGCCTGCCGGACTGCCACCTATGCGGCATCGGACCTGGCCGAAGTTGATATCGAGTTCGTCGTGCACCACTATGGTCTGCTCGTTGGTGAGCTTATAAAAATGCTGTACGGCCTGGAGCGCTTCCCCGCTCAGGTTCATAAAAGTCTGGGGTTTGCAGAGGATGATACGGGTGTCACCGATGGTAGCCTGGGTAAGCTCGCACTTCAGGTCCTTTTTGGCCATCCAGGGGTCGAAGCTGTTTTTGCCGGCAAAGTCGTCTATGCAGATAAAGCCGATGTTGTGGCGGTTTTTTGCATATTCCTCACCAGGGTTACCCAGGCCAACGATCAGCAGCGTCTTATTAAGGCTGAAGGTGGTGTAGCTGAGCGGGTTGCTAACTTGCGGCCGTCTTTGGAATAATGCCATGCTGCTAGTATGCCGTACTTGCGGAGCATAGGCAAGCAAGATGTCCTGACACCACCCCTGTTAAGTTGCTTGACAATTGATTATACTTATGGTAATCAATTGGCGTGTTTAAGCGGCGGAATCTTCTGGTGTCGGCAACGAGCTAACCCTATCCATCTGCGATCGCAGGAGTGCGCCGACGGTAAGCGTGGCAGCTTCTGCGACCGGTTGCGTTAGATAGGTATCATTTTCCACGCGTATGATATACGGGCCGGGCTTGCTGGCCAGCGTACGGTCGTAGGGAGCGTCGGGCGCATGGAGTGCCAATGTGCTGCCCGCATCGCGCTGCCAGAACAGCGGCTGGTCCGGGTCTCCCAGTAGGTCGTAGTCCCTGGTCTCGTTATCCGAATGGGTTCGTGCCCGGACACTTACGACAGGTGCTAGAGGGTCATCCATGGGGGTAAAAATGGCGGTCAGGTTCTTGCGTACCCAGCCTCCCTGGACGCGTACGTGATATGCAGAATCGGGTATGAAAGCGGACGTCGGTGTTTGGTGAGCGCGGCGTGGTATGGCACTAAACCATCGGCGTAGTGCCGAATAACTGAATACGTCGGCTTGTGCACGGATGGAATGTTCAAACTCGACAGGATACCGTTCCGGCATGTGTCGCCTCTTTCGTGCGGGTTATTTGCGCGGGGTTTTCTTGCGGATGATGCTGCGCTGGACGTCGCTGCGCGGGGCCTTGGTGGGGCTGTTGCCGTGCTTGTGGGTCTCGTGTTTCTCGATGAACCACAGCTGCAAGGCGGTGCCTTCGAAGTTGAACTTGCTGCGCAGTTCGCGCTCCAGGTAGCGGCGGTAGCTCCAGTGGAGGAACTTGGTGTGGGCGCCGAATATCTTGAAAGCTGGGATGGGATTGTCGTCTTCCTGCACCATATAGTTGAGCTTGGGTGCGCGGTTCTTCAGGCCAGCCGGCGGGTGCTTGATGACTGCTTGTGACAGCCAATCGTTGAGCGCACGGGTGGTGACGCGCGTCTTGCGGTTTTCGGCTATCTGCAGCACCAGGTCAAAGAGCTTGGTAACGTTTTGGCCGGTAATGGCGCTGGTAAATACCAGCGGCGCCCATGGCACGAAATCGTACTCAGCGGTAATGCGGCCTGCCAGCGTATCACGGGTGAAGGCGTCGCGTTGCAGTTCGCCCTTGTCGTTATAATTGATGGCGCGGCTGCGGCGGATCTTCTCGGATTTGCTGATCTTTTTGGTAGCCTCGATTTCCTCTTGCTTGATCTCCAGCTTGGCCTGGATCTTCTCATTGCGGTCCTGCACACGGGCGATGGCGTCGTCGTCCCATTTGCTGACGACCAAAATAAGCCCCTTGCCTGACTCCTTGATCATACCGGCGATCTTCTGGTCGAGGGCGACGCTCAGCTCGTTGACATCCATCAGGAGCATGCAGACATCGGCCTGCTCGATAGCGCTCAGGGTACGTACGACGCTGAAGTGCTCGATGCCGGTGCCGATCTTGCCGCTGCGGCGGATGCCGGCGGTATCCATGATTTCGATTTCCTGGCCTTCGTAGCGGACAGTGGCGCGATTGATGTCACGCGTGGTGCCGGCACGGTCGGCGACGATGGCCTGCTGCTTTTTAGCCAAGGCGTTGAACAGCGCGCTTTTACCGACATTGGGGCGGCCGAGCAGTGCGATGCGCAGGCGGTCGTCGTCTTCGGTGAGTGTGGCGTACGGAATCTGCTCTACAAGCGCGTCGAGCAGCTGGCTGATGCCCTGGTGCTGGGTGGTACTGGTGCGGATGGTGGTCTTGATGCCCAGGCGCATGAAGGTGGTCAGGTCGTGGCCGCGGGCCTTATCGACCTTATTGATAATTAGGAAAACCGGTTTGCCACTACGGAGTGCAAGCTTGGCCACCCGGCGGTCTTCTTCGACGATAGGTATATCGGCTTCGACGACGACCCAGATGACATCAGCGCTATCGGCTGCCTGGATGATCTGTTCCTGGATGGTAAACTCGAACTCGTCCTCGGCGTCTTTCATGCCAGCGGTGTCTACCAGCCAGAAATCCTGGCCGTTCCAGGTGGCTTTGGCGGTGATACTGTCACGCGTGGTGCCGGCTTCTTTGGCCACGATGGCCTCACGCCGTTCCAGGATAGCGTTAAACAGGCTGCTCTTGCCCACGTTAGCACGGCCGACGATGGCGACGATTGGGAGTTTTTTACTCATTACCCCGTATTATAACAGAGGTACTGTGTATTTACAAACCAAAATAATGGTGGTATTGCTACGCTTCCCTGTTGTAGGCGTTCTGGGTAATATTTGACGGATGCGTTACGCGTGGATTATGGTGGGCACATGTCTAATCCCAACCGACCTCCCGAAGCTATCCGCGATGAACTGCTTGCGCATGTAGAATTTGACGTTCCCCGCCCGCCGCACCTGGAATGGGACCCGGACTTGGGCTTTTTGGTGGAGCCGGCTGCAACCAATGACACGATTGTGCGTGTTGCAGGATTTACGACGCCATGCAAGCGCAGGACGAACACTCCCGAATACGACGATGCCCGGGATGTATACCCCATCGATACCTATGCCGATCTCCCGAGATCCCTCCAAACGATTAAACACCTTAGCTGGGGTACGGGCATGCGTCTCTACACGGATGAACAGACGGCGCGTAATGGTAGCAATGTAAAGACCGGCAACGCACTGACCGGCCTCTATGCGGTCAATCTGTGGCGTGAAAAGATCCTGGACATCCGGGACACACAAGGTGGTACGGCGAAACACGCAGCACGGTATGGGCTAAAAGTGTTGGCCAGTGCCATTATCGGCACCAAAGCGACGGTGGATATGGTACAGCATAGGTACAGCGGATATGCTGCGGTGCGCATGCGGCGTCCGGAACAAGGGCGGATGTCGATGGAGCGTGCCGGTATATCTGATATTGAGGATGTTGAGCCGGGCTTTTTACTGCTTCTCAGCCGCAACACGCGCGCTAAGCGGCTCGGGCACGTCATTTCGGGTAACTGGCTGTAGCCTACGTTTTCCTGTAGGTACCATGTGGCAGCTCGCCGAGGCTATACGGGCCAAATTGGGTGCGGTGAAGCGTCTGTACCATGTAGCCGACTGCCGCGAAGGTACGGCGGATCTGTCGGTTGCGGCCTTCGTGCATATGCACCTGCCATGCGGTATCATCGCCGTCACGGAGACGCTCAAGCAGCAGTTGGCTGCGGCCGTCATCGAGCATGATGCCATGGTCGCTGATCATCTGGCGGTGGAGTGGCTGCAGGGGCTTATCCAGCGTCACTTCGTATACTTTTGTTTTTTGGTGGCTGGGGTGAGTCAGCTCCTGGGCTAACGCGCCGTCGCTGGTCAGTAGCAGCAGTCCGCTGCTGTCCTTATCAAGCCGGCCGACGGCATTCAGGTGGTGGTACTCTGGCGGTACTAGATCGTAGATGGTGCTACTGCCCTGTCCGTTGCGGCTCACCACGTACCCACGTGGCTTATTGAGCATGAGTGTAGCAGCGGGTGCAGGCATGATGACCCGGCCGTCGAGCGTTACTTTGTCGGCCTCTGTTATTTCCTGCCCTGCTACAGGTGTTTGGCCATTAACCAGTACCCTGCCCGCAGCTATTGCTGCGTCAGCTGCACGGCGGGAAAGCTCACTGGAGCTTGCCACGTATCTGTTGATGCGCATGCTGCTAGTTTACAGTGCGACCTTGCTGGGGTCGATACCGTTCGCGCTAGCGGGTGGAGCTGGTGGTGTCGGTGGCGTTGTGGGCACTGCAGGTGCGGGAGTGTCGGCAGCCTCTTTGGCTTCCTCTTTGGCGAGGAGGTCATTGAGGTTTGGTTTTTCGGTACTGTTCAGCGGCTGGATGATCTTTTTGCCGACGACGTTCACATTGTCGTTCGTGCTGGCAGCAGGTGTGGCTGGTGCGGACTCGGGAGTGGTAGGCGCTGATGCCGGGGTACTAGTGGTGGGAGCGGTTGCCAGAGTATCTGCGGCTGGGGTCTCCACTGGGGTTACGGCAGCTGGTGGTGTCGGTGGCGTTGCGGGAGCAGATACAGGGGTTGGTGCTTCGTTAGGTGTGGCAGACGCCGGAGCTTCAACGACCGGTGTTGTGGTAGGTGCGGACTGTTCGCTTTTGGCGAAGCTGTCAATCTGAGCTTGCAGTGCGGCTTCTTCTGCTTCTAAGGTCTGTGCTTCATTGTCGGAGGCACTGGCAGCCGCATCAGCAGCTGGTGGTTCGGGGGCTGGTGCGGGCTCGGGAGCTACTGGTACGGCCGCCGTGGTGGCAGTTACATCGGATGACGGTCCATTAGCTGCGGGAGTGCCAACGGGTGCGATAACAGCTCCTGCCGGATTGGTTACGGCCGCAGATTCGCTAGCCGCAGCGTCAGTGACGCTTGCCGCCGGAGTGCCTGTCGGCGCGGGGGCTGCTGTCACTGGCTGTGCAACAGGAGTCACAGCCGGTGCGGGTGTCACATCAGTGACGACGGGTGCTGTGGGTGCCGTCGGAACTGGCAGTGTCGGTGGCGCCACGGGTGTGGGCGGTGTTATAACCGGCGCGGTATCGGGGGTGGTGCTCGGTGGCTGCAGGGGCGTTTCGGTAACGGGCTTGTTCAGCTCGCTGACCGCACTTTGGATGGTGGAAGTGTTGGCGACTTCAGTTGGCGACGGCACTTCAGGCGGTGCCGGAGCCGGTGCAGGTGCGGTGGTGTTTACGGGGGGTGTCACATCAGCCACGATGGGTGCTGCAACTGGTGCAGGAGCCGATGCGGCAACGACGGGGGGTTCGGGCGCTGGCGGATCTGCCGGTGCTATAGGAGCTGCTTCAGCGGGCGCTGGCGTAGCTGCGGCCACAGCTTCATCGGGTACGACCGCAGGTACCGGCATGGCAATGCCGGCTTCTTCGTCCAGGAGCTCTTTGGCAGTGTTGACGATATCTTCCAAGGTGACCTGGGATTTTACTAGGTATTTGTCAGCGCCGAGGTTATCAGCCCGCTTCTGGTCTTCTGCCTGGCCGAGCGCGGTCAGCATGATCACCTTGGTATTCTTGAGTTCGGACGTGTTACGCAAGATGTCTAACATCTCGAAGCCCGATATGCGCGGCATCATCACATCGGAAATGATAAGGTTGGGCTTATTCTGCTTGGCGACAACCAGGGCATCTTCCCCGTTCTGAGCGGTTACGATCTCGTATCCCTCAGCCATCAGGCGGGCTTCGTAAATCTCCCGTAAATTGTTGTCGTCTTCGACGAGTAGTACTTTTGCCACGTTAACGTCTCTTCTTTGGTTTAATGGTTATGCTTGTATATGGGCTAGTATATCATGATGCACTACCGGATGGTACAGAGGGAGAGATGGTAGTGCCAGCCCCCGCCGCAAGCGCTTCGGGCGAGGTGGGCTGGCCTTGCGGCTGGGCATTGATGTTCTGCTGGTCACGAAGCTTCTCGGCCTCCTGGGTGCTCAGGCGCGGCAGGTTGATATAGAAGGTACTGCCTTCGTTCAGCTTGCTTTCTACCCAGATACGGCCGTGGTACAGCTCGACAATTTTGCGGCAGATAAACAGGCCTAAGCCGGTGCCGCCGATGGTGCGTGTAGCGGTGTTGTCTACCCGATAAAATTTCTGGAACAGGTGTGGGATATCTTCGGGCGGGATACCGTGGCCGGTGTCGCGTACATAGAGTTGTACAACGCTGTCGTTACCGGTCAGGCCTAAGGACACCTTGCCCTTGTCGGAGTATTTGCAGGCATTGTCGAAGAGGTTGGTGATGACTTCACGCATACGGTCGGGATCGGCCAAAGTAAAGTATAGCGGCCGTACCACACGTTCGCCCCCGCTTAAGGACACCGGCCCGCTGGCATCGACGGTACTGGCGTTATAGACGCTGCTGTTGCCGATGATAAAATCAACACCCAGGTTCTTCTTCTGGGCGGCGAACTGCAGGTCGCTGACGAGCTGCTCCATGAATTCCCCCATCTCTACTACCTCCGGGTGGTTGGTCATGCGGCCATCTTCGGCCTTGGCGCTGGTGAGGAGGTCCTGGAAAAGCTCGCCGAGGTGCTTGGTGCTGGCGTGTGCCTTGGTGAGGTAATCACGTGCGCGGGCGTCGATGGAGGCGACTTTTTCATTGAGCGCCAGGCTCAGATACCCCTCTATGGCGGCGACCGGCGTACGCATCTCGTGGCTGGCGGTGCTGATGAATTCGGCCCGCTGGCTCTCCTCGGCCCGCTCCTTGCTGACGTCACGGAATATGGCCACCAGGCCATTCACTTCGGCGTTACTGATGATAGGCGATACAGTGATGCTGACCGCGCTCGTCAGGTCTGACTTGGTCTTGAGGTTGGCGTTGTTGTCGCGGGCGGTCTGCCCCGTGCTGAGGGCGCGTGCAAACGCAGTGGTGGCTTCGGCGACCGCCTCACCTTTTGAGTCGATAAAATTGAAGACCGATTTCCAGTCCAGCCCTTGTGCTTCCTCTTGCGCCCAACCGGTTATCTTGGCCGCGCCCTGGTTGAACAGCTGAATAGTCCCCTGCCCATCCACGAACACAACACCATCCTCGATGGTGCTGAGGATGATATCGCTCTTCTGCTGCTCGTTTTGGAGAGAATTGGCGAGCTTGCTGTTTGCGGTTGTGTCTTTTTTCTTGCCGAATTTAAACATAGTGCACCATGGGGCTATCCTAATACACCGGCTTGTCACAGCCCACCAATGATAAGACCGATCGTACGCATGGTGTATTTAGCTTACGCTTATTATCTGGTGTGCAGGGTCTTTTTGCAACCTGTAGATTAGAGGCGGACGAAACAGAGGGATAAAACGCAAACATGACAAGCAGACAGATAGGGGCACATGATGGCCGCCGGTTCTGGGATTGTATCCTGCTTCTACGGCGGGACGTCATGTTTGCGCATTGCTGCGGGGAGGGTGCCTGGTAAGGCAGAGGGATTAACCCTGGGTGGTACTCTCGTGCGCCTCCATGTATTTGAACAAGGTGGCTTCGAGTATCAGCGGGGGCGTTAGTTTCAGCCAATCGGTGAACGCTATGTCGTCCCACCTGATGGTGTGGTCAGAGCCATCCCGCCTGGTCAGTGTGATCCGACCAATGTCGTAGAAGTTCAACACGTAGACGAAGGTGTTGCTGCCCTCGATAGTCTCGGGGAGTACCATCTCCTCTGTCCGCACAACGCGTAGGGTGCTGTCGCCCGGGATGTTCTGCCAGTTCTGGGGGTGGCTGAAAAGCCACTTTCGGAATTCCATCAGAAGCTCTTCATTGATCGCGCACTGCTCGCGCTGCAAACGTGCAAGTGCTCGACTCCGGATCCAATTGCCGATCTGCGTGAACGGGAACACTGCGGTCCTCCCTGCTCTCTGGGGCTGTTGCCCTTGTTTGTTTCTGTCTGCTTGTCATACCTAGATTTCTCTCAGGCTCAGCTATTATATAATAAAATCCCGTATTCTTCTATGGGACGCTGGCCATATACTAACAGATATGATACGATAATTCGGTCGTATTTTTACGTACGCACCATGGCCCTCGATTGCCTAGCAATCGCGTATCCGCTACTCAACAAATAGTTTCATGCAAGCACGAAACATATTTGTCTCCGTCGCGGCCCCTTCGTCTAGTGGTCCAGGACGTCAGGTTCTCATCCTGAAGATCGCGGGTTCGACTCCCGCAGGGGTCACCATACGAGATTTGAAAACACCTTAACAGAGGTGACAAAAAACCTTCACAATATTGTGAAGGTTTTTTGTCATTTTGAACTACCTCTGTTGATGAGTTCCACAATTTATTTTTCGCATTGGGTTGATGTCAATTCAATACATAAGGAGTAGACTCAGAGTAGATTTGCAACTGAGGAGTCTTATGACCAAGATCAACATAGACAGAATGGCAGAAGAACGTTCAGCATCGACAAGTGTTTATACACCTCTGATTGAAGCAATCGTAAACTCAATTGAAGCGATTAAAGACAAAGGAGCCAGCCAAAAGGATGGCTGGATTCGATTAAAATTTTTTAGAAATCAAAGCGGCTTAGACTTAAGGATTGACGGTGAAACAGTAACGCCAAGAATAACCTCAGTTGAAATAACTGATAATGGCGTAGGTTTTACTGAAGACAACTTCAATTCTTTTGACATGCTCCACAGTGACTATAAGATGAGCCAGGGGGGGAAGGGTTTCGGTAGAGTTTTCTATCGTCAATATTTTAAAGATGTACATATTGAAAGTTTTTTCCAAGTAGATGGGAAATACTTCTTTAGAAGCTTTGACTTCACTAAGACAGAGCTTGTTGAGAATCATGAAGTCAAAGAAGTCAAAGATCCTTTAGAATTTGACGAGCCAACAACCACTGTGTTTTTGAACAACATTAAGCCTGAAAATGCTAATAAGTTAGAGCTTCGCTTAGAAACGATTGCGCGAAAATTACTTGAGCATCTACTAATCTACTTCGTGGACGAGAAGTTTAAGTGTCCGAGAATCACACTCATCGATGATCAGACAGGTGTTGCGCTAACTATTAACGATACGCTCGAAAAATCTAAGGAAATTGTCCTATTAGGGTCTGACCCATTTAATGTAAAGTCTGAAGTCGACGGGAAAGAATATAGTTTTATTGCAAAGACTTTTAAGATTTTCTACTCTCGCTCATCTAGCGCCGTCTATCTGACAGCTCATCAACGGCAAGTTACGAAGTCTCTTATTCATGAGCACATCAATGAGTACAAAGAAGGTTTTACTGAAGTAGAACAGCGACCCAAAGGTCAGCAAGTTACTAAGAATTATATTGCTGCCGTATACGTGATCGGCGACTTCCTGGATAAGATGGTCTCTACGGAAAGAGGAGCGTTCCTATTTAGCGAACGAACATTAGGCTCACCGCTTACCACCAAAGAGATCGAGCTAAAGGCTGTGGAAATGATCTCAAAGTATTTTGAAACTGAATTGATTGGAAGGACAGACAGAAAGAAGACCCTCATTGCGGCACATGTTACATCCCAGGCACCATGGCTACGCAAGTACGTAGCAGACTTAGATCTTCAAGCTATTGCATACAACCCAACGCCTGAAGATATTAATAGTGCATTGGAGAGTGTTAAGTTTAAATCGGACGGAGTAGCAAAGAAAAAAATTCGTGATCTTATTAATGCACCCCCTGAAAAAGAGGAAGACATTAAAAACGCAATTAATTCTATTCAGGAGAAAGTACTCGACATTGGAAAAGAGGATCTTGCTCAGTATGTCGTTTTGCGAAAAGCCGTTTTAGATCTATTCAATCAGGCTCTTAAGTGGGATGAAGACAAGAAATATAAAAAGGAGGATGCCATTCACTCGATGATCTTTCCTATGAGAACAACGAGCGATGACATCGATTACGAACAACATAACTTATGGATGGTAGATGAACGGCTCAGCTTTCATAGCTATGCAGCATCTGATTTACCTCTAGAAAAGAAAGGCGACCGTCCGGACATTCTAGTTCTAGATCATCCTATCCTTGTAAGAGATGAAACGGATTCTACCAGTACGCCAATAACGATTGTAGAATTTAAACGCCCATATCGAGAAGACTACAAAGACGATAAGTATGATCCACTGAGGCAAATCTCGAGATACGTAGATCAGATACGTAGTGGTAAAGCAAAACACAAGGACGGAACATATTTATCGGCGAATGAAAATACTCCAGCTTACGGATATGTTATTTGTGATCTTACTGAAAAAATCGAACGGTTCTGCCGAGATGCAGGATTAGTTAAAGACCCTGATGGTGAAGGATATCACGGGTTTCATCCAAACTGGAAAATTTACTTTGAAGTAGTATCTTTTAAAAAACTTCACAAGAACGCTGAGCTTAGAAACAAGATTCTGTTTAAAAAATTAGACATTCAGTGACTCCATAACCGCTGGTTTAATACGCTGTAAGCCCAATTGCCTAGATACAGATAATCTCATTAAAGCTCATGGTCAAAAACGCCAAACATTATCAAATTGTCATGCAGTGATTCAATGCTCGGCCAAAGTGTGTTCCACATTCGGGACACGTGGTTCACCACAAGAAAATAACAGAGGTGAGCATCAGCTCTCTTTTTTATAACGAGGAGAACGTAACTTGGAGTTGCCGGCAGGTGATCTGTATACATGTGATGTCCGCGGGATGCGAACGACATGGATACAGAGATCACCTGCCGTTGCACGGAGGGGTTTCCGAACTCCGACTAGCTTACGTTAGCTGGTCACATCTGGCGTTGCATGAGTGTACGAACTAGCAGGTCCAGTCCTGCATGCATGACGGCAGTCCTGCATTGAATGCGTCGTACCGCAGGACGTTCAGCTGGAAGTGCTGGTAGTCGAAATATCCGATACGGAAGAAGTCGATCTGCGGGTCGGCGTTCGGGTTGCCCCAGTTGCCACCCCACTCGAGGTTGAACGATCCGGCGTAGCGCCGTAGTGCTCCCTCCATCGTGATCGTCCCGGGCGCGCTCGGGTTGTACACGGCACCCGCCGGCTGGGCCGGAGTGCCGTTGTACGCCGAGAGGTCGAACGGATTCTGTACGGGATTGAGATCCCACGCCGCCCCGCGCGCGTGCTCCGAGTAGGGCTCCGGCCGGTAGTTCGAGCTGTTGTTCGCTGCCATACTCTGCTGGTCGTCGTACCCGAAGACACTCTCGGGGATGACGGAGTGAACGGGGAATCTCAGGCTGAACACCTTGGCGAACAGCTTGATGGTGTCCGCCACCAGCGCCTTGTGAACTACGATCTGGCCCACATGGATGCGGTTGTCCGGCTGGCCGCTTGCGCCAAGACCCCAGTATGCCACGGGGACCACCCGGAGTTCGGGCTTCATGACCACGTGGATCGCGCGTCCCTCGGAAGGAACGACACTGTCGCTGCCGATAGCCTGCTCGTGCGTGAGGGCGCTGTCGACGACGATACCGTCGAAGCTCCGAACGCCAAGCTGCTGCAACAGCGCCATCTGGTCACCCTGGGGTTGGGCGCCGCTAGCAGCGGCTGGGGTCGCTCCCATGCTGAGCACCAGGAGCATCGTCAGCAGTGCGATAAGCACTACTTTGGTTCTGTTCATGTCTGCCTTTCGTTGTAGTAACAACTCCGTGCTCGCTCATTCTACAGTAGGACGGTGTAGCGGTAAATAATCCCTCTCCAGTGCATCGCTTCGGCCTTGAGTTGGTGTAAACTTTTTTGCACATGGCTCACCATGATGATTCTACTCAAAGACTTCTTTGGAAGTTTTTTGTTTTAGGCTAGTTTAGCCCAGCTTTTTCGATAGTTGATATCTCGATTGTTTGTCGATATATCTAGCATGAGGTTCACACCTTCCAGACAGCCTAAATTAATACGTTGTATATAGGTGACTCCATCGATTTGAATTGAGTACGGTGTAAAAGGTCTGCGAATGAACTTTTTGACCAAGACTTCTATTTCTTTGGGAGTCATATCCGTATCAATATCAAATTGTATGTGTGGCAGGTAATAATCAATCCATTTATCATCAATCTTGCCCTCGTGCGGTAGGAACTCTAAGAGCGGATTGGTAACATCTGACAAATTACCTATAAATATCCAGGCTGCATCGTCAATTGAAGATTCTTGGTAGACCGAGTAGCCCTTGCTGCTTGACTCTTTAGTTATTGTCGTTACTGCATCCTCCTTTGAGGCTGTCTTGTAGCAAAAGCCAATATGATTGATGCCTTTGTAATTGTTACTGGCCTTTATTGCATCGATAAGTTCTTTGATAGCGGAATGCTTGATGACCCCATCACCCCTTTTACTTCTGTAGGCGAACAGCGACAAGGTGTCGTTGGCGACTGGTGTGACTAGTCTGCTATCCTCGATATGGAATAATCCCAGGTTTCTTAGTCGATCATCTGCCAAAAGTCGGTAAATATCTTGTATTTGTTGAACCAATGTCATGTCACCTTCTAGTATAGGTTAGTTGCCGTTGTATCCCCTAAAGGGATGTAGGCTACACAGCCTAACTTGCCTATAACGGATTAGCTTGTTGTGCGCTGACATGTGACGGCTACGTCTTCCGCGATCCCGCTAACAAAGCGGATGCGGTGCTGGGCATTATCAAAATATTTAGTTAGGTGATATAGCGTCATCACCCATATCTATATATCGTAGGTTCTAATACTGAATACCCTCTGTTACTATGGGCTGATGGATCAATACCTAACGTTTGCTAAAGACTTGGCCTATAAGGCCGGTGACATAATGCTCGAACACTTTAAGCCTGGTGTTGGGCGTGAGGTAAAATCAGATGATACCCCTGTTACAGTCGCCGATACTACTATAAATAAACTAGTCATTGATTCGGTCGCTGAGGTCTTTCCTGAGCATAGTGTCCTAGGTGAAGAAGAAAGTAGCAGCGCGGCTGACACTGAGTATATTTGGGTCTGTGATCCTATTGACGGCACTATCCCGTATACTATCGGGATCCCGACGAACCTCTTCTCTCTGGCTTTGGTGCATAACGGTATAAGCGTCTTAGGCGTTTTATATGACCCCTACTCAAAGCGCATGTATGAGGCAGTCAAATCTAGGGGTGCTCTTTTGAACGGCGAAACGATACATGTCAGTAATGAGCTCACCCCGCAAGGTTACATTAGCCTTCCTGGCATGCAATATGGCCTTACTAACACCGCTGAACTTGTACGAGATGCTATAACCAGTGGAATGCGGTCGTTCTCGCTCTGCTGTATCACCTATGAATCAGCGCTTATCGCAAATGGCCAGATTGTAGGTGCCATATTCCCTGGCAAGACTCCTTGGGATATAGCGGCTGTTAAGATTATTGTCGAAGAAGCAGGCGGCATGGTCACGGATTTGTACGGGAATGAGCAAAGATATGATAAGCCAATCACAGGTGCGGTGGTTAGTAATGGGCATATGCATGCCCGGCTTGTCGACTTAGCTAAGAGGCATATAGCCTAGGCTCTATCTGCCGCTGGGATGCCTTTTACCATTGCCTGATTTATGACTCCATATTTTTGACACAATAACCTCAAAAGTGTAAAATTACCCCCTGTGCTCATAACCGAGCATACCGCTTAAACGAGGCCCTTTGAAAGGGGTGGATCGGATGTCGACCAAGATGGCGACACTCTACGATGCGCGGCTGACCGATGCTGCGCCTGGTACGACCTGGCTGCGAGGCCAATCGTATCCCGTGCTGCGCGGGACGCTGCTGCCCGAGTACTTCCGTACTGCGGAGGCGCCGGAATATCAGCGCCTGCTGATGCTGGGCGGCAAGCACGACGACCTTCGAGCGGCGCTCGACCCCGAGACCGGCATGGGCATCCCCGATGACCTGCTGCTGTGCGCGCGGACCAGCGAGTATGAGATGCTGGGGAACGGCGAACTAGTCATTCCGCGGACGGTGCTCTACACGCTCGACGGCCACCAGCGCCTCGGCGCGGGTAAGGCACGTCTGGAAGACGGCCAGGGATCGCTTCCCCTCGGCGTGAAAATCATTCTGGGGACCAGTCTGCCCCTGGAGGTTGAGCTTTTCTACCAGGTGAATCGCCTGCACACCGAAGTTCTCACGCACGTGCACCTGCGCAACGCTGGCGCCAACTCCACGCTGAGGGCGCTGCGCGTGATGAGCGAGAAGACACCCGGCTTCCCTGAAGTCCAATGGGACCAGTGGCGCAACCGGAGTGCCTTGGACCACATCTCGGCGCACATGCTGTACGAGGTGGCGGTGCTGCTACATGGGCGCGCCCTAGGGCTGAAGATGGAAGGCATCATCGCCGCCCTTGACGAGCTAACGCCCGAGGTGGGCACTGCGACGCTGGCCAAGAATGTCCAGACGTTCTTCAAGGTCATGGACCAAATTACAGAGGGCAATAATCTGGAACAGTTCAGGCGTCGTGCGGGCATGCTCCGCGGCTTGGCGATGTACTTCGGCCGTCACCAGAACTTCTGGCGTGCCAACAAGCTGGTGGTCCCGAAGACCGAGATCAACAGTATCCGTTCGGTCAAGTGGTCGCTCTTCGGTGACGCGCTCGGCAAGTCGGCCTCGGCCAGTGGGTTGCGCGACACGCTTGCCAACCAGATCAACCGGCAGCGCACCAGCAACAAGCTGATGCCCCGGGTATGGCAGGAGGCGCAGGACGCATGAGCCGGCCTTCGTTTACCCAAGACCGATTTGTCGGAGAGACGGAAACGTGTTTCCGCGATCTGATCAACAAGTTCGGCGGTCTGACCGTGCACGAGCTGCTGGCGGAGTTCTGTAACGAAACCCACTACGCCCGCGACAAGGTCACAATCGAGATGGTGCAGCGCTGGCAGCGTGGCGACTACTTCCCCGAGGGGTTGCAGCTGCTCCAGCTACGCTGGTTCCTGACCTTCGCCGGTTACGACGTCACCGAATTGCAACAGATCGGCGGCGACAAGCGCACGCTCGGCCTGGCCATTGCCCTCGGCGCGGTGGACCCGGCACATGCGGAGGGAGATGACGGCCTCAAGTACGCACCGAATGGTTTGATGGGTATCTGGGACATCACGCTTCGTGGGAGGGGCATGCTGCCCGACCGGCAGACCGCACTCAAGAAGTACCTGACCCGTGTCCGAAGAGCGGACACCAGGGAGCGTGAAGCTTATTGGCGTAGCCGCATTTCGGAAGTGATCGACGCGCTGGGCGTGCCCAAGGCTGTGGAAACACCGCCACCGGCACTCCTCCGGATCGATCCGGCGCTCGTGGCTACGTTCACCCGCCAGGTCGCCGCAACTATCAGTCTTGCAGTCCTGCTGGGCAAGATGCCCGGTGGGCGTGAGGCTGCCCTGTCGGCAACACGTGGCGGAGCCGACATTCAGGAACTTCGCAGAGCGCTCGAAGGGTTCATTGGCGGAGCCGACACTGGCACCGTGCCTGAATCCTGATCGGTTATGAGTTAACGAAATCCTGGGCAGCGCCCAGGTCGGCAGGATGAGTCCTGGTTGTGATGGCGTTTGGGGCTCCCCGAACAATCTCAACCCTGTCTCTCATTCTGCCGTAACCGCTTTTCATGAATGCGTATTCATGCTGATGAGTCCGAAAGGACGAAAAAGCGAAATTACCACAACTTCTCTCTTCCTTTGAGTGTCAGATCAATACTATTGCCAGTGGGTCTCAACTCGTGAAGATTGACAAATTATAATATTTATGATAATGTATGTCCGCGCTTCGTAGAGTAAGAAATTGCTCCGAGGTACATTGACAAGCAGGCAGATAACACAAGATGCGGTATGAGAGCATGACTCATACTCTCATACCGCATCTTGTGTGTTAAGGAAACACGCTATAGTCCTAGCAGCCAGCTAGCGACCGAAGGCTACGCGCCAAAGATGTTAGGAGAGAGTAAGCCAATGACTGCTGCTATGCAGGACACCTACACCATCGCCGAGGCTGCAACTGAGCTCGCAAGACTGTTCACGGCATTCAACGGAGTGGCCGTCGACCTGACGGGCCAGTACATCCAGGAGTGTCTTGCCGGCGAGGAGGGTGTTACCTACCATAAAATCGGAGGTGTCCCAAAGCCAATTCTCCCTGTCGCCGTGCGCCAAAACGGCGTTGTCCTGGTGAACGCAGGCTATTCCTTCGACTGGACGCTGAGCGTCGACTATCGGCTGAGCAGGACCCCCATGTTGGTTCCCAGCTTCGGCGACGGAACATTCGACCAGACTGACGCCATCCTCGTCAGCAGAGCGAGCAAGGGATTCGACCCCGGGGCCAAGTATGTCGCCTTTGGCGGACAGGTCTCGAAAGCAGGCTACAACCAGTCTGATGTAAGGCCCACCGTGGGCGACCATGGCGGCTTCGCCTGGTCGATTCCCCGCTGGTCGGTCACCGACACGTTCTGCCCTCTCACCGAGGCTGACGGTGACCTTCGGGACGCGATCGCATGGCTACGGGCGAGGGAGCCGAAGACGGCATGAGAACAGGCGGATGGCGCGGTACGCTTCCACAGGTATCGCGCCAGCCCGCGTGTCCACCCACCCCTCTCCAACCCCTTTCAATCTGCCTGCTGTCAATTTCGTCTTACATGAATGCGTATTCATGCTGATGAGTCCGAAAGGACGAAAAGACGAAGCCTACACGCTAATACACCGGCAGCACGGCTGCACCCGTATCGTCCCAGACGTTCCCGCTCCACACCATGGCAGGCTGGCTGCTGTCAAAGTACGTGACTGGGCCAAGGTCGCCGCACTGCTGGCCATACTTGCGGCCAAAGTGGTTGTTCGTGAAGACTATGTGGTTGCTGTCATAGGTCTTGCCGGGCCCTCCGCTGGCATAAAAACAGTAGGCGCCGTTGGTATTGAGCAGGTTGTTGTCGATAGTGTAGTAGGTGATGTCGCTGAAATCCGTCAGGAGGCCAATGGCCGATGTGCAGCCGGCCAGCGGGCCGTCATTGCATTCGATGGTATTGTGCTTTATGACTACGTTGGTGCCGTTGCCGCTGTAAATGCCGTCTTTGTGCGCCTCGGTATTGCCACCAAGGCCGTGGATGTAGGAATCCTGGATGACCACATTGCTGTCTACTGCCGCGCCGTGCCCGGAATTATAGATGTTTACACGCAGGAGCGTGAAGTTAGAGTACGCGATTGCAAAAGGAGTGTGGGTGTCATTGGTAGATTGGCAGCCGCAGTTGATGGTGGAATCGCTGATGACGAGGCCGGTCTGCTCACCTGCTCCCCCATCTCCGGTGTCGACCTGTCCGGTAATGAGGCTGCGGGTAATATGCACGTTACTTGCCCGTACCGACAGGCCACCCAAAAACTGGCAGGCATCGTACGTGTCCGTAATGGTGATGGTGGTGGGACAGCTATGGAGTGTCACGCCGTTTGGTACGCCGGTGGTCGTGGCATCCGGGAAGGCTGGTGCACTGGCTGTCCCACCACCCGGTGCTGATCCACCCGGCCCAGTGCCGCTAGTCGTACCCTGGCCGACTGTGCCCTGTCCCGCCGATTTAGAAGATGATGGAGGTGTGGTAGCAGAAGAATTTGGCGTGGTGCCGGTATGTGACGTGTGACCGGGAACTTTGGTTCCTGATTTGGTGGGTTGTGTTGTTGTGGTGTCACCCTTTGCTGGTCTGCCAGCACGCGACCCGAGATATGCTGCCGGCGCAGCAAATATAATAATCAGTAAGGCTACAATGCCAATCCGTACCGACAGCCCGCTCCCCCACCACTTTCTCCAGAGGTGTCTGAGCACGGATG
>DATIIK010000001.1:0-6793 GCA_035479715.1 Saccharimonadales bacterium (SeqCode) | reverse complement strand
CGGGTGTAGAATTCGATGTGGTCGCCCAGTTCCAGCTGCAAGCGCGCGGTAGTCTTGAGACTCAGGCCACCGAGTTCGCTCGTTGCAAGATCTTTCGCATCGTTCGGACCACGCTTGAGACCGGTCAGTTCGGCTTCACCGACCAGTTCCTTACCGCGGCGTATCCGTGCCAGGGCCGGTACTTTCAATGTGCCCTTAAGCACTTCGCCACCGGCGATGATTTCAGTCTTGGTCGTCTTGAAGATGCCTTTGATCTCGAGCTCACCCATATCCTTTTCGATAATCTCGTCAGGTAGCAGTTTGGTAAGTTCGGTCTTCACGTCATCAATCAGTTCATAAATGACGTTATATAGGCGGATCGATACCTGGTCACGGCTGGCCAGGCGACGGATGTTGGTTGCGGCGGAAGTATTAAAGCCGTATATGATAGCGCCCGAGCTGTGCGCCAGGTGGATGTCATTTTCGCTGACCGTGCCTACGCTGCTGCTCACGACGCGGACGGCGACTTCGTCGGTCTCGACGCTCTTGAGGCTGTCGGCTACGCTGGTAAGTGAGCCTTGTACGTCAGCCTTAATGATGATCGGCAGTTCCTGCAGCTTGTCACTACGCGAGATAATGCGGAGCAGTTCAGAGCCACTCATGTCACTGCGGCCTGCACCGCTTGCCCGCTCGGCAGCTACCGTAGCAGCCCGGGTACGGGCTACCTTCTCGTCGGCCACGACTTCGAACGGATCACCAAATTCCGGCAGTGTCTTGAAACCACTGATAATGACCGGGGTTGAGGGGCCGGCCGATTTTACGGGCCTGCCGGTAGTGTCTTCCAAGTTGCGCACTTTGGCGTACGTACCACCGCTGAGTACGAACTGACCAGGCTTGAGCGTACCTTCTTCAATCAGAGCATGCGCGATCGGGCCACGGCCGGTTTCGACATGGGCTTCAATGACCAGCCCACGAGCCGGCACAGTTGCGTCGGCCTGCAGCTCTTCCACGTCAGCCACGAGCAACAGCATGTCGAGCAGCTGTGGCACGCCCTCTTTGGTCTTGGCGCTGACCGGCACAGCCACGATGTCACCGCCCCACTCCTCTATGAGCAGGTTCTGCTCGGACAGCTGCTGCTTGACGAGCGCTTCGTTGGCGCCTTCTTTATCCATCTTGTTAATGGCCACCACGATGCGGGTGCCGGCGTTGCGGGCAAAACGAATAGCTTCGATAGTCTGCGGTTTAATGCCATCATCGGCTGCCACAACGATGATCACGATATCGGTCAGGTGCGCGCCATGCTCGCGGATAGCCGCGAAGGCCTCATGGCCGGGGGTGTCCAGGAATGTGATCTTGCGGCCATTGTGCTCAATCTGGTACGCAGAGATGTGCTGTGTGATGCCGCCGGCCTCGCCCTTGGCAACCTGCGCACCGCGGATAGCATCCAGCAAGGAGGTCTTGCCGTGGTCCACGTGGCCCATTACCGCTACCACAGGCGGACGCTGAGTCGCGTCTGCGCTCTCGGCCCGCTTTACGCGCTTGATAGGCTCTGCTGTCACCTTTTTGCGTTCCAAGCTGATGTCGAGGCCTAGTTCGTCTACGATGATCTGGGCGGTGTCGAAATCGAGCCGCTCATTTATAGTAGCCATAATGCCGTTTTTCATCAGCTCACCAATCAGGCGGGTGACAGGGAGCTTGAGCTGTTCTGCCAGAGCGCCGACGGTAATACTGTCTTCGATCTGGATAGTCGTAGCCATTTGTAATGCTCCTTTGTTCGCCCTGCCCGTCCGCCGGCTTAAAAAGCGGCGAGCGGACCCTGACGGTTAGCTGATGTTATCGGAATTATTTCCGCTTGAGGCTCAAAGAAATTTTGCGAGCGTCGGTGTCGATCTCGAGCACCTTGAACTCTTTCTTTTCGTTGAGCTGGAAGATTTTTTCAGGGTCGATATTGTCATCGTCACCCATTTCGCTGACATGCACCAGTGCTTCGACTGATGGACTCAGCTGTACGAATGCTCCAAATGGAGTAATCCGGGTAATCTTGCCCTCTACCACGTCACCGCTCTTGAAAGCTTTCACTTCCTTGAGCCATGGGTCCTCAGACATCTGTTTGAGGCTAAGACTCAGGCGGTCCTTATCGATGGCGATGATCTTTGCATTGACAGTTTCACCGACCTTGACGTAATCACGTGGATTTTCGACACGCTCCCAGCTGATCTCACTGATGTGGATCAAGCCTTCGATACCGTCGACATTCACGAATGCACCGAAGTCGATCACACCGGTTACGATACCTTCGACGACGTCACCGACCTTCAGCTCCGCAAAGCGGGCCTGCATGTCATCCTTGACGGCTTCCTTCTCAGAGAAGATAAGCTTGTTGTCCTTGCGGCTGACGTCCAGGATGCGGACACGGATCGGCTTGCCGGTCAGCTGGTTCAGCTTCTGCAAGATCTCGTCCTTGTCGGCGCCACTGACGCGTGGGTAGTGACCAGCAGCCAGCTGTGATACCGGCAGGAAGCCACGGATGCCTTCCAGCTCTACCAGCAGACCACCACGGTTTGCGTCGTAAGGAGAGACTTCAACGATCTCTGTAGCGTCAAAAATACGCTGCAGTTCGTCCCAGCCACGGTCTTTGGCGGCGCGGCGCATGCTCAGCAGCGCGTAGCCCTCTTCCATTTCCGGGTCGATGACACTGACCGTTACGGTAGCGCCCTCTTCCAGGGTCTGACCATGACCGACTTCGCGGCGCATGACCACACCGACACCGCGCGGACCAAGGTCAATCCAGACCTGGTGCTTCCGCACGCTCGCGATAGTCCCTTCGACAACGTCTCCGGTTTCGACCTGTTTGACGTCGCTGCCAGCAAGCAGCTCGTCCATTGTTATTGATGATTTTGGCATTTCTTAGGTGCCTCCTTGTAGTGTATTTCCTAGGGGTAAACATATATCGCGGCATCCATGAACTGGACACAGCACTACACACCCGTAAGATTACCTCTTATTATACCCGAGAAGCGCAGATAAGGGAAGCTTGCTTACCCTTATCGAGCATGGGAGTGGTATCTCGCAGGCATGGCTTCCGAGTAGCACAGAATCTAACCGTATCTGGCTAGGGGTGATTGAAAAATAACTATATTTATTCTATAATAACTATGTTCATGAGTTGAATGATTGGAGGTTATCCTTCCGTTTACCCGTGTGAACATTAACACCCCCTGTTACAACAACGACCATGGAGATGACTGCTTTGGTTAAATCCATCACCACCTTGGGCAAACGTATGCCGCGCGGCATACGCTGGGCCCTCCTGGGCATTGCGTTGGTGCTGAACATGGCTGCCCTTGTGGCCGCCTACTGCGTTTCCTCACTCGAGGCAATCCAACACTTGTGGCCAGCGTACCTGCTAGTCGGACTACTCTTCGCGGCATGGGCACTGCGTAGGTATCCTGACACCGGCCGCCAAGGCATGCTCAAACTGCTGCGCATGACCGTCCTGGTTTTCCTCTGGCTCGCCTTTGCGGGTTCAGCATGGATCATGTGGCGGTACGAGCATACGCAGCACCAGAGCTACCTGGATTACCTAGACATCGGCCGGCTGCCGCTGACCTAGCGGAAGCTTTCGGCTCGGCCCGAACGGTAGCTCCATCATCCCACCAAGATCGTAAGGAGTTCAGCCAATGCACAAACCCTCGATGATCATCCCCGCCAGCAGCCGCAATGCCGCTTTCGCGGTCGCGATAATCATCTACCTGACTGTAGTGGCCATGCTCAGCCTGAGCTACTCGCCCTGGCCGTTCGTCGCCATCATTCCCCTCGGCGGTGTCGTGTTCATCCACCGCGTGTGGAGCAACGAGCTACTTCCACCGTACTACATCTGGGTCATCATCCTCGCGGTGCTGATCTGGCCGACGTACCTGCTCGCCGCCTGGCTGCTCAGCCGAGTCCTGACGATTTCGGGTCGGCCGTACCATGACTGCCTGGCGTCGCTGCCGTTCATCAGCTGAGCCCAAGCTCGGCCGGACCGACAGCGGCGTATCAACGCTGGCAGACCCGTAACAGGGGGTTCCAGGATTGATGGAATTTGTGTGGTAGAGACTACCAAAAGTTCGAGTGCCATCCGGCATTCACTTTCCTCTCCCATATCTCTTTTCTTCAATCCTGGCGCTCCTCAAGATGCAGCACCACTGCCGCCCATGAGTCGGCGTCAGGATTGCGCCCAAATGATTGAATGCCGCTACCCGGCTATGAGATACTGAAGAGACTATGTATATCGGCATCGACATCGGGGGCACTAAAACGCTGATAGCAGCACTCACTAACGAGGGCGTGATTCACGAATCACTCCGGTTCCCCACTCCACCGAAATACGACGATTTTCTAGCCGAACTCAAAAGCACTGTTGCCAATATTACAACAAAAGACTTCAGGGCTGGCGCCGTAGCTGCTCCCGGTGAAATCGATCGTGACCACGGCGTATTCATGGTGGGCGGTAACCTAAAATGGAAGCATGAGCACATCCAGCGCGATGTCGAGCGTATCGTCGGCTGCCCTATGCTGCTCGAAAACGATGCCAACCTAGCTGGTCTATCCGAGGCAATGCTGCTGCGCGACAAACATGCCAAGGTGCTCTACCTGACCATCAGCACTGGTATCGGTGGCGGTTTTATCGTGGATCAGAAGATCGAGCCGAATATGGCCGACATCGAGCCTGGCCATATGATGCTGCAGCGCGGCCACAAGCTCGTGAAGTGGGAAAGCTTTGCCAGCGGCAAGGCTATTTACGAAAAATACCGACAGAAGGCCTCTGACATCGAAGATCCCGCCATCTGGAAAGCCATCGTCAAAGACTGGGTACCAGGCTTTTTGGACCTGATCGCAGTTACCGAGCCGGACGTCATCGTACTGGGTGGTGGCGTGGGACACTACCTGCCCAAATACCACGATTTTCTGGTAGCCGGGCTCGAGGAATATTCGACTCCGCTTACCCCTATCCCGCCGATCATCAAAGCCCAGCGGCCTGAAGAAGCCGTCGTCTATGGCTGCTATGATCTGGCGCGGAGCATCTATGCCTAAGGTGGCAGAAACGCCTGTAGCTGCGCCTATTATCCTGGAGACGCTACTTGCACAGATTGCCGCAGATTATCCCGATTTGTCATTTGTAGAAAGCATGCGGTTTTCGTGGCACGCCGGAAAAAGGCATGTATCGTACAAAAAATCTGCCCAAAATACCATACATGACGTTTTTGCATTGCTCCATGAGCTTGGACATGCATTACTTGCACATACTGATTACGTTTATGATATAGAGCTGCTGCAATTAGAAGTCGCCGCCTGGGACAAAGCCCGCGAACTGGCCGAACAGTATGGCGTGGATCTGGACGAAGACCATGTGCAAGATTGCCTGGACACCTACCGTGATTGGCTGCACCTACGTGCTACCTGTCCCGGCTGTTTTGAGCGCTGTCTGCAGTCCAGCGCCAGCCACTACCACTGTTGGAACTGCGGAACCCGGTGGAGTGTCACCCGCAGCCGGCTTTGCCGGCCGTACCGTTTACAGACGGCGCGGTAGCCTATTTCTGGGACGGCGCACTATAACACCTATCATGTACAGCATTATATCCACCATTGCACTATTCCTCCCTATCGCCATCGTCGGAGGCACATTGGCGTTTTGGGCGTGGATGTTCCGCGACATGCAGAATAATCCCGACATTCCACGGTTTTCGTCGGTAGTGCTAGCATGGCCACCCCAGTCTAAAGCTGCCTGGACCTATGCATTTTTCTTTTTTAGCCTGCTGACACCCGCCTACTATTACGTTGCGGTACCGGCCCCGCCATTCATAAGGTAAGCAGCTAACAAAAAACACCCCTGTCTCCAGGGGTGTTTTAGCGAAGTTATACTCAGGCGAGCCTAGGCAGACTTCTTGGTGCGGCGGCTGATGCGACCACCGATAGCACCGTAAACACGGGCGCGTTCGCGACCAGCGTCACCAGCGGCGAAACCACCGGTCTTACCGTTGTGGCCGCCCTTGGCGCCGATAGAAGCGTAAAAGTCGCTTCCGTACTTCTTCTTGTTGGTTGCAGCAGCCTTTTGGCCGCCAGCTTTAGTTCCAGCCATGTAAACACCTCCCAAGGTGTTAAGGTTGTGATATGCTCCGAAACAGAAAAGAGGATCCGCAGCAAGCATGCGCCCGCAGCGAAACCCTCTTATCCTTTCGAATTGTGCTTATGATAACATTTTATTATGCTTGTGTCAATACTTTTTATCAAATATAGCCCCAACAGAAAAGAGACCTCCTATTCGGAAGTCTCTTTTATAAAACGGCACCGTGCTATTTTCCCAGGGCTCAGGCCCAAGTATTGTAACCGCTGAGAGGCTTAACTGCTGTGTTCGGCATGGGAACAGGTGTTTCCCTCTCGCTATGGGCACCGAATCAGCTCTTACCGAGGTAAAAGCCTATCGATGTCCATACCAGTGGTGCTGGTATGGTCACGTAGGTCAGAAAAGCGGAAGCTTTTGTAGACAAACGTTATCGATGTAATGCGTTTGGCACACACCAATAACTAGTCAATGCACTTCCTCTGAACGTATCACCAACGGGGGCGATTCGTTCAGAGAACGTAAAAAGTCAATGTCCCTATTAGTACGCTTCGACTACATATGTTGCCATACTTCCATCTTGCGCCTATCAACCAGATAGTCTTTCTGGGGGATCATAGGGAAATCTAATCTTGAGGCTAGTTTCGCGCTTAATATGCTTTCAGCGCTTATCTATTCCGCACGATAGCTACTCAGCAATGCCCTTGGTAG